>NZ_SMOK01000009.1 GCF_004353925.1 Pseudomonas sp. H9 | reverse complement strand
CAGTCTCCGGGCGACTATCGCAAGGCGCTGCGCAGCAATACCTGAACGTTCGAGATGTCTCTGTAGGAGCGGGCTTGCCCCGCGATAGCGGTGTGTCAGGCGCACCGCTATCGCGGGGCAAGCCCGCTCCTACAGGCAGTTGAACACAAAAAAAGCCCCCGTATCGCCAGGCGAATACGGGGGCTTTGACGTCAACGGCAGTCGTTAGACGTTGAAGCGGAAGTGCATCACATCACCGTCTTTGACGATGTAGTCTTTGCCTTCCAGGCGCCATTTACCGGCTTCTTTCGCACCGCCTTCACCCTTGTACTGGATGAAGTCGTCATAGGCGACGACTTCGGCGCGGATGAAGCCTTTCTCAAAGTCGGTGTGGATCACGCCAGCGGCCTGTGGAGCGGTAGCGCCAACGCGTACAGTCCAGGCGCGAACTTCCTGCACACCAGCGGTGAAGTAGGTTTGCAGGTTGAGCAGCGCGTAACCGGCACGGATCACACGGTTCAGGCCTGGCTCTTCGAGGCCCAGGGCTTCGAGGAACATGTCCTTCTCTTCACCGTCGTCGAGCTCGGCGATTTCGGCTTCGATTTTGTTGCACACCGGTACAACCACAGCGCCTTCTTCTTCGGCGATGGCCTTGACCACGTCCAGATGAGGGTTGTTGTCGAAACCGTCTTCAGCAACGTTGGCGATGTACATCACCGGCTTGCTGGTCAGCAGGTGGAAGCCGCGGATCAGCGCCTTCTCGTCGTCTGCCATGTTCTTCATCAGGCTGCGCGCAGGCTTGCCTTCGGTGAAGTGCGGGATCAGTTTTTCCAGGATGGCTTTCTGTGCCAGCGCATCCTTGTCACCGCCCTTGGCATTACGCGCAACCTTCTGCAGTTGCTTTTCGCAGCTGTCGAGGTCAGCGAAGATCAGTTCCAGGTCGATGATCTCGATGTCACGCTTGGGGTCGACGCTGTTGGAGACGTGAATGACGTTCTCGTCTTCGAAGCAACGCACCACATGGGCAATGGCGTCGGTTTCGCGGATGTTGGCCAGGAACTTGTTGCCCAGGCCTTCACCCTTGGAGGCACCGGCGACCAGGCCTGCGATGTCGACGAATTCCATGGTGGTCGGCAATACGCGGTTCGGCTTGACGATGGCCGCCAGGGCGTCCAGGCGTGCGTCAGGCATCGGCACGATGCCGCTGTTCGGCTCGATGGTGCAGAAGGGGAAGTTTTCTGCCGCGATGCCGGATTTGGTCAAGGCGTTGAACAGGGTGGACTTGCCGACGTTGGGCAGACCGACGATGCCGCAATTGAAACCCATGGTTAATCCCTCTTCAAAGAGTCAGGCCTTCTGGCTGTGCAGCTCTCTCATCGCACGCGTCCAGTCGCCGGCGAGGATGTCCGGCAGCACGCCGAGGGCAAAATCGATACTGGCGTCCAGCTTTTCCTGCTCGGCGCGTGGCGCCTTGCCCAGAACAAAGCCAGAGACCCTACTGCTGTCACCCGGGTGGCCAATGCCAAGCCGCAGACGGTGAAAGCCTTGGTTATTGCCGAGCTGCGCAATGATGTCGCGCAGGCCGTTATGCCCGCCATGGCCGCCGCCTTTCTTGAGTTTGGCGACGCCGGGAGGTAGATCGAGTTCGTCGTGAGCCACCAGGATGGCTTCTGGCGGAATACGGAAAAAATTCGCCAGGGCAGCAACGGCCTGGCCGCTGCGGTTCATGTAGGTGGTCGGGATCAACAGACGAACGTCGTTGCCCTGATGGCTGAACTTAGCCGTCAGGCCGAAATATTTGCGGTCAGCAGTCAGGTTGACACGCTGGGCGCTAGCGATACGTTCTACGAAAAGAGCCCCTGCGTTATGCCGGGTCTGTTCGTATTCGGGGCCAGGGTTTCCCAGGCCGACGATCAGTTGGATGGCGGTCACGTCAGGGGCTCTTCCTTGGAGTTGGGGTTACAGTGCGGGGCACTGTAACCCGATCAACGCCGGCGTGCTGAGTAGATTACTCGGCAGCGCCTTCTGCAGCTTCAGGCGCAACACGCGGAGCGTGAACGTTGGCAACAGCCAGGTCGTTACCGTGAGCCAGAGCGACGAACTCGACGCCTTTCGGAGCTTTGAGGTCCGACAGGTGAACGATGGTGCCGACTTCGGCGTTAGCCAGGTCGACTTCGATGAACTCAGGCAGGTCTTTGGCTTCGCAGGAAACTTCGATCTCGGCCACTACGTGGGAGATTTCGCCGCCTTTCTTGACCGGAGCTTCTTCGTTGATGAAGTGCACAGGTACTTTGGCGGTCAGTTTCTGGCCGGCAACAACGCGAACGAAGTCGGCGTGCAGGATGATGCCTTTCGACGGGTGACGCTGCATCGCTTTGACAACGACGTTTTGCTTGACGCCGTCAACGTTCAGTTCGATGACGTGGCTGAAAGCAGCTTCGTTTTCGAACAGCTTGGCGATTTCCTTGGCCACGATGGTCAGGGATTGCGCTTCTTTGTCACCACCGTAAACAACGGCAGGGATGCTGGAGGCGAGACGACGCAGGCGGCGGCTCGCACCTTTCCCCAGGTCGGTACGCGCTTGGGCGTTCAGGATGAAATCAGTCATTTTACATCTCCAAAATAGCCTTGCCCCGAATGGCGTTTGCGACCAGCGCCAAAGCGGGGTTGGCAAAAAAGCCCCGCCCCAACAACCAGTGTTGGGGCGGGGCGCTTTACGTCAACGTGATCTCGCGAGGGTAAAACCCTCAGCGAAACATCGCGCTGATCGATTCTTCGTTGCTGATGCGGCGAACCGCTTCAGCGACAACCGGTGCGATATCCAGTTGACGGATACGGTCACAGGCTTGTGCAGCTGCGGACAACGGGATGGTATTGGTAACCACCAGTTCGTCCAGCACGGAGTTCTCGATATTCTCGATCGCCCGACCCGACAGGACAGGGTGCGTGCAGTAGGCGTAAACCTTGGCAGCGCCGTGTTCTTTCAGGGCCTTTGCCGCGTGGCACAGGGTGCCGGCGGTATCGACCATGTCGTCGACGAGAATACAGGTACGTCCTTCGACGTCGCCGATGATATGCATCACTTCGGAGTGATTAGCCTTTTCACGGCGTTTGTCGATGATACCCAGATCGACGCCCAGGGACTTGGCAACAGCACGTGCACGCACGACGCCGCCGATGTCCGGGGACACGATCATGAGGTTCTCGAAACGCTGGTCTTCGATGTCATCCACCAGAACGGGGGAGCCGTAGATGTTATCTACCGGAATATCGAAGAAACCCTGGATTTGGTCAGCGTGCAGGTCGACGGTGAGAACACGGTCGATACCTACGACGGTGAGCATGTCAGCGACGACTTTGGCGCTGATAGCTACACGCGCCGAACGCGGACGGCGATCCTGGCGGGCATATCCGAAGTAAGGAATCACGGCGGTGATTCGGGACGCAGAGGAGCGGCGGAAGGCGTCAGCCATCACAACCAGTTCCATCAGATTATCGTTGGTTGGCGCGCAAGTCGGCTGAATAATGAAAACATCTTTACCACGAACATTTTCATTGATCTCAGTGCTGATTTCGCCGTCGGAGAATTTACCGACAGAGACGTCACCGAGAGGGATATGCAGCTGACGTACGACACGCCGAGCCAGATCGGGGTTAGCGTTCCCCGTAAAGACCATCATCTTGGACACGCGCAGTACCTGAAGGCTGAGGGTATACCTGGATGAGTATAGGAAAATGGCAGGGGCGGCTGGATTCGAACCAACGCATGGCAGGATCAAAACCTGCTGCCTTACCGCTTGGCGACGCCCCTGTATCTGTTGCTGCGAGTACCCAGTACTCGATTCCTAGAGCAGACTTTGCAGCTTGCGATGCAACATCGAGATGTTGCTTCCTTTTGCTACAAACCCTGATTGGGTATCTGCAAGAAGGGCCAAAACTTTATCAGCTTCAGCTTTGCTTGGGAAGGCCCCAAACACACAACTTCCAGTTCCGGTTAGCCTAGCGTCAGTGAATTTGTTTAGCAAATTCAGTGAGTTACGTACTTCTGGGTAACTCTGCTCTACTACCGGTTGGCAGTCATTTCGACTGTTTCCCTTGGGAACGGGGCGCATCTTAAGGGGCAAAGAATCACGTGTCAACTGCGGATGCGAAAAAATTTCTGCTGTACTAACAGATACTTGCGGGACCAGCACGACATACCAGGGTTCTTCGGGGTCTGCCGGGGTGAGGATTTCGCCTACGCCCTCGGCAAATGCCGCATGGCCGCGAACGAACACCGGGACGTCTGCGCCCAGGCTCAAGCCCAGCTCAGCCAGTTGGTCTTCGCTGCAGCCCAGTTGCCACAGATGGTTAAGGCCGAGCAGGGTAGTGGCGGCATCCGAACTGCCGCCGCCAATGCCGCCACCCATGGGCAAGACTTTCTTCAACCAGATGTCGGCGCCTTGCTTGCAGCCGGTCAGGGCTTGCAGTTTGCGGGCGGCTTTGACGATCAGGTTGCTGTCATGGGGGACGCTTTCGATCTCGGTATGCAGGCGGATTTCACCGTCTTGGCGTACGGCGAAAGACAGCTCGTCGCCGTAGTCGAGAAACTGGAACAAGGTTTCCAGCAGGTGGTAGCCGTCTGCGCGGCGGCCGAGAATATGCAGCATCAAATTGAGTTTGGCTGGAGCCGGCAGGGTCAACGTACTCATCTCAGTGCCCCAGCTGGCGTGGCTGCCAGTCTTTGACCACCAGGGTCACGTCAATGTTCTGCCCGTGCAGTTTCAGACGTTCCGGCAACCAATAGCCATTCTGCTCGGTATAACTCAAGTACTGTACGTCCCAGCCATCTTGCTTGAGGCTGGCCAGGCGGCTGTCGCTGCCCAGGGTCAGTTGGCTCTTGCTGTCGGGGGCCGGCAGGCCGCGGACCCACCAGACCAGATGCGAAACCGGCAACTCCCAGCCCAGTTGCTCTTCCAGCAGGGCTTCGGGGTTTTTCGCCTCGTAGCGGCCCTGATTGGCGACCTCCAGCACGACACCTCCCGGGCGACCGGTCAGGCGAGCAGCGCCACGGCCCAACGGCCCGGCCAGGCGAATATCGTAGTAGTCCTGACGTTGCAGCCAGAAGAGCGTGCCGCTGCCCGAATCTTTAGGGGCGCGGATTCCTACTTTGCCGTTGATCTGCCAGCCATCAAGGCTGCTCAACTGTTGTTTGTGTGCCCGCCACAGTTGTGGGCTGCCCTCGCCCTGAAGGGCTTCACGGGAGCCAAAGCCGGCGCAACCGGCAAGCAGGGCGATCAGGGTGAAGGTGATGCAGTGGCGCAAAAACATAGGCTTAAAGAGTCTCGGATCCGGTCAGGCGCAATACGGTGTTGCGCAGGATGGGGCTGTCAGGTTGCGCTTCGATGGCCTTGGCCCAGATCTGGCGGGCCTCGCGGCGCTTGCCATTGGCCCACAGCACTTCGCCCAGGTGAGCGGCGACTTCATGGTCGGGGAAGCGCTCCAGGGCCTGGCGCAGCAGGCGCTCAGCTTCGTCGAGATTACCCAGGCGGAAGTTCACCCAGCCCAGGCTGTCGAGCACGGCAGGGTCGTCGGGGTTGATCTGGTGAGCCCTTTCGATCAGATCCTTGGCTTCGGCATAGCGCGTGGTGCGGTCGGCCAGGGTGTAGCCCAGGGCGTTGAGGGCCATGGCGTTTTCCGGCTCGCGGGCGATGATGCTGCGCAGATCTTTTTCCATCTGGGCCAGGTCATTGCGCTTTTCGGCAAGCATGGCACGGGTGTACAGCAGGTTGTTGTCGTCGGGGTATTGCTTGAGGGCCTGCTCCAGCACTTGCAGGGCTTGCGCATCTTTATCGTTGTTGCTCAGCGCTTCGGCTTCGATCAGGTACAGCTGAATGGCGTAGTCGGGCTGAGTGTCGCGGGCCAGCGCCAGGCGCCGGGAGGCTTCGGCGCTGCGGCCATTGGCAACGAGGATATCGGCCTGGCGCAATTGTGCAGGCAGGTATTCATTGCCCGGGCCGACCAGGGCGTATTCCTCCAGGGCTGCCTGTGGCTGGTTGCGTTCTTCAAGAATGCGGCCCAGGTTCAGGTGCGCGGCGTCGACGTGGCTGTCACGCTCGATGAGTTCCTGCAGGTAACCGGTCGCTTCGTCCCAGTTCTTGGTTTCCAGGCAGATCAGCGCCAGGGAATAACGCAGTTCGTCGTCATCCGGGTACTGCTCAAGCAAGGTGGAAAACTCGATTTTGGCCTCGTCGAGACGATCTTGCTCCACCAGGGTGCGGGCGTAGGTCAAGCGCAGGCGCTTGTCGTCCGGGTTCTGGCGGATGGTTTTCTGTAATAGGGGCAGGGCTTCTTCGCCGCGGCCGACGCTTTGCAACAAGCGAGCGCGCAACAGCACCGGGGCAATTTCGCCTTCTTCAGGCGGATGCTGTTCCAGTAGCGTCAACGCGGCGTTGGCATCGCCATCCTGCTGCAGGAGCAGCGCTTTGCCGAACACCAGCTGGTTGTTGTTCGGGTACTTCTTCAGCAGTCGATCGAAGCTCTTCTGTAAGCCGTCGCGGGTGTCCTGGTCGGTTTCGGCGGCCGACAGGGCAAGGAAATCGAAATGGGTGTCGCCCTTACCCTGGAGCACTTTCTCCATGTAGACCATCGACTCATCGTAGCGGCCACCGCGAGCCAGCTGGATGGCCGCAGCGCGCTGGGCGTCGAGGTTGTCGGGGTCGTTCTTTGCCCAGATCAGCGCGGTGTCCAGGGCCGGTTGATCGGCGCCCAGGTACTCGGCAATGCGGTAGGCACGTTCGGAAACGCCGGCATCCTGGGTTTTGATCGCCTCGGTGACGTAGTTGTCCAGGGCGATATCGAAGCGGTTGCGCTGGCCGGCCAGTTCAGCGCTCAACAGGTTGAACACGGTTTCCTGGCTGAATGATCCATAGACCACAGGCTTTTCCGGCTGCTTTTGTGCAGCATCGAGCGCAGGCGTCTGGGCATCCGTTGAGTCGGGGGCCAAGGTCTGGCAGCCCTGGAGCAGGGCCAAGGCAAGGAACAACGCGTAGGATCTATTCATAATCAGGATTTGGGCGGCTTACCAGCGGTCGGATCATCATGACACAAGCGCCGGGGCAAACCCATAAGCGAAGGTCTCGGTAGAGGAAGACTATAGAGACAATAGCGAGCGGTGGTTGTTCTGAAACCTGTGAAGTAGGACAATTATCGGCTTCTCGTCATAATCAGCGATCTTGCATGGCCTTTCTTGCCCTCGGTATCAACCATAAGACTGCCTCGGTAGACGTACGCGAGCGCGTGGCGTTTACCCCAGAGCAGCTGGTAGACGCCTTGCAGCAGCTCTGCCGACTGACCGCCAGCCGTGAGGCGGCGATCCTTTCGACCTGTAACCGCAGTGAACTCTATATAGAGCAGGACCACCTGGCAGCGGAGTCCATTCTGCGCTGGCTGGCTGAGTATCATCAGTTGAGCCTGGATGAGCTGCGTGCCAGTGCCTACATCCACGAAGACCACGACGCGGTTCGGCACATGATGCGCGTAGCCTCAGGGCTCGACTCGCTGGTGCTCGGTGAGCCGCAGATCCTCGGGCAGATGAAGTCTGCCTACGCCGTGGCGCGCGAAGCCGGCACCATAGGCCCGCTGCTTGGTCGTCTGTTCCAGGCGACCTTCAGTGCCGCCAAGCAGGTGCGCACAGATACTGCCATCGGCGAAAACCCAGTGTCGGTGGCGTTTGCGGCGGTCAGCCTGGCCAAGCAGATCTTCAGCGATCTGGGCCGTAGTCAGGCCTTGCTGATCGGCGCTGGTGAAACCATTACCTTGGTAGCGCGGCACCTGCACGAGCAGGGGGTTCGGCGTATTGTGGTGGCCAACCGCACGCTGGAGCGGGCCAGCACCCTGGCTGAACAATTTGGCGCTCATGCGGTGTTGTTGGCTGACATTCCGCAGGAACTGGTCAACAGCGATATCGTCATCAGTTCCACGGCCAGCCAGTTGCCGATCCTCGGCAAGGGCGCTGTGGAGAGTGCGCTGAAGCAACGCCGCCACAAACCGATTTTCATGGTCGATATCGCCGTACCCCGGGACATCGAGCCCGAGGTCGGCGAGTTGGACGACGTGTACCTTTATACCGTCGACGACCTGCACGATGTCGTGGCAGAAAACCTCAAGAGTCGTCAGGGCGCAGCCCAGGCGGCTGAAGAGTTGGTGTCGGTAGGCGCCGAAGACTTCATGCAGCGCCTGCGTGAGCTGGCGGCGGTGGATGTGCTCAAGGCCTATCGCCAACAGAGCGAGCGCCTGCGCGACGAAGAGTTGCAAAAGGCCCAGCGGCTGCTGGCCAACGGTAATAGCGCTGAAGAGGTGCTGGTACAACTGGCTCGCGGGCTGACCAACAAATTGCTTCACGCACCCAGTGTGCAACTGAAAAAGCTCTCTGCCGAAGGCCGCCTCGATGCGCTGGCCATGGCTCAGGAACTCTTTGCCCTCAATGAGGGTTCGACGGATAAAACCCCGCAATGAAAGCGTCGCTGCTCAATAAGCTGGACACCCTCCAGGACCGATTCGAGGAATTGACCGCCCTTTTGGGGGATGCCGAAGTCATTTCCGACCAGACTCGCTTCCGTGCCTATTCCCGTGAATATGCCGAGGTCGAGCCCGTTGCTGCGGCTTACGCCCAGTGGCGCAAAGTGCAGGACGACCTGGCAGGCGCCCAGGCGCTGCTCAAAGACAGCGATCCTGATCTGCGCGAAATGGCCGTCGAGGAAGTGCGCGAAGCCAAAGAACAGTTGGCCGAGATGGAGAACCAGCTGCAGCGCATGCTGCTGCCGAAAGATCCCAACGACGGGCGTAACGTGTTCCTGGAGATCCGTGCCGGCACCGGTGGTGACGAGGCAGCGATTTTCTCCGGCGACCTGTTTCGCATGTACTCGCGTTATGCCGAGCGACGCGGCTGGCGCCTGGAAATCCTCTCGGAAAACGAAGGTGAGCATGGCGGCTACAAGGAGATCATCGCCCGGGTCGAGGGTGATCATGTCTATGGCAAGCTGAAGTTCGAGTCGGGCGCCCACCGTGTCCAGCGCGTGCCGGAAACCGAATCGCAGGGGCGTATCCATACCTCGGCCTGTACTGTTGCGGTACTGCCCGAGCCTGATGAACAGGTGGCCATCGAGATCAACCCGGCAGACCTGCGTGTGGATACTTACCGTGCCTCTGGTGCCGGTGGTCAGCACGTCAACAAAACCGACTCGGCCATCCGCATTACCCACTTGCCTACCGGTATCGTGGTGGAGTGCCAGGAAGAGCGTTCCCAGCACAAGAACCGCGCCCGGGCGATGTCCTGGCTGTCGGCCAAGCTTAACGACATGCAAACCAGTGCCGCGCAGAATGCAATGGCCAGCGAGCGCAAGCTGCTGGTGGGGTCGGGTGACCGCTCCGAGCGGATTCGCACCTACAACTATCCACAGGGGCGGGTGACCGATCACCGTATCAACCTGACCTTGTATTCCCTGGATGATGTGCTGGCCGGTGGTGTCGATGCGGTGATCGAGCCGCTGCTGGCCGAGTATCAGGCTGACCAACTGGCTGCACTGGGTGAGTAAATGACGATTATCGCCAGCCTGCTTCGCGCTGCGGAGCTACCGGATTCGCCCACGGCACGCCTGGACGTGGAGCTGCTTCTGGCGGCCGCCATCGGTAAGTCGCGCAGTTACCTGCACACCTGGCCTGAGCGCATTGTCAGCAGCGAGGCGGCGTTGGTCTTCGCCGAGTACCTGCAACGGCGCCGTAGCGGTGAACCGGTGGCCTACATTCTGGGGCAGCAAGGTTTCTGGAAGCTGGACCTGGAAGTGGCACCGCATACACTGATTCCGCGCCCGGACACGGAGCTGCTGGTTGAAACTGCCCTGGAATTATTGCAGCCCGGCCCGGCCCGCGTGCTGGACCTGGGCACCGGAACCGGAGCGATCGCCTTGGCGTTGGCCAGTGAGCGGCCCCAGTGGCAGGTCATGGCGGTGGATCGCGTGCTTGAAGCGGTAGCCTTGGCCGAGCGCAATCGCCAGCGCCTGCAACTGGAAAACGTTCAGGTGCGCAGCAGTCACTGGTTCGATTCGCTCAAGGGCGAGCGTTACGAGCTGATTATCAGTAATCCGCCGTACATCGCCGCCGAAGACCCTCACCTGGTGGCCGGTGATGTGCGCTTTGAGCCCAGCAGCGCCTTGGTGGCCGGTGCCGATGGTCTCGACGACCTGCGTACTATCATCCGCCAGGCACCTGAGCATCTACAGCCCGGCGGCTGGTTGCTGCTTGAGCATGGCTATGATCAGGCTGAAGCAGTGCGGGCATTGCTGACGCAGAGCGCTTTCGAGCAGGTCGAGAGCCGCATCGATCTGGGTGGTCATGAACGTATCAGCCTGGGGCGACTGCCGTGCTAAGTGATCAGGAACTGTTGCGCTACAGCCGGCAGATTCTGCTGGCTCAGGTCGATATCGATGGTCAACTGCGGCTCAAAGACAGCCGCGTATTGATCGTCGGGCTTGGTGGCCTCGGTTCGCCGGTAGCCTTGTACCTGGCGGCAGCTGGGGTGGGTGAGTTGCATCTGGCAGACTTCGATACCGTCGACCTGACCAACCTGCAGCGACAGGTGTTGCATGACACCGCTTCAGTTGGCCTGAGCAAGGTCGACTCGGCATTGGCTCGCTTGCAGGCGATCAACCCTGAGGTTCGCTTGCTGGCCCACCGCAGTGCCCTGGATGAAGACTCCCTGGCTGCCGCTGTGCAGGCGGTGGATTTGGTGCTCGACTGTACTGACAATTTCGCCACCCGCGAGGCGGTCAATGCCGCTTGCGTGGCGCTGGGCAAACCCTTGGTCAGTGGTGCGGCGATCCGCCTGGAAGGGCAGTTGTCAGTGTTTGATCCGCGTCGGCCGGAAAGTCCGTGTTACCACTGCCTGTATGGTCATGGCAGTGAAGCCGAGCTGACCTGCAGCGAAGCAGGTGTTGTCGGGCCTCTGGTGGGTTTGGTGGGCAGCTTGCAGGCACTGGAAGCGCTTAAGTTGCTGGCCGGCTTTGGTGAGCCACTGGTCGGGCGCTTGTTGCTGATTGATGCGTTGGGCAGCCGCTTTCGAGAATTGCGCGTCAAGCGTGACCCAGGCTGCGACGTCTGTGGAGGGCGGGATGACTGATCGCGCGGCAGCGCCGATCGGCGTGTTTGATTCCGGCGTGGGTGGTTTGTCGGTGTTGGCAGAGATTCAGCGCTTGTTGCCCAATGAATCGCTGCTGTATTTCGGCGACTGCGGGCATATCCCCTACGGCGAGAAAACCCCAGCGTTCATCCGTCAGCGTTGCCGCCAGGTTGCCGAGTTTTTCCGTGAGCAAGGCGCCAAGGCCATGGTGCTGGCGTGCAACACTGCAACGGTCGCAGCGGTTGCTGATCTGCGTGAACAGTATCCGGAGTGGCCCCTGGTCGGCATGGAGCCTGCGGTAAAGCCGGCTGCTGCTGCGACACGCAGTGGCGTGGTCGGCGTACTGGCGACCACCGGTACACTGCAGAGTGCCAAATTCGCGGCGTTGCTCGACCGTTTTGCCAGCGACGTCAGCGTCGTGACGCAGCCGTGTCCTGGGCTTGTCGAGTGCATCGAAGCGGGTGATCTGGGCAGTCCGACCCTGCAAGCGTTGCTTGAGGGGTATGTGAAGCCTCTGCTGGACGCCGGTTGTGACACCTTGATTCTGGGCTGCACGCATTACCCTTTCCTCAAGCCGCTGTTGGCACAAATGGTGCCGCCGTCGATCGCCATCATTGATACCGGCGCAGCGGTCGCCCGGCAGTTGCAACGGCTGTTGAGTGAGCGCGATCTACTGTCTTCTGGCCCAGCACGCGAAGCACAATTTTGGACGAGTGCCAGTCCCGATCATTTGCGAAAGATACTTCCAATGTTGTGGAATAAATCTGACAGTGTGCGAAGCTTCACAGAGTAGTCCGTGTAATAAACACGCACATCCTGATGAACTTACACGGTTGCACAGATTTCTATAATTCTGTCCAATGAGGCAGAAGAACCAACATTAGCATTAGGAAAAAGGACGTTTCTCATGAAGAAACTGCTTTGTTTGGCTGCTGTTGCAGCCGTGACCCTGGGGCAATCTTTCGCAACTCAAGCAGCCGATGTCTCTTTTTCTGTCGGTCAGACCAGTGACTCGACCATGACCTATCGTTTAGGTTTGCAATCAAACTGGGATGTCAGTTGGTGGCAAACTAGCACCGGCCGGCTTACCGGTTATTGGGATGCGGGTTACACCTATTGGGACGGTGACGATACGGCAAGTAACCACAGCCTTTCCTTTGCTCCGGTATTTGTCTACGAATTTGCCGGAGAGTCGGTCAAGCCCTATATCGAGGCGGGTATCGGAGTCGCGGCGTTTTCTAGCACCGAGCTTGAAGACAACGACTTGGGATCATCTTTCCAATTTGAAGACCGGATTGGTTTCGGTCTGCGTTTTGCCGGTGGGCATGAAGTCGGCGTACGTGCCATCCATTATTCCAATGCCGGTTTGCAAACGCCTAACGACGGCGCAGAAAGTTACGCTATTCATTACCGCATGCCGTTGTAAACCTGTCCGGCCCTGCATCGATTGCAGGGCCGGGTGATCAACTGGGCAAAGGCCAGAGCAAGTTCAGGTGCATCGCCTCGAGTAGCAGGTGGGGAGGGCGTGCAGGCAGGTGATCGAGAATGACCTCTGCCGCAGTGTGTGCGCTCCAGTACTCCAGAATGACCGTTTCCTGCACGAGCGGGTCGTTCAGGCGCTGAGGGGCAACAATCGTCAGGTCGATTGCATCGGTAGCGAGTGTGGCGCGCTGGTATTCGAACAGCTTCATCAGGCTGTTGTCCGCCGTCTCCGGCTGATTGGGCTTGAACAATTGCAGCGAAGAATAGCGACTGAGCACTGCAAGTACTTGCGGTGAACTACCGCGCTGCAAGAGCGGTATGGCAGTTTCAAGGCAGTTGCGTGAAATGCTGAGATTAGTGCGGGCAATACCTTCAAAAACAGCGCTGGCCGACGAATCGGATGGCAGGTAGTCACATGCCCCGGCATTTATGATCAGGTAGTCAATTGCGCCCCAATGTTCTGTGACTTGTCTGGCTGCTTCCACTGCTTGCAGTGGATCGGTCAGATCACCGTCGAGCACTTTTAATCTTGGGTGATATTGCTGGTACAGACTGAGAAGTGCATCACAGTTTCGGCCGCTGGCGGTTACCAGTGCGCCTTGCTCCAGCAATTGTTCAACAAACGCCAACCCTAGACCGCTGCTAGCCCCGGTAATCCATATGCGTTTGGCGGTGAAGATGTTCAAGTGGCGAATCCTTAAGCTGCCGCGAGGACAAATTCTTAAAGGCAATCAAGGCGCGTTCGCGACTGCTGCCGAGGTCCACAATAGGTTGTGGATAATTACTTGTAGCAAAAAGATCTCCGGTTGGCATAGGGCCGTGAACAGTTTTTTTATCAAATGCCGCTAATTCTGGCAGCCAAGTCTTGATAAAGCGGCCTTCGGCGTCAAAGCGTCGCGACTGACTTATTGGGTTGAATAGCCTGAAATAGGGGACGGCGTCGGTGCCGGTGGAGGCGCTCCACTGCCAGCCACCGTTGTTGGCTGCCAGATCTCCATCTATCAGGTGGCGCATGAAAAAGCGCTCGCCTTCACGCCAGTCAATCAGCAGGTTCTTGGTTAAGAACATTGCCACGACCATCCGTAGCCGATTGTGCATCCAGCCAGTGGCCAGTAGTTGACGCATTGCCGCGTCGATAATGGGAAAGCCGGTTCGGCCCTCTTGCCAGGCTTTGAGCTCTTCAGGGGCGTAGCGCCAGGGCAGTGCCTCGGTCTCCTGACGGAAGGCGCGGTGCTGCGATACGCGCGGGTAGCCGTTGAGTATGTGTTTGTAGAACTCCCGCCAGAGCAGTTCGTTGATCCAGGTAACTAGCCCGGCGCTGCCACTGTCGAACTCGCCATGGTTGTGCGCCAAGGCCCGGTGCAGGCACTGGCGTGGGGAAAGCACGCCTGCTGCGAGGTAGGGGGAGAGCTGGCTGGTGCCCGCGGTGGCAGGAATGTCTCGTTGCTGCTGATAGTCATCCACGGCTTCATCGATAAAGCGCTGCAGGCGCGCGTGGGCCTCGTCTTCACCGGCCGGCCATAGCTCACGCAGGCTGTCGGTGGGAGGCGCGAAACCAGGCACATGGCTGGGAATCTCGTCGCTGCGAATGGCCAGCGATGCCTGAGGGGCCGGTGTGCGTTGCAGGCTTGGCAGGCCGAGGTGCAAGCGCTCGTAACACACTTTGCGAAATTGACTGAAAACCTGAAAGTAGCCCCCGCTGCGGGTCAGGATGCTGCCCGGTTTGAACAGCAGCTGATCCAGGTAGCAATGCACGGCAATGCCTGCCTGCGTCAGCGCATCGCTGACGGCGTGGTCGCGGCGCTGTTCGTTGACGCCGTATTCTTCGTTCAGGTGCAGTGCCTGCACCTGATACTCACGGCAAATGTGCATCAGTACCTCGGGTGCCTGGTCCCAGGTGTCGGCCTCTCGAATCAGCAGAGGAATTTTGAGTGTGGCAAGTTGCGCCTTCAGGGCGTTCAGGTTGCGTAACCAGAAATCGATTTTGCATGGGGCGTCATCATGGCTGCGCCATTGGCTTGCGCTCACCAGCCAGACAGCCAGGGTTGGCCCTTGCTCGCAGGCAGCAGTCAGCGCGGTATTGTCGTGTACACGCAGGTCGCTGCGCAGCCAGATCAGTTGCATGGTGTTCCCCAGTCAAACAACGCTAATGTTTATGGCGGCCGCGTTTACAGCAGATGCAAACGCTGTAGGCCGTTGAGCACATCAACCGGGGAGTCGAACAGATACAGGTCAGCGTGTGATCCTGCTTCGAGTGCGTCCCGGTGAATGCTGACGGCGTTGCCACTCACGAGCTTCGGAATATCAATACTGGCCAGGCTTAGCTGCAGCTGGCGCAGGTTGACGGTTTGGCCAAGGCACAGCAGCAACGCCCGTGGTTGTATGCGTGCCACCGCGATCGACAGCTCATTGGCCGCCGGTACCCAGTCCAGCACTTGCACTTGGCAACCGCCATCGCTCACCAGCCAGGCACAGAGCCATAGTTGCGGGTCGAAGGCCATTTGTGTGCCGTTCACCACCAGCAGCGGTGCGCCGTTGAGCTGGTGATTGTTGTGATAAACCCTGGCGCCAAGCTTGCTGCGTAGCCAGGAATAGAAAAACACCCGTTCCAGATGCGCCGCGAACTGCTGCTGCCAGCGCCGCTCCAGATCATTCAGCAGTGGCATCAGCAATTGGTCACAGAGGGTGGCTGCAGGGTAGAGCGCCATAGCCTGGTTGAGCTTCTGTTCGAGCCTGGCTTCGGCAAGGTTGGCGATGGCGTCGATCAAGTGTCGGCGTGCCATCGACCATTCGTTGTCGGTTGATACAGTGGTTTCGCAGGGGGCGTTATCGAGCAATCCCTTGACCTGGCCCACTGCAACGCCGAGGTTCAGCCAGTGCAGGATGTTTCGAATGCGCTGAACGTCGGCGGGGCTGTACAGGCGGTGGCCCTTGCCGGTGCGCTGCGGGACGATGAGGCCATAGCGCCGCTCCCAGGCGCGCAGGGTGACCGGGTTGACGCCAGTCTGCTGTGTCACCTCACGAATCGGTATCAACTGCTCAGATTGCATTGCGCAGGCTCAGGCTTTCAGGGTGCGGCTGCAGGTAGACCTGTTGCAGCACGTAGGCATCCGGGTGGCTGCGCAAATGGTGTTTGAGCAGCGTCAGTGGCACTACCAGAGGCACGATACCCGCGTGGTACTGATTGATCAGTTGGCGGATTTCCTGCCGGTCTTCGTCGCTCAGGGCATTACGCAAGTAACCGCTCAGGTGCAGCAGCACATTGCTGTGGTTGCCGCGGCTGGCGCAGCGCCGCAGGGCGGCCATCAGCTGGCTGAAGTAGCGTGGGCCAAGCGTTTGTGGATCGTCGTCACGGGTCATGCCGCCCAAGAGTTTGCCTAGCACGCGGTACTGCTGTGGGTTGTTGGCCATCAATTGATACTTGTAGCGGGCATGGAAGGCGATCAGCGCGCCGCGGCTGAGGCCTTCAGTCAATAGCCGTTGCCAGTCGGTATAGGCATAGACGCGCGTAATGAAGTTTTCCCGCAGTACCGGGTCGCATAGGCGGCCTTCTTCTTCGACTGGCAAGTCGGGGCGTTGCTGGCAAAAGGCTGCGGCGTACAGGCCGCGGCCGCCTTCGTGGGCGGGGTAGCCGTTGGCCTGGTAGACCTTGACCCGCTCCAGCCCGCAAGAGGGTGACTTTTGCATGAAGATATAGCCGCTGATGTCTTGAAGGTCTGCGGCCATCTGCTGCCCGTAAGCGCGTAGTGGGCCGGACAGGTCCAGTGCCGGGTCATGAGTGCCAACTGCATGCGGTGCGGCGGGGTCGCCGATCAGGCGGATGGGCGCACGTGGGACCCCAAGGCCAATGGCGACTTCCGGGCACACTGGGACAAAGTCGACGTGCTGACTGAGTAGTTCGTTACACAGGCGGGAGGCCTTGTGCCCGCCGTTGTAGCGGACCTCGGCGCCGATCAGGCAGGCGCTGACTGCAATTCTGGGCTTGCGGATGGCGGCAGAGGTGTCCATGGCGAGCTCCAAATAATCTTGTACAAAGAAAAATAAATGTACATGACTATCATAGGGCTCATCTTGTACAAGTCAATTGGCTTGTACAGGTTGTGGGGTAATCATTCCAGATGTTCAAGCAATCGCCGCGCTGCTTCCTGGCCACTGAGCCAGGCGCCTTCGACGCGTCCGGACAGGCACCAGTCGCCACAGGCATAGAGACCCAGATCGGCGTCTGCCAGTGCGCCCCACTCATGGTTGCTGGCGGGGCGGGCATACAGCCAACGATGGGCGAGGGAAAAATTCGGTGCGGGCACGACGCAGCCGACCAGCTCGGCGAAGTCGCCCCAGAGCTGCTCGATCACTGCCTCTTTGGGCAGGTCGATGTGCTGCTTGCTCCAGCTGGACGTGGCATGCAGTACCCAAGTGTCCATGTGCTCATCGCGCCCTGGCTTGCTACGGTTGCACGCCAGCCAGTCGAGCGAACTGTCCTGCACAAAACAGCCTTGCATGGGTGTGTCCAGTGGCGTGTCAAAGGCCAGGGCAATGGCCCAGGTAGGGTCCATCTGTACACTCGCTGCGGTGGCTGCAAGTTTGGGGGTGGCGGCCAGCAATTGCGTGGCCTGGGGCGCCGGTACCGCGACAATCACCCGGCTGTAGGGGCCGTGGCTGCAGCCTTCGGTGTCTTGCAGGTGCCAGTAGTGTTTGCCGCGAAACACTTCGGCGATCCTGCAGGTGAAATTGACGGTCAGATCTTTGAGCAGGCCGCGGGTGATGGCACTCATGCGTGGTACGCCGACCCAACGGGTTTGCTCGTCAGGTGATGGGCTCAGTACGCCGTTCTGGTAGTTGTACAGCTGTGGTTTCCACTCTGCCACCCAGCCAGCGGTGACCCATTGCTGAACCTGGTCGACGAAGCGTCGGTCTCGGGCGGTGAAGTATTGGGCACCCAGATCCAGGGCGCCGGCATCACTGCGTTTACTGGCCATGCGACCACCGCTGCCGTGCCCTTTGTCGAACAAATGCACGGCCTGCCCGGCTTTTTGCAACGCCTGAGCCGCTGACAGGCCGGCGATGCCGGCACCGATGATTGCGATAGGTACAGTCATGATGGCCTCTTCGAACCTGGCTGATTACAGACTACGCTGTCAGTCAAACCTATACAACTTGTTAGTTGCGTATAAGATGCTTCCGTTAGCTGCTGTAGGTTGACCTATGTTTATCCGAGAGCGTTCGGTCAAAAAAGTGCCTTGATCTTAAAAATAGACCAGGGTGAGCCATGTGAGGACACAGCCATGCATATATTGCTGACCGGCGGTACGGGTTTGATAGGCCAACACCTTTGTCAGCATTGGTTGGCGCAAGGCCATCGTCTGACCGTCTGGAGTCGACGGCCTGAGCAGGTGGGTAAACTGTGTGGCGCTGGCGTTCGTGGGGTCGCTCGTCTTGAGTCGCTGAGTGAGGACGAGCCGGTCGATGCGGTGATCAACCTCGCGGGTGCACCTATTGCAGATCGTCCCTGGAGCAGTCGGCGTCGGGCGGTGCTGTGGAGCAGTCGGATTACGCTCACCGAGCAACTGCTGGCATGGCTTGAAAGCCGTCAGCAGCGGCCTGAAGTGCTGATCTCCGGGTCAGCAGTTGGCTGGTACGGTGACGGTGGTGAGCGCGAGCTGACCGAGGCCTCGCAGCCAGTCAAAGAAGACTTCGCCAGCCAGCTGTGCATTGCCTGGGAAGAAACCGCTCAACAAGCACAAGCCTTGGGGATTCGTGTGGTACTGGTGCGCACGGGGTTGGTGCTTTCCAGTGAGGGCGGCTTTTTGTCGCGCCTGCGTTTGCCTTTCAAACTGGGCCTGGGCGGGCCGATTGGCGATGGTCGGCAATGGATGCCGTGGGTCCATATAGAGGACGAGATCGCCCTGATTGATTTTCTCTTGCAGCACAAGGACGCCAGCGGTCCTTATAATGCCTGCGCCCCGGAGCCGGTGCGCAACCGTGAGTTTGCCAGGCACCTGGGGCGCGCCCTGCATCGTCCTGCATTCATGCCGCTGCCGGCATTGGTGCTCAAGACCGGCCTGGGCGAGTTGTCGACCCTGTTGTTGGGGGGCCAGCGGGCACGCCCGGTGCGCTTGCTTGCTGCGGGTTTCACCTTCCGCTTCAATGATCTGCAATCGGCGCTGGATGACTTATCCAGGCGCCTCTGAAATAGGACGTTGCATGACCGATCACGCTCTGCTGCTGGTCAACCTGGGTTCGCCGGCCTCCACCTCGGTGGCCGATGTACGCCGTTACCTGAATCAGTTTCTGATGGATCCTTACGTGATCGACTTGCCATGGCCGGTGCGCCGCTTGTTGGTGTCGTTGATTCTGATCAAGCGTCCTGAGCAGTCGGCCCATGCCTATGCCTCGATCTGGTGGGATGAAGGCTCGCCGCTGGTGGTGCTGACCCGGCGCTTGCAGGCAGCCATGCGTGAGCATTGGCAACACGGGCCAGTGGAAATCGCCATGCGCTACGGTGAGCCGTCATTGCCGACGGTGCTACAGCGCCTGGCCGCACAGGGTGTACGTAAAGTCACGTTGGCGCCGCTTTATCCACAGTTCGCCGACAGCACGGTGACCACGGTAGTCGAGCAAGCCCGACAGGTGCTGGCTGAGCAGAAGCTGCCCCTGGAGCTGGCGGTATTGCAGCCATTCTATGACCGGCCGGAGTACATCGATGCTCTGGTGGAAAGCGCCCGGCCTTACCTTGAGCAGGACTACGACCATCTTTTGCTGAGTTTCCACGGTTTGCCCGAGCGGCATCTGAAGAAGCTCGACCCTACCGGCAACCATGATTTTCAGGCCAATGACTGCTGTCGGGATGCTTCGCCCGAAATGCTTGCGGTGTGTTATCGCGGCCAATGCTTGCGCACGGCTCAAGCCTTCGCGAAAAAAATGGGCATACCCGATGGCAAGTGGTCGGTGTCGTTCCAGTCGCGGCTGGGGCGGGCAAAATGGATTGAGCCTTATACCGAAACCCGCCTGGACGAGCTTGGCCAATCCGGTGTGAAGAAGCTGCTGGTGATGTGCCCGGCGTTTGTCGCCGACTGCATCGAGACGCTGGAAGAGATCGGTGATCGTGGGCGTGAGCAGTTTGTGGCGGCAGGCGGAGAGGAGCTGGTGCTGGTGCCGTGCCTGAATGATCACCCGCAGTGGGTGCAGGCGTTGAAGGGCATGTGCGAGCAGGTTTGAAGCATTGATCGCGGGGCAAGTCCGCTCCCACAGATAGTCACTGTGGGAGCGGACTTGCCCCGCGATGCATTCAGTCCTGAGCCTTATGCTTCCAGCTGTCGTTACCCGGTAGCAGCAAGTTCAAGGCAATCGCAACGATGGCGCACAGCGCGATACCCTTCAGGCCCCAATCGTCTGGACCCGTGCCGGTACCAACCAGCACACCGCCGATACCGAATACCAGCGTTACCGAGACAATCACCAGGTTGCGCGCTTCGCCCAGGTCGATCTTGTGGCGGATCATGGTGTTCATGCCCACCGCTGCAATCGAGCCAAACAGCAAGCACAGAATGCCGCCCATGACCGGTACAGGAATGCTCTGTAGCAATGCCCCGAACTTGCCGATGAAAGCCAGGGTAATGGCAAAAATCGCCGCCCAGGTCATGATCTTCGGGTTGTAGTTCTTGGTCAGCATCACCGCGCCCGTCACTTCGGCGTACGTGGTGTTGGGTGGGCCACCAAACAGGCCAGCTGTGGTCGTGGCGATACCATCTCCGAGCAGGGTGCGATGCAGGCCTGGTTTTTTCAGGTAGTCCCGACCGGTCACGCTACCGACCGCGATGACGCCACCGATATGTTCGATAGCGGGCGCCAGGGCGACAGGCACGATGAACAGGATCGCTTGCCAGTTAAATGCCGGTGCCGTGAAGTGCGGCAGGGCCAACCAGGGCGCGGCGGCAATTTTGGCGGTATCGACCACGCCAAAGTAGAACGACAGGCCAAACCCGACCAGCACACCGGCAATGATCGGTACCAGGCGGAAGATGCCTTTACCGAACACCGCGACGACCAGGGTAGTGATCAGCGCGGGCATGGAGATCATCATCGCGGTGCTGTAAGGCAGTAGCTCGGTGCCGTCACCGGCCTTGCCCATCGCCATGTTGGCGGCAATGGGGGCCATCGCCAGACCGATGGAAATGATCACCGGGCCGATCACCACCGGGGGCAGCAAACGGTCGATAAAACCGGTGCCCTTGATCTTCACGGCAAGGCCGAGGAAGGTGTAGACGAAGCCGGCGGCCATCACCCCGCCCATGGTCTCGGCCAGGCCGAACTGGCCTTTGGCGAGAATGATCGGGGTAATGAAGGCGAAGCTCGAAGCGAGGAACACCGGTACCTGGCGACCGGTCACGACCTGGAACAGCAGAGTTCCCAAGCCCGCGGTGAACAGCGCGACATTCGGGTCGAGGCCGGTGATCAACGGCATCAGCACCAGCGCGCCAAAGGCTACAAAGAGCATCTGCGCGCCGGAGACGACCTGACGCCAAAGCGGGTCGTTGAACTCATCCTGCATGTTCAGGCGTCCTTCTGTTTGGTGCCGAAAATTTTATCGCCGGCATCGCCCAGGCCTGGAATGATGTAACCGTGCTCGTTCAGGCACTGGTCAATCGAGGCGGTGTAGATCTGCACATCCGGGTGCGCTTTCTCGACCACGGCAATGCCTTCTGGTGCGGCAACCAGGACCATCGCGCGAATATCTTTACAGCCGGCTTTCTTGAGCAGATCAATGGTGGCTACCATCGAGCCGCCGGTGGCCAGCATCGGGTCGATGATCAGCGCCAGGCGCTCGTCGATTTCCGGGGCGAGTTTTTCCAGGTAGGTATGGGCTTCGAGGGTTTCCTCGTTGCGGGCAACACCGACGGCGCTGACCTTGGCGCCCGGGATCAGGCTGAGCACGCCGTCGAGCATGCCGATACCGGCACGCAGAATCGGGACTACAGTAATCTTCTTACCGGCGATTTTCTCGACCTGGACCTTGCCGCACCAGCCGTCGATCTCGTAAGTTTCGAGCGGCAGGTCTTTAGTGGCCTCGTAGGTCAGGAGCGTGCCGACTTCTTGGGCGAGTTCGCGGAAATTCTTGGTGCTGATATCGGCGCGGCGCATCAGGCCGAGCTTGTGACGGATCAGCGGATGGCGGATCTCACGGGTAGGCATAGGGAAAGCTCCGGGGGCGGGCAAAAAAACCGCGGTAGATTAATCTATTCAGCCGTGTGTGTCCTATAGGCATTCTGGACGTTAGTCCATAAATGCTTGATCTGACGCCTTCGGATGCGTACCTTTGCCCGCTTTTCTAATTTGCAGCCCCCTGGAGAGCGCCATGTCCGCTGATCTCGAGCATATCCGTCAAGTCATGCGAGAGGCTGACTGCCTGTACAACGAAGCCGAAGTAGAGGCCGCCATTGCCCGTGTTGGTGCACAAATCAGCGAAGTTCTCGCCGAGCGCAACCCGGTGGTGTTCTGTGTGATGAACGGTGGTCTGATTTTCGCCGGCAAGCTGCTCACCCACCTGCAATTCCCGCTGGAGTCCTCTTACCTGCATGCGACCCGTTACCGCAATCAGACCAGCGGCGGCGATCTGTTCTGGAAAGCCAAGCCGGAAGTTTCGTTCATCGACCGCGATGTGTTGATCATTGACGACATTCTCGACGAAGGCCACACCCTCAGCGCCATCATCGACTTCTGCAAGCACGCAGGTGCTCGCGCTGTGCACACCGCCGTGTTGATCGACAAAGACCACGACCGCAAGGCCAGTGCAGAGCTGAAGGCCGACTTCTGTGGCCTGAGCTGTGTTGACCGCTATGTGTTTGGTTATGGCATGGATTACAAGGGCTACTGGCGCAATGCCAATGGCATCTTTGCCGTCAAAGGGCTTTAAGTTTATGCGCCAGCCCGGATTTCTCGACCAATCGTTGTTTACCGAGCTGGCCAGCAAGGCAGCAGCCAACCCGCGCGGCCGCCAGCACCATAACTTCCATGACATGGAAGAGCCTTGTCACCGCATGGCGGTGGGGCTCCAGCCGTCTACCTACATCCCGCCGCACCGGCATTTGTCGGCTGACAAAGCCGAGTGCCTGATCGTACTGCGTGGAAAGCTGGGGCTGCTGATCTTTGATGAGGCTGGCGCGGTAGTCGACAAGCGCGTGCTGGAAGCCGGGGGCGATTGCCTGGGCGTGGACCTGGCACCGGGGATTTTTCATGGCCTGGTGGTACTGGAAGCGGACAGCATGATGTTCGAGTGTAAATCCGGCCCGTATCGCCCGGTGGGCGAGGGGGAGTTGGCCAACTGGGCGCCGCGCGAAGGTGAGGCAGGGGTAGCCGACTATCAAGCCTGGATGCGCGCGCAGTTCGACGACTGCGAATAACCCCTTACCTGTGGGAGCGGCGGTGCGGCGATCCGACTTGCCCCGCGATCGCAATCTCACTGACAGACCGTAATCGCGGGGCAAGCCCGCTCCCACAGAGTGCGCCGTGCTAAAGTGCCAGGTCGCCTCAAGGAGCCTGTCATGCGCGCCATTGTTCCCCTTCTTTTGCTATTGAGCATGCCCTTGGCTGCTGCGCCGTTGCACAGTCAATTCCTGCCCCCCGATGACCTGTCATTGCGCCAGGAAGCCCCTGAGGGCCAGCAGTTGTTGCAGGTCACCGATTATTCCGTGGTGGTGGGTAACCAGCGTCAATCCAATCAACAGCCGATTCCGGTGACCTCACCCTTGCTGCTGCGCCTGAAAGGCAAGCCCTTGAGCAAAGGGGCAACCATCAGCCAAGTGGTGATCAGTTTCGATGCCGAGAGCAAGAGCCTGAAAAAACCGGTCTACGACGACAAGCGCAAGGTGTTGAGCCTGAACTACCCGAGCAGTCAGTACCCGGTGATTCTCGACCTGCTGCGCAACAACACCGTTTATGTGCAATTCCTCAGCTACGGCAATGGCCATATCTGGGCCGATCTGCACACCGGGACCGTACGCGCGCGTTGAGCGTCGGTGCTGGGCGGGGGTAAACTGCCCGCCCGTGAAAATGTCCGTGATGGTTCAGTTGGAGTCGGCAATGCGTAAAGACAAGAAGCAAGTGATTGGGGATGAGATCAGTGACGAGTACGTCAAATCTTTCCTGCAGTTCGAACCGGCGGATGCCACTTCACCTTCGCTGCATAAGCTGATCAAAGCTTATCGTGGCCTGCGCATCGATGACTTCGAGCGTTTTGTCGGTTTCTTCGTTGAGGCCGGGCTGGACGTCGACGGTAAAGATGAACACGGCAAAACCTTTGTCGACCAGATTCGTGACCAGCGCAATGCGGCTGAGTACATCGAGATCATCGACAAAGCGCGTGGCTGATTCACAGCACACATAAAAAAACGCCCCGAAGGGCGTTTTTTTTTGCCGGTGCGTTACGCGTAGTGCTGCGCCGGGCTGCTTTCGACCAGGCCCAGGACCTCGTCATTGTGCACGCTGATCTTGTGATACAGCGCAGCATCGGCCGCCAGGACCTTTTCCCGGGCCGGGAAAATTTCCTTGAGCTTGGCAGCCCAGGCACCCTTGGTTTGCTCTGGGAAGCAGCGCTCGATCAGCTCAAGCATGATCGACACCGTGACCGAAGCACCAGGGGAGGCGCCCAGCAGGGCGGCCAGGGTACCGTCTTTGGCAGCTACCAGTTCGGTACCGAACTGCAGCACGCCACCTTTTTTCGGGTCTTTCTTGATGATCTGTACGCGCTGGCCCGCTACTTCCAGGCGCCAGTCTTCGGCTTTCGCCTCAGGGTAGAAGCGACGCAGGGACTCGAGGCGCTGCTCCATCGACTGCATCACTTCGCTGACCAGGTACTTGGTCAGGTCCATGTTGTCGCGGGCCACGGCGAGCATCGGGCCGAGGTTGCCCATGCGCACCGACAGCGGCAGGTCGAGGAACGAGCCATGCTTGAGGAACTTGGTGGTGAAACCAGCGTATGGGCCGAACAGCAGCGAGGTTTTGCCATCGACAACGCGGGTGTCCAGGTGCGGCACCGACATCGGTGGCGAACCTACCGCGGCCTGGCTGTAGACCTTGGCCTGGTGCTTTTTCACCACTTCAGGGTTGTCGCAACGCAGCCACTGCCCGCTGACCGGGAAGCCACCAAAGCCTTTGCTCTCTTCGATACCCGATTGCTGCAGCAGCGGCAGTGCCGCGCCACCAGCGCCGAGGAATACGAAGCGGGCGTTGACTTCACGGCTGCTGCCGCTGTTGACGTCCTTGATGCTGACGGTCCAGCCGCTGCCGTTACGGCGCAGGCCAGTTACGCGCTTGCAGTACTTGACCTGGGCATCCGGCGCGCTGGCCAAATGCTTGAGCAGTTTGTTGGTCAGGGCACCAAAGTTAACGTCGGTACCTTTCAAAACGCGGGTGGCGGCGATTTTCTGGTCGGCAGGGCGACCGGGCATCATCAGCGGCATCCACTCGTTCATCACCGACTTGTCTTCGGTGTATTCCATCTCGGCGAAGGCGTGGTGCTGCTTGAGCAGCTCGAAACGCTTCTTCAGGAAGTCGACGCCTTTTTCGCCTTCAACATAGCTCAGGTGCGGCACAGGGTTGATGAACGCCCGTGGCGAGCTGAGCGCACCTTTTTTGCTCAGGTAAGCCCAGAACTGCCGGGATACCTCGAACTGAGTGTTGATGTGGACCGCTTTTTTGATGTCGATGCTGCCGTCGGCGGCCTGCGGCGTGTAGTTCAGTTCACACAGCCCGGCATGGCCGGTCCCGGCGTTGTTCCACGGGTTGGAACTTTCCGCGGCACCCGAATCCATCAACTCGACGACTTCCAGCTTGATTGCCGGGTCGAGTTCCTTGAGCAGTACGGCCAGGGTGGCACTCATGATGCCTGCCCCTACCAGTACTACATCGACTGCTTCGTTCTGCGCCATTAACGCGTCTCCAAAATCTACAGCACCAAATTGACAGCATAGGATCCCTGGCTTGGCCAGGATCGCCATGTCCGATATTTCGCAGTTTTTGCAACTTCAGCGGACACCGCCAACCGGGCTTTGCGTTGCCTATGAACGCATTTTAAGGCCGATGCGGCAATTCGACTTATGGTCAAGGTGTCCGTCGTGCGTTATGGACCGGCCTCAGGCACTCATCCTGGATGAGCACAGTTGCCAGCTGTTCAGGGCTGTTCGGGACACTTTTGGTGCTTTTGCACATGCCAGACTGTTCATTGCTCGCCACACTCTCGTGAAGTTGTGAAAACCCGTTTTTTCACGCTCTTTTGGAGTCGTGAACCTCAAAATGGACTGCGCGATGGCAGACCGGCAGGTTCAGGCAGAGCAGAGGGCCGAGAATTACTGGCACGCTTGCTGGTGCAAGACCTGTGTGGAAGGCTCTCTGTGGGCGGTGCGGGGGATGCCGATGGTGAACATTGGCGGTGCTGCGAGGCCCGATCAGGAGACGTCCTTATAATCGGGGGGAGATTATAACGATGTCTCGGGCAGAAATGATCTTTATTAACGACTTTTATTGATGCACGGTTCAGGCGGTCAGGCTGCGCTGCACCCAGTTATTGCGGGGGAGTGGGCAAACACGGGCGTTGGCGGGCAGCGGGCGATTGAGCCAGGCCAGGCGTATTTCGTTGATTTCCACCCAGTTGCCAGCTTCGGGTTTGTTGGCGCATTGCTTGAAAGCCAGGCAATGGCCCTGGGTGTCGAGCCGTGCGAAGTGACGTGTGGGGCGGCGGGTGAACAGTGAAGTCCAGAACCAGGACATGGCGTGTTCCTCATTGGGTGTTCTGGGCGCCAGCATAGCCTCAAGGTGATGAAACCATTGTGACAGCGAACCGACAGCGCTCGCGCCTGTCTTATTCGCTAATGGCACGGCGATGGCTGGGCTGCGTACTGCTGGTTATACTGGCGGCCTTTGCTGCCTATTCTGGAGAGATGAGCATGTTGCAACGTTTGTTGTTCGGTTTGATCGCGGTGACCAGCCTGACGCTGGTCGGTTGTGCCCACAGCCCGCAACAACTCAGCCCGCAACCAAAACTCACCGCCCAGCTGGCTCCGGTGGGGCATGGCCAGCCGGTAGTGGTCCGGGTGGTTGATGGTCGTGCTTCGCAAACCCTGGGCACCCGCGGTGGCCTGTACCCTGAAACCAGCGCTATCACCGTTACTGGCAACGACATCATGCCCAAGGTGCAAGCTCAGGCTGAAGCCGCAGTACGCCTGCTGGGCTTCACCCCGACGCCAAACGCCTATAACGCGCCTCAGCTGACGGTGACCCTGGCCGAGCTGAAGTACCAGTCGCCCAAAGAAGGCATGTACGTGACTGAAGCCACCATTGGTGCGACTTTCAAAGCAGACGTGTCCAACGCCAACCGCCGTTACAGCGGTCGTTATGGTGCCTCGCTGGACCAGCGCTTCGGCATGGCGCCGAACCAGGAAACCAACACCAAGCTGGTGAGTGATGTGCTGAGCGACGCCCTGACCCGTCTGTTCAAAGACCAGGCGATCGGCCAGATCCTCGGCGAGTAATCCCTGCTGCCCCACGATTGCGGTCTGTCTGACACATCGCATCGCGGGGCAAGCCCGCTCCTACATTTGGTCGAAAAGGGCAGGACTTGCAGCGCTGCTTGGGTAGAATGCCCGCAGTCATGACTTAGAGGTTCTGTAATGTCGCTGCAAATGCTCTGGGGGCTGATCGCCGCCCATCCGGCCAAGCTGATCAACCTGTTGGCCTTGGTGATTACCTGTCCCGGTGGTCTGCTGTTGCACAGTGCCCGGCGGCGTGAAGCGCAGGCGTTGGCGGGGGCGCCAAGCGATGAAGCGGTGGTCGATGGGATGACCCAGCGTATCAACCGGTTTTACTACATTCTCGGTTTTGCCTTCCTGGCGCTGGCCTTGCTGTTGTCCTGGTTCAGTACCTGGGTTTGATTCCAGTCGCGGGGCAAGCCCGCTCCCACCGCTGGGAGCGGGCTTGCCCCGCGATGCTTTAAAGCGCCAACCCCGCCTTGACCCGATACTGATTGCGCACTGGCGTCGCATACTGCTGCACCAGGTAAGGGCGCTGTTCGACCGGGCAGGCATCCAGGCGACGTTGCCATTCAGCCTGGGCCTTGGCCAGCTCGTCGGCCGGGAATACCTTGGCCGCCGCTGGCACGTCCAACGCAGGGTCTGCATCAGCCCATTGCGCATAGGCCAGGTAGTGCACCGGGAACAGCCGGTAGCCCGCCAGAATCTGCCGATCGATCTCCGCCGCCAGTTGCTTGGTGTCTTCGAAGAACGCCGTTACCGGCGGGGCGAAGTTGATGTGCACCCGACCTTTATAGCCAGTGATGCCCTGGGCGATGCTGATGTCGTCTTCACCGGGCGCTTTGGTGTAGCTGCCGGTGGTGGCGCGGATATACAACTCGCGGGCCTTGGCCTGATCGCACGGGTCGTACTCATAGCTGATCGACACCGGGCTCAGGTGCAGTGACTGGATCACCGCACCGAAAGGCTCGTCTTTGCGGCTCATGTGGAACATTTTCAGGATCGCCGAATCGGTGCGATCGTCACCATCTTTGGCGCGGCCTTCAGCCTGGGCAATCCAGATGGACTGACCGTCGTTGCGGATCGAATGGTTGATGTAGGCCGAGAGCAGTTGGTAGGCCGCAAGCTTCTCGCGTCGACCGCTGATTGAGCGGTGAACAATGAAGCTCTTGTTCAGGCGCATCATGTCGCTGACGAACGGTTTTTGCAGCAGGTTGTCGCCAATGGCGATCCGCGGCGTCGGCAGGCCGGCGTGGTAGACCGCGTAGTTGACGAACGCCGGGTCCATGACGATGTCACGGTGGTTGGCCAGAAACAGGTAGGCGGTGCCGGACTTGAGCAACTCGACGCCGGTGTAGGTCACACCGTCGGTGGCGCGCTCAATGGTATGGTCGACGTAGTACTCGACTTTGTCCTGCAGAGTCGAAACGCAGCTGACACCAGCAAACTCTTTGCGTAGGCGCCGGGCGATCAGGGGCTTCAACAGCCAGCCAAAGGCTCCGGCCATGCGCGGGAAACGGAAGTGGGTGAGGATATCGAGGAATGCCGGGTCGCTGAGCAGGCGTGCCAGAACGGCAGGGACCTCAGCGTCGTCGTACGGTCGGATGGCATCGAATTCGCCCATCATGCTCTCTTGTTGGAAACGGCTAGGGTAATAGGTAGGGCCGGGTTTCGAAAAACGGCTCGAACACGCTCAGGTCCTGTAAATAGACCGGCAATTATACGCATAAGTCACTCCGGAGGCCGCGATGCTGGAAACTGCGATCTACGATTGCCCTTACTGTGGTGAAGAAGTCGAGACGACAGTAGACCTGTCTGCAGGCGATCAGGAATACATCGAAGACTGTCAGGTCTGCTGCAAGCCCATCAGGTTTGTGCTGCAGGTGCATGGTGACGAATGGATGCTGGACGTTTATGGCGAGAATGACTGATGCAGCGTATCTATGAACCGGAAAGCCTGCTGGAGGCCGAAATGCTGATGGGCATGCTCGACAGCGAAGGTATTCAGGTTCATCTAATTGGCCGAGACCTGATGGGGGCGATCGGCGACTTGCCGATGCAGGGCCTGTTGGGCTTGGCGGTTGCCGATGAACAGGCTGAGTACGCACGCCAGCTGATCGCCGCGTACAATGCAGCCCAGCCCTTGGCTGGCGACGAACCGGAGCACATTCCGGGCACCCTGATTTGCTAGGTTTTTATCCCCCATGTGTGGACGTTACGCGCTGTTTCGCTGGTCTCCGGCCTTTGCTGCATTACCGGGATTCCCGGCTGATCAGCAGGCTCAATGGAATATTTCGCCTGGTGCGTCGGTCCTGATCCAGCGTCAGGAACAGGGGCAACTGACGTTGGCGCGGGCCCGCTGGGGGTTGACCCCGGCCTGGCTGACTGACTTGTCACGCACACCGGCCCATGCCCGCGCTGAAACGCTGGCCGAGCAACCGATGTTTCGGGAAGCGTTGCGCCTGCGGCGTTGCCTGATGCCGGCCAACGGTTTCTACGAATGGCGCGGTAGCGTGCGCAAACGCCCTTACTGGCTGACGCCGGGAGAGGGTTCGTCGTTGTTCTTTGCTGCCATCTGGGAAGCCTATCCGGTGCAGGATCAGGTCTGGTTGAGTACCGCAGTGGTAACTCAGGCGGCGATGAACCAGCGCAGGCCGCTGATTTTAGACGCTGCAGGCCAAGAGGCTTGGCTTAACCCCGAAACCCCCATGGCTCAACTGTATGAGCTGCTGGCCAGCAGTCAGGCGACGTTGCGCGAGCGGGTGCTGGCCAATTTCGTCAATGATCCGAAACTCAATGGGCCGGAGTGTTTGACTCCGGCGTGAATGCATCGCGGGGCAAGCCCGCTCCCACCGATGGTCACTGTGGGAGCGGGCTTGCCCCGCGATTAATTCATCACACCCTGAACTGATTGATCAGACGCCGCTGTTGCTCAGCAAGCTTGGTCAATTCCGCACTGGCAGTACTCGACTCATCTGCACCGCCTGCCACTTCGTTGGCCACCTGACCAATGTTGATTACATTGCGGTTGATGTCTTCGGCAACGGCACTTTGCTCTTCGGCAGCGCTGGCGATCTGGGTGTTCATGTCGTTGATCACCGATACCGCCTGAGTGATGCTTTCCAGTGCCTCGGCGGCGCGAGCGGCCTGTTGCACGCTGTCGTCAGTCTTGCCCTGGCTGTCTTCCATGACCCGCACCACATCGCGGGTGCCCTGTTGCAGTTGCTGGATCATCTGCTGAATTTCTTCGGTCGCCTGCTGGGTCTTTTGCGCCAGGTTGCGCACTTCGTCGGCCACCACGGCAAAGCCTCGGCCTTGTTCGCCAGCACGTGCGGCTTCAATAGCGGCATTGAGTGCCAGTAGGTTGGTTTGCTCGGCGATGGCGCGAATGGCAATCAGGATCGCATTGATGTTCTCGCTGTCGCGGGCCAGGTTTTGTACCACGCCGACCGCCCGGCCAATCTCTTCGGCCAGGGCGCTGATCGAATCGGACGTGTTGCGTACGATCTGCAGGCCTTGATGGGCGGCCTGATCGGCGTTGTTGGCCGCCTGCGCGGCATGGGTGGCATTGCGCGCCACGTCTTGCGCGGTGGCGGTCATTTCGTGCACAGCGGTGGCCACCAGGTCGATCTCGGCCATTTGCTTGTGCACACCCTGGTTGGTACGAATCGCGATGTCGGCGGTATGCTCCGAGGAGTCGCTGACTTTTTGCACCGAGGCCACCACCTGGCTGATCATTGCCTGTAGTTTGGCCAGGAAGGTGTTGAAGCCTTTGGCGATCGAGCCCAGCTCATCGGCACGGTCACTGCTCAGGCGGCGGGTCAGGTCGCCTTCACCCTGAGCGATATCATCGAGCATGGCCACCATCTGGCGCAGCGGGCGGGCGATACCGTGAGCCAGCAACCAGATCACCAGCAGGCCGAGGGCGGCGATGGCCAGGCCCATGAGCGTCATGCCGGTGAGGTCGGTGCTGCGTTGCGCGCTGAGTTCGTTTTGCAGTTGGTTGACGTCGGCCATCACCGCGCTCAGTGGCAACTCCAGCAACAAGGTCCAGCGGGCATCGGTGTTACCGATTTTGAACGGCAGGTACAGCTCGATGCGCCCGGCGTCGTTGTTAACTTGATAACGCAGGTTTTCGCCGCTGAGCTGGCTCAGGGTGGTGGCAACGCCGCCATCCAGAACGTCGCTGGCTTTCTCGCCAAACTTACTCGGGTCTTTGGTGAAAGCAACCAGGCGGCCATTGCCGGAGACCAGCGCCAGCTCGCCCGCGCCTTCGTAGAGTTGCTGGTCGGCAGTGTTGAGCAGTTCCTGAATGAAGTTTACCGACAGGTCGGCACCGGCGATCCCCTGAAACTGGCCATCGATCAGGATCGGCTCAACGAAAGAGGCGAGCATCACCACCTTGTCGCCCACCTTGTAAGGCGCGGGATCGATCACACAGGCTTTTTTCGATTCGCGTGAGCACAGGTAGTACTCGCTGGCGCGCACGCCGGTGGCGAGGATGGTCTGGTCATTGACGTCGGCGAGTTTATCCAGGCCGAGGCTGCCGTCGTCGTTACGGAACCACCAGGGCAGGAAGCGCCCGTTGGCGCTGTCGATACCGGTGATGGAGGAGCCGACGAAGTGGCTGTCATCGTGGTCCAGCGCGTTGGCTTCCCAGCCCAGGTAGGTACCGAGGATCAACGGGTTGGTCACGGCGGTTTGTTTGAGCAAGGCGATCAGTTGTTCGCGCTCGATCTTGAGCAATGGATTGCCGTTGGCGTCTTGCATGCCCAGCATCGCATTGCTGGTGGCCAGTCCGCGAGCGATCAGCAATGGCGCTTCCAGGCCTCTCTGGATTTCACTGACCTGAGTGCGGGCGAGGGCGGTCAGGCGTTGTTCGATCACGGCCTCGAACTGTTGCTGGGTGCGGGTTTGCACCAGTTCCTGGGTCCGCTGGCCGGAATACACAGCGTAGAGCACCAGGGCGGCAACTATACTCAGGACAATGGCCCCGGCCAGGGCTGCAACGGAAAACTGGATCGACCTGAACTTCATGAAGGGCTCCAAGCACAATAAACGTCATCTGCCATGCGTTATCGGCTCGGGCGCGGCAAAGCATGAGCGCCGTCTGGATAAATCTTCGTTCAGGGTGTAGCGGGCTCAACCGAGTCGGCCTAGGATACCCGGCATGTTCGAATGGAGTGTTTTCATGCGTAAGTTATTTGTTGTCAGCGCCCTCAGTGCCAGCATTCTGCTAGCCGGTTGCCAGGCAGTGAACACCACCAGCGGCGGTGCCGTGGGTGTCGAGCGTAAGCAATATATGTTCAGCATGTTGTCGAGCGACGAAGTCAACCAGATGTACGCTCAGTCGTATCAGCAAACCGTGGGCGAAGCGTCGAGCAAAGGTGTGCTCGACAAGACCAGTGCTGATGCCAAGCGGGTACAAGTCATTGCTGACCGGCTGATTGCCCAGGCGCCGAACTTCCGCCCGGATGCGGCGCAGTGGAACTGGGAGGTCAACCTGATCAAGAGCGACGAGCTCAACGCCAACTGCGGCCCTGGCGGCAAGATCTTTTTCTACACCGGGCTGATCGACAAGCTCAAACTGACCGATGACGAGATCGCAGCGGTGATGGGCCATGAAATTGCCCACGCCCTGCGTGAACACGGTCGTGAGGCGATGTCCAAGGCCTACGGTATCGAGATGGCCCGTCAAGGTGCAGGCGCCTTGCTGGGGCTGGGCCAGGACAGCATGGCGCTGGCCGACACCGTGGTGCAGTACGGCATGACCCTGCCCAACAGCCGCGCCAACGAGAATGAAGCTGACTTGATCGGCCTGGAACTGGCCGCGCGTGCAGGCTACAACCCGAATGCGGCGATCACCCTGTGGGACAAGATGGCGGCCGCTTCCGGTGGTTCACAACCTGAGTTCATGAGCACTCACCCGGCGTCCGACAGCCGTCAGGCTTCGTTGCGGGCGGCGATTCCGAAGGTGATGCCGCTGTACGAGCGCGCTAAAAAGTAACGCTTTGATCGCGGGGCAAGCCCGCTCCCACAGAGTCTGCGCACCTCCAGTGGGAGCGGGCTTGCCCCGCGATCGTTATCAGCCTATCCAGCCGCTGACTTCCATCGCCGAATACACCGCCACAGCCGCCAGTACAAAGAACGCGGCCGAAGCCAGGCGACGGATCAGGGTCAGCGGCAGCTTCTCGGCGGCGAAGTTGCCCGCCAGCACCACCGGTACGTTGGCAATCAACATGCCCAGGGTGGTGCCGATAATCACCATGATCAGGTGCGGGTACTGAGCTGCGAGCATCACTGTGGCGACCTGGGTCTTGTCACCAATTTCGGCAATGAAGAACGCAATCAGCGTGGTCAGGAACGGACCAAAGCGGCGGGCCGTGCTGGCTTCGTCATCGTCCATTTTGTCTGGAATAAGTGTCCACAAAGCGGTGGCAGCAAAGCTGGCTGCGAGAATCCAGTGCAAGGTGGCGGCGGAGAAGAACGTGCTGACCCAGGCGCCGACAGCGCCGGCTGCTGCATGGTTGGCCAGGGTCGCGGCGATGATGCCGGCGATGATCGGCCAAGGCTTGCGGAAGCGGGCGGCAAGAATGAGCGCGAGCAATTGGGTCTTGTCGCCAATTTCGGCGAGGGCCACGATTGCGGTCGGGACGAGCAATGATTCCAGCATCAGGATTCCTACGGGGGCGGGTCGACACGGCTATGACACGTACAACCTTCCCGCCCCGGGTAAGGTGTGCGTGTCATAGGTCTTGTCAAACCCTGGGTCCGTCTGTGCGGACCGTGGGTCGCACGCGCCATGGTCTGTGGACCAAGTATGTTGACGCGTACCGGGCGAGCTGGGCGCTCGCGGGAGACTACTCCCCTAGGACGGAGCGGATTCTGCCTAGGCAAATCCGTTTCGGCAAGCCTTGTTTTTAACCGCGTGTTGCCTGGTAGATCTTGAAACCTTGTGCTTCGGCACGCACCGAACAGTTGCCCAACGCGCCTTCGATCAGCGGTTGGTAGCGCAGGAAGCTGTTGGCAACCAATCGCAGTTCACCACCTTTTTTCAGATGATCGGCTGATTTTTTCAGCAGATTTTCCGAAGCCTGGTAGTTGGTGTGCACGCCGGTATGGAACGGCGGATTGCTCAGGATCACCTCAAGACCACGCGGGGCAGCATCGATGCCGTCGCCGCAGATCACCTCGCCTTGCAAACCATTGGCCGCCAGGGTCAAGCGGCTGCTGGCTACAGCAAAGGCATCGACATCCAGCAGGGTGACTTGGCTTTGTGGGTAGCGCCGCTTGATGGTGGCGCCCAGCACGCCCGCGCCACAACCGAAGTCGAGGACATGGCCGACCGGCAGGTGCTCAAGGTGTTCGAGCAGCAGAGCGGTGCCGCGATCCAGACGGCCGTGGCTGAATACGCCAGGCAAGCTGACGATCTGTAGGGGGCCGTCGGCCAGTGGCAGTTCAAAGCGCTCGGCCAGACTTTCCAGAGGTTTAGCCTCTGGCGCGTGCTCTACGGTGACTTGCCACAGCTGGCAATGGCGTGCGCTGTCGAGTTTGCGCGGCTTGCCGAAGGCATGCAGTTGTTTCGCTGCACCTTCGATGCCTCCACGCTTTTCACCGACCAGAAACAGCTCGCGCCCGGCCAGGCGTGAAGCCAGGGCATTGAGCAGGTAATTGGCCAGGTCGCGGGACTTGGGCAGGAACAGAACCGCCGCTTCGAAACGTTGCGCCGGTGCCTCTACGCCAAAGTGGCTGCGACCGGCAAAGCGTGCCTCGACAGCCGCCTGATCGCCCGCATGCCAGCACCAGCCGTGCGCTGCTGGTAGCTTGCCGAGCAGGTCGTCGGCAGGCAGGCCGGCGAGTAACACCGAGCCCTGGAAAAGCTCGGCCTGACGAAGCAACACTTCACTGCGCGGGTCCATGGGGGCGGCTCCTGAAAAAGTGGCGCAGTTTATCAGAGCCGGATGGGCGTTAGCTGACCTGTCTGCGCGGGCTGCCGGCAAAAAACGCCTCGGCGTTCTCGCTCAACTGCTCGACGATGCGCTGGCGCGATTCCACCGCGCCCCAGGCGCTGTGAGGGGTTACGATCAGGCGCGGGATGTCGGCCGCCAGCAACGGGTTGCCTTGCACCGGTGGTTCAACACTCAGTACGTCGGTGGCGGCACCGCCCAGATGGCCGGCACGCAGGCAGTCGGCCAGTGCTTGTTCGTCGATCAGGCCGCCGCGGGCGGTATTGATGACAAAGGCCCCCGGCTTGAGCAGGGCCAGTTCCTGGGCGCCGATAACGTTGCGGGTGTGTTCATTGAGCGGGCAGTGCAGGGTCAAGGCGTCTACCTGGGGCAGCAGTTCATCCAGTGGCAGGCGGTCTTCGCGTGGTGGGCGTCCGGGGAGTTGCCCCAGCAGGACGCGCATGCCAAAGGCTTCAGCCAGGCGCGCGACGGCACCACCCAGCTCGCCATGACCAAGCATGCCAAGGGTCTTGCCTTCCAGTTCGACAATCGGAAAGTCCAGCAGACAGAACTGTTTGGCCTTCGCCCATTGGCCCTTGGCTACGGCGTGCTGATAGTCCGGCAGGCGTGTGGCCAGCGCCAGAAGCAAGGCCAGGGTGTGCTGAGCGACCGACGGTGTGCCATAGCCCTGACAGTTGCTGACCACCACGCCTTGGGCGCGTGCTGCTTGCAGGTCAACGTTGTTGGTGCCGGTGGCTGCCACCAGGATCAGTTTCAGATTGGGGCAGGCCGCGAGGGTGTTGGCGTCGATCATGACCTTGTTGCTGATGGCCACGGTTGCACCTAGTAAGCGCTCGGTGATCTGCTCAGGCGCGGTAGCCGAATACAGTTGCAGCTCATCGAAGCAGCCACGCAGGCGATCAAGGCTGAGGTCGCCCAGGTCCAGGGAGTGATGATCGAGGAAAACGGCGCGGCGAAGGGCGGACATGGAAGCTCCATTGAGTGATGGTCGGACTCAGGTCGGATAGGTAAAGCAATCGTAACGGGTCTGCTCCAGGCTGGCCTCGAACGCCAGCAGGTTCTGGTGTTGCTGCTGCAGGTCGGCCATTTGTGCCAGCAATTGCGCTTTCCTGCTGGCGACGGCTTGCAGGATGCGCGACAGCGGCAGGTTGCCGGGGCCGTTCTCGCTGACCATTGCCTGCATCTGCTTGAGGCTGAAACCAAGCTTTTGTGCGCACTTGATCAGGCTCACCAGCGCCACACTCTGTTCATCATAGATGCGGTAGCTGCCCAGGCGCCGGGGTTCGGGCAACAGGCCGATCTTCTCGTAGTGACGTATGCACTTGATCGTCACGCCCGACAACTGCGCCGCTTTGCCGATATACATCGAACGTCCTTTTTAGCTGGCGCTGGCCAGCATGCGTGCCCGGCGCAACCAGGTATCGCGCTGGGCCGTGTTTGAGCTGATAACGGGTCCAAACGTTAACGTCTTTTTTGGCTTGATTCCACAAAAGCTCAGGGTGGTGCGTCGCATCTGTTCCAAGCCTGGCATGCGGTAGACCCAGCGGTAATACCAGGGCGGAGTGTCCATGCACACTAGAAGGTCTGCACTGCGGCCTTTGAGCAGTTGCTCGGGGAAGGGTGAGTTGCGGCGGTACTTGAAGGCGAATCCGGGCAGCAGCACCCGGTCGAGAAAGCCTTTGAGCAGCGCCGGAATGCCGCCCCACCAGATCGGGAACACAAACACCAGGTGTTCTGCCCAATGGATCAGCCCTTGAGCGTGCAGCAGGTCGGGCTCCAATGTTTGTTGCTGCTGATAGCCTTCGCGCAGCACCGGGTCAAAGTTCAAGGCGCCAAGTTCGAGTACCTGGACATCATGGCCGCGCGCACGGGCGCCACTGACGTAGGTGCTGCTTAAGGCCGCACAAAAGCTCTGGTTCGAAGGGTGACCGAGGATCACTAGAATACGTTTGCTCATTGTTGGTCTGCCGGGCATAAACAGCGCTCAGGCTAGAGGGTGCCCCTAGGGGGAGAGTCAAGCGCCAGAGGTTGTTACTTGGTATGTCTAAGGCGTACTGTGTTCTCCTTCCGATTTCATCTTTTGCCGCAAGGAGCCCCCATGTATTGGGCTGAATTTCTCACCGTTGCCTTGATCCATTTGCTTGCTGTGGCCAGCCCCGGCCCTGATTTCGCTGTTGTGGTGCGCGAGAGTGTTACCCATGGGCGTCGCGCCGGTACTTGGACGGCCTTTGGTGTGGGCTCGGCGATTTTCCTGCATGTGGGTTACTCGCTGCTGGGCATCGGTCTGATCGTGTCGCAGTCGATTGTGCTGTTCAACGCCCTCAAGTGGCTGGCGGCGGCGTACCTGTTGTACATCGGCTTCAAGGCGCTGCGTGCCGGCCCCGCCGCACCGGGTAGCGATGCGATACAAGCTTCGTCGGTCGAGCGCACGCCACGTGCTGCCTTCGTCGCCGGCTTTATGACCAACGGCCTGAACCCCAAGGCGACGCTGTTCTTCCTGTCGCTGTTCACCGTGGTAATCAATCCGCATACGCCGTTGGCGGTCCAGGCCGGTTACGGTGTGTACCTGGCCGTTGCTACTGGCCTGTGGTTCTGCCTGGTAGCCATGCTGTTCAGCCAACAGCGTGTGCGCGCCGGCTTTGCACGCATGGGCCACTGGTTCGACCGCACCATGGGTGCAGTGCTGATTGCCCTGGGCGTGAAGATCGCATTTACCGAAATGCATTAAGTGCAATAAGCCTATAGCCATTTACACCGGCCAAATCATTCCTTCGGCTGATTTGGCCGGCGTTGTGGCGTTCTAGAGTGAGTCATGCCTTGCCCAACTCGTGCACTCTAGAAAAGGGACTCTTATGTTGCAGACTCGTGTCATTGCGCCTGCTGAAGACGCTTATCAGTATCCACTGTTGATCAAGCGCTTGCTGCTGTCTGGCAGCCGCTACGAGAAAACCCGCGAGATCGTCTACCGCGACCAGTTGCGCTACAACTACCTGACACTCAACGAGCGCATCGCGCGTCTGGCTAACGTGCTTACCGAAGCTGGCGTCAAGGCCGGTGACACTGTGGCGGTGATGGACTGGGACAGCCATCGCTACCTGGAATGCATGTTTGCCATCCCGATGATCGGCGCAGTGGTGCATACCATCAACGTGCGCCTGTCGCCGGAGCAGATCCTCTACACCATGAACCATGCTGACGACCGCTTCGTGCTGGTCAACAGCGACTTCGTCGGGCTGTACCAGGCCATTGCCGGGCAACTGACCACGGTGGAGAAAACCCTGCTGCTGACCGACGGCGAGAGCAAGACGGCTGATTTGCCAAATCTGGTCGGCGAATATGAGCAACTGCTGGCTGCGGCAAGCCCTGTCTATGACTTTCCGGACTTCGACGAGAATTCGGTAGCCACGACGTTCTACACCACCGGGACTACCGGTAACCCCAAAGGCGTGTACTTCACTCATCGCCAACTGGTGCTGCACACCCTGGCAGCGGCATCGGTCACCGGCAGTATCGACAGCGTGCGCTTGTTGGGCAGCAACGATGTGTACATGCCGATCACTCCTATGTTCCATGTGCATGCCTGGGGTATTCCGTATGTGGCGACCATGCTGGGGGTCAAGCAGGTGTATCCGGGGCGCTACGAGCCGGAAATGCTTTGTGAGCTGTGGCGCAACGAGAAGGTCACCTTCTCCCACTGTGTGCCAACCATTCTGCAAATGTTGCTCAGCGCTAAAGGCGCGCAGGCACAGGACTTTGGCGGCTGGAAGATCATCATTGGTGGCAGCGCATTGAACCGTGCCCTGTACGAGGCTGCCAAGGCACGTGGCATTCAATTGACCGCCGCTTACGGCATGTCTGAGACCTGCCCGTTGGTGGCCTGTGCCCACCTGAATGACGAGTTGCTAGCCGGCAGTGAGGATGAGTGCATCACCTACCGGATCAAGGCCGGTGTGCCGGTGCCGTTGGTGGAGCCCGCCATTGTCGACAGCGAAGGGCGGTTCCTCCCGAACGACGGTGAGACTCAGGGAGAGCTGGTACTGAGGGCACCGTGGCTGACCATGGGGTATTTCCGTGAGCCGCAAAAAGGTGCCGAGCTATGGCAGGGAGGCTGGCTGCACACCGGAGATGTGGCCACCCTCGACAGCATGGGCGTGATCGACATCCGCGACCGTATCAAGGATGTGATCAAAACCGGCGGTGAGTGGATTTCGTCCCTGGAGCTTGAAGATTTGATCAGCCGCCACCCGGCAGTTCGCGAGGTGGCCGTGGTCGGGGTGGCCGATCCACAGTGGGGCGAGCGACCTTTTGCCCTGCTGGTGGTGCATGAGCAGCAGGCTGTCGATGCCAAAGCACTCAAGGAACACCTCAAGCCATTCGTCGAACTCGGGCACATCAACAAGTGGGCGATCCCCACTCAAATAGCCCTTGTTACTGAAATTCCCAAGACCAGTGTTGGCAAACTCGACAAGAAGCGCATCCGCCTCGACATCACCCAGTGGCAGGCCAGTAACAGCGCCTTCCTCTCGACCCTCTGAGCTGTAGCGGGTCGTGCTCTGCAGAGCACGACCCGCGGTCTAGACACACTTTTGCCTTGTCATCTGACATTTTTCAGCCATGCTTGCCCAGCCAGCAAGTAGCTCTGCTCCTACAGCAGTGCCACATTGGTAAACGTGCAAATCACACTTTAGAGGGATCAAGCACTAATAGCTGCTGGCTATAGTCGGGCCAGGGAATTTTCAGGAATGGGGGCGGCACATGAATGTGCCTGGCCACTTGCTCGACGATCACGGTGCGCTCACACCCGTCGATTGAGGCGTTTCTGCAAAGGACTCACTGCCATAAAAATAAAGAAAGTACATGGAGTAGCGTCGATGACATCAGTAAATCTGTTCTGGCGCCGGGCAAAACTGCCCTTGGCTGTCAGCCTCGCTTCTACGCTCGCCGGTCCTGCATTCGGCGTCAGTTTCAACATCGGTGAAATCGAAGGCTCGTTCGACTCGTCTCTGTCGGTAGGGGCGAGCTGGTCGACGGCCAAACCGAACGAGAACCTGATTGGCGTCAACAACGGCGGTAAGGGTTTGTCGCAAACCTCCGACGACGGCCACCTGAACTTTAAACGCGGTGAGACCTTCTCGAAGATCTTCAAAGGCATTCATGACCTGGAGCTCAAGTACGGCGATACCGGTGTATTTGTCCGTGGCAAATACTGGTACGACTTTGAGCTCAAAGACGAAAGCCGCCCGTTCAAGGACATCAGCGACTCCGGCCGCAAAGAGGGCGCCAAGTCCGCCGGTGGCGAGATTCTCGACGCCTTCGTGTACCACAACTACTCCATTGCCGATCTGCCCGGTTCGGTGCGTCTCGGTAAGCAGGTGGTCAGCTGGGGTGAAAGTACCTTCATTGGCGGCGGTATCAACTCGATCAACCCGATCGACGTTGCTGCATTCCGCCGCCCAGGCTCGGAAGTCAAGGAAGGTCTGATTCCGGTCAACATGTTCTATGTGTCGCAGAGCCTGACCGACAACCTTTCGGCTGAAGCTTTCTACCAGATCGAATGGGACCAGACTGTCGTCGACAACTGCGGTACCTTCTTCTCGCAACCCGACGTGATCGCTGACGGCTGTACCGACAACCTGCGCCTGCTCAACAGCAGCCGTAGCCTGCCGCCGCAGGCACTGGGCTTCCTCGCCAGCCAGGGCGTTGATATCAACCAGGAAGGTGTACTGGTCGACCGTGGTGCGGACCGTGACGCGCGCGACAGCGGCCAGTTCGGCGTGGCCTTTCGCTACATGTTCGAGCCGCTGGACACCGAGTTCGGTGCCTACTTCATGAACTACCACAGCCGTGCGCCGATCTTCAGTGCCACGGGTGCTGATCCGTCGGTCTATGCCGGCCTGCAAAACCTGCCACCTACCTTGCAGCCATTGGCGCCGCTGATTGTTGCCGGTAACTCGAAGTACTTCATCGAGTACCCGGAAGACATCCGCCTGTACGGTTTGAGCTTCTCGACCACCCTGCCTAGCGGTACCGCGTGGAGCGGTGAACTGAGCTACCGCCCGAACGCGCCGGTGCAGCTCAACACCACCGATATTCTCTACTCCGGTGTCACGCCTATTCCGGGGTTGGGCAATGCGTCGCTGCTCAAAGGCATTCCAGGCCAGGACCAGCACGGCTATACCCGTAAGGAAATCACCCAGTTCCAGACCACGCTCACCCACTTCTTCGACCAGGTCATGGGCGCCAGCCGTCTGACGGTGGTCGGTGAAATCGGTGTGACTCACGTCGGTGGCCTGGAGAGCGCGCACAAGATGCGTTATGGCCGTGACCCGGTGTTCGGCCCAGGCCCGCTGGAGCCTACCGGCCCGGTCAACACCTGTGAGTTCCTCAACGGCCGGACCATCACCGGTGCAGGCAACAACGCACCTTCGACCAACCTGTCGCGCAAGTGTGAGAACGATGGTTTCACCACCAGCACTTCCTGGGGTTACCGCGCGCGCGCCATCTGGGACTACAACGACGTGTTCGCTGGGGTCAACCTCAAGCCTAACGTGGCTTGGTCGCATGACGTTTCCGGCTACTCACCGGGCCCTGGTGGCAACTTCGAGGAAGGGCGCAAGGCCATCAGCCTGGGCCTGGACGCTGAATACCAGAACACCTACACCTCCAGCCTGTCGTACACCAACTTCTTCGACGGCAAGTACAGCACCGTGGATGACCGCGATTTCATCGCCCTCAGCTTCGGCGTGAACTTCTAAGAACACGGATTCAGGACGAGCATGAACATGAAAATGACCAAGAATCTGCTGCAAGCCGGTGTGCTGGGCCTGTCGCTGCTGGCCTCCAGCGTCATGGCGGCCGTGTCCGCTGACGAGGCGGCCAAACTCGGCACCACGCTGACGCCAATGGGCGCGGAAAAAGCCGGTAACGCCGATGGTTCGATCAGTGCCTGGAAACCGCTGTCAACCAATGCTGGCGCCGTCGATGCCCGGGGTTTCCTGGCTGATCCTTACCCAAGTGAAAAGCCGCTTTACACCATCACCGCGCAGAACGTCGACCAGTACAAAGACAAGCTGTCGCCGGGCCAGATCGCGATGCTCAAGCGTTACCCTGACAGCTACAAACTTCCGGTATACCCGACCCATCGCGGTTCAACTGTGCCGGATAAGGTATTTGAAGCGATCAAGAAGAACGCCACGACCACAAACCTGGTCGCTGGCGGCAACGGCCTGGAGAACTTCGATACTGCGATCCCGTTCCCGATTCCAAAGAGCGGTATCGAGGTCATCTGGAACCACATCACCCGTTATCGCGGCGGCAGCGTCACCCGCCTGGTAACCCAGGCCACACCGCAAGCCAATGGCTCCTACAGCCTGGTGTATTTCCAGGATCAGTTCGTCTTCCGTGACCGGATGAAGGATTACGATCCGGCCAACCCAGGGAACGTGTTGTTCTACTTCAACCAGGAGGTGACGGCACCTGCGCGCCTGGCGGGTACCGTGTTGCTGGTGCATGAGACCCTCGACCAGGTCAAGGAACCACGTAAAGCGTGGGTCTACAACGCTGGCCAGCGTCGTGTGCGCCAGGCACCACAGGTGTCCTACGACGGTCCGGGTACTGCAGCCGATGGCCTGCGTACCTCTGACAACCTGGACATGTTCAACGGTGCACCGGACCGCTACGACTGGAAGCTGGAAGGCAAGAAAGAGATGTACATTGCCTCCAACAGCTACAAACTCGACGATCCGAAGCTCAAGTACGCCGACATCATCAAGCCGGGGCACATCAACCAGGACTTGAGCCGCTACGAGCTGCGCCGCGTCTGGCACGTGGTTGCTACGCTGAAACCGGGTCAGCGTCATATCTACGCCAAGCGTGACTTCTACATTGACGAAGACACCTGGCAGGCTGCCGTGATCGACCAGTACGATGGTCGTGGTCAACTGTGGCGTGTTTCCGAGGCCCACTCCCAGGACTACTACAACGTCCAGGTACCGTGGTACACCCTGGAAGCCATTTACGACCTGCAGTCGGGCCGTTATCTGGCACTGGGCATGAAGAACGAAGAGAAAAAGGCTTACGACTTCGGCTTCACCGCCAGCAAGGCTGACTTCCAGCCTGCAGCGCTTCGCCAGAAAGGCGTGCGTTAAGTTTCAAACCTCCGTGTGATCTCCTCTGTCCGATACCAGCTTGCTGGTATCGGATTTTTTTATGCGCTCTACTTTGGCTTTGGGAGCGGTGGGAGCGGGCTTGCCCCGCGATTGCAGTTTGTCAGTCACATCGCATCGCGGGGCAAGCCCGCTCCTACCGGGGTTTCTGTTTATACCCCGTCATACAGGATCGGAATTGTTGCTTTTTGTTGTAGTCTTTTTGCCGCAATGCGCGGCAATCATCTTCAAATGTGTGTTTTAAACCGCTAGTCTGGCCAAATCGTACTGCCGAAGAATCTCTAACTAGAACGAGCCGGCCATGACTGATCTGTCCCGTACGCAAGGGTTCGCCAGCCAGGCCATGAGCGTCCTGGAAGGACGCTTCTATCGTCCGCCACTACCTGAAGGGCATGTGCCGCGGGCGCGTTTGTGCCATCGCTTGCGGTCAGGGCTAGGTGGCCGCTTGTTATTGGTCAATGCGCCAGCCGGCTTCGGTAAAAGCTCGCTGGCCGTCGAGTTCTGCCAGAACCTGCCCAATCACTGGAGTAGCCTGTGGCTGGACTTGAGCCGCCGCGACAGCGATCCGGGGCGATTCCTGGAGCGCTTGCTTGAAGGTTTGCAGCAGTATTGCCCGGCGCTGGGCAGCCAGGCACTTGGCCTGCTGAAGATGCGTCAGCGTCATCAACCTTTTGCGTTCGAGGAATGGCTCGACGGCTTGCTCGATGAGCTGGCGCAGCACCTGCGGCCGCACAATCCGTTGTTGCTGGTGCTCGATGACTACCACCTGGCACAGGGCCCGGTACTCGACCGCTGCCTGCAGTTCTTCCTCAACCATTTGCCGCCCGGTCTGGTCTTGTTGGTCACCAGCCGCCTGCGCCCGGACTGGCATCTGGCGCGCCTGCGTCTTTCGCGGCAATTGCTCGAACTCAGCGAACAGGATCTGCGCCTGACTCCCGAAGAGTCGTTGGCAGTATTGGGCCAGCAGCCAAGCGGTCTGCGCGGTCAGGCTCTGGACAATTTGATCCAGCGCAGCGATGGCTGGATTGCCGGGCTGCGCTTCTGGCAACTGGCGGCCAGCGAAGCGGGTGCCGACAGTGTCTTACCCCAGGCGCTGCACGGTGGTGAGGGGCTGATCCGCGATTACCTGCTTGAAGAGGTCATCGATATTCTGCCGGCCGACGTTCAAGGCTTTCTCAACGACACCGCTTGCCAGGAGCGCTTCTGCAGCGACCTGTGTGATGCAATGCGTGAAAGCCACGACAGTGCCGAGATCATTGCTTACTTGCAGGCGCATCAGGTCTTTCTAGTGCCGCTGGATGAACATGGGCGTTGGTACCGTTACCACCATCTGTTTTCCGATCTGCTGCGTAGCCGTCAAACCAGCTTGCCGCTGTCGAGCCTGCACCTGCGTGCCTGTCGCTGGTTCCACAGCCAAGGCTTGCTCGATGAAGCGGTGGAACAGGCCCTGCGTGCAGGGCACCTGGATGTTGCAGCCAACCTGGTACAGAACTTGTCGGAGGAGCAACTGCTTGCCGAGCAGAACGTCGGCATGCTGCTGCGCTGGAAGATGGACCTGCCCGACAGTCTGTTGATCAGCACGCCACGGCTGATTGTCCTGTACAGCTGGGCGTTGGGCCTGGCCGGGCAACTTGATGCGGCCGAAGATCTGGCCAGTCATCTGAGCCGCTTCTTACCGGCGCCGTCAGCAACCGCGCAACGCTCGATGCTGGCGCAATGGTTGGCGCTGAGCGGTGTTATCGCCCGTGGTCGTGGTGACCGCGAACGCACGCGTGCCTACTGCACCGAGGCCCTGCGTAGCCTGCCGCAAAAACGTTATGGCCAACGTCTGGTGTGTTTGTCGACCCTTTCCAATCTGGCCATTGCCGATGCCGACTACTCTCGGGCGCGTAGCTGCAACCGTGAGGCACTGGAGCTGGCTCAACGCATCGGCAACCCACTGTTTGAGGCCTTGGCGCACTATGACCGCGCACGGGTGCTGCATGCGCGCGGCGAAGTGATACGCGCCCTGGAAGAAGTGCAACAAGGCCTGCAGCGATTGCAGGGGTTGTCGGCGCAGCGCTTGTACGCAGTACGCGCACGTCTGACGTTGTATGAGGGTTACCTGTTAGTGGCGCGCCTGGAAACGCAGGCGGGCCGTAGCCGATTGCGTGCAGGTCTGGTCGAGGCGCGTGCGTGTCGTGACATCAGCGTGCTGATCGGACATTGCGTAATCGCTGCGATGGATGGCCGCGAGGGCCGATTTACCGAGGCGTTTACCGAGTTGGCCGAGGCCGAGCGGTTGATGCACATCTGGGATGTCCCGCCGATTTTTTATCTGGCGATGATTACCTTGGTCAAATGCGAGTTATGGCTGGGGCAGGGCCGGATCGACCTGGCCGAGTCCTGGTTATTGCGCCTGGGTCAGACCTATGGCGGCCAAAGGGCCGCTGCTGCACCCGAGTTCCACCCCCTGTTAGGGCTGCACATCGAGCTGCAACAGGCGCTGCTCGAACGAATCCAGGGGCGTCTGGCGCAGGCTGGGCAGCATTTGCAGGCGTTGGTGGAACGCGGTCAGGCAACGGGTGGGCAGCTGCTCTGTGTCATCGCACTGTGCCAATGGGTCGACTTGCTGCTGGCCAACAACAACGAGATGCAGGCCCGTGATTTACTGACATTGGCCCTGGAGGCCGGCCGTGGTGGGACCTTGCACGCGTTCCAGCGATTGTTGCAGGAGCACCCGCAATGGATGCGTGAGCAACTGTTGAACCAGCCGGCGAGCCCGACTCAGGTCAGCCTGTTGGCGTTGCTGCCCGCTGCAGAGGCTGTGGAGGTCTCCAGCGCAAGCTTCGAAGCGTTGAGCGCCCGGGAAAAGTCGGTGCTGGAGTTGATCGCCCAAGGTTGCTCCAACCAGGAAATCAGTGAGCGGTTGTTCATCTCACTGCACACCGTCAAGACCCACGCCAGCCATATCAACAGCAAGCTGGGGGTCGAGCGCAGAACCCAGGCTGTTGCCCGGGCAAAAGCCTTGGGCCTGTTGGCCTGACGACCGACTGCGCGGCCAGCAGGAGAAATTCTGCTGTACTCTCTGGCAGGATCATTCCTGCTAGAGGCCTCGCCCATGTTCCGTGCATGCACCCTGGTGCTCCTTACTTGCGGCTTGTCCACAGGCATCGCGCTGGCGACAGAAGGGCCGTCATTCTCGTGCGAGAAGGCCGAGGGCGTGGCACTGAAGGTGTGCCAGAGCCCACAGCTGAGCAAGCTCGATCGGGAGCTGGCCGTGCTGTACAAGCGTGTGCTGGGGCAAGCCGATAGCGAATCGCAAAAGCAGCTCAAGGCCACCCAGCGTGGTTGGATCAAGGGCCGTGACGAATGTTGGAAAGCCAGCGATGTCGATGCCTGTGTGCTTGAGCAGTACCAGGTGCGCAACGTCGAATTGCAGATCCAGTCTGGTGCGGTTCAGGTGCCAGCAGCGGTGGAGTTCGACTGTAACGACGACAGCAAAACTTTCACTGCTGTGTTTTACAACCAGCTCAATCCCCAGGCGGCAGTGCTCACCTATGGCGACGACCAGACCATTGTCATTGCTCAACCCTCGGGCAGCGGTAGCAAGTACGGCGCCGAAGGTGTCGAGTTCTGGGAACATCAAGGCGAAGCGAAAGTGAAATGGTACGGTACCGAACTGACCTGTCAGGTGGCGCGCTGAGCCATCGCCGATGCCAGACTTTACGACGCGCTGAGGATCGAAGATGATGGCTGCTTGCTATCATTTTAGAGCGCTTCGTCATGACGCAGCTGCTGTACATCGTCGTGCCATGGATTGGCTTGGGGGTATTGTCGATCTTGTGGGTACGTGCGTTGCTGCGCGGGCGTGTGCTTGAGCGGCGGTTACGCGAATGCCGCCAGCACCTGGATACTCTGGGCGGCAGTCAGGCACAGGCCAGTGCCGTGCAGCCCGACGATATTGAACGCTACCGGCGCAGCCAGTATTTCGCCCGTATCGGCACTTGGGATTGGGATATCGATACCGAAAAGCTCTTCTGGTCCGATGCCATCTACCCCATGTTTGGATATCAGGTAGGGGAAATTATCCCCAGCTATGAACGTTTTTGCGCCAGTGTTCATCCGGACGACCGAGCACAGGTGCGGGCCGGCGAATTGCGCTGTATTGCAACGGGTGAAAACCACGACGAAGAGTACCGCGTGGTCTGGCCCGACGGCAGTGTTCGGTGGCTGCGCGAGACGGGCAACGTGGTGTGCAACGCCCAGGGCGTGGCGGTGAAAATGATGGGCGTGGTGCGTGACATCACCGAAGAGAAGGCCTGGGCAAACCAACTGCATAACCTGGCCCACAATGATGTGTTGACCGGTCTGCCCAACCGCTTAGTGTTCGAACAAAGGCTGGCCTTGGCGCTGGAGAAGGCTCGGGTTACCAATACACGGGTTGCGTTGGCCTTTGTCGACCTCAATGATTTCAAAGACATTAATGACCGTCATGGTCACGCCATAGGTGACCAGGTACTGATGTTTGTGGCTAAACGGCTCAAGCAAATGCTGCGCACGGCCGATACTGTAGCCAGGATCGGCGGCGATGAGTTCGTCCTGATCCTTGAAGGGTTCTCACCCGGTATGGCAGTGGAGGAAGAGGTGCGGCTGATTTGCAGCAATGTGATCGAGTCACTGGCCTTTCCCATGATCATTTCCAGTGAGATGTTGCAGGTGGGCACCAGCTTGGGGGTGGCGGTCTATCCCGATCATGCTGCGAGCATGGACACCCTGATTCACCTGGCGGACCTGGCCATGTATGAGGCCAAACGTAGCGGTGACAATCAGGTGCGTCTTGCTGTGACAGGTGTCTGCGCGTAACACCCGCCCTCACGCCAGCTCAGAGTTACCCGCGAAGCCAGCCTGTGATTGTTGCGGTCTGTGCATCCTTTTTTTATTTGTTATGTCAGGTTGCGTGGATGCAGGTCTACAGCCAAAAAAGTTTTCTGATCGTCGACGATTTCTCGGATTTCCGCAGTTCAGCACGCTCGATGCTGCGTGAGTTGGGGGTGCGTGATGTCGATACGGCCGACAGTGGTGAGCAGGCGTTGCGCATGTGTGCGCAGAAGCGCTACGACTTTATCCTTCAGGACTTTCACCTCGGTGACGGCAAGAAGAACGGCCAGCAGGTGCTGGAAGACCTGATCCTCGACAAGTTGATCAGCCATGAGTGTGTGTTCCTCATGGTCACCGCCGAAACCAGTCAGGCAATTGTGCTCAGTGCTCTGGAGCACGAACCGGATGCCTATCTGACCAAACCGTTCAACCGTATCGGCCTGGCGCAACGCCTGGAAAAACTGGTGCAACGCAAGACCTTGCTCAAGCCGATCCTGCAGGCGCTGGATCGCGGCCGTCCGGCTGAGGTGCTGGCCGCTTGCGCTGAGCTGTGCAAGAAAGATCCGCGCTTCGCGCCGTTGTGCCTGCGTTACCGTGCTGATGCGTTAAAGGCTCTGAATCGTTACGACGAGTTGGAAAAGTTCCTCACTACCATCATCTCCAGCCGGGCGACCCCTTGGGCCTATGCGGCCTTGGGCAGCCTGTTGCATAAGCGCAATCAGTTTTCTCAGGCTCAGGGCGTGTACGAGCAAGCCCTCAAAGCCTTCCCGATGATGCCGGGCCTCTACGACGGGTTGGCTGAGGTGTTGGTCGCATTGGGGGAACACAAGCGCGCCCAGGGCGTGCTGGAGGAAGCGGTGCGGTTGTCGCCTCTGGCGGTACGCCGGCAAATGATGCTGGGCAAGCTGGCGCTGGGCAATGATGACTTCGACACCTCGTCGAAAGCCTACCGGCATGCGGTCAACCAAGGGCAGAGTTCGCGTTACAAAGATCCGGAGAGCAATCTGGGCCTGGTCCAGGCGCTGATGAACAAGAATGCCGGGAATGGTCTGGATGCGCGTACGCGGGTCGAGATCAACACGGTGCTCAGTGAGGTGGCCAAGGAGAACGTCGAAGACCAGGGCCTGCAGGTGCGTGCGCGGCTGATGAAAGCGGCCAGTCTGCAGCAGGCCGGTGACGCCGAAACCGCTGCCAAATTGACCGAGCAGGCCATGGCCCGGCTGGACAAGATGGAGCAGTTTTTCTCGGTTGAGGCAGCCTTAGTGGTCGCAAGCCAGCTACAGAAACTCGGCCAGGAATCTGCGGGTACCTCGATCCTGAAAAGCTGTGTCGAAACCTATGGCGACGATCCTAAGGTTATGCAGAGCGTTTCGCGCCTGACCGATGATGCCACCGTGCTCGGCGCGGTGACGGAAGCGGTCGACCTCAACCGTCAAGGTGTACGCAGTTATCAAGGTGGGCAACTCAGTGAAGCGCTGGGGTTGTTCCGCCGTGCCCTGACCCTGCAACCGAAGAACATCAGTATCGCCCTGAACACTGCCCAAGCCTTGTTGCGCATCGGGGGTGAAACACCGCCTGCTGCCATCATGGACGAATGCCGTGCCTGCCTCACTTGCGTGGCCGGAATTCCCGAAAGCGACAGCCGCTACGACCGTTACCGCAAACTGCATATCCGGGCCTTTGGCGCATGAACCAGAACAACCAGGGGCTGGACTTTTCCACGGTGATCGCCTCCACCGTCCACGACATGAAGAACTCGCTGTCCGCCCTGACCCAGGCCCATGGCCAGTGGTTGGCGCGTTTGCCTGAAGCCCTGCGCAGCAGTAGCGAGCAGGGGGTCATGGAGCATGAGTTCACGCACCTCAACGGCATGCTCGTGCAATTGCTGGGGTTGTACAAACTGGGCGTCAACCAACTGCCGATGTGCCCGGATTATCACGAGCTGGACGATTTCATCGAGGCTCAGCTGGCCGCCCAGCAGAACCTGCTCCAGCACCGCGACATCCTGGCTAGCTGGCGTATTGAAACGGCCAGTCCGCTGGGTTTTTTTGATCGTGAACTGGTCAGCTCGGTGGTCGCCAACATTCTCAACAATGCCATTCGCTATGCCGGTCACACACTGCTGATCACGGTCAGCGAAGAGGGTGAGCAGTTGTTGCTGAGCATCAACGATGATGGTCCGGGGTTCTCGGCGCACATGCTTGAGCGTCAGCACGATTATGTGCAGGGCATCGATGCGCAGAGTGGCAGCACCGGCCTGGGCCTGTACTTTGCCGCGCGTATTGCAGCGCTGCATGAGCGCAATGGTGTGAAGGGGCGGATCGAGATTGCCAACGGCGGGCCGCTGGGCGGGGGCTTGTTCCGGCTGTATCTGCCGTGAAAAGCAGGCCGCGGGGCAACGCGATCCGTTGCCCCGCGACGCTGTCAGACGGACGGAATCGCCGCGCCCAGATTCAAACTGCGTTCTTCCCGGCGAATGCTCGCCAGCGGCACGATGACCAGCGCCAAGGTCAGGATCACGGTAACACCAATCCCCCAGGCCGCCAGGCTGAAGCCACCCAGTGAAATCAGGCCACCAGAAATCGCCGGGCCAACCGCCAGACCGAGGCTGAGGAAACTGCTCGCAGCAGCCACGACACGGCCCTCACGGTCTAGCGCTGCTGCCAATCCGGTCAGGTAGCTCAGGGCGTAGAAGTAAGTGACACAAATGGTCATCACACCAATGGTGTACAGCGACTTGGAGTGTTCACCCAGCACGTAGGCCAGGCTGGTTGCGCCCGTCAGCAGGATCGCCAGAATCACCGGGGTGCTCAGGCCAAAGCGTTTGCCAACCATCGCCGCCAGCAGCGGGCCGATCAAGCCAACGACCGATTGCAGGGACAGCAACGCGCCCAGTTCATCACCGCTGTAACCCACCATGGTGCCGATCCGTTCGACGAACGCCCAGCCCATGGTGTCGCGGGCCTGGAAGACGAACATCGCCAGCATCATGCAGATCGCCGGCAGGCTCAACAGCACGTTCCCCGCACCGCCGCGAGCGGCGGCGGTGTGCGCAGAGGTTTCGACCAGCGGTGCACGTTGTTGCATCGCCGGGATGGCCAGCAACATCACCGCCATGGTTGCGGCCATGGCGTAGTAGAGGCCCGGCAGACCGTACAGGGCCATGACTTTGGCGTAGCCGAGCATCACCACGATCATCAACAGCACCGACAGCACGTTCATGTGCCCGGCGATGCGGTCTGGCTGTTTGGCGCTGGAAACGCTGGCATTGCCGCACGCCAGCGCCAGGCCTGCACCGATCCCGGCCACGCAACGCACCGCTGCCAGTGAGTAAAGTTCGGTCATGCTGGCGCTGACCAGGTTGGCGGCGATCGCCAGCAGGGTGCCGAAGATTGCCAGGGTGCGCCGTGGTGCACGACCCATGAGCGGGGCAACCAGCAGCGAGGCCAGCATGGTGAAGATGAATTCGGCCGACATCAGCAGGCCGGCTTGAGCTTCGTTGAGCTTGAGGTCGTTGATGATGGCGCTGATCAAAAACGGCAGCGCCCACAGGCCGAGGAGGCCGACACCGTAGGCAGATGCGGCGGCGGAGAACACCAGGCTCCAGCTTTCAGGCAGAAAATGGCTTATTGTTTTTTTCATCGGGTTAATCCCTGGTTGGCAAGCACGCGGTGCAAAAAAGCGCGCCGTAAGGGCGCGCTCATCGTCTGGTTTTACTGTTGGCTTTCATCCACTGGGGTGCCGTCATCGTATTGCGACAGCCAAGTCACCATGGCGTCGCGATAGCGGGTGAAACCCTTGTAATCGACCAGTTCCTGATCCAGGTCGCGGATCACCCGGTGCATGCGCTTGGCCCACTGTGGCGCGAATTCGGCCAGTTGTTTGAGGCTCACCAGGTAAGTCCGTACCGGGAACAGCACGGCGTTACTGCGTGGCAAACGATGCAGTGGTTGCAGCTCAATACGCAAGTTGACCAGATCACCGGCATTTTCCGGGGTGACAATGGTGCGATCCGGCGCCCAGTCCGGCAGCGTCTCGGCCGAGGTTTCCAGGCGCGGATTAACGGTGATCGACCAGTTGGTGCGGCGCACCGGGTGGCCGGGGCGCAGGCGCAGCAGGAACTTCAGGGCGCGTTGCAGAATGCCCATTTCATGCAGCTTCGGCACCGGGCCGTGGAACTCCATGAAACTCATGCCCAGGTTGAAACGCAGCGAATAGTCGGCGCGCTGGGTGGCCATGCCGGCGCCCATCACCAGCGTTTCGTCGCGTTCTTCCAAGAGGATGAACTCGCCCTGAGCCTGACGGGTGATGTATTCCATCGGGTCCATTGGCAGGGTGCTGGCATCACCGAAGGTGAAGGTCTGGTCGATCTGCAGTGGGCGGTTGATCCAGTGCCACTGGCTGCCGTTCTTCTCCAGGGTGAAGTGCTCGGGGAAGTCCCGCGAGTAGGACTCCATCAGCAGTTCCAGCAAGTCCCATTGGGCTTCCATCATGTGCGGCAGGGCGGCGTAGTGCACGCCCGGCTGCTCGTCCAGGGTTTTAGCGCGGTGATGGCACTCGGAGATGTAGTGCTCGTCGATATCGAACTGAGCACGCAGCGCGCCTTTACCGAAGGGCACATGAGGCTCGACGTTCATCGAGTACATGTACTGATCTTCCGGGTAAGGGAACGGCAGGCGCGTGATGGCTTCACGGCTGTTGCTGTAGGTGTAGTCGTCGGAATAGGTTTCGATTGGCTTGAATACGGTCATGGCGTTCGGTCCTGTTATTAGAGGTCTACGACCAAGCGGCTACCGCAGGTGCGGGATACGCAAGGCATGAATTTGCGTTTGCTGAGCTTGTCTTCTTCGCTGAGCCAGTCGTCGCGGTGGTCCAGCTCGCCTTCGGCTTCCAGCACTTCGGTTTCGCAGTAACCACAGGCACCGCCACGGCACAGGTACGGCACTTTGTAGCCAGCCTGTTCGGCAGCTTCGAGCAGAGACTGATCAGGCGGAACCTCGATGGTCACGCCCTGACGCGCGAGGGTCACGCTGAAGGGCTTACCGTTCGAGCCTTGTTCGACGAAGCGTTCGTAGTGGATGTGGCTGTCGGTCCAGCCCAGCGCGTGGGCGCTGTCCAGGGTGTCGTCGATCATGCTGTCCGGGCCACAGACATAGACATGGCTGCCCAGAGGGCGCGCACTGAGGATTTGCTTGATGTCCATGCGTGCGTCCTGACCCTGTACGTACAGGTGCACGCGCTCGCCATAGCGTGCCTGCAGTTCCAGGCCCAGCGCAGTGTGTTCCGGCCCGCGCACTGCCAGGTGCAGTTCGAAATCGGCTTGCTTGAGGTGCAACTCTTCCATTTGCGAGTACACCGGGGTGATACCCACGCCGCCAGCGATGAAGATGTGCTGACGGGCATGCTTGGCCAGCGGGAACAGGTTGGCCGGTTGCAGGATTTGCAACAGTGCGCCTTCTTCCAGGCAGTCATGCAGGTGACGTGAGCCACCACGGCCGTCACTGACCCGGCGCACGGCAATCTGGTAGGCGCTGGAGTCGTACGGTGAGCCCATCAGCGAGTAGGCGTTGCGGTGAGTCTTGTCACCGTCTTGCACCAGTACCACCACATGGCTGCCGCCGGAGAAGGCGGGCAGGTGCTTGCCGTCCGGGTCCACCAGCGTGAAGCGTTTGATTTCCGGGGTGAGGTTCTCGATGCGGGTAACCCGCACGCTGAGGGTTCCGTTATGGGTGTTCATGTATCGAGCTCCTCGGCAGCTGGCATTTCGCCTGGGACTTCACCGTCGGCCTTGATGCCTTGGAAGGCGGCCAGGCGGCGGGAATAGTGATCGCGTACTACCAGGTCGAGCTGGCAGCCAGGGCAGGTGAACACGCGGTGGGTGACGTTCTCGGTGTAGGTGTCGCAGTGCGCACACCAGACACGACGAACCAGGGTTCCGCTGTGTTCGCGCAGCACTTCGTCACGGTTCAGGTCGACCGCGTTGGCAGCCTGCATGGTGGTGCCGATGAAGCTTTCCGAGCCGCTCAGGTACAGGCGAGTGCCCATGTGTGCGTTGCCCAGCAGGCGACGCAGGCCGTCGATCAGTGCCTGGTTACTGTCGAACACCTGCAGGTCACCGGCTTCGGCCTGACGCAGTGCGTTCAGGTGGTTGTGCCCGGAAAAGCTTTCGGTGGAGTACAACAGGGTGCTGGCCTGGCGCTGCTCTGGGGTCATTTCCTCGATCAGGCGCAACATGGCGGTACCGCCGCTACCCTGACCGACGATCAGGTGGCGCAGGCCGCCTGCCATCGGTTGCAGGCGGTCATAGACCGGGCGGCTCTTGATGCCGGTGATAAGCATGGCATATTACCTATTATTTTATATGTTTATAGTGGGCTAAATCCGCGGTACTCAAGGTGATGTCAGTGCTTGAACATCACGTGGCGGACGCAGGTGTAATCTTCCAGGCCATACATCGACATGTCCTTGCCATAACCCGACTGTTTCATGCCGCCGTGAGGCATTTCGCTGATCAACATGAAGTGGGTGTTCACCCAGGTGCAGCCGTACTGCAGGCGTGCTGCCAGGCGGCTGGCGCGGCCGACATCGCGGGTCCAGACCGAGGAAGCCAGGCCGTAGTCGGAGTCGTTGGCGAAGGCCAGGGCCTGAGCTTCGTCGCTGAACGGGGTGACGCTGACCACCGGGCCGAAGACTTCGCGCTGAACGATTTCATCGTCCTGGCGGGCGTCGGCAAGTACCGTGGGTTCGAAGAAGTAGCCGGGGCCTTCAACGCGCTTGCCACCGGTGATCACGCGAATGTGCGGTTGTGCTTTGGCGCGCTCGACGAAGCCTTCGACGCGTTGCAGGTGATCTTCAGTGATCAACGGGCCGAGTTCGGTTTCCGGGTCGTCTTGCAGGCCATAACGGATGCTGGCGACAGCTTCACCGAGTTTCTTCACGAAGGTGTCGTAGACGCCTAGCTGCACATACAAGCGGCACGCTGCGGTGCAATCCTGGCCGGCGTTGTAGAAACCAAAGGCGCGGATACCTTCCACGGCGGCATCGATATCGGCGTCGTCGAAAATCAACACCGGGGCTTTACCGCCCAGTTCCATGTGCGTGCGTTTCACGCTGCTGGCGGTGTTGGCGACAATCCGCGCACCAGTGGCGACCGAACCGGTCAGCGACACCAGGCGTACCTTAGGGTGCGTAACCAGCGGCTCGCCCACGCTTGGGCCGCGGCCGAAGAGAATGTTGACCACACCGGCTGGGAAGATCTCGGCGATGAATTCTGCAAGCTTCAGGGCGGTCAGGGGTGTTTGCTCGGACGGTTTGAGCACCACGCAGTTGCCGGCCGCCAGCGCCGGGGCAAGCTTCCACGCCACCATCATCAACGGGTAGTTCCACGGCGCGATAGAGGCCACTACACCCAGTGGGTCACGACGAATCATCGAAGTGTGCCCAGGCAGGTACTCACCACCGGCCGAGCCGTTCAGGCAGCGGCTGGCGCCAGCGAAGAAACGGAAGACATCGGCGATTGCCGGGATTTCATCATTCAATGCAGCTTGATACGGCTTGCCGCAATTCTGCGACTCCAGCCGGGCCAGGGTTTGCGCCTGCTCTTCGATACGGTCGGCCAACTTCAACAGCAAGTGGGCGCGATCTTTGGGCGGTGTTTGTGCCCAGGCATCGAACGCCTGATCGGCTGCTTGCACAGCGGCATCAACCTGAGCGCTGCTGGCCTCGGCGATGTCCACCAGCACCGTGCCCAGAGATGGGTTGTAAACGGCGTGACGGGCACCTTCGCCGTCGACCAACTGGCCGTTGATCAGGAGTTTGGTTTGCATGGCGTATCCCTTGGTTGGTCTTATAGGTCGAGAATTGCTGGGCCCACTGCGCTGCGCAGAGGTTGATTTGCCCGCTGATCACAGTAAACATATAAAAACATATCTTAATGTTCGTGCTTTGCCAACTGTCCATCTGTCGCCTTGAAAATGCCTTTTGCAGGGTGTTTTTACCGCTGAAAGGGTGAAAACGACGGTGTCACGGGCCGCTCAATCGCTATAAGATACGAAACTGAACGTTTAGCTGGGCTCTACCTTGGGCCAACACATGCTGACTATGGAGAGCCGATGAGTGCCCTGAATACAGCCCGTAGTACTGCCTTCATCCGGCTGCGCCAGGAAGGGCGCACCGATGAGGTGGCGCGACGCTTGGTTGAAGCTATCGAGTTGGGGCTGTTCGCCGAAGGGCAGCAGCTACCCAGCGAAGCCGAGCTGGCTTTGCAATTGGGCGTCGCCACCGTGACCCTGCGTGAAGCGCTGGTGGTGCTGCGCCAGCGCGGGCTGATCGAAACCCGACGCGGGCGCAATGGCGGCAGTTTTGTCTGTGCGCCCGTGGAGTTGCCTGAGGGCCTGTTGCTGCAGCGATTGCAGGACATGAGCGGGCCGGACCTGCGTGATCTGGGTGATGAGCAAATGGCGATTTCCGGCACCGCTGCACGCTTGGCCGCCCAGCGCGGCTCACGTGAGCAATATGCGCGGATTGCCCAACACATCGAAACGCTGAAACAGGCAACTACACGCCTGGGGCGTCATCGTGCTGATGCCCGTTTTCATATCGAGGTCGCCGCCGCCGCGCAGTCGCTGCGTTTGACCCACGCCGAGATGCGTTTGCAGTCGGAGGTGGGGGAATTGCTCTGGCTGGAGGCTGCCGGTGGTGGCGATGTCACTGTGGTCGAGCAAGAGCACCGTGCCATTCTGCAAGCCTTGCTCAGCAATGACACGGTGCTGGCGGGCGCCTTGGCCGAGGCGCATGTCAGCCGTGGAATCAAGCGGCTGATGAGCTTGCGCCTGGAATTGCTGGCCAGCAGTGAAAACGAGGGTGAAGCAGGCCAGGTGATTGCCTAGACCTTGGTGGGCTTTGCCCGCACCCCCTGACGGATAACAATAAAGCCAATCCTGCGTGAGGTAATACCATGTTTGCCCTGAGCGAAAACGATCCCCTGTGTGCTTGCGCTCGGCAGCTCAACAGCACGCTGGAGAGTATCTTCAGCCAGGTCCGCCAGTTGGTGGATGAGGCCCAAACGCTGTGGGAAAGGGTTCTGGCCGAAGGCCGCCAGCCCACCGCCAAGGACCTGGCGTCGCTGCGGCCAGCGATCGATCAGCAACTGTTGGCGACAGGTGCTTTCGGTTGCGGTGGCGGGGTAATCCTCGAGCCCGGCGTACTGAGCGACCAGCACATGCACCTGGAATGGTGGTACCTCGCGGATGCCGGTAAAACGCTGCCGTTGCGACCCAACTTCGACCGGCGTCGGGAAAATTTCTACGATTACACCGCTGCGCCGTGGTTCAGTCGCCCACGTGAATCCGGTAACAGCAGCGTCGAGGGGCCATACGTCGACCTTTACGGCACCAACATGTACGTGTTGACGTTCACCATGCCCATTTTCGTGCAACAACGCTTCATCGGCGTAGCAGGGCTGGACCTGTCGTTGCACAACGTCGAGCGCATGCTGGTTCGCAGTTTGATGCGCCTTGAGCATGAAGCGGTGCTGATTTCTGCCGATGCTCGGGTGATTGCTTCCAACACCACCAACTGGATGGTAGGTGATCTGGCCCCACGCCTGCTTGACCCTGCACTCAACGAAGGCGAGCGACTGGTCTTGGCCGAGCCTGAAGGTGGGTGGTCGTTGATTCGCCTGCCGAGGCTGCGTAAGGCCGTCTGAAAGGCACCCCCGAACGTCCCTGCCGATTTTTTCTGAATGCCGACCATCGGTCGGCTTTTCCGTGCGCTGCTTGAAGCCATTATCAAAGCGGACTAGTTTTTCGATGTGGGAAAATTTCCCACGCATAGAATTCCTGACAAAACAGATCCATCCCGGTGTGACTCAGCGTTTCTCGCGGTAAATGACCAGGAGACGGAAGATGCAGACTTACGGGCTATTCAAGAAAGCGCTATTGGCTATGGCCATAGGCGGCGTGCTGTCGGCCTCCCTCGTTTTGATTCCCGATTCGATTTCCCATAGTTCCAGCGCCTATGCCAAAGATGGCGGCGGCGGTGGGGGCCATGGCGGAGGTGGCGGCGGTCATGGCGGTGGCGGCGGTGGTGGCGGAGGCGGTCATGGCGGTGGTGGTGGCGGTGGCGGTCATGGCGGTGGTGGCGGTGGCGGCCATGGCGGCGGCGGTGGTCACGGTGGTGGAGGCGGTC
>NZ_SMOK01000008.1 GCF_004353925.1 Pseudomonas sp. H9 | reverse complement strand
ACCAGAACCGTCGACCGACCCTGGATGCCATACCGCACCTGGGCCTGTTTGTAGGTCAGTTCGCCTTTTTCGATCTGATCAACGACGGCCAATTTAAAAGACAGCGAGTAATCTCGCTGTGTGCGCTTTACACCTTGCTCCATCTGACTCTCCGGAAATTCGGGATGGGAGGTGTAAACCTTATTCAGGACGGGACATCCCAAAACAAAAAGCCCGCACAAGGGCGGGCTTTTTGCTGAGTAAGTTGGTCGGAGAGACAGGATTCGAACCTGCGGCCTTCTCGTCCCGAACGAGACGCGCTACCTGGCTGCGCTACACTCCGATGGAGAAAATATTACTCAATTCGTTCTCCTCGACAAGCCCTTCCGGGTGGTCGCCGCGATCAAAGATCCTTGACGGTACGGACCTGATCTTTGTTGATGCGCGTGAGCTTGCCGTCGAGCTGCTCGAACTCATAGAAGCCCGTTTCATCATCGTACTGCGGTGTGTCTACTGCCTGGATCTCTCGACCGTCGTTCAAGGTGATGACGGTGGGCGAGGCGCAGCCGGCCAGTGTACCCAGGCCCAGTGCGAGCAAGAATGCGGGAAGAGTCCGTTGAATCATTTTGTTTCTCCAGTAAAGGATGGGCGTTATGTCCTTGAGACGTATGGTGACGGTGCAAGTTCCCTGTACATAGCAGCATAGACAGTGCGTACACGATTGCCCGCCTTGCAACAGCGCGTTGTCGAGCACGAGGCGGGCAGGGCTGTGATATAACACCGGCCATACTCTCCAAAGGATCAAGGTCCCATGAAAGCCAAGGCAGATGTACCCTTTGTGCCGCTGAATATTGCGGTGTTGACGGTCAGTGATACCCGCACGCTGGAAACCGACACCTCTGGCCAGGTGTTTGTCGATCGTCTGACCGAAGCCGGCCACGGCCTTGCGGCGCGGGTGTTGCTCAAGGACGATCTGTACAAGATTCGCGCCCAGGTCGCCACCTGGATTGCCGATGAGCAGGTGCAAGTGGTGTTGATCACTGGTGGCACCGGCTTTACCGGTCGTGACAGCACGCCTGAAGCAGTTGCCTGCCTGCTGGACAAACAAGTCGATGGCTTCGGTGAGCTGTTCCGCCACATTTCCCTGGCCGATATCGGCACCTCCACCGTTCAATCCCGCGCGTTGGCCGGGTTGGCCAACGGCACCCTGGTCTGCTGCTTGCCTGGCTCGACCAACGCGGTGCGCACCGGTTGGGACGGGATTCTTGCCGACCAGCTCGATGCCCGTCATCGTCCCTGCAACTTCGTCACCCATCTCAAGCAGGCCGAGCCCTGCGTTAGCCGTGGTTGAGCCTGTGAACACTGGGCTGATGCCGGTCGAAGAGGCACTGGCACGCTTGCTGGCACTGGCTGAGTCGGCACCGATTGTCGAGACTGAGCAGGTCACTTTGGCGCAGGCTGAGGGGCGGGTACTGGCAGAAGAGTTGATCGCAAGCCTGGACCTGCCGCCTTGGTCGAACAGCGCCATGGACGGCTACGCCTTGCGGCTGGCGGACTGGCAGGGCGAAGCGTTGCCGGTTAGCCAGCGCATTTTCGCTGGTCACGCTCCTGAGCCACTGCAGGTCGGCACCTGTGCACGGATCTTCACCGGGGCGCCGTTGCCGCCGGGTGCCGATTGCGTCGAAATGCAGGAAAACGCCGAGGTGCTGGACGACCAGCGTGTGCACTTCACTGAGGTGCTGCACATTGGCCAGAACATTCGCCCGCAAGGCCAGGAAACCCGTGCCGGAGAGTCAGTGCTGGCGGCCGGGACCCGTCTGGGGCCAATTGAGTTGGGGCTGGCCGCGACACTCGGCTGTGCCATGCTCAAGGTGGTGCGCAAGGTCAAGGTGGCGGTGCTGTCCACTGGTGACGAGCTGGTTGAGCCAGGTTTACCGTTGGGCCCCGGGCAAATCTACAACAGTAACCGACGGCTGTTGGTCAGTTGGTTGCAGCGCCTGGGGTGTGAAGTGGTGGATGCGGGCATCCTTGCTGATGACCTGCACAAGACCCGTGATTGCCTGAAGGGGCTGGGGCAGGTTGACCTGATACTCTCGACCGGCGGCGTGTCGGTAGGCGAGGCTGACTATTTAGGCCTGGCTTTGCGCGAAGCGGGTGAGCTGGCGCTGTGGAAGTTGGCAATCAAACCGGGCAAGCCGCTGACTTTCGGTCACTTCAATGGTGTACCGGTGATTGGCCTGCCGGGTAACCCGGCGTCGACACTGGTTACCTTTGGCTTGTTGACGCGTCCGTACTTGCTGCGCCGCCAAGGGGTGCAAGATGTCACGCCGTTGCATTTTCCGGTCCCTGCCGGTTTCGACTGGCCCAAAGCCGGCAATCGACGCGAATACCTGCGTGCCCGTCTGGAGCAGGGCCATGCGCTGATTTACAAGAACCAGAGTTCTGGGGTGTTACGCAGCGCCGCCTGGGCCGAAGGCCTGGTGGAGGTGCGCGAAGGCACGACGCCTGCCAAGGGCGACACTGTGCAGTTCATTCCCTTGAGTGAGTTACTCGGCTGAACGGCCGAGCAAGCTATTGTCGTTCAGTTGGACAGGTAGTGGTGCGCGCTGACTCAGGCGCGCATGCACGCTTTCCAGCTGGGCGGCAGCAATGCTCCAGTCATGCCGGTCGTTAACGAACTGACGCGCCGCCTGCGACAACTGACACATGCGCCAAGGCTGGTTAAGCAACTGGGTGATCATCAGTGCCAGTTGGTCGGCGTCATCGCTGCCCAAGTAATGTTCGCCATGGGTTAGCTGCAACCCGGAGGCGCCCTTGAGTGTGGTCACTACCGGTAACCCTGCGGCCATCGCCTCCAGGATCTTGATCTTCGAACCGCCGCCATAACGCAATGGTGCGAAAAAAATCGCCGAATGACGTTGCAGCTCGCGCAAATCCGGTAAGTAGCCGACCCATTCGATGCGTGGGTCGCTCCAGCGCGCTTTCCAGCTTTCCGGCAAGGCATGTCCGACCACGGCCAGGCGCACAGCGGGATTGCTCTGCCAGACTTGCGGAAGTATGTCTTCCAGTGCCCACTCGATGGCTTCGAGGCTGGCGCTGTACTCGAAGTTGCCGACAAACAACAGGCGCTGGCTGCGTGGTGATGGCTGGATGTCCTGGTAGTGCGCGCAATCCACGCCATTGACCACCAGTGAGGCAGGGTAGCCGGTCATGCGGCTGATGTGCTCGACATCCCTGTGGCTGACTGCAACCACTTCTTCGGCCTGGCTCAGCACGCGGTTTTCCCAGCGCCGATAGCGCCAACGGTCAAACGCATTGAATGGCCGCAGCCACAACGGCAGGCGGTCGTGGCGAGCGGCGCCAGACACCGATTCGATGGTGTGTTCACTGAGCAGAAACGGTAGGCGACGGGCTTGCAGGGCCTTTTCGAACGGCTGAAAGCTGTAGCTGTGCTCGATATGAATCACGTCCCAACGTTCTTCCAGCAGCTGTTCGAAGCAATGGCGCAGGTGCGGCGCCAGGCCGTTCACGCTGGCGCGCATCGGGTAGCCAGCGTAGACCGCCGCGAGCAGGTTCAAGGGGCTGTGCAGGGGGCGTCTGGGTAGCACTATCAGGCGTTCAAGCAGGGGCTCGAGCGCCTGGCGTGCCGCCTCGCTGGGCGGTACTTTCGATTGCACCAGCAAGGTGATTCGATGGCCCCGCTGCGCCAAGTTGCGCAGCAGGTGGTATTGCCGGGTTTTGCCGCCGCTGGTGGTTGGCCAGGGCAGGTAAGGCAGTGTCCAGAGTACGCGCATGACCCCTTTCCTCTATTACCAGGCGGGTAACGGCATGCCGATATGAATGGACGCGCCTGGGTGTCAGTTGCTCGCTGGCTCCGGGGCGCGTCCATAGATATCAGTAAAGCGCACGATGTCGTCCTCGCCCATATATTCGCCACTTTGTACTTCGATCATGACCAGGTCGATCACCCCGGGGTTGGTCAGGCGGTGTACCCGCCCCGGTTTGATAAAGGTCGATTCGTTGGTGTCGAGCAAGAATTCGTCATCACCGTTGGTCACACAGGCCATGCCACTGACCACGATCCAGTGTTCGCTGCGGTGGTGATGCATTTGCAGCGACAGCGACGCTTGCGGGCGCACCACAATGCGTTTGATTTTGAAGCGCGGGCCTTCTTCCAGCACGGTGTACATGCCCCACGGGCGGTTCACCGTGCGGTGCAGGCGATAGGCGTCATGGCCCTGATGTTTGAGTTGCTGGGCAATCACCTTGACCTCCTGGCTGCGCGCTGCGTCGGCAATCAGCAGTGCGTCAGGGGTGTCGATGATGATCAGGTTGTCCAGGCCCACGGCACCCACCAGGCGGCGTGGCGAGTCGATGTAGCAGTTGGAGACGTCGTGCAGCACGGTCTCACCATTGCAGTGGTTACCGTTGTGGTCGGCCTCTTTCAAGCCGCGAACCGCTTCCCAGCAGCCAATATCGCTCCAGCCCAGATCGGCGGGCAGCACGGCCACCTGCTTGGAGGATTCCATGACGGCGTAGTCGATGGAGATGTCCGGTACGCGTTCGAAGGTCTGTGGGTCGAGTTCCAGCAGCAGTTCGCGCTCGCCCTGTTTCTGCGAGCTGTGTTGCAGACAGTGCTGGACGCTGGCGAGCAGGTCAGGCACATGCCGATCCAGCTCGGCCAGAATCGCGTCGACACGCATACAGAACATGCCGGCATTCCACAGGTGTTGGCCGCCGTCCAGGTAACCTTGGGCGGTGTCGGCGTCGGGTTTTTCGACAAAACACTGCACTTTGTAGCCTTGGGTGTTCAGCGCCTGGCCCTTTTCAATGTAGCCAAAGCCAGTTTCGGCATGGCTGGGCACCAGGCCAAAGGTAGTGAGCCAGCCAGCCTGCGCCAGTTCACGGGCTTGCTCGACTGCGTGTTCAAAGGCAGGCAGGTCGCTGATCAGGTGATCGGCGGGCAGTACCAGGAGCTGAGCGTCGTCACCGTACAGGTTGGCACAATGCAGGGCGGCAGCGGCAATGGCCGGGGCGGTATTGCGGCCGAAGGGTTCGAGGATGAAGTCCAGTGCCGTGGTGGCCTGGTTCATCTGGCGGTACTCGTCCAGCGTGCGGAAATACACTTCACGGTTGGTGACCGTGACCACGCGTTCGACCCCGGGCAGTGCACGGGCGCGTTCGAAGGTCTTTTGTAGCAGGCTCTGACCGTCGGGCAGGCGCATGAAAGGTTTAGGCATGGTTTCACGGGAAACCGGCCAAAGGCGAGTGCCGGCTCCGCCGGCGATAATGCAGGGAATCAAAACGCTCATTTCACAGCCTTGAGTCAGGGCACTGAGACTACAGTGCGGTAAAGGGAAATCGAAACCTGGCAGGCGTTTGCGTCATGAGTCAATAAAATGACTTTTTCCATCGGCATCGTCCGTGAAGGCCAAATATTTGTCGAATGATGCACCCAGGCGTGCTCCCTTTCAATGATATTTGTGTGAATACAAGGCAATTTTCTTCGTCTTGCAGCCCGCGCGCAGGGAGCAAATGCCCGGCTGTGGCGGTCCAGATGCGGGTTGAATCTTTTTTTGGGGGTGCCACATGACGCAGCAAAAAGCGCTGTTGATACTGCATGGCAAGCAGGCCATGAACGAGCAAGTGCGAGCGGCTGTCGGCGCCCAGCGTCAGCGTGGCTGGCAGTTGGATGTACGCCTGACCTGGGAGGCTGGCGACGCGGCCCGCCTGGTAAGGGAGGCCGTGGCAGCGGGGTATTCACATGTAGTGGCCGGTGGTGGTGATGGCACCTTGCGTGATGTCGCAGAAGCCATGGCGCAGGCGGGTACTGAGGCAAGTCTGGTGCTCCTGCCGCTAGGCACGGCCAATGATTTTGCCCGGGCTGCAGGTGTGCCACTGGAGCCTGAGCAAGCGCTCGAGCTGTTGGACAGCGCTGCCCAGGTCATTGACCTGGGGCGAGTGGGCGATCAACTGTTTCTCAATATGGCCACGGGTGGGTTTGGTAGCCAGGTGACCGCCAACACCTCCGAAGAGCTGAAAAAAGTGCTGGGCGCGGCGGCATACCTGTTCACGGGGCTGTCGCGCTTCAGTGAACTCAGTGCCGCCTCGGTGAACTTGCATGGCCCGGATTTCCATTGGCAAGGAGACTTGCTGGCACTGGGGATCGGCAACGGCCGACAAGCGGGAGGCGGGCATGTACTGTGTCCACAGGCACAGGTTGATGATGGCTTGTTGGAGGTCAGCATTTTACCTGCCCCTCAAGAAGTGGTGGGTACCTTGCGAAGCCTGCTCAGCGACGGGCTAGGCCTTGAAAACCTGTTTGTGCGGGCGCGTCTGCCGTGGGTCGAAATCAAGTGTTCGCAAGGGTTGGACATCAACCTGGATGGCGAGCCACTGCAAGGCGACAGCTTGCGCTTTGAAGTGATGGCGTCGGCCTTGAACGTGCATCTGCCTGAGGATTCGCCACTGCTCAGTCGTCGAGGCTGATGATTTGTTCGCGCACGGCAAACAGCACCAGGCCGGCAACGTCGTAGATCTGCAGGCGTTTCATGATCTGAGAACGGTGAGTTTCCACGGTCTTGATGCTCAACCCCAGCCCGTGGGCAATTTCCCGGGTGGATTTGCCGCGAACAATCAAACGCAGGATTTCCAGCTGTCGGGCTGTCAGGTTGTGGTTCTCCGAAGCCTGCGGCTTGACGGTCTGGGCGCGCAGCAGAGCCTGGTTGATCACGGTGTGAGCAATCGCCGGGCTCAGGTAGCGCTCGTTGCCACACAGTGCCGCCAGGGCCTGTTCCAGTTCGGTGGCTGTTGTGTCTTTGAGCAGATAGCCATGGGCGCCGCTTTCCAGGGCTTGCATGATCAGTTCGGGGTCAGTGTGCATCGACAGGATCAGCACTTTGCACAGGCAGCCGCTGGCGCGTAGCTGGGTCAGTGCGTCAAGGCCGCTGGTCGAACGCATTGAGATGTCCAGCAGGACAATGTCCGGGTCCAGTTGCAGGACCAGCTCAGTCAACTGGCTGCCGTCGTTACCTTCACCCACCACGGTGTAGCCGGGAATGTCTGACACCAGGGCTCGAACACCGGCCCGAATCAGTGAATGGTCATCTACCAGCAGCAATTTACAGGTCATGGACGTTACTTGTCTGGGCGCGTTCAAGGGTGCGTGGTGGCCAGGGGAACAGTGCATTGATGCGTGTGCCCTTGCCGGGCTGGCTGCTGACGGACAGGCTGCCACCCAGCAGCGAAGCACGTTCGAGCATGCCGGCCATGCCGCGTTGCCCTTGATCGGCCGGGTTGCTGGCGGGTACGAAACCTTTGCCGTCATCACTGACAGACAGGGCCAGGCCAGCGGGTTGGCGCTGAATGCTCACCACCAGGTTGTGGGCATCGGCATGGCGCAGCATGTTGGTGACGGCTTCCTGGGTAATGCGGAAGGCGGCAATGGCCATGTCTTCCGAGATTCCGCCCAATCGCTGGCGGCACTCCAGGCTCCAGTGCACGTTGGTGTTTTCCAGGGTGCGTACCAGGTGTGCGCGCAGGCTGGCTTCCAACCCAAGGCTTGAGAGCTGGCGCGGGTTAAGGATGGCAGAGACATCACGAACGTTGGTCAGGGTGTCGTCCAGGGTGCTGCGCAGGGTGCTGCAGTGTTCCTGAAGTTCAGTGGGTACACGACGCTGCAGCCAGTCAGCCTGGAGTTTGGCTGCTGTCAGCAATTGGCCGATGTCGTCGTGCAGTTCTCGGCTCAAGCGCTGGCGCTCATTTTCCTGAACCTTGAGCAGGCGATCGGCCAGTTCTGCCGGGCGCATGGCAATCGAGCGTGCCCAGCGGCGCAGATGCCAGCCGATGCTCAGCATGGCGACGACATGCAGGATCAACACCTCGCCCGGCATTGGCAGCGCGTAGGCGTACAGCACCAGGTTGGCGATGATCGAGGCCAGGCACAGCAGGGCGGTTAGCCCGCGTAGTAGAGCGGCTCCGGGGCGCCAAAGCGTGAGTCTGTTAAGGCGTAAGAGCATAAGAAATGAAGCCACTGAAATATCGCTGAAGAAAGCCTTGAAAAGGTCAAACTAGAGGCGTTGCCGTATTGCCTTCACTAATAATTAAATGTGAAGGGTGGACGCTGCGATGAATACTTGCATCACGAGAGAAAGTCCTCAGGAGCATGACCTGTCGAAGTCCGACGTACCTTTAATTGCGCGCATGGTATCACTTCAAGTCTCGGGCGGGGCGAACTCTTATAACCATCTGAAACGCCAGATTTTACAGGCTGATGCCGCAGGCGTCGTGCGTAAAAATGTAGCACTTTGCCACTGCCGTAAAAGGGTTAGTGCTTCCCAAAAATGAATTAAATCTGCAGTTGTACAAACGACTGCAGAAGTGATTGGCAAATGAAGGAAGTTGGCGTTTAGTGCAGAGCGCAGAATGCTCTGTATGCCGTGGACTGGCTCTTTGTCTATTACCCTTTAGTTGCCTGCGTCAAAGCGTCCAGTTGCGTTGTGCGGGGTGTGCTGTGGGTGTTCACAGGGCATCATGCTCGAACTGCAGGAGGCGCACGGGGACGCCGGGTTCAGGGCCGCTGCCAGGTTGTCCAGCAGTGTGGCTTGTTCGTCTGTGTCCAGGCCCAGGCGACCGGTGCGCGGGTCCACCAGCTCCAGTTGCCAGGCCAATAGTGTCAGGCACTCTTCCAGCGCCGGCAGCGCGCTGCCGGGCAAGCGTGATGGGTGCTCGGCGGTATCCAGTAAATGCTGCAATTGTTTGCTGTAGCTGGCCACTTCTACCAGCCCCAATGACTCGGCGCGTGTGACCAGGGTTGCCAGGGTGTCGTTGAGGCAGTGACAGGCATCCGGATCGTTATCGATCAGTTCCAGATGCTGCAAGCACTCTTCGGCCTGGGTCAGCAAGACTTGGGCGTCCACCAGGAACTCCTGGACCAGGCTGCTGTTCAGTGATTCGTTAGCCATCATTGGGCTCCAGCGCAGAGAGCTGGAGCAGGGGCTGGCCATAATGAGGCGATGGCTGACAAAAGCCTGACTCCGTTCATGCAATGAGAATGGCGTCACATTAATGGCTAATGGATATCGCGAACATCAGGTCTCGCCCGATTGCTGCTAGGGGTTTCCCTGATGCGATGGGTGGTTTGCGACGCTTTGGTGGCGTAAGCGACAGAAGGGGGATGGGTGCAGTTAAGCATGATGTTAAAGTGACATCAATGGCTGTCTGAGCATTTTCTTCAGGGGGTCAAGCTGTGCCTGATCTGGCCGATACAAGGCCAATGGATTCATTTCTTGGAACAAGCCTGGGGGTTCTTTAGATGGCTGGCATTCTCGACACGGTAGACCAAAGAACGCAGCTGGTGGGTGAGAACCGCCTGGAAATCCTGATGTTCCGCCTGGCAGGTCGGCAGTTGTTCGCGATCAACGTGTTCAAGGTTCAAGAAGTGCTGCAAATGCCCAAGCTCACCTTGATGCCGCAGCGCCATGCGTTTGTCTGTGGCGTGGTCAACTTGCGCGGGCAAACATTGCCAGTGATCGACCTGTCTCAGGCGATCGGCATGCGTCCGCTGACACCAGGGCCTGGCAGCACCATTATTGTTACCGAATATAACCGGTCGGTGCAGGCGTTTCTCGTCGGCGGGGTAGATCGCATCGTCAACATGAACTGGGAAGCCATCATGCCGCCTCCCAGCAGTGCTGGTCGCCAGCATTACCTGACAGCGATCAGCAAGGTTGATGAGCAATTGGTGGAAATCATCGACGTTGAGAAGGTGCTGGCGGAAATCGTGCCTTACAGCGCCAAAGTCTCGCGCGACAAACTTGAAGACCCGGTGCTGGCGCGTGCCCGTGGCCGTGAAGTGCTGTTGGTGGACGATTCCACTGTTGCCTTGGCACAGCTGCGCGATACCTTGTCGCAGCTGGGGGTGAAGATGCACGTCGCCAGTGATGGGCTCAAGGCGCTGCGCATGCTCAAAGCCTGGGCTGACGCTGGCGAAGACTTGTGTGAAAAGCTGCTGATGGTTTTTACCGACGCAGAGATGCCGGAAATGGATGGCTACCGCCTGACCACTGAGATCCGCAGCGATGCGCGCTTGCGAGGGCTGCATGTGGTGCTGCACACCTCGCTGTCGGGCAGCTTCAACGAGTCGATGGTGAAAAAGGTCGGCTGTGACAACTTCCTTTCCAAGTTCCAGCCCGACAAGCTGGTCGATGTGGTGCGTCAGCGCTTGATGCTGGATGAAGTGACCGCTTGAGTCGTTATAAGCTAGGGCTTTGAACCGGCATAGGGAAGGTCACACATGCAATTGAGTGCGCTGTATCGATATCCGCTCAAATCCGCGCGCGGCCAGGCGTTGCAGTCCTCTTCGCTGGGCCTGTTGGGCCTGGATGGCGATCGTCGCTGGATGCTTGTGGAGCGCGATAACGGCCGTTTTCTGACCCAGCGGGCCTACCCGCAGATGAGTCAGTTGACGGCGTTGCATGAGGCTGACGGTGGCCTGACCTTGCAGGCCCCTGGGCGCCCGGCGTTGAGTGTGGCCGTGCCAGCGCCTGATGAGGACCTGCGTGGTGTCACGATTTGGCGCGATACCTTTCGTGTTCCGGATGCCGGTGATGTGGCCGCGCAGTGGCTCAGCGAATTCATAGGCAAGGAGGTGCGTCTGGTGCATGTGCCGGAGCAGCGCACCCGTTTCTTGCCTGGTGGCTATGGCCTGAACAGTGACCGAGTGGCGTTCGCCGACGGTTTCCCGTTGTTACTGATTGGTCAGTCTTCGCTGGATGATCTTGTGCATAAGGTCGGGCGGCCGCTGGAGATGTTGCGTTTCCGACCAAACCTGGTCGTGGAAGGCGCCGCGCCGTTTGCCGAAGACGGCTGGAAGCGAATCCGCATTGGTGACATGGAGTTTCGGGTGCTTAAACCATGCGAGCGTTGCATCCTCACCACCATTGATCCGCAGACCGGTGAACGCAGCGCAGACCGTGAGCCGTTGACCACGCTCAAGACCTATCGGCAGAAGGAGGGTGACGTGCTGTTTGGGCAGAACCTGGTGGCTGATGGCAGCGGAGTGCTTGAGGTGGGGATGCCGGTGACAGTGCTGGAATAATGTTTTTATCGCGGGGCAAGCCCGCCCCCACAGGTGTTGTGGGAGCGGGCTTGCCCCGCAATCTGTTTCAATCACTGATCATCAAAATACCGCTCATGCCAGTCCACCAGCGGCTGCGGTGAGTTGAGCTTTTGCCCGTAGATCACCGAGTAAGACAGCACGTTCTGTACGTACTGGCGGGTTTCGTCAAACGGAATCGATTCTACCCACACATCGAAACTCAGATGATCGGCGCCACGCAGCCATTGCCGTACGCGGCCGGGGCCGGCGTTGTAGGCGGCTGAGGCCAGTACACGGTTGCCATTGAACTGGCTGTGCACCTGGCTCAGGTAGGCTGCGCCCAGCTGAATGTTCTTGTCCGGGTTGAACACCTGGGCCGGAGAAGCCAGTGGGATGCTGAATTTGCGTGCGGTTTCCTTGGCAGTGGCGGGCATCAGTTGCATCAGGCCGCTGGCGCCGACGCTGGAGCGGGCGTCTTCCATAAAGGCGCTTTCCTGACGGGTAATGGCGAACACCCAGCTTGAGTGCAGGCCACGCACCTTGGCTTCACGTACCAGGGTGTCGCGGTGGGCCATTGGGAAGCGGATATCCAGATCGTCCCAGTATTGGGCCTGGCTGATGGTACGGATTGCCGGGAAGTACCAGCGCATGTCATAGGCCAGGCGCGCCTGAGCGACCATTTCATCGCGGCTGAAGTGACGGCTGACGTGGTACCACTCGCGGCGACCATCGACGATCTGGCCGCGGGCGTGGAACTCAAGGGCGCGGCGGATACCCGGCGTGTTGCGTACCTTGTTCATCAAGGCCTGGCTCAACACCAGCGGCTTATTGTTCAACTGGTAGGGCGTTTTCGCCCGGTCGGCCGCCAGGAAGCCATAGAAGTCACGCTCGCGGGCAACGGTTTTATACAGCAGTGGCACTTGCGGGTTCTGTGGTTGAGCCAGTTCAAGGCTGCGCGCTTGCCAGTAACGCCAGCGGTTGCTGCTGGCCAGATCTTGCGGCAGGCGCTTGGTCAGGTTGTAGGCATCTTCCCAGCGGCCCAGGCGCAGCAGCAGGCGCAGGCGCCATTCGGTCACGGTGTTGTCGCGCAGTTCGGGATCGTAGCGCGTCATCAGGTCTAGCGCGCGTGGATCATAGCGACGTGCCAGGGTCAGGCCGATTTCCCGGGCGATCGCGACTTTTTCGTCGCGGGAGAAATGCATGCGGTTGGCGTAGTCGTCCAGCAGGCTCATGGCCCGTTCCGGGTCTTGCCGCGCCAGGCGGCGCAGGCCGAGGCTGACGACGTCAGACATGGCTTCATTGACTGGCACAAAACGCCCGGGGTTATTCAGCAACTGCGGCTTTTGCGCAACTTCAACCAGCAGGCGACCTTGTGGCGCCAATGTGGTGAGGGATTTGGTCAGGCTGTTGGCCAAGCCAAAGTTGCGGGCTTGGGCTGCAAGTTTGGTGCGTTCCCAGCGTTTTTGCTCCGTGAGCTGGCCTTCGGCTGCCCAGCGGTCGAACAAGGCATCGCAGGCCGCAGGCTGCGACTTGCCCACCAGCCACAGTTTTTCTGCTGAGGCATAGCCTTCGGCACGCTGGCCCTGGATCAGCTGGCGCTGACCGTTGAGGCAGTCGAGCTCGGTGAAGTTCAGCTTCGGATCGTAATAGCGGCTGAAGGTTTCCCATTCGCCGCGCTCGGCCAGCCAGCGCAACCAGCGCAACTTCATCCAGTTGGCCTGGGGCAAGTCGCCATGGGCAGCGAGAAATTTCTCGATTTCCGCATTACTGGCGGTTTTCAGGCGTGCGGTCAGTTCGTCGTAGGCCAGATAAGGCGTCAACGGGTAATCGCTCAACGCTTGGGCGTAGCGCAGGTACGGACCTTTATCGCCCTTGGCCAAGGCGCGTTTGGCCTCGTCGTAGTACTGGCGCTGCACAGTGATGTCGGTGGCCTGGGCGACGTTGGCCGCAGAGGCCGAAAGAAGCAGGCAGGAAATGAGGTTGAACAGGCGGCTGCGCATGAGACTTCCGGGCAGTTTGACCATGAAAAGTGACGGCGAAGCCAGCACTGTTGGGGTAACAAAGCTTAAGCTTAGCCGTTTGCCGTAGGCGGATGAAAGCATTGTGCTTGTATCTAGTTGTAATCGCACGGCCTGTCGTCGGATCTGACCGTACGTGTGTCTGCTTAATGTGAAGCGAGGCCAAGTCGGGTAGAATGCGCGCCCGGTTTTTGGAGAAGATCATGACCCTGCTCAAATTAAGCGATGTGTCCCTTGCGTTCGGCGCCATGCCGTTGTTGGACAAGGTGTCCTGGCAGATCGCCCGTGGCGAGCGGGTGTGCATTATCGGCCGTAATGGTACGGGCAAATCGAGCATGCTGCGCCTGGTCAAAGGTGACCAGAAGCCCGACGACGGCGATGTCTGGCGCGCACCCGGGTTGAAAATCGGCGAGCTGCCGCAGGAGCTACCGGTGGCTGACGAGCGCACGGTGTTCGACGTGGTTGCCGAAGGTCTCGATGGCGTCGGTGCCTTGCTGGCCGAGTACCACCACCTGAGTCAGAACATCCACAGCGACGCCGACCTGGACAAGCTCATGCATGTCCAGCACGAGCTGGAATCGCGGGATGGCTGGCGTCTGCAGCAACTGGTCGACAGCACCCTCAGCCGCTTACAACTGCCGGCTGACAAGACCCTGGCCGAGCTATCCGGTGGCTGGCGCCGTCGCGTGCTGCTGGCTCAGGCGCTGGTGTCCGAGCCTGATCTGCTGCTGCTCGACGAACCGACCAACCACCTGGATATCGGCGCCATTGCCTGGCTGGAAGAAGCCCTCAGCGGCTTCGGCGGCGCGGTGCTGTTCATCACCCACGACCGTTCGTTCCTGCAAAACCTGGCCACGCGCATCCTTGAGCTGGACCGTGGCGGCCTGATCGACTGGAACGGCGACTACGCCAGCTTCCTGGTACACAAGGAAGCGATGCTGGCGGCGGAAGAAACCGCTAACGCGCTGTTTGACAAAAAGCTGGCTCAGGAAGAAGTCTGGATTCGTCAGGGCATCAAGGCCCGACGCACCCGTAACGAAGGCCGCGTTCGTGCGCTCAAGGCGTTGCGCGTTGAGCGTAGTGAACGCCGCGAACGTCAGGGCAAGGCGAACATTCAGCTCGACGTGGCGGAGAAATCCGGCAAACAGGTGATGGTGCTGGAAAATGTCAGCTTCAATCACCCCGGTGGCCCGCAACTGGTCAAGGATTTTTCCATGGTCCTGCAGCGCGAGGACCGCATCGGTCTGCTCGGCGCCAACGGCACAGGCAAGACCACATTGCTCAAACTGATGTTGGGCGACCTTGAGCCTACCAGCGGTAAGGTCGAGTCCGGCACGCGTCTGGAAGTAGCCTATTTCGATCAGCTGCGCCATCAGCTGGACCTGGAAAAGACCGTGATCGACAACCTGTCCGAAGGTCGCGACTTCATCGAGATCGACGGGCAGAACCGTCATGTCCTCAGCTACCTGGGCGACTTCCTGTTCAGCCCCCAGCGTGCTCGTACGCCGGTCAAGGCGCTGTCGGGTGGTGAGCGCGCACGTTTGCTGTTGGCCAAGTTGTTCAGCAAGCCGGCGAACCTGCTGGTACTCGACGAACCGACCAACGACCTCGACGTTGAGACGCTCGAACTGCTTGAAGAGGTGCTGTCGGCGTTCAAGGGCACTGTGTTGATGGTCAGCCACGACCGGGCCTTCCTCGACAACGTGGTCACCAGCACCCTGGTGTTCGAGGGCGAGGGCAAGGTACGCGAATACGTCGGTGGTTATCAGGACTGGATTCGTCAGGGCGGATCGCCGAAGTTGCTCGGCGTCACCGAGAGCAAGTCGGGCAAGTCCGAGCTCAATACGGCCGTTGTTGAGACCGTAGCGCCGGCGCCAGTCGTCGCTGCTGCACCGGCGGCTGAGACACCGAAGAAAAAGCTCAGCTACAAGCTTCAGCGTGAGCTGGAAGCGTTACCGGGCCAGATCGACGAGCTGGAGCAGCAGATGGCTGCGGTGCAGGAAGAGATTTCCGATCCGGCGTTCTATCAGCGCCCCATTGAGCAAACCTCCGCTGTGCTGGCGCGCCTGGAACAGATGCAGGCCGAGCTGGATGTGCTGGTGGAGCGCTGGGCCGAACTCGACAGCTAAGGAAGGGCGTGTGGGAGCGGGCCTGCCCCGCGATTACGATGTCACTGACACACCGCAATCGCGGGGCAAGCCCGCTCCCACCAGAATCAGCAAGACGGTATCTCCCACCGTCGCTTGGCTTACGAAGTTTTCAACAGGCGTACAGCCAGCACATCACAGGGTGCGCCGTGCAGTACGTCGTTGGCAGTGGAGCCCAGCAGCAGTGCCAGGCCGTGGCGACCATGGCTGCCGACCACGATCAGGTCGCAGCCATTTTCCTTGGCCAGTTGATGGATTTCCTGACGGGGTTGGCCGTAGGTCAGGTGTGAATCACCACGCTTGATATCAGGGTATTTGACGAACAGGCGGTCCATGCGCTCTTTGGCTTGGTCGAACTGTTGTTGTTGCAGCTGTGACAGGTCCATCGGCACGTCGCCACCAAAGGCCATGGCCATCGGCTCGACGATGTGTACCAGCGAAACTTTGGCCTGGGTAGGCGCGGCCAGCGTCATGGCGCGTTTGATGACCGGGTCGCATTCTTCGGTCAGGTCGACGGCAACCAGAATGTGTTCGTAGGGCATGAGAGGCTCTCCTGACAGTCGCGATAGTTCAAGTATGGTCGGTTTCAGGCTGATCGCTGGGTACCTCGGCTAACCAGCTCATTTAAAACGCTTTATGGGAATAACAGATATGACGGTCTGGGTAGTGGTGTCAATCCTTGCGCTGATTCTCAGTCCTTTGGCCTGGCTGCGTCCTTCACGCAATCAGAGTGGTCGAATGGCCCTGCGTATGGAAGCCCGACGCATGGGGCTGACGATGCAACTGGCGCCTCAGGAGTGGCCGCACTGGTTGCCCAAAGAGCCGCCAAGCCCCTGTGCTCAGTACGTACGGCCGCGGCGTCAGGGCAGGGCAGACACCTGGAGCTACTGGCAAACCACGCCGGGTACCTGGCTCAATCAGTGGCGTGAGCCTTGTGCTGATCCTGTGCATGCAGAACAGCTCGCGCGTTTGCCCGACAGCGTTTACAAGGTCGAAGCTGGCCCGCAGATGGTTGCTCTGTACTGGGGGGAGCGCGGTGAACCGGCTGTATTGCAGGATATTGCCGCAGTGTTGAAAGCGTTGGCATGACCTCGGGCAATAGGTGTTGCTCAGTGGGAGCGGGCTTGCCCCGCGATTGCGGTTTACATGTCACGCCGCAATCGCGGGGCAAGCCCGCTCCTACCAGAGGCGGATGAGCCAATAAAAAGCCCGATATACGCATCGGGCAGGCGGGCCAGGCAGGCCGGTATTGATCATGATTCTCCCTTCCAGTGTAGCGGTCTCGCCGCTATCCGCATTTTTTCGTGTCTTTTTATTTACTCCTGACGTGCGTTGATCCGGCGTTTGGGTGTGTACCTCGCTGACGACTATCGTTGCCATGAATACGGTTCGATCACCGATACCGGTGTTTGCCCGTGCTCGGCAGAAAATGACCGCAAAGTCGCGTTTTCAGGCTGCTTTCGGGCATTTGACAACGGCGATCTTTTCGTTGAATGTGTGCATACCCAAATCAAACGGGCGTATGAATTGAGCGTTTGTATGTCAGAAGGCTCTTACAGAATCCCGACTATCGCGCTGACGGGTGTGCCTGGCGCAAAGATTCGGCAACACATGGCCAGCGGCCAGCCGGGTCTTTCACCAGCGATTGGCGTGTACAGTTCAGCTTCCATATCGTGGAGATCAGTTGATGATTTACGAAGGTAAAGCCATCACGGTTAAGGCTCTTGAAAGCGGCATCGTCGAACTGAAGTTCGACCTCAAGGGTGAGTCCGTCAACAAGTTCAACCGTCTTACCCTGAACGAATTGCGTCAGGCTGTAGACACCATCAAGGCCGACGCATCGATCAAGGGCGTGATTGTCAGCAGTGGCAAGGACGTCTTCATCGTCGGCGCGGATATCACCGAGTTTGTCGACAACTTCAAGCTGCCCGAGGCCGAACTGGTCGCCGGCAACCTGGAAGCCAACCGGATTTTCAGTGACTTTGAAGACCTGGCCGTTCCTACCGTAGCTGCGATCAATGGCATCGCTCTGGGCGGCGGTCTGGAAATGTGTCTGGCTGCCGACTACCGCGTGATGTCCAGCAGCGCCAAGATCGGCCTGCCGGAAGTCAAGCTGGGTATCTACCCGGGCTTCGGTGGTACCGTGCGCCTGCCGCGTATCATCGGTGCTGACAACGCCATCGAGTGGATTGCCGCCGGCAAGGAAAACCGCGCTGAAGACGCGCTGAAAGTCGGTGCGGTCGATGCGGTGGTTGCGCCTGAGTTGCTGCAGGCCGCTGCACTGGACCTGATCAAGCGCGCCATCAGCGGCGAGTTCGATCACAAGGCCAAGCGTCAGCCTAAGCTCGAGAAGCTCAAGCTCAACGCCATCGAGCAGATGATGTCCTTCGAAACCGCCAAAGGTTTCGTTGCCGGCCAGGCGGGCCCGAACTACCCGGCACCCGTTGAAGCGATCAAGAGTATCCAGAAAGCAGCCAACTTCGGTCGTGACAAAGCGCTGGAAGTTGAAGCGGCTGGCTTCGTCAAGCTGGCCAAGACCTCGGTTGCCGAGAGCCTGATCGGTCTGTTCCTCAACGACCAGGAACTCAAGCGCAAGGCCAAGGCCCACGACGAAATCGCACGTGACGTCAAACAGGCTGCAGTGCTCGGCGCAGGCATCATGGGTGGCGGTATCGCCTACCAGTCGGCGGTCAAGGGCACCCCGATCCTGATGAAAGACATCAACGAAGGTGCTATCCAGCTGGGCTTGAACGAAGCTTCCAAGCTGTTGGGCAAGCGCGTTGAGAAAGGTCGCCTGACCCCGGCAAAAATGGCCGAAGCGCTGAACGCGATTCGCCCGACCCTGTCGTACGGCGATTTCGCCAACGTCGACATCGTTGTTGAAGCTGTGGTCGAGAACCCGAAGGTCAAGCAGGCTGTGCTGGCTGAAGTGGAAGGCCAGGTGAAGGAAGACGCCATTCTGGCTTCCAACACCTCGACCATCTCCATCAACCTGCTGGCCAAGGCGCTCAAGCGCCCGGAAAACTTTGTTGGTATGCACTTCTTCAACCCTGTGCACATGATGCCGTTGGTTGAAGTCATTCGTGGTGAGAAGTCCAGCGATGTGGCTGTTGCCACCACCGTTGCCTACGCCAAGAAAATGGGCAAGAACCCGATCGTGGTCAACGACTGCCCGGGCTTTTTGGTCAACCGTGTACTGTTCCCGTACTTCGGTGGTTTCGCCAAACTGGTCAGCGCCGGTGTCGACTTCGTGCGCATCGACAAAGTCATGGAAAAGTTCGGCTGGCCAATGGGCCCTGCCTACCTGATGGACGTGGTCGGTATCGACACCGGTCACCACGGCCGTGACGTCATGGCTGAAGGTTTCCCGGACCGCATGAAGGACGACCGCCGTTCAGCTGTCGACGCCCTGTACGAAGCCAACCGTCTGGGTCAGAAGAATGGCAAGGGTTTCTACGCCTACGAAACCGATAAGCGCGGCAAGCCGAAGAAAGTCGCTGACGCTGCTGTCCTCGAAGTGCTCAAGCCCGTCGTTTACGAGCAACGTGAAGTCACTGACGAAGACATCATCAACTGGATGATGGTCCCACTGTGCCTGGAAACCGTTCGTTGCCTGGAAGACGGCATCGTTGAAACCGCCGCAGAAGCCGATATGGGCCTGGTCTACGGCATTGGTTTCCCTCCGTTCCGTGGCGGCGCGCTGCGCTACATCGACTCGATCGGTGTTGCTGAATTCGTAGCCCTGGCAGACAAGTACGCCGATCTGGGTCCGCTGTATCACCCCACCGCGAAGCTGCGTGAGATGGCCAAAAACGGCCAGAGCTTCTTCGGTTAAGCGCCCAACGATAAAGAGCGAGAGAATATATGAGCCTGAATCCAAGAGACGTGGTGATTGTCGACTTCGGTCGCACGCCAATGGGCCGCTCCAAGGGTGGCATGCACCGCAACACCCGTGCCGAAGACATGTCCGCGCACCTGATCAGCAAGGTGCTGGAGCGCAATACCAAGGTCGATCCCAGCGAAGTTGAAGACGTTATCTGGGGTTGCGTCAACCAGACCCTGGAGCAGGGCTGGAACATCGCCCGCATGGCGTCGTTGATGACTCAGATTCCGCACACTGCAGCCGGCCAGACTGTCAGCCGCCTGTGTGGTTCGTCCATGAGCGCCCTGCACACTGCGGCGCAGGCGATCATGACCGGTAACGGTGACGTCTTCGTCGTCGGCGGCGTGGAGCACATGGGCCACGTCAGCATGATGCACGGCGTCGATCCGAACCCGCACATGTCGCTGTACGCCGCCAAGGCCTCGGGCATGATGGGCCTGACCGCTGAAATGCTCGGCAAGATGCACGGCATCAGCCGTGAGCAGCAAGACCTGTTCGGCCTGCGCTCGCACCAGCTCGCCCACAAGGCGACGGTCGAGGGTAAGTTCAAGGATGAAATCATCCCGATGCAGGGCTACGACGAGAACGGTTTCCTCAAGGTCTTCGACTACGATGAAACCATTCGCCCGGACACTACCCTGGAAAGCCTGGCGGCGTTGAAGCCAGCGTTCAACCCTAAAGGTGGTACGGTAACGGCGGGTACGTCTTCGCAGATTACCGACGGTGCTTCGTGCATGATCGTGATGTCGGCCCAGCGCGCGCAGGACCTGGGCATTCAGCCGCTGGCGGTGATCCGCTCCATGGCGGTGGCCGGCGTCGACCCGGCGATCATGGGCTATGGCCCGGTTCCGGCAACTCAGAAAGCGCTCAAGCGTGCTGGCCTGACCATGGCCGACATCGACTTCATCGAGCTCAACGAAGCCTTCGCCGCACAAGCCTTGCCAGTGCTGAAGGATTTGAAAGTGCTCGACAAGATGGATGAGAAGGTTAACCTGCACGGTGGCGCCATTGCTCTGGGCCATCCGTTCGGTTGCTCGGGTGCTCGGATTTCCGGCACGCTGCTCAACGTTATGAAGCAGAATGGCGGGACCTTTGGCGTTTCGACCATGTGCGTCGGCCTGGGCCAAGGTATCACCACCGTCTTCGAACGCGTTTAAGCGTTTCGCGGATGGAAACCGGGGCCTGGTGCCCCGGTTTTTGTTTTTGCAAAATTTTTTTTCAAGAGGGTGAGCAACATGCAGATACAGCCAGGCGTATACCGGCATTACAAGGGGCCTGAGTATCGTGTGTTCGGTACAGCGCGTCATTCTGAAACCGAGGAGTGGATGGTGGTTTACCAGACGCTTTATGGCGATTTCAGCTGCTGGTTGCGTCCGCTGACGATGTTTACCGAGTCGGTTGAGGTTGACGGAAAGTGCGTACCGCGCTTTGCTTTGATCACGCCCGAGGCCGAGCAGTTTCCTCCTCCGGCGCCTGAGCAGCTATTGCGTCAAGCTTGACCTCACTCTGTTGCCACTATATATAGCGGTGCCGCGTCAGGTACCTGCCGTGTTTTTATTTTCAGTATTCAGGAATTTTCCGATCCATGGGCAAATCGCTGGTCATTGTGGAATCCCCGGCTAAGGCCAAGACCATCAACAAGTACCTGGGCAGCCAGTACGTGGTGAAGTCGAGTATCGGCCATATCCGCGACCTGCCCACCAGCGGTTCGGCCAGTGCCAGCAAGGAACCTGCTGCCAAGCGCGGAAAAGCCGCTGCAGGCGAGGCACCAGCCCTGTCGCCCAAAGAAAAGGCCCGCAAGCAACTGGTTGCGCGCATGGGGGTTGATCCGGACCACGGCTGGAAAGCCAAGTACGAGATCCTTCCAGGCAAGGAAAAGGTCATCGAAGAACTGCGTCGTCTGGCCAAAGATGCCGACACCATCTATCTCGCAACCGACTTGGATCGCGAGGGGGAAGCCATCGCCTGGCACCTGCGCGAGGCCATTGGTGGTGACGACAGCCGCTACAAGCGTGTGGTGTTCAACGAAATTACCAAGAAGGCCATCCAGGAGGCCTTTTCTCAGCCGGGTGAACTGGACATTGATCGGGTCAATGCCCAGCAGGCCCGTCGCTTCCTCGACCGAGTAGTGGGCTACATGGTCTCGCCGCTGCTGTGGGCCAAAATCGCCCGTGGCTTGTCTGCCGGTCGTGTGCAATCGGTTGCGGTGAAGCTGGTGGTTGAGCGTGAGCGTGAGATTCGCGCGTTCATCCCGGAAGAGTACTGGGAAGTGCACGCCGACCTGGGCACTGCCAAGGACGCCAAAGTACGCTTCGAAGTGTCCCGGGAGAAGGGCGACGCCTTCAAGCCGCTCAACGAAGCGCAGGCCATGGCCGCGCTGGAGAAGCTCAAGTCTTCCAGCTTCACCGTTGCCAAGCGTGAAGACCGCCCGACCAGCAGCAAGCCGTCGGCACCGTTCATTACCTCTACCTTGCAGCAGGCGGCGAGCAATCGCCTGGGCTTCGGGGTAAAGAAGACCATGATGATGGCTCAGCGTCTGTACGAAGCGGGCTACATCACCTATATGCGTACCGACTCGACCAACCTGTCGGCAGACGCCGTGGAAATGGCCCGTAGCTACATTGAGAGCGAGTTTGGCAAGAAGTACCTGCCAGAATCGCCGATTGTCTACGGCAGCAAGGAGGGTGCTCAGGAGGCGCACGAAGCGATTCGTCCTTCCGACGTCAACACTCACCCGACCAAGCTCAGTGGTATGGAGCGCGATGCCGAGCGCCTGTACGAGCTGATCTGGCGTCAGTTCCTCGCTTGCCAGATGCCACCCGCACAGTACCTGTCGACCACCGTCAGCGTCACTGCGGGCGATTTCGAGCTGCGTGCCAAGGGTCGTATCCTCAAGTTCGATGGTTACACCCGTGTACTGCCACAGCAGAGCAAGCCGGGTGATGACGACGTTTTGCCGGAAATGAACCAGGGTGAAGTGCTCAAGCTGATCGCGCTCGACCCAAGCCAGCACTTTACCAAGCCGCCTGCGCGTTACTCCGAGGCTAGCCTGGTCAAGGAAATGGAAAAGCGTGGTATCGGTCGGCCTTCCACGTACGCAGCGATTATTTCGACGATCCAGGATCGCGGCTACGTGACCTTGCACAACCGTCGGTTCTATTCGGAAAAGATGGGCGATATCGTCACTGAGCGCCTGTCCGAAAGCTTCTCCAACCTGATGGACTACGGCTTCACCGCCGGCATGGAAGAGAACCTCGACGATGTCGCCCAAGGTGAACGCGACTGGAAGAACGTGCTCGACGAGTTCTACGGCGACTTCAGCAGCAAGCTCAAGCTTGCTGAAGACGGCGAGAAGGGCATGCGTGCCAACCAGCCGACCCTCACCAACATTCCGTGCAAGGATTGCGGGCGGCCGATGATGATTCGTACCGCTTCCACCGGTGTGTTCCTCGGTTGCTCGGGGTACAGCCTGCCACCCAAAGAGCGCTGCAAGGCCACGGTAAACCTGGTGCCGGGTGACGAAATTGCCGCCGATGACGAAGGTGAGTCGGAATCGCGCGTGCTGCTCAACAAGCACCGCTGCCCGATTTGCTCCACGGCAATGGATGCGTACTTGCTCGACGAAAAACACAAGCTGCATATCTGTGGTAACAACCCGGATTGCACCGGCTATGAAATCGAAGAGGGCAGCTACCGCATCAAGGGTTACGAAGGGCCGAGCCTGGAGTGCGACAAGTGCGGTAGTGAAATGCAGCTTAAAACCGGTCGTTTCGGTAAGTTCTTCGGCTGCACCAACGCTGAATGCAAGAACACCCGCAAGCTGCTGAAAAGCGGTGAGGCAGCACCACCGAAGATGGACGCGGTGAAGATGCCGGAGCTCAAGTGCGAGAAGGTCAATGACACCTACGTGCTGCGTGATGGTGCTTCGGGGTTGTTCCTGGCCGCCAGCCAGTTCCCGAAAAACCGTGAAACCCGCGCACCGTTGGTGATCGAGATTATTCCGCACAAGGACGAAATCGATCCGAAGTATCACTTCCTCTGTGAAGCGCCGAAGAAGGATCCGGAAGGTCGCCCGGCGGTGATTCGCTACAGCCGCAAAACCAAGGAGCAGTACGTGCAGACCGAGGTTGAGGGTAAGCCGACGGGCTGGCGCGCCTTCTACGACGGCAATGCCTGGAAGGTTGAAGACAAGCGTTGATAGCGCTGTATTGATGTAATCGCGGGGCAAGCCCGCTCCTACCTGTAGGAGCGGGCTTGCCCCGCGATGCTTTTAACGCCCGCAATGGTGTAAATTCACAGACCGCCTTGCAGCCTTTCGGAGGGCACCCAGATGGCCCAGGAACTCTACACCCGTACCAACCAGAAGATTTACTTCGCAGGCCTGGCGCTTGACGCCATGGGCAAGGCACAAGAGAGTCGGGCCATGAATGCTCAGGCGCTGATCCAGGCCGAGCGTGAATCGGCGCTGTTTCACCTCTACGGTGCATTGCTGGGGCTTTGTCACGAAATAGCCGGTTTCTACCGCTTGCCGCAGGCAGGGGCGCCGCGCGCAGAACTGTTGCTGACCCGGGAAGTGCTGGACGCAGTTGCCATTCCAGAAATGGCCGAATTGGTTGAGCTGGCTGAGCAGCGTGAGACCTGGTTGGCGCAACTGCTCGGAGCTTATGCCGATTTATTCCGACCGCCGGTCGCGAAAAAGGCACCGAAAACTGACGTCACCCAGCCGTTGATTCAGGCGGTAAGCCTTGATGAGGCTGAAGCGCAGCCGCTTTCGCGGGAAGAGCTGGAGAGCTGGCGGCAGAACCTTAAAGGTTTGACGGTTCGTTTTCGTGAAGGCCTGAGTGAGTGCTGATTGAGGCACTCGCTGGTACAATAGCCGCCTTTCGTGGAGAGCAGCCCCTTATGCCAACGTCCTTTTTAGAAATTGTCGAGTTGCCTGATGGCCGGATCGAGTTGCGCCGTGCCGAGGACGAAGGCTCCCTGGTAACCCTGGATTTCTCCGAGGACGCCAAGGCCTTTCTGCAGGGTCAACATGTTGAGGTGGCCAAGGCCATGCTCAGTGTTGGTGTGCAGATGGCTGGCAAGCTGGTGGAAGGTGAAATCGAGCGAGACGACGGGCCGCGCGTTCTGCATTGATCGTGCTGCGTGGCTTCCTCGTCCTGAGGAAGCCTGACAAAACCTACCGATAGCGATCCTGGATATCAGCCAAGGCGGATGTTCAGGCTTTGTGCATCTCCCGCGCGTGCCGCATTGCTCAATTGCTGGCGGGTGCTGCTGTTGACCGTATTCAACCAGCTGACCACAGTATGGCTGCGGCCCAGGCGTAAGGCTTCACAGGCCAATTGCAGTGCGCTCTGGTTGCCGCGTGGATGCAGCAGCAGGATGCGTTCGCGGTTAAGGCCGGCATCACGTAACCATGCCTGAGTCAGGCTGGCCGGCGGGGCGATCAGCGTTAGCCAGCGCTCGTCCTGCTCTTCGCTCAATTCACTCAGTTCGCGCAGCATGGGGGCCAGCAGGCTCTGGCAGCTGCCCAACGCGCCACGCAAGGACAGTTCGCTGAAAACCTGAGCTGCGCCAGGGTGCGGTGCAGGTTTGCTGGTTTTCAGTCCGGGCAGCACAGGCTGGGCCAGGAACGCTTCGAACAGGGGCAATTGTGCTTGCTGTGGTGCATGGGGGAACTGCATGACGCCTCCTTTTATCGACGAATAACGCCGACACTCAAGCCCTCGATCACCAGCTCCTGTTCTTTCAGGTTGACTTCGATGGGGGCGAACTCGGGGTTTTCAGCAATCAGCCAGACCTTGCTGCCTTCTCGCTTGAAGCGCTTGACCGTCACCTCGTCACCCAGGCGGGCGACGACGATCTGGCCATTACGGGCTTCGCGGCAGGTATGGACGGCGAGCAGGTCGCCATCGACAATGCCGACGTCTTTCATGCTCATGCCGTTAACGCGTAGCAGGTAGTCGGCCCGGGGGTGAAAGAAGGCCGGGTTGATGTTGCAGGACTCTTCGATGTGCTGCTGGGCAAGGATCGGAGCACCGGCCGCAACGCGGCCAATGATCGGCAGGCCGCTTTCTTCAGCCTTGGCTTCAAGGCCTGGGATGCGAATGCCGCGCGAGGCGCCAGGGGTCATCTCGATGGCGCCCTTGCGCGCGAGGGCCTTGAGGTGTTCTTCGGCGGCGTTGGGCGACTTGAAGCCCAGCTCCTGGGCAATTTCCGCACGGGTAGGCGGGAAGCCGTTGTCTTCCAGGCAGCGTTTGATAAAAGCCAGAATCTCAGCTTGGCGTGGCGTCAGTTTTAGCATGTCGATCGCTCTGTCTTTTTATACAGTGACTGGAATTATATACAGTAGATGGCAAGCTGCAAGCGTCTAGCGGCAAGAAAGAGTGGTGCCAGGTGTGAAGTGCTTGCAGCTTGCGGCCTGTGGCTGTGTTTTAATAGCTGACTGCCCGGACGCAAAACGGCTGTGCAGGCTTGACAAATCACTACTTTAAAACGTATGTTTCAAACACGTGTTTGTCAGGCGGAGTAGTCATGGCGCAGTCGGAAACCGTTGAACGCATTCTCGATGCTGCCGAGCAGTTGTTCGCGGAAAAAGGTTTTGCCGAAACCTCATTGCGGCTGATCACCAGCAAGGCCGGCGTCAACCTGGCGGCGGTGAATTACCATTTCGGTTCCAAGAAGGCGCTGATCCAGGCGGTCTTCTCACGCTTCCTCGGCCCGTTCTGCACAAGCCTCGAGCGCGAGCTGGAGCGTCGTCAGGCGCGCCCTGAGCACAAGCCTAGCCTTGAAGAGCTATTGGAAATCCTGGTCGAGCAGGCGTTGGCGGTACAGCCTCGTAGCGGCAACGACTTGTCCATCTTCATGCGTCTGTTGGGCCTGGCGTTCAGCCAGAGCCAGGGGCATTTGCGTCGTTACCTGGAAGACATGTACGGCAAGGTGTTCCGTCGTTATATGTTGCTGGTCAACGAAGCCGCTCCCCGTATTCCGCCCATTGAACTGTTCTGGCGTGTGCATTTCATGCTCGGTGCTGCGGCGTTCAGCATGTCCGGTATCAAGGCCTTGCGGGCCATTGCCGAGACCGATTTCGGCGTCAATACCTCGATCGAGCAGGTCATGCGCCTGATGGTGCCATTCCTCGCTGCGGGCATGCGCGCCGACAGCGGTGTCACCGATGAAGCCATGGCCGCAGCGCAGCTGCGCCCGCGCAGTAAATCGTCGAGTACAACGGCCGCTGCCAAGGCGTGAGGTCATGGCTGGGCGCGGCGGGCCGCATCGGCTAAGCTAGCGCCTATGCCCAGTCTGGATCTGCTGCACATTTCCCTTGCCGATCAATGCCTCTATGGATTTGCCCAGGGGCAGCTGTGCCTGCGCCTGCCGGTGTCCACTGCTGTGAAGGGAGCGGGAGAGCGTAATGGCTCCGGCTGTACGCCTCGCGGCTTGCATCAGGTGCGAGCGAAGATCGGCGGCGATCTGCCGCAAGGTGCCGTGCTGCGTGGCCGGCGTTGGACGGGCGAAATCTGGACGCCTTCCCTGCATCTGCAGTACCCCGGTCGCGACTGGATCCTCAGCCGTATCCTTTGGCTCAGTGGTTGCGAGCTCGGTGTGAATCGCATGGGGGAGGTCGACACTTTCCGTCGTTACATTTATCTGCACGGTACGCCCGATTGCGAACCTATGGGCGTTCCGTTGTCCCATGGCTGCGTGCGCCTGCGCAATGCTGACCTGTTGCACCTGTTTGATCGGGTGCCGCTGCATTGTCAGGTGCGGATCGAACATGCCGCGTGCCCTCAATGGGCCAATACGCCCCTGAACTGAAGGATCAAATATGAGTGCCAGCCTGCAAGGCTCGTTGATGGTGGATGTCGCCGGTACCTGGCTGACCGCTGAAGATCGCCAGCTGTTGCGCCAGCCCGAAGTGGCCGGACTGATCATTTTTGCTCGCAACATCGAATGCCCGCGTCAGGTACGAGAGCTGACTGCCTCGATCCGCGCCATCCGCCCTGACCTGATCCTGGCAGTGGATCAGGAGGGTGGTCGGGTCCAGCGTCTGCGTCAGGGCTTTGTGCGCCTGCCGGCGATGCGCGCGATTGCCGACAACGACAACGCCGAGTACCTGGCCGAGCAGTGCGGTTGGCTGATGGCCACAGAAGTGTTGGCGGTGGGCCTGGACCTGAGTTTTGCCCCGGTTCTGGACCTGGATCACCAGCGCAGTGCGGTGGTTGGTAGCCGAGCCTTTGAGGGTGATCCGCAGCGGGCCACTGCATTGGCCGGTGCGTTTATTCGTGGCATGAACGCCGCTGGTATGGCCGCGTGCGGCAAACACTTCCCAGGGCATGGTTGGGCTGAAGCGGACTCTCACGTTGCAATCCCGACCGACGAGCGCAGCCTGGAGCAGATACGCGCTGCCGACCTGGTGCCTTTTACACGCCTGAGTGGCCAATTGGCTGCGGTGATGCCGGCGCATGTGATTTATCCACAAATCGACAACCAGCCGGCAGGTTTCTCGCGTCGCTGGCTGCAAGACATCCTGCGCGGTGAGTTGGGCTTTGACGGCGTAATTTTCAGCGATGACCTGTCGATGGCCGGTGCTCATGTGGTGGGTGATGCTGCCAACCGTATCGAAGCGGCATTGAGTGCCGGTTGTGACATGGGGCTGGTGTGCAACGACCGCGCATCAGCTGAGCTGGCGTTGACCGCAGCGCAACGCTTGAAGGTCAAGCCGTCGCCACGTATTGCTCGCATGCGCGGGCAGGGCTTTGCGCGTACCGATTACCGTCAGCAGCCGCGCTGGTTGGAAGCACTGGGCGCGTTGAAAGAAGCGCAGTTGGTCGATTGAGTTCGCGGGGCAAGCCTGCTCCCACGGAGGTCGGTGGGAGCGGGCTTGCCCCGCGACGCTTTCAACCTGTTTTCGACGCTTTGCGCTTCCCAGGCAACGGCGCAAACAAGGCATCGATATCCTCTGCCGCCAACCGCCAGTCTCCTGCTTGTCTGCCATCCAGCACTCCAGCAGCCAATGCCGACTTCTCCTGCTGCAGTTGCTGAATCTTTTCCTCCACCGTGCCACGGGTAATCAGCTTGTAAACGAACACTGGCTTTTCCTGGCCGATGCGATACGCGCGGTCGGTGGCCTGGTTTTCCGCGGCTGGGTTCCACCAAGGGTCGAAGTGGATCACCGTGTCGGCGGCGGTCAGGTTCAGGCCAACTCCACCGGCTTTGAGGCTGATGAGGAAGATCTGTAAGCGTCCGCTCTGGAAGTCTTGCACCGGTGCCCGGCGATCACGGGTCTCACCGGTCAGCAGTGCATAGGCAATGGCGCGTTGCTGCAGCTCGGCCTCAATCAGTCGCAACATGCTGGTGAATTGCGAAAACAGCAAGACGCGACGTCCTTCGGCGAGCAGCTCTTCAAGCATTTCCATCAGGCTGGCGAGCTTGCCGGAATGGGCGCTGCGGGCCGTTGAGGCCTGGCTGTTGACCAGGCGCAAATCGCAGCAGACCTGGCGCAGCTTGAGCAAGGCTTCAAGGATGATGATCTGGCTGCGGGCCACACCTTTGCGAGTGATTTCGGCGCGTACTTTCTGATCCATGGCCAGGCGCATGGTCTCGTAGACATCGCGTTGGGCGTCGCTGAGCTCGACCCAGTGGATCATCTCGGTTTTGGCGGGCAGCTCGGTGGCGACCTGCTCTTTGGTGCGTCTGAGCAGGAAAGGTTTGATTCGCGCATTGAGGTGCTGCAAGCGCTCATCGTTGCCCTGGCGTTCGATGGGCACCCGGTAGTCGCGGTTGAACGCCTTGGCATCGCCGAGCCAGCCCGGCAGCAGGAAATGAAACAACGACCACAGTTCGCCCAGATGATTTTCCAGCGGCGTGCCGCTCAGGCACAGGCGTTGGCGCGCTTCAAGCTGGCGGGCGGCCTGAGCGGCTTTGCTGCTTGGGCTCTTGATGTACTGCGCTTCGTCGAGAATTAGTACGTGGAACACCAAGTCCTTGAAGTGCTCGAGGTCTTTGGGAAGCAGGGCATAGGTGGTCAGCAGCAGGTCATAGTCCTGCAACTGCTCAAAGTGCTTGCGCCGACCAATGCCTTGTAGGGCGAGCACCTTCAAGCCGGGGGCAAAGCGCGCAGCCTCATCCTGCCAGTTGGGGATCAGGCTGGTGGGCATTACCACCATGGCGGGGCGAGTCAGGCGCCCGGCATTTTTTTCGGTGAGCAGGTGGGCGAGGGTTTGCAGGGTTTTGCCCAAACCCATGTCATCGGCAAGGATGCCGCCAACGTCCAGCTCGCGCAGGGCCTGCATCCAGCTCAGGCCTTCGAGCTGATAGCTGCGTAGGGTAGCGTTGAGGCCGTCAGGGGTGTGTGCCGGTTGTAGGCGGATGTCGCGCAGGCGTTCAGCCAGGTTGCGCACCCGGTCGCCACCTTGCCAGCTCAGCGGCAGTTCCTGCAGGGCGTTGAGGCGAGTGGCGTCAGGGGTGGCCAGGCGCAGGCTGGTTTCGCCCGGCTCGCGTTGATAGAAATCCCCCAAGGTGGCCAGCACCGGTTTCAGTCGCCCATAAGGCAGGGCGACTTGCAGTGAGCGGCGGCCGCCGGTGTGGCCGGGTATTGTTACCAGCAATTGCTCATCTTCGCGGCGCTTGGCCAATTGCGCGGTGTTGAGCAATTCAGGATGCGTGCGTAACAAGTTCAGCAGGATCGGTAGCAGGCTCAGGCGCTCGCCATCGACCACAATACCCAGCTCAAGGTCGAACCAGTCACGCTCCGGTGCTTCCTGGATTTGCGCATACCAGTCGTCTACCGGGGTCAGATCGAAGGCGAAGTCATCGGCAAACTCAATCTGCCAGCCTTGTTCACGCAGGGCCGGCAGTTCGCTCAGGACGAAGCGCAGCCAGGCACTGTCGTTGGGTAGCTCGAACGGATCGCCGGCGCTTTCTGGCAGTGCCTTGCTTTGGCGTGTAGCAATTTTGAAGCCCAGGCGCAGCAGCGTGTCGCGCAGGCTGCGCTCGGCGGCGGGCTGGCGCTGGATGCGTAGCGTTTGTTCGGCTTCATGTTTGATGATGGCAATGTTCTTGGTGCCGCAGACGTACTCGCCGGCGTAACCGAAGGCCAGAGCTGCCCGGTGCTGGATGTGGCGCTGCATGCGCCCGTTGCGCGGTTCGAAGGCGCTGAATTCGATGCTGCCCAGCCACAACCGCGGTTGTGGCTGGAGGGTGTCAATCAGTTGCTCGGGCATTTTCAGGGCTTGCTGACCTTGAGCAGCAGGGCCAGGTGGCCGCCGTCAAGGAAGGTCAGTTCTCCATTTTTTACCGTGCTGTTGCTCTGCTTGAGCTGTTCGCTTTGGGTGACGGCACCGTTGCCATCGAACTGGTTGACCCAGACGTTGGCCTCGACGCTGATAAAACGCTCTTCTTTCAGGTTCAGGTTGCCCTCGATGGGGAAGTGCCCGAACTGCTCTTTACCGTCACTGATGGCAACGCTGCCGGCATCCTGTTTCCAGGCTTTGTGCAGCAGCACGGTGTACTGGCTGTCGGCGCTCAGCTTGGCTGCCTCATCGGTCATTGCCGGTTGGCGCAGGTCGCCTTTGGCAATGGCCGGGGCGCCGTTGCTCCAGTCTTCCGGGGCAAACTGGCTGGTGATCGCGGGTACGGCGTTCTGCCGTACCAGCAACATTTCGACCTGGTAAACGCCTTCGGCAAACGCCGCTGGAGTGAACAACGCCAGCAGCAGGGTCAGGCAGCGAATGGCACGCATGGGTTTTCCTTCACGCAGATTGTGGGGTCAGGCGCTCGAACAGCGCCTCGAGGTTATTGAAGCGTTCTTCCGGGCGCTCCATCGGCACCATGAATTTGAACTGGGTGGCGCCTTCGAATTTGTAGCGCTTGGGCTGACCCTGGATCAGTTTGATCAGCACCAGTGGATCGACTGGGGTCTCGGCCTCGAACTCGATCTTGCCGCCGTTGGGGCCAGCATCGACTTTCTTGATGCCAAGCTTTTCCGCTTGCAGCTTGAGCAAGGTCAAGCGCACCAGGTTTTTGGTTGGTTCCGGCAGCAGCCCAAAGCGGTCGATCATTTCCACTTGCAGGTCTTTGAGGCCGTCTTCGTCTACCGCTGAGGCGATGCGCTTGTACAGGATCAGGCGCGCATGCACATCCGGCAGGTAATCTTCGGGAATCAACGCAGGCAGGCGCAGATTGATCTCTGGGCCGCCGCCCAGCGGCTGATCGAGGTTCGGCTGAGTGCCTTTGCGGATGGCCTTGACCGCACGCTCAAGCATTTCCATGTACAGGGTAAAGCCAACTGCCTGGATCTGGCCGCTCTGACCTTCGCCGAGCAGTTCGCCGGCACCACGGATTTCCAGGTCGTTGGTGGCCAGTACGAAGCCGGCGCCCAGGTCTTGGGTATTGGCAATCGCTTCCAGGCGCTTTTCAGCATCCGGGGTAATTTGCTGGCGGGGCGGTGTGAGCAGGTAAGCGTACGCCTGGTGGTGACTGCGCCCGACACGACCGCGCAACTGGTGCAACTGGGCCAGACCGAACTTGTCGGCACGCTCGATGATGATGGTGTTGGCGCTGGGTACGTCGATACCGGTTTCGATGATGGTCGAGGCGATCAGCACGTTAAAACGCTTGTGGTAGAAGTCGCTCATTACCTGTTCGAGCTCGCGTTCGCGCATCTGCCCGTGGCCGATGCCGATACGCGCCTCAGGCACCAGTTCGGCAAGGTCGGCAGCGCATTTTTCGATGCTCTTCACGTCGTTGTGCAGGTAATACACCTGGCCGCCACGCAGCAGTTCACGCAACAGTGCTTCTTTGACCGTGCTCTTGTTCTGTTCCATGACGAAGGTGCGCACCGACAGGCGGCGGGCGGGCGGAGTGGCGATGATCGACAGATCACGCATGCCCGCCACGGCCATGTTCAGGGTGCGCGGAATCGGGGTGGCGGTCAGGGTGAGGATGTCCACCTCACTGCGCAGAGCCTTGAGCTGTTCTTTCTGACGCACGCCAAAGCGGTGTTCTTCGTCGATAATCACCAGACCAAGGTCTTTGATCTTGACGTCGTCCTGTAGCAGCTTGTGGGTCCCGATGACGATATCGATCTTGCCCTCGGCCAGGTCGGCGACAGCTGCAGCCACTTCCTTGGGCGACTTGAAGCGGCTCATCACTTCTACGGTCACCGGCCAGTCGGCGAAGCGGTCGCGGAAGCTGTTGTAGTGTTGCTGGGCGAGCAGGGTGGTCGGAACCAGAATGGCCACCTGACGACCGCCATGCACGGCAATGAAGGCCGCACGCATGGCCACTTCCGTTTTGCCGAAGCCGACGTCGCCACACACCAGGCGGTCCATTGGCTTGGCGGCCAGCATGTCTTCGCGCACTACTTCGATGGCGCTTTGCTGGTCGGGCGTTTCTTCGAACGGGAAGCCGGCGCTGAAGGTGGCGTAGTCCACCGCCGGGTCGGCAAAGGCATAACCTTTGCGAGCGGCGCGCCGGGCATAGATGTCGAGCAGCTCGGCGGCCACGTCGCGTACCTGTTCGGCGGCTTTGCGCTTGGCTTTTTGCCAGGCTTCGGAGCCGAGCCGGTGCAGCGGTGCCAGGGCGTCATCGCTGCCGGTGTAACGGGCGATCAAGTGCAGGTTGGCCACCGGCACGTAGAGTTTGGCGCCTTCGGCGTATTCCAGAGTCAGGAACTCAGCTGCCTGGTTGTCGATTTCCAGGGTCGCCAGGCCCAGGTAGCGGCCTACGCCGTGGTCGATATGCACCACCGGCGCGCCTTCGCGCAGCTCGGTGAGGTTCTTGATCACGGCATCGTTGTTGGCATCGCTGCGCTTGTCGCGACGGCGGCGCTGCATGACCCGTTGCCCGAACAGCGGGCTTTCGGCGACCAGGGCAATGGCCGGGTCGTCCAGCAGAAGGCCTTCATCGAGCGGCGCGATGGTGATCGCCAGGCGCTCCTTGCCAGCAACGAAAGCGCTCCAGCTGTCGACGGTTTGTGGTCGTAGCTTCAGGCGTTCGAGCAATTCCAGCAGGACTTCACGCCGGCCTGCCGACTCGGCAGTGAACAGTACGCGCCCCGGGAATTGGTCGAGAAAACCCGAGAGGGCCGCCAGCGGCTGATTGGCTTTGGCTTCGATGGCCAGGCTTGGCAGTGGCTGAGCGGGGAAGCGTTCACGGCCGACGCCGCTGTCGACATCGTCCTGGCTGACGACCACCCGCGGCCAGCTTTTAAGGCGGGCAAAGCAGTCTTCCACCGGCAGGAACAGTTCGGCGGGAGGCAGTATCGGGCGCGACAGGTCAATGCGCCGCTCTTCATAGCGATTGCGTACATCGTTCCAGAAGTGTTCGGCTGCCTGCTCGACACCCGGCAGCGAAAATACCTGGGTGTCTTGTGGCAGGTAGTCGAACAGGGTCGAGGTGTCTTCAAAGAACAGTGGCAGGTAATACTCGATGCCGGCGGGCGTAATACCGCTCGACAGGTCCTGGAAGATTGAGCAGCGACGGAAGTCGACGTCAAAACGTTCGCGAAAACGTGCCTTGAACTGCGTGACCGCTTCTTTCTGCAGCGGAAACTCGCGGGCCGGCAGCAGCCGCACGGAGTCGACCTTGTCGATCGAGCGCTGGGTTTCCGGGTCGAAGGTGCGCAGGGTTTCGATTTCGTCGTCGAACAGGTCGATCCGGTAGGGCAGTTTGCTGCCCATGGGGAACAGGTCGATCAGCGCGCCGCGCACAGCGAATTCGCCGTGTTCGTACACCGTGTCGACGCAGCGGTAGCCACTGGCTTCCAGGCGCAGGCGCATCTGCTCGACGTCAAGCTTCTGGCCGATGTCCAGCACCAGGCTGCTGCCCAGCAGGAAACGAGTAGGTGCCAGTCGATGCAGGGCGGTGGTAATCGGCACCACAAGAATGCCGTGATCAAGCTCTGGCAGCCGGTACAGGCTGGCGATCCGCTGCGAGATAATGTCCTGGTGCGGCGAGAACAGGTCATAGGGCAGGGTTTCCCAGTCGGGGAACGGCAGTACCGGCAGGTCAGGTGCGAAAAAGCGCAGTTCCTGCTCCAGCCGGTCAGCGCTCTGGCTGTCGGCGGTCAGCAGCAGGGTAAAGCGCTTGGCGGCGCTGGCGGCTTCGGCAATGGCCAGGCTCAGGGCAGCGCCCGGCAGGTTGCCCCAGGTTTGTTTGCCGGCAGTGGCCGGCAGGTGCGGTAGACGCAGAACAGGCACGGGAGGTCGAGCTCCAAGCGTTGCGACAAAGACGCCAATTGTACCGGGCAGAGGCCCGTGCTGTCAGGTTTGCGCTGCCTATTTGCATGTAGTGACAGAGTGGCGACAGGCGCTCATTGCTCGATGGGCTGCGGGGCGTCATAATGTAGCCCCTTTTTTCTGTCCCTACATGTGGAAGGTTCCCGTGACTCAGAAGCCCGACCAGTGTCTTGGTGAGTGGATTGATCGTGAAGCACTTGCAGAAGCGATGATCCCGCTTATCGGTCAGCTCTACCGCAATAACAATGTGGTGAGCTCGATCTATGGCCGCAGCCTGATCAACCGCTCGGTGATCTCGATCCTCAAAGCACACCGCTTTGCTCGTCATCGCCAAACCGACGAAACCGAACTCTCTGTCCACGAGACATTCCCGCTGCTCAAAGCGATGAGCGAGCTGAAGCTGGGCGCCGCTTCGGTCGACCTGGGCAAGCTGGCCAACAAATTCAAGCAAGAAGGCAACGGTCGTAGCGCCGAGCAGTTCGTGCGTGAAGAAATGGCTGAAGTGGTTGGTCAGCAGAACGCTTCGGCGCGTAAAGGCACCGACGTTGTTCTCTACGGTTTTGGTCGTATCGGCCGCCTGCTGGCGCGCATCCTGATCGAGAAAACCGGTGGTGGCGACGGCCTGCGTCTGCGTGCCATCGTTGTGCGCAAAGGCGCCGAGAACGATCTGGTCAAGCGTGCCAGCCTGCTGCGTCGTGACTCGGTTCACGGCCCGTTCGATGGCACCATCACCATCGACGAAGCCAACAACACCATCACCGCCAACGGCAACCTGATCCAGGTTATCTACGCCAAGAACCCAAGCGAAGTCGACTACACCCAGTACGGCATTGAAAACGCTCTGGTCGTCGATAACACTGGTGTATGGCGTGATGCCGACGGTCTGGGTCAGCACCTGGCCTGCCCGGGCGCCGCTCGCGTGATCCTCACCGCTCCTGGCAAAGGCGCGCTGAAGAACATCGTTCACGGTATCAACCACGGCGACATCAGCGCTGACGACAAGATCATCTCGGCCGCTTCGTGCACCACCAACGCCATTGTGCCGGTGCTCAAGGCTGTGAACGACAAGTTCGGCATCGTCAACGGTCACGTTGAAACCGTTCACTCGTTCACCAACGACCAGAACCTGATCGACAACTTCCACAAGGGCAGCCGTCGTGGCCGTGCCGCGCCGCTGAACATGGTTATCACCGAAACCGGTGCTGCCACCGCAGCCGCCAAGGCGCTGCCAGTGCTCAAGGGCAAGCTGACCGGTAACGCGATTCGTGTTCCTACGCCGAACGTGTCGATGGCCATCCTGAACCTGAACCTGGAAAAAGCCACCTCTCGCGACGAGATCAACGAGTACCTGCGCCAGATGGCCATGCACTCGGATCTGCACAAGCAGATCGACTACGTGAGCTCCCAGGAAGTGGTCTCCACTGACTTCGTCGGTTCGCGCCACGCCGGTGTGGTCGATGCCGAAGCCACCATCTGCAACGATAACCGCGTTGTCCTGTACGTTTGGTACGACAACGAATTCGGTTACAGCTGCCAGGTAGTGCGCGTGATGGAAGACATGGCCGGTGTAAACCCGCCAGCTTTCCCACGCTAAGCTTGTCTTGGTTGTGAAAAACGGGAACCTCAGGGTTCCCGTTTTTTTTGCCTGAACATTCCAGGAGGAAGGATGCGCAATGCGTTGCTGGTAGCTGTGTTGGCGAGTCTGCTGGGCTGTGATCAGGGTGCATCGCTGGAGCGCATCAGTGGCCCGACCATGGGCAGCAGCTACACCGTGCAGTACGTGCGTACACCTCAAGGGCCTGCGCCAGAGCAGGTCAAGCGTGAAGTGGAGGCTGTGCTTGAAGGTATCGACAAACACTTCTCCACCTATCGCGGTGACTCGCAGATAGAGACCTTCAACCGATTGCCCGCCAACAGCTGTCAGCGCATGTCTGCCGATGTATTGGAACTGGTGCGCGTGGGTGAGCAGTTGTCACAGGAAAGCGCCGGTGCTTTTGACCTGACCGTGGAGCCGTTGCTGGACCTGTGGGGGTTCGGTCCGCAGTCGCGGCTGGAAAAAGTGCCCGATGCGCAGGCGCTGGCCAGGGCGCGGCTGCGTGTCGGGCATGGGCATTTGCGCATAGCCGGTGAGCAGCTGTGCAAGGATGCGCCGGTGGCTGTGGACTTCAACAGCATTGCTGCCGGGTACGCAGTGGACGTGCTGGTTGAGCGGCTTAAAGCCCTGGGCATCGCGGATTTACTGGTCGACGTCACTGGTGAGCTGAAGGCAGTGGGGCGCAAGCCCGATGGCCACGGTTGGAAAGTCGCCTTGGAATTACCCCGCGATGATCGCCAGATTGTCCAGCAAATGGTGGTTGTCGATGGCTTCGGCGTTTCGACCTCCGGTGACTATCGCAATTATTTCGAGGAGAATGGCCAGCGCTATTCGCACACCTTTGATGCGCGCCTGGGGCGACCGGTGAAGCACAACCTGGCGGCAGTCACAGTGTTTGATCGATCAACGCTGATGGCGGATGGGTACTCCACCTTGTTGTTGATCCTTGGGCCGGAGCAGGGCTGGGACTTTGCTCTGCAGCATGGGATCGCCGCAGTGTTTGTGACCCGGGTCGCGGATGGTTTCGCTTCTCGGAGCACGCCGGCGTTTGCTCAGGTGGTGGAGTGAAAAGGCTTCGCGGGGCAAGCCCGCTCCTACACAGACCGGTGGGAGCGGGCTTGCCCCGCGATAAATACATGTAGTGCAGAGAAAATTAGCCTACGACGCGACCAAGGGTTAATGTGCGCGGCGTTCAAGCTTGATTAGACTGCACCCGAATTTTTTCATGGCGCCGCTGGCGACATGATCTAGCCCCGCTCGCCAATGTGGCGACCGGGCCTGTTCTAAAGGAGTACGCATGGCTGTCTACAACTACGACGTAGTGGTGCTGGGTTCCGGCCCCGCAGGAGAAGGGGCGGCAATGAATGCTGCCAAAGCAGGACGCAAGGTAGCGATGGTCGATAGCCGTCGTCAGGTCGGCGGTAACTGCACCCACCTGGGCACCATCCCGTCCAAGGCCCTGCGTCACTCGGTACGCCAGATCATGCAGTTCAACACCAACCCGATGTTCCGGGCCATTGGTGAACCGCGCTGGTTCTCGTTCCCTGACGTGCTTAAAAGCGCCGAGAAAGTCATTGCCAAGCAAGTGGCTTCGCGCACCGGTTACTACGCGCGCAACCGCGTCGATGTATTCTTCGGTACTGGCAGCTTCGCCGACGAGCAGACCGTTGAAGTGGTCTGCGCCAATGGTGTGGTCGAGAAACTGGTTGCCAAGCACATCATCATCGCCACGGGTTCACGCCCGTACCGCCCGGCCGATATCGATTTCCACCATCCGCGGATCTACGATAGCGACACCATCCTCAGCCTCGGCCACACCCCGCGCAAACTGATCGTTTACGGCGCAGGCGTGATCGGCTGCGAATACGCCTCGATCTTCAGTGGTCTGGGTGTGCTGGTCGAATTGGTCGATAACCGTGGCCAGTTGCTGAGTTTCCTCGACTCGGAAATTTCCCAGGCGTTGAGCTACCACTTCAGCAACAACAACATCACCGTTCGCCATAACGAAGAGTACGAGCGGGTTGAGGGTCTGGATAACGGCGTGATCCTGCACCTGAAGTCGGGCAAGAAGATCAAGGCCGACGCCTTGCTCTGGTGTAACGGCCGTACTGGCAACACCGACAAGCTGGGCCTGGAAAACATCGGCATCAAGGTCAACAGCCGTGGCCAGATCGAAGTCGACGAAAACTACCGTACCCAGGTGCCGAACATCTATGGCGCCGGTGATGTGATCGGCTGGCCAAGCCTGGCCAGTGCGGCTCACGACCAAGGTCGTTCGGCGGCTGGCAGCATTGTCGACAACGGTAGCTGGCGCTTCGTCAATGACGTACCGACCGGTATCTACACCATTCCGGAGATCAGCTCGATCGGCAAGAACGAGCAGGAGCTGACCCAGGCCAAGGTGCCTTACGAGGTTGGCAAGGCCTTCTTCAAAGGTATGGCGCGTGCGCAAATTGCCGGCGAGCCGCAGGGCATGCTGAAGATTCTGTTCCACCGTGAAACCCTGGAAATCCTCGGCGTACATTGTTTCGGCTACCAGGCTTCGGAGATTGTTCACATCGGCCAGGCGATCATGGATCAGCCGGGTGAGCGCAATTCCCTGAAGTATTTCGTCAACACCACCTTCAACTACCCGACCATGGCTGAAGCCTATCGGGTAGCGGCCTACGACGGCCTCAACCGGCTTTTTTGAGCGGCTCCGGCCGGTGGCCTGAGCCGGCCGGGGAGACCGATTTCAGCGATTCTCGAGGGTGGCGCTGGCCAAACCGGGAAAGTCTGTAATCAGGCTGTCTACGCCGAAGTCAGCGAGCCTGCGCATCAGCGCCGGTTCGTTGACCGTCCACACCGACACGTGCAAACCCTGACGCTGGGCCTTGATCAGGCGCTCAGGGGTGCACAGTGTCCAGTTCAACGCCAGCAGATTGCAGCCATAGTTCTGGGCGACCTTCAGTGGGTCGAGCCAAGCGTATTCGGCAACCAGTCCCCGAGAAATATCCGGTGTCAGCTCAAGGGCTGCGCCCAGCACTTCCCGCGAGCTGGAGGTGATGGTGATCTTATCGAGCAGGCCGAATTGCTGGGCCATCTCGCGAATCGCCAGCACTGTGGTGACAGCACGGGTACGTGAGGCGCTTTTGACCTCAAGCTGCCAGTGATCGAAATCGCATTTCTGGAACAGCTCTTCAAGGCGAGGAATGGGGCTGTGCGATACCCAGCCCGGGCCACCCTTGCGTGCATCGTAAGTGACCAGGTCGGCCGCCATGTGCTCGGCCACTTTGCCGCGTCGGCCGGTGGTGCGTTTGAGGGTAGGGTCGTGGATAACCATCAGCTCGTTGTCGGCTGACAGGTGCAGGTCCAACTCGCAACGGCGCACGCCGTGCTTGAGACACTGCTGGAAGCTGGTCAGGGTATTTTCGGGGGCTTCGCCCTTGGCGCCACGGTGGCCGTAAATCTGGGTCACGGTTGTTCCTTCAAAAAATAGGGAGACTCAAGATGCGCTCGGGGTGTTCTGCTCCAGCGCCTGGCGCCGTTGCTGCGCCTGGCGTTGCAGGATATAGCGCGCCAGCAACTGACGCTGGGCGTCGGTCATGTCGATGAACTCAGTGCCGATTTCGTACAGGCCATCAGGCTGGCGGTCGCAATGGGTGACTCTGGCACGCAGCAACAGGCCAAGCGCTTGTGGCATCAACACCATCTTCACCGCCACTCGCGCGTCTGCGGCCAGCGGCTCGGCTTGATTGAACTCGATACCGCCTTCGGACAACACCACCGCTTGTGGGGCGCTGATCTGCCCGAGCAGGGTTTGTGCGACTACAGCGCTCAGCAGGTCGATGCGTTTGTTCTGAGCCTTGAGGAAAGCGGCGAGGGTGCGATCTTTGTCGCTGAGCTGGCGCAGCAGGTGCTGAGACTCGAACTCACTCAGGTGCAGCTCGCTCAGGAGGTTGAAAAGTGGTGAATCATCTTGCAACAAGTCTGGGCCAAGGGCTGCAGCAGTACTCAGCGGGCGAATTTCCAGTGCGATCCGGTCCTCGATACGGTAGTATTCGCGGCGATCTTCTTCATCTAATGTCGACATGGCGAACCCATGGTAGCGGCGGTGGTCTGAGTGTAAAGCTGCTATTCAAGCCCCGCCACAAGGACGTTCCTCTTTCATCCGAACAAGCCCCGACATGTTCAGACCTCTCTTCGTATTCATCGGTACGCGTTACACCCGTGCCAAGCGCCGTAACCACTTTGTCTCGTTCATTTCCCTGACTTCGATGATCGGCCTCGCCCTGGGCGTGGTGGTGATGATCGTGGTGTTGTCGGTCATGAACGGTTTCGATCATGAAATGCGTACCCGGGTATTGGGCATGGTGCCCCATGCCACACTGGAAAGCGGCCAGCCGATCAACGACTGGCCAGCCCTTGCCAATCAAGTAAAGCAGAACCCCCGGGTTGTGGCGGTGGCGCCGTTTACCCAGATGCAGGGGCTGCTGACCCATGAGGGCAAGGTGCAGAAGGTGCTGCTCAACGGCATCGATCCGGCCCAGGAACGGCAAGTCTCGATCATCGACAACTTCATCCGCGAAGGTCAGCTCGATGCGCTGGCGCCGGGCGAGTTCGGCATCATGATCGGTGACAAGGCCGCAGCCAAGCTGGGTGTGGGTATCGGCGACAAACTCACCTTCGTGGCTCCAGAGGTCACCGTCACCCCGGCGGGGATGTTCCCACGCATGAAGCGATTTACCGTGGTTGGCATCTTTCACGTCGGTGCCGGTGAAATCGACGGCTACCTGGGCCTCACCAACCTCTCCGACCTGTCGCGCCTGCACCGCTGGAAAGCTGATCAGGTTCAGGGCCTGCGCCTGAAGTTCGACGACCTGTTCCAGGCGCCACGCGTGGCCTGGGATATCGCCCAGAAGCTGGGTGAACAAGAGTTCTACGCCCGCGACTGGACCCGTACCCACGGCAACCTCTACCAGGCGATCCGCATGGAGAAGGCCATGATCGGCCTGCTGTTGCTGCTGATTGTGGCGGTGGCGGCCTTCAACATCATTTCCACCCTGGTGATGGTGGTCAACGACAAGAAGGGCGACATTGCCATCTTGCGTACCCTGGGGGCGACTCCAGGGCAGATCATGGCGATTTTCATGGTCCAGGGCACCGTAATCGGTGTGGTCGGTACCTTGATCGGCGGCGTTGTCGGTATTGCCGCAGCGCTGAACGTCAGCGCTGCCATCGCCGGGCTCGAGCGCCTGATCGGCCACAAGTTCCTCAATGCCGACGTCTACTTCATCGACTACCTGCCGTCCCAGGTCATGGCCGAGGATGTGTGGATGGTATGCGGTGCGGCATTGGTCCTGAGTTTCCTCGCCACCCTGTATCCGGCCTGGCGTGCGGCACGCACCCAGCCTGCGGAGGCGCTACGTTATGAGTGAGTTGGGCATGAGTAATCAAGCAGTGCTGAGTTGCCGCAACCTGGGCAAATCCTACGAGGAAGGCCCGGAGTCGGTACAAGTGTTGTCCGGTCTGCAGTTGGAGCTGCACCCGGGTGAGCGGGTGGCTATTGTCGGCAGTTCGGGGTCGGGTAAAAGTACTTTGCTCAACCTGCTTGGCGGTCTCGACACGCCGACCGAGGGCAGTGTCTGGCTGGCCGGCGAGGAGCTGTCGGCCCTCGGCGAACGCGCCCGCGGTTTGCTGCGCAACCGTGCATTGGGCTTCGTTTACCAGTTTCATCACTTGTTGCCAGAGTTCACCGCGCTGGAAAACGTGTGCATGCCGTTGTTGATCGGTCGTACCCCGATCCCCGAGGCCCGTGAGCGTGCCGAAGCGCTGCTCAAACGCGTAGGTTTGAGCCATCGTCTGAATCACAAACCGGCTGAGCTGTCCGGTGGCGAGCGTCAGCGTGTGGCAATTGCCCGGGCCTTGGTCAATCGTCCGGGGCTGGTGATGCTCGATGAGCCTACCGGCAACCTTGACCATCACACCGCTCAAGGCATCCAGGACCTGATGCAGGAGCTGAGCCAGTCCTCGCAAACTGCGTTCCTGGTGGTCACCCATGACCTCAACCTGGCACGTCAGATGGACCGTGTGTTGCGCTTGGATGACGGGCACCTGGTGCCGATCTGACCTGACTGAGCCGCGTGCCCGTCAGCAATGGCGGGCCCCGTGTTCCTTTTTTTTACCTGGGTGCTTTCGTTCATGTTCAGACCCTTGTCAATTTTCATCGGCGCACGCTACACGCGCGCCAAGCGCCGCAACCATTTCATCTCGTTCATCTCCATGACCTCGATGATCGGCCTGTCGCTGGGCGTGCTGGCGATGATCGTGGTGTTGTCGGTGATGAACGGTTTCCAGCGCGAGATGAGCGCGCGAATTCTCGGCATGGTGCCGCATGCCAGTATTCTCGGTGTGAAGCCCTTGGATGATTGGCGTCCGGCAGCGGATGCGGCCCTGAAAAACCCGCAAGTGCTGGCAGTGGCGCCGCTTACCGAAATGGAAGGCATGCTGTCTTACAAGGGGGCGATGCAGCCGATTCAGGTCAGTGGTATCGACCCGGTGGAGGAGGGCAAGGTTTCGATCGTTGCCCAGCACATTGTCCAGGGCAGCCTGCAGGCGTTAAAACCTGGGGAGTTCGGCGTGGTGATCGGCGAGATCAGCGCCCGGCGTTTTCGCTTGAACGTCGGTGACAAGCTGACCCTGATTGTGCCGGAAGTGAGCAGCGCACCAGGCGGTATCACGCCACGCATGCAGCGCTTGACGGTGGCGGGCGTGTTCAAGGTGGGCGCCGAGCTGGACGGCTCGATGGCCTACATCCATATGGCCGACGCAGCGCAAATGCAGCGCTGGCAGCCCGGCCAGGTGCAGGGCGTGCGACTGAAACTCCAGGATCTGTACAGCGCGCCGCAGGTGTCCAAAGCCATCGCGGCAGACCTGGGCGGACAGTACCGCGCAGACGACTGGTCGCACACCCAGGGCAGCCTGTTCAGTGCCATGAAAATGGAAAAGACCATGATCGGCCTGTTGCTGCTGATGATCATCGCCGTGGCAGCGTTCAACATCATTGCCACGCTGATCATGGTGGTCAATGACAAGGGAGCGGACATCGCCATCCTGCGCACCATTGGTGCGACGCCTGCGCAGATCATGGGTACCTTCATGGTGCAGGGCACCTTGATCGGTATTGTCGGTACCTTGATTGGTGGCGTGCTCGGCGTGATTGCTGCGCTCAATGTCAGTCAGATTGTCGGTTGGCTGGAGCGAGTCAGCGGGCAACACATCTTTACCTCTGACGTGTACTTCATCAGCAGCCTGCCATCGGAACTGCAATGGGGCGATGTGGCGCTGATCTGCAGCGCTGGTTTGGTGATGAGCTTCCTGGCGACCCTGTACCCGGCCTATCGGGCTTCGCAGGTGGAGCCGGCTTACGCGCTGCGTTACGAGTAAAAACTAGCGCGGGGCAAGCCCGCTCCCACCGGCCGCTGTGGGAGCGGGCTTGCCCCGCGATAATGCTTCACGCTGCCGGCAAGTCAATCACAAAGCGCGTCCATCCCCCCGCTGACTCGGCGCGAATACGCCCACCGTGGGCTTGGATAATCGAGCGTGTGATGGCCAACCCCAGCCCAGCATGCTCACTACTGCCTTCACGTCGCGCCGGATCGGCCCGATAAAAGCGGTCGAACAACCGCGGCAGCAAGGTCGGGTCAATGGGTTCGCCGGTATTGGCAACTTGCAAGCGTACCTGCTCACCGAGTACCTCGATGCTGAGACGTATCTCGCCCTGTGCCGGGGTGAAGCGCAAGGCGTTGTCCAACAGGTTGGACAACGCCCGACGCAGCATGTGGCGGTCACCTTCCAACTTGGCCTTTCCTTCTCGTCGCAACGCGACACCCGCTTCTTCAGCCAGCGGCGCGTAATACTCCAGCAAGGCGTCAGCCTCTTCATCGAGCCTCAAGTGCTGGCGGCTGGGCATCAATAGACCATGATCGGCCTTGGCCAGGTAGAGCATGTCGTTGACCAACTGCGCCATCCACTGCAGCTCTTCAAGGTTGCTGTGCAAGGCTTCGCGGTATTCCTCCAGCTCACGGGGGCGGGTGAGGGTGACTTGGGTGTGGGTCAGCAGGTTCGACAGGGGGGTGCGCAGTTCGTGGGCGATGTCGGCCGAGAACGCTGACAAGCGCTGAAAGGCATCATCGAGCCGTTCCAGCATGGCGTTCACGGTTTGCGCCAGCTCGGCCAGTTCCACCGGCATTTGCCCCGCTGGTAGGCGTGTGGTCAACGAGCGTGCCGAGACTTTCGACGCCACTTCACCCATCTGCCGTAACGGGCGCAGCCCACTGCGTGCAGCCCAGGCACCCAGCAGCGCGGTGGCCAACGCCGAAAGGCCGACCGTCAGCCAGATCAGTTGCTGCATGCGCTGCAAGAAGTGCTGGTGGTGGGTGATGTCAAGAAACAGGGTTAGTTGCGCCGAGCGCGGGTCGTCATGGTCAAGAATGACGCACAGGCTACGGTAGTCAGCGCTGCTGCTATGAACGGTGCTCAGTCCGGGCACCTGGGGCGAGTCAGGCAAATTGGCCTGGCTGTCGAACCACAACTGGCCATCACTGCCGCGGATCCTCACGGCAAGGTCGGCCTGGTGGCTCAGCTCGGTTTGTAGCGCTGGCAGGCGCAGGGCGAGGCTGGCTGGATCATGAACGCCATCGAGCATTTGCCGTAACAGCGACAGACGGCTTTCCAGCAGTTGCTGATCGAGCTCGATGAAATGGCGTTCGCTGGCGTTGCTGAACAGCACACCAGCGGTCAGTGACACTGCGGCGGTGCATGCAGCAAACAACAGTGCCAGGCGGCCGCCCAGGGACAATCGACGCATCAGGCCGCCCGCTCTTCAAGCACGTAACCCATGCCGCGCACGGTGTGGATCAGTTTGTGTTCGTGAGCGTCGTCGATTTTCAGGCGCAGGCGACGAATCGCCACTTCAATGACGTTGGTGTCACTGTCGAAATTCATATCCCAGACCTGGGAGGCAATCAACGACTTGGGCAGCACTTCGCCTTGTCGCCGAAGCAGCAGTTCGAGCAGAGCAAATTCCTTGGCGGTCAGGTCGATGCGTTGACCATTGCGTTCGACTCGGCGGCGGATCAGGTCCAGGCGCAGGTCAGCAAGCCCCAGGCTGGTTTCTTGCGCCGGGCTGCTGCCACGGCGCAGCAGGCTGCGCACCCGGGCCAGCAGCTCGGAGAAGGCAAAGGGCTTGACCAGGTAGTCATCGGCGCCCAGCTCCAGGCCGTGCACGCGGTCTTCCACGGCATCGCGGGCCGTGAGGAACAGCACCGGGACTTCACTGCCGGAGGCGCGTACAGCCTGAAGAATTTGCCAGCCATCGCGGCCCGGTAGCATGACATCGAGGATCAACAGATCGTAATCGCCCGTCAGGGCCAGGTGTTGCCCGGTGTTACCGTCACTGGCCAGCTCGGTGGCAAAACCTGCTTCACTTAAGCCTTGGCACAGGTAGTGGCCGGTCTTGGTCTGGTCTTCGACGATTAGCAGTTTCATCGTGATGGCTCTTGGACATGGATTGCCGGGTGGTTATACCGCGTCGGGTAGGGTAGGTGGCTAAGCTGACAAAGTTGTAATCTTTTTGTCAGGTAGCTGCCAGCGCCGGTTTTCTACAGTGAAGCCTGATTCGTCGCAACCCTGGAGTAGGCCTGACATGAAACACCTTTTTTTCGCCGCCACCTTGGCGCTGTCCAGCCTTCCTGCATTGGCGTCGCCAGCAAATTCGTATGCCTTTGGCGCACCGGCCCCTGCGGCCAAGGCTGATCGTACCGTCGAAATCGTCATGGGTGATATGTACTACGAGCCTCGCAGCTTGCAAGTCAAGGCCGGAGAAACCGTGCGCTTCGTGCTGATCAACAAAGGTGCGGTCGTGCATGAGTTCAGCCTGGGCGATGCGGTCATGCATGCCAAGCATCAAAAGCAAATGGCCGCCATGATGGGCCAGATGGACCACGCCGCGATGGGCCACGGCAGTATGAACCATGGCGCCATGAATCATGGCGCGAGCATGATGCATGCTGACCCCAACACCGTGATGGTTGAGCCTGGCAAGCAGGGTGAATTGACCTGGACCTTCAGCCAGTCCACCCCGATCGAATTCGCCTGCAACGTGCCGGGGCACTATCAGGCTGGCATGGTTGGCAAGCTGACTATCGGCCAATAACAGGCGATTCCCCAATGCATGGCGCAAACCCGATAAACTAGGCGCATTTCGTCCTTCAGGTTTGAGCCATGCATCCCGCCGCCGAACATTCCCCGCTGGGCAAGTCCAGCGAATACATCGCCACGTACACCCCTTCACTGCTGTTCCCGATCCCGCGTGCTGCCAAATGGGCAGAGCTGGGTGTCAGCGCCCAGACGCTGCCTTGGCAGGGCGTCGACTTCTGGAATTGCTTCGAACTGTCCTGGTTGCTGCCATCAGGCAAACCGGTGGTGGCCATCGGCGAATTCGCCATTCCCGCCGACTCGCCGAATATCATTGAGTCCAAGTCGTTCAAGCTGTACCTGAACTCACTGAACCAGACCGTGTTCGAGTCCGCTGCTGCTGTGCACGCATGCCTGGTCAAAGACCTTTCGGACGCTGCCGGCAAGCCGGTGGCTGTGCAGATTCGTAGCTTGGCCGAAGTCGAAGGGCAGGGCGTCGTTGCCTTGCCGGGCGTATGCATTGATGACCTGGACGTCAGCATCAGCAACTACGAGCAACCGCAACCGGAATTGCTGCGCTGTGACAGCAGTCGCATCGTTGAAGAGCAACTGCACAGCCACCTGCTCAAATCCAACTGTCCGGTGACCGGTCAGCCGGACTGGGGCAGCGTTACGGTGCATTATCGGGGTGCGGCGCTTGACCACAGCAGCCTGCTGACCTACCTGATCAGCTTCCGCCAGCACGCCGATTTCCATGAGCAGTGTGTGGAGCGCATCTACCTTGACCTCAAGCGCCTGCTCAACCCGGAGTTCTTGACGGTGTATGCCCGGTACGTGCGCCGTGGTGGGTTGGACATCAACCCGTATCGCAGTACCGACGTGGTGACCCTGCCGAACCTGCGCCTGGTTCGCCAGTAACGAGGGTGATAATCGCGGGGCGTGCCCCGCGATGGTTTTTCAGATGCCCATGCTTTGCAGGCTTTGGACAATATTGCGCAGGGTCGCGGTGAGGCCCGGATGGTCGACTTCAAAGCGCTCCACGGCCAGGTTGACGCCGTCAACCAGGTTGTTGTCTGGGGTTACGGCCTCGAGTTTGATCTCGGCTTCGATCTGCTGCATCAATTCTTGCAAGTGTTCGCGCTCTTCCAGCGAGAGCGGCGGATTTTGCTCCAGTTGCTCGCGCAGGGCGTTGAGTTGCTCTTGCAGTTCGCGGGCAGGCATGGGTATCTCCCTCTATCAATAGGCATAGTCATGGACCTTGAAAGCGGGTGAAAGGTCCATACCTGCCTACTAGAGTAATCCACTGTCTGCTGCTTTGCATGACCCTGATCAACGGCCCTGTGTCAGGGTTTTTCGCCCTTCAGGCGACGTTGGCCGATATCAGTCAGGCAGTCGTCCAGCGCATCGAAATGATCAATCACCGAGTGTACGCCCAGGGCGAACAGTTGCAGGGTTGCCTTGGCACGCAGGCGTTCCTGGTGCTGCTGTGAGAGGCTGGCAGCATGCAAACCGTAACGGGCAAGGCCGATGGTCCACAGCCCGGCGTTGAGCCCCGATTGCAGCAGGCGCGGCTCACTGCTGATCAGCACACAGCCTTCGAGGGTATGCGTTTTGAGGGTCATCAATGCTTGCCAGCAGGCGTCGGGTGCCGGCCAGGGCGCTTGCGCGCAGTGTTGCGCTTTCAGCCAGGTCGGCAATGGGCTGGCCAGGTGTTCAGCGTCGCTGCTACTCAATTCGTCTACCCAGGCACAGGGCACTTGTAGCCGATTCAGCCAGTCTAGGGTTTGTAGCGCTCCGGGCGCAGGTTGTGGGGGCTGACTGCTGGCAGCTTCAACCAGGCAGCCGCGCAGGCCGAACAGCAAAGCGGTGATTGCGGGAGAGTCAGGCATGGCAACGTCCCTGAAAATAGCCTGCAGGCTACACTCGGGCTGTTACACCTTGGTGACGGTGGCAAACACAGTTGTTCACAAAATCGTGACCTCATTTGTGTCAGGCTGTTTATCAGCGGAAGACCCTTTATACTTGTTTCCTTTTTGCCGCCGGGTGCTTAGTACCTGGCGCAGTGACTGTCGAGGAGTAACTCTATGCGTAGGATCGGTACAGGCGTGATCAATCGGATGACCCAGGCCTGTGTCTGTGCCAGCCTGCTGCTGGCACCGTTGGGTGCAGCCTATGCGGCAACCGAGGAAGATCCATGGGAGAGCGTCAACCGGCCGATCTTCACCTTCAACGATACTGTTGACACCTACGCGCTCAAGCCGCTGGCCAAGGGTTACCAGGCAGTCACCCCGCAGTTCCTGGAAGATGGCATTCACAACATGTTCCTCAACATCGGGGACGTCACCAACCTGGCCAACAACATCCTCCAGCTCAAGCCGCATGCTGCCGGTGTCGACACCGCGCGCCTGATCCTCAACACCACCTTCGGTCTGGCAGGCTTTTTCGATGTGGGCACCAAAATGGGCCTGCAACGTAACGATGAAGATTTCGGCCAGACCCTCGGCTACTGGGGTGTCAGCAGCGGTCCTTACGTGATGCTGCCGTTGCTCGGCCCAAGCACCGTGCGTGATGCCTTCGGTAAATACCCAGACACCTACACCGAACCGTACCGCTACATTGATCACGTACCGACCCGCAACAGCGCCCTTGCCGTGGATGTCGTCGATACCCGTGCAAGCCTGTTGTCGGCTGAGAAGCTGATCAGCGGCGACAAGTACGTGTTCATCCGCAACGCCTACCTGCAGAACCGCGAGTTCAAGGTCAAGGACGGCGAAGTCAAAGACGACTTCTGATCATTGCGCGAAAATCAAGGCGACCTCCGGGTCGCCTTTTTTATGGTGCCTCACGGATTGTCGGGTCTATACATCTTGGCAAAAGGAACCAGCGGCTTTGCTTACTTTGGGCCGGTCCCGTGGTCGCCGTGCTGACAGCCTGTAAATACTAATTAATTGCATTTGTAGCGCTGAAGTAATATGCCCGCTAGTAACCGAAAACAGCACTCTAATAACTCCTGGTGATTTACCGAGCTAAAGTGCAGCCGCGAGCATCGGCCCACCCTTGAAACCCCCAGCGGATGGGAGTACCGTCTGCGCCTTACAGGGCACCTCTGCTAGTTGCCGGACAGCCTGACCTGTCCTACAACTCTAATAAGAGTGGCTAGAAGAAAATCCAGTACGTGTGCTCATGCCTTGTCGAGCCACCTACGCCAACCTAATTCTGGCGCCGTTTGCCCACATGCAGAAAACCAGTGCGACGCTGCTGATAATCGATGACGACGACGTCGTCCGTGCAAGTCTTGCCGCCTACCTTGAAGACAGTGGTTTCAGTGTCCTGCAAGCAGGTAATGGCCAGCAGGGCCTGCAGGTCTTCGAACAGGAACAGCCTGATCTAGTGATCTGCGATCTGCGCATGCCGCAAATGGGCGGTCTTGAGCTGATTCGGCAGGTGACCGAGCGCGCGCCTGAACTGCCGGTGATTGTTGTGTCCGGTGCCGGAGTGATGAACGATGCGGTAGAAGCGTTGCGTCTGGGCGCTGCGGATTACCTGATCAAGCCCCTGGAAGACCTCGCGGTGCTGGAGCATTCGGTACGCCGCGCACTGGACCGCGCGCGCCTGGTGCTGGAAAACCAGCGTTACCGCGAAAAGCTCGAAACCGCCAACCGCGAACTGGAAGCCAGCCTGCACCTGCTGCAGGAAGATCAGACCGCCGGGCGCCAGGTGCAGATGAACATGCTGCCAGAAAGCCCTTGGGTGGCGGATGAGCTGTCGTTCGAGCACCAGATCATTCCGTCGTTGTACTTGTCGGGCGACTTTGCCGATTATTTCCGGGTCGATGAGCGACGCATTGCGTTCTACCTGGCAGATGTTTCCGGTCACGGCGCCTCTTCGGCGTTCGTCACCGTACTGTTGAAGTTCATGACTACCCGCTTGCTGTTTGAATTCAAGCGCAACTCCAGGTTGCGCGATTTCAAACCGTCGGAAGTGCTCGGGCACATCAACCGTGGCCTGATCAACTGCAAGCTGGGCAAGCATGTGACCATGGTCGGTGGTGTGATCGACGAAGACACCGGGCTGATGACCTACAGCATTGGTGGCCACTTGCCGTTGCCAGTGCTGTATACCCCAGGCCAGAGCCGTTACCTGGAAGGTCGCGGATTGCCAGTCGGGCTATTTGAAGAGGCCACCTACCAGGACCATATCCTGGAGTTGCCGCCGCAATTCAGCCTGACCTTACTCTCCGATGGCATTCTGGACCTTTTGCCTGGGGAAACGCTCAAAGATAAAGAGGCGGCCTTGCCTGAAATCGTCAAGGCTGCGGGTGGTAGCCTGGATGGGCTGCGCCAACGATTCGGATTGGCTACGCTTGGGGAGATGCCGGATGATATCGCCCTATTGGTGTTGAGCAGGAACCTTTCATGAGTACCGGAAGAATCCAGTTCGCTGAGCAGAGCGGCACGTTCGTTCTGAAGTTTGTCGGCGAAGTGCGCCTGACCTTGTGTTCGGCGTTGGATGCGACTATCGAAAAGATCTTCACGGCGCTGAATTTCTCGGCGATCGTCATTGATCTGACTGAAACCGAAAGCATCGACAGCACCACCCTGGGCTTGCTGGCCAAGCTCTCGATCCTGTCGCGCCAGAAGGTCGGCCTGTTGCCGACGGTGGTCACCACCAACCCGGACATCTCCCGGCTGCTGCAGTCGATGGGCTTCGATCAGGTGTTCAACATCGTTGATCGGCCGATTCCATGCCCGGAGTGCCTGACCGATCTGCCTTCCCAGGACCAGAACGAAGATGTGGTGCGCTCCAAGGTGCTGGAGGCGCACAAGATTCTCATGGGCCTGAACGACTCCAACCGCGAAGCCTTCCACGACCTGGTCAACGCGCTCGAGCGCACCTGACCTGCCACTCAGGCGCTGCAAGGCGCCTGCTGTTATTGCTCCGATACCTTGGCCGCAAACTCGGTTGGCACGGCGCCATCGGCGTTGAGCTGGAAGATGCGTTGCGGTTGCCCTTGCTCATTGAAAAACACCTGGCCAAGGCCTGCGCTGTTCCATAGGCGCTCGCCGGCTTTGCTGTGGCTGGGCGTGCGCGGAATCACCTCCATCTTGCGGCGTTTAGTGAACCAGTTGAGGGGGGAGCGTGGCGCGTAAAGCCAGCGATTGAGGCGGTCGAAGGTGTCCAGCAGGCGTCGCGGGAATTCGTTCTTGATACCGCTGCTGGTGATTTGCCAGAGGTGCGGGCTGCGTTGGCGATGACGGATCAGCACTTCGTAGACGAATGAGTAGTGCACATCGCCAGAGAGAATCACGTAGTGCCCAGGCGTGCGTGAGTGACGGAAGATGTTCAGGATCACCTGCGCTGCGCCTTGATGGGCCATCCAGTTCTCAGCGTCGACCAGCAAGGGGTAGCCCAGCCAACTGAACACCCGTTGTACCGTTTCGATCAGCTTGACGCCGAAGATCGGTGCAGGCGACACGATAATTGCCGAAGGGTGATCGAGCAGGGCCTGCTGTAGCTCGCTCAAGGCTTCCCAGTCGAGCAGGCCCGAGGGTTTGCTGAAGTTGCTCTCGCTGCGCCAACGGCGGGTGCGGGTGTCGAGCACCAACAGTGGCGGGTTGCTGGGCAGGACGAATTGCCAGCCTTGAAAGCGCAGCACTTCATCGATCAGCGCGTCTTGCAGGGGCGCGTCCAGGTGGTGGTCGGTCGCGGCACTGTGGCTCAATTCCTGGCATTTGTGCACCAGCTCCCGGCAGCTGTCGGGATCATTGCCCCAGCCTTGGCACAGTAGGTAAGCCAACAGGGCGTTACCAATGATGCGCTTGGAAAATGGGTGGCCGTAGGCGGTCTCTTCCCACTGCGCCGACAGATTCCAGTCATCGGTGATGTCGTGGTCATCGAAGATCATCAGGCTGGGAAGGTGTGCCAATACCCGGGCGACACCGCCCAGGCCACTGACGAACACCTGGATCAGCTGTTGTTCCTGGCGGTAGCGGTCTTGGCGCTTGGGTGTAAGCCCAGACGGCATGTGCGGTTCGATCAGCGTCCAGGGTACCGGTGACCAGACCAGCAGGTACATGGCCATTACCTCGGCGAAAGTCACCAGGTGATTGTCGGCATTGCTGCTGGTGAAGATCGGCTTGCGCGCACCGCCAAAGAAGCGTTCACGCAAGGTTTCATTGCTTTCCAGTGCCGGCAACAGGTCGGCACGGTGGTAGTAGCTGGCAGGGTGTCGGTACAGCGCGGCACTGTCATCGACCAGCGCACCTTGCAGCGTCTCGTCAAACAGCCCCAGGCGTTCGATCAGCGCATGTATCGCCCGTAGCATTGGCCCGGCGACATCGTCGGCGTACACCTGATCGCCGCTCATCAGCAGCAGGGCAGGGCGAGCGCTGGGCTCAGGGCATGCCATCAACAGGCGGTCGGCACACAGCAAGCCGTCGGCGGCGGGATGGTGGGGCTTGCGGCACGAACCATGCAGCAGTTGCTCAATGCGTGAATGCAGCACGAAGCTGGGCTGACGAGCGCCGTTGTAGAGCAGGTGCGGGGCCCAGTGGCCGATACCTTGCGGGCCCTCGGCGGTGGGCAGGAGCAGGTCATAGTCGATCTGCACGTCGCTGGGTAGCGGGCTGTCGAGGTGAATGTCGATCAGGTGAACGAAGGCCTGCTGGCCGATGGCGACGACCTGGCAATCAACCGTTGGGTTGATGCCTGTGCAGCTCAGTGACAAGGTCGGTTGCAGCGCTTGTGAGCCCACTAGCCAGAACACCAGGCGGGTGGGTTCGAGGCGGCGCAGCACAGGGCCGGCCAATACAGCAGGCAATGTGGAAGAGTCAGGCATCAGCATCTCGGAAAGCACAATCGAACGCATCGCGGGGCAAGCCTGCCCCCACCAGCATCACCGGTAGGAGCGGGCTTGCCCCGCGAAAAAAGCAAAGGATACTCAGCATTCTTCAGCGAACTGGCAAATCTCGCTTTGTATCAAGCTTTTGCCGCCAACAAGGCCTCAAGTTTTTCCTGGTCGCGGGCGAACTGGCGAATACCTTCAGCCAGCTTCTCGGTGGCCATGGCATCTTCATTGGATGCCCAGCGGAACTGCGCTTCGCTCAGTTGCTGACGAGGTTCCCCTGGGTTGCCAGGCTTGAGAATGCGCGGCAGTTCGCCCTGATCATCGCTCAGCTGTTGCAGCAACTCGGGGCTGATGGTCAAGCGGTCGCAGCCGGCCAGTTGTTCGATCTGGCCGATATTGCGGAAGCTCGCACCCATGACCACAGTGTTGAAACCGTTGCTCTTGTAGTAGTTGTAGATGCGCGTAACCGACTGCACCCCCGGGTCTTCGGCGCCGGTGTAGTCTGTGCCGTTAGCCTTCTTGTACCAGTCATAGATACGGCCAACGAACGGAGAGATCAGGAACACACCGGCATCGGCACAGGCCTGGGCCTGAGCGAAGGAGAACAACAAGGTCAAGTTGGTCTGGATGCCTTCCTTTTCCAACACTTCGGCGGCGCGAATACCTTCCCAGGTCGAAGCCAGCTTGATCAGTACACGATCACGACCGATACCAGTCTGCTCGTACAGCTCGATCAGTTGGCGGGCCTTGGCCAGCAGCGCTGGCTGGTCGAACGACAGGCGTGCATCCACCTCGGTGGAGATACGTCCCGGAATCACCTTGAGAATGCCAGCGCCCACTGCCACGGCAAATGCGTCGCACGCCAGGCCGACATCACCTTTGCTGCGCTCGATCGACTGCTTGAGCAGCTCGGCGTAACCGGGCATGGCAGCCGCCTTGAGCAGCAGGGAGGGGTTGGTAGTGGCATCGACCGGTTTCAGGCGGCTGATGGCATCGATATCACCAGTGTCGGCAACCACAGTGGTGAACTGCTTGAGTTGTTCCAGCTTGGAGGTCATGGGCGTGCTCTGTCCTGTGCAATGGATCGACATTACCCGAGCGCTGCCAGCCGCTCAAGGGCTGGCTGGCATGCGGGCGAAGGGATAAGCCTTCGAGTGTCCAACGGCGCACAGGTTCCGGCGTCAGCGACCTTGCAGCAACTCGCCGGCCTGGTCGAGCAGGGCCAGTGGATCTTTGCTCTTATGGATGTCTACCGAGAGCAACTGGCGGAACTTGCGTGCCCCCGGGAAGCCTTGGCCGAGGCCCAGAATATGCCGGGTTACATGGTGCATGGCGCCGCCGCTGGCCAGGTGCCTGGCGATGTAAGGGCGTAGTTTGGCTAGCGCTTCACTGCGACTGATCACTGGCGCCGGGCTGGCGAACAACTGTTGGTCGACTTCGGCCAGCAGGTATGGATTGTGGTACGCCTCGCGTCCGAGCATCACCCCGTCGAACGTTTGCAAGTGCGCCTGACATTCGTCCAGGGTCTTGATGCCGCCGTTGAGGATGATTTCCAGGTCGGGGAAGTCCGCTTTCAATTGTGCGGCCACGTCATAGCGCAGCGGTGGGATTTCGCGGTTTTCCTTCGGAGACAGGCCTTCAAGAATGGCAATGCGAGCATGCACGGTAAAACTGCGGCACCCGGCATCACGCACTTGCCCGACGAAATCGCACAATTCGGCGTAGCTGTCACGGCCATTGATACCAATGCGGTGCTTGACCGTCACCGGGATCTGCACCGCATCCTGCATGGCTTTGACGCAATCACTTACCAACGCTGGATGCGCCATCAGGCATGCGCCGATCATGTTGTTTTGCACCCGGTCGCTTGGACAGCCGACGTTGAGGTTCACCTCATCGTAGCCCGCGTCCTGTGCCAGCTTCGCACAAGCGGCCAGATCGGCCGGCACACTGCCACCCAATTGCAAAGCCAAGGGATGCTCGGCTTCGTCATGACGCAGGAAGCGTTCGGCATCACCATGCAGCAAGGCGCCCGTGGTAACCATTTCGGTGTAGAGCAGGGCGTTGCTCGATAGCAGGCGCAGGAAGAAGCGGCAATGACGGTCTGTCCAGTCCATCATCGGCGCAACGGAGAAGCGGCGAGACGGTTCAGACCTTGGGTTTACAGGGGTTTCAGCGGATTCTAGGGGCATGTTCTACGACGCGTTTGTAGCCATTCAGGGGCGTTTGAGTGGTACAGCCAGCTTTGTCTAGCGGTGTGTACCTGTAACAACGATGCCATAGTCTACCAATACTGCCGGACATCCGCCCGCAATGAGAAACGCCCGCTCGACAGCGAGCGGGCGTTTCCCGTGTTTCAGTTCAGCTCGAAGGCCTTAGCCTTCAAAATCTTTGTCGGTGTAAAGCTTGGTGCTCTTCACCGCTTCGATGTTTTTCGCACCCCCGAGCATCATGTTAATGCTCAGCTCCTTGTTCAGGTGTTCAATCACCGAGTTCACACCTTCCGAGCCGCCAAGGTGAAGGCCGTAGAGAATCGGGCGGCCTACGGCAACGATGTCAGCACCACTGGCCAATGCTTTGAAGACATGCGAGCCACGGCGTACGCCACTGTCGAAGATAATCGGCACGCGCTTGTTCACGACCTTGGCAATCCCTGGCAGCACATCGAAGGACGAAGGGCCGCTGTCCAGTTGGCGACCGCCGTGGTTGGATACCCAGATCGCTGCGGCTCCCGCTTTGATGGCCATGTCGGCGTCTTCAGGAGACTGCACACCTTTCACAATCACAGGCAGGCCCGACAGTTTCTGTACATAGGCAATATCTGCTGGCGTGAATGCCTGCTTCGCTTGCGCATAGATTTCACTGATACCGGAACCCTTGCCAGTTTTCGAGCCGTCGCTGTTCTGCTTGGCGAACAGTTCCAGGTTGGCAAAGCCCAGTGGGAACTGGAAGTTGTTACGGATGTCATCTTCGCGGTGGCCGCCCACCGGAGAGTCAACGGTCAGAATGATGGCCTTGGCACCGAATTGCCTGGCTTTTTTCAGTGTGAACTCATTGAACTTCTCGTTCTTGCTCATATAGAGCTGGAAGAAGAAAGGGTTGTTTTTGGAGGCGGTTGCAACCTCTTCGATGGTCTTGTTTCCGTAGGTGCTCAGAGAAAATATCGAGCCTGCTTTGGCCATGCCTCGGGCTGTAGCGATTTCACCTTCTTTATGGGCCAGGCCCTGGGCGGCCATAGGCGCCTGAATGATTGGCGTCTTCAGTTTGATGCCAAGCAGTTCAGTGGACAGGTCGATGTCAGTGCGCTCGATACCCTGCATGATGCGGGGCATGATGTATTTCTTGTCAAAGTGCTCGGTATTACTGCGCATATTGTTTTCATCTTCGGCGCCGCCGCGGATGTAACCAAATGCACCTTTGTCCATGCTGGCTTTGACTTCAGCTTCGAGGGCACCGATGTTTACAATCTTGATCGCCTTTTCGGCGTCACTGGCCCGGTATTCCTGAGCCTGAGCGACGTTGAGCGAAAGCACGGCTGTCAGCAGGCCGGAGGCTAATGCCATCTTACTTAGTGGTGGTGTTTTCATCGGGTAAACCTCTTCATTACTCAGCGAGTATTTTGCCCGTGGAAACGTGCTGGCAGTGAGGGGATGACTGAGATGCAGCGTTCTGTTTTTAGAACCGGTAAGCGTGGGGGTATTTGATGGCGCTGAAGCATTCAGGCGTCCAAGAGTTGAATTTAACAGTCTGTCATCCGGCGCCTTTACGCTAATTGCACTTCTGAATTAATGATCTGTATCAATTTTATTATCTGCACGAATTCTATATTGGCTTTAAGGGAATGAATAACTCCTCGCCTGTGCGCTGACGTTCTGGTGTGAAAGTTAATAAAAAGTAGGGACGTGTTCGTCTTTCGAGTAGGCATCGTTAAACGGTGGCGACACTCGATGGTTCCCAGGTGTTATGCATGAAGTCAACCGTGGTTTCCGTTGCCCGCAAACTCAAGCTTTATCAGTTGGTGGTCTTCGACCAAGTGCTGCGTAGTGGTTCACTGGTGGGGGCTGCCCAGGCACTGAACCTGACCCAACCAGCGGTGACCAAGATCATTCGTGAGATGGAAACCTTCCTCGGCGCAGACCTATTGGTACGAGGTAACCGTGGAGTACATGCCACGGACCTGGGCAAGGTTGTGGAGCGCCGGGTTCATGCCATGTTGACCGAGCTGCGCAGCCTGACCGATGAGGTCAATGCCTACCATAGCGGCACCACCGGCCAGGTGATGGTCGGTTCCCTGACCTCTACTTCAGCGTTACTGGTGCCGCACACATTACGCCTGCTCAAGGAAAGCGCACCAGGCGTCCTGGTAACGGTGCGCGTTGGTCATATGGATCAGTTGTTCTCCAGTTTGCTGGCCGGTGAGCTGGATATAGTGGTCGGACGGATCCCCGATGATTGGCGCTGGCACGAATATGAGCCACGGCTGAACGTCGATGTGCTGTGCGAAGAAGGGCTGTGCATCGTCGCCGGCGCCAACCATCCACTGCATGTGTGCAGCCAACCTGTGAGCCTGGCGGCATTGCATAACTTCCCTTGGATACTGCCCCCACGCAGTGGCTTGCTTCGTCGCACCGTCGATAGCCTGTTTGAAGAGCAGGGCCTTGAGCCGCCTGTGAACGTGATCGAGTCGGTCGCGGCACTGACCAACTATGAACTGATGCAAGATCAACGCACCGTCGGCTTTTTCTCGGTTCAAACCGCTCAACAACTGGCCCTTGGGGGCAAGCTCAAGGCGTTTGATCTAGGCAAGCCTATGCGTTTCGGCAGCATTGGATGCTTTTACTCGGCCAGCCGAACACTCGATCCGGCTGCACGGTTGTTCCGAGAGTGTTTGACGCTGGCCACTCAGTCTCCGGCGGATGACGCCGCAGCTGATTGATCAGCTATTCCTTATCGCTATAGCCACGCTCACTCTATTGATGGGTTGTGGCTAATTGCCATGCATAAAATAAGGGTATCTGTACTGAATTGATTTACGCACTCACGGATACCCGATTATGAAAACCAATCTGCCGGTCACCCAGCAGGAAGTCATCTTCCAGAACGAGCAGCGGCTGATATCGGCCACCGACCTGCAGGGCAATCTGACCTACTGCAATGACGAGCTGGTGGCAATCAGCGGTTTCAGCCGTGAGGAGCTAATGGGCAGTGCGCACAACATCGTGCGCCACCCCGATATGCCGGAAGCAGTCTTTGCCCATATGTGGTCGTACTTGAAGGCAGGCAAAAGCTGGATGGGTATCGTCAAGAATCGGTGTCGCAATGGCGATCACTATTGGGTCAGTGCCTATATCACGCCAGTGCTGGAAGGCAATACGGTTGTGGGTTACGAGTCGGTCAGGGTCAAGCCGCAGCGGGCCGACATCGAGCGTGCTTCGGCAGTGTATGAGCGCATGCGTACGGGCAAGCGTAGCGGCGATATCAAGCGCTTGATGGGTTCTGTGATCGAGCACGGGCTTGCACCGGTAGTACTGGGCATTCCTGTTGTGGCCGCCGTGATTTATCTGGATAGCTGGCCGGCCATTGCAGCTGTGGCCTGTGGTTTCATCGGCATGCAGGTTGCGGCCCAGTGGCGCCTGCAACGCCGCTTCGCCGAGGCCAGACGCGTGACACCAGACAGTTTTGACAGCGAGTTGATCGCCCGTACCTACACCGACGAGCAGGGCCCGGTTGCGCAACTGATGATGGCGCTGATCAGCGAGCAGGCCAAGTTGCGTACCGCGCTGAGCCGTTCGGGTGACTACGCCAGCCAGACCGAGTCCATGGCCACTGAAAGCGGGAAGCTGGCGCAGGCATCGGAGTTGTCACTGCAACGCCAACGTGATGAAACTGACATGGCCGCCACCGCCATGACGCAGATGGCGGCGTCGATTGCCGAGGTGTCCAGTCACATTCATGACACCGCCCGAGAAGCCGAGGGCGTTAACCAGCTGACCCAGGTGGGCTCCGAGGAAGCGGGCAAGACGCGCGTTGTGATTGAGACGTTGCAGCAGACGGTGAATCAGATCAGTCAGTCGGTGGAGCATTTCGCGGATGAAACCCAGTCGATTCAGATCGCCTCGAACATGATCCGGCAGATCGCCGATCAGACCAACCTGCTGGCGCTCAACGCCGCGATTGAAGCTGCGCGTGCCGGGGAACAGGGACGTGGATTTGCGGTGGTTGCCGATGAGGTGCGAGCGTTGGCCTTCAAGACCCAGGAATCGACTGAAACCATTCAAAGCATTATTCAGTCGTTGCACGGTGCGGCCAACCAGGCGGTGGAGATTGCCCGCCAAGGCAGTGATGAAGCTCACGCCGGGGTGGATCAGGTGATCGCCACGCAAAATGCCCTCGACGGAATCAGTGTCGCCGTGGAGCGCATCCATCAGATGACGGAACAAATGGCGGCTGCCTCCGAGCAGCAAGCCCATGTGGCCGAAGACATCAGCCGGCAGATCACGACCATCGCTCAGGTCTCGGAGCAGAACGTCGATATCGCCGCCAGCTCCGCTACGTTGGGGCTGGAGCTGGAGCATACCGCGCACGAGATGTACGCGTTGGTCGACAGGTTCAATCGTTAGGTGGTGAGCAGGAGATGTTCGTCTATCAGCCCGGCTACCTGCGCGGCATGGCTCAACCCGAGGTCATGTCCCGCGTTTGGCAGCACATGCAGCGCCGCCTTCGGCAATAGTCGGGCAAGGTGTTCTCCCACGTTGACCGGGCTGATCGGGTCGTTATCACCCCAAAGCAACAGAACCGGCATCTGTAGCTCGGCCATGCGGTCACTGAGGTCGCTGTGATCATCGATGAACCAGCGCGGCAAACTCGGAAACTCCGCGGTGAACGCCGAACGCCAGTCTCGGGCACCGAAGGCTGGCATGTTCACTCCGCCGGACGTCACGCTAAGCACCAGATGTGTGATGTGTTCGGGCTTTTCCAGCGCCGCACGCACCGCCACGATGCCCCCCATCGATTGCGCGACCAGCGCAGTGGGTTGGTCGATATGAGGGAGTAAGCGGGATACCAGATCATCCATGCCGTGTACATCTGGATCTGCGGGCGTGGAGCCAAAGCCAGGCCAGCCCATGTGCAACTGTTGAGCGCGATGGGCAAGGTGTTGGGCCGCCGGGCGCCAGAAGTCGGTGTTACCCGAGGCGCCGGGGAGGAAGATGAGTCTGGAGGGCAGGGGCGTCAACAGGACCTCTGTGTCAGATGGCGTGCACTTAGAACGCCAGTTTGTATCCGATCATCAGCAGCATACCCGCCAGGCAAGGGCGCAGGACGCTGTCGGAAATACGCCCGGTCAGGTGGCTGCCCAGGTAGATACCTGGTAGTGAGCCGAGCAGCAGATAACCCAGCAATGACCAATCCATGTTGCCCATGCTGGCGTGGCCCAGGCCTGCAACCAGGGTCAACGGCACCGCGTGAGCGATTTCGGTGCCGACCAGGCGGCGGGTGACCAGAAACGGGTAGAGCAGAAACAGCGCTACCGTACCCAGCGCGCCAGCGCCGATGGACGTCAGCGAGACCATGACACCGAGGATGATACCGGTGACCACGGTCAACAGGTTGAGGCTGGTGCCGCTCAAGTGATAACGATCGCCTGCGTGTTTACTGGCGAAGGCCTGCAGTTTGCTTTTGAACAGAATGGCCAGGGCGGTGAGCACCAGTACAACGGCCAGGCCTTGCTTGATCACGGCGTTGGCAGCCTGGGTGTCGGCATCCAGGGTGCTAAGGAACCACAGGGTTGCGGCGGCGGCCGGGACGCTGCCCAGGGTCAGCCAACCGGTGATTTTCCAGTCGATGTTTTTCTGCTTGCTGTGCACCCAGACGCCGCTGGCTTTGGTGATTGCGGCATACAACAGGTCAGTGCCCACGGCGGTGGCCGGGCTGATGCCGAACCACAGCAGGATCGGAGTCATCAGAGAACCGCCGCCAACGCCGGTCATGCCGACGATGAAACCTACGATAAGGCCAGCAATGGTGAAGCCAAACGAACCTACATCCATAATCTACCTAAACGCCCAACGTGCCCGTGATCGGATGCCAGCCAGCATAAAGGTTTTTTTATAGCGAAATAGACTAGTTCGTTATTAGGTTATAACCGAACTCCTGCTGTAGGAGCGGGCTTGCCCCGCGATTGCGGTGTGTCTGTAGCATTGCATCGCGGGGCAAGCCCGCTCCTACCGGTCAGTCATCACCACCATGACTTGGGCATCGCTGCCGTCTTCACTCTCCGACAGGTAGATATGCCCGACGTTGCTGTTGAAGTACGCAGTCTCTTGCTCGCCAATGCTCACAGACTCCCCCGTCTCGAACACAATCCGTACCCGGCCATTTAACACCAGGGCAAATTCCTGCCCGGGGTGGCGGATGAATTCGTCGAACTGTTGCCGCTCACGGGCAATGATGCGGGCGTACATCGGCGTCATCAGGCGCTCGGGAAACTCCCCGGCAATCAGCTGATATTCGTAAGTTCCGGTGCTGTAGCCCGGGCCTGAAGGCAGTGGATGAACCACTACGGTGGTCGACGCCGGCACTTCGCCCATCTCCGCTGAACGAAACAGTTGGGCGATGTCGACATTCAGCGCCCGTGCTGCTGCGGCGAGTTTCTCGTAGCTCACCGACACCTGCGCCAACTCCATTTTCGACAAGGTCGATACCGGCACGCCGGAGCGTTCCGACAATTGCTTGAGGGTCAGTTGCTGACTTTTGCGCACGGTGCGCAGGCGGGCACCGACTTCACTGCGGTCGATCGGGGAATGTGAACCAGCGCGGTCGGCGGCAGGGGAGCGGTCACTCATCAAGGGTCTCGGTCAGGCATTTCGGAAGGGCATCTTACCGTGGGCGCTTGCCTAATCGTAAATTCTCATATATTAGAATTCTCATAAGTGATAATTTCAATTTTCTTTCAGGCATTGGCAAGGTTATGACGCAGACATTTGACAGCGTGATCATTGGTGCCGGTATTGCGGGTGCGTCCCTGGGGTACCGGCTGGCAGACCAGCAAAAGGTGCTGTTGCTCGAGCGTGAATCGCAAGCCGGCTACCACTCCACCGGGCGTTCGGCAGCGATGTTCATGGAGGCCTATGGCACGGCGCAGATTCAGGCGTTGACCCGCGCCAGCCGGGCTTTCTACGAGTCGCCTCCGGAAGGTTTCTGTGAGCACCGGCTGCTTGAACCACGCGGCTGTCTGTACGTTGCCAACCTTGAGCAACAGGAGCTGCTCGCCAGCAGTTACGCGCAGAACCTGGCCAATGGCACCGAAGTGCATCTGCTCGACTCTGAGGCTGCGGTGGCGATGGTGCCGAGCCTGCGGGGTGAGGCCATTGTCGGCGCCTACCATGAGCCGGGCGCGATGGACCTTGATGTACATGCCTTGCACCAGGGCTTTCTGCGTGGCTTCCGTCAGGCTGGTGGTGAGCTGCGCTGCAATGCTGAACTGGTCGAGGGCTGTTTTGCCGATGGCCTGTGGCATCTGCACCTGGCCGATGGCAGCGTGGTGCAGGCACGTCAGTTGATCAACGCTGCTGGCGCCTGGGCCGATCAAGTCGCTTCACTCTGCGGTGTGCCGCCGGTGGGCTTGCAGCCGTGCCGGCGTAGTGCGTTCACGTTCGACGGGCCGCACGATCAGGCGTTTGCCCAGTGGCCAGCGGTCATTGGCGTGGACGAGAGTTTCTATTTCAAACCCGACGCTGGCCAGTTGCTCGGCTCGCCAGCCAATGCCGACCCGGTTGCGCCACAGGACGTAATGCCAGAAGAGCTCGACGTAGCCATCGGCATCTACAACATCGAAGCCCTGACCACGTTGACGATCCGTCGGCCCAGCCATACCTGGGCCGGGCTGCGCTCCTTCGTCGCCGATGGTGACCTGGTCATTGGCCGCGACCCGCAAAACCCTGCGTTTTTCTGGCTGGCAGCCCAGGGCGGCTATGGCATCCAGTCGGCGGCCGGGGTGTCGCAGTTGGCCTGTACGTTGCTGCTGGACCAGCCGCTTCCCGCTTCATTGCACCGCGAAGGTGTCGAGCCGCAACGCTTGTCGCCAGCGCGTTTTCGTTAATTACCCAGAAGGACTTTTCCATGAGCTCGACCATTGAACGTATTCCCAGCCACCTGCCGTTTCCGTTTTCCAAGGCCATCAAGGTTGGCGGCTTTGTCTTTCTTTCCGGTCAGGTGCCGATGACCGCCAGCGGTGAAGTGGTACGTGGCGACATCCAGACCCAGACCCAGGCCACCCTGGAGCGCATCGGCGAAACCCTGGCCGAGTGCGGTGTCGGCTTCGGGCAGGTGGTCAAGGCCACGGTGTGGTTGTCTGACATGGCCCACTTCGCCGGTTTCAACGAGGTCTACAAAACTTTCTTCGGCGAAGGATATCCCGTGCGTTCCACCGTGAGCGCGGGGCTGGCGCTGGGCGTGGATGTGGAGATCGAAGTACAGGCTTGGATCGGTCACGACTAAGACCTTCTGCCTGCGTGGTGCTGGGTAAAAACAACAAGGTCCGAGCAGGGCCATAGATGCCAGAGGGTTCGAGATGAAAGAACAGCTTAAAATTGCAGGCGCCTTCATTGGCGTGATCGTGGGTGCAGGTTTTGCCTCAGGGCGGGAACTGTTGCTGTTTTTCGTCAACTTCGGCCTGTGGGGGCTGCTCGGTACGCTGATCAGCGCTGCGCTGTTCACCTTTCTCGGCATGGCCCTGGCAGGGCTCGGCAACCGGCTGCAGGCAGCGTCGCACAAAGATGTGGTGTATGCCATTTGCGGGCGCTACCTGGGCTTGTTCGTCGACCTGTTGATCACCTTCTTCATGTTCGGCGTTACGGTAGTGATGCTGGCAGGCGGCGGTGCATTGCTTGAGCAGCAGTTCGGCATTCCGGCGCTGGTCGGTAGCGTGCTGGTGACCTTGGTGGTGGTGGCGGTGGTGTGCCTCGATGTGCAGAAGGTTATCGTGCTGATTGGCGCCGTCACACCGTTCCTGATCCTGGCTGCCGTGGCGATTGCGATGTATGCAGTGTTCACCCGCGACCTGAGCTTTACCGCTCTGGACCAGATTGCCAGCCAGCAGGAGGCGGGCGCCAGTCACTGGTTGCTGGGGGCCTTGGTGTATGTGTCGTACAACGTAGTGGCCGGTGCACCGATGCTGGCGATTCTCGGAGGCTCGGCGCGCCTGGAAAAGACCGCCATCTGGGGTGGCATTCTCGGGGGGCTGGGGCTGGGCGGCTTGATGCTGGTGATGAGTGCCGGTTTGCTGTCGCGTTTGGATACCGTGGCGGATTTGCCAATGCCGATGTTGTCGATTGCCACTGAGATCTCCCCGGCACTGGGTGTGATCATGTGCATCATCATCTTCGGCATGATCGTTAACACCGCCGTGGGCATGTTCTATTCGTTTCTCGCCCGGCTGTTGCCGGCAGGCACCCGTCGTTTCCGTCTCGGGGCTGTCGGGGCGGGCGTGGCAGCGTTTGTGTGTAGCTTGATTGGCTTCATCAGCCTGGTCGGCCAGGTCTATCCGGTGTTTGGTTACCTGGGTTTTGTGGTGATGCTCGCGGTGCTGGTGGGCTGGCTGCGTATGGGCAACATCAAGCGCGCAGTCGTGGCGCAGTGAACAGCGCAAGGCGAGGGGCCTATGACCCTCGCCTTGCGTGGGCTCAGATTTTGAAGCTGTCGACCAATTGTTTCAGACGCCCGGCCTGTTGGGCCAGGGCGTCGCAATGACGCAGGGTGTCATTGAGGTTGGCCACGCCTTGCTGGTTCAGCACGTTGATCTGGGTAATGTCCAGGTTCAGGCTCTCGACCACCGCGGTTTGCTCCTCGGTAGCCGCCGCGACCGACTGGTTCATACCGTCGATTTCCCCAATACGCTGGGTCACGCTGCTCAGGCGTTCACCGGCCTGATTGGCAACCGTCACGCTTTCTTCGCTCGACACCTGGCTGGCGTTCATGTTGTGTACCGCCTCGCGCGAGCCGACCTGCAGCGTGGTGATCATCTTGTGGATCTCCTCGGCCGACTCCTGAGTGCGGTGTGCCAGGTTGCGTACTTCATCGGCCACCACCGCAAAACCGCGACCGGCTTCTCCGGCACGAGCGGCCTCAATGGCAGCGTTCAGGGCCAGCAGGTTGGTTTGTTGGGAGATACCTTTGATCACATCGAGAATCTGCCCGATATCGTCGGTGCTGGCGTTGAGCGTTTCGATCTGCTGGCACGATTCGCTGATCTTCTGCGACAGCGAAGTCATCGCCGAAATGGTTGCTTCCACCACCTGACGGCCATCGTTGGCTTGCTCACTGGCACCGCTGGCGTGCTGCGAAGCATCGGCAGCGTTGCGGGCGATTTCCTGGGTCGCAGCGCCCAACTCATTGATCGCTGCCGCCACGCTGTTGGTGCGCATGCTCTGCTCTTCAGAGCCGATGATCGAGGCGTTGGACGCGCTCATCACCCGTTCGGACAAGTCATGAACCTGGCGGGTGGCTGAAGACACTTCGGCAATCGAGGCGTGAATGCGCTCGACAAACTGGTTGAAGGCGCCGGCCAGTTCGCCGAACTCGTCTTTGTTCTCGACGACCAGGCGGCGAGTCAGGTCGCCTTCGCCTTGCGCGATGTTCTGCATGGCGCGGCCCATCGTGGTCAGCGGACGCATCAGCACCGGAATCAGCAGGCTCAGCAAACCGGCAATGGCAGCCACCGCGATGAGCATGGCGATGATGGCTGATGTGCGGAATTTGCCGATGGCAGCGTAGGCTTTGTCTTTGTCGATGGACAGGCCGATGTACCAGTCGGCCGAAGGCAGGCCGCTCACCGGTGCGAAAGAAATGATTTGCTCTTTGCCGCCCAAGGTCACGTCATGAATGCCCGGTGCTACTTGTACGGAGCTGCCCGGGTAGATGTCCTTGAGTTTTTTCATGACATAGTCTTTGTTCGGGCTGACGATCACCTGGCCATTACCGTCCACCAGGAAGGCATGGCCGATGCCGCCGAAATCCACGGCGTTGATGATATCGACCAGAGTAGCCAGGCTCAGGTCGCCACCCACCACACCGAGCAGTTCGCCGTTGGCTTTGCCCTTCACCGGCATGGCAATGGTCACCACCAGGCCACCGACGGCGGCCATGTAAGGCGGGGTCAGCATGGTCTGATTGGCAGCGACGGCAGCGGTGTACCACGGGCGTTGGCGCGGGTCGTAGCCGTCAGGCATCTTCGCGTCGGGGCGCTGGGTGAACACACCGTTGGCCTGGCCGACGTAGGTGAACTGGAAGTTGTTGGTGAATGCAGGCTGATCGACCAAGCCGGGGAAGTCGCCGTTGGCACCCTGGTGGGCGACGTTCTGAGCGAGGCTCTCCAACACCAGGATGCGACCGCTCATCCAATTCTGCACACTACTGGCCGCCTGCGCACCGGCTTGCTTGACCCTTGACTCGATGTTGTGTCGGATGCTGTTGCGTTGTAGGTAGTCGTTGTAGAGGGTGAATAAAGCAAATGCCAGAACCACGACGCCGCAGGCGCACAGCAGGATCTTGTGGCGAAATTTCAGGTTCATGTTCCGAGACCTTGTGCCAGTAAAGAGGAGTGCCGAGCGGTGCTTTTGGCCAGTGCTCGTAACTATCCAGAGCGCTATCGGCCTCGGTTGCGGAAAATTAAAAGGCAAATTGCCGCAGGGTGTGACAGGTTTTTGCTAGCCGGCAGCCCGTGACGTTAAACGCGTGAGGTGCCTGACCAGTTCCTGAGCGGCTTTCTGCAAAGGCTGGTTGTGACGCCAGAATGCATGCACGGGCAACTGCAGCTCGTTACGGGTGTTCTTGAAGTCCAGGCGCAACAAACGCCCGCTCTCCAGCAGCGGTGCAACCCGCGATAGCGGAAAATCCCCCCAGCCCAAACCTGTTTCGACCATTTCCAGCGCCATGCTCAGGCTGTCGGTGCGCCAATGGGCTTTGCCGATCAGGGCGCGGGTGTCGGTAATGGGCAGGTCGCGACTGGCCACCAGAATCTGTCGGACATTGACCAGGTCTTCGAGGTAGGCAATCTGCCGGGGTTGGCGCTGCAGGGCAGGGTGCTGTGGCGAGATGATTGCCACCAACGACTCCATGCCGATGTTCTGGAAGCGCTGTTGCGGGTTGACGGCCAAGCCGGCGAAGGCCAGGCACAGATTGACCCGGCCACTGCGCAGCAACTGCAGCGCCTCTTCCTGAGGGGCGCTCAGTACCTCGACCTCCAGTAACGGATAGCACTCGCTGAGGGCTTTGATGGCCGCCAGTAATGGGCGGTGATCGATGTCGGGCACCACACTGATTGCCAGGGTGCTCTCCAACCCTTGGGACAACTCCAGGGCATGCACCTGTAACTGCCCTAGTTGCGCGGCAATCATCCGGGCATGGGGTTCCAGGGCCAAGGCCTCGGCGGTGGGCCGGGTCTCCCGGTGGGTGCGCTCGAACAGGCTGTAACCCAACTCGGCTTCAAGGTGCCCAACGGCCATGCTCACTGCCGAAGGTACACGCCCCAAGGCGCGAGCGGCGGCCGAGAACGAACCGTGATCAAGCACGGCAAGAAACAGTTCGATGTTATCGCTGGAAAAATTCAAGTCGGCTATCTCCTTTCAGTAAAGTTGATAGCTGTTAACTTTTTCTGTCAATAATACTGATGCAATCTTGCGCACCGCTGCCGCCCTGAAGGGTGGTGTTTGAAGCTGCAATCGAGGTATTACGGTGCAAGGTGTAAAACGCAAACTGGTCTACGTGACCGCCTACGAAGCCATTGGCCTGTGCATGTCGACCCTGGGGTTGGCGTACTTGTCAGACACGGCGCCCAGCAATACAGGGCCCTTGGCAGTGATGATCACCACCATCGCCATGGCCTGGAACTTTATCTACAACACCCTGTTCGAGTACTGGGAAAGCCGTCAGGTCAAGCGTGGGCGCAGCGTCACCCGGCGGGTGGTGCATGCCATTGGCTTTCAGCTGACCTTGGTGGTTTACCTGATTCCGCTGATTGCCTGGTGGCTGGACATGAGCCTGATCGAAGCCTTCCTGGTGGATCTGGCGTTCATCATCCTGATCCCTTGCTATACCTTCCTCTTCAACTGGTTGTTCGATCGCCTGTTTGGCCTGCCGACTTCGGCCCAGGCGCGCGACGACAACCCTGTGGCCGCCTGACGCGAGCTACTGCGCGGGCAGGACGATGCGTAACGACCCCTGCTCGCTATCGTTCTGCAGTTGCCGGGCACCGAGCAGGTTTTCTTCGATCTCACCAGACAAGTAGTACACCCCGGCCATGGCGCCGGTCTTGCGGTTTTCCATCAGTTCACGCCATTCCTCGTTGAGCGCTACATTGAGGATGACCCGCAGTTGCTCGATCATCTGCGGCTGCTCCTGGTTGTGGGTGATGACACCGTAACCGGTCGCTGCCACCGAGATGAGAGCCCCCGCCACGCGGCCCACCGCACTGGCCACCGCACTGGCGATACCGCGCGGCGCCAGGGTTGCCCCGAGCTTTTCACTGGCCTGCTGCGCTACCGATGAAAGGCCGACATCCGAGCGCTGGGTACCGGCTCGCACGGCGCTGTGCATATGCCCGACCAACGCCGCATAGGCCGGCTGCTCGGCCAGCGGTTTGCTGTACAGCAACTGGTAGAGCGAGGCATTGCGTGCTGCAGGCGGTCCGAGGTTGATGGCCTGGATGCGCGTCAGGCGCAGGTTGAGTTGCTCAGGTGGCGCGCGGTAGCGCTTGGCAATCTGCTGTACCTGTTGGCCAAGCAACTGGATGTACAGCTCCATGGCACGATCACGAATGCCTTCCGGGTCGATCTCTTTGGATACCTGGTCGAGCACCCGCTGGTGATACTGCTCCTGCAGGTACAACGCCAGGCGTTTCTCCGGCGGCTCCTTGCCCTCGCCACTGTTCATCCGGTACCAGGCCACTTTCATGGTCAGCCATTGCTGGGTCCAGTAACCGGTGAACCAGGGAATGAAGTCACTTTCAGTGAATTGCTGCACGCGGTCCTTCCACACCCGCATGGAGCGTCGTGCATAGTCATTGACCGAGCTGGTACTGGCCAGTGAAGCGTCGATGATCTCCCGGTCGATTTGCTCCCAGGTGGCGGGGCTCAGTTGCACAGGCGGCGGCTCGACAGGCGGTTGGCGCGAGGCGCAACCACCCAGTGCGAGTAGCACAATGAACACCAACAGGAGAGGGGAACAAGGGGTCACCAGCACTACCCCCTTGTGACGGGATGCTTTGCAGGATGGATGCCTCGATGATTTCAGTATAGGTGGCAGGGGAATGCAGGATGCATCAGAAGGTAATAAGGCAGGGCTGTAGGTGCAGGCTTAGAAGGCGGGGGAGCGGAGTTTTCATTCTGACTTTTTGGTCAACTTAATTTTATTAAAAAACAACCAGTTATGTGAATCAATAGCCATTTGGTAGCAGAAAAACCGTCACCTGTTGTCACAAAAATGTGATGTAATTTGTAGGGTTATTTGAACCAAATGTCATACCGCGTGTAGCGAAGTGGAAATACATATATTTGGGCTGCGTGCCCTGGTCGAGCGCTTTACACGCTGACTTTCCAGGTACGAGGCTTTCATGGACGACAATTACCGCGCAGCCGTTGATGCGGCGGCGATCTTTTCTGAAACCGACCTCAGTGGTCGGATCACTTACGTCAACGAACAGTTCTGCAGCATCTCCGGCTATGGCCGCGAGGAGCTGTTGGGGGCCAATCACCGTATTCTCAATTCCGGCCTGCACGAGCCCGCGTTTTTCGATGGCATGTGGCGTGCTCTGGTGGCTGGCAAGGTCTGGAAGGGTGAAATCTGCAACCGGGCCAAGGACGGTTCGTTGTATTGGGTCGACAGCACCATGGTGCCGCTGATCGATCCGACCAGTGGCCGGGTGCGCAAGTACGTGTCGATCCGGTTTGATGTCACCGAAAAGCGCCAGCTTTTGCACACCCTGCAGTGGCGGGTAGGGCACGACGTGCTGACCGGCCTGCCCAACCGTGCCTACTTGTCCGACCTGCTCAATCAGGCCCTGGAGTTTTCGCGCAAGGAAGGCATTGCCCTGGCCGTGTGCATGCTCGACCTGGACGGTTTCAAGGCCGTCAATGACGGCTACGGCCATGCCTGCGGCGACTTGCTGCTGGTGGAAGTGGCCACGCGGCTCAAGGGTATCCTGCGCGGTGGTGATGCGGTGGCACGGCTATCCGGGGACGAGTTCGTGCTGATTCTGCGCGATGTGCCCGATGCCGCGCAGTTGCAACTGGCGCTGGAGCGGGTGCTCAAGGCAATTGCCGCGCCGTACACGATTCGCGATCGAGAGGTCAGCGTCAGCGCCAGTATCGGGGTGACGTTGTTCCCGCTCGACAATGAAGACGCCGACACCCTGGTGCGCCATGCCGATCAGGCGCTGTATGTTGCCAAGCAACGTGGGCGCAACCGCTATCACCTGTTTGATGTGTCGCTGGACCGTGAGGTTAAAGCCACCCACCAAACGGTGGCCCGCGTACGCCAGGCGTTGAGCAAGGGCGAGCTGTGCCTGCATTACCAGCCCAAGGTCAACATGCGCAGTGGTCAGATCCTCGGTTTTGAAGCCTTGCTACGTTGGCGCCACCCGCTCAAGGGGGTGGTGACGCCGGGCGATTTCTTGCCGTTGGTGGAGCAGACCGACCTGATCGTCGAGATCGGAGAATGGGTGATCGAACAGGCGATGGCCCAGATGCAACGCTGGCAGGAGGCCGGCCATGCCTGGCCAGTGAGCGTGAATATTGCCGCCCGGCATTTTCACCGCGGCGATTTTGTCGAGCGGCTGGAACGTTTGCTGGAGCGCCATGCATCGGTACCGGCGCACATGCTTGACCTGGAAATTGTCGAGTCGGTTGCCATCGAAAATATCCAGCGGGTCAGCCAGTGCCTGGAAGCGTGCCAACAATTGGGTGTGCAATTCTCTCTGGATGACTTCGGTACCGGTTACTCCTCCCTGAGTTACCTCAAACGCTTGCGCACGCGCACGATCAAAATCGACAAGTCGTTCGTTCGCGACATTCTTCACGACCAGGATGACCTGGCCTTGACCCAGGCGGTGATCAGCCTGGCCACGGCGTTCGGGCGTCAGGTGATCGCCGAAGGCCTGGAAACCGTCGAGCACGGCCAGGTGTTGATGGGCCTGGGCTGCGACATCGCCCAAGGTTATGGCATTGCCCGACCAATGCCACCTCAAGCGGTGATCGACTGGGTCGCCGGGTACGTTCAGCCGCTCCAGTGGAGGGCGCCGAGCGCTGACTGAGCGGCTTCTTTACGTATTCTTTATGACCTGGCCCGCCTCCTGATCTCGCACCTTTACAGGGGCTCTACCGACAATAACCGTCAGCGGCAAGTGCCGTAAGGACGGAGAGTTTCGATGAGCATTCTGGACGGGGTGTCACTGCTGTTGGCAGTGGCGTTGATGATCTACCTGATGGTCGCGCTGCTGCGCGCAGACCGGGGTTAGGAGCGGCCATGCACAGTTACGATTACGCAGTGCTGCTGGCGTTCTTCGCGCTGGTGTTGCTCCCGGCACCTTGGCTGGGACGCTTCTATTACAAGGTCATGGAAGGTCAGCGCACCTGGCTGTCGCCGGTCCTCGGGCCGGTGGAGCGGGGCTGCTACAGGCTTTCCGGGGTTAATGCCGACGCCGAGCAAAGCTGGAAGCAGTACACCCTGGCCTTGCTGACCTTCAACCTGGCGGGCTTTGTGCTGGTGTTCGCGGTGCTGCTGTTGCAAGGCTACCTGCCACTCAACCCGCAGAAGCTGCCGGGTCAGGAGTGGTCGCTGGCGTTCAATACCGCGGTGAGTTTCGTCACCAATACCAACTGGCAGGCCTACAGCGGCGAAGCGTCGGTCAGCTACCTGAGCCAGATGATCGGCCTGACCGTGCAGAACTTTGTCAGTGCCGCCACCGGCCTGGCCGTACTGGTCGCGCTGTGTCGCGGTATTGCCCGGCGCTCGGCCAACACCCTGGGTAACTTCTGGGTCGACATGACACGTGCCACCCTGTACGGCTTGCTGCCACTGTGCGTGCTGCTGGCCTTGTTTCTGGTCTGGCAGGGCGTACCGCAGACGTTCAGCGATTACGTCCAGGCGTTGACCCTGCAAGGCACCGAGCAGACCATCCCGCTCGGCCCGGCAGCCAGCCAAATCGCAATCAAGCAACTGGGCACAAACGGCGGCGGCTTCTTCGGTGTCAACTCGGCGCACCCGTTCGAGAACCCGACGGCCTGGAGCAACCTGTTCGAGATGGCCTCGATCATTCTGATCCCGGCGGCGCTGGTGTTCACGTTCGGCCATTACGTCAAAGACCTGCGCCAGAGCCGGGCAATCATCGCCTGCATGTTGGCCCTGTTCCTGATCGGCGGCGGTACTGCACTGTATGCCGAGTACCAGGCCAACCCGAGCCTGAACAACCCTCAGGTTGCCCAGAGCGCACCGCTGGAAGGTAAAGAGAACCGTCTCGGTACCACCGCCAGCGTGCTCTGGACGGTGACGACCACTGCCGCTTCGAACGGCTCGGTCAACAACATGCATGACAGCCTCAACCCCATCAGCGGCATGGTCGCAATGGTCAACATGATGGTTGGCGAGGTGATCTTCGGCGGCGTGGGTGCCGGGCTCTACGGCATGTTGCTCAACGTGCTGATCGCGGTGTTCCTGGCCGGTCTGATGATTGGCCGCACGCCGGAGTACCTGGGCAAGAAACTCCAGGCGCGCGAGGTTCAACTGCTGGTGGCAACCCTGTTGGTGATGCCGGTCGGTGTGCTGGTGCTCGGCGCCCTGGCGGCAAGCTTGCCTGGCCCTGTGGCGTCGGTGACCAACCCCGGTGCCCACGGCTTCAGCCAGGTGCTTTACGCCTATACATCGGCCAGTGCCAACAACGGTTCGGCGTTTGCCGGGTTCGGTGCCAACACCACCTTCCACAACCTGATGCTGGGCGTGGGCATGTTGATCGGCCGCTTTGGTTACATCCTGCCGGTGCTGGCCCTGGCAGGCAGTCTGGCCCTGAAGAAAACCGCGCCCATCGGCGAGAACAGCTTCCCGACTCACGGCCCGCTGTTCGCCACCTTGCTGGTGGTAACCATCCTGTTGATCGGTGGCCTGACGTTCCTGCCGGCCCTGGCCCTTGGCCCGATCACTGAACACTTGAGCCTGGGTTTCTAAGGAGCGAATCATGAACATGCCGATTCCTGAAGTGAAAGCGGCCCCGACTCCGGCGGCACGCACCAGCTTTGCCGCGTTGTGGCGCCCGGCGTTGGTTCAGGCTTTTATCAAGCTTGATCCGCGTCAGTTGAAACGTTCACCGGTGATGTTGGTGGTAGAGCTGACGGCCATTTTCACTACCGTGTTGTGCCTGGTACCCGACAGCGGTGTAGCCACTGCCGTGGCGGTGCAAATCGCCTTGTGGTTGTGGTTCACCGTGTTGTTCGCCAACTTTGCCGAGGCTTTGGCGGAAGGCCGTGGCAAGGCCCGTGCTGACAGCCTCAAGGCCGGTAGTCAGGGCCTCAGCGCCCGGCGTCGTAACGCCTCGGGCGGTTTCGAGGTGGTGCCTGCCACCAGCCTGCGCAAAGATGATGTGGTCAAGGTGGTTGCTGGCGAGATGATCCCTGGCGATGGCGAAGTGCTCGAAGGGATTGCTGCGGTCAACGAGTCTGCGATCACAGGCGAATCGGCCCCGGTGATCCGCGAGTCCGGTGGTGACCGTTCGGCGGTGACGGGTAATACACGCCTGGTCTCTGACTGGCTGTTGATCCGTATCACCAGCAACCCCGGTGAGTCGACCCTGGACCGCATGATCGCCTTGGTCGAAGGTGCCAAGCGTCAGAAGACCCCGAACGAAATCGCTCTGGACATCCTGCTGATCGGCCTGACCATGATCTTCCTGGTGGTCGTGGTGACCTTGCAACCGTTCGCCCATTTTGCCGGCGGTAGTATCCCGCTGGTGTTCCTGGTGGCGCTGTTGGTGACCTTGATTCCTACTACCATCGGCGGCCTGCTGTCGGCCATCGGCATTGCTGGCATGGATCGCCTGGTGCGTTTGAACGTAATTGCCCGCTCGGGCCGCGCGGTGGAAGCGGCGGGTGATGTGCATGTGCTGATGCTCGACAAGACCGGCACCATCACCTTCGGCAACCGTCGTTGCAGTGCCTTGCATGCCGCGCCCGGTGTCAGCTCCAAAGAGCTGGGCGAGGGCGCGTTGCTGGCGTCGCTGGCCGACGATACTGCCGAAGGCAAATCGATTGTCGAGTACCTGCGTCAGCTGCACGACTTCAAAGAGCCATCTGCCGATCAACTCACGCCCGTGGCGTTCAGTGCTGAGACGCGGTTGTCTGGCGTGGACTATCAGCAGCGCCAGCTGCGCAAAGGCGCCGTGGATTCAGTGCTGGCGTTTGTCGGTATGCAGCGTCTGGAAATGCCGGCCTCGCTGGCCCGCGAAGTGGACAAGATCGCTCAGAGCGGCGGTACCCCGCTGCTGGTGTGTGCCGACAAGCGCCTGCTGGGTGTGATTCACCTCAAAGACGTGGTGAAGCCCGGGATTCGCGAGCGCTTTGCCGAACTGCGCAAGCTGGGCATTCGCACCGTGATGGTGACCGGTGACAACCCGCTGACAGCCGCCGCCATTGCCGCCGAAGCGGGTGTTGACGACGTGCTGGCCGAAGCTACACCGGAGAAAAAACTGGCGCGTATCCGCCAGGAGCAGAACGACGGGCGATTGGTTGCCATGTGCGGCGACGGCGCCAACGATGCCCCGGCGCTGGCCCAGGCCGATGTCGGCATGGCCATGAACGACGGCACCCAGGCCGCCCGCGAGGCCGCCAACATGGTCGACCTGGACAGCGACCCGACCAAGCTGCTGGACGTGGTTCAGGTCGGCAAGGAGCTGTTGGTTACCCGCGGCGCGTTGACCACCTTTTCGATTGCCAACGACGTGGCCAAGTATTTCGCCATCCTGCCCGCGCTGTTCGCTGCCATCTACCCGCAACTGGGCGTGCTCAACCTCATGCACCTGAGCAGCCCGCAGAGTGCGATTCTCTCGGCCATTGTTTTCAACGCGCTGATCATTGTCGTGCTGATTCCGCTGGCCCTGCGCGGGGTACGGGTACAGGCCGACAGTGCTGTGCACCTGCTGCGTCGTAACCTGCTGATCTACGGCCTGGGTGGCCTGATCGTACCGTTCGCCGGGATCAAGCTGATCGACATGCTGCTGACTGCGTTGCATCTGGTTTGATGCCAAGGAGATGAACATGACAACTTACATTCGCCCGGCCGTTAGCCTGATCATGCTGATGACCCTGATCACCGGTGTGGCTTACCCGTTGGTGGTCACCGGAGTGGCTCAGGTGGCGTTCCCGGAACAGGCCAACGGTAGCCTGCTTCGCGATGATCAAGGCCAGGTCCGCGGTTCGCGGTTGATTGCCCAGAATTTCAAGGGTGATGCCTGGTTCCACTCACGGCCTTCGGCGGCCGACTACGCCACCGTCGCCAGCGGTGCCAGCAACCTGGCACCGAGTAATCCGGCCCTGGCTCAGCGCATCAACGACAGCGCGGCACAGCAGTACAACGAGGCACAGGGGCCGGTGCCACTGGACCTGTTGACCACCTCTGGCAGCGGCTTGGACCCGCACTTGTCACCGGCGGCCGTCGCTTATCAGCTACCGCGTGTGGCCGCTGCGCGACAAGTCAGTGCACAGGCCTTGCAAGCCTTGGTCGAGCAGTCCACCCTGCAGCCATTGATTGGCCCGCCGGTGGTCAATGTACTGACCTTGAACGCCGCCCTCGAACGGTTGGCCCCGGCCTCGAAGTAAGGACAGGCAGTGAGCGATAGCAATTCCGAACGCGCTGATGCGCTATTGGCGGGGCTGCCGCGCGCAGGGCGCGGCAGGCTCAAGGTGTTCCTCGGTGCGGCACCGGGCGTAGGCAAGACCTACGCCATGCTCCAGGCCGCCCATGCTCAGGTGCGCCAGGGCGTGCAGGTGCTGGCGGCGGTGGTTGAAACCCATGGTCGTGCCGAAACCGAATCTTTGCTCGCCGGCTTGGCACAGCAGCCGTTGGTGCGCACGCAGTACCGTGGTGTGCAACTGGAGGAAATGGACCTCGATGGCCTGCTCAAGGCGGCGCCACAACTGGCGCTGGTGGATGAGCTGGCGCATACCAATGCGCCGGGTAGCCGTCATGCAAAGCGCTGGCAAGATGTGCAGGAGCTGCTGGCGGCCGGCATTGATGTCTACACCACGGTTAACGTCCAGCATCTGGAAAGCCTCAATGACCAGGTACGTGGCATCACTGGCGTACAGGTGCGCGAAACCCTGCCGGACTGGGTGCTGCAAGAAGCCTTTGAGCTGGTGCTGATCGACCTGCCGCCGCGTGAGCTGCTGGAGCGTTTGCGCGAAGGCAAGGTGTATGTCCCCGAGCAGGCGAGGGCAGCCATCGATGCCTTCTTCAGCCAGACCAACCTCACCGCCTTGCGTGAACTGGCAATGCAGACCGCAGCAGCCCAGGTCGATGCCGATTTGGCGCATGGCTACCGTCAGCTTGGCCAGGACGCGCCGTCGCTGCGCGGTCGTTTGTTGGTGGGTGTCGATGGCGACGCCCAGGCCGAGCGCCTGGTGCGTCATGCCAGTCGGGTGGCTCAGCGCCGCCACTTGCCGTGGAGCCTGGTACATGTCGACAACGGCAGGTTGCGCGACGAAACCGCCCGCCAGCGTTTGCAGGCGGCGCAACAATTGGCCGAGCGTCTGGGCGGCGAAGTGGTGCTGCTGCGGGCGGGCGAAGTGGCCAAAACCCTGATTCAGCATGCGCTTGAGCGCCGTGCCAACCTGGTGTTGGTCGGCCAGTCGCGTGATCGGCTGCGCCGACGCCTGTTCGGCGCCGGGGTGGCCACGCGTTTACTGCGTGAAGCCCATGGCCTGGAAGTCAACGTGCTGGATCGGGATGAACGTCCTGAACCACCGAGTGCGGCGGTGAAGAAGGTCTGGGTTTGGCGGCATTATCTGTTGGCGCTGGTTGCCACCGTGCTGGCCACAGGTATTGCCTGGGGTGTTTCCACCGTACTGCCGCTGCCCAATATTTCGCTGGTGTTTCTGGCGGCCGTACTGTTGGTGGCGGTGCGCAGTAGTCTCGGGCCGGCCCTGGCCTGTGCGGTGATGTCGTTTCTGACCTATGACTTTTTGTTCATTCCTCCGAACTTCTCGTTCAGCATCCAGCGTGAAGAGGACGTGCTGACGTCGTTGTTCTTTCTGTTGATGGCCGGGCTCACCGGCAATCTGGCGGCGCGGCAGCGCCGCCAATTGCAAGCACTGCGCGAAACTCAAGGGCAGACCAATCAGTTGCTTGAGCTGTCGCGCAAGCTGACGGCTGCCACCGACCGCCAGGCCGTGTTCACTGCCGCCGGGCAGCATCTGGATGGTTGGAACGATTTGCAGGTGTGCTTACTGGAGCGGGATGTGGAAGGCCGTCTACAAGTGGCCAGTGCCGGCACTGTGCAGCTCAACGACAACGAGCGCGCGGCCGCCGACTGGGCCTGGCAGCATGATCAGGCCGCAGGGCTGGGCAGTGATACGTTGCCCAATGGTCGCTGGTGGTGGTGGCCATTGTCGGTGGAAGAGCAACCGCTGGCGCTGCTCGGCGTGCGTCCACGTCAGGGCCAGAACCTTACTGCGCAACGCCGACGCTTGCTCAAGGCGTTGAGCCAACCCTTGGCCCAGGCCCTGGCCAGGGCTCGGCTGGCCGAGCAACTGGAAGCGGCTCGCCTGCACGGTGAAACCGAACAGTTGCGCAGCGCCTTGTTGGCCTCGGTGTCCCATGACCTGCGTACACCGTTGACCGCCATGCGCGGCAGTATCGATAGCCTGTTGGCGTTGGGTGAGGCGATACCACCGGCCGACCGCCAGGAACTATTGGAAGGCACGCGCAATGAGGCTGAACGTCTGGATCGTTATATCCAGAACCTGCTGGACATGACTCGCCTCGGGCATGGTGGTTTGAAGCTGGCACGAGACTGGGTGGCGCCCACAGATATTGTCGGCAGTGCACTCAACCGCCTGCGCGTCGTCCTCGCGCCCCTGCAGGTCACGACCCAGGTGCCTGACGGCTTGCCGCTGCTATTTGTCCATGCCGCCTTGATCGAGCAGGCACTGGTCAATGTCTTGGAGAACGCTGCGCGTTTCTCTCCCGTCAACGGCCGCTTGCAACTGCAAGTCACGGCAGATGATGAACAGTTGAGCTTCGCCGTCAGCGACGAAGGCCCGGGTATTCCTCCGGCTGATCGTGAAAAGATCTTCGACATGTTCTACACCGCTGCGCGCGGCGATCGTGGCGGGCAGGGCACAGGCTTGGGGCTAGCCATCTGTCAGGGCATGATCGGCGCCCACGGCGGGCAAATTCTGGTGGGGGAGGGTATTGATGGTCACGGCACCTGCATCACACTATGCTTGCCGCTTCCGACCCAACCCGAGCCTGAAAGCGAAGCCCCATGAGCCAGATCGCAACCCTTCTGGTCATCGATGATGAACCACAGATCCGCAAGTTCCTGCGCATCAGCCTGAGCTCCCAGGGTTACAAAGTGCTGGAAGCGGCCACTGGTGCCGAAGGCCTGACCCAGGCCGCATTGGCCAAGCCGGACTTGGTGGTGCTGGACCTGGGCTTGCCCGACATGGACGGGCAGCAGGTACTGCGCGAACTGCGTGAATGGAGCCCGGTGCCAGTGCTGGTGCTGTCGGTGCGGGCCAGCGAAACTCAGAAGGTCGAGGCGCTGGATAACGGTGCCAACGATTACGTGACCAAACCTTTTGGCATTCAGGAATTTCTTGCACGGGTGCGCGCGTTGTTGCGCCAGGTGCCGCAAGCCACGGCAACGGAAGTCGCACCGAGCTTCGGGCCTTTGACGGTTGATCTGGCGTTTCGCAAGGTGACGCTGGACGGCGTCGAGGTAGCCCTGACCCGCAAGGAGTACGCACTACTGGCCCAACTGGCGACTCATCCGGGGCGGGTGATTACCCAGCAGCAACTGCTCAAGGACATCTGGGGGCCGACCCATGTCGACGACACCCACTACCTGCGCATCGTCGTCGCCCATGTGCGCCAGAAACTCGGTGATGACCCGACGGCGCCGCGCTTTATTGTCACCGAACCTGGCGTAGGCTATCGCCTGGTAGGCCCATAGGGCCTGGTAGGAGCAGGCTTGCTGTAGGAGCGGGCTTGCCCCGCGATTCGATATGACCGACAAACCGCAATCGCGGGGCAAGCCCGCTCCTACAGCAAGCCCGCTCCTACCGGCGTTCAGCCTCATAGTTTTCCAAGGTATCGCGGGCAATCTCCCGGCCCAGGGCGATCAGTTCCGGTGCCTTGTAGAACTCGAAGAAGCGGCACACCCGCTTGGGCACGTTGATCAGGATATCTGGCGGGTAGCCGGCAATCTTGTATTGGGCCAATGAGGTTTGCATCACCTCGAAACTCTGGTTGATCAGGTCCAGCAATGAAGCTGGCCCGACGTTGTCGATGATGAACGAACCCGCCGCTGACTTCGGTGCCCCATCGGTTTCCGGGGCCGCTGCCGGTTGCTGGGCTTCAGGGTCGGCAGCATCGCTGAGCCAAGGGTTGGGAATTTGCGCGGCTCGCGGTTGCAGATCTTGCTCAATGCGTAACAGTTGTTCAGCCTGCTTACGCCGGAACGGCAAGTGCGACCCCAAGGAACTGATCAGGTTGTCAAAGCGCAGCTTGAAGGCCGCTGGGCGCTCGATCACCGGCAACTGGTACTGCTTCTGGTTGGTCGAGTTGAGGTTCACGGCAATGATCAGGTCGCAATGGCTGGACACCACCGGAATGATCGGCAACGGGTTGAGAATGCCGCCATCGACCAGCATACGGTTGCCCTGTACCACTGGGGTGAACAGGCTGGGGATGGCCGCTGAGGCGCGCATGGCCTGGTGCAGGCAACCTTCCTGGAACCAGATTTCCTGCTGGTTGGTCAGGTCGGCAGCCACGGCTGTGTAGGGGATGCGCAGTTCCTCGATGTTCACTTCGCCGACGATTTTACGAATCTGCCCGAACACTTTCTCGCCACGGATCGCCCCCAGGCGAAAGCTCACATCCACCAGGCGCAACACATCCAGGTAGTCGAGGCTTTCAATCCAATTGCGGTACTCCTCAAGTTTGCCCGCAGCATAGATGCCACCAATGACCGCGCCCATGGAACAACCGGCGACACAGGCGATGTCATAGCCACGTCGTTCCAATTCTTCGATCACGCCAATGTGCGCATACCCACGGGCTCCGCCCGAGCCCAGCACCAATGCCACGCGTTTACTCATAATGGCTCCCGGTTGTCGTGCGTCGATGGTCTAACAATGCGCCCATTTGCGTCTGTGCTTCAATCGTCATGCGCGCTGCGCTACGCTTTGCAGGGCACTTTTCTTCTTTGTAGTCGTCGAACACGCCACGTTGAATATTTCTTTTGAGGGATCACCGATGAAAGCCTGGATTTGCCTGCCTCTGATTGCTCTGGTTCTGACTGGTTGTGCGGGTAAAACAGCCTATCGCGACAGCTGTGCCAATCAGTTGGACGCGGCCTGGAAAGAGCTTGATCTGGCCAAGGCGGAAGGCTTTGCCGGCACCGTCAGTTACTCCAAGGCCCTGTCGTTGTTGACCGGAGCCAAGACCCAACAGCAATTCGAGGCGTTCGAAGGGTGCAGCAACAAAGCTGAGAAAGCGCGTTTCTACATTCGTGAATCGCGCGCCGGGCGCTGACACAGGAGGAAACCATGGCGGTAATGCTTGACCACGTGATTGCCAACGTACTGGCCCTGCAGGTTCGCTTGCTCGGTTGCCAGGCGCGGCTGGCGGCGGATACCGACAGCGAAGCATTGCATGATCTGCGTATTGCCACGCGCCGCTTGCGCAGCTTGCTGCGGCCGCTGCACGACTTGCCGGGCGTCGATCACTTGGACGCCGCAGGGCAAGCACTGGGTAACCTGACCACACCGTTGCGGGATCGCGAAGTGCTGGCGGCGCAATTGCTTGAGTGCAATCAGATCTCGGCGGCGCAGGCCAGGTTGGCCCATCGCCGCCAGACGTATGCCAGCGTTGCCGAAAGCGCTGAGCTGCAGCGCTTGTTGGCGATTACCGATGCCTTTCCGATCTTCTTGCGCGCTGCTGAGCGAGAGGGTTTGATCCGGCGCTTGCACAAGCGCCTTGACCAACGCCTGGAAAAGCAGTGGAAAAAATTGCGCCAAGCACTGCAGGACCCTGCTCACGACCGCCATCGCTTGCGTTTGCTGATCAAACGGGTGCGCTATGCGGCAGAAGCCTATCCGCAGCTGGAGCATGCAGGGCGGCGTTTGCAGCGCACGCTCAAGTGCGCCCAAGGCGACCTCGGCGACTGGCACGACCGCTTGCAGTGGTTGCTGCAGGCCGAGCAGCAGCACGACTTGCAGCCCTGTGTTGCCCTGTGGCAAACGCAACTGCAGGAAGCCGAACAGCGTGCCGATGAGACGCTGGAGCGCTTGCAAGCAGTACTTGCGCAGCGATAAGCCGCTGATATGGCCGAAATGCGGGCTGTCCGTGTGACCTGCGCTGGTTAAGATCGGCGTTTTCCCACGGATGAGACCGGCATGAATTTTTCGAAACTGCTCAAAGCGGCGCACCTGCACCCTCAGTCGGTGTCGATTCCTGCCAGTTGGGCGCAGGGGCGGGCCTGTTTTGGTGGCCTGATGGCCGCCTTGCTTTATGAAACTATGCTGTCGAAAACCTCGCCCGGTCGCCCGGTGCGTTCTCTGGCGATTACCTTTGTGGGGCCGGCTGAGCCTGAAGTGCCGATCAGCTTCGAAGTGGAGTTGTTGCGTGAAGGCAAGGCGGTCAGTTCGCTATTGGGCCGTGCGATACAAAATGGCCAGGTTGTCACGTTGATGCAGGGCAGCTTCGGCGGCGGGCGCACATCAATGGTCGATGTTCCGGCTTTGCCCGCCGTGGAAATGCCCGAGCTGGGAGCGGCCGCCAGCGAACTTCCCCACATCCCAGGCGTAACGCCAGAGTTCATGCAGCATTTCGCCCTGCGTTGGGCCGTCGGCGGGCTGCCGTTCAGCAACAACCAATCACGCACCATGGGCGGTTATGTCCGGCTGCGGGACGAGGGCGGTGACGAAACCTTGAGTGAAGCGCACCTGCTGGCCTTGGTTGATGCCTGGCCGCCATCGTTGATGCCGTTCCTGAACAAACCGGCGGCTGGCAGCACCCTGACCTGGACCATCGAGTTCCCCCAGCCGGTGCCGAGCCTGACCACTCTGGACTGGTGCAAGTACTGTGTGCACACCGAGCATGCCCGTGATGGCTATGGGCATGCATCGGCGGCCCTGTGGACGGTTCAAGGCGAGTTGTTGGCCATCAGCCGCCAGACGGTGACTGTGTTTGCCTAATGACGATGGCGGTTGCGCCAGGCACGCCACCAGGCGCCGCTCAGCACGAAACGAGGAAAGGTGACGAACTGTTCGACGAGCAACCGGCCGACGGCATCTTTGCGATCGCTGAACGGTTCCGGTTGTTCGGCTTCGAGTCGGTGCCCCTGACGTTGCATGCCCAGGCCGGCGATCAGGGCAATGATGCCCACCGCCAGTTGCCCAAGGTCCAGTGAGAACAGCCCGGACAGCACCAGCAGCGCGCCAAGGATGAACAGCGGGACGGCGATCAGGTGCAACACCAGGTTGGTCGGGTTGCGGTGGTTGTGGTGGTAGCTACGCCATTGCCAGGCGTGCAGGTTGGGCAGGCGTTTGTTCATGGGGCTATTCCTCAGGGTGCTGTTTGAAGAATAGTGCGGCCCCCGTCAGGGGGCCAATGAGCGGCGGCTATCGTGCCTATAGCTTGAGCTGGCCGATCACCTTGTTCAATTCACCAGCCAGAGTAGCAAGCTCGTTGCTGGTGGTGGCCGAGTCAACGGTTTGCTGCACCGTCTCTTCGGTCACGTCGCGAATGCTCACCACAGCGCGGTTCATTTCTTCGGCCACCTGGCTTTGCTGCTCGGCGGCGACGGCAATCTGGGTGTTGCTTTCGCGCATCTGTGCCACCGCGCTGGTGATCTCGGCCAGTGCGGCGCCGGCTTCCTGTGCCTGCTGTACACAATCATCGGCCTTGAACGAGCTTTCCTGCATGAAGTCCACGGCATCGCGGGTGCCCGCCTGCAGTGCCGAGACCATGGTGGTGATCTCGTCGGTGGAGGCCTGCACACGTTTGGCCAGGTTGCGTACTTCATCGGCAACCACGGCAAAGCCACGCCCCAGATCGCCGGCGCGGGCGGCTTCGATTGCGGCGTTGAGTGCCAGCAGGTTGGTCTGTTCGGCGATGCTGTGAATCACACCGACTACACCGTTGATCTTCTGGCTGTCTTCAGCCAGTTGGCGAATCATCTCAGCCGTTTGCTGCACACCACTGGACAGCCCGGAAATCGAGGTTTGTACGCGGCTGACCACTTCCTGGCCGCTGCCCGCCAAGGTATCGGCGGTTTGTGACAGATCGCGTGTAGCCCCGGCATGTTGGGCAATGTGATAGACGGTGGCCGACATCTCGTTGATGGCGGTGGCCGCCTGGTCGGTTTCGCTCTGTTGGCCGAGCATGCCGTGGCGCACGTCGTTCATGCTGGCGGCCAGGCGCGCAGCACCGGAGTCAAGTTGCGCGGCGGTGCGTGCCACGGTGTTGACCACGCGGTGATAGGTGGTTTGCATGGCGTTGAAAGCGCTGGCCATCTGACCGACCTCATCACCACACGACAACGGCACCCGGGCCGAGAGGTCGCCGGTCTTTTCCACATGCAGCATCACATCCTTGAGGGTGTTGAGCTGACTGAGCAGGAAACGGATCAACAACTGCGAAGCACAAAGCATCGCCAGCATCAGGATCAGCACGCAGACCGCATAGTTGGTGAAACGGTCGGTGAACACCTGGAGCAGGCTGGGGGAGGGGGCGAGCACGGCAATCTGTTGACCGTCGCGGCTGATCACCTGGGCGCCGCTGACGGGATGGCTGCCAGTCAAGGCCAGACCATGCAGCTCGACCCAGCCCTGAGCGTTGGCCAGGGCCTGGAAGTCTTCATTGGCGTAAGACGGCACTTGACCCGGGGCGTACTGCAACCACAGCGGATTGTCGGGCAAGGCCTGGTCGGCGGGCCAGGCGTTCAACAATTGCGCTTCGGACTGGGCTTTGACCTGAGCCGCCTCAGCCCGGGCTTGTTGCTCCAGGTGTACGGCATACAGCACCAGGAACAGCGTCGTGACAAAGGCCACCGCGTTGACGGCCCAGAACTTGTATTTCAGGGAGATATTGCTAAGCCAGGCACCCATGGAAGGTCTTCTCTGATTGAGCGGAAACATTGTTGGCAAGGTGCCATCATTGTGCCGAGCTTAGCGTGAATGCGCGTTGATATGCGTCAAATAATCGCGGGCAGACTAAAGAACGCCCGCGCGCAGGCGGTGGTGTGGGCTGCCAGTTGCTCAACGCTCTCGCCACGGTGCAGGGCAACCTCGCGCAGTACCTCAGTGAGGAATGCGGGTTCGTTGCGGCCGTTCTTGGGTTTGGGGCGCAGGCTGCGTGGCAACAGGTAAGGGGCGTCACTTTCCAGCATCAGGCGGCCCTGAGGAATACTGCTCACCAGCGGGTGCAGATGGGTACCGCGGCGTTCGTCGCAGATCCAGCCGGTGATGCCAATGTGCAGGTCCAGGTCCAGATAACCGAACAGCGCGGTGCGCTCGCCGGTAAAACAGTGCACGACTGCGGCCGGCAGGCGGTCGCGGTGGTCCTTGAGAATCGCCAGCAGGCGTTCGCTGGCGTCACGTTCGTGAAGAAACACCGGCATCTGCAATTCGACTGCTAGCGCCAGTTGTTCCTCCAGGGCTTTTTCCTGTTGCGGGCGAGGCGAAAAGTCGCGGTTGAAGTCCAGCCCGCATTCGCCCACTGCGCGCACTCGCGGTTGCTCCAGCAGGGCACGCAGCTGGCGGGTACTATCGCTGCTCCACTGACTGGCGTCGTGGGGGTGAACGCCAGCGGTGCTGAACAACTTCTGGCCGTCCTCATCCAGCGCCAGGCACAGCTCCAGCGCTTGCTCACTGCCCTCAAGGCTGGTGCCCGTGACCATCATTTGCCGTACACCGGCCGCCTCGGCACGCTCCAGAATCGCGTGGTGTTTATCGGCAAAACTTGGGTTGGTCAGATTGACGCCGATGTCGATGAGTTGCATGGTGCTACCTCAGGCCGGTGGCCGGCCAGCATAGCAAAGCTCGGGAAATTTCGATAAATCGAAGAACTTCAATGAGTTGTCGTGGTCTTTTGCGGTCAATTGTCATGGAACGACCGCACACTATGGCGCCCACCACACACGCACGGACCTTTGTACGGATGACCCGAGCGCTGTTTTTGTTGATCGTGCTGAGCCTTGGGCTGCTTCAGGCAGGCCCGGCCAGCGCGCGCCTGCCCGGGCCACAGCAGACGGTGAGCAAGACCCAAGTCCGCGATCTGGCGCAAATCCGTAGCAGCCGGGTACTCAAGGTGCTGGTCAATCAGAGCCGCAACAGCTCTGGTGAGGTCAAGGGCGAGCCGGTGGGGGTGGAATACCATCGCTTGCGAGCGTTCGAGCATTACCTCAACGGCAGGGCTCGCGACGGCGAGGAAATCCGTCTGAAAATTATCCCCCGGGCCAAGGACCAGCTCCTGGCTGCCTTGCAGCGAGGTGAAGCTGATCTGGTCGCGCCCGGCGAACTGCTTGATCCCACCTCTACCCGTGGCCTGGTGGCCAGCGACCCGGTCGTGGACAACGTGCCGATGGTCTTGGTGGGGCGTAAAGGGGAGCGCAGTTTCCAGCGCGTCGAGCAATTATCCGGGCGTACCCTGGCACTGACCAGCGCCAGTGCGGCGGGTGACACCCTGCATGAAATCAATCAGCAGCTGGCGCTGCGCAAACTGCCCCCGATCAAAGTCGAGTGGGTGGATCCGACCCTGGCCGTGGAAGATGTGCTGGAAATGGTCCAAGCCGGCATTTTTCACCTGACAGTGGTCGAACAGCCGATTGCCGAGCGTTGGGCCAGGGTCATGCCCAAACTGCGTGTCGATCGCAAGGTGCAAGTGGCTGCACCTGATGCGATGCGCTGGTACGTGCGTCGTGAAGCGGTGATGCTGCACGCCAGTGTTGACCGTTTTTTGCAGGGCTACAAACCGCCGGAAAACCAGGACGCCGCCTTCGAGCGTATCTATCGGCGCTTGTACCGGGTACACAATCCATTGGCGCGCACTGACCGTAAGCGCCTGGAAGCGTTGCGTCCCGTTTTGCAACGTCATGCCAGTGAACAGAATATCGATTGGTTGAACCTGGCTGCCGTGGCCTTCAAAGAGTCTTCGCTCAATCCTGCGGCCCGAGGTGCCGGGGGAACCCATGGGCTGATGCAGATCACCTCCAGTGCGGCCCAGCGGGTGGGAGTGAGCAACATCAGTAATGTCGACGGCAATGTCCGGGCCAGTGCGCGTTACATGGCGTTGATCCGTCGCAAATTCTTCTCCAGCAACCAGCTCAATGAGCGTGAGCGCATGGCTTTTACCCTGGCCGCTTACAACCTGGGGCCTGAGCGGGTGCAGGCCATGCGTGCAGAGGCCAGGCGGCGCGGCTTGAATGGCAACCAGTGGTTCTTCCAGACCGAGCGCATTGCCATGGAGCAGGTCGGCATGGGCCCGGTCAGCTACGTCAACAGCGTCAACAAATACTTCCTCGCCTTCGACCGCGCCCGCGCATCGCTGGAACGTCCGTAGGAGCGGGCTAGCCCCACGAACAAAATCTGTCAAACACACCGTTCCTACAGATTCCCACAGTTGACAGCCCGCCCGCCGCTTCTCTAGGATGCTGACTTGCGCCGATTTAAACAGCTACTTGCGGGGCGCAGGAGAACCCGAAGGGGTTCACCGAATACCGCTAAAACGCTGGTTCGGTGACGCCTCCCACCGCAGCCCAGCGGGATCTGCGAGGCGGAGAAATACTCCATGAGTTGTCCACGTACCAGTGTCTGCCTGACCCCTCTGCCTGCCAGCCAGGCCACTCGCGTGCCGCGTATTCTGCTGGGCGGCAGCCACCAACCCACACTCCTGCGATACCTTGACGGCTGGCCTCGGCGCAAGGGCAGTGCAACCGCCTTTCTGATCCAGTTCGCTGACACCCGCGACGCCCTCGACCAGTTTGCCAGCGACCGCTTTGACCTGGCCGTGATCCAGGCCCCCAGCGCCGAAAACGCCGCTGAGGTGATCGGTCACCTGACCCGCGTTGCGCGCCAAGGGTTGATCACCCGCGGTTGAGCCGGGGTTTGCTCACGCTTGAGCTGAGTCCGCAGGCTTGTAGCTGACACTGTTGATGTACCAAGTGGTTTCCCCGCTAGGCGTTTGTACGACGACCTCGTCATCCTTGCCTTTCTTCAGCAGTGCCCGGGCCATCGGTGAGTCGATGGAAATGTAGTCGTTGCGCCCATAGATTTCGTCGTAACCAACGATCCTGAAGGTCTTCACTTCGCCTTCGTCGTTCTCGACCTCAACCCAGGCGCCGAAGAACACCTTGCCTTCCTGCTCGGGCGAATAGTCGACGACTTTGGCGTCTTCCAGGCGTTTACGCAGGTAGCGTACGCGCCTGTCGATTTCCCGCAGCAGTTTCTTGTTGTACTGGTAGTCGGCGTTTTCACTGCGATCACCCAGCGACGCTGCCCAGGCAACTTTGGCAGTAATTTCCGGGCGGTAGGTGCGCCAGAGATGATCCAGCTCGCTTTTCAGCGCTTCGTAACCTTCTCGGGTGATGATGTTTGTAGCCAAGCGTCGTCCTTCATTGGTCAGGTATGGCGAGCAGTGTTCAGGCGTCTAACGATACCGCATAACCACTACACGCTGGCGATCAACCTTCGCGCAGCACCTTCAGCGGGCTGGCATTGAGCGCCCGGCGGGTGCCATAGACTCCGGCTCCACCCACCAGTAGCGCACCGATCACCGGCAGCAACAATAGCCACGGATGCGGGCTCCAGCTCAGGTCGAAGGCGTAACGGTACAACAGCAGGGTGATCAGTTCGCAACCGATGGCTGCCAACAGGCCGCTGGCGGCGCCCAGCAACCCGAATTCGATGCGCCGTGCCTTGATCAGCAGGGCACGCCCGGCGCCGAGCGCCCGGAGCAGTGCGCCTTGGCGAATACGCTCGTCCAGTGTGGCCTGCAGACCGGCGAACAGCACGGCCAGGCCCGCAGCCAGCACAAACAACAGTACATACTCCACGGCCAGGGTGACCTGGGCGAGGATGCTGCGCAGTTGCTCCAGCAAGGCATCGACCTGGAGGATGGTCACGGCCGGAAAGGCCCGTGACAGGGCTACTACTTGCTGATCGTGGCCGGGGGCGAGGAAGAAGCTGGTCAGGTAGGTGGTGGGCAGGTCTTGCAGGGTGCCCGGCTGGAAGATCATGTAGAAGTTGGGCTGGAAGCTGTCCCAGTTGACGGTGCGCAAGCTGGTGACCACGGCCTGGCGCTGCTGGCCGCCGATGTTGAAAGTGAGGCGGTCGCCGAGTTTGAGCTTGAGGCTTTGCGCCAGTTCGGACTCTACCGACACGCCCGGCAGTGCGCTGCTGGCTTCAGGGCTGGCCTGCCACCACGCGCCTTCACTCAGGGCGTTACCCTGAGGCAGTTCGGCTGCCCAGGTCAGGCTCAGGTCGCGTTGTACCGCGCGATCGCCCGTGGACTCCTTGCTGACGATTTGCTTGACGGGCTGATCGTTGATGTCCGTCAGGCGTCCGGGAATGACTGGATAGAGTGGCGCGGCTTCGGCGGAGAATTCGTTCAGGCGTTGCGCGAAGGTGTTTTTGTCGTCGGGCAGGATATTCAGGGCGAAGTAGTTCGGCGCGTCTTTAGGCAGCTGGTTCTGCCAGGTGTCGAGCAGTTCAGCGCGCAGCAGGGCAATTAGGGCCATGGCCAACAGAATCAGGCCAAAGGCCAGGGACTGTCCGGCTGCGGCCAATGGGTGGCGCAGCAGTTGTCCGAGGCCCAGGCGCCAGGCCAGGGGGGAGCCGGCCAACAGGCGCCGCAGGCTGCGCAAACCGAGCAACAGCAGACCGCCGAGTAGCACCGCCGCCACCAGACCGCCGCCGAGCAGGGCAAAGGTCAGCAGCAAATCCAGGCTCAAACGCCACATGATCAGCCCCAGGGCAAGCAGGGCCGCGCCGTACACCAGCCAGCTGCTCGGTGGTACGGGCAGCAGATCGCGGCGCAGTACCCGCAAAGGGGGTACGCGCCCCAAAGCTGCCAAAGGTGGCAGGGCGAAGCCGGCCAGGGCCACCAGCCCGGTGGCAACCCCGGCCAGTGCTGGTGCCAGCCCGCCCGGAGGAATCTGGGCAGGCATCAGGCCTTGGAGCAATTTGAACAGGCCCAGCTGTGCCAGCCAGCCGAGCAGGGCACCACTGACGGCGGCCAGGCTGCCGAGGATTGCCAGTTGCAGGCAGAACAGGCTCAGCGCCTGGCGACGCGACAGGCCCAGGCAGCGTAACAGGGCACTGGCGTCGAATCGCCGGACAGCAAAGCGACTGGCCGACAGGGCGACGGCCACACCGGCCAGCAGCACGGCCACCAGGCTTGCCATGTTCAGGTAACGCTCGGCTTTGCCCAGGGCGCCGCCGATCTGCCGGTTGCCGTCTTTTGAGTCTTGCAGGCGCTGGTTCGGTGCCAGATCTTTGCTGACGCTGTCGCGGTAGCGCGCCAACGCTTCGGGCTCACCCCGCCACAGCTCGCGATAGGTAACCCGGCTGCCCGGTTGTACCACGCCGGTGGCGTCGAGGTCGGCCAGGTTGATCAATACGCGTGGGGTCAGGCTGTAGAAATTGCCGGCGCGGTCAGGCTCGTAGGTCAGTACCCGGCTCATGCGCAGGGTTTTCATGCCTACATCGATGCTGTCGCCAATCTTCAGGCCCAGGGCCGCCAGTAGTCGCGGCTCGACCCAGGCCTCGCCTGGTGCCGGACCGCCTCCGGGGGTTTCGCTGGCATAGGGTTCAGCGGCGCTGCGCAACTCGCCACGCAGCGGATAAGCGTTGTCGGCGGCTTTGACACTGGAGAGCTGGATGCCGTTGTCGGTGGCAATCACGCTGGAGAATTCGACGACCTGGGCATGCTGCAGTCCAGCGGATTGGCCACTGACCACTTGCTCGGGGCGGGCAGGGGAGCTGCCTTGCAGTACCAGGTCAGCGCCGAGGAACTCGGTTGCCCGCAGCAGCATGGCGCCATTGAGGCGGGCCCCAAAGTAGCCGATGGCGGTGCTGGTAGCCACCGCGACCAGCAGGGCAAAAAACAGCACTCGCAACTCACCGGCACGGGCGTCGCGTAGCAGCTGGCGTAGCGCCAGGGCGAACAGGCGTAAAAACGGCAGGCGGGCCATCAGGGCTCCAATGGCGCGACCAAGTGGCCGGCATCCAGGCGGATCAGACGACGGCAGCGTTGGGCCAGGCGTTCGTCATGGGTCACCAGCACCAGGGTGGTGCCGCGTTCCTTGTTCAGCTCGAACAACAGGTCGCTGATGCGCTCGCCGGTATGGCTGTCGAGGTTGCCGGTCGGCTCGTCAGCGAACAGCACGGCCGGTTCAGCGGCAAATGCCCGGGCGATGGCAACGCGTTGCTGCTCGCCACCGGACAATTGCCTGGGTGAGTGACTCAGGCGCTGGCCGAGACCAACCCGTTCCAGCAGGCTGCGGGCGTGTTCACGGGCGTCACGGCGACCGTCCAGCTCCAGTGGCAGCATGACGTTTTCCAGGGCATTGAGGCTGTCGAGCAGTTGAAAAGACTGGAACACGAACCCCACATGCTCGGCGCGCACCCGGGCGCGTTGGTCTTCGTCCAGGGGGCCGAGGTCATGCCCGGCCAGGGTCACTGTTCCTGCACTGGGCAGGTCCAGGCCGGCCAGCAGGCCGAGCAATGTCGATTTTCCCGACCCTGAAGCACCGACAATCGCCAGGCTGTCACCCTGTTTCAATTCCAGCGAGAGCTCGTGCAGGATGGTCAGGTCGCCTTCCGCGCTGGGAACCACTTTGCTAAGGTTGCACGCAGTAAGAATGCTGGGGCCCATGGAGAATCCGATGCGAGTAGGGTTATTGAGTGCTGGCCTGGTCTTGATCGGCCTGGCGCAAAGTGCAGTAGCAGGTACCGTGCTGGTTGTCGGCGATAGTATCAGCGCCGGTTTCGGCATGGATAGCCAAGCGGGTTGGGTTGCCTTGCTGGAGCAGCGGCTTGAAACCGAGGGCATAGACGCCAAAGTGGTCAATGCCTCGATCAATGGCGACACCAGCGCAGGGGGCCAGGCGCGGCTACCGGCGCTGCTTTCAGAGTACAAGCCGGCCCTGGTGGTGCTCGAATTGGGTGGCAATGATGGCCTGCGCGGGCAGGCGCCCAAGCAATTGCAACAAAATCTTGCTTCGATGATCGACGCGTCCCGCGCAGCCGGGGCCAAGGTGCTGTTGCTGGGCATGCGTTTGCCGCCTAACTACGGCAAGCGTTACACCGATGCGTTCGCTCAGGTCTATTCCGATCTGCAACGTGATAAACAGGTGCCGCTGGTGCCGTTTTTCCTTGAGGGGGTGGGCGGGGTGCCCGAGCTGATGCAGGCCGATGGCATCCATCCACGGCCGAGTGCCCAGCCGCGATTGCTGGAAAATGCCTGGCCGCAGCTAAAACCGCTACTCTGACGCTTTTATACTGACCGGCTTTCGGCTAATGTGGCGCCCCCGATTTGGAGCCCCCGATGCCGCGTCCCGCCTGGTCCCTGTTTGCCTATCAATTGATCGAGCCTGACGAACAGCTTGACCTGTTCGCCTGCCAGGAGATCCGCGTCCATCTTGTCGCCCGCCAGTTAGAACTGGGGGGCTCGGCTGACCGTACCTTGTGTGGCACGCTATTGCCTGCGCAACCGCGCTGGTCAGCCGTCGAGCGCGCTATCTACCGTGATCGGCGCCTGTGTTCGCTGTGCCGGGCGATTCTCGATGCCCAGCGCCGTGGAACACGGCCGGTTTGGCCCGAGCTGTAACAGCTGGAAATAGCCTTTCATCCTTTACCCTGCCTTGAACCGCCCGGATCACTCCCGATTGTGCTGGGGGCGGTGTACAATCGTCGTCTTGACCTCACTGAATTAGCGAAGGATTTCCCGGATGTTGCCGCGCTTTCCCGCCGTCACCCGTTGCCTGTCCCTGGCCGCCCTGCTGGCGGCAGGTCCTGCTGCTGCGTTGGAGTTTCCCCTGCCACCGCCTGGCGAAGACGTCATTGGCCAGGTCCAGGTGATCAAGGCCAAGTACGAAGACACCTTCGCCGACATCGGCACGGCCAATGACCTGGGCTACCTGGAAATGATCGCCGCCAACCCGGGTGTCGATCCCTGGTTGCCGGGTGCTGGTACCGAGATCATTCTGCCGACCCGTTTCATCCTGCCGCCAGGCCCGCGTGAAGGTATCGTCATCAACCTGGCCGAGTACCGTATGTACTACTACCCGAAAGGGCAGAACGTGGTTCATACCTATCCGCTGGGTATCGGTCGTGAAGGTTGGGGGTCGCCGATTGCCAATACCAAGGTGACAGCTAAAACGCCAAACCCGACCTGGACGCCGCCAGCCTCGATCCGCAAGGAGCACGCTGCGGACGGTGACATCCTGCCCACCGTGGTACCTGCAGGTCCCGATAACCCACTGGGCCCGTTCAAGTTCACCTTGGGTGTACCGGGTTACCTGATTCATGGTTCGAACAAAAAGTTCGGCATTGGCATGCGTACCAGCCATGGTTGCTTCCGTATGTTCAACAACAACGTACTGGAACTGGCCAAGATGGCCCCGGTCGGTGTTTCGGTGCGCATCATCAACGAGCCTTACAAGTTTGGCTTGAGTGCTGGCAAGGTCTATCTTGAGGCGCACACGCCGCTGGACGACAAAGGCGACCCATCGGTAGTCGACAAGCACACCGCAGTGATCAACGCGTTGCTCAAGCGTGAAGACCTGGCGAACAACCTGCGTATGAACTGGGACATGGTGCGTGATGTGGTGGCCGCTGAAGACGGTATGCCGGTAGAAATCGCCGTGCCGACCACAGGTCAGCAGCAACCTATGGTTTCAAGCGTACCGCTGGATCTGTAGTCGGCTTTCGCTGGATTGATGTAGTCGAGGCCTGCCATTGTGCAGGCCTTGTCGTTTCTGTGGGTTACTTTCTTGTGGGTAACGAAGTGAGCTTATCCATTTGATGTAGTGGCTGTGCTGGCCCCTTCATTCGACCCTGCGCTTCGCTCCGGGTCCCCTCGGCTCCGGCGCCTTCCAGGCCCGCGCGGCCTCCTAAAGTCGCAAAGTTACGGGCAGCGCCTGCACTGGCGTTATCTTTGATAGCCATAATTACGGCGGTCTGTTGCTTTGCTTTGCAAGCGCTTCGGGCCATGGAGGGCTCGTTAGCGCGGTCCTCATGGGAGCAATGCCGTAAGGGTGGAAGGGGCCGGCACAGGCACTACATCAAATGGATAAACTCACAGTTCACAGCGTCAGAACCACAGTCAATACTTCCGAAACCCCGTAAAGCGCGCATAAAAAAGCCGACCCACAAGTGGGTCGGCTCCAAATAAAAATCCCGAGGGATAATTACTTACGGCTGGCTTTGTCCAGCATACGCAGAGCGCGCTCGTTAGCTTCGTCAGCGGTCTGTTGTGCTTTTTGAGCAGCAGCCAGAGCGTCGTCAGCTTTGCGGTAGGCTTCGTCAGCGCGAGCTTGTGCACGAGCAGCTGCGTCTTCAGTAGCGGTCAGACGAGCTTCGGTTTCTTTGGAGACGCTGCTGCAACCGGTAGCCAGAACTGCGGCCAGAGCCAGAGCAGAAAATTTCAGAACGTTGTTCATCGTGTTCCCCTTCAAGGACTTTCTATTAAATAGCCATCTCTCAGCAAAGAGAAACTAGCCGGTGTACATAGTACCCATTACTTGTAGTAAGTAAACTGACAGAGCGCAAGAACTGCAAAAAAATACGCCTGTCCCGGGACCTACACAGCCTTTGTAAAAAAACTGTGGAAGGCGCCGCCGCGGCGGCTGTATTCAAGTGTAGCAAGTGTGTTTTTTTGTTGAACTAACGGTGACTTAAAGTGTCATCCAACGTCATAGCACTACAACATCCGGCAACTGTTCAGGCCGCCGCGCGCAGCCTGGATCGCTGGCTGAAAGTGCGGGAAATTTGCGACCAGACACCTTGAGCATCCGGGCACTGGGCGCCTACTATTTGTACGTGCTCTTTAGCCAGAGAACGACCAAGCTGTTCTTGCTGTCCAAACGGGCACGGGGTGGCGTAGAGGTTCCTTCGCCGGACAAACATCGGTAAGGTAGGGGTCAGATCAAAAGACCCGCGAGGAGTAGTGATGAGCGAGGCGTTGTCCATCCACCATGACCAGGCTGGTCATCAATTCGAGACCAGTGTGGACGGTCATCGTGCTTACCTGACCTACATGGACCTGGGTAAGCAAACCCTGGATATCTACCGCACATTTGTTCCCAATGCGTTGCGGGGCCGGGGTATTGCTGCGGCATTGACCGAAAAGGCGTTGCAGTACGCAGAAGACATGGGCTACACCGTGATTCCGTCATGCTCGTACGTGGAACGTTACATGGAGCGCCAGCAGCGGCACTCCACCAAGGCCTGAGAATCGCGATTTCTGGTAGGGGCGGGCTTGTCCTGCGATCTGATCTTTATCAGTAACGTCGCATTGCGGGGCAAGCCCGCTCCTACAGCGAACCTGCCCCATCTATCTTCCAGTTAGGCGCGATTGCGCTTGGGCAGTACGTCCTTGAGCTTGGCGTGCATGCTGCGCAGGGTCTTCTCGGTAGCATCCCAGTCAATGCAGGCGTCGGTGATCGATACACCGTACTGCAGGTCGTTGAGGTCTTTCGGAATTGCCTGGCAGCCCCAGTTCAGGTGACTTTCCACCATCAGGCCGATGATCGACTGGTTGCCTTCGAGGATCTGGTTGGCAACGTTTTCCATCACCAATGGCTGCAGGGCCGGATCCTTGTTGGAGTTGGCGTGGCTGCAGTCGACCATGATGTTCGGTTTGATCTTGGCCTTGGTCAGCGCCTGTTCACACAGAGCAACACTGACGGAATCGTAGTTCGGTTTGCCATTACCACCGCGCAGTACAACGTGACCGTAGGCGTTGCCTTTGGTGGTGACGATCGATACGCCGCCTTCCTGGTTGATCCCGAGGAAACGATGCGGGCTGGAAACCGACTGCAGGGCGTTGATCGCGACTGTCAGGCCGCCATCGGTACCGTTCTTGAAGCCTACTGCCGAAGACAGGCCAGAGGCCATTTCACGGTGAGTCTGGGATTCGGTGGTCCGTGCGCCGATCGCCGACCAGCTGATCAGGTCTTGCAGGTATTGCGGCGAAATCGGGTCGAGGGCTTCGGTCGCCGTTGGCAGGCCCATTTCCGCCAGGTCCAGCAGCAGTTGGCGACCAATGTGCAAGCCGTCTTGAATCTTGAACGAGTCGTCGAGGTACGGGTCGTTGATCAGGCCTTTCCAGCCGACCGTGGTGCGTGGCTTCTCGAAGTACACGCGCATGACCAGGTACAGGGTGTCGGATACTTCGACGGCCAGGGTCTTGAGACGCTCGGCGTACTCATGGGCGGCTTTGATGTCATGGATCGAGCAGGGACCGATCACCACGAACAGGCGATGATCCTTGCCGTCGAGGATATTGCGCACCACTTCACGGCCCGCTGTCACGGTCTTGAGCGCAGTGGCGCTCAGGGGGATTTCCTTCTTGAGCTGATCGGGGGTGATCAAGGTCTCGTTGGAGGCAACGTTTAGGTCATCGATCGGTAAATCAGCCATCGTGTTACTCGTCAGGTCACGGGTGCCGGCCGCCAGCGATCCCCGTGCGGCGGAGCAGCAAGATTGAACGCAGCGGGGAGCGGAACCTTAGCGCGTTACACCGTTGTTCGACAATGGGTAGCGCCCGCTTTCCTGCGGGTGAAAGCCCATCTGTGCAAGGTTTTTAGCCCTAAATGAGAATCTGTCGGGTATGGGTAGCTTCAAGGTTGGCTTCAGAGAACTCGCCGGCATGCAGGCTGACCCATTGCCGGGCGAGGGCATCGAGGTCAGGCGGGGTGGCTTCATCCAGTGTCTGTTGCTGGTAGAGGTGCTGGATCTGGCAAATCTGCTCACACATTCTGGCGCCAAACAGCGCCTGCTCATCAATGAAGGCGATGCCGACCCGGTATCCTTGCTGTTGTTTCTGGCACCAGGCGATGTAACCGGGGTAACGCGCCGACTCGCCAAGGGAGGGGATGATCATTTCGACGGCCATGCCGCGGCGGTAGGCACGGGGGTGGTTGCAGGCGATTCCGCCCAGGCTGATAGTGTGCAAACGCTGACGGAACAAGCTGGGCGACGGGCGTAGGGCCAGTTCGACCGGGATATCGTCCGGGTGAGGCAAGTAACCACGCATGATCGACTCCGTGTCGATTTTTTGACCTTGTTCGCCTCAGTATAGTGAGGCTGCGCAAAACGGTTGTTTTACGTATAAAAAATTTGAGTAAAAAAAGTGAAGGCTTCAGGAGAACAGATGAGCACCAGCAATCCACGTATTGGCATCATCGGAACCGGCGCCATTGGCGGCTTCTACGGTCTGATGCTGGCCCGGGCAGGGTTCGACGTGCATTTTCTCTTGCGCAGTGAGTTCGAGGCGGTAAGCCGTCACGGTGTGCGGGTTGAAAGTGCCTTGCACGGCACTCTGCAGATGCCGGTGCAGGCCTACGCCGATGTTGCCGACATGCCACGCTGCGACTGGTTGCTGGTGGGTGCCAAGACCACCAGCAATATCGACCTGGCGCCGGTGATCAATCAGGCTGCAGCCCGCGGTTGCAAGGTGGTGTTGCTGCAAAACGGACTGGGTGTTGAGCAGCAACTGCGGCCGCTACTGGACGATCATCTGCATCTGCTCGGTGGTCTGTGCTTTATCTGTGTCAACCGCGAGGCGCCGGGGGTGATCCAGCATCAGGCGTTGGGCGCCGTGAACCTGGGTTACGACAGCGGCCCGGCGCTGGATGCCGCCGGGCGTCAGCACATTACCGAAGCAGGTGCGCAATTGTTCCGCACCGCGGGTATAGAGGCGCAGGCCATGAATAACCTGGAGCAGGCGCGCTGGCAAAAGCTGGTGTGGAATGTGCCGTATAACGGTTTGTCGGTGCTGCTCAGGGCCAGCACAACGCCGCTGATGGCCGATACACATAGCCGGGACCTGATTCAGGCGCTGATGGCTGAAGTGGTTGAGGGCGCGCGCAGTTGTGGTCATGAGCTACCCGAAGGCTATGCAGAGCACCTGTTCGCGGTGACGGAAAAAATGCCGGATTACTGGCCGAGCATGTACCACGACTTCACGCACCAGCGCCCACTGGAGCTGGCGGCGATCTACGCTGAGCCATTGGCGCAGGCACGACGAGCAGGGTGCAGTTTGCCGCGCATCGAGATGTTGTATCAGGCGTTGACGTTTATTGATCTGCATAATCGCCAGTGAGGCAGCGCGGGGCAAGCCCGCTCCTACAGGAGCACGTAATGAGCAAGAGTCTTGGGGATAAGTTGGTCGTTGCGATTTCTTCGCGGGCGTTGTTTGACCTTAGCGAGAGTCATCGGATTTATCTGGCGCAGGGGGTCGAGGCCTACCGCCAGTATCAGATCGAGCACGAGGACGAAGTGCTGGCACCGGGTGATGCGTTCCCGTTGGTGCAAAAACTGCTGGGCCTCAATGCCCACCTCGGCAAGCCCCGGGTCGAGGTGGTCCTGGTGTCGCGCAACAGTGCCGACACCGGCCTGCGGGTGTTCAATTCGATTGAGCATCATGGCTTGGAAATCTTGCGCGCAGCCTTTGTCGGTGGGCGTAGCCCATATCCCTATCTGTCGGCTTTTGGTTGCCATCTGTTCCTGTCCACCGATGCCGACGATGTACGCAGCGCACTGGATGCTGGATTTGCGGCGGCGACCATTCTATCCGGTGGGGCGCAGCGAGCCGCCAGTGATGAACTGCGTATCGCCTTCGACGGCGATGCAGTGCTGTTCTCTGATGAGTCAGAGCGGGTGTATCAGCTGGGTGGCCTGGAGGCATTTCAGGCCAGTGAGCGTCAGTCTGCGCGTGAGCCTTTGCGGGGTGGGCCATTCAAGCCATTTCTCGCCGCGTTGAATGTGTTGCAGAAGGAGTTCCCTGAAGGCACCTGCCCGATCCGCACGGCGCTGGTCACCGCACGCTCGGCACCGGCGCATGAGCGGGTGATTCGCACACTGCGTGAATGGGATGTTCGCCTGGATGAATCGTTGTTTCTGGGTGGCCTGGATAAGTCAGCGTTTCTGGAAGCGTTCGCCGCCGATGTGTTCTTCGATGACCAGGCCGGGCATTGCGAGCGGGCGCGCAGTGTGGTCGCAACCGGGCATGTACCACACGGCATCAGCAACGAACCGACCCTCGGATAGGCCGCTGCAGCCGGGCGCCAGACGGAACGGCAGGCCATCAGCACGCTGCTAAGCTGAAACTTGCTCTGCCCACGCGGCAGTCAAGGAGGTCGAATGATCCGTTCCATGCTGTATGCCACTGACCTCGGTGTATACGCGCCTTTTGTCATGCAACACGCGCTGGCATTGGCGCGTACCTTCAATGCTGAGCTGTATGTGATTCACGCCGTCGAACCCATGGGGCAATTTGCCGAGTCGTTGCTGCAAAGCTATCTGGACGAGCGCACGCTGGACCAACTGCACAGCCAGGGTGTCAACAACGTGATGGCCAACATCGAGCAGCGGGTGCTTGACAACTTTCGAGATGAATTAGGTGAAGAAGCGGACCTGGCGCTGATCAAGGCTGTTCGGGTGCGTCAGGGCGATCCGGCGCAAGTGATTCTTGAGCAGGCACAGCGCCTGAGTGTCGACTTACTGATCTTCGGTAGCCACAGCCAGGGGGCGGGCGTTGATATTCCAATAGGTCGCACCGCAGTGCGCCTGCTGCAGCTGTCGCCGGTACCGGTATACATGGTGCCGTTGGCTCAGCACCTGGGGCGGCGCAAGGCCTGACAAGGCATTGTCGGTGGATTCCCGCTAGACTGCCAAAATAGTTCTAGATTTATTCTTCAAACCACTAATATAGTTATAAATCGTCGCTGCTGCCGGTGACGCCCAGCTGATTTGAGGGATACCTATGAAGCTTCAACAATTGCGCTACATCTGGGAAGTGGCGCACCACGACCTCAACGTCTCCGCGACAGCGCAGAGTCTGTATACGTCCCAACCGGGCATCAGTAAGCAGATCCGCTTGCTTGAGGACGAGCTGGGCGTTGAAGTGTTCGCCCGCAGCGGCAAGCACCTGACCCGCGTGACGCCAGCGGGTGAGCGCATCATCACCACCGCAGGCGAAATCCTGCGCAAGGTCGAAAGCATCAAGCAGATTGCCCAGGAATTCTCCAACGAGAAAAAGGGCACCTTGTCGATTGCCACCACGCACACCCAGGCGCGATATGCGCTGCCGCCGGTGATCAGCAATTTTATCAAGCAGTACCCGGAAGTGGCCCTGCACATGCATCAGGGTTCGCCGATGCAAATCGCCGAAATGGCCGCCGACGGCACCGTGGATTTTGCCATTGCCACCGAGGCCCTGGAGCTGTTCGGTGATCTGGTGATGATGCCGTGCTATCGCTGGAACCGCTGCGTGGTGGTGCCGCAAGGCCATCCATTGACCAAGCTGCCCAAGCTCACCTTAGAAGCGCTGGCTGAGTATCCGATTGTCACCTACGTGTTTGGCTTTACCGGTCGCTCCAAGCTCGACGAAGCGTTCAACCATCGCGGCCTGACCCCAAAAGTGGTGTTCACCGCCGCTGACGCCGACGTCATCAAGACTTATGTGCGCCTGGGGCTGGGCGTGGGTATCGTCGCCAAGATGGCAGTTGATACCAAGCTCGACAGCGACCTGGTGGTGTTGGATGCCAGTGAGCTGTTCGAATCCAGCGTGACCAAAATCGGCTTCCGTCGTGGCACCTTCCTGCGTGGGTTCATGTGCGACTTCATCGAGAAGTTCGCCCCTCACCTGACTCGCGAAGTCATGGCCAAGGCTATCCAGTGCCATAACAAGCAAGAGCTGGAAGAGCTGTTTGAAGGCGTTGAGCTGCCGGTGCATTGATACCCGCAGTGAGCATGAAAAAACCGGCCATCGAGCCGGTTTTTTCATGCCTGGGATCGGCCTCGGTTGGGCAGTCAGCCCTTGGTAATCAGGTTGCCGGCATGCAGGCCGCATTCCTTCTGGGTCGACTCTTCCCACCACCAGCGGCCTTCACGTTCGTGCTGGTTCGGCAGCACCGGGCGGGTGCAAGGCTCGCAGCCGATGCTGATGAAGCCACGTTCGTGCAGGCTGTTGTAAGGCAACTCAAGCATGCGGATGTAGCCCCAGACTTCTTCGCTGCTCATCTGCGCCAACGGGTTGAATTTGTACAGCGTGCGTTCTGGGGTCGAGAACGCGCTGTCAATTTCCAGGGCGGCTACCTGGCTGCGAGTACCTGGGCTCTGGTCACGGCGCTGGCCTGTGGCCCAGGCGCTGACGGTGGCCAGCTTGCGGCGCAGGGGTTCGATCTTGCGGATGCCGCAGCATTCGCCGTGGCCATCTTTGTAGAAACTGAACAGGCCTTTTTCTTTGACGAAAGGGTCGAGCTTGTTGCGGTCTGGAGAGAGGATTTCGATCGGCAGGTTGTACTGCTCACGCACTTGATCGATGAAGCGATAGGTTTCCGGGTGCAGGCGACCGGTGTCGAGGCTGAAAACCTTGACGTTCTTGTTCAGCTTCCAGGCCATGTCCACCAGCACCACGTCTTCGGCGCCGCTGAAGGAAATCCACAGGTCGTCGCCAAAGTGTTCGAACGCGAGTTTGAGGATGTCTTGCGGGGACTTGTTGGCATAGGTCGCGGCCAGGGCGGCGACGTCGAAGGGTTGGCTCATCAGGCGGCTTCCGGTCATTGAATGGCGCTTGGCGCTCGTAATACCGCGATCTTAACAAAAATTGCCGGGCTGGATGCCGCGCATGTAGAGTGCGGCTTCCCAATTTTGCTGTTGTTCGAGGAGTGTGCTGTGGAAATTGCCTGTCTCGACCTGGAAGGCGTACTGGTCCCGGAAATCTGGATCGCCTTTGCGGAAAAAACCGGAATCGAATCGCTGCGGGCCACCACGCGCGATATTCCTGATTACGATGTGCTGATGAAACAGCGCCTGCGCATTCTCGATGAGCATGGGCTGAAGCTTTCCGATATCCAGGCGGTGATCGCCACACTCAAGCCGCTGGACGGCGCCATCGAGTTCGTTGACTGGTTGCGCGAGCGTTTTCAGGTGGTGATCCTGTCCGACACCTTCTACGAATTCTCGCAGCCACTGATGCGTCAGTTGGGCTTCCCGACCTTGCTGTGCCACCGCCTGATCACTGACGAGACGGACCGGGTGACCGGCTATCAATTGCGCCAGAAAGATCCCAAGCGCCAATCGGTGCTGGCCTTCAAGAGTTTGTACTACCGCGTGATTGCTGCCGGTGACTCGTACAACGACACCACCATGCTGGGTGAGGCCGATGCCGGTATTCTGTTCCATGCGCCAGAGAACGTGATTCGCGAGTTCCCGCAGTTCCCGGCGGTGCATGACTTTGAGGCCCTGAAGAAAGAGTTCATCAAGGCTTCCAGTCGTTCGCTGAGCCTGTAAGGTCGCTGTCGCGGGGCAAGCCCGCTCCAACCTGGTCGGTGGGAGCGGGCTTGCCCCGCGATGCGTTTCAAAGCCCCTGCAAGGTCTCCAGCAACACCCTGACTTTGGTGATCGACTCCTCATACTCGGCCTGCCAATCCGAGTCGGCTACCACCGCGCCACCGCCCCAGCAGCTCACCTGACCGTCTTTGACCAACAAGCTGCGGATGGCGATGGAACTGTCCATCTCGCCACGTACATCGACATACAACAACGAGCCGCAGTACAGCGCCCGACGGCTGGGCTCCAGCTCGTCGATGATTTGCATGGCGCGGATCTTCGGGGCGCCAGTGATCGAACCGCCGGGAAAGCTACCGGCGATCAGGTCCAGGGCGTCTTTGTCGGCAGCCAGTTGGCCAGTGACGCTACTTACCAGGTGATGCACGTTGGGGTAGCTTTCCAGGCTGAACAGTTCTGGCACCTTGACCGAGCCAATTTCGCAGGTGCGCCCCAGGTCGTTGCGCAGCAAGTCGACGATCATCAGGTTTTCCGCGCGGTCCTTGCGACTGGCCAGCAGTTCGGCGCCGTTACGGGCGTCTTGCTCGGCGTCGGCGCTGCGAGGACGCGTGCCTTTGATGGGGCGGGTTTCGACCCGGCCATTGCTGACTTGAATAAAGCGTTCCGGCGAAAAACTCAGCAGGCAGCTGCCGTCGGCCAGCGTCTGGAAGCCGGAAAACGGTGTAGGGCAGGCCTCGCGCACGGCCTGGTAGGCGTGCCACGGATCACCTTCGCAGGGGGCACGAAAGCGCTGGGTGAGGTTGATCTGGTAGCAGTCGCCAGCGTGGATATAGGCCTGAACCTGGTCGAAGGCGCGGTGGTAGGTCTCGCGGCTGATATCTCCCTGCATAGGCGCCAGCAGTGAAAAGCGTGTCGCGCTGGTCGTTGCCGGGGTTTCAAACAGGGTGATCAGGCGCTGTCGCTCGGCGTCGGCCAGGCTTGGGTGGAATAGCAACTGGCTGCGCTGAAGCTGGTGATCGCTGATCAATGCCCAGGCATACAGCCCGAGGCTGGCGTCGGCCAGGCCGAGATCGTCTACCGCCAGTGTTGGCAGATGCTCAAGGCGACGACCGAAGTCATAGCTGAGGTAACCGATCAAACCGCCGGCAAAGGGCAGCTCGATGCCGTCTGGCAGTTGCGCGGCCCCTAATTGCGCAAGGCCGGCGCGCAGGCGCTGCAGGAAAGCATCACCTGTTTCGCAGGTGTCTGGCGTAAGGGTTTGCAGTGGCCAGGCGCTGAGCAGGTCGAAACGTCCGCGCTCGGCGCTGGGGCGGGCGCTGTCAAGCAACACGGCGCCGGGTGCCTGGCGAATGCGTTCGAAATAGGCCGCAGGGTCGGCCAGGTAGGGCAGGGCGTGAAGCGTACAAGTCGGCATGCAAGTAACAGCTATGAATGCGGGGGAGGCGATTGTAGTCCTGTGTAGGAAAAGCGCCTAGCGCTGAGGACGACCTTGGCTACGGAACCCACGCCAGCCGTGCTGGCTGACGTGGGTAAAGGGCGTGTAATCAGGCGTTGGACGGTACGTGGCCGAACAGCTCCTGGGCGAAGCGAACACGTTGTTCCGCCGTTTCCTGGATGCCGTCTTTGGCCAGCTGTTCCAGGTGGGCTTCGATGGCGTGGGTGCGTTTGGTCAGGCCGCAGTCGTTGGCGATCTGGATGTTCAGGCCGGGGCGGGCGTTGAGTTCGAGGATCAACGGCCCCTTGTCCTGGTCCAGTACCATGTCGACACCGATGTAGCCCAGGCCGCACAGCTCATAGCAGCCGGCGGCAAGCTTCATGAAGCCGTCCCAGTTCGGCAGTTGCACGCCGTCCACCGCGTTGGTGGTGTCCGGGTGCTTGCTGATGATGTTGTTCAGCCAGGTGCCGCGCAGGGTCACGCCAGTGGCCAGGTCGACACCGACACCGATAGCACCTTGGTGCAGGTTGGCCTTGCCGCCCGACTGGCGGGTGGGCAGGCGCAGCATGGCCATGACCGGGTAGCCCATCAGCACAATGATGCGGATGTCTGGCACGCCTTCATAGCTGATGCTTTTGAAGATCTGGTCAGGCGTCACCCGGTACTCGATCAGGGCACGGTCGCGGTGACCACCCAGGGAGTACAGGCCGGTGAGGATGCTGGAGATCTGGTGCTCGATTTCCTCGTGGCTGATGATCTTGCCCGAGACCGTGCGGTAGCGGTCTTCGAAGCGGTCGGCAACCACCAGGATGCCGTCACCGCCGGCACCCTGGGCGGGCTTGACGACGAAGTCGTTGCGCCCGCCGATAATCTCGGACAGCTTGTCGATCTCTTTTTCGGTCGAGATGATCCCGTACATCTCCGGCACATGGATGCCGGCCTGGATCGCACGCTCTTTGGTGATGATCTTGTCATCGACGATCGGGTACAGGTGGCGCTTGTTGTACTTGAGGACGTAGTCCGCATTGCGCCGGTTGATACCCATGATGCCCCGGGCCTCCAGGGCTTTCCAGGTTTTCCAGAGACCAAACATCAAGCGTCAGCCTTCACGAAAGCTTTGAAACGCACCAGCTCCGTCAGGCGGTAGCCGCGGTAGCGACCCATCGCCAGCATGAAGCCCACCAGAATCAGCAGTACTGCCGGGAAGGTGAAGACGAAGTACACCAGCTCCGGCACGCTCATCAGCAGGTGCGCCAGGGAGGCTGCGAACAGGGTGCCGATGGCGACTTTCATCGCATGGCCACCACCACGTTCTTCCCAGGTGATCGACAGGCGTTCGATGGTCATGGTCAGAATTACCATCGGAAACAGCGCTACCGACAGGCCGCGTTCCAGGCCGAGTTTATGGCTGAACAGGCTGATGGCGGCGATCAGCACCACCACGAACGTCAGAACCACCGACAGGCGCGGCAGCATCTGCAGCTTCAGGTGTTCAAGGTAGGAGCGTAGTGACAGGCCCAGCGCGGTGATCACCGTAAACAGGATGATGCCGAAGCCCAGTTGGGTTTCGCGGAAGGCCAGGGCGATCAGTACCGGGGTAAAGGTACCGAGGGTCTGCAGGCCGACCAGGTTACGCAGCACGAGGATGACCAGCACGCCAATCGGGATCATTACCATGATCATGAAGGTTTGCTGGGTTTGCAGCGGCAGGCCGTACAGCGAGTACTCAAGGAAATCGGCGTCGGTATTCTCGTCGGTCAGCTTGGCCAGGCGGATGGCGTTCATCTCGCTGTTGTTCAGGCTGAAGCTGACATTGGCTTTTTTGCCACCGTCGACGGTGATCAGGCTGTCGTCGCCGGTCCACCACAGCAGGCGGTCGCTCGGCAGGCCTTGTTCACCGGTATCCGGGTTGAAGTACAGCCAGTCGGTGCCGTTGAAGCTGCGCAGCCACAGTTCAGGGGTTTGTGGTTGGTCAGCAACCAGGCGGATAGTGTGGACCTTTTCCACCGGTACGTGGGCAATCGACAGCAGCAGGTCGATGACCTTGGCCTTGTTCAGCGACGAGGTGTCGCCAGCCAGCAGCAGCTTGACGTTGTCGTCGTTGAGGTTGTTGACTCGCTTGATGGTTTCGCCGACAAAGGTCTCGACGTCGGCCGAATGCTGGCGGATCGGTGCCATCAGGGCTTCGGCAGCGATTTTTTCCGGGCCTTCCACGGCCAGGCTGTCACGGAAGGTCGGGCCCTTGATCTTGGTTTTTTCGGTGCTGTAGCGCTTGGTCAGGACCAGGCGGTAGTACAGGGTCTGGTTGCCGCTGGCGCGACGGGCCGACCAGGTTACCTTGCGGTTGCCATCGACGCGGTTGACGCTGACACCATAGTTGTTGGAGATGAAGCTTTCGTTGAGGCTGACATAGTCGCGGTTCAACGGAGGCACGAACATCTGTACCTTGACCGGGTCTTTCGGGTTGGCGACGAACTCGACCTTGGCGTCGATATTCCACAGGTCGTCGGTCTCGTCTTCGGTCACCGGGATGCCGAGAAAGAAGATCTGGTAGGCCGTGACAATGATGCCCAGTAGCACCAGCACGGTGATCAGGACTTTCAGATGAAGGGTAAGAGAGCGCATCGGGATTACTCTGCGGTGGGTGCGTCAGGGGCGCAGGCAGGTTTGCCGGCCGCGTATTTAAGGCTTGGGTCGACCAGCGCATCAAAGTGCTTGAGCGCCTCGGAGCCGATCAGCAGCGGGAACTGGAAGGCGCTACGGTCGGTCAGGTTCACTTCGATCACACGTTGGGCCGTCCCCATGCAGATGTTCAATTCGATCACCGGGCGAGCGGTATAGGCTTTGCCTTCGTCCGGGTTGTAATCGCCGGCGCGTCGCTTGATCTTGCTGACACGGGCCAGGGGTCGTTCTATCGGATGCGCATGGGCGGCGTCAATTGCCAGGTAAAAGCGCACCCAGGATTCGCCATTGCGCTTGAAGCGTTTGATGTCGCGGGCGCTGAGTGAGGCGGTTTTGGCCCCGGTATCGAGCTTGGCGGCAACCTCCAGGTCGATATCGGCAAGGCGGGCGTATTCATTAAGACCGTATACGGTCTTTTCCGAGGCCTGGCTCAGGGCAGGTAGCAGAAGCAGGCTGAGCAACAGTAGAAGGGGCGTAAGTCTCATAAATCCTGGCGCGGTGCTGTGCGATGTTCGGGTCAAGGCCACTGGCAATGCTGCGCAAGCTTCCTCGTTTAGTTGTCATCAGCACAAAGTGATGACAATCACACTGTTCATGCCCTGTGTGAGGCGCGGCATTCTATCACGCTGGTGTCATGGCGCCAGCGGCTGCACTCTGACAACAGCGAGCGTGGTGAAGTTCGTTCTTAGACGATTGTCGACAATATTCATTTTGTCTTTGACTCCTCTCGCCAATTTGGCTAGTTTTGGCTTCATTGATTTGTGAGGTGTCGACAATATGCTGGACACAGCCCAAGCGCCTGGCGCAATTGCTGAAGATTCCGAAACCCTTTCGGAAAACGTCTTCCGGCGCATCCAGGCGGCTATCGTCAAGGGTGAGATCGCACCGGGTAGCAAAATCTCGGAGCCTGAGTTGGCACGCACCTACGGCATCAGCCGCGGGCCCCTGCGCGAAGCCATTCACCGCCTGGAAGGCCAACGTCTGCTGGTGCGCGTGCCGCATGTCGGCGCCCGCGTAGTGTCGTTGAGCCATGCCGAATTGATCGAGCTGTATGAAATCCGTGAATCCCTGGAAGGCATGGCCTGCCGTCTGGCTGCCGAGCGTATGAGCGTAGCCGAGATCGACGAGCTGCGCCGGGTGCTCGACACCCATGAGCGCGACGCAACGTTCCAGGCGGGGTTGGGTTACTACCAGCAAGAAGGCGATTACGACTTTCACTACCGCATTATTCAAGGCAGCGGCAACCGCACGCTGGTGCAGATGCTCTGCGGCGAGCTGTATCAACTGGTGCGCATGTACCGCATTCAGTTTTCTGCCACGCCCAACCGTCCCCATCAGGCGTTCGCTGAACACCACCGGATTCTCGATGCCATCGCCGACCGTGACGGTGAATTGGCCGAGCTCTTGATGCGTCGTCACATCGGCGCTTCCAAACGCAATATCGAGCGTCACTACCTGGACGCCAACAGCCCACGAGGTGAGTCATGAGTCAGAAAAGCAGTCCCGGCCAGCGTTTTCGTGATGCCGTCGCCGCCGAGCACCCGTTGCAGGTCGTCGGTGCGATCAACGCCAACCATGCGTTGCTGGCCAAGCGTGCCGGTTTCAAGGCCATCTACCTGTCGGGTGGCGGTGTAGCAGCCGGCTCCCTGGGCCTGCCAGACCTGGGCATCAGCGGCCTGGATGACGTGCTCACCGATGTGCGGCGTATCACCGACGTGTGCGACCTGCCGCTGCTGGTAGACGTAGACACCGGCTTTGGCTCCTCGGCATTCAACGTTGCCCGTACCGTCAAGTCGATGATCAAGTTCGGCGCTGCCGCGATTCATATCGAAGACCAGGTCGGTGCCAAGCGTTGCGGCCACCGCCCGAACAAGGAGATCGTTTCCCAGCAGGAAATGGTTGACCGCATCAAGGCCGCCGTCGACGCGCGTACCGATGACAGCTTCGTGATCATGGCTCGTACCGATGCACTGGCAGTTGAAGGCCTGAACGCAGCCCTGGACCGTGCCGCCGCCTGCATCGAGGCTGGTGCCGACATGATCTTCCCGGAAGCGATCACTGAACTGTCGATGTACAAGACCTTCGCCGATCGCGTCAAAGCGCCGATTCTGGCCAACATCACTGAATTCGGTGCTACTCCGCTGTACACCACCGAAGAGCTGGCCTCGGTTGACGTCTCGCTGGTGCTGTACCCGCTGTCGGCGTTCCGCGCCATGAACAAGGCGGCCGAGAATGTCTACACCGCACTGCGTCGCGACGGTACCCAGAAGAACGTCATCGACACCATGCAGACCCGCATGGAACTGTACGATGCCATCAACTACCACGCCTTCGAGCAGAGCCTCGACGCGTTGTTCGCCCAGAAAAAAGCCTGATGTAGGAGCGGGCTTGCCCCGCGACTGCAGCATTAGCCTGAAGATTCCATAACAAATTCAAGAGTGGAGAAAGACATGGCCGAAGCAAAAGTACTCAGTGGTGCCGGCCTGCGTGGTCAAGTGGCCGGGCAAACCGCACTGTCGACCGTAGGCCAGGCCGGAGCCGGCCTGACCTACCGCGGTTATGATGTTCGTGACCTGGCCGCTGGCGCCGAGTTCGAAGAAGTGGCCTACCTGCTGCTCTACGGAGAGCTGCCGAGCGCCGCCCAGCTGGCTGAATACAAAGGCAAGCTCAAGACCCTGCGCGACCTGCCGCAGGCGCTGAAGGAAGTGCTGGAGCGCATTCCTGCCGATGCTCACCCAATGGATGTCATGCGTACCGGTTGCTCGGTACTCGGTACCCTGGAGCCGGAGCTGACCTTCGAGCAGCAGCGCGACAAGACTGATCGTCTGCTGGCACTGTTCCCGGCAGTGATGTGCTACTGGTACCGCTTCACCCATCAGGGTGTGCGCATTGACTGCACCAGCGATGAAGACACCATTGGCGGCCACTTCCTGCACCTGCTGCATGGCAAGAAGCCAAGCGAGCTGCACGTCAAAGTGATGAACGTCTCGCTGATTCTTTACGCCGAGCACGAGTTCAACGCTTCGACCTTCACCGCTCGCGTCTGCGCTTCGACCCTGTCGGACCTGTATTCCTGCATCACTGCCGCCATCGGCTCGCTGCGCGGCCCGCTGCACGGCGGCGCCAACGAAGCGGCCATGGAGCTGATCGAACGCTTCCAGAGCCCGCAGGATGCTGTGGCCGAACTGCTGCAAATGCTCGAGCGCAAAGACAAGATCATGGGCTTCGGCCACGCGATCTACAAAGAGTCCGACCCGCGTAACGAGGTGATCAAGGGCTGGTCCAAGCAGCTGGCCGACGAAGTCGGTGACACTGTGCTGTACCCAGTGTCCGAGGCGATCGACAAGACCATGTGGGAGCAGAAGAAACTGTTCCCGAACGCTGACTTCTACCATGCCTCGGCGTACCACTTCATGGGTATTCCGACCAAGCTGTTCACCCCGATCTTCGTCTGCTCGCGCCTGACCGGCTGGGCAGCCCACGTGTTCGAACAGCGTGCCAACAACCGCATCATCCGTCCAAGCGCCGAGTACACCGGCGTTGAGCAGCGTAAGTTCGTGCCAATCGAACAGCGCTGAGCCTGGCGTTAGGCCCGCGTCCCCCCGTCATGTGGGAGCGGGCTTGCCCCGCGATTGCGATCTGTCTGCAATATCGCATCGCGGGGCAAGCCCGCTCCCACAGGGGCAGGAAGGGCAGTCGCCACCGACCTTACCGTGATTGAGTCCTGTGCCATGAATACTGAATTTCGCAAGAACCTGCCGGGCACTGGCCTGGATTATTTCGACGCCCGTGCGGCCGTTGATGCGATCAAGCCCGGCGCCTATGACCAGCTTCCCTACACTTCGCGCGTACTGGCCGAAAACCTGGTACGCCGCTGCGATCCGGCCACCCTCAACGCTTCGTTGAGCCAGCTGATCGAACGCAAGCGCGACCTCGACTTCCCCTGGTTCCCTGCGCGCGTCGTCTGCCATGACATTCTTGGCCAGACCGCGCTGGTCGACCTCGCCGGTCTGCGTGACGCCATCGCCGACAAGGGCGGTGACCCGGCCCAGGTCAACCCGGTGGTGCCGGTGCAACTGATCGTTGACCACTCGCTGGCGGTGGAGTGCGGTGGTTTCGACCCGCAGGCGTTCGAGAAGAACCGTGCCATCGAAGACCGTCGTAACGAAGACCGTTTCCACTTTATTAACTGGACCAAGAAGGCGTTCAAGAACGTCGATGTGATCCAGCCCGGCAACGGCATCATGCACCAGATCAACCTGGAGAAGATGTCGCCGGTTATCCATGCCGACCGTGGCGTGGCTTACCCTGATACCTGTGTCGGCACCGACAGCCACACACCGCACGTCGATGCCCTGGGGGTGATCGCGATTGGTGTCGGCGGCCTGGAAGCCGAGAACGTTATGCTCGGTCGTGCCTCGTGGATGCGCCTGCCGGAAATCGTCGGCGTCGAGCTGTCTGGCAAGCCGCAGCCAGGTATCACCGCCACTGACGTGGTGCTGGCCCTGACCGAATTCCTGCGTAAGGAAAAAGTCGTCGGTGCCTACCTTGAGTTCTACGGTGAAGGTGCCCGTGCCCTGACCCTCGGCGACCGCGCCACCATTTCCAACATGGCCCCGGAATACGGTGCCACGGCGGCGATGTTCTCCATCGATCAGCAGACCATCGACTACCTGCGCCTCACCGGTCGCGACGATGAGCAAGTCAAGCTGGTCGAAACCTACGCCAAGGTAGCCGGCCTGTGGTCCGACAGCCTGGCCAACGCCGAGTACGAGCGCGTGCTGCGCTTCGATCTGTCCAGTGTTGTGCGTAACATGGCCGGCCCATCCAACCCGCACGCGCGCGTGGCCACCAGCGACCTGTCCAGCAAGGGCATCGCCGGTCAGTGGGAAGAAGTGCCGGGGCAAATGCCGGACGGCGCAGTGATCATCGCCGCCATCACCAGCTGCACCAACACCAGTAACCCGCGTAACGTGATCGCGGCTGGCCTGCTGGCGCGTAATGCCAACAAGCTCGGCCTCATCCGCAAGCCTTGGGTCAAGTCGTCGCTGGCGCCGGGTTCCAAGACGGTTGCCCTGTACCTGAAAGAGGCCGGCCTTGATCAAGAGTTGGAACAGCTCGGTTTCGGCATCGTCGCCTTTGCTTGCACCACCTGCAACGGCATGTCGGGCGCGCTGGATCCGGTCATTCAACAGGAAATCATCGACCGCGACCTGTACGCCACTGCCGTGTTGTCGGGTAACCGCAACTTTGACGGGCGTATCCACCCGTATGCCAAGCAGGCGTTCCTGGCTTCGCCGCCGCTGGTAGTGGCTTACGCGATTGCCGGTACCATCCGTTTCGACATCGAGAAAGATGTACTGGCGGTGGTTGATGGCAAGGAAATCCGCCTCAAAGACATCTGGCCGAGCGACGAAGAGATCGACGCAGTGGTCAAAAAATCGGTTAAACCGGAGCAGTTCCGCCAGGTTTACATTCCGATGTTTGCCATTGAAGAAGACACCGGTCCTAAAGTTGATCCGCTGTACGACTGGCGTGAAATGAGCACCTACATCCGTCGTCCGCCGTACTGGGAAGGCGCCCTGGCCGGTGAGCGTACCCTCAAGGGCATGCGCCCATTGGCGGTGCTGCCTGACAACATCACCACCGACCACCTGTCGCCGTCGAACGCCATCATGCTCGACAGTGCTGCTGGCGAATACCTGGCGAAAATGGGCCTGCCGGAGGAAGACTTCAACTCCTACGCTACCCACCGTGGTGATCACCTGACGGCTCAGCGCGCGACCTTCGCCAACCCGAAACTGTTCAACGAAATGGTTCAGGAAGGCGGCAAGGTCAAGCAAGGTTCGCTGGCGCGGATCGAGCCGGAAGGCAAGGTCACGCGCATGTGGGAAGCGATTGAGACCTACATGGATCGCAAGCAGCCGCTGATCATCGTTGCCGGTGCCGACTACGGTCAGGGCTCGTCCCGTGACTGGGCGGCCAAAGGCGTGCGCCTGGCGGGTGTCGAAGCCATTGTTGCTGAAGGTTTCGAGCGTATTCACCGCACCAACCTGGTGGGTATGGGTGTACTGCCGCTGGAGTTCAAACCGGGCGTGAACCGCAAAACACTGGAAATCGACGGCACCGAGACCTTCGATGTGGTGGGTGAGCGTACCCCGCGCGCCACGTTGACGTTGGTCATCACCCGCCACACCGGTGAGCGTGTCGAAGTGCCGGTGACCTGCCGCCTGGATACCGCAGAAGAAGTGTCGATCTATGAAGCGGGTGGCGTGCTACAGCGCTTTGCCCAGGACTTCCTGGAATCGGCGGCAGTTTGAGGTAGGGCATATCGCGGGGCAAACCGGCTCCCACCGGCCTGGTGGGAGCGGGCTTGCCCCGCGATCCCCTCAAGAGAACGATCAGGAATCCAACCATGGCACATGTACCTCAAGTAAAGATTCCCGCCACCTACATTCGGGGTGGTACCAGCAAAGGTGTGTTCTTTCGTCTGCAAGACCTGCCCGAACGCGCTCAGGTTCCAGGCTCGGCCCGTGATGCGCTGTTGCTGCGAGTGATCGGCAGCCCCGATCCTTATGGCAAACAGATTGACGGTATGGGCGGTGCTACCTCCAGCACCAGCAAAACCGTGATCCTTTCGCGTAGCACCAAGGCTGAGCACGACGTTGATTACCTGTTTGGTCAGGTGTCGATCGACAAGGCGTTCGTCGACTGGAGCGGCAACTGTGGCAACCTCTCGGCAGCAGTCGGTTCGTTTGCCATCAGCGCAGGCCTGGTAGACGCCAGTCGAGTACCGCAAAACGGCATCTGCACCGTGCGCATCTGGCAAGCCAACATCGGCAAGACCATCATTGCCCACGTGCCGATCACTGACGGTGAAGTTCAGGAAACCGGCGATTTCGAACTGGATGGCGTGACTTTCCCGGCTGCCGAAGTGCAGCTCGAATTCATGGATCCGGCTGCCGATGAAGACGGTGACGGCGGTTCGATGTTCCCGACCGGCAACCTGATTGATGACCTTGAGGTGCCGGGTGTCGGTACCCTCAAGGCCACCCTGATCAATGCCGGTATTCCGACCATCTTCATTCAGGCCGAGGCCATTGGCTACACCGGCACCGAGCTGCAGGAAGCCATCAATGGTGACCCTGAAGCCCTGGCTCGTTTCGAGACCATTCGTGCCCATGGTGCCGTGCGTATGGGCTTGATCGCTCACGTCGATGAAGCTGCCAAGCGTCAACACACCCCGAAGGTGGCCTTTGTCGCGCCGCCGACCACTTACCAGTCGTCCAGCGGTAAGACCGTAGCGGCCGGTGACGTCGACCTGCTGGTGCGGGCGTTGTCGATGGGCAAACTGCACCACGCCATGATGGGGACTGCGGCTGTGGCCATCGGTACTGCCGCTGCGGTGCCGGGCACGCTGGTGAACCTGGCGGCCGGTGGTGGTGAGCGCAGCGCCGTGCGCTTCGGTCACCCTTCGGGCACGCTGCGCGTGGGGGCTGAAGCACGTCAGGTGAACGGTGAGTGGACTGTCACCAAGGCGATCATGAGCCGCAGTGCACGCGTGCTGATGGAAGGATGGGTGCGGGTGCCTGGCGACGCGTTCTGACCGGTAGGAGCGGGCTTGCCCCGCGATTGCGGTTTATCTGCAAAATCGCTTCGCGGGGCTAGCCCGCTCCCACAAGAGCTAAAAAAAACCCCGCCAATTGGCGGGGTTTTTTTACGCTAAGTCAGCTTAGGCTTGAACAACCGGGATCTTGGCGTTCGCAGCAGCTTCACGGAACTCGGCGATCTGGTCGAAGCTCAGGTAGCGGTAAACGTCGGCAGCCATGCTGTCGATGTTCTTCGCGTATTCCATGTACTCTTCGACGGTTGGCAGTTTGCCCAGGATCGAGGCAACAGCCGCCAGCTCGGCAGAGGCCAGGTAGACGTTGGTGGCGTCACCCAGGCGGTTCGGGAAGTTACGGGTCGAAGTGGAGACCACGGTCGAACCGGTCTGCACACGTGCCTGGTTACCCATGCACAGCGAGCAGCCTGGCATTTCCATGCGCGCGCCAGCCTTGCCGTAGATGCCGTAGTAGCCTTCTTCGGTCAGTTGGTGAGCGTCCATCTTGGTTGGCGGAGCCAGCCACAGACGGGTAGGGATGCCACCTTTGACCTTGTCCAGCAGCTTACCGGCAGCGCGGAAGTGACCGATGTTGGTCATGCACGAACCGATGAACACTTCGTCGATCTTCTCGCCCTGTACGGTCGACAGCAGGCGTGCGTCGTCCGGGTCGTTCGGCGCGCAGAGCACAGGCTCTTTGACGTCGGCCAGGTCGATTTCGATGATCTCGGCGTATTCGGCGTCCTTGTCGGCTTCCAGCAGTACTGGGTTGGCCAACCAGGCTTCCATCGCCTGAGCACGACGCTCCAGGGTGCGTGGGTCGCCGTAGCCTTCGCTGATCATCCAGCGCAGCAGGGTGATGTTCGACTGCAGGTACTCGGCGATAGCCTTCTCTGGCAGCTTGATCGAGCAACCGGCGGCAGAACGTTCAGCCGAGGCGTCAGACAGTTCGAACGCTTGCTCGACGGTCAGTTCGTCCAGGCCTTCGATTTCCAGGATGCGGCCGGAGAAGGCGTTGATCTTGCCTTTCTTCTCAACGGTCAGCAGGCCTTTCTGGATGGCGTAGTAAGGGATGGCGTGGACCAGGTCACGCAGGGTGATGCCTGGTTGCAGTTTGCCCTTGAAGCGCACCAGTACCGACTCCGGCATGTCCAGCGGCATAACGCCAGTGGCTGCGGCGAAGGCGACCAGGCCGGAACCGGCCGGGAAGGAGATGCCGATCGGGAAGCGGGTGTGCGAGTCACCACCAGTACCAACGGTGTCCGGCAGCAGCATGCGGTTCAGCCAGCTGTGGATGATGCCGTCGCCTGGACGCAGGGACACGCCGCCACGGGTGCGGATGAAATCCGGCAGGGTGTGGTGGGTGTTGACGTCGATTGGCTTCGGATAAGCAGCGGTGTGGCAGAACGACTGCATGACCAGGTCAGCAGAGAAGCCCAGGCACGCCAGGTCTTTCAGTTCGTCACGGGTCATTGGACCGGTGGTGTCCTGAGAGCCGACGGTGGTCATCTTCGGTTCGCAGTAGGTGCCAGGACGCACGCCTTTGCCTTCTGGCAGGCCGCACGCTTTACCAACCATTTTCTGTGCCAGGCTGTAGCCCTTGCCGGTGTCGACCGGGGCTTCAGGCAGCTTGAACAGATCGGTTGGGCCCAGGCCCAGTTCAGCGCGGGCTTTTTCGGTCAGGCCACGGCCGACGATCAGCGGGATACGGCCGCCAGCGCGGACTTCGTCGAGCAGAACTTCGGTTTTCAGCTGGAAGCTGGTAACCAGGTCGTCGCTGCCGTGACGGCGCACTTCACCCTTGTACGGGTAAACGTCGATGACGTCGCCCATGGCCAGGTCGGTGCAGTCGAATTCGATCGGCAGGGCGCCGGCGTCTTCCATGGTGTTGTAGAAGATCGGGGCGATCTTGGTGCCGAAGCAGAAACCACCGCCGCGCTTGTTCGGTACGTAAGGGATGTCGTCGCCGAAGAACCACAGTACCGAGTTGGTTGCGGATTTACGCGAAGAACCGGTACCGACAACGTCACCGACGTAGGCAACCGGGAAGCCTTTGGCTTTGACTTCTTCGATCTGCTTGAGCGGGCCAACCGAGCCTGGTTGCTCAGGGTTGATACCGTCACGGGCCATTTTCAGCATGGCCAGGGCGTGCAGCGGGATGTCAGGGCGCGACCAGGCGTCCGGGGCAGGGGACAGGTCGTCGGTGTTGGTTTCGCCTGGCACCTTGAAAACGGTCAGGGTGTACTTCTGCTCGATGGCCGGACGGGCGGTGAACCACTCGCCAGCAGCCCAGGATTCCAGCACGGCCTTGGCGTGAACATTGCCGGCCTTGGCTTTTTCAGCCACGTCGTGGAAGGCGTCGAACATCAGCAGGGTATGCTTCAGTTGTTCAGCGGCGACGGCGCCCAGTTCGGCATCGTCCAGCAGCTCGACCAGGGTGGCGATGTTGTAGCCGCCCTGCATGGTGCCCAGCAATTCGGTGGCGCGCTTGCGGTCGATCAGAGGCGATTTGGCTTCGCCCTTGGCGACGGCAGACAGGAAGCCGGCCTTGACGTAGGCAGCTTCGTCCACTCCTGGTGGAACGCGGTTGGTGATCAGGTCGACGAGGACGGCTTCTTCGCCAGCGGGCGGGTTTTTCAGCAGCTCGACCAGGCCTGCGGTTTGTTCGGCGTTAAGCGGCTGGGGCACGATGCCCAGGGCGGCACGCTCTTCGATGTGTTTGCGGTAGGCTTCAAGCACAGTTATTACCCTCATCAGTGGTCCCAAATGGGTGTCCGGGACGCTCATCCAGAAATTCCGGCACCCATGCGCAATACGGCTTTTTGGGCCGCGTAGCCAGGGTTACAGGAAATCCTTACAGAAGCTGCTTTCAAAGTTTTACGCCTGTAGAACGGAGGCTGATGAGGGCTGGCGCGGGACATGCGACGGGCGAATCTCCCGGGCCAACGCCGTTCTACCGGATGAACTGTGCTCGTGACGCTTTGAAAACAGCTTCTAACGGACATTGGCGCCTTAAAAAGGCCGGATGATTCTACGGGAAAAACTGGATAAAGGTAAGGCGGGGCTGATGACTTTAGCGGGTGACCCTCGTTAGACAAAGGGCTAACATGGCAACCTGTTCCACCGCCCGGTTGTTGATTTTTTCATGTCCAATCAGTCAATTAAAACGCCTTGTGTCGGCCTCTGCTCCACGGTTTACGGGGACTTGGTATGCCGTGGCTGCAAGCGTTTTCACCATGAAGTGATCAATTGGAACGGCTACAACGAAGACGAAAAACGTGCAGTGTGGCTGCGCCTTGAGCAATTGCTGGTGCAGGTCATGGTGGCCAAACTTGAGGTCTTTGACGCCGCGCGCCTGCGTCAGCAGTTGGAGCAGCGCACCATTCGCTTTGTGCCGCATCAGTCTGAGTACTGCTGGGCGTACCAGTTGATCGCCCGCGGAGCCCGGGTGATCCGTGACCTTGAAGCCTACGGCATGGTGTTGCTGCCGGAATTTCGCGACTGGGAATTGCCGCAGTTGCGTGATGCCATTGATCGGGAATTTTTCTTGCTGTCCGAAGCGCACTACCAGCGCTACATCGCGCCGGGGTTTCTCAAGGATGCCCTGGGCTGAAATTATCGCGGGGCAGGCCCGCTCCCACAGGCCAGTGGGAGCGGGCTTGCCCCGCGATCAAATCCTCAACCCTGCGCCAGCTCAGTCAGGTGCACCTTCACTTCTTCAGTCTTGAGTACCAGCACATCGCATTCCAGCGAATCGAGCACTACCTCAGCGGTATTGCCGATCAAGGCCCCGGAAATCCCGGTACGGGCCACAGTGCCGATCACCGTCACTACGGCATCGTATTTATTGGCGGTGTAAGGAATCAGTACATCAGCCGGGCCTTCGGCGACGTGCAGGCGATCATCCTTGATATCGAACTCAGCCTGAAACGCCGCACACTCCTCGCGGTAACGCTGTTCGATGGTTTCCTTCAACTGATAGACCGGGTCGGCGGCCGACAGCATTGGTGAAGGATGGGCGCTGATCACGTGTAGGTTGCCCTTGGCCAGGTTGGCGATTTCATAGCCGTGATCAATGATGCTCTTGTGCAGCAAGCGGTGGGCTGCGTCGTGGTTGCCGACATCCACCGCCGCCAGAATAACGCCGCCGGTCCAGGGGCGTTCGCTCTTGACCATCAGTACGGCGCACGGGCACTGGCGCAACAATTTCCAGTCGCTCGGGGTGAGCAGGGCCTTTTTCAGTGGATTGTCCGGACGGTGTTCCTTGATCACCAGCTCGCAGCCTTCGGCTTGCTGCACGGCGATGATCGACTCGTGCAAACTGCCGTGCCAGGCCTCTTCATGGGTGACATTGTCGAACCCGTCGTCGTGCAGTTGGCTGCTTAGCAGGCTGAGCAGGGCACTGTGGTCGTGGTTTTTGTCGGGCATCAGCAAGTGAAGGCGTGCGCCGGTGGTGCCGGCGATCAGTTTGGCCCGGGTCAGCGCGCGGCTGTGGGCGTGTTCGGGGTCAAGTACCACCAGGATGCTGCGGACGGCTTGCATGAGCGTGAACTCCCTTCAGAAATAGCGACCGATGACTGACTATAGTCGGCGCTACGTGCAATGGGCGTTGATATGTATCAAGCATAGTTCACTGGTGATCGCCGCCGCTGCCGGTATAATCGCCGGTCTTGCCGTTTGCCCTGCCTGTTTGTGAGCCTATGCACCCTATTCCCGAAATTGACGCGTTCCTTGGTTGCCCCACTCCTGATGCCTGGGTCCAGGCGGCGCTAGCCGATCAGGAAACCCTGCTGATCGACCACAAGAATTGCGAGTTCAAGGCCGCCAGCACGGCGCTGAGTCTGATGGCCAAGTACAGCACCCACCTGGACTTGATCAACATGATGTCGCGCCTGGCGCGCGAAGAACTGGTGCACCACGAACAGGTGCTGCGCCTGATGAAACGCCGCAAAATCGCCCTGCGTCCGCTTTCAGCCGGGCGCTACGCCTCGGGCTTGCGTCGCGTAGTGCGTTCCCACGAGCCGGTGAAGTTGGTTGATACCCTGGTGGTCGGTGCTTTCATTGAAGCGCGCAGCTGTGAGCGTTTTGCCGCCTTGGTGCCGCACCTGGATGAAGAGCTGGGCAAGTTCTATCACGGCCTGCTCAAGAGTGAGGCACGGCATTATCAGGGTTACCTGAAGTTGGCTCATCAGTACGGTGATGCGGCGGATATCGAGCGAGTGGTAGAGAAGGTCAGGGCGGTCGAGGCCGAATTGATCAGCACCCCGGATGAAGAATTTCGCTTCCACAGTGGTATTCCTGCCTGACTGATCGCGGGGCAAGCCCGCTCCCACTTAGATTTGCAGGCTCTGTGGGAGCGGGCTTGCCCCGTGATCCTGTTCTGAATTCCTCAAATAAACCCGTCAGTGCAACCCCGCCATCTTGCATGCCTCAACGAAACTCGCGCCTTTCTTGTCCATGGCGTCTTTGACGATCTGATTGGCGTTCACCAAGGCCGGGCTTGGCGTTGCCCATTGCTCTGGTGGCAGTGGCTGCGACCATGCCTGCACCTGCTCTGGTAGCGTCGGGCGGCCTTTGCGATGGCCCCATTCGGCGAACAGGTAGGGCATTTTCCAGAACAACAGTACTCGGCGGATGTACCAGAAGCGCAAGGGCCACCGGGATCGCTTGGTATAGCCGTAGCGTTCGCGTTGGGCGGCAGTTAGATGCTCCCCACCCTCATCTAAACCGCCTAGAGCGCGAGCGTCTTCGCGTTCGACATCGAAGGTGTGCAGCCCTTCGTAAAGCTTGAGCCGGTCTTCGCTTGGTGTCAGCCCAAGCAAGGTCATTAAAGGATTCGGCGCATCCACCTGTTGCCCGTCTTCCATGTAGTTGCGGATCGCTGCCCACATCCCCAGGGAATGGGCGTCGCTGGGTTGGGCCATCAGGAGGAACTGCACTTTGTCCTGTTCCTCATCCTCCAGGCCCATGCCCAGGGTGTACTGGCGCGTGGCGCCATAGCTGGTGACGCCTTGGGTATTGGCGACCCAGGCAACCACCCTTTCCCAGGGTACGATCAGGACGCGGTGGGTATTGGCATCGACGTAACAGACTTCACGGCGTTGGCGGTTGAAGCGGACGGGGTAGGTTTTGGCGGTTTCGTAGACGCTGGAGATCATTCCGTATAAATAGGCGCCGAATGGAATAATGCCTAAAAGCGTATACCCAGAGAACACTTGGATGGCTGTTACTAAATCAGTAAGCGGAGTAGGGAAGTTCTCTGGGTAGAAAGTAACCCCATACGTGATAATAAGCGTAGGCGCAATAAATGCAGAAAATAAAAGCATCCAGATCCCTGCGGCTAATATCTTGCCTTGCTGTACCATTCCTTGGTTACTGCCACCTAGTTCCAGATAGATATCGTTCATCTGCGAAAAGTTACGACGCGATGATGGCACTTGCCCGGTATAGACCGGCAGGGGTGCCAGGAACAGAGTTTCATTCAAACCCCTGACCCGGATTTCGCCGGCATTGGGCCGCTGGCTGCGAAGGTCCGGGGCCGGTTCAGTGGCAGTGGTTTGGCTTTGTCGTTTGAACAGTTTTTTAAGCACCGCCAGCCACCAAGTCTTCTTTTTTGAACGGCCAGAACGGGGCCTTGCCCGTTCCGGGCGGCATGTGCTCTACCGATTTGAGTGGATAGGTACCTTTGCTCTTGATCTGCACGCCACGGGCTTGGGTGATGTACAGGTTACGCAGCACGAAAGTGGTGTGATGGAACACTTCGCGTTCCGCCTCCAGCTGGTAGGCAATGGTGAAGGCCAGGGCAAAGCTTGTGGTGTGCAAGAAATCAAAGATCGGTAAGTGAAGGGTCAGTGCCTCTGATCCTGCGCTGACGACGACAAAGCGTGTGGCCCAGTTGGCGGAACTTTCTTTCCAGCGCAGCGGTGGCAGGCCAGGGCTGTAATGCCGGTAGATGGAATTCTCACGGCCCTGTTCGTAAGCCTGTAGCTGTAATTTGCGCTGGTCCATTTCTGCAGTACTGACACCGGGCAACACCAGTTTCAAGTAGGTTTTCTTGTCATCGCGGATCAGCTCACAGGTCGGTTTTTGCACCACCTTCGCCAGTTCGCTCCATTCGTCTTGCAGTGTGCGCTGTTTGGATTTATGGCCCCAGGCGCTGGCTTCGGCCCACTCTTGCAGATCGTCCAGATTGAAGTAGTTGTACAAACCTTCGCCCAGCAGTTGCAGGGCGGTAGCGACCAGGCCTATCAGGTTGGCGCGGGCGCTTATGGCCAACAGCCGTGGGCTGGCCTCGGCCCACGCCAGGGCACGCAGTTCGCTCGGTGTTTTCAGGACGTTCTTAATGATGGAGCCGGTGTGCTTGGCTGCCCAGGTATTAGTGCCAACCAAGATCCCGTCGCCGGTGATCTGCAATGTACTGGCACTCAGCGCCTTATAATTGCCTTTGGTCAAGGCTCTACCCCATTGCAGAGAGTGTTTGCCTAGGTCGATTGATGCGGCAATACCGCCAAAGCCGAATGCTCCAAGTCCATAGATGCCGCTCCACTTTCCCAAGCGGCTCATGGTGTTTAACTTACCGGCAGCACTTTCCATTTGTTCTAGATGAGCCAGGAAAAGCGTCACCAGCAATCCTTGTACTGCTGCAAATCCTGCCGCCGACATACCTATAAAGGATTCCCCGGCCGCACCAAAGGCTGCTAAAGAGCGATCAGATTTGAGCAGAGCGTTTACAGCCTCAATAAACTTCAGCCCCTGAATCACAAACAATGTCAACGCGATCCCGTCACCTTTTGACTTTACTACCGCCACCATCGGCTTGTTGAAGGTTCTGGTAGCCCGGAAGTCGCGTGCTGTATTGGTCATTTCTGCCCGCAATTGCGCATCCAGACCGTCAAGCACCGTACCAATTTGCGCCGGGCTGTTTCCGCCGACGGTCAAGGCGCCTGCAAGCCTTTCTTCCAGGGGAGCTAGCGCCGCTTTTAACAGCTTGATTCGTTGGTTATAGGGCACTTCACTGTCCGGCATGGCGGTGCCTATGGATTGGCGCGTCAACTCGTAGTTGCGCAACCGGTAGGTTTCCTTGAGCTGGCTGCGCAGATTCATCGCCTGTTCGCGGGCCTCATTGAACGCCGTCATTTCTCCTACCGAGGCTGCGCGCAAGGTCAGGCCTCTGCGGGAGAACTCGCGCAGTAGTTGCAATCGCGCCGGCACCCCGATGTGGCGAATGTAGCCATTGGGGTCGATGTTTTGCGCCTGTTTGAAGGTGTCGTAAGCCCGTTCTAGCCGATCTGCAACCTTCAACTGATGCGCCGGTATGTACGCCCCCTCCAGCATGCTTTGTAAACCCAAGAACTGGGTGTTGAGCCGGGTGTAGTTGGGCAGGCGCCTGGCCATCAGCGCGTGGAATTGATTGGTCAGCACATTGATGCCGTCCAGGTTTTCTGGGGCTGACACCATATTGATGGTGAACTGGCTCAGTTCGGCCAACTTCTTGGCGATGTCGGCTTGGTCGGCCAGGGTCAGGGTGTCGAGCCCCGGAACGACCACCAGCAGGTTGTTCTCCAGGTAAGTGGCGAGCTTTTCCGTGGCGTCTTGATCCGCGCACATGGCTGCCACGCACACGAACTCTGTTTCCAGGCGGTGCTTGATCTGGGCGTCGAGGGTGAAGTCGTAATACCAGGCCGCCCGATGAAAGAGGCCGGCGGTGAACAGCTTGAGGCGGTCTGCGCGGACGTTCTGCAGGCGTGCATGCCAGTGGCTCAGCAGGTTCTGCTCGGCGATGACGAAGGCTTCCATTTCGCTGCGGTTGACCAGATCGTCGATGCCACGCTGGCCAATCTCAGTACCGTGCAGGGTTTGCCAACTCTGCGTGCTAAGTTTGTTGAGGGTGCTGCGGTGTTTGTCATAAAGCGGCTCACCCAGTGCATCCTTCATGTCGATGAAGGCCCGGGCGTAAACGTTGACCTCGGCCGCGCGGCGCCAGTCCCGATCGGGGCCGAAGATGCCCGGGTCCTTATGGGCGCGGCGCACCTGCAGATACTTGTAGATGCTCGCTTGTTGCTGCTCGTCGGTGTCGTTCTTCAGCGCCTGGACGTCAGGATCCGTTTTACTCACGGCCTGCAGGCGCGCGTCGTTGACGTCGTACAAGGAATGGATGTACGAGCCACTGAGGTACTTGGTCTGGCGGGTGTCATCAGCGCTCCACTGTTCGATCCAGTCCGCCACTTTCAGCTGGGCGGCGGCCAGATCGCGCATCACGCCAATGTCGTCACGCAGCACCAGAAACAGGTAATCGTCCTGGTAGGCGCCGAGTACCTTGCTGGTCAGCGCTTCAATTTCCGTGGTGTGGAACAGCGGTTGGTCTTCCCAGTGATACGGCTGTTTCTCCTCGGGGTGGGCGCCGTCGGGGAAGGCTTTGGATGGAGGCAGTTGTGTGACGCCCGCGGCATCGGGCACCTGGGCGTTTTCTGCCGCCTCCGCCAGCCATTTAGCGGCCTGGGGTTTGCTCAACAGGTTGGCGCCGCCGAAGCGCGGGCAGGCGCTTTGCAGGTCGACACGTTGCATGAAGTGTTGGCGGTCATTTTTGGACTTGAGCACTTGCGCACATTTGAAGGCCGTCCACTGAATCTCGGAGTAGCAGGCGTACAGGGTGTGTTGGCGGTCGAACAGCAAATACGGTTCGCCCACCGAGGCGGTACGGGTGTCGGCAGTCACTTCATTGCTCTGCCACAGCAGTTTGCTGATCTGGCCGTTTTCAATGTGGTATTCGTGCAGATAACCGGTCGTGCCGTCGACGATATACAGGTAACCATCACGCAGCAGGCGAATGCCCAAGGGCTGACTGTCAAGTTTGAACGGCAGCGGGAGCTCGGCAGCAGGGTCGAGGTGTTCAACCAGGCCGTAACGTAATGGCAGCAATTGCAGGCGCTTGTTCATCAAGGGGCAGGCTGCGAGGGGCGAGTGAACGTCCTTGTTGCTTTTGGCCATGGCGGCGGTGTTGGCGCTGACTCTTGGGGGTTGTTGGGCGGTCACAGCGGGCCTCCTTGTCGGTCAGTGGCGCGGAGTTCGGCGATTTCGGCAGCGCGTTTCACGCGGTTCAATGGGGCGTCCTGCGTTGGTTTAATCAGCAATAGGCTGATGTCTGGGTGCTCAGTCAGCGGTTGGCCGTCCAGATAACCCAGTACGTTGGCGTAGAGGGTCAGTTCCTGGGCCGAGGAAAAGCCTTGCTGGTAGGCTTGTTCCATCAGGGTTTGCACATACTGGCGGCGCGTAGCTGGAGCCAGCGACGCCATGAAGCGCGGGAAGTGCTTGTGCAAGTGTTCAGTCATGTCAGAGACGGCATTGCGAAACTCGACGGCCCCCAGTGCGGTGAGTTCCTGGTCGGTCAACCGGTAAGTTGCGGGCTCATCACCGGCCTGGTCTGCCCGTGCGTGTTGCCACCAGCAGGCGTGCACGCTATCCGGCAAGCAAACATGCGTGACCGGGCCGAACCAGCGGGCGCTGCAATCCTGTACCGCAAGGTTGAACAACGGATGCATGACTGCCGGATCAGCAATGCGCGGCATCACTTCCACGCCATCGGCTTGTTGCACACTGAGCACATGGCGCCAATGCCTGCAGAGGTCATAGGCATCGGCATTGCTGAACAGCAGATAGCCCCATTCTCGGGCGGCGTGTTCCTGAAAGTAGGCCAGTAACGGGTCGTCGCGGCCGTTGAGCGCAACCAGGCAGGGTGAGATGGCAGATAGCTCGTGCCAGCGCGTCTGCAGGTACAGGCTATAGATGGGATTGCCCCAAGGGTGTATGCGCTGCAGCAGATCCGGCAGGCTGACGCCGTCCAGTAACAAGTAGGCGGGTGTCACCCAGGGTAGATCTTCCGGTAGTGGGGGTAACTCATGCATCGGTTGGCCCCCGTTGCGCTTGTGCTGCATCACACACCGCACAGATCGGCTTTTTTTCCAGCAAGGCCAGGTACTGCGTTTGGGGCAGCAACGGCGCTTGTTGCTGTGCCAGTTCAGTAGGCCGTGCTTGCTTGCAGGCAAGGCCGGCCATCGGTGCTCCGCCGATTTGAATCTCGGTACTGCTGAAAATGCCGCCAGGCCCGATGACGATGTGCTGACCGCCTGCTTTCAGGGTGATGCTGGCGTCGGCATCGAGAACCACTTGGACGCCTGCTTTCAGGTGCAGCTGCTGACCGGCCTCAACCACCAGCGTTTGCCCAACCCGGGTATGGCTGCTGTTGGCGACCTGCAGGTAGTCGTTGGCCTTGAGTTCGACTTTGCGGTCGGCGGTCACCGTGCGTTGCTCTTCGGCTTCAAGCACCGCAATGCTGTTGCCCTTGATGGTTTCATGGCGCTCGTTGCCCACCTGCAGGCGGCTGTCGTGTTCGATTTTTTGCTCCAGATCGCGCTGGGCGCGCAGGTAGATCAGTTCCTGGCCACTGCGGTCCTCGATCGACAGTTCGTTGTAACCGCTGCTGTCGGGCGTACTGCGGCTGCGCAGTACGGTCTTGGTCTTGTTCGCCGGTAAGGGATACGGTGGCGCGGTGCGGATGTTCGATACGCAACCGGTAATCAGCGGCTGGTCGGGGTTGCCTTCCAGAAACGTCACCAGCACTTCCATGCCGATGCGCGGGATGGTCACTGCACCAAAACCCGCACCCGCCCAGTTGGACGCGACCCTCAGCCAGCAACTGCTGTTGTCGCTGTTCAGTTCGGCGCGGTCCCAGTGGAATTCGACTTTGACCCGACCATGCTCATCGCAATAGATTTCTTCGCCCTCGGGCCCGGTGACGCGGGCGGTCTGGCTGACTGGCAGCGCCTCACGGGTGACCAGCGGCGGCCGGTAGAACACGTCCCAGGGAATGGCGCTGAAACTGTTGCGGTAGCCTTGGTTGAAGCCGTCTGCGGCTTGCCCGACGCTGCTGGCCGCTTCCTCAACCACCTGTGGCTGCTTGCCTTCGTGGCTCACGCTGAGCAGTAACCACAGGTCGTTGCAGGCGTTGCGCGGGTGTTCGGAGAGGCCGAAGAAGTGACCACTGCGCAGCGCGGGTTGATCGCTTTCACCTTCGGCCAGATGGTAGTCGAGACGGTGGCGTTCCAGGGCCTGGCGGGCCAACTGCTTGCTGCGCTCTTCAGTGTCGAAGGGTATTGGGTAGCGGTAATCTTCAAGGGCGGGGGTGAAGTCGACGCGCTGGCGGCTTTCGAGCAAGCGGCTCGGGCGTTTGAGGTCATAGTCGCGGTGAGTGACGCGGCTGGTGCGGGTGCTGAAGCGCTGGGAGAACTGGTTGACCACTGGGTGATCGGCGACCATGCCAGCACCTTGTCGATAGGGTGTTGCCTCCAGTTTGGGGAAGAAGCTCTGATGGTCGGTGAACACCAGGTGGTGGCCATCGGCGCTGTGCTGGTGGTGCCAGGCAATGCCTTCTTCACTGCACAAGCGCTGGATGAAGCTGAAGTCGGAGGCATCACCGTATTGCGTGCAGTAGTCGCGCTCCGGGCTGGGGCTGACATGGAAGGTAAAGGCATCGGCCTGAATGCCATGTTCCTGCAGCACCTGGGCAATGATCTGCGGCACGGTCATGTGCTGGAAAATCCGCTGGTTGTGGCTGAACTGCAGGTAATGCAGGGCCGGGACCAGGGTGATTTGATAGCGGGTCAGGCGCCTGCCGGGCTCACCGACTTGGGCGTTTTCGATCCGCCCGTGGAGGCCTTCGCCGTTGTGGCCGAATTGCAGGAAAGCGGGTTGACCGAGCAGGCTTTCGATAGCAAAGTCGGGGTATTCGCTGACCAGCTCCACTTGAATCGCGTACAGGGAACTGATGGTTTCCGTGCCGTGGAAGGCGAAGACTTTGAAGTCGTTGCGCACGGTGGGGATTGTTAACGTAAAACGTGCGCAGTGGGCAGAGGTCGACATAGGCTTGTTTTTCCTTAAACGGGTAGAAAAACCCCGGAAAAGCTACCTAGGTTTCATTAGGAAATATGTCAGACGCTTCCGAAAGTGCGCCCACATCTGCCAATTTGTGGGAGCGGGCTTGCCCCGCGATAGCGATCTGTCAGTCACACCGAATCGCGGGGCAAGCCCGCTCCTACCTGAAGTCGTTGCGCACGGCGGGGATTGTTAACGCAAAACGCGCGCAGTTGGCCGAGGTGGACATAGGCTTGTTTTTCCTTAAGCGGGTAGAAAATCAACCCGGAAAAACTACCCGGGTTTAATTAGTAAATATGTCAGACGCTTCCGAAAGTGCATGCCGTCCGTGGCATCCATCACCCAAATACAAAGCAAGCTAATAAATGCTTTGACGTTGGCTGCCTAAGCAGTAACATAATGTTACTTACTGCCTAAGCAGGTATCTTCGCTCATGCCGCACTTCACCCCCGAAAATTTCCAGACCTGCACCATCGGCATGCTGCTTGGCCGTGCGGCGCTGGTCAAAGACCGCATCCTCGACAGCCACCTGCAAGCGTTCGGTGTGACGGCCGCACAGTTCAAGGTGTTGATCATCGTCGCCCAGTACGGGGTCGATACGCCTGCCGAGCTGTGCCGATACCTGGCGCTGGACAGCGGCTCAATGACGCGGATGCTGGACCGCCTTGAGCAAAAAGACCTGATCGTACGGCGCCGCTGCGCTGATGACCGTCGTCAGGTGCGCCTGGGCTTGAGCGAGGACGGGCAGAAGCTCGCCGATCAGTTGCCACAGATCGGCGCGGCCGCCATGAACGAGTTGGTGGGTGTACTCGCTGCGGATGAGCTGGCGACCCTTGAGCGCCTGTTGACCAAAGTGCTGCTGACGGCAGGCGACAGCCTGACAGCCTTGAGGGTAGGTGCGAAATGAGCGCGACGAACGAAAACGCCAGCACGGCGCAAGACCTCAACAACGGCCGCAAGCGCAAAACCTGGTTGCTCGGCCTGGCGCTGTTGGTCGCGCTCGGTGGCGGCGGGGCGTGGGCCTGGCACGAGCTGTACGGGCGTTGGAGTGAAGAAACCGATGACGCCTACGTCAACGGTAATGTGGTGGAAATCACGCCATTGGTGACCGGCACCGTGGTCAGCATCGGCGCGGATGACGGCGATTTGGTGCAGGCTGGCCAGGTATTGATCGCCTTCGACCCCAGCGATGCCGAAGTCGGTTTGCAGGCAGCCCAGGCCCAACTGGCGCGTGCGGTGCGCCAGGTTCGCGGCCTGTACAGCAATGTCGATGGCATGAGGGCTCAGGTTGCAGCGCGGCAGGCCGAACAGACCAAAGCCCAGGAAAACTATAACCGGCGCAAAACCCTGGCTGCTGGCGGGGCGATTTCGCTGGAAGAGCTGTCTCATGCCCGTGATGACCTGTCGACAGCACAGAACGCGTTGATCAGCGCCAAGCAGCAGCTCAATACCACCACCGCGCTGGTCGATGACACGGTAGTCTCGTCCCATCCGCAAGTCATGGCTGCTGCGGCCGAGTTGCGCCAGGCGTACCTGGCCGTTGCACGCACCACGCTGGTAGCGCCGGTAACCGGTTATGTGGCCAAGCGCACTGTACAACTGGGGCAGCGGCTGGAACCGGGCACGACGACCATGGCGGTGATCCCGCTGGATCAGCTGTGGATCGATGCCAACTTCAAGGAAACGCAGCTGCGTAACATGCGGATCGGCCAATCGGTAGACATCGTCGCCGATCTGTACGGCAGTGAAGTCAAATACAGCGGCACCATCGACAGCCTGGGCGCCGGCACCGGCAGTGCGTTTGCCTTGTTGCCAGCCCAGAACGCCACGGGTAACTGGATCAAGATCGTCCAGCGCGTGCCGGTGCGCATTCATATCAATGCCGAACAGTTGGCGACGCATCCCTTGCGCATCGGCCTTTCGACCCAGGTGACGGTCGATCTGCATGATCAAAGTGGCCCGGTGCTCGCGCAGATGCCGCCACAGCAAGCATCATTTGCCACCCAAGTGTATGACCGTCAGTTGGTCGAGGCCGATGCGATGATCGCGCGGCTGATCCATGACAACAGTCAAGGGACCAGCAAGACGGCGCAGCGATGAGCAATAACGCGTCTTTCAACCCGCCGAGCCTGGTGCTGACCACTGTCGGCCTGTCGTTGGCAACCTTCATGCAGGTGCTCGACACGACCATTGCCAACGTCGCCTTGCCGACTATCTCCGGCAACCTTGGGGTGAGCGTGGAGCAGGGGACTTGGGTCATCACCTCGTTCGCGGTCAGCAACGCTATCGCACTGCCGCTGACCGGTTGGCTGAGCCGGCGCTTTGGCGAGGTGAAGCTGTTTATCTGGGCCACGCTGCTGTTCGTGCTGGCTTCATTTCTGTGTGGCATTGCACGGTCGATGCCCGAGTTGGTGGGCTTCCGGGTGCTGCAGGGCGTTGTTGCCGGGCCGCTGTACCCGATGACCCAGACCTTGTTGATTGCCGTGTATCCGCCGGCCAAGCGTGGCATGGCCCTGGCGTTGCTGGCGATGGTGACCGTGGTGGCGCCGATCGCCGGGCCGATTCTGGGTGGCTGGATCACCGACAGTTACAGTTGGCCGTGGATTTTCTTCATCAACGTTCCCATCGGCCTGTTTGCCGCTGCAATCGTGCGCCAGCAGATGCGCGCCCGGCCGGTCAGCACCGTGCGCCAGCCCATGGACTACATTGGCCTGCTGACCCTGATCATCGGGGTAGGGGCCTTGCAGATCGTGCTCGACAAAGGCAATGACCTGGATTGGTTCGAGTCGAACTTCATCGTGATGGGCAGCCTGGTGTCGGTGGTGTTTCTGGCCATCTTCGTGATCTGGGAACTGACCGACAAGCACCCGGTAGTCAACCTGCGCTTGTTCGTGCATCGCAACTTTCGCATTGGCACTCTCGTGATGGTGTTGGGGTATGCCGGGTTTTTCGGCATCAACCTGATCATGCCGCAGTGGCTGCAGACGCAGATGGGTTACACCGCCACGTGGTCCGGGCTGGCGGTGGCGCCGATTGGCTTGTTGCCGGTGCTGATGTCGCCGTTTGTCGGCAAGTACGCGCACAATTTCGACCTGCGCTTGCTGTCCGGATTGGCATTTCTGGCCATCGGCGGTAGTTGCTTCATGCGTGCCGGGTTTACCAGTGAAGTGGATTACCAACACATTGCCCTGGTGCAGTTGTTCATGGGTATCGGCGTGGCGCTGTTCTTCATGCCGACCTTGAGCATTCTGCTTTCCGACCTGCCACCGCAGCAGATCGCCGATGGTTCGGGGCTTGCGACCTTTCTGCGTACGTTGGGCGGGAGCTTCGCGGCTTCACTGGCCACCTGGCTCTGGATCCGTCGGGCTGATCAGCATCATGCCTACCTGAGTGAAAGCATCAGCACCTATGAACCGGCTACCCGCGATGCGCTCAATCATCTGGGCGGGGCCAATGCGCAGTCATACGCACAGCTGGAACATATGCTCAACAGTCAGGCCTATATGATGTCGACAGTGGACTTCTTCACCCTGATGGGCTGGCTGTTTGCGGGATTGGTTCTACTGGTGTGGCTGGCTAAGCCACCGTTTACCGCCAAGGCAGGGCCCGCGTCGGCCGGGCATTAAGTTGTAGGAGCGGGCTTGCCCCGCGATGCGGTGCATCAGTGAGATTGCATCGCGGGGCCAGCCCGCTCCTACAGGTTTCAGGGGAAAGCAAAAGGCTGCAGTTGAAACCCTTGCTCATCCACCTGCAGCGCCCAGCCCTGACGGTCCCAGTCACCCAGCACGATACGCCGCGCCGGTTGATCATCGACCATCAACTTGTGAATCGCCGGGCGATGGGTATGCCCGTGCACCAAAGTACGCACGCCATATTCGGCCATGATCCGTGGCACTTCATCCGGCGTAACGTCGACAATGTCGTTGGCTTTCATGCGCACCTGCGCCCGGCTTTCACTGCGCAGCTTGCGTGCCAGTTTCTGTCGGGTGCTCAGTGGCAGATGCCGGAGTATCCATAAACTGACCGGGTTGCGCAGGTAGCGGCGCATCTTCATATAGCCGACGTCCAGCGTACACAGGCTGTCGCCGTGCATCAGCAGCACCGACTCGCCGCCCAGGCGTACCACGCTGGGGTCAGCCAGCAGGGTGGCGCCTGCCGCCTTGCAGAAGGCGTCGCCGATCAGAAAATCACGGTTGCCGTGCATCAGGTAGACCTGCGTGCCGCTGTCGCTCAAGGCGCGCAGGGCCTGGCAGATTTCGCTTTGGAAGGGCGTCATCGCGTCATCGCCGATCCAGGCCTCGAAGAAGTCCCCGAGGATGTACAGCGCTTCGGCATGACGTGCCCGCCCGTCGAGCAGATCAAGAAACGCCCGGGTAATGTCCGGGCGTTCTTCTTGCAGGTGCAGATCAGAGATCAGCAGTATCACTCAATGATCTCGGCTTTCTCGATGATCACGTCTTCAACCGGCACGTCCTGGTGGCCGGCTTTGGAACCGGTGGCGACTTTCTTGATGTTGTCGACCACGTCGGTGCCTTCGGTGACTTTACCGAATACAGCGTAACCCCAGCCCTGCACGTTCTTGCCGGAGTGGTTGAGGAAGGTGTTGTCGGTGACGTTGATGAAGAACTGCGCCGACGCCGAATGCGGCTCCATGGTACGGGCCATGGCAATGGTGTACTTGTCGTTGCTCAGGCCGTTGTCAGCTTCGTTCTGAATGCTTGGGCGCTTGTCTTTCTTTTCTTTCATGCCAGGTTCGAAGCCGCCACCCTGGATCATGAAGTTACCGATGACGCGGTGGAATACGGTGTTGCTGTAGTGGCCAGCTTTCACGTATTCGATGAAGTTAGCCACGGTGATCGGGGCTTTTTCGGCGTTCAGTTCGATAACGATGTCGCCGTGATTGGTGCTCAGTTTAACTTTGGACATGCTGGAATTCGCTCTTTCAAGGCATTCGAAAAAGGGGTCGCGCAGGTTCGCGATACACACCTGACGCACAGTCTACAGCCCGCGATACGTTATTCGCGGCAGTTTTTTCGCGTTGCTTGCCGAATATCGCGCCAGTTTGTCGGCCCGACGCTGTCGGCAGCTCGACTGCTTCGGCTATGATAAGCGCTTTGATTCAGTCGGCCTACTCAGGCCGTGTACCCGTATTCAAGGATCCTATGAGCAAGCCCACTGCCGACACCGCTCCCAACGCCGCTGCCAAAGGCGCTCCCGCCGTCCCTGCGAACTTCCTGCGTCCGATCGTGCAGGCTGACCTGGACTCGGGCAAGCACAGCAGCATCGTCACCCGTTTCCCGCCAGAGCCGAATGGATACCTGCACATCGGCCATGCCAAGTCGATCTGTGTGAACTTCGGCCTGGCCCAGGAATTCGGCGGAGCCTGTCACCTGCGTTTCGATGACACCAACCCGGCCAAAGAGGACCAGGAGTACATCGACGCCATCCAGAGCGATGTGCAGTGGCTGGGCTTCCAGTGGACCGGTCCAGTGCGTTATGCCTCTGAATACTTCGACCAGTTGCATGACTGGGCAGTGGACCTGATCAAGTCGGGCAATGCCTACGTCTGCGACCTGACCCCGGAACAGGCCAAGGAATACCGTGGCAACCTGACCGAGCCTGGCAAGAACAGCCCGTTCCGCGAGCGCAGCGTCGAAGAGAACCTGGACCTGTTTGCGCGCATGAAGGCTGGCGAATTCAAGGACGGTGAGCGTGTGCTGCGGGCCAAGATCGACATGGCCTCGCCGAACATGAACATGCGCGATCCGATCCTTTATCGCATCCGTCATGCTCACCACCACCAGACCGGTGACAAGTGGTGCATCTACCCGAACTACGACTTCACCCATGGTCAGTCGGACGCCATCGAAGGCATCACCCACTCCATCTGCACCCTGGAGTTCGAAGGCCATCGTCCGCTGTACGAGTGGTTCCTGGAGCACCTGCCGGTGCCGGCCAAGCCGCGCCAGTACGAGTTCAGCCGCCTGAACCTGAACTACACCATCACCAGCAAGCGCAAGCTCAAGCAACTGGTCGATGAGCAGCATGTCAACGGCTGGGACGACCCACGTATGTCGACTCTGTCGGGCTTCCGTCGTCGCGGTTACACCCCGGCCTCGATCCGTAACTTCTGCGAAATGATCGGCACCAACCGTTCTGACGGTGTGGTCGACATGTCGATGCTCGAATTCAGCATCCGTGACGACCTTGACCGTACCGCGCCGCGCGCCATGTGCGTGCTGCGCCCGCTGAAAGTGGTCATCACCAACTATCCGGAAGGTCAGGTCGAGAACCTCGAACTGCCTTGCCACCCTAAAGAAGACATGGGCGTGCGTGCGCTGCCGTTCGCCCGTGAAATCTACATCGACCGTGATGACTTCATGGAAGAGCCGCCAAAAGGCTACAAGCGCCTGGAGCCGGCCGGTGAAGTGCGCCTGCGTGGCAGCTATGTGATCCGCGCCGACGAGGCGATCAAAGACGCTGACGGCAACATCGTCGAGCTGCGCTGCTCCTACGACCCGGACACCTTGGGCAAGAACCCGGAAGGCCGCAAGGTCAAGGGTGTGATCCACTGGGTGCCGGCTGACGCCAGCGTCGAGTGTGAAGTACGTCTGTACGACCGCCTGTTCCGCTCGGCCAACCCCGAGAAGACCGAAGACGGCGGCAGCTTCCTCGACAACATCAATCCCGATTCGCTGCAGGTGCTTACCGGTTGTCGTGCGGAACCTTCGTTGGGCCAGGCCCAGCCAGAAGACCGCTTCCAGTTCGAGCGCGAAGGCTACTTCTGCGCCGACCTGAAAGACTCCCAGCCGGGTCGCCCGGTATTCAACCGGACTGTGACCCTGCGCGATTCGTGGGGCAGCTGAGGAACGCTCGTGCTTACCATTTACAACACGCTTAGCAAGACCAAAGAAGTTTTCAAGCCGCTGGAAGGCAACAAGGTACGGATGTACGTCTGCGGTATGACCGTGTACGACTTCTGCCACCTGGGCCACGGCCGCAGCATGGTCGCCTTCGACCTGGTCACCCGTTGGCTGCGCTACAGCGGCTACGACCTGACCTATGTGCGCAACATCACCGACATCGATGACAAGATCATCAACCGGGCCAATGAAAACGGCGAGTCGTTCGACGCGCTGACCGCCCGCATGATCGACGCGATGCACGAAGACGAGCGCCGCCTGAACATCCTGCCGCCGGATCTGGAACCGCGTGCCACCGACCATATCGCTGGCATGCACGCAATGATCCAGACCCTGATCGACAAGGGTTATGCCTATGCCCCTGGTAATGGCGATGTGTACTACCGCGTCGGCAAGTTCGTCGGTTACGGCAAGCTGTCGCGCAAGAAAATCGAAGACCTGCGCATCGGTGCGCGCATCGAAGTTGACGAAGCCAAACAGGACCCACTCGATTTCGTCCTCTGGAAGGGCGTTAAACCGGGTGAGCCGAGTTGGGAGTCGCCATGGGGTCCGGGCCGTCCGGGCTGGCACATCGAGTGCTCGGTGATGTCCACCTGCTGCCTGGGTGAGAGCTTCGACATTCATGGTGGCGGCAACGACCTGGAGTTCCCGCACCACGAGAACGAAATCGCCCAGAGCGAAGCGGCCACCGGCAAGCAGTACGCCAACTCGTGGATGCACTGCGGCATGATCCGCATCAATGGCGAGAAGATGTCCAAGTCCTTGAACAACTTCTTCACCATTCGCGACGTGCTCGACAAGTATCACCCGGAAGTGGTGCGTTACCTGCTGGTGTCGAGCCACTACCGCAGCTCGATCAACTACTCCGAAGACAGCCTGCGCGAGTCCAAGGGCGCGCTGGAGCGCTTCTACCATGCCCTGCGTGGTTTGCCGCGAGTCGAGGCCAAAGGGGGCGAGGCGTACGTCGAGCGCTTCACCGTGGCGATGAACGATGACTTCGGTACCCCGGAAGCGTGCGCGGTGTTGTTCGACCTGGTGCGTGAAATCAACCGCCTGCGTGAGGCTGAGCCTGAAGTCGCTGCCGGCCTGGCCGGGCGTCTGCGTGAACTGGCAGGTTTGCTCGGTGTACTGCAACTGGAAGCCGATGACTTCCTGCGTGCCGGTGCCGAAGGCAAGGTTGATGCGGCTGAAGTCGAAGCCTTGATCCAGGCGCGCTTGCAAGCGCGCGCTGACAAGAACTGGGCAGAGTCGGACCGTATCCGCGACCAGATCACCGCCATGGGTGTGGTGCTCGAAGACAGCAAGGGTGCTACTACCTGGCGTCTGGCTGACTGACTGATCGCGGGGCAAGCCCGCTCCCACAAGGCCTCTGTGGGGGCGGGCTTGCCCCGCGATTTTTCCTAACCAGCGCCCCCAGTCCTGCAGTGCAACACCAGCTTCGCCCCGCCCAGCTCACTGGCGCCCACTTCCAGCACAAATCCATGCAAGTCAGCGATCGCCGCAACGATCGACAGCCCCAGCCCGAACCCTGAATGCCGGTGGCCTTCATCGCTACGGTAAAAGCGCTTCAGCACTGCCTCACGCTCTGCCTCGGGAATCCCCGGTCCGCTGTCTTCCACGGCAATTTTCAGCTCACCAACTTCACTGTTGGCAACCATGCGCACCAGACCACCCGCCGGGGTGAACTTGATGGCATTGCTCAGGAGGTTCGACAACGCTTCGAACAGCAGCTCGCGGTCGCCGTTGAGTGCGGGCACTTGCGTCGGCAGATCAAGGTCCAGGCGAATGTCGCCATCTTCAGCCAGCGGTAGGTAGAAATCGTGCAATTCCACCAACAGGGCGTGTGGGTCCAGTTCGACGAACCCGGCACGGCGCTGGCGGTCTTCCAGTTCACTGATGCGTAGCAACCCGCGAAAACGCGCCATCAAGGTGTCCGTTTCACCAATGGCCTGCTCCAGTGCCTGAGCCTGGGGTGAGTCATCCCCGGCCTGCTGGCGGATGCGGTACAGCTGGGCGCGCAGGCGGGTCAGTGGCGTGCGCAGGTCGTGGGCGATGTTGTCGCAGACACCTTTGACCTCATGCATCAAACGTTCGATACGGTCGAGCATGGCATTGACGATGGCCGCAAGCATGTCCAACTCGTCGCGTCGCTGCGACAGCGGCAAGCGCTGGGTCAGGTCACCTGCAACGATCTGCTCAGCGGTGGCCTGGATGGCGCGAATGCGTTTGAGTGGGCGGCGACGCAGCAAATACCAGCCAGCGATGCCGGGGATGATAGTCAGCGACAAGCCCCAGAGCAGGGCATGCAGAATGATACGGGTGACCACAAACAGCGAGCCATTGTCGCGCACCAGCACCAGCCAGCGGCCATCGCGCACCTTGATGGCTACGGCGTCGCAGCTATCGCGCGGCAGGTGCGGGTCGTCGGCATCCAGGCAACGGCCCAGTTCATGGATCTTGCCGTCCAGGCCCAGATCGGTGGGTACCTGACGAATCTGCCCGCCCAGCGGATTGAACTGAGCGTCGAACAGGCCGTAGGCATCGAAGCTGCGTTCTTCAAAGGCCTGGCTGGCAATCAAAGCGTCGTCCAGCTGCTTGCCACTCATGTGCCCGAACAGGTGCTGGCGCTGCAGCAGTGAGTGGCGGGTGAGTTTATTCAAATAACCGGAGACTTCGAAGTACAGCACTCCCATGAGAATGCTGCTCCAGGCTACAAACAAAAAACTGTACAGCGCCAGCAGGCGGCTGGTCGATGAACTCCAGCCTTTAGACGGGTTCGGCAATGGCATAGCCCGAGCCCCGCACGGTCCGAATCAGCGGGGTTTGGCCAGCAGCATCGATTTTCTTGCGCAAGCGCCCGATATGCACGTCGATCAGGTTGGTGCCTGGGTCGAAGTGATAGCCCCAGACTTCCTCGAAAATCATCATCCGCGTGATCACCTGACCGGCGTGGCGCATGAGGTATTCCAGCAGCTTGTATTCGGTGGGGAGTAGGTTCAGTGATTGCTCGCCGCGTTTGGCTTCATGGCTGATCAGGTCCAGCTCCAGGTCGGCGACCTGCAGGCGGGTCTGGGCCATGGGCACACTGTTGCGGCGCAGCAGCACTTCCACACGGGCCGCCATTTCGTCGGAGGCGAACGGTTTGGTCAGGTAATCGTCGCCGCCAGCGCGCAGGCCGCGCACCCGTTCGTCGACATCCGACAGCGCGCTGATCATCAGGATCGGTGTGGCGATTTTCAGGTTGCGCAGGGTGGTGACGATGGTCAGGCCATCGAGCTCGGGAAGCATACGGTCCAGGGTGATGAGGTCGTAGCCTCCGGCAATGGCCTTGGCCAGGCCTTCACGGCCGTTGTCGGCCCAATCCACTTCCAGGCCGTGGCTGGAAAGCTCGGCGACGATCTCCTGAGCGGTCACAGCGTCGTCTTCGATAGTCAGTACGCGGGGCATGCTAATACCTGGGGGCGAGTAGAGACTTGATTGTGCCAAAGAATAGGCGGTGGCCGGGTTAAAGAAAAATTCATGTTTGTTGTGGGCGTTGTTGGCTTGGTAGGGGCGCTTGGTATTGTGGGCTTATCCGTTTGGTGTGGTGGCTGTGGTGGCCCCTTCCGCCCTTACGGCGGGTCCCTTTTGTCTTGGCAAAAGGAACCAAAACCGCTGGCTCCTGCATCCGGCCCTACGCTGCGCTCCGGGTCCCCTCGCTCCGGCACCTTCCAGGCCCGCGCGGCCTACGACTTGCTTCGCCAAGTCTACATCTCGCGCCTTCGGCATAGCCGAAGGGTGCTGACGCACCTGGCCCTCCAGGCACCTCCACTCGGCCTCCTGAAGTCGCTAAGTTACGGGCGGCGTCTGGGCGGGAGTATCTCCGATAGCTACAAGCTACAAGCTACAAGCTTCTGCGTGCGCGCAAGTCCAGGCGCCGCAGTCTGCGACTTCAGGAGGCTGAGTGGAGGTATTGCGGAGTGAGGTGACGGGCAGGAGCCCGTCAAGCGCTTCGGGCCATGGATGGCCCGTTAGCGCGGTCCTCGCGGGAGCAATGCCGGAGGGAGGGGACCCGGAGCGCAGCGTAGGGCCGGATGCAGGAGCGAGCGGTTTTGCCTACTTTTTCCAAGAAAAAAGTAGGCCGCCGTAAGGGCGGAAGGGGCCAGTGGAGCCACCACACCCAATGGATAAGCTCACAACTCACAAAGCCATGGCCATAAAAAAGGGCATGCCATCACTGGCATGCCCTCCATTCATCGCTTGATAACGGTTCAGGCGACTTTGACGATCCAGCCCGCTGGGCCTTCGATGTCGCCACTCTGAATACCGGTCAGCTCGTTGTAGAGCTTCTGGGTAACCGGGCCGACTTCAGTTTCGCTGTAGAACACGTGCAGCTTGCCTTGGTACTCGATACCGCCGATCGGCGTAATCACGGCTGCAGTACCGCACGCACCGGCTTCGCTGAACTGGCCGATCTTGTCGATCAGTACGTCACCTTCGATCACTTCCAGGCCCAGACGCGATTGCGCCAGCTCCATCAGCGACAGACGGGTGATACCCGGCAGTACCGACGGCGATTTCGGGGTGATGAATTTGTTGTCCGCGGTGATCCCGAAGAAGTTGGCCGAACCGACTTCCTCGATCTTGGTGTGAGTCAGCGGATCGAGGTAGATGGCGTCGGCGAAATGGGCCTTCTTCGCTTCGGCACCCGGCTGCAGGCTGGCGGCATAGTTGCCACCGACCTTGGCCGCACCTGTGCCTTGTGGGGCGGCGCGGTCGAAGCTGGAGATCTGGAAGTTGTGCGGCTTCATGCCGCCCTTGAAGTACGAGCCGACCGGAATGGCGAAGATCGAGAAGATGAACTCCGGCGCGGTGCGCACGCCAATGTTGTCACCCACGCCAATCACGAACGGACGCAGGTACAGGGCGCCTTTGCCGTGCGGCGGTACGAAACGCTCGTTGGCCTTGACCACTTGCTTGCAGGCCTCGACGAAAGCTTCGGTCGACACTTGCGGCATCAGCAGGCGAGCACAGCTGCGCTGCATGCGCAGGGCGTTCTGGTCAGGGCGGAACAGGTTGATCGAGCCATCCTTGCAACGGTAAGCCTTCAGGCCTTCGAAGCATTGCTGGCCGTAGTGCAGGGCAGTCGAGCCTTCGCTGATGTGCAGTACGTTGTCTTCAGTCAGGGTGCCCTGGTCCCACTCGCCGTTGCGGAAGTAGGACAGGTAGCGCTTGTCGGTCTTGATGTAGTCGAAGCCCAGCTTGTCCCAGTTAATGCTTTCGTTACTCATGGCACCCTCGAATCGGTTTGCATATGCCTGAACGCTCAGGCGTGTGTTATTGCGCACGCAGCCACGATAATACATCCCGTGCGGATCGGGAACGCCCAGTCATAGATTGGACCTTAGTTGCAGGCAAAATCTTTGCGTTGATGGCAGCGCAGTGCCCTGGGCCGCGATTTGTGCAAGATTTGCAGTGCGATGATTGCTGTTGACGCATGGCTCGTTTAAATTGCGATTAATTCTCAGTCGCGTATTTATTGCTATGTCCGCTCCCAGTGCTGCCCCTTTGCCGAGGTTAACCATTGGCGCCTTGTACAGTGACCATCATCGTTGGTTGGTGGGCTGGCTGCGTTCGCGCCTGGGCTGCTCTCAGCAGGCGGCAGATTTGGCGCAGGACACGTTTGTTCGCCTGCTGGTGGCCGATCGCGCTCAACGCCTGCAGGCGCCACTGCAGGAACCGAGGCATTTTCTGGTCACGGTGGCCCGCCGCGTTATGGTCGACAGCTTTCGCCGGCGTGCGGTGGAGCAGGCCTATTTGCAGACGCTGGCCGAGCAGCCGGAAGCCTTGGTGCCTTCGCCGGAAGATCAGTTGATGCTGATACAGGCGCTGCAGGCCATCGATGCCATGCTCGATGGCTTGGGTGCCCGCACCAAACGCGCGTTTTTGCTGTCGCAGCTGCAAGGTATGGATTACAAGTCCATCGCCAGCGAGCTGGGGGTGTCGGTCAGTTCGGTGACCAAGTACGTCGCTCGGGCCACCGAGCACTGCTTGTTGTATGCGCTGGAGCATGGCTTGTGATCAGTGCCGAGCAGCGTCAGGCTTTGAGTGAAGCGGCCGACTGGTATGCCCGGCAGCCAAGTCATAGCGCGCAACTGCAACAGCAGTGGCAGCACTGGAAGCAACGCAGCGAAGTCAATGCCTGGGCCTGGCAGCGGGTGGAGCTGTTGCAGGCACAACTGGCCGGCGTCGATGGTGCGATGGCCGGCAAGGTATTGGCCCGTGCCACACGTATGCCGCTTGATCGGCGCACATTGCTGCGCTGCCTGCTGCTGGGCCTGGGGGTAAGCGCGCTGGGATTAAGTGGCTATCGGCAGGCGCCGGTGTGGCTGGCCGATGTCCGTACCGAGCGCGGTCAACGGCGAACCCTGAATTTGGCCGATGGCAGTCAATTGACCCTCAATACCTCAAGTGCCGTCGATGTGCAGTTTGATGCCCAGGCGCGCCGCGTTGTACTGCTCCTGGGCGAAGTGCTGATCGAAACCGCCAAGGATGCCCGACCCTTCTATGTGGTCAGTGCCCAAGGCCAGATGCAGGCCTTGGGTACCCGGTTCATTGTGCGCCAATACGAGGGCAGTACGGATCTGGCGGTGCTTGAACATGCCGTGGCGGTCAGTATCCACAATGCTCATCCAGCGCAGCGCATCGAAGCCGGGCAAGGCGTGCGTTTCGACAGCGCGGGCATCGTTGCGCGGCGTGCGTTGCAGAGCGGTGAGGGTGAATGGGTCAAGGGGCACCTGCTGATTGACGGTTGGCGCCTGGATCGTCTGTTGGCAGAGTTGGGCCGCTATCGACCGGGCTATCTGGGCTGTGCTGAAGAGGTGGCGCACCTGCAACTTTCGGGCAGCTTCCCGCTGGATAACACTGATCAGGCACTTGCGGCTATCGCCCGTGCTGTGCCCGTCGACATCCGCCAGCACACACGCTTCTGGACACGTGTGATGCCTCGCGCTTGAGGGACATGAAAAAAATTGCACGGGCATTGTCGATTTCACACAGTTGGTACGACTCCCATGAACAAGATTAATTCTCGTTCATAGTTCGAAACAGGAGTCAGCATGTCCCGCGTCACTCATCCCCCGGCCACCCGGCCGCAACAGGCATTCGTGAAAAAGCCATTGGTCGTGGCGTTGCTTGGCGCTGCGCTTCTGGCGTATGGCGGTATGCTCCAGCCCTTGCTTAGCAGCAGCGGGCAGGCGAGTGCTGCCGAACAGCAGCGCCATTACGAGATCGCAGCCGGGGCGTTGGGTGAAGTGCTCAGCCGCTTTGCCGGTGACGCGGGCGTGGTGTTGTCGTTTGACAGCAGCCTTACGGCGGGCCGTCAGAGCCCAGGCCTGGTCGGCAACTACAGTGTCGATCAGGGATTCGCTCTGTTGCTCGGTGGCAATGGCCTGGTGGCGGTGCGCAATGTGGATGGCAGCTACTCGCTGTTGGTCAGTGGCGACGGCCAGGCAATGGAGCTGGGCGCGATCAGCATCTCCGGCAAGGCGCCGGGTTCGACCACCGAAGGCACCGGGTTGTACACCACCTATTCGTCAAGCAGTTCGACGCGCCTCAACCTCACCCCCAAAGAAACCCCGCAATCGCTGAGTGTGATCACCCGCCAGCGGCTGGATGACCAGAAGCTGAACGACCTGACAGAAGTGATGGAAGCCACCACGGGAATTACTGTGACCCGGGTCGGCGTTGGTGCAGAGAATGACACCTACTGGTCGCGCGGCTTTCAGATCAACAACTTCGAGATCGACGGCGTACCCACCGCCTCACGCCTGGACGTGACCACGCAGAACACGGCCATGTATGACCGGGTCGAAGTCGTACGCGGGGCAACAGGCTTGATCAGTGGCTCTGGCACCCCGTCGGCCACCGTCAACTTGATTCGTAAGCGTCCGACTGATGAACCGCAGCTGAGCTTCACCTCCGAGGCCGGTAGCTGGGATCGCTATGGCGTGGGTATGGATGTCTCCGGGCGCTTGACCGAGAGTGGTAATGTGCGCGGCCGCTTGGTGCTCGATTACAAGGATCAGGCCTCTTGGATCGATCATCTGAAAAGCGAAGGGCAATTGGTATACGGCATCAGTGAGTTCGATCTGAGCGAGTCGACCTTGCTGACTTTGGGTTTCAGCTACGTGAAGAACAACGTCGAACGCCCGCTGCGCACCGGTTTCCAGACTTTTTTCAGTGACGGCAGCCGTACCGATTTCAGCCGTTCAGCCAACAGTGCGCCGGAGTGGGCCTATAACGACCGGGCGCTGACCAACCTGTTCGCTTCGATCGAGCAGCAGTTCGACAACGGTTGGAGCGCCAAGCTGGAAGTCGGCCATTCGCAGAACGAATTCGACGAACTGATCAACTACATGAACGGCTCTATCGACCGCGAAACCGGTAGCGGCGCTTTCCTGTATCCCAACCGCTGGTCAGGCAAACCGCGCCAGGACAACGTCGATGCTTACCTGACCGGGCCGTTCAGCCTGTTCGGTCGCGAGCATGAGCTGATCACCGGCCTGACGTTGTCGCGCTACCGCGAGAACACCCCCAACCATGGTGGCTGGTTCGGCCCCTGGACCGGCTATGACGGCACCATCGACAACATCTTTACCTGGGATGGCAGCGGCCCTCGGCCTGATACCACGCCGATTGGCAAAACCTACATCGAAGAGAAGCAGTACGCCGCCTACATGACCGGGCGCTTTAACCTGACCGACGCCACTCACCTGATTGTCGGTGGGCGAGTGACTGACTGGAAGCGTACCAACGATGTACGCACCTACGCCGACCCAGCCAGTGACAGCAAAGATGAAGAAACCCGCAACGGTGTATTCCTGCCGTATACCGGCCTGGTCTACGACCTGACCGATCAGTGGTCGGCCTATGCCAGCTACACGAAAATCTTCAACCCACAGTATTACGGGATCGAGGACGTCAACGGCAAACCGCTGGATCCACAGGAAGGTACCGGCTACGAAGTGGGGGTCAAGGGCAGCTTCAATGAAGACCGGCTCAATGCCAGCCTGGCACTGTTCAAGCTCGATCAGGACAACCTGGCCGTCTATGTGCAGGACAACTATTACAAGGCTGAGCAAGGCACCACCACCAAAGGCGTTGAAATGGAACTCAGCGGTGAGTTGAGTGAAGGCTGGCAGGCGTCGGCTGGCTATGCCTACAGCGTCAGTACCGACAGTGACGACAACCGCATCGTGACGCAGATACCGCGTCATGGTCTGAAGACCTTCACCAGCTACCGCCTGCCTGGCGCCTGGGATCGGCTCACCGTCGGTGGCGGGGTGAACTGGCAAAGCAAGACCGGTCAGGACCTGCACACCCACACCCAGGGCAGCTATGCGCTGACCAACCTGATGGCGCGTTACCAGATCGATGAGCACCTGAGTGCTTCGTTGAACGTCAACAACCTGTTCGACCGGGAGTACTACAGCTTTGCCGACAGCTGGAGCGTGTACGGCGCGCCGCGCAATTTCATGGCCAGCCTGAAATACACGTACTGACCAACGGTATAGGAACGGCATTGACCTGCCTGATACCTCGGCGCAGTATGAATTCAACACGATTTGCCTGCTGACCTCGATGCGTACCACGACCACCGCCAATCGCGGGGCGGGTACCGATGATTCACCCTTAGGCAGTAGGTAAAACAAGGCCCCGCCCAGCAATGGACGGGGCCTTGTCTATTCTGGCTCCGGAAACTCAGCCTTCGATCTGCTGACAAAAACGCAGTCGGTTGCCGAACGGGTCAGCGATCTCCATCTGCAATCCCCAGCCAACGCTGACGGCTTCTGGCCGCGAATAGCCATAGCGTTTGGCGACCAGTTCGTTCTGCAGGGCGATGATGTCCTCGATCCGGGCAAACACCGTCGAACCCAGCGTGGCATCGCCATGATGCTCGCTCAGGTGCAAGATCAAACCGTCGCGGTGTTTCCAGGCCAGATAGAACTCCTTGGCTTTATCGGCCGAACAAAATGCGCAGAACCGGGATGGCGGGGCGAGGTGCATGCTGGGTGGGGGCTGTCCGTTGTGGCTCAGGAGGGTAACCGTCCGGTAGGAGCGGGCTTGCCCCACGATTGCGATCTGTCAGCCACACCGTATCGCGGGGCAAGCCCGCTCCTACTTGCAGCACTGCACAGCGCTGTTGTCCCCGGTGCAGTTGCTTTCAACGCAGTGTCAGGGTTTCATGGTGGCCAATGCGCGGTTTCGCGTAATAGCGTGCAATGAGACTCGATATGAAAACCCGTTTTAAGCGATGTGATGTGCCTGTTCTGAGTATGCCCCGCATCAACCTTCAGCCGTCGGTGGTGAGCGCATGATCGAAGTCACCGAAGTTTCCATTGCCCAGTTGCGGGCGGCGCTTGAGTCTGGCCAGACCACGGCGGTCGAGCTGGTGCAAGCTTACCTGGCGCGCATTGATGCCTATGACGGCCCGGCCACAGCCACCGCGCTCAATGCAGTAGTGGTGCGCAATCCCGAGGCGCTGGCCGAGGCCCAAGCCTCCGATGCCCGTCGGGCGAAGGGCGAAACCCTGGGCCCGCTGGATGGCATTCCTTACACGGCCAAGGACAGCTACCTGGTCAAGGGGCTCACCGCCGCCTCCGGCAGCCCGGCGTTTGCCGAGCTGGTTGCCTACCGTGATGCCTTCACCATCGAGCGCTTGCGTGCTGCCGGTGCGATCTGCCTGGGTAAAACCAACATGCCACCAATGGCCAACGGTGGCATGCAGCGTGGGGTGTATGGTCGGGCTGAGAGCCCGTATAACGCCGAGTACCTCACTGCGCCGTTTGCCTCGGGTTCTTCCAATGGTGCAGGCACTGCCACTGCCGCCAGCTTCTCGGCGTTCGGTCTGGCCGAAGAAACCTGGTCGAGCGGGCGCGGACCTGCGTCGAACAATGGCCTGTGTGCCTACACGCCGTCGCGTGGAGTGATCTCGGTGCGTGGCAACTGGCCGCTGACGCCGACCATGGACGTGGTCGTGCCCTTCGCCCGGACCATGGCCGACCTGCTTGAAGTGCTCGATGTAGTGGTCGCCGAAGACCCTGATACCCGTGGCGATCTGTGGCGGATGCAACCTTGGGTACCGATCCCGAGCGTTGCCTCGGTACGCCCGGCATCGTATCTGGAACTGGCGGTCAGCGCCGAAGCGCTGGCAGGCAAGCGCCTGGGTATTCCGCGCATGTACATCAATGCTGACCCCGAGGCAGGCACTAGCGAAGCGCCGGGAATCGGCGGCCCGACCGGCCAGCGCATCAACACCCGGCCGACGGTGATTGCCCTGTGGGAAGCAGCTCGCAAAGCACTGGAAGCTGCTGGCGCAGAAGTTATCGATGTGGACTTCCCGCTGGTTTCCAACTGCGAAGGTGATCGCCCTGGTGCGCCAACCGTGTTCAACCGTGGCCTGATCTCCAAAGAGTTCCTGCACCACGAGTTGTGGGACCTGACTGCCTGGGCCTTCGATGACTTCCTTCAGGCCAACGGCGACCCCAAACTGAACCGCCTGGTCGATGTCGACGGGCCGAAGATTTTCCCTCACGACCCTGGCACGCTGCCAAACCGGGAAGGGGATCTGGCTGCGGGCATGGACGAATACGTGCGCATGGCCGAACGTGGCATCACTCCATGGGATCAGATCAGTACTGTGCCAGACGGTCTGCGTGGCCTGGAGAAAACCCGGCGTATCGACCTGGAAGAGTGGATGGATGGCCTGGGGCTGGATGCCGTGCTGTTCCCGACCGTCGCTGACGTTGCACCGGCCAATGCGGATGTCGACCCGGCGTCGGCGGATATCGCCTGGAGCAACGGTGTGTGGGTGGCCAATGGCAACCTGGCCATTCGTCATCTGGGTGTGCCCACAGTCACCGTGCCGATGGGTGTGATGGCCGATATTGGCATGCCGGTCGGCTTGACCTTTGCTGGTCGCGCCTATGACGACTCGTCGCTGCTGCGTCTGGCGTCGGCGTTCGAATCGACCGGCTCCAAGCGCTTGGTGCCACCGCGTACGCCGCCACTGGTAGCGAAGTAAATAGCGGTCAGGGTTGGCGCGACACAGCGCCAACCCTGCCTGTTATAGGCCGAGCAAGATGTGTGAGGTGCGCGAGTGCTTGCGACGATACTGTCGTGAACTGAACTTGGATGAGAAGAAGAAAAATGGCAGGGGCGGCTGGATTCGAACCAACGCATGGCAGGATCAAAACCTGCTGCCTTACCGCTTGGCGACGCCCCTGTAGCTACTGCGACGAGTGCTGAACACTCGTTTGAAGAGAGGTTATTCACTGCCGTTGCAGGAATGTGCGGAAATTTACCAACTTTTCTGCCGCCTGGGAAGAGCCAAATCACATAATTTGTTTTTAAAACAGCCGGTTACTGTTGCGGCCACTCAGGCATCATAGTGTTTTTCCATTCAGCAGGACATTTTTCATGGCCAACCACGACATTACCTACATCCCAGATCCTGACCCGGAGTCCATCTCCAGCGATGTCGCCGGCTTCGGCGGCGTGCTGGTCTCTACCCAGATTCCTACCCGTGCCGATGGCAGCCTGGAGCTGGGCGACATCACCGTGCAGAGCGAATGCACCCTGCAAGCGCTGAAGGTTGCACTGGAGCGCGCCGGCAGCTCGATGGATCGGGTGCTGCACCTGACCATTTACCTCACTGACATGGCCGACCGCGCTGCCTTCAACGAGGTTTACCAGCGTTTCTTCAGCAAACCCTGGCCTGTACGCGCTGCGGTTGGCGTGGCCTCGCTGGCGGTTGAAGGCATGCGTGTCGAAGTCACCGCAATGGCCGCCAAAGCCTGAGGTACGGTGGGAGCGGGCTTGCCCCGCGATAGCGATCTGTCTGTCACATCGCATCGCGGGGCAAGTCGGGTCGCCGCACCGCCGCTCCTACAGGTGAGGTGCCGCCATCGGGCAGGGCGGGGGTGCTCGTCACGCGTTTCGCGCTACAATGCGCGCCTTGATCGTGACAAGCCTGACTAAAAAAACATGTCCTTACCCAAGCATCACCTGGAACTGCTCAGCCCTGCCCGCGATGTTGCCATCGCCCGCGAGGCCATTCTGCATGGCGCCGACGCCGTCTATATCGGTGGCCCAAGCTTTGGCGCCCGCCACAACGCCTGCAACGAGGTGAGCGATATCGCTCAGTTGGTGGAGTTTGCCCGTCGCTACCATGCCCGGGTGTTCACCACCATCAACACCATCCTGCACGACAACGAGCTGGAGCCAGCGCGCAAGCTGATCCACCAGCTGTACGACGCCGGTGTCGACGCGCTGATCGTCCAGGATCTGGGCGTGATGGAGCTGGATATCCCGCCAATCGAGCTGCATGCCAGTACCCAAACTGACATCCGCACCCTGGCGCGGGCCAAGTTCCTCGATCAGGCCGGTTTCTCGCAGCTGGTGTTGGCGCGTGAGCTGAACCTCAAGGAAATCCGCGCCATCGCCGATGAAACCGACGCCGCCATCGAGTTCTTCATTCATGGTGCGTTGTGCGTGGCGTTCTCCGGCCAGTGCAACATTTCCCACGCCCAGACTGGCCGCAGTGCCAACCGCGGTGACTGCTCCCAGGCTTGCCGCCTGCCGTACACCCTCAAAGATGAAAAGGGTGGGGTGATCGCCTACGAAAAACACCTGCTGTCGATGAAAGACAACAACCAGAGCGCCAACATCCGCGCCCTGGTCGAAGCCGGTGTGCGCTCGTTCAAAATCGAAGGGCGCTACAAGGACATGGGCTATGTGAAGAACATCACCGCCTATTACCGCCAGCGCCTGGACGAAGTCCTTGAAGACCGTCCTGACCTGGCCCGCGCCTCCAGCGGCCGTACTGCACACTTCTTCGTGCCGGACCCGGACAAAACCTTCCACCGCGGCAGCACCGATTACTTCGTCAGCGAACGCAAAATCGATATCGGCGCCTTCGACTCGCCGACTTTCACCGGCCTGGCGGTGGGCGTGGTGGAGAAAGTTGGCAAGCGCGACCTGCAAGTTGTCACCCATGAGCCACTGTCCAACGGCGACGGCCTCAATGTGCTGGTCAAGCGCGAAGTCGTCGGCTTTCGCGCCAACATCGCCGAGCCTAAGGGCGAGTTCGATGAAGAGGGCGAAAAGCGCTACCGCTATCGCGTCGAGCCGAACGAGATGCCAAAAGGGCTGCATCAGCTACGGCCTAACCACCCGCTGAGCCGGAACCTCGACCACAACTGGCAGCAAGCGCTGCAGAAGACTTCCGCCGAGCGCCGCATTGGCCTGAAGTGGTCGGCCTGCCTGCGTGAAGAGCGCCTGCAACTGACCGCCACCAGTGAAGAGGGCGTCAGTGCCAGTGTCAGCCTCGACGGTCCGTTCGGTGTGGCCAATAAGCCAGAGCAGGCGCTGGAACAACTGCAGGATCTGCTCGGCCAACTGGGCACCACGCAATATCACGCCATCGACATCAAGCTGGATGCACCGCAGGCGTACTTCATTCCCAACTCACAGCTCAAGGCACTGCGCCGTGAAGTGATCGAAGCCCTCACCGCCGCCCGCGTCGAGGCTCACCCACGGGGCAGCCGCAAGGCTGAAAGCAACCCACCGCCGGTGTACCCGGAGTCGCACCTGTCGTTCCTGGCCAACGTCTACAACCAGAAGGCGCGTGATTTCTATCACCGTCATGGCGTGAAACTGATCGACGCAGCGTTCGAAGCCCATGAAGAGAAAGGCGAGGTGCCGGTGATGATCACCAAGCACTGCCTGCGGTTCTCCTTCAACCTGTGCCCGAAACAGGCCAAGGGCGTCACCGGTGTGCGTACCAAGGTGGCGCCGATGCAGTTGATTCACGGTGATGAAGTGCTGACCCTGAAGTTCGACTGCAAGCCGTGCGAGATGCACATCATCGGCAAGATGAAGGGCCACATCTTCGACCTGCCGCAACCGGGTAGCCAACCGGTGGTGGGGCACATCAGCCCGGAAGACCTGCTGAAAACCATCCCGCGCGCACCGCATTGAGTGAGCACGAGCGCGACGTTACCGCGTCGCGCTCAACCTTTAAGCTCCATTCCGGCCTTGTCCAGCAGCCAACTGCGAAACGCCTGCAGCGCAGGCAGCGCCTGATTTCGCGGTGGGTACACCAGGTAGTAACTGCGGACGCTGGCAAAGGGCGAGGTAGGGCTGCTCAGCTCGCCGCTGGCCAACTCATCACTGATCAGAATGCGTGGCACCAGGCCAATGCCGATGTCGGCACGCACGGCTTGGATCAGGTGCGAGGTCAATTCGAAACTCGGCCCCAGGCGCATTGCCTGATGCGCGAGGCCGTGGTGGGTGAACCATTCACCCCAGGCATTGGCGTTGTTGGCGACACTCAGGAGCACTTGCTGGCTGATGGCTTTGGCGTCCCAGGCGGGCAGGGTGGCCGCCAGTGTCGGTGACAGAATCACCATCAATTCTTCCGCGTGCAGACGATGGCAGATCAGCCCCGGCAACTCATGGGTGGCAACGACAATCGCGGCGTCTATGCCGCTGGTGTCGAAGTCGACCGGTTCAATCCGTGAATTGATGTGCACCAGCACTTCAGGATGGCTGCGGTAGAACTCATGCAGGCGTGGCAACAACCATTTCGAACCAAAGGTTGGCAGGGTGGCCAAGCGCAAACTGCCGCCGCCGGCCTGATGGGCAATAGCGTGCAGGGTGGCGCTGCGCACGCGGCCCAGGGCTTCGCTGATTTCGCGTTGATACAGGCGACCAACTTCGGTGAGCTTGACGGTGCGGCCTTCGCGGCGGAATAAAGTCACCCCCAATTGCTGCTCCAGCGCCTGCACCTGACGGCTGACGGCGCTTTGGGTCAGGGCCAGTTCCACGGCGGCGCGGGTGTAGCTTTCATGGCGTGCGGCGGCTTCAAATGCCAGCAGCAAGGACATGGACGGGGTGAGGTTGCGGTAATTCATTCGTAAAAGTCATCAAAGGCTGCGGGATAATCCGTTTGTGCCTGGCTCAAGGCTGCGGGATCATTGGCATCATCCACTACCTGACCGTGTACTGACCATACCGTTTCAGCACGTATTCATGATTAGCCTGACATAAATGAGGCCATCCCCCGATGATCGCCCGATTGACCGGCACTGCACCGGCCACGCTGTACCCTGATTTCCTCGATGCCCTGCGCGCTGCCGGTTTCCGTGGCCAGCTCAGTGCCGACTACGCCACCCGCACGGTGCTGGCCACCGACAACTCCATCTACCAGCGCCTGCCGCAGGCGGCGGTGTTCCCCCAGGATGCCGACGACGTCGCGTGCATTGCGACGCTGATGGCCGAGCCGCGCTTCAAAGCGGTCAAACTCACGCCACGCGGCGGTGGCACCGGCACCAATGGCCAGTCGCTGACCGACGGCATCGTCGTTGACCTGTCGCGGCACATGAACAGCATCCTTGAAATCAACGTCGAAGAGCGTTGGGTGCGGGTTCAGGCCGGTGTGGTCAAAGACCAGCTCAATGCCGCGCTCAAGCCCCATGGCTTGTTCTTCGCGCCAGAGCTGTCGACCTCCAACCGCGCCACCGTCGGCGGCATGATCAACACCGACGCCAGCGGCCAGGGCAGCTGCACCTACGGTAAAACCCGCGACCACGTGCTTGAACTGCACAGCGTATTGCTCGGGGGGCAGCGCTTGCACACCCGACCGTTGAGCGACGATGAACTGGAGCAGGCCTGCGCCGAGCCGGGTCGTGCCGGTGAGGTGTACCGCACCGCTCGGCAGATCCAGGAAACCCAGGCCGAGCTGATCGAGCAGACCTTTCCCAAGCTCAACCGTTGCCTGACCGGTTACGACCTGGCGCACCTGCGCGATGAGCAGGGCCGCTTCAACCTCAACAGTGTGCTGTGCGGTGCCGAGGGTTCGCTGGGGTATGTGGTCGAGGCCAAGCTCAATGTGCTGCCGATCCCTAAATACGCGGTGCTGGTCAACGTGCGCTACACCAGCTTCATGGATGCCCTGCGCGACGCCAATGCGCTGATGGCGCACAAGCCGCTGTCGATTGAAACTGTCGACTCCAAAGTGTTGATGCTGGCGATGAAAGACATTGTCTGGCACAGCGTCGCCGAGTATTTCCCGGCGGATGCCGAGCGCCCGACCTTGGGTATCAACCTCGTTGAGTTCTGTGGTGATGACCCGGCTGAAGTGAATGCGCGGGTGCAGGCCTTTGTCGCTCACCTGCAGGCCGACAAAGGCGTCGAGCGCCTGGGCCACACCCTGGCCGAAGGTGCCGAGGCGGTGACCCGGGTCTACACCATGCGTAAGCGTTCGGTGGGCCTGCTCGGCAACGTCGAGGGCGAAGTGCGCCCGCAGCCGTTCGTTGAAGACACCGCCGTGCCACCGGAACAACTGGCGGACTACATTGCCGACTTCAGAGCCTTACTCGATGGCTATGGCCTGGCCTACGGCATGTTCGGCCACGTCGATGCCGGCGTACTCCACGTTCGCCCGGCGCTGGACATGAAAGACCCGGCCCAGGCCGCGCTGGTCAAACCGATTTCCGATGCCGTGGCCGCCCTGACCCTGCGCTATGGCGGCCTGCTCTGGGGTGAACATGGCAAAGGCCTGCGTTCGGAATACGTGCCGGAATACTTCGGTGAATTGTACCCGTCGCTGCAGGCGCTCAAAGGCGCGTTCGACCCGCACAACCAGCTCAACCCCGGCAAAATCTGCACCCCGCCGGACAGCGCCCAGGGCCTGATCAAGGTCAACGAGGCACCGATGCGCGGCGACTTCGACCGCCAGATCGACGAGCGCGTGTGGCAAAGCTTCGGCAGCGCCGTGCACTGTAACGGCAACGGTGCCTGCTACAACTACGACCCCAACGACGCCATGTGCCCGTCGTGGAAAGCCACCCGCGAACGTCAACATTCACCCAAAGGCCGTGCGTCGCTGATCCGCGAATGGCTGCGCTTGCAAGGCGCTGCCAACATCGACGTGCTGGCGACTGCCCAAGGCAAGCTCAACTGGCTCAAAGGTCTGCCGGCACGTCTGCGTAACAACCTGGCACGCAACAAGGGTGAGGCAGACTTCTCCCACGAGGTGTACGACGCCATGGCCGGCTGCCTGGCCTGTAAGTCGTGCGCGGGCCAGTGCCCGATCAAGGTCAACGTACCGGAGTTCCGCTCGCGTTTTCTGGAGCTGTACCACGGGCGTTATCAGCGGCCGCTGCGCGACTACCTGATCGGCTCGCTGGAGTTCACTATTCCGTACCTGGCTTATGCTCCCGGCCTGTACAACGCGGTGATGGGCTCGAAGTGGGTAAGCAACCTGCTTGAGCGCCATGTCGGTATGCTCGACAGCCCGCTGATCAGTCGCTACAACTTCCAGGCTACCCTGACGCGTTGCAACGTGCGTGTGGCCAGCATCCCGGCCCTGCGCGAACTGACCCCGGCCCAGCGCGAGCGCAGCATCGTGCTGGTTCAGGATGCCTTCACCCGCTACTTCGAAACCCCGGTGCTGGCGGCTTTCATCGACCTTGCGTATCGCCTGGGGCATCGTATTTATCTGGCGCCGTACAGTGCAAACGGCAAGCCATTGCACGTTCAAGGCTTCCTCGGTGCCTTCAACAAGGCGGCGATTCGCAATGCCCGTGAGCTCAGTGCTTTGGCGGAGTGCGGTGTGCCGCTGGTGGGCCTGGACCCGGCCATGACCCTGGTTTATCGCCAGGAGTACCAGAAGGTTCCAGGTCTGGGGGCATGCCCGAAAGTGCTGTTGCCGCAGGAGTGGCTGATGGATGTGCTGCCCGAGCAGCCAACCCGGACAACCACCACCTACCGCTTGATGGCGCACTGCACCGAGAAAACCAACGTGCCGGCCAGTACGCGACAGTGGGAGCAGGTGTTTGCCCGCCTGGGCCTGAAACTCTCCACCGAAGCCACCGGTTGCTGCGGAATGTCCGGTACTTATGGTCACGAGGCTCGTAATCAGGAAACCTCGAAGACCATCTTCGAACAGTCCTGGGCGACCAAGCTGGACAAAGAAGGCGAAGCGCTGGCGACTGGCTATTCGTGCCGCAGCCAGGTCAAGCGCCAGGCTGATCGGACCTTGCGTCATCCGCTGGAAGTGTTGTTGCAGCAGCTCAGCAGCTGATAGCGGGGCAGCCCTACCTGTGGGAGCGGGCTTGCCCCGCGATTGCGGTGTGCCAGTTACATCGTCATCGCGGGGCAAGCCCGCTCCCACAAAGAGCCCAGTTCAACAGCAGGCCTGATTCAGGCCTGGAAGGTGACGTAGACCTTCTTGCAGGTGGTCACCACTTCCCAGATGCCGGTGAATCCGGCGGGGATGACGAAGCGGTCACCGGCCTGCACCACTTTCACGTGGCCATTCTGGTCGTGGATCAGTGACTGGCCACTGAGGATTTCGCAGTATTCATCTTCGGTGTACACCACCTGCCAGCGACCGGGTTCGCTCTCCCAGACACCGGCATTGAACTGGCCGTTGGCACTGCAGAATTGATTGTGTGCCGATTGCTCGGGGTGGCCGCTGATCAGGCGTTCAGGCCGGGGCAGGTAGCGCTCGGCAGGCGCGTTGTAGACGAAGTCAGCAATGTCTTTTATCAGCATCACAGGGCTCTCAGAGTTTGATCCAGGTGGCTTTGAGTTCGGTGTATTTGTCGAACGCATGCAGTGACTTGTCACGGCCATTGCCCGACTGTTTGAAGCCGCCGAACGGCGCGGTCATGTCGCCACCGTCGTACTGATTGACCCAGACACTGCCCGCACGCAGGGCCTTGGCCGTGCGGTGCGCTTTGCTGAGGTCTGCCGTCCAGACACCGGCGGCCAGGCCATAGGGGGTGTCATTGGCGATGCGGATCGCGTCTTCGCAGTCCTTGAAGCTGATCACCGCCAGCACAGGGCCAAAAATTTCTTCCTGGGCGATACGCATGTCGTTGGTGACGTCGGTGAACACCGTTGGCTCCAGGTAGTTGCCACCGGTTTCTTCCAGTACCTGACGGCCACCGCAGGCGCGGGTTGCACCTTCTTCTTCGCCGATCTGGATGTACTTGAGCACGCTGCGCAGGTGTTGGGTGTCGACCAGGGCGCCGACCTTGGTGGCTGGGTCCAACGGATGGCCGGGCTTCCAGTTGTCCAGGGCAGTAACGACCATGGCGGTAAAGCGCTCTTTGATCGATTCCTCCACCAGTAGGCGTGAACCTGCGGTACAAACTTCGCCCTGGTTGAAGGCAATCGCGCTGGCCGCGGCCTCGGCGGCTGCCTGCAGGTCAGGAGCGTCGGCAAAAACGATGTTAGGGCTTTTGCCGCCGGCTTCCAGCCAGACCCGTTTCATGTTCGATTCGCCAGCAAAAATCATCAGTTGCTTGGCCACGCCGGTGGAGCCAGTGAACACCAGGGCATCGATGTCCATGTGGGTGGCCAGGGCTTTACCGACGACCTGGCCACGCCCCGGCAATACGTTGAACACCCCGGCAGGGATGCCAGCGTCCAGCGCCAACTTTGCCAGGCGGATGGCGGTCAGCGGCGATTTGTCGGAAGGCTTGAGGATTACCGAGTTGCCGGCCGCCAGGGCAGGGCCGAGCTTCCAGCAGGTCATGATCAGCGGAAAATTCCACGGCACGATGGCGGCAACCACGCCAATCGGTTCGCGGGTAATCAGGCCAAGTTCGTCGTGTGCGGTATTGGCCACCTCATCGTAGATCTTGTCGATGGCCTCGCCATTCCAACGAATTGCCCGCGCGGCGCCGGGCACATCGACCGTCAGCGAGTCGCTGATCGGCTTGCCCATGTCGAGGGTTTCCAGCAGCGCCAGATGCTCGATATCGCGCTCGATCAGCTCGGCGAATTTGAGCATGACGCGTTTGCGTTCCACCGGCGCGCGACGCGACCAGACACCTGAGTCGAACGCCTGGCGTGCAGCGTTGACGGCGATTTGCGCATCTTGTGCATCGCATTGGGCGATGAGCCCAAGCAGGCGCCCGTCGATCGGACTGATGCGTTCGGTGCTGGCGCCGGAGCACGCAGCGCAGTACTCACCGTTGATAAAGGCGCGTGTCTCGGGGTTGAGCGCGTCGGCGCGGGCGATCCAATCATGCAGTTGCAAGGACATAGAAGGTTCCTGTGTTTTTTGTTTTGCGCAGAATGTGCTGGCGTTACGCTGCTGATTCAGCATATAAATTTGACAGATTCTGCGCAATGCAACGTTAAAAAAATAAAATAGCTACACATGCGCAAAAATCTGTCTTAGGATTTGCTCATTCCTGCCTATAAAAAACACAACACGAGGGCGATGAAGATGGACCAGGTTTCCACAGGCGCACAGCCACATGCCGTGCTGGCAAAAACGATTCGCTGGTGGGACGGGGTGGCAATCACCCTGAGCTTGCCGGCGGCCTTGTTTGTAGGGCTCGGGTACTCGATTGGCGCGATTGGCGCCTGGGCCGCAATCGTCTTATGGGGCGTGATTGCCGGGGTGGCGGTCTTGCATAACTGGCTGTACTCGGAGATGGGCGCGATGTTCGCCGAGAAGTCCGGCGGTATCGCCCTTTACGCCAACGAGGCCTGGAGCAAGCGCGTGCCCAGCTTCGGCCCACTGGCCACCTATGCCTACTGGTTTGCCTGGGCGACGGCGCCGGCCATCTGGGGGCTGGCCGTGGCACAGATTCTTTCCGAGCAGTTCTGGCCGGATGTCACCTTCAGTTACGATCTGGGCTTTGTTTCGCTGGGCTTGCCCCAGTTCATTGCCTTGGGCGTGGCGCTGCTGTCCTGGGCGTTGAGCATGATCCAGCTGCGTTTCACCATGGTGATCCTCACCGTGGCCGGGGTGCTGCTGATGATTCCCGTGCTGATCTTTGGCACCAGTTTCTTCAGCGCCGAGGCCTGGTCTACCAGCAGTTTCACCTGGCGTACCGGCGAGGGCATCACCGGTGTGCGCACCGTACTGGCGTGGCTGTTCATCATGGCCTGGTCAGCTTACGCGGTAGAGGCCTCGGCCTCGTTCATCCCCGAATTTCGTGACACCGTCAGCGACACCCGTAAAGCGTTGCGCATTGCGGCACTGATTCTGCTGTTGGTGTTCACCCTGACACCGCTGGGGCTGGCTGGCCTGCTGGGTGAGCAGGTGCTGATCGACAAACCTTACGGCTTTCTCCAGGCCGGTGCGCAGGTGTTGTTTGGTGGCGGTGCGGCGCTGATTACCCTGGTGCTGATCGCCGGCATTCTGGTGCTCTCGGTGATGGGCACAGCGGACGCGGGCAGGGCGCTGTACCAGAGTTCGCGGGATGGTTTGACCGTGCGCCAGTTCGGCACCCTCAACCGTGCAGGTGTTCCGGCGCGAGCGGTCACCGTGCAATTGCTGATCAACGTGTTGCTGGTGCTGCTGGTGGGCAACCCATTGGCGGTGATCGTGGCAGGCAACGTGGGCTACATCCTTGCGCATTTGCTGGCCGTGTCTGGTTATGTGGTGCTGCGGCGCGATCGCCCGGACGCTGCACGGCCGATTCGCCTGTCTCGACGCTGGGTCGGCATTGCCGTTGCCCTGGCGCTGTTCGATGGCTTGATTCTGCTGGTGGGTATGACCAGCGCGGCGATTACCGGGTACGGCGGCCTCAAGGAAGTGCTGATCGCCGTCGCGGTGCTGGCCATTTCGCAAGCGCTGTTCTGGCTACGGCGAGTGCAAGACCGCAACGCCAGCCAAACCTGCGCGGCTCATAAAGCACCCTGACTGACTAAAACCTCTCGCGAAAAGGAACACCCCCCATGACGCAGCTAACGCGCGCCGTGCGTACTTTCTTGTGCCTTGTTTTTGGCTCAGCCAGCCCGGGGTGTTTCGGTATTCCGGGCATCCGAGTAACCAATGGGAGTCGTAGTGATGGGGCTTGAACGCAAGGTGCAGCAAACAGACGATGAGGTTGGTCGGTTGCTGGCTGCCTGGCAGCTGGAAAAGCAGGTGTGGCAGACGCTGCTGCTGACCCTGACGGAAGGCACCTGGGAACTGGAAGTGGTCAATGGCGACCCGCGCCATCCGCGCAATCAGATGCGCTGGAGCGACCCGTTCTGCAGTTTGTTGGGCTACAGCCGCACAGAGTTTACCGATGGCTGGGACAGCTATACACGGGTCACTCACCCGCAGGATATGCCGCGGGTGATGCAGTCATTCAATGCACTGGTTACCAGCACTGACCCACACGCCGGGTATGTGGTGGAGTATCGCATGCAACACAAAATGCACGGCATGCTCTGGTTTCGGGAGCGCACCCGTTGTTTGCGCGATAAGCAAGGACGGTTGTTGCGCATTGTTGGCGCTGTACGCTGCATTGCCGATGAAAAAAATGCTGAAGCGGCGCGTGCGCGTGAACAGGCATCGATCCAGGCCACCTACGGGCAGATCGCTCAACTGGTCGGGGTGATCAAAAGCATTGCCGACCAGACCAACCTGTTGGCCTTGAATGCTGCAATCGAAGCTGCACGGGCCGGTGAACAGGGCAGGGGGTTCTCGGTGGTTGCCGACGAGGTCAAACAACTGGCCCGGCGTACACGCGATGCCACTCAGGAAATCCAGGACATGCTGCACCAGAGCCGGGAAAAACTGGGGAGTGGGCTGCCTCGGTAGATCCCGCTACAGGCCATCGAGGAGAGGGTAAGGGCGGTATTTTTGCGCTGACGCTTATCTGTTAGCCTTGGTTTTTTGCGCGGCGAAGTTTCCCGTCGGGCACTGCCATCGAGAATCCCTATGCCAATTACCTCCCTCGACCCTCTGGACATGGACATTGTCCGCGAGCTGCAAGAAGACGGTCGTCGCGCGTTTCGCGAAGTGGCTCGCAACCTGTCGGTTCCGGAAGCCACGGTCCGTACCCGGGTCAAGCGCCTGCAGGACCAAGGCATTCTGCAGATCCTGGCGTTCACTAACCCGGCCAAGCTCGGTGAGGCCAAGCTTGCGTTGATGTTCGTCAACGTCAACCCGCAGGATCATGAGCGGGTGGTCGATACACTTGGGCGCTGGCCTGAAGTCAGTTACCTGTCGACCACCATGGGCACCGCCGATATCTGCGTGCAGGTGCTGTGCAGCGACAACGACAGCCTGTGGCGCTTGAAGCAGCGTATTCGTTCGCTGCCGGGTACCGAGGAAGTACGCATGATGCAGGAAGTCAAAGTCCACAAGATCCGTTTCACCATCCCCGGTGGCGAGATCGACCTCTAACGGTCGCTGGTAGGAGCGGGCTTGCTGTGGGAGCGGGCTTGCCCCGCGATGCAATGTGCCTGACACACCGCATTCGGGCTTTAGTGATGTGAGCTTATCCATTTGGTGTGGTGGCTCCACTGGCCCCTTCCGCCCTTACGGCGGGTTCCTTTTGTCTTGGCAAAAGGAACCAAAACCGCTGGCTCCTGCATCCGGCCCTAACCGTGGGAGCGGGCTTGCCCCGCGATTGGGTTTTGCAGGCTAAATCGCTTCGCGGGGCAAGCCCGCTCCCACCGAGATAAGCCCTCCAGTCACCTCCACTCGGCCTCCTGAAGTCGCCAAGTTACGGGCGGCGTCTGGGCGGGAGTATCTTCGATAGCTACAAGCTACAAGCTACAAGCTACAAGCTTCTGCGTACGCGCTAGTTCTGACGCCGCAGTCTGCGACTTCAGAAGGCCGAGTGGAGGTATTGCGTAGTGAGGTGACGGGCAGGAGCCCGTCAAGCGCTTCGGGCCATGGATGGCCCGTTAGCGCGGTCCTCGCGGGAGCAATGCCGGAAGGAGGGAACCCGAAGCGCAGCGTAGGGCCGGATGCAGGAGCGAACGGTTTTGGTTCCTTTTGCCAAGACAAAAGGGACCCGCCGTAAGGGCGGAAGGGGCCAGTGGAGCCACCACACCAAATGGATAAGCTCACAGCCCGCAAAGCCACCCCTCTCCCAGCAATCAATTAACAACCATGTCTTTGACGCCCAGCCCAGGCGCGTCAGGCTTTACCGTGCGCTGCGCAAACCCGCGATTCTGATGCGTTTTTCCTACGCAAAAGCCTCTACTGTGCGCGGTTTCAATTGCGTTATTGCGTATTTAATTCGCTTTAAGTATGCGCAATACAATTTTAATTGTAAAAAAATGATGATTTTGCGCAATGTTCGTGGTTAATATTGACTCGTCGCAAGCAGTTATAAAAATAAAGCGGATGAGGTGTTTGCCATGCAACAGTGCCCTACTGGCGGTGAGCCGCAGGTTGAGTTCGAGAAATCCATTCGCTGGTGGGATGGTGTCGCCATTACCCTCAGCTTGCCCGCCGCACTGTTTGTCGGCCTGGGCTACTCCATCGGTGCGATCGGTGCCTGGGCCGCCATGGCCCTGTGGGTGCTGATCGCCGTCGTCGCCGCGCTGCACAACTGGGTGTACTCGGAAATGGGCGCGATGTTCAGCCACAAGTCGGGCGGCATTGCCCTCTACGCCAACGAAGCCTGGAGCCAGCGTTTTCCATCGCTGGGCCCGCTGGCCACCTACGCCTACTGGTTTGCCTGGGCCACCGCGCCGGCCATCTGGGGCCTGGCGATCTCGCAGATTCTCACCGAGCAATTCTGGCCCGAAGCGCGATTCACCCTCGATCTGGGCCTGCTGCAGCTCGACCTGCCGCAACTGATTGCCCTCGGTGTAGCCCTGGTTTCCTGGGCTCTGAGCATGATCGAACTGCGTTTCACCATGATCCTGATTACCCTGGCCGGCGTGCTGTTGATGATCCCCGTGGTGATCTTCGGCAGCGCTTCGTTCTTCGCTGCGCAATGGAGCAGTGCGTCGTTCAGTTGGCACCTGGGCAGTGGGGCCGAAGGGCTGCGCAATGCCCTGGCCTGGTTGTTTGTGATGGCCTGGTCGGCGTATTCGGTCGAGGCTGCTGCGTCCTTTATTCCTGAATACCGCAACACTGTCAGCGATACCCGCAAGGCGCTACGCGTCTCGGCGTTGATCCTGCTGCTGGTGTTCACCCTGGCACCGCTGGGCCTGGTCGGCCTGCTGGGTGAGCAAACCCTGATCGACCAACCCAATGGCTTCCTGCAAACCGCTGCGAATGTATTGCTAGGCGGCGGAGCAGCAGTGATCACCGTGTTGCTGATCGCCGGGGTCATGGTGCTGGCGATCATGGGCACCGCCGATGCTGCGCGTGCGCTGTATCAGAGTGCCAGGGACGGGCTGACCGTGCGCCAGTTCGGGGTGCTCAACAAGCGCGGCGTGCCGGCCCGGGCAGTGACCTTGCAACTGGCCGTCAACATCGCCTTGGTGCTGTTTGTTGGCAACGCGCTGGCAGTGATCGTGGCGGGCAACGTTGGCTACGTCATCGCCCACATGCTGGCGGTCAGCGGCTTCGTCATGCTGCGCAAGCACCGCCCGCACGCCGCACGGCCCATCCGCCTGTCACGTAAATGGATCGGTATCGCGGCCGCTCTGGCGCTGTTCGATGGCCTGATTCTGCTGGTGGGTATCACCAGCGCGTCGGTCACCGGCTACGGCGGATACAAGGAAGTGGGCATCGCGATTGCGGTGCTGGCCATCTCCCAGCTGATGTACCGCTGGCGCCAGCACCAGGACCGCGCCGAGCCTCTGGCACTCGGCAGTCAGTACACCTGATCGACGTTGTAAACCCGACAACGCACGACCTCACTTTATATAGAAGGACCCTCCCATGAGTCATTCCAGCTCATACGGCATCGCTTGGCCAAAAAACAGCCCAGTAGCGGTTTCGCTGACCTTCGACGTCGACGCTGAAGCCGGCTTTCTCGGTGACAGCCCGACCTTTGCCAAGCGCCTGACCAGTTTGTCCGAAGGCCGTTTCAGCGTGACCCGCGGCGTGCCACGGATTCTTGAAATGCTGGCACGGCACCAGATCAAGGCGTCGTTTTTCGTGCCGGGCTACACCGCTCAGCAGCACCCGGGACTGATCGAGACACTGCTTAAAGACGGCCATGAAGTCGGTCATCACGGCCATATGCACCTGCGCAGCGACAAGGCTTCAGCCCAGCAGCAAGTGGATGAAATGCACCTGGGCCTGGAAGCGCTGGCCCGTGCCGGTGCGCCGAAACCTGCCGGTTACCGCTCTTCATCCTGGGAACTGACCCCGGAAACCTTCGACCTGGTGATCGACAACGGCTTTACCTACGACTCCAGCTGCATGGGTGATGACCGTCCGTACGTCGAGACCTTCAACGGCCGTTCGATCATTGAGCTGCCGGTGCACTGGTCACTGGATGACTGGCCGATGTTCGGCTGGAGCATCGACAACGGCGGCAACTTCACTCACCCACGCACCCTCAGCGAGGTGTGGCTGGCCGAGTACGAGTCCGCCCGTCGCGATGGTCGCCATACCAGTTTCACCATGCACCCGGAAGTCATTGGCCGCGCCGCGCGCTTTGCGCAACTGGAGCGTTTTGTCGAACGCCTGGTGAGCGACGGCGATGTTTGGTTCGCCCGTTTGGATGAAGTCGCCCGGCATGTGGCGCCACACTTGGAGCAACAACGATGAGCTATCAATTTCGCTCGACCCTGACTGATCCCTTTGGTCGTGGCCGGGAGTTCGGCGAGTGCCACAGCGCACACATTCGTGCTTCGGTAGAGGCCTATCGTGGCCTGTTCGAACGCACTGCGGGCACTGCCGTCGACCTGCTGGCGCTGGGTGATGAAGCCCTGCAGCAGATCGCCGCCTTTGCACCGCCGCTGCACGAAGAAATCTGCGGTATGGCCGAAGGTAGCGGGGTGGACGTGCGTGAGATCGGCGCGATCAACGCCCGTACCGAAGTGCTGGCGTACCTGAGCCGCCAGCGCAACACCGGCGGTGACAACCTGCGCGGTGAGTGTTCGACGATTGCTTATGTCGATCCGGCTGCCGCCGCACCGGTGACCTTGCAAACCTGGGACTGGTATTCGCAGTTCGCGGGTCAGTGGCTGGTGTGGGAAATCCCCCATGGCGATGGCCGTGTCACCACCACCGTCACCGAGTTTGGCATCGTCGGCAAGATCGGCGTGAACAAACATGGCCTCGGTGTGCATTTCAACATCCTTCATCACCTCAGCGATGGTGCACGCATCGGTGTGCCAGTGCATGTGGCTTCGCGCTGGTTGCTCGACAGCACAGCTGACTTCAATGACGCCTTGCAGTTGCTGGCGGCTGCCGACTTTTCGGCGTCCACCTCGCTCACCGTGCTGGCCTCGAAGGCGGGGGAGGCGGGGGAGGCGGCTGCGGTTTCGGTGGAGATCTACCCCGAAGGCCCGGCCTTTGTGTTCCCCGACGAATACGGCCTGCTGTTGCACACCAATCATTTTCTCGACCCTAAAGCCGCTCAGGGCGACACCGAGTGGGGCGTTTACCCCGACACCCTGGTGCGCCATCAGGTGCTCAAGCGTCGCCTGGGCAAACGCAGCGGCCTGAGTGTCGAGCAGTTGTTCACGGCCATGAACAGCCACCTGGGCAGTACCGGCGCGCTGTGCTGTCACCCGGATCCGGCCGTGCAGGCCGATCAGTATCAAACCCTGGTCACCGTCTCGATCGACGTTGCGGCCGGCACCCTCAACGCCTTGGCCGGTGGCCCCTGCGCCCACCTCAAGGCGCAATGAAGCAACCCATCCAAACCCGAATCAGGAGCTCGTCATGCTGAAACTCAAACGCGTCGACAACACGGACATCCTCACCAACAACGTGCAGGAACTGGTGGATTTCTATCACGGCATCCTCGGCCTGGGCTTCTTCCTGCCCTATGTGGCGCAAGAGCGTTGGGCCGCCATCGATTGCGGCAACCTGACCCTGTACATCTTCCACACCGAGCACCAGGGCCAGGTCGAGCGCCGCACTGCGGTCAACCTCGAAGATGCGCCGGGCTTCGATTCTTTTGCCTTTGAAGTCGAGAACCTGGACGAGGCCATCGCCTACCTCGACGGCAAAGTGCAGTGGGTCACCGACAAGCCCATCGAATGGCAGCACCCCAACGGCACGCACTACCGCTACCGTCCGATGTTCGACCCGCAAGGCAACATGCTGTACGTCACCGAACCGCACAAAGTCGGCGTTTGAAGGGGAGCACGATCATGAGTGTTTCTGCTGAACACGCCAAACAAGCGCCGCAGGCGGTACTCGACCTGGCCGACGCGGCGCAGAAATTTACCGGCCGCGTGGCCTTGATCACCGGCGCCGGTCGCGGTGCCGGTCGCGCCCATGCCCGGTTGCTGGCTGCGCGTGGGGCCACGGTGGTGGTCAATGACATCGACGAAGACGTTGCCCGTGCCACCGCAGCGGACATCTGCGAAGCCGGTGGCAAGGCCATTGCCCTGGCGGCGGACATCACCCAGAAGGCGGCGGCCGAGTCGCTGATTAGTCAGGCCGTGGCGCAACTGGGCCAGCTCGACATCCTGGTGCACAACGCCGGGATGATCTACTCGCTGACCGGCCTGGAAGCCACCGACGACGACAACTTCAACCAGTTGCTGGCGATCAATGTGCATGCGCCGCTGTACCTGACCCGCGCGGCGCTGCCCGCGCTGCGCAAGAGCAAAGCGCCGCGGGTGATCTTTATCAACTCGCAGTGGGGCCAGGTGCCCGACGGCCATTCCTATGCCTACATGGTGTCGAAAACTGCGCAGTTGGGGTTGATGAAAACCTTGGCCAAGGAGTTTGTCGGCGAAGGGATTCTGGTCAACGCCATTACCCCAGGCGCGATTCTCACCCGCATGGTGCCGGAGGAATACGTCGAGGGCGAGAAAGCCAACATCCCCTTGGGGCGTTTGGTGCACCCGGAAGAAATTGCGGCATCGGTGGCCTTTCTGGCCAGCGACGAAGCGGCCTTCATCAGCGGCCAGGTGCTGGCCGTCAATGGTGGTGCGCTGGTGGTGGGTATTTAAGTTAACGGCTTTGGTGAGGACATAATAATGACCAACAAAATGACTCAACGTGAACGTGCCGAAGCGGCCATGCGTCGCCAATGGTTCCCGGTGGCACGCAGTGTCGACCTGGCAACCCCGCAATCGGCAACCCTGCTCGGCCAGCGTCTGGTGGTGTACCGCACCGAGTCCGGCCAGGCAGTCGTGCAGGATGCGCGCTGCCCGCACCGGGGTGCGGACTTTGCCCTGGGCAAGGTTCATGGTGAAAGCATCGCCTGCCCGTACCACGGCTGGCGCTTCGCTGCCGAAGACGGCAAGTGCAGCCATATTCCATCGTTGGAAGACCAGTGCAAGATTCCGCCCCAGGCGTCGATCAAGACTTATCCTGTAGTCGAGCGCTTTGCCCATATCTGGACTGCCCTGGAAGACCCGATCCAGCCGATGTACGACCCGGTGCAATGGCAAGGCCTGGAGTTCGAATGGCTGGCGGCCGAACCATTGCTGTCACCTACCGGTGTCGCGGTGGCGGTGGAAAACTTCCGTGACGTGGCGCATTTTCCGTTCGTGCATGAAGTGTCGATGGGCCCGACACCGCACGTGGTCGAGCCACTCAAAGTCAGCCGTGAAGGCCTGGACATCATCATGCAGCGCCCGCTGCATGCCGGTGAAGGCGAGTGGGCCAACGATGGCGATTGCCTGATGTACTACCACTGCGCTGCGCCGGGCTTCTCCAGCATTACCTACGACTATGAGCGCCTGGGCAAGCGTATTGTGGCCGGCTTCCCTTCGCCGGTGGCCTATGACGATGTGAAGATCTTCTGGGGTGTGGCCAACCATCGCGAGTTCAAGGGCGCTGACCTTGCGGAAAACTTGCGCATCGAAGAAATGGTGTACCTGGAAGACATGCCGATTGCCGCCGGGATCTTCCCGCGTGAAATCGACTGGGACGGCATCTTTGTCGAGCACTCGGTGCCGGCTGACCTGTTCACCTTGAACTACCGCCGCGCCTTCCGCGCCTTCATGGACCTGGCCGTTCCTGAAGGTACGCAAGGCCCGGTCGGGCAACGGAGCCCGGCATGAGCTGCGGGGTAGAACAACGCAGCGTGCTGATCAGCGCCATGCGCCTGGAGGCTGAGGGCGTGATGTCGCTGGAACTGCGAGCCGACGACGGGCAACCGTTGCCGACCTGGGAGGCGGGTGCACATATCGATGTGCACTTGCCTTCGGGCACGGTGCGTCAGTATTCCTTGTGTAGCGATCCCCAGGATACCCAGTCCCTGCGAATTGCGGTATTGCGCGAAGACAAGGGCCGTGGTGGTTCACGGGAAGTGCACGACAGCCTGCGCGTGGGCCTGTCGATCCGTATCAGCACACCGCGCAATGCCTTCCCGTTGGCGCAAGCGGCCGCTTACCAGTTTGTCGCCGGGGGGATCGGCATTACCCCGATCCTGCCGATGATCCTGGCGGCGCAGCGCGCCGGGAAGCCCTGGCATCTGGTGTATGGCGGTCGGTCGCGGCGTTCCATGGCGTTTCTCGAACAGCTGCTGCCGTATGCCGGCGAACACGTGCAGATCCTGCCGGCCGATGAGTTCGGCCTGCTCGATCTGCAACGCATCGCCGAGCGGGCAGCGGCGGGTGCCGAGACCTACAGCTGCGGCCCGGGCGTGTTGCTTGACGCTTTGACCGAGGTGTTTCAGGCGCAGGAGCTGGGGGCACGGCTACATTTGGAACGCTTCAGTGCGGCGCCTATCCCGGTGAATAGCGAAGCCGGGGAGCTTACCGTGGTGCTGGCCCGCAGTGGCCGGGAGGTGTCGGTAGCGCCAGACTGCTCGATCATGAATGCACTGCGCGCCAACGGCGTCGCTGTACCGTCGTCCTGCGAGCAGGGTGTGTGCGGTATGTGCGAGACACGGGTGCTGGAAGGTGAGGTTGACCATCGCGACATGCTGCTCACCGCGTCTGAACAGGCTTGCAACAACGTCATGATGGTGTGTGTTTCCCGAGGCAAAAGCGCAAGGCTGGTGCTCGACTTGTAACTTTCCCAGGTAGGAGCGGGCTTGCCCCGCGATTGCGGTTTGTCTGTCACACCGTATCGCGGGGCAAGCCCGCTCCCACATCAAGCCCGCTCCCACATCAACCCCAATCTCTCCATAAACCATCTTTCCTGGCATGAGGAGTTTCTGTCTCTATGCTCTCGATCTGCATTCTCGAAACCGACCATTTGCGCCCCGAGCTGGTAGCCGACTTTGATGGCTACGGCGAGATGTTCAAGCGACTCTTCGAGCATCAACCAGTGCCTGCCCGCTTTGAAGTCTTCAACGTCGTGGAGGGCCACTATCCGGCCCCTGCACAACAGTTTGATGCCTACCTGGTCACCGGCAGCAAAGCCGATGCCTTCGGTGACGCCCCCTGGATCGTGCAGTTACGTACCTACCTGTTGGCGCGTTACCAGGCCGGTGACACGTTGCTGGGCATTTGTTTCGGTCACCAATTGTTGGCGTTATTGCTCGGTGGCCGTTGTGGGCGCGCGCCACAAGGATGGGGGCTGGGTGTGCATCGCTATACGCTGACTGCACCGCAACCGTGGATGACCCCAGGCGTGGATACTTTCCGTCTGCTGGTGTCGCATCAGGACCAGGTGAGCCAATTGCCGCCAGGCGCACAGCTGCTGGCCAGCAGTGCATTCTGCCCGCTGGCGGCGTATTGCCTGGGCGATCAAGTGTTGTGCTTTCAGGGCCATCCGGAGTTTGTCGAGGACTACGCCGGCACGCTGATGACCCTGCGTCGCGACCAGCATGAGCCCACGTTGTATGAAAGCGCTCAGGCGAGCCTGGCCAGTGGTCACGACGGTGCATTGATCGCGCAGTGGATGATGCAATTCGTTGCCCTGCGCGCCGCTGCAACGGTGTAGGAAAGGAATTACAGCCAGCGGCTATCGCGGGTGAAGCCGATAGTGATCCAGCGATCAGGCCCTTCGCGACCGATGCCGCCGGCGATCTCATGGCGTACTTCATCCAGCTCAGTGACCGTCCAGCTGTTCATGCGTTCGGGAATCTGAATATGGATCTCGACGAACAGCCCACGGCCAATTTGCACCACTGAATGGGTGAAGGCTTCGAAGCCGTAGCGTTGGCTCATGCGCGCCATCAAGGCGCTGACCTGCTGATCCAGTTCACTGGGGGTGATCTTCAACACCTGTGCCAAGGCCTTGATAACTGCTTTGGCGGGGCCGGGGATCAGGGCGACTGATAGCACGGCGAGAATACCGGGGTCGATGTAGGGCGTGAGGTAGGCGTAGTCGCTGCCTTGCAAGGCGTAGCCGATCAGGAAGGCAGCCAGCAGCGATGCGGTGATGGAGAACGACATCCACCAACTCTCCACGTCCAGGGCGAGCAGCTCGGAATTCACGGTGCGGTTGCCCCGCAAGGTATAGCGATGCATCACGGCGCAGATGGCCGCAGTGACCGCCGAGTAGGCTATCGCACTGTCGAACACCAGTTCATGACCGCCATGCATCAACGCGCTGACGGCATTGGCAAAGGCGTACACACAGAGCATCAACAACACACTGCCGTTCAGGGTCAGTACCAAGGGTTCGATATGCCAGTAGCCGGTCTGGAAGCGTCGGCCCACGCCTTTGGCCAGCAAGCGTGCAACCAGCAAGGAGAGGAACGCCATGCTGGAGTCGATGGCGTTGAACAGGCCGTCGAACACAATCGACTGCGAGCGGCAATACAGGCCAAAGCCAATGCCGCTGGCGGCCATCAAGGCGGTGACCAGGATCGAGACCTTGAGCAGGTGTTGCTCAAGGTGCTGCGGGGAGAGGTGCTGGGTTTGGGATTGCATGACAGGCTCGGCGCTTTTTGTGGCTATTATTGCGTCGATCCTAAGGGTGTTTATTGCGCATGTAAATATTAATGGCTTTTACGTTTGCGCAATGCGTAATTTATATTGGCTTTTATGTTTGTTTGCGTTGACTTTGATAAGTGCTCATAGGGATCAACGCTTGAGCATCAAGTCATGCAACACCCCAAACCGTAAACCTGGCTCCGACGGCATCATCTCGGTAACGCCAAACGCTTTGAAGGCTGCCAGCGTAATGGCCAGGCCAGCGGGTAAAACGCTGTGGCGATGAGGTTGCAGCCCCGTCAGGCGGGCGTAGTCAACGTGACCGGCCTCTTGCAGGCGCACAGACAGGCGCAACAGGCCGCGGTAGGTGATGCCGCCTTCGCCGCAGTCGTTCAAGGCGTTGGCCCTGAGCACTTTGGCCAGCATGCGTGCGGTACCGGAAGAGCCGATAGCTTGCTGCCAGCCTAAATGGCGGTAGCGGCGGGCGACTTTCTCGAATTGCAAGGTGGCGGTGCGTTCAGCGTCCAGCAGGGCTTGGGCGCAGACCCGGCCACCGGGGAAAAAGCGGGTGCTCCAGGTGCCGCTGCCAATGGTGAGGCTTTCGGTCAGCAGGGCTTGTTCACCGCGGCCAAGGATCAGTTCGGTGGAGCCGCCGCCGATGTCCACCACCAGGCGCATGGTGTCGCTGGCCGGGATGCGATGGCTGACACCGGTGTAGACCAGCTTGGCTTCTTCTTCGCCGGAGATGATCTCGATGGGAAAGCCCAGGTGGCGCTGGGCATCGTTCAGAAACAGTCTGGCGTTGGCCGCTTCACGCACGGCACTGGTGGCGACTGCGCGGACGCGGCCGGGCTCGAAGCCGCGCAGTTTTTTGCCGAAGCGGGCCAGTGCTTGCCAGCCTCGGTCCAGCGCCAGTTCATCAAGGGCACCACCGTGTAGGCCTTCTGCAAGTCGCACGGGTTCGCGTAAGGATTTGACTTCCTCGACTACCCATTGGCGGTTCCGTTTGACTGGTTGGCCGATCATCATGCGAAACGCATTAGATCCCAGGTCAATCGCCGCAAACAGGGAGGTGTCGCCTTTCATCGTGTGTTCCTTGCAGATTCATCCGTGGCGGTGATCTTGCATTGGAACCATGACGTGAAGATGACAGTGGTATGTTGTGTTGTGTTGTGGGCTTATCCAGTTGCTGTGGTGGCTGGGCTGGCCTCTTCCGCCCTTACGGCGGGTCTCTTTTGTCTTGGCAAAAGGAACCAAAACCGCTCGCTCCTGCATCCGGCCCTAACCGTGGGAGCGGGCTTGCCCCGCGATTGGGTTTTGCAGGCTAAATCGCTTCGCGGGGCAAGCCCGCTCCCACCG
>NZ_SMOK01000007.1 GCF_004353925.1 Pseudomonas sp. H9 | reverse complement strand
GAACGTGCAGGATGGTGAAAGCCTTGCACTGAAAACCATGAACCCACGCCTGGGCATTCTCGGCGGCTTATCGATTCTTGGCACCAGCGGTATCGTGCGGCCTTTCTCCTGCTCGGCCTACATTGCCTCGATCCACCAAGGTATCGATGTGGCGAAAACCAATGGTTACCTGCACATCGCCGCCTGTACCGGCAATGCCAGTGAAGACACCATGCGCAGGGTCTACAACCTGCCGGAAATTGCCCTGATCGAAATGGGTGACTTTGTCGGCGCAGTCCTCAAACACCTGCGCAAAGTGCCGGTGGAAAAACTCAGCCTGTGTGGCGGCTTCGGCAAAATCAGCAAGCTGGCTGCCGGGCACATGGACCTGCACAGCCGTCACTCCAGCATCGACCTGCCGCAACTGGCGCAATGGGCCGCGGCCATCGGTGCCGACAGCGACTTGCAAGCTGCGATCTGCCAGGCCAACACCAGCCAGCAGGCCTTGGCCATGGCCAGCGCAGCAGGCATCGCCCTGGGTGATGCCGTGTGCGCCCATGCCTTGGCCTTTGCCCAAAGCGTGGTGCCGTCGCAGGTAGAGGTAGAAGTCTTTGCCATCGACCGCCAAGGGGGCATCGTCGGCCATGCATCAGCACCGCAATCGCGGGGCAAGCCCGCTCCCACAGAGGGGCAGTGAATGACTCGAATTTTGCTGCTCGGTGGCGTCACCGAAGCCCTGGCTATCGCCCGCACGCTCGGCCCTGAACATGTCTACAGCCTGGTCGGGATCGGCCGGGTGCCCACCGACCTCAACTGTCAGGTTCGGGTCGGCGGCTTTGGCGGCGCCGAGGGTTTGGCGGCCTACCTGCAAGCCGAGCACATCGACCTGCTGATCGACGCCACCCATCCCTATGCCGCGCAGATCAGCGCCAACGCCGCCCGCGCTTCACAACTCACCGGCACCCCTTGCTGGGCCCTTCGGCGCCCGGCGTGGCAGGCACAACCTGGCGATGACTGGCGCGAAGTGACAGGCTGGGCCGAACTGATCGAAGCCTTGCGCCCGTTTCAGCGCCCCCTGTTCACCCTGGGTCGCGAGCCCTTGCAACACCTCAATGAAATCCCGCCGCAACAGTTCTGGACCTTGCGCGCGCTGGAAGCCTGCCCTGGTAACGAACGCTGCGAAGTGATCGGCGCACGTGGCCCGTTCCTGCTTGAGGATGAGCGCAGGCTGTTTGAGCGACGGCAGATTGATGTGCTGGTCAGCAAGAACAGTGGCAGCGTCGCCACCGAGCCCAAACTCGACGTTGCGCGAGAGCGCGGTGTGCCGGTGCTGATCCTCAAGCGGCCTGAATTGCCGGTGGTGGACAGGGTGTTCTTTACGGTTGATGAGCTAATCGCAGCACTCTAAAACCGGTGATCGCAGGCCATTCCCGCTCGCTCGGGCTTGTTTTAGTGAGTAATAATTTACGCGAGTTTCAGCGTGTGCCTGGGCTGAGAGTGGAAGACTGGTTGAGCCCATCCACTTCCCACTACTAAGAAAAAGCGGCAGGTCGCATTGGACGATTCTCAAAGATCAATCCTGACGCCTTCAGCCCTACTCCTATTTCAGAGTTTTCCGCATAGCCCACCAAGCCAACCCTGCCTTACACTGCCCACTTCTCTACTGGAACAATTCGCCCATATGGAAATGCAATGGTGGATCTGGCTGGTATTCGGGTTCGGCCTGGTTGTGCTGGAACTCGTGCTACCGACTTTCTTTATTCTCTGGTTCGGCATCGGTGCCGTGCTGGTGTCGCTTATCGCTTATCTGGTGCCCAGCTTGCAGTTAGACATGCAGGTTCTGCTCTGGGTGGTGTTTTCGTCTATTACCACGCTGCTGTGGTTCAAGGTGTTTCGCAAGAAGAAACCAGACACCCGCTGGACCGCTGACGATGTTATCGGCGAGGTCGGCCTGCTGACCGCAGCAGTCTCCGAGTTCCACAAAGGCCGCGTGCGCTTTCAGAAACCTATCCTCGGCAACGAAGAATGGGTCTGCATCGCCGATACCGACATACCCTCGGGCGAGCGCGTTCGCCTCACTGCCATCGAAGGCAATACTGTCCGGGTTACCCGGGCGTGATCAACTAAAGGAAACCTTGCCCCCATGACCAGCCTCATCGTCGCCGGCACGCTCGCCGCGTTCGTCATCATCACCCTGTTCAAAGGGGTGCGCATCGTGCCTCAGGGCGAGGAATGGATTGTCGAGCGTCTTGGCCGCTACAACGCCACCCTCAAGCCCGGCCTGAACATCGTCATTCCTTACATGGACGTAGTCGCCTACCGTCTGCCAACCAAGGACATGATCCTCGACGTGCAGCAGCAGGAAATCATTACCCGCGACAACGCCGTCATCGTGGCCAACGCGCTGTGCTTTGCCAAAGTTGTCGACCCGCAGAAGGCAGCTTACGGCGTGCAGGATTTCAGCTATGCCGTCACCAGCCTGACCATGACCTCGCTACGTGCCATTGTCGGTGCCATGGACCTCGACGAGGCGCTGTCCAGCCGTGAACAGATCAAGGCCCGCCTGCGCGAAGCCATGTCGGAACAGACCGAAGACTGGGGCGTAACCGTACGTTCGGTGGAAATCCAAGACATCAAGCCTTCGGAAAACATGCAATCGGCCATGGAGCGCCAAGCGGCCGCCGAGCGTGAGCGTAAAGCCGATGTCACCCGTGCCGAAGGTGCCAAGCAAGCAGCGATCCTTGAAGCCGAAGCGCGTCTGCAATCGGCCAAGCTGGATGCTGAAGCGCAAATCAACCTGGCTGAAGCCTCGGCACGCGCGATCACGTTGGTTAAAGAGGCCGTGGGCAACGAAATTACCCCGGCCATGTACCTGCTTGGCGAACGCTACATCGGCGCCATGGAGAACCTGGCTGGCAGCGACAACGCCAAGGTCGTTGTACTTCCGGCTGACCTGCAAGAAACCGTTCGTGGCCTGATGGGCCGCAATAAAGCGGTCTAACACCACCGGTGGGAGCGGGCTTGCCCCGCGATAGCGGTCTATCTTTGACACCGCAATCGCAGGGCAAGCCCGCTCCCACAAGGTTGAGACCATTGCGCCCGCCGCGACATTTCATCGCACCCCTGGGTTTTTTACATATACTTTCAACTCTGGCTAAATAGCCATCACTCGATTCCTGACCGGATCTTTCCATGCCTTCACATCGGCTTGCCCATGCCTGGATCGCCTGCTTTGCAGTGCTGTTCAACCTGCTGGCCATGCCGTTGTCTGCCGCGCCGAAAAGCCAGGCAGAACAATTACTCTGGGGCACTTTCTGCTCCACCGGCGGCACCAAGCTGATCGCCATTTCTCTGGGCTCGCCTGACAGCAGCCAACAGAACGATGATCACTCGACCATGCAGCATTGCTGGTGTTGCTCAGGCGCTGCGCCACTGTTGGCGCTGCCAGGGCATCCACCTCGTTTGCTGTTACCTGCCCAGAACTTTGCCCGGCCCAAGGCCATACTCGTCGCCAACCAACCGACGCCACGCCAACTGTGGCCCGCACTGAACCCACGCGCCTCCCCTCTAGCCTGAATTCATTACGCTACCTGTTGCGAACCTGAATCGACTGGAGAATGACCATGTTCAAAAACGCCCTGCTGCTGGCCGCTCTGCTGCTGCCTGCAACCTTTGCCAATGCGCACGAATACACCAAGGGTGATCTGCATATCGCCCACCCGTGGTCGCAAGAGCTGCCGCCCAACGCACCGAACGTTGCCGCCTATTTCGTCGTCCACAACAACGGCACCACTGCCGACACGCTGCTCAGCGTCGACAGCCCGATCAGCGATGACGTGCAGTTGCATGAGCATGTGCACAAAGACGGCCTGATGAAAATGCAGCAGGTGCAACGCGTCGAAGTAGCCGCTGGCAAAGACCTGGTGTTCGCCCCCGGCGCCTACCATGTGATGTTGATGCAACCTAAAGATCGCAGCCTGCTGGTTGATGGCAAGCGCTTCCCGATGACCCTGCACTTTGAAAAAGCCGGTGCTGTCCCCGTTGAGGTCGCGGTGCAGAAACAGGCCCCCGAGGGTGAAGCACACAATCACTGATCGCTGAACGCTGCTCACCATGAGCATCGCCCGCAGCAGCCGCTCCCGCACCGCGCGCCCTGACTCCAGAAGGGTACGCGGCAGCTGGCTGAGCCTGTTTGCCATGTTGATGATCTTCATCGGCCCGCTGGTTTCCCAGTCGATGCCGATGGATCACCGTGCCCCGTCGAACGACATGGGCATGAGCATGGCGATGGACAGCGCTGCCGATTGCCACAGCGACAACCAACACGGCGGTAGCTCGTCGCTGCATGTGATCTGGGAGAAGTGTGGCTACTGCAGCCTGTTCTTCCACTGCCCGGCGCTGCCCCAGGCCCTGAGCCTGCTCAACACCGAAGCCGCTCCCGCCAGCGGCCTGCTGATTGCTCTTCCGCGCCAGGGCCACGCCCGACAACCCGTGTTCCCAGGTGCCCTGACCCGCGCACCACCGCCCTTCATCGTCGTCTGAAACCACCTGTTGCGTTCGTGGGTTCGGCAATTTGCCGACGGCCCACCACGCCCTTATGACTGATCGATGTTGGAATCACTATGTCCGGCTGCACTGCTGTTTTGCGTTTGTCCCTGCGTGGGGCCCTTGCCGTGATCTGCGGCACCTTGCTCAGCCCTCTGGCCCTGGCCGCCAGCGAGCAGGAGGAGCACCTTCACGACCAGAATGAACTGAGCCCGACGGTCATTACTGCGGTCGCGCCCAGCTCACCGTTGACCATCGTCACCAACCCTAAAGACCCTCGCCAACCGGTGCCGGCCAGCGATGGTGCCGACTACCTGAAGACCATCCCCGGTTTCTCGGCCATCCGCGCCGGTGGTACCAATGGCGACCCGGTGCTGCGCGGCATGTTTGGCTCGCGCCTGAACATCCTCACCAACGGTGGCGTAATGCTTGGGGCCTGCCCCAACCGCATGGACGCCCCCACCTCCTACATTTCACCGGAAACCTACGACCGCCTGACCGTGATCAAAGGCCCGCAAAGTGTGATCTGGGGGCCCGGTGCCTCCGCCGGAACCATTCTGTTCGACCGCGACCCAGAGAAATTCGGCGAGCTTGGCAGCCGGGTCAACGCCAGCCTGCTGGCCGGTTCCAACGGGCGTTTCGACAAGCTCGTCGATGCGGCGGCGGGTAACCAACTGGGCTACGTGCGCGTGGTCGGTAACCAGTCGCACTCGGATGACTACGAAGATGGCAATGGCGACACCGTGCCGTCGCGCTGGGACAAGTGGAACGGAGATGTGGCGCTGGGCTGGACGCCCGATGCCGACACCCTGATAGAGCTCACCGCCGGCAAGGGCGACGGTGAAGCCCGTTATGCCGGGCGTGGTATGGACGGCTCACAGTTCAAGCGCGAAAGCCTGGGGCTGCGGTTTGAGAAGTCCAACATTGGCGAGGTATGGGACAAGCTTGAAGCCCAGGTGTATTACAACTACGCCGACCATGTAATGGACAACTACAGCCTGCGCACCCCTTCAGGGATGGGCATGATGGGGATGCCGATGGTCAGCAACGTCGACCGCCGCACCCTGGGTGGCCGGGTCAAAGGCACCTGGCGCTGGAGCGAGCTACAACTGATTGCCGGTGTCGACGCACAGACCAACGAACACCGTCAGCGTGGTGGCATGGGCATCGATGTGCACAAGCAAATGCCATGGACTAAAGACGCCGACTTCCACAACTACGGCGTGTTCAGTGAGCTGACCTGGTATGTCGCCGATCAAGACCGCGTCATTACCGGTGCACGCCTGGACCGCGCCTCGGCCAAAGACTACCGGGAAACCAGCGCCACCCGTGGCGACACCCGTGCCGATACCCTGCCCAGCGGCTTCGTTCGCTACGAACATGACCTGGCCGACATGCCGGCCACCACCTATGTTGGCCTCGGCCACGCCCAACGCTTCCCGGATTACTGGGAACTGTTTTCGCCCAAGTCGGGGCCTGCCGGATCGGTCAACGCCTTCGACAGCATCAAGCCGGAGAAAACCACACAGCTGGACTTCGGTATCCAGTACCAGACCGAAGACCTGCAAGCCTGGGCCTCGGGGTATGTCGGGCAGATTCGCGACTACATCCTGTTCAACTACAACACCAACATGATGGGGATGAGCAACTCCCAGGCGCAGAACATCGACGCACGCATCATGGGTGGCGAACTGGGCGCTGCCTATAACTTGACCTCCAACTGGAAAGCCGACGCAACCCTGGCCTACGCTTGGGGCAAGAACAGCAGTGATGGCACAGCGCTTCCACAGATGCCGCCACTGGAGAGCCGCATGGGGCTCACCTACAGCCGCGACAATTGGAGTGCAGGGGCGTTATGGCGGGTGGTCGCCGCGCAAAATCGCATCGAAGAAAACTACGGCAACGTAGTCGGCAAAGATTATGAAAAGAGCGCGGGTTTCGGGGTGTTCTCGCTCAATGGCAGCTACCGGGTCAGCCAGCACCTCAAGCTCAGCGCGGGGGTCGATAACCTGTTCGACAAAGCCTATGCCGAACACCTGAACCTGGCGGGCAACGCTGGCTTCGGTTACCCCGCAAGCGATCCACAGGCCATCAATGAACCGGGGCGCACGCTCTGGACCAAAGTTGACCTGAGCTTCTGATCTAACCCCGAGGCGCGATCATCGATCGCGCCTTCCCTGCACAACATGGGAGCACACCATGAGCAAACCATCGATTAGCTTCTACAACCTGGCCTGGCGTTGGCACTTCTATGCCGGGCTTTTCGTTGCCCCGGTAATGATCCTGCTGGCGATCACCGGGATCATCTACCTGTTCAAACCGCAACTCGACCCGTTGCTTTACCGCGACCTGATGGTGGTCGAAGCCGGGCATCACACACAAAGCGCCGATGCCCTGCTGCAACAGGTTCACACCGCCTACCCCAACGGCCAGGTCAGCCAGTACCTGCCCGCCGTGGCAGCCGACCGTAGCGCCCAATTCGTGGTCAAGGATGCCGGCCGTGAACTGAATGTGTTTATCAACCCTTACGACGGCACGCTGCTGGGCGAACAGGATGCAAAACGCAACCTGCAGGCCGTCGCCCGCGCGCTGCACGGTGAGCTGATGATTGGCACCGTGGGCGATCGGCTGGTGGAACTGGCCGCTGGCTGGGGCATCGTGCTGGTGGTGTCCGGCTTGTACCTGTGGTGGCCACGGGGCAAGAGTAGCGCTGGCGTATTGTGGCCGCGCCTGAACGCCCGCGGGCGTTTGCTGTGGCGTGATCTGCATGCAGTTACCGGCTTTTGGGGATCAGCCCTGTTGCTGCTGATGCTGCTCAGTGGCATGACTTGGACCGGTTTCTGGGGCGCCAAATACGCCGATGTCTGGAACACCTTCCCGGCCGCCATGTGGAACGATGTCCCGCACTCCGACCAACAGGCCCGCGAACTCAACAGCGCAACACGCCAGACCGTACCGTGGGCGGTAGAGAACACCCCGATGCCGCAGTCCGGCGCCCATGCCGAACACGCCGGGCATGCGATAGCCTCCACTGCCCCGGCAGCTCCCCAGGTCAGCCTGCAACAGGTCCAGGACCTGGCCGTCAGCCGTTCGGTCGAGCCTGGCTACAGCATCACCCTGCCGAGCACTGCTGATGGCGTGTACACCATTGCCGTATTTGCCGACGACCCGCGCAACGACGCCACCCTGCATGTCGATCAATACACCGGCAAAGTGCTGGTGGATGTGCGCTGGCAGGACTACAACGGCGTTGCCCGCGCCACGGAACTGGGGGTGATGCTGCATGAAGGCAAGATGTTCGGCACGCTGAACCAGCTCATCGTGCTGGTGATCTGCCTGATGATCCTGCTGGGCTCGATCAGCGGCCTGGTGATGTGGTGGAAACGTCGCCCTGAAAGTGGCTTGGGCGTACCGCCATTGCGTCATGACCTACCGAAATGGAAAGCCGCCATCGTGATCATGATTGCGCTGGGCGTGGCCTTCCCCTTGGTTGGCGTTTCGCTGCTGGCCGTGTGGACACTGGATTGGGGCTTGCTCTCGCGCAAACTGAAAACCGCCTGAGTCCCCGGTAGGAGCGGGCTTGCCCCGCGATCGCGGTTTACCTGACACACCGCAATCGCGGGGCAAGCCCGCTCCTACCTACTGACCTGCTACCATAGCCGCCCGCTTTCGCCAGGACTGTCATGAGTACCCTGAGTATCCGCGATCTGCATTGGTCGCCCCTCGGCCACGGCCATTGTCATCACCAGTTCCAACTGCGCGAGGTCGATCTAGAGGTCAAGGCGGGGGAATTCGTCGGTTTGATCGGCCCCAACGGTAGCGGCAAAACCAGCCTGCTGCGCTGTGCCTATCGCTTCAACAAACCGGAACACGGCCAGGTATACCTGGATGACCACGACCTGTGGCGGCAGTCACCACGTTGGTGCGCCCAACGTATCGCCGTGGTGCTGCAGGAGTTTCCCGATACCTTCGGCCTGAACGTCGAAGAAGTCGTCGCCATGGGGCGTACACCACACAAAGGCTTGTTCGACGGCGACACCGACGAGGACCGCCAGTTGGTCAAAACCGCGTTGCACGCCGTCGGCCTGGAGGGCTTCGACGATCACACCTTCGCCAGCCTCTCTGGCGGTGAAAAGCAGCGCGTGATTCTGGCCCGGGCACTGGTTCAGCAACCGCAGGTGTTGATCCTCGATGAACCCACCAACCACCTCGACCCACGCTATCAACTGGAGCTGTTGCAGCAAGTCCGCCGCCTCGGTATTGGCACTTTGGCCAGTATTCATGACCTGAACCTGGCAGCAGCTTTCTGTGATCGCCTGTACGTTCTGAACCACGGGCGTATCGTTGCCAGCGGTACACCCGACGACGTCCTCACGGCTGACCTGCTGCACGAAGTCTTCGGTGTACAGGCACTGATAGACCGCCACCCTCTCGCCGACCACCCACGCCTTACCTGGATAACCCAGCGATGATCCGAATTACCTTGCTTCTGCTGGCCCTGCTCGCCAGCACCAGCGCTTTCGCCCAGGCCACCCAGTACCCGTTGACCATACAAAGCTGCAACCGCCAGGTGACGTTCAACAAAGCCCCCGAGCACGCCCTGAGCCATGACATCAACATGACCCAGATGATGCTCGCTCTCGGCTTGCGTGAGCGCATGGTCGGCTACAGCGGTGTCAGCGGCTGGAAAGCCGTCACCCCTGAGCTGCGCAAAGAGCTTGATGGCCTGCCGGAGCTCGCCAGCAAGTACCCTTCGGTGGAAACCTTGCTCAACGCCAATGTCGATTTCTTCTTCGCTGGCTGGGACTACGGCATGCGCGTCGGCGGCGACCTCACCCCACAAACCCTCGCGCCGCTGAACATACCGGTGTACGAGTTGACCGAGTCCTGCGCTTTTGTCATGAAGCGTCCGGCGGCCAGCCTCGATGACACCTACAACGACCTGCGCAACCTGGGCAAAATCTTCGATGTACAGGACCGCGCTGAGCAACTGATCAGCCAGATGCAACAGCGCATCGCCGTGGTTCAACAGACGCTACCGGAGCAACGCCCACGGGTGTTTCTGTATGACAGTGGTGAAGACCGCGCCATGACCTCCGGCCGCCTGGGCATGCCAGAGGCACTGATCGCCGCTGCCGGTGGGCGCAACGTGCTGGACGATATCGACGCCAGCTGGACCCGGGTTAACTGGGAAAGCGTGGTCGAGCGCAACCCCGAGGTGATCGTCATCGTTGACTACGGCGAGATCAGCGCGGCCCAGAAGCAGGCATTCCTTGAACAGCACCCGGCCCTGCAGTCCGTGTCGGCGATCCGCAACAAGCGCTTTGTGGTAATCCCTTACGTGGCCGCCACGCCGAGCCTGGAAAACGTCGATGCCATTGAAAGCATCGCCAAGGGCTTGCACGGCGCATGACTCGCTATCGCCTGCTGGTGCTCGGCCTGATTGGCCTGTTGCTGGTGTCCTGCGTGGTGTCGCTGGGGTTTGGCGCGGCACCCGTACCGGTCGAGGTGGTGTGGCGCGTGGTGCTGTTCAAAGTCTTCGGCATTGCCCCCGATACGCCCACCTGGACCACCGGCCAGGAACACATCGTCTGGCTCATCCGCGTGCCGCGCATGCTCCTGGCCGCACTGGTGGGCGGTGGCCTGGCGATGATCGGCGCGGTGTTGCAAGCAGTGACGCGTAACCCCCTGGCGGACCCTCACCTGCTCGGCGTCACCTCCGGTGCCACGCTCGGTGCGGTGCTGGTAGTGCTGCATATTGGTGAAGTGCTGGGCGTACTGACCTTGCCGCTGGCGGCCTTTATCGGCGCCCTGTGCAGCATGCTGCTGGTGCTGGCAATTGCCAGCCGCCGTGGCCGCCTGGACAGCGACCGTTTGCTGCTGTGCGGCGTAGCAGTGGCTTTTGTGATGATGGCGGTTGCCAACCTGTTGCTGTTCCTTGGCGACCACCGCGCCAGTTCCGCAGTGATGTTCTGGATGCTCGGCGGTTTGGGCCTGGCGCGCTGGGAGCTGCTGCCGATCCCGGCCATCAGCGTTCTGCTGGGCCTGACCTTGCTGCTGGGCATGGCTCGTGCGCTCAATGCCCTGATGGCCGGTGAACAGACAGCGGTCACCCTCGGTTTGAACGCCCGCTCGGTACGCCTGCTGGCGTTTCTGATTTGCTCGCTGCTGACCGGTGTGCTGGTGGCGATCAGTGGCTCAATCGGCTTCGTCGGCCTGATGGTGCCGCACATCGCCCGCCGCCTGGTAGGCGCCGAGCACACGCGCCTGCTGCCGGTGTGTCTGTTGCTGGGCAGCCTGTTTCTGATCTGGGTCGATGTCGCCGCACGCACACTGATTTCGCCGGAAGACCTGCCGATTGGCATCGCCACCGCAGCCATTGGCGGTTTGTTCTTTATTGGCCTGATGCGCAAGCGTTGATCATCGTCAACCACACTTTAGTGTTGAGACGTATTGTCGCGGTTGCGCCAGGAAGGCGCGTGTTAGCCTAACGCGCACAAGAGAATGTATTAAATGGAAAATGCCTAGCCCATGACCGCGAACCTGTCACCGCAACATCCCACGCCTGACGAACACGAACACCTCGAACGTAGCCTGTCCAACCGCCACATCCAACTGATCGCCATCGGTGGCGCCATCGGTACCGGGCTGTTCATGGGCTCGGGCAAAACCATCAGCCTGGCTGGCCCGTCGATCATCTTCGTCTACATGATCATCGGCTTCATGCTGTTCTTCGTCATGCGGGCGATGGGCGAGCTGCTGCTGTCGAACCTCGAATACAAGTCGTTCATCGATTTCTCTGCCGACCTGCTCGGCCCCTGGGCGGGCTATTTCACCGGCTGGACGTACTGGTTCTGCTGGATCATTACCGGCATCGCCGACGTAATCGCCATTTCTGCGTACTCGCAGTTCTGGTTTCCCGACATACCGCAGTGGGCACCGGCGTTGGCCTGTGTCGGCCTGCTGCTGTCGCTGAACCTGATCACCGTGAAAATGTTCGGCGAGATCGAGTTCTGGTTCGCCATGATCAAGATCGTCGCGATCCTCGCGCTGGTCGGCACTGGCCTGTACATGGTGCTCAGTGGCTTCGAGTCGCCCGCCGGGCGTACCGCCAGCCTGACCAACCTGTGGAACGACGACGGCATGTTCCCCCACGGCCTGATGGGCTTCTTCGCCGGCTTCCAGATTGCTGTATTCGCTTTCGTTGGTATCGAGTTGGTGGGCACCACCGCCGCTGAGGCGAAGAACCCCGAGCGCACCCTGCCGCGTGCGATCAACTCGATTCCGGTGCGGATCATCGTGTTCTACGTACTGGCCTTGATCACCATCATGGTGGTGACGCCGTGGCGCGATGTGGTGCCGGGCAAGAGCCCGTTCGTTGAGTTGTTCGTGTTGGCCGGGCTGCCAGCCGCGGCGAGCATCATCAACTTCGTGGTGCTGACCTCGGCGGCTTCGTCGGCCAACAGCGGCGTGTTCTCCACCAGCCGCATGCTGTTCGGCCTGGCCCAGCAAGGCGATGCCCCGCGCAGTTTCGAACACCTGTCGAGCCGCAAGGTACCGGCCAACGGCCTGTACTTCTCTTGCAGCTGCCTGTTGCTGGGTGCGGCGCTGATGTATCTGGTGCCCGACTTGATTGAAGCCTTCACCCTGGTGACCACGGTGTCGGCGGTGCTGTTCATGTTCGTCTGGACGCTGATCCTGCTGTCGTACCTGAGCTTTCGCAAAAACCGTGCAGCCCTGCACCAGGCCTCACATTACAAGATGCCCGGCGGGCGTTTCATGGCGGTGGTGTGTTTGCTGTTCTTCGCCTTCATCCTGGTGCTGTTAAGTCTGGAAAACGACACCCGTCAGGCGTTGATCGTTACACCGCTGTGGTTCTTGCTGTTGGCGGTGACCTATCAATTTGTGCGGCGCAATCGCCAAATGCTTGATAGTGCCACCAGCGGCAAAGAGCACTGACAGCCCTGCTGCGTGAAAGGCGCAAACCCCGCCTTTCACGCACGGTTCAAAGCGTACGGTTCAATTCAAGTTCCAAACCGTCACACTCACGAGAATAGGCCGTGACCATTCAGGGTTTGTGTAATCCAATGCCTTGAGTTCCACCACGCCGTTATAAACGCCTAGCGGTAACGACGGGTTGTCTTGGGCTATCCGAAAGAGCGTCAGCGTAATCGGGCCAGCGGAGTCCGGGTGGCAAACAACATAACTGTTCATAGTCGTGATGTCTGGGCAGTCCTGCACTTGCCGGTGTGCACGAAACTTGACCACCTGCTCATTGCCACTCTGGTTTTCTGTCAGCTTAATCGAGAGCACCGTGTCTCCCGGCCCGCCATAAACCAGCGAGGTAGGGCCAACCTCTTCGCTCAGTGCAACAACGCCCAGAGATGGCTTGTGAATACCGGGCTCGGAAATTAACAGTTGCGCTTGCCCGACACCGCCAAAAATCAGACGGTCGCCATTAAATGTCGGGCCGTAACCGCTGAGCCTTCCTGCCTCCTCCCGCCAGACCCTGGCCATGTCGGCCGTTCTGGCATCCCCGACGGGTTTCCCGTTCAAGCTGACGTGCGGATTGGAGTAGTACGGCACGTCGTTGTGACACAGTGCTGTGGCGATGTCCTTGCCATCGTTGTAACCAAACCGATAGTTGTCTGAGCCGTCTTCATTGCAATGGCTCCCTCCTGCGTTATGGCCTACCTCATGACGAAACGCGCTGATGGAGTAGATGCTGTTCAGTGAGGTGTTACCACGGACTTCAGCAACACCGACCATGGGCGAGTTTTCTGAAAAGCCCACGTTCAGGTCATGGTGATACACAGGATGTAGCGGTGCCAATTCGGCATCCAGTTCACTCAAGTTTTCACCGATAACAGCGTAATCGTTCACGCCCACTCGAGTGCCCGCGAGATTAAGGCGCACACTGGCTACTTGAGAATTGCGCAAGCTGAGATTGGCTGTTTCCAGTTGAACCAAGGCAAAAGCTACTGGATCACTGTTAAGAACCCTCAGCGCCTCAACGGAAAGCTGCACCACCGCATCAACTTCCCTTACAACACCGGGCGCAGAGGGTGGCTGCTCAGCGTGCTCAATGGGCCCTGGTACCGTGTCAGGCGTCAAGTAGTCATAGGCCGGCTCTGGCAGAAACCTGCGCTGGCCTGATGTATCGATCAACAGCAAACCACGTTTGCCAGGCCGATCGATAGCGGCCGTCACGGCTCCATCTGCCCCCTTTACCGCCACCAGCGAGCCATCAACCGCTTTACCGGCCAATGAGAGGTTACCGCTCTCGATCGTGTAACCCTGAGGGTTACGTTCTCGATGAACAAGAGTAAAGGTATGCGCACCCAACTCCTGCGCAGTGATCGAGGTTGCCACAACACTACTGACTGTTTGCACCTCAGATGCTGAGTTCGGTAAACAACCACTCATCGCGACAGCCGCCATCAACGCCAGAGGAGCGGATTGCTTGCAGATCAGGTTTTGCATGTGGAGCGCTCCCTGCTATGAATCGACAGGCCCCACGATACGAAGGGAAAAGCTCAACGTGCCACTGGCAAAAATATCAGGTAGGCCGCGTTAACGTGCAGAGGCTGCCAACAGCCCCTGCCCGTTCAGCTCAACACTAACCTTGCTCCATTCCCCGAAGCACAGCCTCGGCCAGCGCCAAGCCCTTCTCCAGCGAGTTCTCGCTGGCGGCCAGCAGGCTGCGCAGCGGTTCCTCGGCTTGTTCCAGGGCTAGAGCATTGGTTTCGTAGGCCGCCTTCAATGCGGTTACAGCGCATACCAGCGCATCTTCCGCATCCACTCCGGCGCGTACCGCGCAGATCGGATCGTGGGCTTGGTGGCATGTGCCAAAGTGCATTACGGCAGTCGTATGGCGGGGCCGTGCTGGCTGCACGGCGTCTGACGGTGGATCTGGAACGATCTTCTTGAGCATGGTGCTACTCCTTGCGGCTCTCTCTAAATGTCGCTCCGCGCCCACACGCCAATATGGGTGGACGGAGCCGTGCGGGTTGGCGTGCCGGTCAGAGATACCCGGTGAGCCCGAAGGCTCCCACACACGGCTCCGCCCGTAACAGGTGCAGCCATGCCGAACACAATCGCTGAGTGCGTTAGTGCTCTGTATCTCTGAATCAGGGACGCCAATCCCGTGCCGCAGAATCTACTGCGGTGCGGCACGGTACTCAACTACTGAGGGTGTGTCAAAATGTTAGCCCCTCGTCCACCCGTTAAAACCGTACTTCCTAGCCCGCACCTAGCATTTTTGTCAGTTGCGAAGAGATACGCCCGCCCCTCAAATGCTTTCAGACCTTCCCCCCGTGAGCGGTTAACACCGAGCACGTATGACGTCTGTCCAGGCATCAGGAGCAACGCGCATGACTACTCAGGAACCCACCGTCACCCCCAACACCTACGCCAAACTGTTCCCGGAACAGCTCGCCAACACCTGCGGCCCAGAGGCGCCCGAAGCCAACTGCGGGCCAATCGCCTACCTGCATACCCTGTACCAAGAAGCCCTGGCCCTGGAGACCAGCAGCGAGGCCAAAGACCGTTGGCTCCTGGCGCAACGGCGCCCAGACATCAGCGAACTGCTGCTCGACCCGCAACGCCTGGAGCAACCGGTATCGGCCCTGAGCCTGGCTATTGGCGCACTGACCCACCACGCGCAAGGCCACGTGGGCAACGCCGCCTATCTGCCTGAAACACTGGCCAGTGTCGGCAAGCACGCCAACCTGCCGTTCCACTTTGCCCTGGAACAAATCAAGGCCGTGCTCAAGCACAGGAAGCTTCCATACTTCGAACTCCTGCAGCAGGCGCAGTACAGCTACCCCAATTTTTGCGATGCACGCTTGCGCGATGATGACCTGCGTGAAGTCATGCTTAACGCCAGCGGCCTGAGCCCGGCCTTGCAAGACTTGTTGTTGGATCACCACGCCATCGCCGATGCCAAGCATGACTGGCCGGCCTTGTACGGCCTGAAAATCGACGCAAAAGTTGCGCTTGCGAAACTGCAGGATGTGGCCACTTACTGCCGCCAAACCGGCCTGAGCACCGAACAGGTTTTGGAACTGCTGGCGGTGTCTGGCATTGATGACAACGCCCAGGCCGGTTTCACCGCCGTGCGTTGCTCAAGTGCCTACCGTGCCGAAAAAAACCTTGGCGGCCTGCATTACGGTGCCATCTACCTCAATGCTGGCCGCAGCAGCGCCCTGACAGTCAAGGATGTCACAGACGAGGTTGGTATCACGCTGCACTTCGACGCACTCACTCAGCAGAGCCTTGTGCGCATGTACCAGATGATTCACCTGCAAAAAGCACTCGCCCTGCCGTTCGCCGAGGTGGATTGGCTGTTGATTTCGATCCTGCGCGCACAAGGGCAAACCAGTGGCTGGAGCATCACCGCCGAGACGCTGCGTGCCCTGGGTGTTTTCCGTTACCTGAACGAGGCGTATGGGGTTAGTGCTGAACAGTTCGCGGCCCTGGTGTATCAGGTGTGCCCTTACAGCACCGGGGAGCAGCAGCCGCTGCTTGACCGGGTGCTGGATGGCCCCGGCAACGATCATGACACGAGCATCGAAACCGCATTGGCCGTGGATGACCAGGCCTTCGACCCCAACGACGGCGCGACAGGACAGTACACGGTGCTGCCGGGGCTAGCCAATGCGCTAGGCAGTAACGAACAAACCACCCGACTCTATCTGGCGCAAACGCAACAGGCGCTGGGCCTGAAGGCATTGAGCCTGTCGCTGCCGGTGGTTTCGTCGCTTTATCGGCTCAGCCAGATCCATCGGCTGCTCAAGCGCTCCCCCATCGAAGGCATAGCCATGGTGGCGCTACTGGGCAAGGCGGGCACCACCTTGCAGAAGCAACTGGCCGGCAAACCTGTGGTCGGTAGCCTGAGCGACCCGGATATGCTCGATGCCCTGGTCGCTCTGACCAACCTCGACCGCTGGCTGAATCAGGAGAAAGTTTCCCCAACCGCCCTGCTCAGCGCCCTGACGGAAGTGGCAGATGCCAAGCTGGCGCCCGATAGCCTGCTGGTGCTGGCCATCAACCAACTGCTGCCGGCCATTCGGGAAGCAACCCGTACACATAAACCCATCACACAGCCCGAAGCGGATCTGGAGCCAACACAGCTCGACAAGCTGACCGCCCAATTGCTGCTCACGGCATTCGGAAAAGGCGTGAAAGGCTTCACCCTGAGCCAACTTCACATCGCTCCGCTGCTGCGCTGGTGCGGTTTTACGGCGCAGGCGTTGCTTGACGACGTGCTCAAGGCCGCGACGAACGAGCAAAGCCTCAAGGTCGAGGAGCAAAAGCTTAACAGCCGCCAGTGGTTTGCCCTGGAACGCCACATACAACTGATCAAGCTGCTGCGCCTGAGCCCAGCAGCCATTCAGACGTTGTGCGACATGCCGGAACGCTTCGATCTGCAGGGCATGATAGAACTCGACGAAGCCTCGGGCTCGATCAAGGCTGCCAACAACCCAACGGCCAACCAAACAGCGCTGGTTGCCAACCTGGACCTGTGTTACCAGCTCAGCCGATACCGGGCCTGGGTTGAGGTGTGTCGCGCCAACGGCCAGGACGAGGCTGATGCCACACGCTACCTGGCTGCGCATCACGACAGCAACGAAACCAGTGCCGTGGAGCGCGCGATCACCGACCTGACTGAACTAACAGGCTGGGCGAAGGCAGATGTTAGCGAAACCTGCCCACATATCGAGAGAACCGGCGAGATCGATAACCCGGTTGCACGCTTCGATACCTTCTTGGCCGAGCTGACTCCCGAAGAGGCAGCGGTAGTAAGATCAAGAGGTCACAAACGTTTCATTCTGTTGTACACCCTGCGTTTTACCGGAAAGTGGCGCTACGGCAATACCTCACTTCAATCGGCCATTGTTAAACTCGAAAAGTTCATTGCAAACAACTCAGGTGTATTGCGCGTCACCCGCAAACAATACACCACAATGCATGCTCCAGCTTACTGGCTTGAACAGCAGGAGAAAATAAAGCAAGCAGATATAGAAGAAGGCAACACAGACTACCAACACCGTGGTTATTTCCCTATCAAATTCGAGGTACTACCTGAAGACTGGAACCGGGCCACGGAGTGGATACCCTGCGTCCCTGCAACCCTGACCGATATTGACTACATTTTGCGCACGCACGCGTTATGCACGCATACAGGCCTGGCTTGTAGCAACTTGCAAGATCTTGCCGACCTGGAGAAAGACAGCCCATACATAGAGTTTCAGGCCGTCAGTCAGGCACTACTGAGCAGTAGCGACGAAGCATTGCGCAGCATCGTCGAGCAACACATGCATGAACACTGGCGCGATGCTTTGGCCGGCTACCTGATCGCCCACTGGGCACCTGCACACGCGCACACACAGGGCATTGCCACCTTCGACGATCTGTCGAGCTACTGCCTGACGGATATCCAGGTTAACGCCGAGGTCAACACCAACACCCTCAACCAGGCTATCGGTAGCCTTCAGCATTACCTCTTCCGCCTTTTCGCGCACCTGGAGCCGGGCTATGCGGCCAACCCGCCCACCAGTGACGCCATTGCCCACTGGAACACCTACCTGGCGCAATACGCCACCTGGAAACAACGCCAGGAACAGCAGAACCACCCGGAGAACCTCATCCATTACGCTAATCGACCGAACAAAAGCGTAGCGTTCCAGGAACTGGAGGTGGAGCTTAACCAAGGCACATTGGACGTCACCTTGTTGCATACAGCCATTTGTAACTACTTGGCCAAGTTCGAACGTGTGAGCAACTTACAAGTGGTTAGCGGCTACCTGGAAGGCACTGACCCCAAGCAGGGCATTTACCACCTGATCGGCAAAACCAACACCACGCCGACAGAATACTTTTGGCGCACGCTGGACATCGGCCTGCGCGACGATAAGCAGCGGCTGAGCCCACTGGCCTGGAGCGAGTGGGAAAAGATCACGCTTTCACCCACAGGGCTGATTCCGCAGAGCTATTACAAAGAAAAGAAAGACGACAAGGTCGATCAGACATTCACATGTGACGCGGTCCGCCCTGTCATCATTCACGGGCGCCGCTACGTATTCTGGGTCGAGCGGGGCGTCACCGACTTGCCCAGTGGCGACGAATCGAACAAGACCTTGCCGAAGATGCGCAAGATTTCTGTGTGCTATGCCTTCCAGCAGAGTGATGGCGTCTGGAGCGCCGCTAACGAGCTGATGTGCCTGGACGGCCATGACCCTCAGGGGAAATGGCGCGGCGACAATGACAATCCCTACCTGAAGGATGAGAAGTACCACCCCGGCCTGATTGTGGTGGTCGATGAAGAGGGGGAGCGCTCGCAGGATCCGTGGTTGGTGGCCATGTTGTACGACTGTGCGCAGATTACAACGGGAGCGTCCGATAAAGACCCCAAGGTCAAGATACTGGCCCCCGAAAAACTCAATAACGAATACTTTATCGAAGCGCGTGACCTGTTGCTAATTGATAAACAGAATCTGACTAACGCTCACGATTTAGCCAGCCGACTGTTGACCACCTATCGCCATGTGCATTGTGTGCAACATACCTACAACGGCCCGCCTTTAAAAATTGAATTTGATTCAAGCCACAAAGGCCATGAACATTTCCACATAATAGAAGGAAGCCCATATTTAAATGGAAACATCTTAACTTTAAAGTTAACGATGAACCTCAAAGAGATATCCAAAGAATTTGGTATTGATATTGATATTGATATTGATAGCACTATCTTTATCAGCCCCAGCATATTAAACCCCGGCGACAAAAAAACCGAAGTAAGAGAATTCACAACTATATCACCAGCAGAATCACAGGAGTTCAAAATAAGCTTAAAGCTCTCAGGACTGGGGGGCTACCAAATTTCCTTTAAAGCACTTGATGAGATGAACTCTCTAATAGATGAAATCAATTACAATTTCAAGCTTTTGCTCCAGGACAAAGACGAACCATGGGACATCTTAATCGTACGAGACGCCAACCAGGCCAATCAAGCGCAGTACCTTGATCTGACATCGGTAGCCAACGAAGAGCCCGCACTCGACACCCCTGAGTATCGCCTGAACACGCTGTTCGGCAAAAACCTGGTGGCACGCGCCAGCCTGGGCGTGGAGCATGTGCTGGCATGGGCGACGCAATGCCTGGACGAGCCCAAGATCGACCCGAATCGGCCAAACCCGAAAGTAGACTTTCACGGTGCCAATGGTCTGTACTTCCGGGAACTGTTCCTGCACCTACCGGCCCTGATTGCCACGCGCCTGACCGAGCAGCGCCAGTTCGAAGACGCCGAGGATTGGTACCTGCGTTACCTGTTCAACCCCTACCGCACCCGCGCCGACGAAGAGGGGCGCCCAGCGCCTTGGTGCACCCGCCCGCTTGCCGAAGCGGGCACCCTGAGTTCGGTGTTACAAAAAGGGGTAGACCCAACAAGCCGGGTGTTCGTGCTGTCGCGCTACTACCAACAGGCCGTGTACCTGGCGCTGCTGGAGAACTGGCGCCTGCAGGGTGACCACTATTACCGCGAGCCGACGCTGAGCAACCTCAACCACGCCTGGCTGTGCTACCAGCAAGCGATCAAACTGCTGGGCCCGCTGCCGCGCAAAGACGAAGCCTCACGCTGGCAACCCACCCAACTGGCCAAGCTGGACGCAGACCAATTCAGACGCCCGCTCAACGGCCGGGTGATCGAGTTGCGCAACCTGCTGGAAAGCCGCCTGTACAACTTGCGCCACGGTTTGACACTCGACGGCAAGGCCCTGCCACCGTTGACCTGGGCCGATGAAAGCCTGGATGCGTTCGCCAATACGCTAGGTGGCGTGAGCCTGTTGCCCCAACCCTATGCCCGGGGGCGTGCGCCCATCCCCGCTTACCGCTTCCGCCAGGTGCTGCCGCTGGCCAAAGCGGCGGCGCAACAGCTGGCCGATTTTGGCCGCTACTACCTGCGCCTGATCGAGGAAGATTCCAGCGTCAGCGAGTCGGTCATGCTGAAAGCGCATGAGATCAAACTGGCCGAGTTCACCACCCGAATCCAGAAGGAAGCCATCAACGGCCTGCGGGCCAGAAAGTCGGGGATGCTCATCAGCCGTGAGGCGGCCAAGGCCAGGCATACGTACCTGAGCAAGCTCATCGATGTCGGGCGCTCGCCCGAAGAAGAAGCGGCCACCGCCTTGACCTGGCTAGCCACTTCACAACTAATGGGCGGCATTGTCCTCCAGCAGATGGGGGCGATGATCGATTCCACGGTACCGACCATCTTCGGCTTCGCTGTTGGCGGTAACCGCCTGGGAGCTGCGGTGGAAGCCGGTGGCTTGGCCACCGAGATCCTGGCCGATATTTCACAGTCGATTGCTGGTGAACTGCAGGTGCAGGCCGAGTACAACCGCCGTGCTGCCGAATGGGAATTCGACCGCAGCCAGGTGGAGTGGGACATCAAGGTCCTCGACGAGGAAATCAAGGAAACCGCCATCGAGCTCAACGCTGCAACGATCGCCCTGGCCCAGTGCGAACAAGACCGCATCAACCTGCAGGAGGCCTACCGCATGTTGGCCGAAGACACGCCGTTCTACAACTGGCTGGTCGCCCGCCAGGAGCAGATCTACGGCGCCGCCTACGACGTTGTACGCTCGCTATGCCTGGGGGTGGAAGAGGCCTGGCGCTACGAGATTGGCGACTACCAGCGCGAAAGCTTCATCGACACCACCGCCTGGTTCGATAACTACAAGGGCATGCTGGCGGGCGAGTCGTTGCTGACCAACCTGCAGCACATGGAGAACCAATACATGCTGGCCAACGAACGGCGCCTGACCATTCGCAAAGCGTTCAGCCTCAAGGCGCATGCGGGCGAGCAATGGTCGAAGGTGTTCACAAAGCCAGACCAGAGTAAAAATTCCGACCAGAGCAAACCGCTTACCCATACCTTCAGTTTCAAAGCCGCCGACTTCGACAGCAACTACCCTGGCCACTACCTGCGCCAACTGAAGTATGTGTCAGTGACCTTCGTGCTCAAAGACGGCCAAAAAATCGACGACCTCAGTGCGATCCTCACCCAAACCGCCAGCACTACTCTGCTTGAGGCTGACAAGGGCGCGGCCAAGGTGTTGCGTGAAGGTGGCAAGTTTGAGGGCGTCACCAGCCTGCTGCGCAATCCGCGCCAGAACCAGCAAATCGCTTTGTCGTCGACGGTTGCCGAGGATGGCCTGGGTTACGAACCGGGCACCTGGGTCTATGAACTGATGTTCCATGACGGGCGCTACCTGCCTTTTGAAGGCACAGGCGCGATTTCGGAGTGGAAGCTGGAAATCCTCGGTGGCGCGGCGCTGGAAGACCCGTCGATCATCAAGGACATCACCTTCAACATGGTGTATACGGCCAAGGCGGGGGATAGTGCATTTACTCAAGAAATTCGCAATTTGAGTTGATACGCCATCGCGGGGCAAGCCCGCTCCCACCAGGGTTTCAAAAATTCTGTGGGAGCGGGCTTGCCCCGCGATCAACCACCGCACAGCCCTAATCCTGTGCATGCCTGATCCACCAGCACCAAACTGGCCCGTAAATCCGCTTAATTCCCTCGAAAACCCCAGTAAATACGAATCGGCATACCCCTTGCAAAAGCCCTCCCCGCGTTGCCAACACTCTAAAAAGCACCGGAGAGAGCACATGAATCGTCGCAGTCTGATCAAGGCCTTTACCCTCAGCGCATCCATCGCGGCGATGGGCCTGAGCTGGAGCATCCAGGCCGCCGAGACCATCAAGGTCGGCATCTTGCATTCGCTGTCCGGGACCATGGCGATTTCCGAGACTTCGCTCAAGGACATGGCCTTGATGACCATCGAGCAGATCAACGCCAACGGCGGCGTCAACGGCAAGATGCTAGAGCCGGTGGTGGTCGACCCGGCCTCGAACTGGCCGCTGTTCGCGGAAAAGGGCCGGCAGTTGCTCACCCAAGACAAAGTCGCGGTGGTGTTCGGTTGCTGGACGTCGGTGTCGCGTAAATCGGTGCTGCCGGTGTTCGAAGAGCTCAACGGTCTGCTGTTCTACCCGGTGCAGTATGAAGGCGAAGAAATGTCGCCCAACGTCTTCTACACCGGCGCCGCGCCGAACCAGCAGGCAATTCCTGCGGTGGAGTACCTGATGAGCGAAGAAGGCGGCGCAGCCAAGCGTTACTTCCTGCTGGGTACCGACTATGTCTACCCGCGTACTACCAACAAGATTCTGCGGGCCTTCCTGCACAGCAAAGGCGTGGCCGACAAAGACATCGAAGAGGTCTACACGCCGTTTGGCCACAGCGATTACCAAACCATCGTTGCCAACATCAAGAAGTTCTCCGCTGGCGGCAAAACGGCGGTGATCTCCACGGTCAACGGCGACTCCAATGTGCCCTTCTACAAAGAGCTGGCCAACCAGGGCCTGAAAGCCACCGACGTGCCAGTGGTGGCCTTCTCGGTAGGTGAAGAGGAACTGCGCGGGATCGATACCAAACCGTTGGTGGGGCATCTGGCGGCGTGGAACTACTTCGAGTCGGTAGAGAACCCGGTCAACAGCCAGTTTGTTGCCGACTGGAAAGCCTACGCCAAGGCCAAGAACCTGCCGGGCGCCGACAAGGCCGTGACCAACGATCCGATGGAGGCCACTTACGTCGGTATCCACATGTGGGCTCAGGCGGTTGAGAAGGCTAAATCCACCGACGTCGATAAGGTCCGTGAAGCCTTGGCCGGGCAAACCTTCAAGGCACCGTCCGGCTACACCTTGACCATGGACAAGACCAACCACCACCTGCACAAGCCGGTGATGATCGGCGAGATCCAGGATGACGGGCAGTTCAATGTGGTTTGGGAGACCGAGCAGCCTGTGCGTGCGCAGCCGTGGAGCCCGTTCATTCCGGGCAACGACAAGCGGCCTGATTATGCGGTGAAAGGGAATTGAGTTGATCGCGGGGCAAGCCCGCTCCTACCGTAGGAGCGGGCTTACCCCGCGAAGCATCCACCGCCGAATAACAGGATTGCTCGCATGCTTAGACTCCTGCTCACCCTGCTCCTGCTGCTGCCGTTGGCCACCCACGCCAGCGACGCCGACTACTTCATCGCCGCCAAGGCCAACGAGCAGGCACGCCTGCTGCAAGACTGGGCGGCACAGCCCGACCCGGCCCGCCTCGAACTGCTGACGTCGCTACAACAAGGGCGCCTGAGCCCCACCGACACCCGCAAGCTGCGCCTGAACAATCGCCTGCGCGGCCTGATAGACAACGCTCTGGCAAGCCATCAACTGCTCAGCGCCGACGCTGGCGTACGCCTGAATGCCGCTCAGCATTTGCAAAAAAGCGCGCAACCGGCACAAGTCGCCTTCCTCGACCGCCGCTTTGCCACTGAAGCCGATGCCGCAGTGCACGCCGCCCTGAGCCTGGCACTGGCCAATCTGCAACTGGCTGCCAGCGACCCGGCGGTGCGTCTGGCCGCAGTACGTCTGCTCGGCGAAACCGGCGATCCAATGGCCCGCACTCGCCTTGAATCACTCCTGCAACCCGGTGTGGAAACCGACGCCAGCGTGCGCACTGCGGCTGAAACCAGCCTGGCCCAAGTCAAACGCAAACTGCTGCTCGGCGAGCTACTGGGGCAAGCCTTTAGCGGCCTGTCACTGGGCTCGATTCTGCTGCTCGCCGCGCTGGGGCTGGCGATCACCTTCGGCCTGCTCGGGGTGATCAACATGGCCCACGGCGAAATGCTGATGCTCGGGGCCTATTCCACCTATGTGGTGCAAGTGCTGATTCAGCGCTACGCCCCGGCGGCCATTGAGTTTTATCCACTGATTGCCCTGCCCGTGGCGTTCTTCATCAGCGCTGGCGTCGGCATGCTGCTGGAGCGCACGGTGATTCGCCACCTGTACGGCCGCCCACTGGAAACCTTGCTCGCCACCTGGGGGATCAGCCTGATCCTGATCCAGGCCATCCGCCTGCTGTTTGGTGCACAGAACGTTGAAGTAGCCAACCCGGCCTGGTTGTCGGGCGGTATTCAGGTGCTGCCGAATCTGGTGCTGCCTTACAGCCGCTTGGTGATCATCGGCTTTGCCCTGTTCGTGGTGTTGCTGACCTGGCTGCTGCTCAACCGCACGCGTCTGGGCCTGAACGTGCGCGCTGTGACCCAGAACCGCAACATGGCCGCCTGCTGCGGCGTGCCCACCGGGCGTGTAGACATGCTCGCCTTCGGCCTTGGCTCGGGCATCGCCGGGCTGGGTGGCGTGGCCTTGAGCCAAATCGGCAACGTCGGCCCGGACCTCGGTCAAAGCTACATCATCGATTCCTTCCTGGTGGTGGTGCTCGGTGGCGTCGGCCAACTGGCGGGCAGCCTGTGGGCCGCGTTCGGCCTGGGCATTGCCAACAAACTGCTGGAGCCGCAGATCGGTGCGGTGCTCGGCAAGATCCTCATCCTTGCGCTGATCATTCTGTTTATTCAGAAACGCCCGCAAGGCCTCTTTGCACTCAAGGGACGGGTGATCGACTGATGAACCAGCCTCTGCTTGTTACCGCCAGCCAGAAGGTTGGCCCGCGTTGGGCCCTGGCCACTGGCGCAGTTGTTCTGTTGGTGCTGCTGGCCTTGCCGTTGCTTTCGTTGCTACCAGACGGTCACAGCCTGCAGGTGTCGGCCTACACCCTGACGCTGGTCGGCAAGATTCTCTGCTACGCCATCGTGGCACTGGCGCTGGATCTGGTGTGGGGCTATGCCGGCTTGCTGTCACTGGGGCATGGGTTGTTCTTTGCCCTTGGCGGCTATGCCATGGGCATGTACCTGATGCGCGAAGCCGCCGGTGATGGCCTGCCAGCGTTCATGACCTTCCTGTCGTGGACCGAACTGCCCTGGTACTGGGCCGGTACCCAGCACTTTGCCTGGGCCCTGTGCCTGGTGGTGTTGGCGCCCGGTTTGCTGGCGCTGGTGTTCGGTTTCTTTGCCTTCCGCTCGCGCATCAAGGGCGTGTACTTCTCGATCATGACCCAGGCCCTGACCTTCGCCGGCATGCTGTTGTTCTTTCGTAACGAAACCGGCTTTGGTGGCAACAACGGCTTTACCAACTTTCGCAGCATTCTCGGCTTTCCGATCACCGCGCAAAGCACCCGTGCGGTGTTGTTCCTGCTGACCGTCGCGCTGTTGGTGGTCAGCCTGTACCTCGGCTGGCGATTGGCGCGGAGCAAGTTTGGCCGGGTTCTGACCGCACTGCGCGACGCCGAAAACCGTCTGATGTTCTGTGGCTACGACCCACGTGGCTTCAAGCTGTTCGTCTGGGTATTGAGCGCCGTGCTGTGTGGCCTGGCGGGTGCGCTGTACGTGCCGCAGGTGGGCATCATCAACCCCAGTGAAATGTCGCCGACCAACTCCATCGAAGCCGCCGTATGGGTCGCCTTGGGTGGACGCGGCACGCTGATCGGCCCCCTGCTCGGTGCCGGTCTGGTCAATGGCATGAAGAGCTGGTTCACCGTGGCTTTTCCCGAGTACTGGCTGTTCTGCCTGGGCGCGCTGTTCATTCTGGTGACCTTGTACCTACCCAAGGGCGTAGTCGGCCTGCTGAAGAAAAGGGGTGAACAATGAGAGCGATACCACTGCCGCCAGTGCATCCGGAATTCATGCTCGAACCGATCCTCGACGCGGGTAGCGGCCGCGATGCCATCGGCCTTGGCCAAGTGCGTGGCGATGGCCTGGACGTTCGTCATGGCACGGTCCTGACCCTGGAAGACATCAGTGTCAGCTTCGATGGTTTCAAGGCCTTGAACGCCCTGAACCTGTACATCGGCGTGGGCGAGCTGCGCTGCATCATCGGCCCCAACGGCGCCGGTAAAACCACCCTGATGGATGTAATCACCGGCAAGACCCGGCCCACCACCGGCAAGGCCTGGTTTGGCGACACCCTGGATCTGACGCGCATGAGCGAAGTGCAGATCGCCCAAGCTGGTATTGGCCGCAAGTTCCAGAAACCCACGGTGTTCGAAGCCTTGAGCGTATTCGAAAACCTGGAGCTGGCGCAGAAGGCCGACAAGTCAGTGTTCGCCAGCCTGGTCGCACGCTTGAGTGGCGAGCAGAAGGATCGCATCGATGAAGTGCTGCAGACTATTCGCCTGAACAGTGCTGCGCAGCGCCCGGCCGGGTTGCTGTCGCACGGGCAGAAGCAGTTTCTCGAAATCGGCATGTTGCTGATGCAAGACCCTCAGTTACTGCTGCTCGACGAACCCGTGGCGGGCATGACCGACGCCGAAACCGAGTTCACCGCCGAACTGTTCAAGGGGCTGGCCGGCAAGCATTCGCTGATGGTGGTCGAGCACGACATGGGCTTTGTCGGCAGCATTGCCGACCATGTCACGGTGCTGCATCAGGGCAGCGTGTTGGCTGAGGGTTCGCTGGAGCACGTGCAGGCGGATGATCGAGTGATCGAGGTTTATCTCGGAAGGTAGTTAAGCGCTTCGCGGGGCAAGCCCGCTCCTACCGGTGGGAGCGGGCTTGCCCCGCGATCAGGCATCAAGGACAAACACATGCTGAAAATCGACTCACTGCACCAATACTACGGCGGCAGCCATATCCTGCGCGGCCTGTCCTTCGAGGCCAAAGTTGGCGAAGTCACCTGCCTGCTGGGCCGCAACGGTGTCGGCAAAACCACCTTGCTGCGTTGCCTGATGGGCCTGCTGCCCACCCGCGAAGGCAGCGTGCACTGGGAAGGCCAGGCAATCACCGCACTCAAGCCCCACCAACGCGTGCAGGCAGGTATCGCCTACGTGCCACAGGGCCGGGAGATCTTCCCGCGCCTGACGGTCGAAGAGAACCTGTTGATGGGCCTGTCGCGCTTCAGCGCCAGCCAGGCGAAAAGCGTTCCAACGTTCATTTACGAGCTGTTCCCTGTGCTACAGCAAATGAAACACCGCCGTGGTGGAGACTTGTCCGGCGGCCAGCAACAGCAACTGGCCATCGGCCGCGCCTTGGCCAGTAAGCCCCGCCTGCTGATTCTTGATGAGCCCACCGAAGGTATTCAGCCCTCGGTGATCAAGGAGATCGGCGTAGTGATCAACAAACTCGCCGCCCGTGGTGACATGGCGATCCTGTTGGTCGAACAGTTCTACGACTTTGCCGCTGAGCTGGCCGACCAATACCTGGTGATGTCGCGCGGCGAAATCGTCCAGGCCGGGCGCGGTGAAAACATGGAAGCCGAGGGTGTGCGTGGCTTGGTAACCATTTAACCTGAACACCACTCTGCAAGCGTTCGAGAAGCTGCCATGACTTACCTGATCCGTGATGCCGTAACTGCCGATCTTCCGGGCATTCGCGACATCTACAACGACGCGGTGCTCAACACCACCGCGATCTGGAATGAGCAACCCGTTGATTTAGCCAATCGCCAGGCCTGGTTCGATGCGCGCCAGGCCCAGCGCTACCCGATTCTGGTGGCCGTGGACTCCGCCGCGGGTGAGGTGCTCGGCTATGCTTCTTTCGGTGACTGGCGCCCCTTCGAAGGCTTTCGTCATACCGTCGAACACTCGGTGTACATCCGCAGCGACCAACGCGGCAACGGCATGGGCCCGAAGCTGATGCAAGCTCTGATCGAACGCGCCCGAGCCTGCGACAAGCATGTCATGGTCGCCGCGATTGAAAGCGGCAATGCCGCCTCCATCCGTTTACACGAACGCCTGGGCTTTACCCTCAATGGGAACATGCCGCAGGTGGGTGTGAAGTTTGGCCGCTGGCTCGACCTGACCTTCATGCAGTTGATCCTCAACCCCGGTGCGTCCCCGCGCGCCATGGAGTGATGCCTATGAATGCTGCGCAACTCAACCGAGTGACTCATGAAAGCTTTACCCATTACCGCGACGGGATGGTGGCATTGTTGCTCGATGCCGTGCGCCACGGTGCCTCGGTTGGCTTCCTGGAAAACATCGATGCGCAACAGGCCAACAGCTACCTGGATGAAGTGAAACAGCGCCTGAGCAATGGCGAGTTGTTGCTGTGGGTGGTCAGCAAAGACCAGGAAGTGCTCGGCAGCGTGCAATTGGGGCTGTGCCAAAAGCTCAATGGTTTGAAGCGGGCTGAAGTGCAAAAGTTACTGGTGCACAGTGCAGCGCGCCGTCGGGGGCTGGGGCAACAGTTGATGCAGGCGCTGGAAGCCACCGCACGGCAAAAACAACGTGCGACGTTGTATCTGGACACTGAGGCGGGGTCGCAGGCGGAAGCGTTCTATCAGTCGCTTGGGTACACCAAGGCCGGGGAGATTCCGGATTACGCCTGCGGGCCCGATGGCACGTATCGCCCAACAGCGCTGTACTACAAGTTGCTCTAACCCCCTGTGGGAGCGGGCTTGCCCCGCGATTGCGGTGTGACTGCCAGCACCCAATCGCGGGGCAAGCCCGCTCCTACAGGGGGATGTGTTCAGCTTTGCAGAAACCTGTTTAATCGCTGCTTGAGCATCAGGTTCTCACTGCGCAGTTGCTGGACTTCTTCCAGCAACTCCAGGGCCAGTGCTACCCCTTCCCACTCCAGTTCAAGCTCGCGTTGCAACTTGGCTGCGCGTTTGGCCAGTACGGCCGCCCGGTCGTCAAACAACCACTCTTCCGGCGTTCGCCCGGAAGGTTCGACAATGCCGTGCTCGACAATTTCGATCACGTAGGCAGCCGGTAGATCGGCTTCCCGACAGAGAGTCTGCATGTCCAGTTGAACGACCAGGGTACTGCTCATAATCAGTTACTCCATTGTGTCCTCGGATTGAATGCCGCCTTCTCTGCCAACTTGCTCCACAACTCGCGGGTAGCGTCGTCGCTCTGGCTGGGCATCACCACTTTCAGCTGTGCATAAAGATCACCGCGCTCGCCCTGCTTGTTCGCCAGGCCCATACCTTTGACCCGCAAGCGCTGGCCGCTTTGGCTGTCTGGGCGAATGGTCAGGTTGATCTTGCCGGTCAGGGTCGGCACTGCCACTTTGGTGCCCAGCGCAGCTTCCCACGGCGCCAGAGGCACGGTAATGATCAAGTCATGACCTTCGACATCGAACAGTGGATGCGGTGCCATGCGAATGGTCAGGAACAGGTCACCATTGGCACCACCAGCGATACCCGGCGCGCCCTGGCCCTTGAGGCGGATTTTCTCGCCATCGGTGACGCCAGCGGGGATCTTCACGTTCAGGGTCTTGGTGGTGAAGCCGGTACGCTGGCCGCTGCCATTGTGTTGCGGCACCTGGTAACTGATCTGTTTCGACTCGCCGGCCAGGGTTTCCTCAAGGAAAATCGCCAGTTCCATTTCCACGTCTTGCCCTCGCCGACCGGCGCTGCGTTGCTGTTGGCCGCGACCAAAGGGGTTGCCGTTGCCACCGCGCGAACCGAAGATCGAGCTGAAGAAATCGGAAAAGTCGCCACCTTCAAAGCCACCGGAACTGCGGCTTTCCCAACCAGGCGGGCCCTGGAATGGGCGACCGTGCTGGCCGTACTTGCGCAGTTCGTCGTATTCAGCGCGCTTTTCCGGGCTGCTCAGGACGTCGTGGGCCTCGTTTACCTCTTTGAATTTTTCCTCGGCGTCACGCTCTTTGCTGACGTCAGGGTGATATTTGCGCGCAAGCTTGCGGTAGGCGGTCTTGATCGCCTTTTCGTCCGCCGTCGGCTCTACGCCAAGTATCTTGTAATAGTCTTTGAAGTCCATCTAAGGAATCACCATCAAATTGTGCGTTGCTTCTGTAGATTGGGGTCAAGCATAGCCTTTCAAGGCGACCTTGGGTTTGCTGTAAAGCAGATAATCGGTCTTGATTCTGCTGGCCACTGGCATAAACTGCGCGGCCGTTTTTCCCCCGGAAGTACAACCCATGAGTGACGCATCCCCGGCCCGTGCCTGCGGCATCGACTTCGGCACCTCCAACTCCACCGTCGGCTGGCATCGCCCGGGCGTGGAGTCGTTGATCGCCCTGGAAGACGGCAAGATCACCCTGCCGTCGGTGGTGTTCTTCAACATCGAGGAGCGCCGCCCTGTCTATGGCCGGCTGGCCCTGCACGAATACCTCGAAGGGTACGAAGGCCGCCTGATGCGCTCGCTCAAGAGTCTGCTGGGTTCCAAGCTGATCAAGCACGACACCAGCGTGCTGGGCACCGCCCTGCCGTTCAAAGACCTGCTGGGCATGTTCATCGGCGAGCTGAAAAAGCGCGCTGAGGCCAATGCCGACCGCGCCTTTGATGAAGTGGTACTGGGCCGCCCGGTGCATTTCGTCGATGACGACCAGGCCGCCGACCAGGAAGCCGAAGACACCCTGGCTGAAGTCGCCCGCAAGATCGGTTTCAAAGAAGTCTCGTTCCAGTATGAACCCATCGCTGCGGCGTTTGACTACGAGTCGAGCATTCAACGCGAAGAGCTGGTGCTGATCGTCGACATCGGCGGGGGTACCTCAGACTTTTCGCTGGTACGCCTCGCCCCTGAACGGCACATGCTCGATGACCGCCACGCTGACATTCTCGCCACCGGCGGTGTGCACATCGGCGGTACCGACTTCGACAAGCAGCTCAGCCTGCAGGGCGTGATGCCACTGTTTGGTTATGGCAGCCGGATGAAAAGCGGCGCGTTCATGCCCACCAGCCATCACATGAACCTGGCGACCTGGCACACCATCAACTCGGTGTATTCGCAAAAGTCCCAACTGGCCCTGGGCAGCATGCGCTACGACATCGAAGACACCGATGGCATCGACCGTCTGTTCAAGCTGATTGAACAGCGCGCCGGTCACTGGCTGGCGATGGAAGTGGAAGAAACCAAGATCGAACTGACCCACAACGAGCGTCGTCTGGTTGACCTCAAGCGGGTTGAGTCGGGGTTGAGTGTCGAGCTGACCCGAGCGCTGTTCGAAGAGTCGATCGACAGCCTGCTGGAGCGCGTGCGCGGCAGTGTCAGCGAGTTGCTGAGCAAAGCCGGCGTGGGCGTTACGCAGGTCGATACGGTGTTTTTCACGGGCGGTTCGAGTGGTATCCCAGCCTTGCGCCAAAGCGTAGCGGCGATGCTGCCTAATGCGCGGCATGTTGAAGGCAACATCTTCGGTAGCATTGGCAGCGGTTTGGCCATTGAGGCGCGTAAGCGGTACGGTTGAAGTACCGGTGGGAGCGGGCTTGCCCCGCGATTGTGATCTATCTGCCATATCGATTCGCGGGGCAATCCCACCGGCCCCGCGATCTGCCATCACACCAACTCAGCCTGCCGAAGCTCGCTCTTCAAGTAGGCGTAATAGATTGGCCCCGCCACCACCCCCGGCAATCCAAACGCCGCCTCGCACACCAGCATCGCCAGCAGCAGTTCCCACGACTTGGCGCTGATCTGCCCACCGACAATCCGCGCGTTGAGGAAGTACTCGACCTTGTGGATAACAATCAAATAGCCCAGTGCCGCCATTGCCACCCAGATCGACAACGACAAGCCGACAATGGTGATCAAGGTGTTGGAGATCAGGTTGCCGATCACCGGCAGCAAGCCCAGCAAGAAGGTCAGCACGATCAGTGTCTTGGTCAGCGGCAGGTGAACGCCGAACATTGGCAACACTACGGCCAGGAAGATCCCGGTAAAAAAGGTGTTGAGCAGGGAAATCTTGATCTGTGCGAAAACGATGTTACGAAACGCCTGAACCAGCAGCGCCAGTCGATTGAACAACGCAGCCGCCAAGGGTTTGCGCCGGGAAATGTCGGGGATGCGCTGCAAGGCGACAATGGCCCCGAGAATCATGCCGATCAGCAAGGTGACGAACATGTGCGCCGCGCCCTTGCCCACCAGTTGCAACTCGCCCAGGTGCGTTTTCAGCCACTCGCCAATGGCCACTTTGAATTCCGCCGCACTGGCTGGCAGGTAAGCATCGACAAACGGCGGTAATTGCCCGCGCGCCTGGTCCACCAGCAGCATGAACTTATCCAGCGAGGCGCCGGGGTTCTCTGCTTCATGCAGCAGAAAACTGATCGCCCCCGCGAACAACAAGGTCAAGCTGCTGACCACCAACGTCCCAAGCAGCGCCACCGCCAACCAGCGCGCACGCTCCCCGGCAATCAGCAACTGCAGCTTGGGGGTGAGCATGTTGACCAGTTCGAACACCAGCAGGCCCGCCAACAGGCTCGGCAACAGCTTCAGCGGCAACGCCAGCAGCAGGCCGGCGAATACGATGATCCAACTGGCCATTTTGATCTGGCGCGGGGTAAAGGTCATACACCCTCAAAGACAACGGCGGGAAAAAACGCAGTCTGCCAGCCTTCACCCGGCAGGCATAGTGGCAGAGCGGGCCTGGCGCCGATATTGCTCGGGAGTGCACTGGGCATGGCGCTGGAACATGGCAATGAATGCCGAAGCACTGCTGTAGCCAAGATCAAAGGCAATCTGCTGAATCGGCAGGTTCTGCTCTAACGCTTCGATGGCGCGCAAGAAACGCAGGCGCAGGCGCCACTCGCCAAAGCTGATGCCCAGCTCACGCAAGAACTGCCGGGCCAGGGTCCGTTCGCTGACGTGCACGCTCGCAGCCCAATCGGCGAGCGGGCGGTTATCTCCCGGTTCTGCCTGCATGGCTTGCAGAACGCCCTCAAGGCCAGCGCTGCGTGCGTAGGGTAAAAAACAGCTCTGGGTCGGGGCCAGGCGCAATTGGTCCACCAGTACCTGGGCCAGGCGACGGTCGGCTTCATCCTCTGGGACTTTGACGTCACGCCGGGCAAAGTCACCGAGAATGGCCTTGAGAATGTCACTGATCACCAGGGTGCAGGGCTGTGCCGGTAATGCCTGGCACAGGTCTCGGTCCAGATAGACCGAGCGGTAAACAATGGCCTGTGGGTTGTAGCAGCTATGTTCGGTATCCGGCGGCACCCACACGGCGTAGTGAGGTGGCGAGACAAAGCGCTGGCCAGCGATCTCCAGGTGCATGATGCCGTGTGCCGCATAGTTGAGCTGGCCCCAGGCGTGCCGATGTGCGGCGCTGTGGGTGTCGGCGCCGAATTCGTCGTAGCGGAAGTACACCGGCGCTGGCAGCGTGGTGAAATTTGGGATGTTGACGTATTTACGCGACATGCTGTCCGGATCGATGGGCGGGTTGTCTGGATGCAAGTATAACGAATAGGACAGACAGCAGATAATAGCGCCCTGTACTTACACGAGTTGTTGCGTCATGAACTATGCGTTTCCCTTGCTGGCCATCTTTATCTGGGCAGGCAACACGGTGATCACGAAAATGTCCGCCGGGGCGATTTTTCCCGCCGAAATCGGCTTCTACCGCTGGCTGCTGGCCGGGCTGTTGTTCACCCCGTTCCTGTTGCGCCCGCTGCTGCGCCATTGGGCAGAGATTCGCGCCAACCTGGGCAAAATTTTCGTGCTCGGCGTGCTGGGCATGGCGGTGTATCAGAGCCTGGCCTACTTCGCTGCGGCCATTACCAGCGCCACCAATATGGGCATCATCCTTTCGTTGATGCCGCTGATGTCACTGGCAATGGCGATTCTCAGCCTGGGCCAGCGCCTGACCTTCGGCGCTCTGATCGGTGCGGTGGTGTCGTTTGTCGGCGTGCTGGTGGTGGTTTCGGCTGGCGATCTGGGTGCACTGCTGCAGCACGGTGTGAATGGCGGCGATGCCTTGATGCTGATCGCTACCCTGGCTTACGCGCTGTACAGCACCTTGCTGAAAAAATGGCAGCTGCGCCTGCCGCCCTTGCTGCTGCTCTATCTGCAGGTGCTGGTGGCGATTATCGTGCTGCTGCCGTTGTTCGTGCTTTCCGACAAAACCGGGCTTGGCCCAGGCAATATCGGCCTGGTGCTCTATGCGTGTGTGCTGGCCTCGATGATTGCACCACTGGCCTGGATGCAGGCCGTCAGCCGCCTGGGGCCAAGCCGCACGACCCTGTTCTTCAACCTGCTGCCGGCCATCACAGCAGTGATCGCCGCCATGGTTCTGAACGAGCAACTGGCGCTGTACCACGTGTTCGGCGGGCTGCTGACCCTGGCCGGGGTTGTTCTTGCCGAGCGCTGGAAAACCCCTGTGCGCCCTGCCCCGCTTACAGCCCCGCAGCCTTGAGCCGCGCTGCATGTTCGGTGAACAGCCGCACCGGTTCGGCGCCCTTGCCCACTGCTCCCAGTGATTGGTTGACGATGTCGAGGTGATCCAGCGGATAGTCGTCGCCGATCACTTGGCCCAAGTGCGAGCTGTAGCGACCGACCATGCCATCACAGTGCCCGGCCTCACGGATGAAGGTGCGGGCAAACAGGCGGCAAAAGCGATTACTGCCATCCAGACGGTTCAAGCCACGATCAGTGATACCCGGCTGCAAAGTGCCGGACCAGGAGTAATAGCGGACGCCGTTGACCAGCGCCGGCCCCTCTCCACCCCAGGTTTCCGGCAGGCCCTGTGGATAAGCCTGATTGAACAAGGCCACGCCAGCGCAGGTCAGCGAATGGTGCGAAGCGTGCACATCGATCGGCAGCTTCGGCCCGCGCCAGCCGGTTTCCAGCCAACCGATCAACACACCCAGGCCATGCAGCAACGCCTTGAGCAAACGCCCGCGGGCGGAGCCGGCGGGGTAATGCTCAAGCAGGTAATCCGCCAGCTCCGAGCCGTGATTGGGCCCGGCAATCGAAGTGACCGAGGCGACCCAGTCCGGCCGTTTGGCTGCGGCATAGCGGGCCGTCAGCGCACCTTGGCTGTGACCGAGCAGGTTGATCTTGTCGGCACCAGTGCGTTGGCGGATGTCTTCGATGATCTTCAACAATTGCTCGCCACGCACCTCCGTCGAGTTGAGTGGCGACACCTGCACGGCAAAGACCCTGGCACCGCCACGGCGCAAGGCCGAGACAATGCCGAACCAGTAGGGATACAGCAGCAGGCGGACGAAGCCGAGCATGCCCGGTACCAGGACCAGTGGATAACGTGTGGCAAGTGTTTGCGTCATTGATTGTAATCCCTGTTCGCGGGGCAAGCCCGCTCCCACCAATGCACCCTACAGGCACTTCGATTGCAACGGCAATCGAACTCCTGGCGATCGCTGCGGTTCCAAACCTGTACACCCTGAAACACCGTGATCAGCCAGGAGATGACAATGAGCACCGTTGAACTGACCGATGTGAGCACCCTGCGCGAACGCGCCCGCAAGCATGTCGAGCAAGGCGCCGTGACCGAAGGTTACAGCGCTGACCGCGAGAAAATCCTGCGCCTGCTCAATGAATCGCTGGCTACGGAGTGGGTCTGCGCCTTGCGCTACAAACGTCACTACTACATGGCCAGCGGCATCAAGGCCAGCGTCGCTGCAGACGAGTTTCTAGAGCACGCGACCCAGGAGCTGGAGCATGCCGACAAGTTGGCTGAACGCATCGTGCAACTGGGCGGTGAACCGGACCTGAACCCAGACAACCTGAGCAAGAATTCCCACGCTCAATATGTAGCCGGCAAGAACCTCAAGGACATGGTGCTTGAAGACTTGGTTGCCGAGCGCATCGCCATCGACAGTTATCGCGAGATCATCCAGTACATCGGCGAGTCGGACCCAACCACCCGGCGCATCTTCGAAGACATACTGGCCCAGGAAGAAGAACACGCCGACGACATGGCTGACTTGCTCAAAGGGCTTTGAGACTGATCGCGGGGCAAGCCCGCTCCCACCTGTAGGAGCGGGCTTGCCCCGCGATGCTTTTAGCTTTTCCTGGCCTTCATCTGTTCAAGCAACGGTGTGCATTGGTTCGGTACATCCCCACCCGGCGCCACCAGCGCCAGCAAACCTGCCGCCGGCCCGATCACCACCCCCAGGGCGACCATGCCTGCCCCCCGCAAGGCCAGCGGCACCGCCTGCACCCCCGCGTCGGGCTTGGCAAAAGGCCCGCGCACATACAACGGTGAACGCAGTGACAAGAGCCGCACGCCTTTGGACTCGGGGTTGATCTTCAGGTCCAACTGCTCAGTGGCAAAGTTGGCCGTACCGTTGATGTAAATGATCGCGTTCTCGGTGTCGAAAACGAACAGCCGGGTGGTTGCCAGGCCGTCCTTGATAGCGAAATCGGCGGCGGCGCAGTTGATCTTCACTTCCTTGTCACCGAACAGCTGACCCACCACATAGTTGCCCACGTTCAGCCCGGCAATCTCCATCAAGCCACGGCTAATGGCGCCATCGTTGATCAACATTTTCAGCTCGCCATTGGCAGTGCCCAGCAGCTTGGCCACCGAGTTGCCTCGCCCACTGAGGTCAGCATCGCCGTTGAGCTGGCCGAAGCTGGTTTTCATCGGCTCGAAGGTGGGGAACAGTTGCTTGAGTTTGAAGCCGCGAGCACTGAGCTTTGCCCGACCTTGCAGGGGCACCGCGCGCCCATCCAAGCGAATTTGCGCGTCCAGTTTGCCGCCCGCTACGCCGAAACGCAGTGGTTCCAGGCGTAATACACCGTCATCGAGTACCACGTGGCTGGACAAGTCATTGAAGGGCAATTCCTCGCTGTGCACGATGCGTTTGCCACTGAAGGTCACGTCAGCATCCATGGCCCGCCAGCGCTCGGTGCGAAACTCTTCAACCGGCAGTACCTTGCTACCCGGCTGCTTGCTCGCCCCGCCCCTGGCCTTCTGCTGGGCATTGGAGTCGGCGCCGATCAAGGGCGCGAGGTCTTTGAACAGCAACTGGTTGGAGACCAGGCTACCGCTGAGTTTGGGCCGCGGTTGGCGGGAAACGAACGTCAGGTCGCCGTGAATATCGCTGTCGCCGATCTTGCCGTTGAAGCCTTCATAGCGAAACAGCGCGCCGCCCGGTTCGTGCAGTTTGGCGGTCAAATGGCCATCAGTGGAATAGGCTGGCGAGTCCGGCAGGGTCACACCGGTCAGGGGGTAAAGGTTGCTCAGGCTGGTGCCAGACAGACGCAGGCGAAGGTCCAGGGCTCCGAGGTTACGAGGGTCGGTCAGGGTGCCGGCCAAGGCGATGCGGGTATCGGCGATCTGCACGTCGGCCTGTAATGGAAACGGCTGGTTGGCATCCTGCAGCGCCAGCAAACCACCAATTTTGCCCTCACCAGACAGAGCCTGGCCTTTGAAGCGCCCTTTGGCCTTGAGGCCGAAGGCATAGTCTTGCGCCCCACCGCTCTTCTGCGCCGAGGCTTTGCCGACGATGTCGCTGAAGGGTACCGGCTTGCCCAACGGATCGATCACCACCTCCAGACGGGTTTTCAAGGTTTGATCGTCAAGGCTTACCTGGCCTTTGTCGAAACCAATGGCGCCGATGTCCAGCACCCAGGATGAGGGTTCTGCCTGTTCGTCTTTTGGCCCGAAATCGAAAGTCCAGTTGGCCCGGCCATCGGCCAGGCGCTTTAGGTTTGCAGTGGGCTGGTTCAAGTCAATGCGCGGGATGACAATCTGCTGGAACAGTAACGGCAAGGGAGACAAGCGAAACTCCACGCGCTTGAGGCCTACCATTTGTGGATCCTTGAGCCAGTCCGGGTTGCCCAGGGTCAAGTCTTCAGCAATGAAGCGCGGCCACGGAATCCAGGCTCGCCAACCGCCTTGCTCGGGCTCGCGCTGCCACTGCACGGCAAGGTTGCCGTTGATGGCAAAAGGCCGATGCAGCGCCTCAGAGACCTTGGCATTGAGGGTTGGCTTGATCCGGTTCCAATCGAACGTCGCAATGACGATTACCAGTAGCGACAGCACCAGCAGCAAGCTGGCGAGGGTCCAGGTGAGAATTCTGGCGGGACGCGTCATTGCATAAATCTCCTGACGGCCACTCAGTTGCAGTGGACGTTTTGATGGCACTTAACCATCGGACTGACGAAAACCTCAGGGGTTTAATTGATGATGGAAAAACCGATTATTTTCTCGGCATCCCATCAATCCAGACGTTGATCATCGACGCAGACTGCCCGCCCACGCCCCCGCCAAAGCCGCTGTATGCATTGAGTTAGAGCCCGCGCCGTAAAACATCAATTCCGTTGATTGTTACCATTATCTTTATGAACTTTTAACTCTCGCCCCCAAGCGTAGCATTGGCTCCGTACTCACTTTCCAGCCCCACCGAGGAGCACCGAACAATGAAACGCCAATTTCTGCTGAGCCTGTCCCTGTCTGTCCTGGCTGCCAATGCCTTCGCCATTCCTGCCAGCGAACAAAACCTGACTGCCGAATCCCGTTCCAGCTCGGTGGTGGTCTCGCAACCACTGAACACCCTCGCCGAAGGTGGCTCGGATCGTGTACTGGAACGCAACAATCGTGTTGCCGAAGGTGGCTCTGATCGTCTGCTGGAACGCAACAATCGCGTCGCCGAAGGTGGCTCGGATCGCCTGCTGGAACGTAACAATCGTGTAGCCGAAGGCGGTTCTGATCGTCTGCTGGAGCGCAACAATCGTGTGGCCGAAGGCGGTTCTGATCGTCTGAAAGAGCGCTATCAAGTCGCTGAAGGTGGTTCTGACCGTCTGATCGAAAAGAACCAACGCGTGAGCTGAAGCCTATGCCAGACAATAAGAGATCCCAGCCTTGCAACGGTTCCCCTCCAAGCCCGGTCAATTGACCGGGCTTTGTTTTCCCGGCGCAGGCTATTAGAGTGCAGGGCTGTTTCACTGCCAACTGACTCTCGCCATGCTGCCGCGCGCCGAACAAAAGCAACAGACCCGCCAAGCCCTACTGGATGCCGCCCGCCACCTGATGGAAAGTGGCAGAGGTTTCGGCAGCATCAGCCTGCGCGAAGTCAGCAAAAGTGCCGGCATTGTACCCACCGGTTTCTACCGCCACTTTTCCGATATGGATCAGCTTGGACTGGCGTTGGTCAATGAAGTCGGCGAGACCTTCCGTCAAACCATTCGTCTGGTGCGCCAGAATGAGTTCGAACTCGGTGGCATTACCGATGCGTCGGTGCGGATTTTCCTCGATGTAGTCGCGGCCAATCGCGCGCAGTTCCTGTTCTTGGCGCGTGAGCAGTACGGCGGCTCGCAGCCCGTGCGGCAGGCCATCGCCACGTTGCGCCAAGGCATCAGTTCTGACCTGTCCACCGACCTTGCTTTAATGCCACGCTGGCAGCACTTGGATTGCGCCGCATTGTCGGTGATCGCTGATCTGGTGGTGAAGACGGTATTCGCCACCCTGCCAGAGCTGATCGACGAACCCACTGGCGACGACTCGCAAGTGCTCAGCGCCCAAGACAAAATCACTCAACAGCTGCGCTTCATTTTCGTCGGCGCCAAACACTGGCAGGGGCTCAGCACCCCGAGTTGAACCTGGCCCACCGCCGCTCCCACAGGGATTCCTGCTACCATGCGCGCAAACGCATTGATCGCGATGAATCTTCTCCATGCCCGACCTTCGTACTGCCCAGCCTGAACTGCCTGCCCTGCTCGAACAGGTGCAAGCGCACTTTACCCAGCGCATCGTGCCGCTCTGGCAAGGCCCGGGCTGGAATGCGGAGATGGCCCTGCCGTTCGAAGCGCTCGATGCGCAGCAGCAACCACTGCCTGTGCAGCGCTACCGGGCCATGGCCTGTGCCCGCCAGTTGTACCTGTTCAGCAGCCGCATCGAGCAGCCAGGCGCCCGTGAGCGCGCGGCCGCGCTGTTTCGCTCGCTGCAACGGCACTTCCACGATGCCGAACATGGCGGCTGGTTCTACAGCATCGATGCCCAGGGCAAGCCGCTGGACCGGCGCAAAGACCTCTACACCCACGCCTTCATCATTTTTGCCTGCGCCCACTACTGGGGGCAGGTGCGAGAACAACTGGTCGAGTCCACCCTCAACGCAGCCTTGAGCGTGGTGGCCGAGCAATTTGCCCGCGATGACGGCTTGTATGAAGCCAGCCTGGGTGAAGACTGGTCGGACCTGGGCAGCGGCCCGTTGCAGAACCCATTGATGCACCTGGCCGAAGCCTTCCTGGCAACCCTGGCAGTGCGCGACGATGAGCACGTGCAAAGTGCCCTGCTGGGGCTGGCCGAGGCCATGCAGCAACACTTCATCGACCCTGAGCATGGGGTCATGCTGGAAAAACCACGTGGGGCTGTGGATAACTGGTTCGAGCCGGGTCACCAGTTCGAGTGGTTCTACCTGCTCGACTCTTCCCCGTTGCTGCACGGCAGCGAACTGCATGGGTCGCTCGACCGTGCGTTCACCTATGCCGAGCGCTGCGGCGTGAAGAATACTGCGGTGCTGGCCATGCTCAGCGCTGACGGCCAGGTCCGTGATGCGACCCAGCGCATCTGGGCCCAGGCTGAATATTTGCGCGCCCTGACCTTGCGCCCGAACAGCGCCGACAAGGTTCTCGCCCAGCTACAAGCGCTGCAGCAGCATTTCCTGCATGCCGGTGGCTGGCACGAGTGCCGTGACGCCAGTGGCGCGGTCAGCCGCAGCGATATGCCGTCGACCACCCCGTACCACCTGGCAACCTGCCTGCAAGGCCTGCAACAGCAAGTCTGATAAGTCCATCACCCTGTAGGAGCGGGCTTGCCCCGCGACAGCGGTTTAACTGACACACCGCAATCGCGGGGCAAGCCCGCTCCTACCAGGACAATTTCAAGCCTTTGCCGAACGGTCAATCGAGAACCCGGCCCACGCCTGACTCACCGGCATCAGTTCTAGGCTGTTGATGTTGATGTGCGCCGGCTGGTTCATGATCCAGAAGATTGTCTCGGCAATGTCCTGCGGCTGGATCGGCTCAGCGCCGGCATAGGTCGCGTCGTAACGTGCCTGGTCGCCGCCAAAGCGCACCAACGAGAACTCGCTTTCGCACAGCCCCGGCTCGATGTTGCTGACGCGCACGCCGGTGCCTTGCAGGTCACAGCGCAAGCTCAGGGAAAACTGCCCGACAAACGCTTTGGTGCCGCCATACACATGGCTACCCGGATACGGATAGTTTCCCGCCACCGAGCCGACGTTGAGAATGGTCGCACCCCGGCCATGGGCGATAAGGCGCGGCAACAGCAGACGGGTGCTGTACATCAAGCCCTTAATGTTGGTGTCGACCATGGTGTCCCAATCGTCCAGGTCACACTTGGGCGCAGGATCGGCCCCCAGCGCCAGGCCGGCGTTATTGATCAGCCCACGCAGCTTGGCAAACGACGGTGGCAGGTTGGCAATCGCCGCCTCCATGGCCTTACGGTCGCGCACGTCGAGCACCAGGCCGTGCACTTCGGTCTGTTTCGACAGTTCTTCACATAGCGCATCCAAGCGCTCCTGACGGCGGCCCGTCAGTACCAACGACCAACCAGCCTCGGCAAATCGGCGAGCACAAGCTTCGCCGAAGCCAGAGGTGGCCCCAGTGATAAATACGGTGGAAGTCATCGGGTACTCCTTGCAAGGTCGATATTACGGATCAGCAGAATGCCCGCCGATAACCGCGTCAGCAAGCATGCAGATACTGTACAAAAAACAGACAATCACTCCAAAGCCTTGATTCATATGGGCTGGAGCAAGCTTTACTCACCTTATCCACAGGCTCTTGCACAAACTCTGGGGGCAACTTCAGGCCCACTAAACCGGGTGTTTGCAGCCAATCGAAAGTATTTTTCTTGACCACACGGTTAGTGTCTGACCTATCACATCCAAGGCCATTTTTCCGATGATGGCCCAAGGCCCGTGAAGTCGGCGCTTACAGCGTTCTTTCCAATGCTTGCCCACAGAGTTATCCACAGGCTGACCCATAGGTTTTAGCACGGGTTGCGCCGTGCATGAAACACTTGACAACTGCCGCTTAAAACCTTTCTTGAACACTTGATCAAAAAACAATCAAATAGCTCAAGCCCTTGTAACTAAAGGCTTTCAGCAAGGTGCCACCAAGTTACCCACAGTCACTTCCACACCAATGGTGGACAACTGAAAAGCATGGGAAAACATCTGTTTGCAGCGACTTTGTGTCGCGGTGCAGAGGAAGTGCTCGTAAGGTTTTCCACAAAGCGGTAGACAAAAGAAGCCCTGCATTGCAAGGGCTCCTCCGACTCAACACGAGACCGTTCAACCCACATCCATCTGCGTCAGCAGATCCCGACATTCCTGACTAGCCTGCCCTGCAATGATCCTAATCGCATCATGAACACCGGCCTTCGTACGTACAGTAAGCTGTGGTGGGGGAATGCTGCCCTCATAGCTGTCGTTGTTCACAAGAGCTTCACCAAGAAGCTCAAGCGTCCAGAGATAGCCCTGCAAACGATTAACACGCTTGGTGGGTGTCATGAGCACACACCCAATGCCCCTGACGTGAGCAAATTGAAATGAACGCTGCTTTGGTGAAAGCGGGTGGAGAAACTACCTGAAATGAGGTTACGCATATCAGCTCCTATAACAGGTTGAAGCTGCCATAATCGCGACCAAACGAAGGGTGGCAGCTGTGCACAGGTTGGTCGACCGGCTGTTACAGGAACCCGGCACACCCGAAAGTGTCCTGCGCACAGCCGCCGTAGAACGGAACGCAAGCGCTAGAAACGCTCGATTTCGTAATCTGGGAACTGTTGCGCCAGTAACAAGACGGGCGACCAAACCCGGTCGCTGAATTGGCAGCGACAGGCAAACGATAGCGGTGTGTGGCTCGTCTTGCAAGCTGACAGGGTTGCAAGGACCCCTTCGTAACCTCAACACTGAGGTAAGATTTTTTGCTGGCTCCTTGACATCAAAGCACCAGTCGGCACAGCAGACCAAGGTTGCTATTGAGCGATAGTAACAACTCACAAACAGAAATAAATCGAAGTACGCATATCCAATGAAAAATATTAAAGCTCATGAATACACTAGACCTCTTGCCTTCAATAGCTTTCATTGGTAACTTACTCGATTACGAAGGCAGCCATAAACATATATGGCCTGCAACCAGGATTACGTATAGATGTTAACCCACCAAGAACTTTCACGACTTTTCTCTAGCAAGCGAATAACAGAGATTAGCTTGGGGGACACTAACTTCCTTAGAAAAGTTGCACAGCACTACGCAACTCATTTAAGCATTGAGTTTTTTGTAAAAGATGTTTTTGAAATCTGCTACAAAGACTTACAAAAAAATTATCGAAGCGAATATTTTTTCAAAAATACCGTTGTCAATAAAATCCTTATCGGCAAACACTCCCTTAACACCGCAACAGCTCTATCCGAATTTAGAGTCAGCAAAAGCAAAGCTGACTGCATAATAATAAATGGTCACTCTACCTGTTATGAAATAAAATCCGAGCTTGATAATTTCGACAGGCTCGAAAAACAACTTGAACACTATAAGAAAATATTTGACCGAGTATACGTTGTAACTGAAGCTAGTCATATAAAAAAGCTTCTTCAAATGAACATCATAGATATCGGCATCATGGAGCTAACCCAAAAAAACACTTTGAGAATCGTCAAAGAAGCTCCGCTAGCGGCTCACGAGATAGATGCGAGAACATTAATTCGTTCTTTGCGTGTCGGAGAATACACTGAAATAATAAGAAGCATTTATGGGGAGGTTCCTGATCTCCCCAACACCGAAATATTCGACGCATGCGAAGAGTTACTCATAAAAGCGCCACCCTTTGACGTCCGCCAGACCTTCAGTAAGGTTATAAAAAAGACTAGGAAAGCAGACAGCTCCTTTTTGAGATCTCTCCCAAAATCGCTGTTAATGGCAGGAATTGAGTACAAGCTAACTAAGGTCCAGCAACAAAAACTACTAAGCATTCTAAACATAAAACTCAGTAAGGATACTTTATGTACTACCCTATATTAAGAGGAAAACAGTTCGAGCTGATAGCGCTGAGAGAGTTAGCCACAACCCTATCCCCAGAGTTTGTCACACCACTCATCGAGCCAGTCAGGGCAAATCTAAAGCCACTTTCAGTAACCATAAATACACTATTCGAAAATGGCATAACACCCATAGTCATAATAAACCCAACTCTTGGTGACTTTGCAAGCTCCTCTGAAGATCTGTACCAAGAAATTCAAAGTTTAAGCCCTAATAAATTTACACCGTGCATAAAGACAAAAAATATAAACACCCAATTTACAGAACTATTCAAAACTTACAAAGACGACGCCGTCATATTCTTAGAGAATAGCGTTGACAAAGCAATGATTTCGGCACTCAACGAAGCCAAACTAGTTTTTATAAATCAAGAAAAAGTTGCTAGCAACGCAATACCCATGCTCAACAAAGTTGTCCTTTATAAAAATTCATTTAATAAACAAGCAAGAAACGCAGACTACGGAGCTAGATCTTTTTACTCAAACCTACACATTGAGTACGCAAAAACCTCCAATGCAGTCGGCTTTGGGGACTATACCATTCTAAGCGAGGACTACTCTGAGTCCGGCGGCCCAGCTTATGTTGTTACGATCCACCTAAGCTATATTGATAGCGAAGAATTTGACGCAATGTATGTACGTCACTTTTCATCTTTTGATGATGAGTCTCCAACCAACCCAGGCGGAAAATTCAAAGACGCGTTAAAAAAACTAGTGATTCACGTAAGCGAAAACCCCACCGACTTTTACATGTCACATGGACTCCGCGGCTTACTTGAACTAGATAACAAGTCATTTCCAGGCCTGGGGCAAGTTAAGAAACTTTCGCTAAAACATCACGTAGAGACAATCGTAGATTACATCAAGGAGTGATGTTATGGCCAGATGTTGCACGAACTGCTTTTCAGACACAGCCGTAATTGAGAAGATATACAGTACAGCCGAATTGAATCGGTGTAGCTTCTGCGGAGCCAACCGAGTTCAATGTGTAAACCCGTTAGTCCTTCGAGACAAAATAGAAATATTCACTTACGGCCTCACAGAGTCAACCGAAGGCAAGAGTTTCTCAGACATCCTAGCAAATATATACGGCATAATTTCCCCTAACGTAAGAAACCCGAACCTACTTATTGACGCAATATTTAACGAGCCAGGATTTGGAGAAAAGAAACATATTTTTGACTTTGAGCTAGATGGACACAACCAAAGCTGGGAAGAGTTTAAAGTTGAACTAAAACATAAAAACCGGTTCTTTCCGAAAAACACAATATACTCTTCGATTTTTAAAGAAGCGTCCCAAAGCACTGACAGCTCAGTTTTCTTTCAGCTTCTTGAGCAGCTTAAAACCCCAATATACAAAGAAGACAAATACTATCGAGCTCGCATTTCCGAAGAGCCTTTAACTAGGGACAAAATGGGAACTCCTCCTCACTCGATAGTAAGTGGAGGGAGAGCCAACCCTATTGGGATCCCATACTTGTATCTTGCAGAAAACATTGAAACCTGCATAAGCGAAGTAAGACCAAGCAACTCTAGCAGCATCTATGTTTCAGAGTTCTCTCCAGACAAAGATCTTTACATACTGGACTTAACAGAACCACGAAAAAACTGTTCAATGGCATCATTCGAGGAAAACCAACTGGAGCCAGCACTCAATTTTCTTAATCTTCTTGAGCTTCTATCAGCAGACTTATCAAAGCCAATCAGACCTGAAAATAGTCACCTTGAATATATACCTACTCAATTTTTGTGTGAATTCATAAAATCAGAAGCACGGCTAGATGGATTATCATTTAATAGTTCATTTGAAACCGGCAAAAATTATGTAATGTTCGACTCTGAAGCGTTTACCACTGGCGACCCAAGTCGATACATAGTAACTAAAACGACACATGAAACCGAACCAAAAATGCACCCTCTACAATAAGAACCAAGCTAGGCACCTAATATATTAGTGCTTAGCTTGGTACATAGTATCAGTGCCCGCCCAGGTAGGCGTTACGCACCTCTTCGTTGACCAACAGCTCTTGCCCGGTGCCGCTCAAACGGATCTGACCGTTGACCATTACATAGGCTCGATCAGAGAGCTTGAGCGCGTGGTTGGCGTTCTGTTCCACCAGGAAGATGGTCATCCCGGTCTGCGCCAGCTCACGCAAGGTGGCAAAGATCTGTTTGACCACGATCGGCGCCAACCCCAACGATGGCTCATCGAGCAGTAACAGCTTGGGTCGGCTCATCAAGGCCCGGGCGATGGCCAACATTTGCTGTTCGCCACCTGACATGGTCATCGCCCGCTGGTTACGCCGCTCCTTGAGGCGCGGAAACAGCTCGAACATGCGCTGCATGTCTTCGCTGGCAAACTTGTCACCAATGGGGATGGTGCCCATCATCAGGTTCTCTTCCACCGACATGTCCGGGAACACCCGACGCCCCTCGGGCGATTGGGCAATTCCGTTGGAAGCGATGTAGTGGGACGATTTGTGGGTAATGTCGGTGCCGCGGTAGACGATCTGACCGCCCGCTGCCCGTGGCTGACCGAATATCGACATCAGCAGCGTCGACTTACCCGCCCCGTTGGAGCCGATCAGGCTCACCGTTTCCCCTTCATTGATATGCAGCGAGACTTTCTTCAGGGCCTGGATCGGCCCGTAGAACACGTCGATCTCTTTCATTTCGAGGATCGGTGCACTCATACCAGTTCCTCTTCATCGGCGCCCAGATAAGCCGCAATCACCGTCGGGTTGTGACGGATGTCTTGCGGTGCGCCTTCGGCGATCACGTTGCCGTGGTCAAGCACCACAATATGGTCGGAAATGCTCATCACCATGCCCATGTCGTGCTCAATCAGCACCACGGTCAGGTCATGCTCGTCGCGCAGCACCCGGATCATCTTGCTCAGCGCTTCGGTTTCCTGAGGGTTGAGGCCAGCCGCAGGTTCGTCCAGGCAGATAATCTGCGGACGCGTGCACATGGCCCGGGCGATCTCCAGGCGACGCTGCTGGCCGTAAGACAGCTCACCGGCCAGGCGGTTGGCGCAGTCGACCAAGTCGACCACTTCCAGCCAATAGAATGCATGGTCCAGAGCATCGCTTTCAGCTTTACGGTAGGCCTTGGTGTTGAGCACACCCGCCAGCAGGTTGCGGTTGACCCACATGTGCTGGGCCACCAGCAGGTTCTCCACCACCGACATTTCCTTGAACAGGCGAATGTTCTGGAACGTTCGCGCCAGCCCTGCGCGGTTGACCAGGTGGGTACCGCCGAACATTTTGTAGTGCATGCGGTTGATAAAGCGCTTCGGTGAAACAAAGTCACCCAGTTGGAAGCGCTCGCCCAGCAACTGGATCACGTTGGTGCGAGTGCCGCGCATGTTCAGTTCGATTTTGCCGCCACTGGCTTTGTAAAAGCCGGTGAGGCAGTTGAACACCGTGGTCTTGCCGGCGCCGTTGGGGCCGATCAGGGCGAAGATGGCGTTGCGTTTGACCTTGAGGCTGACATCGCTGAGCGCCTTGATCCCGCCAAAGTGCATCATCAAGTTGTCGACCGAGAGAATCACGTCATCGCTCATGGCGCTACTCCTTTACGCGGAACTACACCGGTACGGCTGATACGGATCAAACCGCGCGGTCGCCAGATCATCATCAACACCATGAGCACGCCGAACAGCAGTACCCGGTACTCGGAGAAGCTACGCAGCAGCTCCGGGGCCACAGTCAGCACGAACGCGGCGATCACCACACCGACAGTCGACCCCATGCCGCCCAGCACCACGATGGCGAGGATCAATGCCGACTCGAAGAAGGTGAACGAAGACGGGTTCACAAAGCCCTGGTAACTGGCGAAGAACACCCCGGCCAAGCCTGCCGTCGATGCACCCAAAGTGAACGCAGACAGCTTGACCAGCACATGGTTGAGGCCCATGGAACGGCAGGCGATTTCGTCTTCACGCAAGGCTTCCCAGGCGCGGCCGACCGGCATCCGGGTCAACCGATGCTTGATGTACAGCACCGCCAGCACGACGAGGAACAGTACGATGTAAATGAACAGAAACTTGATGTTGGGGTTGTAGTCGATGCCGAAGAACTCGTGAAACGGTATCCCACCGTCCTTGGCCCGACGCCCGAACTCCAAGCCCATGAAGGTCGGCGAAGGCACCGGCATGCCGTTAGGGCCGCCGGTAAACGACAGCCAGTTGTTGAGCACCAGACGAATGATTTCGCCAAAGCCCAAGGTCACGATGGCCAAGTAGTCACCGTGCATCCGTAGCACCGGGAAACCTAATATGCACCCGGCCAGCGCTGCCGCAATGGCCGCCAGTGGCAACACGGTCCAAAAGCCCAGGCCCAGGTACTGATAGCCCAGCGCCAGGCCATAGGCACCGATGGCATAGAACGCCACGTAGCCGAGGTCGAGCAAGCCAGCCAGACCCACCACGATGTTCAGGCCCAACCCCAGCAGCACATAGATCAGACCAAGGATCACCACGGTCAGCAGGTACTTGTTGGCGAAGAACGGAAACACAATGGCGATCACGATCAGCGCCGGGATAATCCAGCGCAGCCGCGACTTGTAGTCGGGCGCCAGCACGTGCACACCGGAGCCGCCACCTTCGAAGCTTTGCAGGATCGATTGGCCTTTAGGGGTCTGCAGGAACAGGCTGAGCAGAAAGCGCCCGGCCATCACCCCGGCTACTAGCCAGGCGACTCGGGTCGGTTCCATGTTGAAGCTGTAGCCGTCAAGCACCACGCCGACGATAGGGCCGAAAACAATCAGGGAGATCAGCCCGGCGAGAATCGCATCGATCAGGCTGCGCTTTAGATCGAATGAAACAGATTTGGCAGCAGACATACTTACACCTTCGCCACGAGTGGGCGACCCAGCAGGCCTTGGGGACGGAAGATCAGAATCAGCACCAACAGGGAGAAACTGAACACGTCTTTGTAGTCGGAGTTGATCAACCCGGAGAACAACGACTCGGAGATACCGAGGATGATCCCGCCGAGCATGGCGCCCGGTAACGAGCCGATACCGCCCAACACTGCTGCGGTGAAAGCCTTGATGCCGATGATGAAGCCAGCATAGAAGTCGAAGGTGCCGTAGTTCATGGTGATCAGCACACCGGCCAGCGCAGCCATCACCGCACCAATCACGAACACGTAGGAGATCACCCGGTCAGTGTTGATACCGAGGATCGAGGCCATCTTGCGATCCTGTTGGGTGGCACGGCACATGCGCCCCAACTTGGTGAACTTGATGATGTAGGTGAGCGCAGCCATGCCGACGAAGGCGGCCACCAGGATGAAGATCTTGGTGTAGGTCAGTTGCACGAAGCCGGTGCCTACTTCCACGCGCAAGGCGCCTTCGAGCAGGGTGGGAACGCCTTGCTGGCGCGCGCCCTGGCTGATCTGTGCGTAGTTCTGCAGGATCAGCGAAATACCGATAGCACTGATCAGCGGTGCCAGGCGGGTGGAGTTACGCAGGGGTTTGTAGGCGATGCGTTCGATGGTCCAGCCATAAACGCCGGTAACCACAATGGTGAAGATCAGCGTCCCGAGCATCAGCAGCGGGAAGGATTCGATACCGAAGTACGCCAGCAATGCCAGACTGATCGCCGCCAGGTAAGCGGAGATCATATACACCTCGCCGTGCGCGAAGTTGATCATGCCGATAATGCCATAGACCATTGTGTAGCCGATGGCGATCAGGCCGTAGACAGACCCCAGGGTCAGCCCATTGACCAGTTGCTGCAGAAAAATACCATCCATAACGCAATCTCACGTATTTGAGATTGCACAAGCGCCGACTACGGTGAGCCCCGGATGAAGCGGCCCTCGCAGCGCAGGGTTGTGCAGATCTACGAGAAAAGACAGGTACGGCGCAAAACCGGGTAGCGACCCGGGCACAAGCCCGGGTCGGATACCGTTGTTATTTTTGTTTTTCCAGTTGGTGGTACTTGCCGTTTGCATCCCACTGGTAGACCACGTAGTCGGAGACGGTCAGGTCGCCTTTGCTGTCCCATTTCTTCTCGCCCATCACGGTTTGCACCGGATTGGCTTTAAGCCATTTGGCAGCGTCTTCGCCCTTGTTCGACTTGGCACCGTTGAAGGCGGCCGCCAGCGCCTGAACCGAAGCGTAGGCATACAGGGTATAGCCTTCAGGCTCGGTGCCGGCTTTGCGGAACTCTTCGACCACTGCCTTGCTGTCTGGCAGCAGGCGCGGATCGGCGCCGAAGGTCATGTACACGCCGTTGGTGTATTGCGCGCCACCGGCAGTGGCCACCAATTCGTCGGTGACAATGCCATCGTCGGACATGAAGGCGACATCCTTGAGGCCCTGCTCACGCAACTGACGAACCAGAGGGCCGGCCTCCGGGTGCAGGCCACCGAAGTACACCACGTCGGCACCAGCGGCGCGGATCTTGGTGACTACGGCGCTGAAGTCTTTCTCGCCGCGGGTCAGGCCTTCGTACAGCACCGGTTTAACACCGCGCTTTTCCAACTGAGCTTTGGTGGCATCGGCCAGGCCCTGACCGTAGGTGTCCTTGTCGTGCAGGACCACGACCTTCTTGCCCTTGAGCACGTCGACGATGTAATTGCCGGCGACAATCCCCTGCTGGTCGTCACGCCCGCACATACGGAACATGGCGGTCAGGCCGCGCTCGGTAACCTGCGGGTTGGTCGAGCCCGGGGTAATAGCGATGATGCCGGCTTCGTCATACACCTCGGAAGCTGGAATGGTGTTGGACGAGCAGAAGTGCCCGACCACACCGGCAACCTTGTCCTGGTCGACCAGACGGTTGGCCACGGCCACGGCCTGCTTCGGCTCGCAAGCGTCATCGCCCTTGACCAGGACGATTTTCTCACCGTTGATCCCACCTGTGGCGTTGATCTTGTCGGCTGCCGCCTGGGCACCTTTCATGTACTGCTCGCCAAACGCTGCGTTGGCACCGGTCATCGGGCCTGCTACACCGATCTTGATGTCGGCCTGAACATACGAAGAAACACCCAGCGCCGTAGCTACGGCAAGGGCCAGAAAGCCTTTCTTGTAAAACGTCTGCGACATGAGGTGGTGCTCCTTGGAGTTTTTTTGGTTGGCACTACAACTTTCAGCAATTGCTCTGAGCAAGGGCCGTGCCATTGGTTTTTTATTCTGGGAAAACTCATGAAGAAGTTACCGGGGCCTGAGCCGTGCCCTTTTTTTATTGGCTGTGCAACCGTCTGCGATACGGATAGCGCCACCGCTTCGAAACAAAAAGAGCAACTGCTCAGTGCCATCATTGCAACCCCGGCAAGTGTTTACGTGCAACTAGCCTGTAACAGGATGCGTAACCGAACTGCACATCCGTGGTGCGCGACTGCTACAGCGGGCACCATTACAGGCTAGACGCTGACCAGCGAAAGTGCTGCTACCTTGAGGCTGCTACCGATGTACCCGAGGCGTGCCTGCCCACCTGCAGAAAAAGGCTGGCACAATGGCAAGGTCTGTGCGCCATCGCTGGCTGATGATGGCGCGCGCCCCTTACGGAGCCCCTTATGAGCGAGAGCGCCTTCGCCGATCGCATCGTGCAGAACCTGCTCGACACGGATTTCTACAAACTGAGCATGATGCAGGCTGTGCTGCACAACTATCCCAACGTTGAAGTCGAATGGGAGTTTCGTTGCCGCAATGGCGAAGACCTGCGCCCTTATTTGGCGCAAATACGTGAGCAGATCGACCAGTTATGTGAACTGAACCTAGCCAATGGGCAATTGGGCTTCCTCGAACAGATCAGCTTCATCAAGCCGGATTTCCTGCGCTTTCTCGGCCTGTTCCGCTTCAACCTGCGCTACCTGCAACTGGGCATTGAAAACGATCAGTTGTTCCTGCGTCTGCGCGGCCCATGGCTGCATGTGATTCTTTTCGAGGTACCACTGCTGGCGATCATCAGCGAAGTACGTAACCGCCATCGCTACCCGCAGGTCAAGCTCAGCGATGCCCGCGACCAGCTGTATCGCAAGTTCGACTGGCTCAGAGCACATGCCAGCGGTGACGAGCTGGCCGAGCTGCAAGTGGCCGACTTCGGTACCCGCCGACGCTTCTCCTACAAGGTCCAGGAAGAAGTGGTACGCGTGCTCAAAGACGACTTCCCGGCACGCTTCGTCGGTACCAGCAACGTGCACCTGGCACGAAAGCTGGATATCAAACCCCTGGGCACCATGGCCCATGAATGGATCATGGCTCACCAGCAACTCGGCCCGCGGCTGATCGACAGCCAGATCGCCGCCCTCGACTGCTGGGTGCGCGAATACCGCGGCTTGCTCGGCATCGCCTTGACCGACTGCATCACCATGGATGCGTTCCTCGGCGATTTCGACCTGTTCTTCGCCAAGCTGTTCGATGGCCTGCGCCATGACTCGGGCGACCCGATACGCTGGGCCGAAAAAGCCATCGACCATTACCGCAAGCTGGGCATTGACCCGATGACCAAGACTCTGGTGTTCTCCGATGGCCTGAACCTGACCAAGTCACTGGAGATCTTCCGGGCGCTGCGCGGTCGGATCAACGTCAGTTTCGGCATTGGTACCAACCTGACGTGTGACATTCCCGGGGTGGCGCCAATGAGCATCGTGCTTAAAATGACCGACTGTAACGGCCAGCCTGTCGCCAAGATTTCCGACGAGGCCGCCAAGACCCAATGTCGCGACGAAAATTTCGTTGCCTACCTGCGCCACGTTTTCAAAGTGCCCAAGGAGTAATTCATGCAAGCCGTTCAGCGAGAGATTGCGCAAGCGCTCAAGGTTCAGCCGCCCTTTGCCGACCGCGCCGCGCTCGATGCCGAAGTGACCCGGCGCGTGGCGTTCATCAAGCAGTGCCTGAACAATGCCCGGCTCAAAACCCTGGTGCTGGGGATCAGTGGTGGCGTCGACTCGTTGACCGCTGCATTACTGGCACAACGGGCAATCAACGAGCTGCGCAGCGAGACCGGCGACGCGGGCTACTGCTTCATCGCCGTGCGCCTGCCTTACCACGTACAGCAGGATGAACACGACGCCCAGGCCTGCCTGGACGTGATCAAGCCAGATGAGCTGCACACGGTGAACATTGCCCCTGCCGTACAAGCACTGGCCAAAGAGGTGAAAGCACTGGAGAACGGTCAGCCGGCGATGGTCGATTTCGTGGTTGGCAACACCAAGGCGCGGATGCGCATGGTGGCCCAGTACACCATCGCCGGTGCCCGTCAGGGGCTGGTGATCGGTACCGACCATGCGGCTGAAGCCGTGATGGGTTTCTTTACCAAGTTCGGTGATGGCTCCTGCGACCTCGCCCCGTTGAGTGGGCTGGTGAAAAACCAGGTACGGGCGATTGCGCGCAGCTTTGGTGCGCCGGAATCGTTGGTAGAAAAAGTGCCGACGGCCGATCTTGAAGACCTGGCGCCAGGCAAGCCGGATGAAGCGTCTCACGGCGTGACGTATGCACAGATCGATGCCTTCCTGCACGGCGAGCCGGTGAGCGAAGAGGCCTTTGCGATTATCAAGGGCACTTACGAGAAGACCCAACACAAACGCGAGATGCCGTTCGCGCCGTGACGTGAAATGCATCGCGGGGCAAGCCCGCTCCCACACACCAGCTGTAGGAGCGGGCTTGCCCCGCGATTAGATTAAAAGCCCCCGAATTACTTCAGCGTAACGGTGCCTTTCATCATCGAGATGTGGCCAGGGAACGAGCAGAAGAAGCCGTACTTCTCGTTAGCGTCGAGCTTGGACACGTCGAAGGTCACCGAAGCGGTTTCCTTGGCGCCGATCACCTTGGTGTGAGCAATCACACGAGCGTCGCCTTCTTTCAGATAATCTTTTTCGATACCGGCGCTCAGACCGTCGGTAGCAATCGGCTGCATGTCAGCTTCTTTACTGATCACCAGGTTGTGGCCCATGACGTTCTTCGGCAGGTTGCCGGAGTGAGTCAGTTCGACGGTGAATTGCTTGCAGCTCTTGTCGATTTCGATGGCCTTGGTGTTGAAAGACATCTGGTCGGTGGAGTCGACGGTGACCTTGCACTCGGCGGCGAAAACCTGAGCGCTGGCGAGGGTCAGCAAGGATACGGCAACAACTTTGGCAAACATCGTGAATCTCCTTGGCAGGGTTTTGATCAGTTTGCAGACTGCCTGAAACCCTTCAGCCCGACCCTGATATATATCAAGGGGCTGGCCAAGGGCCAGTCAGTAGAATTGTTCTATGGATTGTATACAGCCAATCAAAGTGCACATCATGCGCCATTAATGGACGATGAGACAACCTCTCATTTAGGAGCAATCAACATGTCCCTTGGTAGCTTGATGCACAGTCTACTCGCCCTGTATGCCTGCGGTGCAAGCGGTGTTGCCTGCGAGGTTTCTCACTCAGCGTAAATCCAGCCTTGGAAGCCACTGGCATGCGCCTTACTCTGTGTCAGCTTGTAACTGGAGAGAAGCAATGTCAGTACGTTCCGTTTGTGTGTTCTGTGGCGCCAGCACTGGTGTCAGCCCGGCCTATCGGGAAGCGGCCATCGCCCTCGGCCAAACCATTGCCCAGCGCGGCCTGACCCTGGTCTATGGCGGCGGTGCCGTAGGCCTGATGGGTATCGTTGCCGACGCCGCGATGGCCGCCGGCGGTGAGGTCATCGGAATCATCCCCCAGGCCCTGAAAGACGCCGAAGTGGGCCATTCCGGCCTGACCCGCCTGGAAATCGTCGATGGCATGCACGCTCGCAAGGCACGCATGGCCGAATTAAGCGACGCGTTCGTTGCCCTACCCGGTGGTCTGGGCACCCTGGAAGAGCTATTTGAAGTCTGGACCTGGGGCCAACTGGGCTATCACGCCAAGCCGCTGGGCCTGCTGGACGTCAACGGCTTTTACAGCAAACTGGGCAGCTTCCTCGACCATGTGGTCGATGAGGGCTTCGTGCGTCCACAGCACCGGGCCATGCTGAAACTGGCTGATACCCCTACCCAGCTGCTCGACGCCATGGAGGATTATCAAGCCCCGGTAGTCCCCAAGTGGGTCGACAAAAAACCTGACTAAGGTTGCTGCCCACCCTCCAGCGGCATCACCGTGACCTGCACGTGTGGGTCATGATGACCGCCGCCAAGGATCACCCCGCGCAGCGGCGACACATCGGAAAAATCCCGGCCCCAGGCCAGGGTGATGTGTTCCAGCGCAGGACGCAGGTTGTTGGTGGGATCGAAATCGACCCACCCCTGCGTCGGGCAGTACACCGAAACCCAGGCATGCGAGGCGTCTGCCCCAACCAGGCGGGGCTGCCCGGGTGGTGGGCGGGTTAGTAGATAACCGCTGACATAACGCGCCGCCAGCCCACGGGAACGCAAGCAGGTGAGCATCAAGTGCGCGAAGTCCTGACAGACACCCCGACGACGCTCAAGCACTTCCACCAACGGTGTGGCCACTTGAGTGGCCTCGGCATCGAAGGTGAACTCGCTGTAGATTTTTTCCATCAGCGCCTGTGCCCCTGCCAGCAGTGGTTGCCCTGGGCCAAAGCACGGCTCGCTGAAGGTCACGAAACGCTGTTTGAGGCGCACGTAGGGTGATTCAAAGCGATAACGGCACGCCTCCAGGTGCTCGCCCGATAAGGGTTGGCTGGTATAGCTCAGGGCATCTCGCACCTGCTCCCAGGCCGGCGAGGCGCTGAACTGTGGCTCACTACGCGGCAATACTTCGACCTGCAGGCGGGCCACCACCCGCAACTGCTCATGCTGACGTTCGAATGCCAGGCGGGTGAGCGGATTACCGAACACATCCCATTCGTCATGCCGCTGCGTCGGTGAAGGGCTGACCTGTAAAGCCTGCGCAGTACAACGCTGCCAGGCACAGGGCCTGGGCCACAGGTGCGCCAATTGCTGAGCCAGGGATACCGGGCTGTCATAGCGATAGTGGGTGTCGTGTATTACCTGATAATGAGCGCTGTTCATCAGACCGACACCGTTTGCTGACTGACATCATCGACATGGGCAAAGTGGCGCAAAGCCAGGCGTTCGGAAATGTCGGCGCTGGCCTCAGCAATGCCGTGCAGCAGATCAGCCAGCCCAATCAGCACCGCCTTCACGCTGGCACTGCCGAACAGCGAGCCCTCCAGGCTGCGCAAATCGAAATGTTTGAGTTGTTCCGCCAACAGCGCCAGGCCGGGATCAGGCTGGCTACCAAACTCATCACACAATCGCCGATAGGCGCTCACCAGCAATTTGAGCTGAAACAGCACCGCATGGGGGTTCTGCTCATCGAGCAGGAGTAAATCGAGCACCGGGATCAACTGGGCAACCGCCAGGTAGCGCGAGCGGTAGGTGATGCTGCTATTGCCCAGTTCCAGCAACCATTCGAGCCCCGCCTGATCAAACACCGCCGGCCCGCGCAGAAACGCCGCCAGGCTACTGCACAGGGACTGCAAGCGCTCGATCCGCCGACCAATCATCAAAAAGCGCCAGCCCTCATCGCGGGTCATATCGTCCAGAGCAAAGCCCGACAACGCCGCCATGGACATCACCAGGCGATTGAGGAAGTCGACCTGTTCGCCAAAGTCCGCAGCCTCGTCATCAAGGCTCAAGGATTCGCGCTGCACCTCCACCAATGCCTGCCAGTTCTCCCGTGAGAGCTTGCCGCGCACTTGCGACGCCGCCCACTGCAAACGCTGCAGGTTGGCTTTGAGGCTGAAGGCCCAGTCGCTATCGGCCAGGGCGGTGCGCAGGCGCTCAGGCAAGCTGCCCTCCTCCGGCATCAGCGACAGCTCGTCGGCCAGTGTCACTGCCGCCTGCAGGGCCAAAGGGTCATCGCCATCCAGGTAACGGGTAAGGATGATCCGCAGCAAGCGGGCGCTGGCATCGCAGCGCTCGCAATAACGCCCAAACCAGAACAGATTCTCGACCACCCGTGACGGCAGGTAAGGGTCTTTGCGCACCAGATCGGCAACACCCAGGGTGTGCTGAGCCCGCCACTGCTCACCGACAGGCGCCGTGTCTCCCAGCACCCAGGTGTCTTTGCTCGCGCCACCACGTTGCATCGACACCACGTCGGCGTCGGCCAGTGCGGCAACTCGGGTCAGGCCGCCGGGCAGCACCCGGTAGCCCTCAGCCGAGACTACGGCATAAACCCGCATGCCAATCGCCCGGGCATGCACCTGGCCCTGCTCCTGCTGCCACACCGGTGCCTGCGATAACTGCGCAAGCTCTTGGGCCACATACGCATAGGGCCGCGCCTGAATCCGCTCGGCAAGCGCCTGGCGCTGTGCCTCATCGAGATCACGGCCAAACACCGGGGCAAAACTCTGCGAAGGAAACGCCGGCTTGATCAGCAACTGCGGCAAGCGCTCAAGCGCTGTGGCCATCACCGGCGGCTCACCACACCACCAAGTGGCAATCGACGGCAGGCTAAGTTCCTCACCAAACAAGCGCTGGTTGATGGCTGGCAGAAAGCCCAGCAGCCCGGGAGACTCCAACACACCACTTCCCAAGGCATTGGCCACCAGCACGCGCCCCCGGCGCACGGCATCGAGCAGCCCTGGAACGCCCAGTGCCGAGTCTGTGCGCAGCTCCAGCGGGTCGCAGTAGTCATCGTCCAGGCGACGCATGATGGCATGGACCCGGCGCAGGCCACTGAGGGTTTTCAGGTACACGGTGGCATCGCGCACCGTCAGGTCGCCGCCCTCAACCAGTGGATAGCCCAGTTGCCGCGCCAGGTACACGTGTTCGAAATAGCTTTCGTTAAAACGCCCTGGTGTCAGCAACACCACCAGCGACGTTTCCTGCTCACTGGGTGCCAGGCGCACCAGCGTCTGCTGCAAGGTATGGAAAAAACCGGCCAGATGTTGCACCTGCAGATCCCGATACAACTCAGGCAAGGCGCGAGAGACAATGGTACGGTTTTCCAAGGCATAACCAGCGCCGGAAGGCGCCTGAGTTCGGTCGGCGGTCACCCACCAGCGGCCATCCGGCGCCCGCGCCAGGTCAACCGCATACACATGCAGGTAAGTGCCATCGGCCGGGCAGATGCCCTGACAGGGCCAAAGAAAGTTGTTGTGGCCATACACCAGCTCAGCAGGCAACAGCCCTTCACTGATCAGCCGCTGTGGCCCATAGATGTCTGCCAGCACGGCATTGAGCAAACGCGCCCGCTGGGCAACCCCGCAAGCCAGCTGTTGCCATTGTGCGGCAGGCAGAAGATGCGGCAGAAGATCGAGTTCCCAAGGGCGATCTGCACCCTTGGGATCGGCGTAAACGCTGTAGGTAACGCCATTTTCCTGCAATTGCCGGGTCAACGAAGCCTGGCGCTGGGCCAATTGCCCAGCCCCACTGCGCTGCAGGTAATCGCTCACTGCCTGCCAATGTTCGCGCACCTGTCCTTGGGCTTCGAACATTTCGTGGTAAGTCCCCGATTGCAGCGGATAGGCATCAAACAAGTCAGGCATGGCAGTGCTCAAAGGCCGCAGGTCATTTCAGCGTAGCGCTCGGTGTTGGCGCAAGCCCAAGGTGAATGGCAATTCCACAACCGCGCAAGACTTATGCCATGAACCCAGGCCTGCAATTCCCCTCATGCGCTGCGTAGAGTCGCCGTCGAGGCGCACCAACGCGAAGCTGCCGAGCAAGCCTTGCACAGATTTGAGGCTTTGCCAGAAACCCCCCGGCAGAAACAAAAACACCAGCCCGAAGGCTGGTGTTCTGATTAACGCGGCAGTACCGGTTGGCGGGCGGGCTTTTTCTTGCCCTTACCGCCCTTGGCGGCTTCCTTGCGCTCCTTGGCCGCCTGCTGATTACGGGCAAACGCCGCAGCCTTGGCCTGTTCACGCTTGTCCCACGGATTGGAACCGTCACTGCCACGTGGCGGCAGGCCAATGTGCTGGGTAAGAATCTTCTGATCCTTGGCCACTTTGTGGCTGCCCGCAGGCGTGGAGTTCTTGCGCCGCGCACTCTGGTAGCTGTCGGTGGCCGGTTGATGCAGCGGGATCAGTTGGTGCTTGCCTGGGCCGATCAAGTCGGCGCGGCCCATACGTTCCAGGGCTTCACGCAGCATCGGCCAGCCTTTCGGGTCGTGATAACGCAGGAAGGCCTTGTGCAAACGGCGCTGCTGCTCACTCTTGACGATGGTGACCGGGTCGCTCTTGTACGTGACCTTGCGCAACGGGTTCTTGCCCGAATGGTACATGGCCGTGGCCGAAGCCATTGGCGACGGGTAGAACGCCTGAACCTGGTCGGCACGGAAGCCGTTGCCCTTGAGCCACAAGGCCAGGTTCATCATGTCTTCATCGGTGGTGCCCGGGTGCGCGGCAATGAAGTACGGGATCAGGTACTGCTCTTTGCCGGCCTCTTTGGAGTACTTCTCGAACATGCGCTTGAAGCGGTCGTAGCTACCGATACCCGGCTTCATCATCTGATTCAGCGGGCCTTCTTCGGTGTGCTCCGGGGCGATCTTCAGGTAACCACCGACGTGGTGGGTTACCAGTTCCTTGACGTACTCAGGTGACTCTACTGCCAGGTCATAGCGCAGACCCGAAGCGATGAGGATCTTCTTCACCCCTGGCAAGGCACGGGCGCTGCGGTACAACTTGATCAGCGAAGAGTGATCGGTGTTCAGGTTCGGGCAAATGCCTGGGAACACGCACGATGGCTTACGGCACGCCGATTCGATCTCGGGGCTCTTGCAAGCGATGCGGTACATGTTCGCGGTCGGGCCGCCGAGGTCGGAAATCACCCCGGTGAAACCTGGCACCTTGTCGCGGATCTCTTCGATTTCACGAATGATCGAATCATGGGAGCGGTTCTGGATGATCCGTCCTTCGTGCTCGGTGATCGAGCAGAAGGTACAGCCGCCGAAGCAGCCACGCATGATGTTCACCGAGAAGCGGATCATGTCGTAGGCCGGGATTTTCTCCTTGCCGTACGCTGGGTGCGGGATGCGCGCATAGGGCATGCCGAACACGTAGTCCATTTCTTCGGTGGTCATCGGGATGGGTGGCGGGTTGAACCACACGTCCACTTCGCCATGCTTCTGCACCAGCGCACGGGCGTTGCCCGGGTTGGTTTCCAGGTGCAGCACGCGGTTGGCGTGAGCGTAAAGCACTGGGTCGTTACGGACCTTCTCGAACGATGGCAGGCGGATGACCGTCTTGTCACGGGTCATGCGCGGGCTGTCGAGGATCTGCACCACCTTGGCTTCGTTCGGGTCTTCGACCTCGCCCTTTTCCTGCTCGATGGCGCAGGCCTGGGTGTCCTGAGTATTGACGTACGGGTTGATTATCTTGTCGACCTTGCCCGGACGGTCAATACGGGTGGAATCCACCTCATACCAGCCTTGCGGCGTGTCACGACGAATAAAGGCCGAACCGCGAATGTCGGTGATGTCTTCGATTTTTTCACCGGCAGACAGGCGCTGGGCGACGTCGACGATGGCCCGCTCGGCGTTGCCGTACAGCAGGATATCGGCGCAGGCGTCGATCAGGATCGAATGACGGACCTTGTCTTGCCAGTAGTCGTAGTGAGCAATACGGCGCAGCGACGCCTCAATGCCACCCAATACGATCGGCACATGCTTGTAGGCTTCTTTGCAGCGCTGGCTGTAGACCAGGCTGGCGCGATCAGGGCGCTTACCGGCCAAGCCGCCTGGAGTGTAGGCGTCATCGGAACGGATCTTCTTGTCGGCGGTGTAGCGGTTGATCATCGAGTCCATGTTGCCGGCGGCGACGCCAAAGAACAGGTTCGGCTCGCCGAGCTTCATGAAATCGTCTTTGGACTGCCAGTTCGGCTGGGCGATGATGCCCACGCGAAAGCCCTGGGCTTCCAGCAAACGGCCGATGATCGCCATGCCGAACGATGGGTGGTCGACGTAGGCATCGCCGGTCACGATGATGATGTCGCAGGAATCCCAGCCGAGCTGATCCATCTCCTCCCTGCTCATTGGCAGGAAAGGCGCTGGCCCGAAGCATTCGGCCCAGTACTTGGGATAGTCGAAAAGTGGTTTGGCTGCTTGCATGTCAGTGACCGGTAGCTAATCGATGGAAAATCGCGGGCGCGGAATATAGCACAAAAAATGACCAATTCCGACGTTAAAGGTCGGAATAAGCAGAATTGCCTTATTCGTCGTCGTCGAAGTTGTAACTACCCGGCGCAAGGTTCTCAAAGCGCGTGTACTTACCAATGAAGGCCAGGCGGATAAAGCCGATGGGGCCGTTCCGCTGCTTGCCGATGATGATCTCGGCAATGCCTTTGTGCTCGGTTTCCGGGTGGTAAACCTCGTCACGGTAAACGAACATGATCACGTCGGCGTCCTGCTCGATCGCACCCGATTCACGCAAGTCGGAGTTCACCGGGCGCTTGTTGGGCCGCTGTTCGAGGGAGCGGTTGAGCTGTGAGAGCGCCACTACCGGGCAGTTGAACTCTTTGGCCAGGGCTTTGAGCGAGCGGGAGATTTCAGAAATCTCGTTGGTACGGTTGTCGCCGCTGGAGCCCGGAATCTGCATCAACTGCAGGTAGTCGATCATGATCAGGCCGATGTCGCCGTGCTCACGCACCAGACGGCGAGTACGGGCTCGCATTTCCGATGGGCTGATACCGGCGGTATCGTCGATGAACAGCTTACGGTCATTGAGCAGGTTGACCGCCGAAGTCAGGCGCGGCCAGTCGTCATCTTCCAGCTGACCAGAACGCACCTTGGTCTGATCGATACGGCCCAGGGACGACAGCATACGCATGATCAGCGATTCACCTGGCATCTCCAGGGAGTACACCAGAACGGCCTTGTCGCTGCGCAACACGGCGTTCTCCACCAGGTTCATGGCGAAGGTGGTTTTACCCATGGACGGACGACCGGCGACGATGATCAAGTCGGCCGGTTGCAAGCCGCTGGTCTTCTCGTCGAGGTCGGTATAGCCGGTGGACAGGCCGGTGATCGCATCGGCAGTGTTGAACAGCGTATCGATACGGTCGATGGCTTTGGTCAGCAGCTCGTTCACGCCCACCGGGCCGCCGGTCTTGGGCCGCGCTTCGGCGATCTGGAAGATCTGCCGTTCGGCTTCATCCAGGATCTCTTCGGCGTTACGCCCCTGGGGGTTGAACGCGCTGTCGGCAATGTCGGTACTGATGCTGATCAGTTGGCGCAAGGTCGCCCGCTCGCGAATGATCGCAGCATAGGCCTTGATGTTGGCCACCGACGGGGTGTTTTTAGCTAGCTCACCCAGATAGGCGAGGCCACCCACTTGCGAACTCAGGCCTTCTTTGTCCAGCTGCTCGTGCAGCGTTACTACGTCGAACGGGGCGTTCTGATCGGCGAGCTTGTAGATGGCGCGGAAAATCAGGCGGTGGTCATGGCGATAGAAGTCACCGTCGGAGACTTGATCCAGCACTCGCTCCCAGGCGCCGTTATCCAGCATCAGGCCACCGAGTACAGCCTGTTCGGCCTCGATGGAATGCGGCGGCACCTTCAGGGCAGCGGTTTGCAGATCGTATTGCTCGGGGGTGGAGATCTCGTTCATGGTCACGCAGAAATCAGGGTGATGAAAAAGACAAAGGGCACGACCTGCAAAGCAGGATCGTGCCCGATGTTAACCGGCTGACACCGAAGGTGCCAGTCGATCAGTACAGCTTAGGCTGCGACAACAACCACACGTACGGTGGCTTCAACGTCGCTGTGCAGGTGCACAGCTACGTCGTATTCGCCAACCTGACGGATGGTGCCGTTCGGCAGACGAACTTCAGCTTTAGCCACTTCAACGCCAGAGGCGGTCAGGGCGTCAGCGATGTCGTGGGTGCCGATCGAACCGAACAGCTTGCCTTCGTCACCAGCGGTGGCAGTGATGGTCACTTCCAGCTCAGCCAGTTGGGCAGCGCGAGTTTCGGCCGAAGCTTTTTTCTCTGCAGCGATTTTTTCCAGCTCAGCACGACGCTCTTCGAACGCAGCCAGGTTGGCAGCGGTAGCAGCGGTAGCTTTGCCGAATGGCAGCAGGTAGTTACGGCCGTAACCGGCTTTAACATTTACCTTGTCGCCCAGGTTGCCCAGGTTGGCGACTTTTTCCAGCAGGATCAGTTCCATTTGGTAATAACCTCTTAACTTTTAACCTTCACCGTTCGCGGAATCGTTATCGGCACCTTTTGGGGGCGCCTTGCGACCGCGAAAATCAATCAGGCTGTCGACAATGGCCAGAACCACGAGCAACGGATAAGTCAGCTGCATAAACAGCAGCAGTGTCACGTACATCCCGACCAACCAGAACTTGCCCAGTCGGCCTTGCGCCACCAGCCCATGCATCAGGGCAAGCCCTGCAAACATCAGCGGAACGCTGGACAGCGGCGTTAACATCGCCAGTTCAGGACCGAAATTCGGCCCGACCAGCATAAGCACCACCAGTACCAGCGTTGGCACCAGAGGAAGCCTGACCGCTTGAAACTCGCGACCGAAACCTCCCGGGTTATACAGAACTGCTTGCCAGTAACGCCCCAACATCAGGGCCAGCACACTGACGGCTTGCAACAACGCCGCTATGAGGCCGTTGAGCACTGGTACTATCAGGCTTCCCAGGCGGGCCTGCTCCTCTACCGATAACTGTTGGTAGAGACCGTCGAGCATCTGCGGCAGGGCTTTTTCAAGCGCTCCAGCCAGAGCTTCAATCGGTTCGCGGAACACCGAACCCAGGATGACGCCATACACCAGGCCCATGCCGATGCTGAACAACAGCACCCGGTTCCAGGACTGCCCGGCGCGCAACAGCGCAGCCAGCCCCAGCGTCCCCAGCAACACCATCAAGGTGCGCGGCTCGCCGAAGAACCACCAGGCCAACGCCGGCAATAATGCCCAGGCGAGGACTCCGGAGGCGTCCTTGAAACCGCGCCGCAGGAACACCAGGCTCCCGGCGGCGGCACTCAACCAGAACAACAGCGGCAATGCCGCACAACCCACCACCACCAGGGTGGCTTGCACACGACCACGCATGATGAAATCAGCCAAGGCGCGCATGCATTCTATCCTTTGCTACTTGTCGAAAACCCGGTCTCAGCGGCCGTGGCTGTCGGTGTAGGGCAGCAGGGCCAGGAAGCGGGCGCGCTTGATAGCGGTAGCCAGCTGACGCTGATAACGAGCTTTGGTACCGGTGATACGGCTTGGAACGATCTTGCCGGTTTCGGATACGTAAGCTTTCAGAGTGTTGAGATCTTTGTAATCGATCTCTTTCACGTCTTCAGCAGTGAAGCGGCAGAATTTACGACGACGGAAGAAACGTGCCATGTAATAGGCTCCTCAAAAGGTCCGTGGATTACTCGTCAGCGTTATCGCTGTTGTCGCTGTCATTGCTGTCGTCGCCTTCGGCGCTGTCAGCATGCTCAGGACGATCGCGACGCTCACGGCGCTCACTGCGGTTCTCTTCAGCCTTGAGCATCTCGGACTGGCCGGTAACGGCTTCGTCGCGACGGATGACCAGGTTACGGATCACGGCATCGTTGTAGCGGAAGTTGTCTTCCAGCTCGGCTAGGGCCTTGCCGGTGCACTCAACGTTCAGCATCACGTAGTGAGCTTTGTGAACATTGTTGATTGCGTAGGCCAGTTGACGACGGCCCCAATCTTCCAGACGGTGGATTTTGCCGCCGTCTTCTTCGATCAGCTTGGTGTAACGCTCAACCATGCCGCCGACTTGCTCGCTCTGGTCAGGGTGGACCAGAAAGATGATTTCGTAATGACGCATGAATGCTCCTTACGGGTTGTAGTCTGCCACCAGAGCGGTCAGACAAGGAGTGAATGACACTGTATGTCTTGCCTTGCGTGAAGGCGCGTTGGCGCCTGCCTACAGGGCAAGGGGCGCAATTGTAGAGAAGCACCGGGGGACAAGCAAGGGAATTGGTGAATTATTGAGCAGCTAAAATGTATCGCGGGGCAAGCCCGCTCCTACCGGCCAGGTAGGAGCGGGCTTGCCCCGCGATAGGCTCAACCCTGCGCTTTGGCGTTACGCTGACGAACTGCCTCGAACAGGCAAATACCCGTCGCCACCGACACGTTCAGGCTGCTGACACTACCGGCCATCGGCAGTTTCACCAGGAAATCGCAATGCTCGCGGGTCAGGCGACGCATGCCTTTGCCCTCGGCACCCATGATCAGGATGGTTGGCCCGGTCAGGTCTTGCTGATACAACTCCTGCTCAGCCTCGCCTGCCGTGCCGACAATCCACAGGCCGCGCTGCTGAAGCTTTTCCAGCGTGCGAGCCAGGTTGGTCACCGCCACCAGCGGGATCACCTCGGCAGCACCACAGGCAACCTTACGCACCGCCGGGGTCAGGGTGGCCGACTTGTCCTTGGGCACGATCACAGCCAAGGCGCCAGCAGCATCGGCGGTACGCAGGCAGGCACCGAGGTTGTGCGGGTCGGTGACGCCGTCGAGCACCAGAATCAGCGGCGCACCTTCGGTACGGTCGAGCAGCTCTTCGAGCATCGCCTCGCCCCAGACCTGACTAGGGCTGACCTCCGCCACGACGCCCTGGTGCACACCCTCGACCCAGGCGTCCATCTCGCGACGTTCGGCCTGACCGACCGACACACGGTTCTGCCCGGCCAGCTCGACAATCACCTGCACGCGCGGGTCGCTACGCCCCTCCGACAACCAGATCTGCTTGACCCGCTTGGGATGGTGACGCAACAGGGCTTCTACGGCGTGAACACCGTAGATTTTTTCCAACTGACTCATGACTTGGCCTTGGGTTTACGTGATCCAGAGCCTGCTTTTGGCGGCCCTTTACGATGCTTGCTCGGTTTCTCCGACGACTTGCCGCCTTTGGACGCCGGCTTGCTACTGGCGTGTTTGGCTTCAGACATCAGCGCCTTCTTCAGTTCCCGACTTTTGCGTACTTCGGCGTTTTTCGCCGCCGCATGTGATGGGAAGTAAGCTTCGGCGGTTTCGTTCTTCTTGCTCCGGCGTGCCGGCTCGGCCTTGGTAACTTCAGCCTTGTCGAGGACCGGAACCGCTTTGCCGTCTTGCGGGCGCACGCCTTCAGCGCGCGGCTTGCGGCCAATCGGCGCCTTGAGCGTGTTTTCAGCCATTTCGAAGTCGATCTTGCGCTGCTCCAGATCAACCCGCATGACCCGCACTTCAACCGTGTCGCCCAGACGGAAGCTACGACCGGTGCGCTCTCCGGCAAGACGATGATGCACGGGGTCGAAGTGGTAGTAATCACCCGGCAAGGCGCTGACATGCACCATGCCTTCGACGTAGATATCGGTCAGCTCGACGAACAGGCCGAAACCAGTCACTGCGGTGATCACACCCGGGAAGCTCTCGCCGACACGGTCTTTCATGTACTCGCACTTGAGCCAGTTGACTACGTCGCGGGTGGCTTCGTCGGCACGCCGCTCGCTCATCGAGCATTGTTCGCCGAGCTGTTCCAGCGTTGGCTCGTCGTACGGGTAGATGCGCGCTTTAGGGATGCTCATGGCGCCCGCGCGTTTGACGTGCGGGGTTTCCTGACGCGAACGGATCACGCTGCGGATGGCGCGATGGGTCAACAAGTCCGGGTAACGACGGATTGGCGAGGTGAAGTGCGTGTACGCCTCGTAGTTCAAACCGAAGTGACCGTTGTTGTCGGCGCTGTAGACCGCCTGGCTCAGGGAGCGCAGCATCACCGTCTGAATCAAGTGGAAGTCCGGGCGGTCGGCGATGTTCGCCAACAGCGCCTGGTAATCCTTCGGCGACGGGCCATCTTTGCCCTTGTGCAGCGACAGCCCCAGCTCACCGAGGAAGGCACGCAGCTTTTCCAGGCGCTCCGGTGGCGGGCCGTCGTGAACCCGGTACAGCGCCGGAATCTCGTGTTTCTTGAGGAATTCGGCGGTGGCCACGTTGGCCGCCAGCATGCACTCTTCGATCAACTTGTGCGCGTCGTTGCGCACCGTTGGCCGAATTTCGGCGATTTTGCGCTCGGCACCGAAGATGATGCGGGTTTCCTGGGTTTCGAAGTCGATCGCACCACGGGTGTGACGGGCCGCCAACAGCACTTTGTACAGGGCATAGAGCTGCTTGAGATCCGGCAGCACTTCGCTGTACTGCTCGCGCAAGGCTTTGCCCTCGCGGGTACGGGCGTGTTCGAGCATGCTGCTGACCTTGTTGTAGGTCAGGCGCGCATGAGAGTGAATCACCGCTTCGTAGAACTGGTAATCGACCATCTGCCCGGTTTTGTTGATGGTCATTTCGCAGACCATCGCCAAACGATCAACGTGCGGATTCAGCGAGCACAAACCGTTCGACAGTTCTTCAGGCAGCATCGGGATGACGCGCTCTGGGAAGTACACCGAGTTGCCACGCACCTGAGCTTCGGCATCCAGGGCAGACCCCAGACGCACGTAACTGGAAACGTCGGCAATCGCCACGTACAGACGCCAGCCGCCGGAGAACAGGCGCAGCTTGCCCAGGCTCTCGCAGTAGACCGCATCGTCGAAGTCGCGGGCATCTTCGCCGTCGATGGTGACGAACGGCAGATGACGCAGGTCGATGCGGTGCTCTTTGTCTTTTTCTTCGACTTCCGGTTTGAGCTTACGCGCTTCCTTGATCACGGCCTCTGGCCAGACGTGAGGAATGTCGTAGCTGCGCAGCGCCACGTCGATTTCCATGCCCGGCGCCATGTAGTTGCCGATCACTTCGGTGACATCGCCCTGCGGCTGGAAGCGCGGGGTCGGCCAGTGGGTGATTTTCACCTCGACGAACTGACCGACTTTGGCACCACCGTTGCGGCCTGGGGTGACCAGCACTTCCTGCTGGACCTTGGGGTTATCCGGGGTGACGAAGCCAATACCGCCTTCTTCGAAATAGCGACCGACGATGCTCTCGTGGGCACGGGAAATCACTTCGACGATCACGCCTTCGCGACGGCCACGGCGATCAAAACCCGAAACACGGGCCAGCGCACGGTCGCCATCGAAGACCAGACGCATCTGCGCCGGGCTCAGGAACAGGTCATCACTGCCGTCGTCCGGGACCAGAAAGCCGAAGCCATCGCGATGCCCGGCAATGCGGCCGAGGATCAGGTCCAGCTTGTCTACCGGGGCATACGTGCCGCGCCGGGTATAGATCAGCTGACCGTCGCGCTCCATTGCCCGCAAGCGGCGGCGCAAGGCTTCGATCTGGTCTTCGGTGGTCAGGCCAAACTCTTCGACCAGTTGCTCACGCGCTGCCGGCGAGCCGCGCTCATCCAGGCGCTGCAGAATCAGCTCACGGCTAGGAATAGGGTTTTCGTATTTTTCCGCTTCACGAGCGGCCTCGGGATCGAGGGACTGCCAATCGGCCATTAGGAGGGGTTCACCTTGTCTATATAAGGGTTAGTTTGGCATAGGCGTATTGAAACCGGAAATTTCAGGCTTGGACAGCCCTCTCAGCGCGCCCACAACGCTGCTGGAACCGCGCTCAGAAACAACGGCTTGAATTTTTTAAGTTTTTTTCTGAGCGGGGCTTTACAGCCCTCAGGCTCATCCGTATAGTGCGCACCACAGCGACGGACACCGTCGTTATAGTTGAGTTGAAACCTGATGTGAAGCATCATGTGGCCTCAGCGAAATGCCCAGATGGTGAAATTGGTAGACACGCCAGCTTCAGGTGCTGGTGACCTTACGGTCGTGGAAGTTCGAGTCTTCTTCTGGGCACCAATTTCAAATCTTAGATGTGTTTAGCACTTCTGAGATTTACTGCAAGACGCTACACTGCTTTTGTTACACGCAACACCGCTTCATTTTGCCCAGATGGTGAAATTGGTAGACACGCCAGCTTCAGGTGCTGGTGACCTTACGGTCGTGGAAGTTCGAGTCTTCTTCTGGGCACCAATTCAGATCAAACCCGCGAAAGCGGGTTTTTTCGTTTCTGCCCCCTGTAGGAGCGGGCTTGCCCCGCGAAGCGATGTTACTGGCACACCGCAATCGCGGGGCAAGCCCGCTCCCACAGGTAATGCAATACAGTTGCCCCCACAAGAAGCTCCCCCACCAGCAGTATCGCCTCGCGCAATCCGATAGCCTGCTCATGAAATTCCTCTCATGCAGGCAATTGAGAAGCCATATCGTTTATCATTGTTTCCAGATATGTAGCCGCAAGCGAGGAAGTACCCGCATGACGTTCCGCAATGCCCCCCTATTGCGCGGCCTGGCCGTTTCTCTGTTAACCCTGATACTTGGCGCTCCCGCCGCCATGGCTGCCGACCCGGTAACGCTGACCCTGTACAACGGCCAGCACAAGGAAATCGGTGACGCTATTGCCAAGGCCTACGAGGCCAAGACCGGCATCCACATCAATATCCGCAAAGGCAGCAGCAACCAGCTGGCCAGCCAGATCATTGAAGAGGGCGACCGCTCGCCTGCCGACGTTATTTACACCGAAGAATCACCACCACTGAATAACCTAGGTGAGCTGGGCCTGCTGGCCAAGATCGACGATTCGACCCTGCAAGTTCTACCTAAAGAATTCGTAGCCACCAATGGCACCTGGATGGGCGTCACTGCGCGCACCCGCGTGGTTGCCTTCAACCCGAAAGTGATCGACGAAAAAGACTTGCCGCCTTCGGTCATGGACTTTGCCAACCCTGAGTGGGAAGGCAAAGTGGGCTTCGTGCCAACCAGTGGTGCATTTCAGGAGCAGGCCGTCGCGATTCTCAAGATGCACGGGCGTGACGCCGCCGAAGAATGGCTGACCGGCCTCAAAGCCTTCGGCAAGACCTACACCAACAACATGGTTGCGCTCAAAGCTGTGGAAAACGGTGAAGTGGCGGCGGTACTGGTGAACAACTATTACTGGTATGCCCTGAAAAAAGAACGCGGCCAACTGGACTCGAAGCTCTACTACCTGGCTGACGGCGATGTCGGCGGTTTGATGACCATCTCCGGCGCCGCTGCGGTGAAGGCCAGCAAACATCCGAAGGAAGCCCAAGCGCTGCTGGCCTGGATGGCCAGCGAAGAAGGCCAGCGCGTGATCACTCAGACCACCGCCGAGTACCCCTTGCACAAAGGCATGGTGTCGGACCAAGGCCTGAAGCCTTTCGAAGACTTGCGCCCACCGAAAATCACCCCGGCCGACCTGGGTAATGCCGAAGAAGCCCTGGAGCTTGAACGCGAAGTTGGCTTGCTCTGATGACCGCTGCCGTCCCCGCACCTGCGCAGACCAGCCGCTACATACCTAAGCGCAAGCGACCTTCTATTTGGGTCGTATTGCCGGTAGTGCTACTGGTCGGCCTGAGCCTACTGCCACTGCTCTATGTAGCCCTGAAAGCCTGGGAGGCCGGCTGGCGCGAGGCCCTGCACCTGCTCTGGCGCCCGTTCGTCTGGGGTTTGATGCGCAACACGCTGATGCTCATGGCCGGTGTAACCCTGGCGTGTATGGCGCTCGGGGTATCGCTGGCCTGGCTGCTGGAACGCAGCGACCTTCCAGGTAGACGCGTGTGGGGTGTGATCCTATGCCTGCCCTTCGCGGTTCCGGCCTTCGTCAGCGGCTTCACTTGGGTCTCCCTGAGCCCGCGCTTTGAAGGGCTGGGCGGCGCCATTTTGGTAATGGCCCTGTCCAAATACCCGCTGGTGTTCCTGCCCGTGGCGGCGACCCTGCGAAACCTCGACACCTCGCTGGAGGAATCGGCGCGTACCTTGGGGCAAAATCGTTGGGGTGTGTTCTTCAAGATCACCCTGCCGCTGCTATGGCCGTCGATTCTTGGCGGCAGCCTGCTGATCGCTTTGCACATGCTGGTGGAGTTTGGCGCCCTGTCGATTCTCGGCCTGCAGACCTTTACCACGGCGATCTACCAACAGTTCGAACTGGAATTCAGCAACGCCAATGCCGCGATGCTGTCGGCGGTCTTGCTGTTCATGTGCCTGCTGATGCTCTGGCTTGAACTGCGTGTGCGCGGTAACGCCCGTCATGTGCGGATCGGCCAGGGTGTAGCACGACGCGGTGCACCGATTCGCCTGCGCGCCTGGATGCCGGTCGGTCAGTTGTACTGCCTGGCTCTGGCAGTGCTCGGCAGCGGTATTCCGCTGGGCATGCTCGGTTACTGGTTGAGCGTCGGCTCGTCTGCAGCCTTCCCAGTGGCCGATATCAGCCGTGCGCTGTTCTCGTCCTTGTCACTGTCGTTGGGTGGCGCTGCGTTGAGCCTGCTGCTGGCGTTGCCAGTAAGCTTTCTGGTGGTGCGCTACAAAGGACAGCTGGCAATCTGGGCCGAGCGCCTGCCGTACTTGCTGCACGCCCTGCCCGGCTTGGTGATTGCCCTGACCCTGGTGTACTTCGCGCTGCACTATGTGCCGGTGCTGTACCAGACCACCGGCCTGTTACTGCTGGCCTATGCGCTGCTGTTCTTGCCTTTGGCGCAGGCGCCAGTGCGCACAGCCCTGCACAAGGCTGCACCACAGCTTGAAGAGGCAGCCCGCACCCTGGGGGCAACGCAGTTCACGGCATTCTGCCGAGTGACCCTGCCGATCATCTTCCCGGCGCTGGCGGCGGCGTTTGCCCTGGTGTTTCTGGATGCCATGAAAGAGCTGACCGCGACCTTGCTCCTCAGCCCGACCGGCATGACAACACTGGCCACCGAGGTTTGGGCGCATACCGCGAATGTCGAGTTTGCGGCTGCAGCGCCTTATGCGGCGCTGCTGATTCTGGTGTCGGGGTTGCCGGTGTATTTGCTGACGACGCGGATGTATCTGAATCGGGCTTGAGAAAACACCGCGGGGCAAGCCCGCTCCTACAGGGTGTTGTGCGCCTGTGGGAGCGGGCTTGCCCCGCGATAGCTTTCAGGCACGGAACTGCCCCAGGCTCGCCTTGAGCTGCGCCGCCAGGTCATCCAGCACCTTGCTACTGGCCGTCGTCTGCATCACCACCTCTGCGGCACGCTCGGCCTGGGCATGAATGGTCTGCACCCGCCCCCGCACGGCCTGAGCACCCTGGGCTTGCTGCTCGGCTGCACGTGTCGCCAGACCAATGGCGGCATGCACTTGCTCAACCGAGGCCTGCACCGTTTGCTGCAAGCGCGCATTGTCGCGCAGCACCAGCAACCCTTCACTGGCCTGACGGCCAGCCTGGCTGATCGCTGCCACCGCTTCTTTGGCGCCTTGCTGCAGCGCGCCGATGTGCGCTTGAATGTCGCCGGTTGAACTCTGGGTCTTGCTCGCCAGGGCCCGAACCTCATCAGCCACCACCGCGAAGCCTCGCCCGGTTTCACCCGCACGCGCTGCCTCAATCGCGGCGTTGAGCGCCAGCAGGTTGGTCTGCTCGGCAATGCCGTGAATCACCGTCAGTACCACTTCAATCTGCTCGCTTTGCTGGGCCAACCGCTCAATGACTTTCGAGCCGGTCTCAACCTGTCCGGCCAGGTCTTCGATCAGCTTGGCCACCTGGGTCGAAGTGCGACTGTTTTCATCGGTGGCCTGACGGATGTCCACCACCTGCTGCAAGGCCGACTGCATGGCCTGACTCTCGGCCTGCGCCTCATCCGCCATGGTCGACAGGTCGCGCAGGCTGGCCGCCACTTCATCGCGCTGCAGCTCAGCGGCAGCGTCTGCCCCGGCATTGCGCTGGGCCATGACACCGATTTCAACACCGGTACGCTGAGCCACTTCACCCGCCTCGCGGACGATAGGTTGTAGCTTGTCGACAAACTGGTTAACCGCGGCAGCCATGTCGCCGATTTCGTCGCGGCTGTCGATGCTGACGCGCTTGGTCAGATCCCCCTCACCCGCCGCCAGATCGTTCAGCGCTGCAATCAGCAGGCGCAGCTTGTTTACCACTCGCCGCCCCAGCACCACTGCCACCACCAGCAACACGCCAAGGCCAACCAAGGCCAGGCCAACGCCGATATTCCAACGCAGGGTTGCCGCAGCATCCTGGACACTTTGCGAAGTGTTGGCCTGCATACCGGCAGCGCTGGTTTGTGCTGCCTCCAGGCGTGCGCGCAAGGCTTTATTGCTGTCTGCCGCCGCCCCTACCAGGCTTTCGCCGACCAATTGGTCACCACTGGCGATCAGCGCCGAGAAGCGCTTGTCGAGGGCAACCAGCTCGGCATCCACCGCCGCCGTCGAGACCCCCATCAACACCTTGCCGATTTCCACCCCATTAGGGTTGATCGACGCTTCAACGAAGTACACCGACGGATCGTTGCGTGCAGCATCCAGCACCTTGTCCAGCGCCCGCTCCCCCTGGCCCTTTTCCAACAAGGCCTGGTTGATCGGGTTTTGCCGGTTCAGGTAGCGGGTCAGATGCTGGCCCTGTGCATCGTCATAGACAACGAACAGCACATTGGGATTACGCTGAGCGCGGCGAGAAAACTCGGACAAGGTGGGCACATCGTTGTCCCACATGGCCCGCGGAGCAACCGAGGCCAGCAGCTCAGCCATGTCGTTGGCCGAGTCTTTGAGGTTTTTCTCCAGGGTCGCCCGCAACTGAGCCTGCTCACTTTGCAGGCGAGTCGAGAGGCCAGCAGTAAGACGCTGACGGGTACTGGCGGAAAGGCTATCCAGCCCGGCGCTGACCTCCTGCCCTGCTTGTTCAAGTTCAGCGGACAGTTTCTGGCTGTCAGCCCCCAAACGTTTGCCCAAATCAGCCTCAAGTGTGGTGACCGTGCTCCGGGTCAGCGCGACGGCGACCAGCACTTGCACCAAAAGAGCGATACCAAGGGCAACAAACACAGGCCGCAGCAGGCGGCTTCGTAACAGTGAGAGAACGGCAGACACGTAAGAACCCTCTACTACTGGGGCCATTAAAATGATGGCAACCCGAAAGTCATTCTTACAGCAAAGGTTGTGCCGAACAGCAGGCAGAAACGACAAAGGCCCCTATAGAGGGGCCTTTGTTTTTACATCAATCGCGGATCAGGCGAACGGGTGACGCAGAACGATGGTCTCGTTGCGGTCCGGGCCAGTCGAGACGATGTCGATCGGCGCGCCGATCAGTTGCTCAATGCGCTTGATGTAAGCACGAGCGTTGGCTGGCAGCTCTTCCAGGGTTTTGGCACCCACGGTCGATTCAGTCCAACCCGGTACTTCTTCGTACACAGGCTGCAGCCCCACGTAGCTGTCGGCGTCAGTCGGGGCAACATCGTTACCTTCTGCATCTTTGTAGCCGGTGCAGATGTTGATGGTTTCCAGACCGTCGAGTACGTCCAGCTTGGTCAGGCAGATGCCCGAGATGCTGTTCACATCGATAGCGCGACGCAGGATGACGGCGTCGAACCAACCGCAACGACGGGCACGGCCGGTAGTAGCACCAAACTCGTGACCTTGTTTAGCCAGGTGTGCGCCGACTTCGTCGAACAGTTCAGTCGGGAACGGGCCCGAACCTACGCGCGTGGTGTAAGCCTTGGTAATGCCCAGGATGTAATCCAGGAACATCGGGCCAACACCCGAACCGGTAGCAACGCCACCAGCGGTGGTGTTGGAGCTGGTCACGTAAGGGTAGGTACCGTGGTCGATGTCCAGCAGCGAACCTTGGGCGCCTTCGAACATGATGTCTTTGCCGGCGCGACGCAGGTCGTGCAGCTCGGCAGTGACGTCCAGCATCAGCGGCTTGAGCAGCTCAGCGTATTCTTTGCACTCGGCCAGGGTTTTGTCGAAGTCGATGGCCGGCTCTTTGTAGTAACCGACCAGCATGAAGTTGTGGTACTCCACCAGTTCACGCAGCTTGTCTTCAAAGCGCGGCATGTTGAGCAGGTCGCCAACACGCAGGCCACGACGTGCGACCTTGTCTTCGTAGGCTGGGCCGATGCCACGACCGGTAGTACCGATCTTCAGCTCGCCACGCGCTTTTTCACGGGCCTGGTCCAGCGCAACGTGGAAGGACAGGATCAGCGGGCAGGACGGGCTGATGCGCAGGCGCTCACGCACCGGTACACCCTTCTCTTCCAGCTTGGTGATTTCACGCAGCAGGGCGTCCGGTGCAACCACCACGCCGTTGCCGATCAGGCACTGCACGCCTTCGCGCAGTACGCCCGACGGGATCAGGTGCAGCACGGTCTTTTCACCGTCGATCACCAGGGTGTGGCCCGCGTTGTGGCCACCTTGGTAGCGCACTACGGCGGCAGCATGTTCGGTCAGCAGATCAACGATCTTGCCTTTGCCCTCATCACCCCACTGGGTGCCCAGGACTACGACATTCTTACCCATAACACTTGTCCTCATTCGCGCAAACTTGGCGCCGGCTCTTACCGGCGGGAAATCTCAAATGGCCAGCGGCAGAACCTGCCAAAGCCCGTTTTGCTGAATCAATTGCCGATCGCAATCCGCCTCGACGGCGGCGGTCAGTGGCTGCCCAGGCAATGCCTGAACCACACGCTGACCTTCACTGCGCAATTGGCAGACCGACTGCCAGAGGCCTGCATCGCTGCTGTCGGGCATCCAGATCCCGCCAGAAGGCAACACAACCTCGGCCCGCCCCAGTGTGACCAGGGTCTTCAAATCCGTGGAGAAACCCGTCGCCGGGCGCGCCCGGCCAAAGTCTGCTCCGATGTCGTCATAACGACCGCCCTGGGCGATCGACTGACCGACGCCCGGGACGAAAGCGGCAAACACCACACCGGTGTGGTAGTGGTAGCCGCGCAGCTCGCCCAGGTCGAAATACAACGGCAGTTCCGGGTAACGCGTGGCCAGTCGCTCAGCGATTGCCATCAGGTCATCCAGTGCTGCCAGCACCGCAGCCGGCGCACGGCCAAGGCGCACGCGGGCTTCATTCAATACTTCACGGCCACCGCACAGCTCGGTCAGCGAGCGCAGCATGGTGGCGAGATCGGCTGGCAGGTTGGCGGTCAGCTCGATGACTTCATCGATGGCCTTGCGCTGCAGGGCGTCGAACAGCTGTTGCTCGACGGCACCCGACAAACCAGCAGCACGGGCAAGACCGCGGTAGATACCGACGTGGCCGAGGTCCATGTGCACATCCGGCACGTCGGCCAGTTGCAGCATGGCCAGCAGCAGGCTGATGACCTCTACGTCACTGACCGGGCTGGCATCGCCATACAGCTCGGCACCGAGCTGGATCGGGCTGCGCGAGGTCGACAATGCGCGCGGCTGAGCGTGCAGTACGCTACCGGCGTAGCACAGGCGGCTCGGCCCTTCACGACGCAAGGTGTGCGCATCGATGCGCGCGACCTGCGGGGTGATGTCGGCACGAAAGCCCATCTGCCGACCCGACTGAGGGTCAATTACCTTGAACGTCCGCAGATCCAGGTCCTGGCCGGCACCGGTAAGCAGCGATTCCAGGTACTCGATATGCGGGGTCACGACGAACTCGTAACCCCAGCTCTGGAACAGATCCAACACCTGACGACGCGCGATCTCGATGCGCGCCGCCTCAGGTGGCAGTACTTCTTCGATGCCATCTGGCAGCAGCCAGCGGTCTACCGTTGCCATTACGCCATTTCCCCTTTGGTCCAGGCGGCCTGCCCGCAGGCTAGCCTTGAGTGAAGCAGGTATCGCCAAACTATGACGCGCAGCACTGATTCCAGCGCAACCGCCGTGCCGATACCCTCAAATACCTTGGGCTGCTCTGTAGATCAGCGGCGGATTTCACCGTTCGATCTTGCAGACGCAAAAAAGCCGGGAATTTCCCGGCTGCCGCATCATACACCCGTTTTCACGCAGGAACACCCCGCCAGACGTTTTAACCGCCCGGCGGGGTGCAACCTTGCTACTTGTCTTTGTTCATGAAGCGGAAGAAGTCGCTGCTCGGATCGAGCACCAACACATCGCTCTTGTTGGCAAAGCTTTCACGGTAGGCCTTCAGACTGCGGTAGAACGCGTAGAACTCCTGGTCCTGACCATAGGCCTTGGCGTAGATCGCCGCCGCCTGGGCATCACCGTCACCGCGGGTCTCTTCCGACTCACGATAGGCTTCTGCCAGCAGAACACGGCGCTGACGGTCGGCATCGGCGCGAATACCTTCGGCCAACTCGTTACCTTTGGCGCGGTGCTCGCGAGCTTCACGCTCACGCTCGGTGCTCATACGCTCGAACACGCTGCGGTTCACTTCCTTCGGCAGGTCGATGGCTTTGACGCGAACGTCGACCACTTCGATACCCAGCTCTTTACTGGCCATACGGTTCAGCGAGGCAGTGATGTCAGCCATCAGTGCATCACGTTCACCGGAGACCACTTCGTGCAGGGTGCGTTTACCGAACTGGTCACGCAGGCCGCTTTCCAGACGACGTGACAGACGCTCGTCGGCAATCTGCTTGAGGCCCGAAGTCGCGGTGTAGAAACGCTCGGCATCCTTCACCCGCCATTTGGCGTAGGCATCAACCATGACCGCTTTCTTTTCCAGGGTCAGGAAGCGTTGGGTCGGTGCGTCCAGCGTCATCAGACGGGCGTCGAACTTGCGCACCTGGTTGACGTAAGGAATCTTCATGTGCAGGCCAGGCTGTACATCCGTCTGGACAACACGACCGAAGCGCAGCATGACTGCACGCTCGGTCTGCGACACGATGTAGAAGCTGTTCCAGGCCACGATCGCCAGCACCACGCCAACGATCAGGGCGATCAGCGATTTATTGCTCATCAGCGGCTCTCCCTAGAACGCAACTGTGTTTGCTGCGGTTGCAGCTCCGCCGCCGCGCGGTTGGCCGCCTCATTGACCGAAGCCGGGACGCTGACAGGCACGCTGCTGGAGCGGCTGCTTTCAACCATTTTGTCCAGCGGCAGGTACAGCAGGTTGTTCTGGCCATCTTTGCCAGAAACCAGAACTTTACTGGTGTTGCTGTAGACTTCCTGCATGGTGTCCAGGTACAGGCGCTGACGGGTTACTTCAGGCGCCTTGCGGTACTCGGCAACCAGCTTGGTAAAGCGATCAGCCTCACCCTTGGCGCGCGAGACGACTTCGTCGCGGTAACCGTTGGCATCCTCGATGATCCGCTGAGCCTGACCACGCGCTTCTGGCACCACGCCATTGGCGTAGGACTCGGCCTGGTTGCGGGCACGCTGCTCGTCTTCACGGGCACGGATCACGTCATCGAAGGCCTCTTGCACTTCACGCGGGGCTGCCGCGCTCTGTACGTTGACCTGGGTAACGGTGATGCCGGTACGGTAGGTATCGAGGAAACGCTGCAGGCGCTCCTTGATTTCCACGGCCATCTGCTCACGACCTTCGGTCAGCACCTTGTCCATGGCGGTGGAACCCACCACATGGCGCAGGGCACTGTCGGTCGCGTGCTGCAGGCTGACTTCAGGCTGATCGACGTTCAGCACGAAATCCTGCAGGTTGGTAATTTTGTACTGCACGGTCAGCGGCACTTCGACGATGTTTTCGTCTTCGGTGAGCATCTGCCCCTGCTTGGTGTAGGCACGCTCACGCGTGACGTTTTCCATGTACTTGCGATCGATCGGCGGGAAGTAGATGTTCAGGCCCGGCCCTACGGTTTCGTAGTATTTACCGAAGCGCAGCACGACTGCCTGCTCTTGTTCGTCGACCACATACACGGCGCTGTACAGCCAGATAGCTGCCAGCACGGCCAGACCGACGCCGAGCAGGCCGAAGCCACCACCCTTGCCGATGCCGTTGTCACCACCGCGTTTCTTGCCACTGCCGAACATGCCGTTCAGGCTGTCCTGCAGCTTGCGGAAGGCCTCGTCGAGATCCGGCGGCCCTTTCTTGTCGCCGCCACCGCGGCGCCCGCCCCAAGGATCTTGATTGTTCGAGTTGCCACCCGGCTCATTCCAAGCCATAGCGCTCTCCATCTGATAAAGCAAAGACGCACCCACGGCGCGCCGTCCAATGCTACAGAATGCCTGTCACGGCTGCCCGGCCGCGTCGCCGGGCTTTTATTGCAAAGTGTGTTGCTCGATGAACTCTGCCGGCTTCAGGCCTTCACGACTGACCAGGCGATTGAACTCGACCCGCGACACCCGAATGGCCAGAAGGCTGCTGCCTTCATCGTCGTGCTCTTCACCCTGTACAGCACCCAATGCAAAGAACTGCGCGCGCAACCGCGCAAAACGCTGTTCAAGGCGCAAGGTTCCGATAAACAGGTCATCCCCCAATAATTCGGCGACTGCCTGCCCCACCAGATCCAGGCCACGCCCATCACGCGCCGAAACCCAGACCCGCTGCGGCTTGCCATCGGCATCCCGCTGGATTTGTGGCTCAACGCCTTCAAGCAAGTCGAGTTTGTTATAGACCTCGAGGATCGGCAAGCCTTCTGCACCAATCTCCCCCAAGACTGCCATCACCTGCTCGATCTGCTCCATACGCTCAGGCTCATGGGCGTCGATCACATGCAGGAGCAGATCAGAGTTGCTCGACTCTTCGAGCGTAGCCCGAAAAGCTTCGACCAGCTTGTGCGGCAGGTGGCGAATGAAGCCCACCGTATCGGCCAGGACAATTGGCCCGACATCGTCAAGCTCAAGCCGACGCAGTGTCGGGTCGAGGGTCGCGAACAACTGGTCGGCCGCGTATACCTCGGACTGGGTCAGGGCGTTGAACAGGGTCGATTTACCGGCGTTGGTATAGCCAACCAGAGACACGGAAGGGATGTCCGCACGCTTACGCCCACGGCGAGCCTGCTCGCGCTGGCTGCGTACTTTTTCCAGCCGCGCCTTGATCTGACGCAGGCGTACCCGCAGCAGACGGCGGTCGGTTTCCAGCTGGGTTTCACCCGGGCCACGCAGGCCGATACCACCTTTTTGCCGCTCAAGGTGCGTCCAGCCGCGTACCAGCCGCGTGCTCATGTACTCAAGCTGGGCCAGTTCAACCTGCAGCTTACCCTCATGGGTACGCGCCCGCTGGGCGAAGATATCGAGAATCAGACCGGTGCGGTCAAGCACGCGACACTCGAAGACTCGTTCGAGGTTACGTTCCTGACTGGGAGTAAGGGTGTGATTGAAAATCACCAAATCTACCTGTTCGGCTTTGACCAGGTCGCGCAGTTCCTCGACCTTGCCGCTGCCAATCAGGTATTTGGCGGTGGGCTGATGTCGCGCCACACTGGCGAACGCGACTATATCGGCCCCTGCCGACAGTGCCAGCTCCTGAAACTCCTGCGGATCTTCGCGCGCCTCAGGGTTCTGACCTTCCAAGTGAACGAGGACTGCTCGCTCACCACCACCGTGGCGCTCAAAGAACAAAGCAGACTCCTATCAGGCGTTACCTGGCTCAGCGTCGCCATGCTCGGATTCGGATGCGCTTGGCAGACGGATCGGACGCACAGGAACAACTGTCGAGATAGCGTGCTTGTAAACCATCTGGCTGACGGTGTTTTTCAGCAGGATCACGAACTGGTCGAAGGATTCGATCGTGCCTTGCAGTTTGATGCCGTTAACCAAATAGATCGAAACCCCAACTTTTTCTTTTCTCAAAGTATTCAAGTAAGGGTCTTGTAGCGAATGCCCTTTTGACATATGCCGCACTCCTGTAAGGATCAATAGTAAAAAAACAAAAAAACTGATGGCTCAAGCCGCCCCACCCCCAAGGATAGACGGCAATTACAAGGACTCAGCTCAATATGGAGACCGATCCGAGGTATTTCAAGGTGCGAGACAGATTGTCGCAAGCCAGGCTGTCTAGCCAGTGCAAGTCAGCCCAACTACGCAACCATGTGAATTGCCGTTTCGCCAATTGGCGAGTCGCAATAATGCCGCGCTCCTGCATTTCAACTGATGTTAACTTGCCATCAAGATGATCCCAGACCTGGCGATAGCCAACCGCCCGTATAGACGGCAACCCCGCATGTAAGTCACTTCTGGCTCGCAGCGATCGGACCTCGTCAACGAAGCCCTGTTCCAACATTTGCCCAAATCGTAGCGCAATTCGTTCGTGCAAGACGTGACGATCGGCAGGCGCAATGGCCAGGCTGGCGACAGTATAGGGCAAATGACCCGCCGCCGAAGGGCCTGCAGCGCTACTTTCCGCGGATTGACGTTGGCGGTGAGCCGTCATTGTCATACCGCTGACCCGATAAACTTCCAGCGCGCGAATCAGACGCTGGGGGTCATTCGGGTGAATTCTGGCCGCCGACTCAGGGTCAACCGCCGCCAGTTGCTGGTGCAATCCCTGCAGGCCGATGCGTTCAGCCTCTTCTTCCAGCTCGGCGCGCACCTGTGGATCGGCAGCCGGCATGTCAGCCAGGCCTTCCAGCAGTGCCTTGTAATAAAGCATGGTGCCGCCAACCAGCAGCGGGATTTTACCGCGTGCTGTGATATCAGCCATGGCTTCCAGCGCATCACGGCGAAATTCGGCAGCAGAATAGCTCTGGGCCGGGTCGAGAATGTCGATCAAGCGGTGGGGATGGGCAGCCAACACCTCTTTCGAGGGTTTGGCGGTGCCGATGTCCATGCCGCGATAAATCAACGCCGAATCAACGCTGATCAGCTCGCACGGCAACACGTTGGTCAGCTCGATGGCCAGGTCGGTCTTGCCCGCCGCGGTCGGGCCCATCAGGAATATCGCGGGTGGTTTACCACTCATTTTATCGACCGCGCAGGAACAGTTTATCCAGATCGTCCAGGCCCAGCTGGGTCCAGGTCGGTCGGCCATGGTTACATTGCCCGCTGCGCTCGGTGTTCTCCATATCACGCAACAAGCCGTTCATCTCGGCCACCGCCAGGCGCCGGTTGGCGCGAACGGCGCCGTGGCACGCCATGGTGCCGAGCAACTCGTTCAAATGCGCCTGAATACGGTCGCTGGTGCCGTACTCCATCAAGTCGGCCAGTACATCCTGGACCAAGCGGTTGGCTTCGGCCTGCTTGAGCAGCGCGGGGATCTGACGGATCGCCAGGCTTTCCGGCCCGAGGCGTTGAAGTTCGAAGCCCAGGCGCTGGAACCATTCGGCGTGTTCTTCGGCACAGTCGGCCTCGCGCTGGCTCAATGCCAGGGACTCAGGCACCAGCAGTGGCTGACCGCTCAAGCCTTCGCTGGCCATGGCCACCTTCAAGCGCTCGTACATGATGCGCTCATGGGCGGCGTGCATGTCTACCAACACCAGACCCACGGCATTTTCGGCAAGGATGTAGATGCCTTTGAGCTGAGCGAGGGCGTAGCCCAACGGTGGAATATCACCCTGGCTTTCGGGCAGCGCAACAGGCGCGGCCTCGCTGTTGAGCGGCGAAAAGAACTCACGGTAGACGCTCTGCGCTTCGGCAGCCGGTAGCGCTTGGGCCGGGCGCGGGGTGTACTGGTACTGATATCCGCCACCACCGCCCGTGTTGCTACCGTTGCCCGCGCCGAAGCTGCGCGCAGCCGGTTCGGCCACAGGTTGCTCAAGCACGTTGGCCGCCAGACGCATCTCGCCCTGCGGGCCGAACTCGCCCGCCTGCAGGCCGCTGGGACGGATGATTTCACTGGTTGCGGCCGGTGCAGCCAGTTGATCTTCCGGGCGGACGTCGGCTAAAGCCCGGTGCAAAGTGCCATACAGGAAGTCATGCACCATACGTCCGTCACGGAAGCGCACTTCATGCTTGGTCGGGTGCACGTTGACGTCGACCCCCGTAGGATCGACCTCGAAAAACAGCACGAACGTCGGATGCCGACCATTGAACAGCACATCGCGATACGCCTGGCGCACCGCGTGGGCTACCAACTTGTCGCGCACGGCACGACCGTTGACGAAGAAATACTGCAAATCGGCCTGGCTGCGCGAGAAGGTCGGCAAACCTACCCAACCCCAAAGGTGCAGGCCGTTGCGCTCAATCTCGATGGGCAACGCCTGCTCAAGAAACCCTGGGCCGCAGATCGCCGCCACACGCCGGGCGCGGGCCGTATCATCATGGGCTTCGTGCAGGCTGAGGATGCTCTTGCCGTTGTGGCGCAGGTGAAAAGCCACGTCAAAGCGTGCCAAGGCCAGGCGCCGGATCACTTCTTGAAGGTGATCGAACTCGGTTTTCTCGGTTTTGAGAAACTTGCGCCGCGCCGGTGTATTGAAGAACAGGTCGCGCACTTCAACGGATGTACCCACCGGGTGCGCAGCCGGCTGCACACGCGGGGCCATGTCACGCCCTTCGGTCTCTACTTGCCAGGCCTGCTCGGCATCGCGCGTACGCGATGTGAGGGTCAGACGGGCCACCGAACTGATCGAAGCCAGGGCCTCGCCGCGGAACCCCAGGCTCATCACCCGCTCGAGGTCTTCCAGGTCACGAATCTTGCTGGTGGCGTGACGGGCCAGCGCCAGCGGCAGGTCATCAGCGGCAATGCCACTGCCGTCGTCACGCACCCGCAGCAGCTTGACGCCACCCTGTTCAACTTCAACATCAATACGGCGGGCCCCGGAGTCCAGGCTGTTCTCCAGCAACTCCTTGATCACCGATGCAGGACGCTCGACCACCTCACCGGCGGCGATCTGGTTCGCCAGCCGCGGGCTGAGCAGCTCGATCCGCGCACTCCCACTCATTGCTGGGACGCCAGTGCTGTAGCAGGAATGCTCAGGCTCTGACCCACCTTGAGCTCGTCCGTCTTGAGGTTATTGGCAGAGCGCAAGCTGGCCACGTTGACCTGATAGCGCACGGCGATCATTGCCAAGGTTTCGCCAGGGCGCACGCTGTGTTCACGCGGACCTTGGGCGATCTTGCCGCTGTCACGCAGGAACGCGATATAAGTGCCTGGCGGCGGATTCTGCTGGAAGAACTGGCGCACGCCACTGTGGATCGAGCGCGCCAGGGATTGCTGGTGGCTTGGAGTCGCCAGCTTGGCCGCCTCGTTGGCGTTGGAGATAAAGCCGGTTTCTACCAGAATCGAAGGGATGTCTGGCGATTTGAGCACCATGAACCCGGCCTGCTCGACACGACGCTTGTGCAGCGGGGTGACACGCCCCATGTTGCCCAGCACTTTCTGGCCGACGTTCAGGCTGGAGCTGAGCGATGCGGTCATCGACAGGTCAAGCAGCACGCCGGCCAGCATACGGTCCTTGTCATCGAGGCTGACGTTGCCGGCGCCACCGATCAGGTCGGAACGGTTTTCACTGTCGGCCAGCCAACGGGCGGTTTCCGAGGTTGCACCGCGATCCGACAAGGCGAATACCGAGGCGCCAAAGGCTGCTTTCGACGGTGCAGCGTCGGCATGGATCGAAATGAACAGGTCTGCGCCTTTCTTACGGGCGATTTCCGTACGCTTGCGCAACGGAATGAAATAGTCGCCGGTACGCGTCAGCTCGGCACGGTAGCCTTTTTCGCCGTTGATCTGGCGCTGCAGCTCTTTGGCAATCGACAGCACGATGTCTTTCTCATGTTGCCCCTTGGAGCCTGAAGCACCTGGGTCTTCGCCACCATGGCCCGCATCGATCGCAATGACAATGTCACGCTTGCCGCTGGGCACAGGCGTGAGCTTGATAGCAGGCTGCGCAGGCGTCACCGGTACAGCGGGCGTAGTAGCAACCGGCGGCGTTGGCGGCGGCGACACCGCATCGGCAGCCTGGTCGTACAGGTCGACAACCAGACGATTACCGTACTGGGCGTTGGGCGCCAGGGTGAAGCTCTTGGGCGTCACCGACTTGTTCAGGTCAACCACGACACGCAGGTCGGTCGGCGTACGCTGGGCCGAGCGTACGCTGGTAATCGGGGTATTGGAGGTAGAGACCGTCAGCGGCGCAGCCAGGGTTGCACCATTGATGTCGATAACCAGGCGGTCTGGGGCACTCAGGGTAAAGACGCTATGCTGCACCGGCCCCGAGAGGTCGAATACCAGCCGCGTGTTATCCGGTGCTCGCCACAAACGCACACTTTTGACTTGCGTGACGGCCAAAGCATCAACAGTTACCGCCGTAAGCAGCAATCCTACGACCGCAACCAGTGCGCGAATGCGCATACCTATCCCCATTTTCTATTTGAATTCCAAGGCCAGAGCGGCACACCAGGCTTCGCCACGTGCCCCCTGCGGCGACAGGTTGAGCGAACGACCGCTCGCCTGGGGGCTTATGGTAATGGTCAGGTCGGGCTTTGGCAAAACACCCGCCCCCTTTTGGGGCCATTCGAACAGGCACAGCGCGTCATCTTCGAAATAATCGCGAATTCCGAGGAATTCCAGCTCTTCAGGGTCGACCAAGCGATAGAGGTCGAAGTGGAAGGCACGGATGTCGCCAATCTCGTAGGGTTCAACCACAGTGAAGGTAGGGCTTTTGACCGCACCCTTGTGCCCCAGCCCACGGATAATGCCCCGCGACAGGGTGGTTTTCCCCGCCCCCAGGTCACCTTCCAGAAAAATCACACCGTGACCTTTGGTCACTTCGGCGATACGGCCGCCGAAGCGGACCATGGCCTCTTCATCGGCCAAAAACAGGGTTACACCTGACACGCTGAATGCTCCTCCAATAAATGACGAATCACCGGCACCAGATCACTGGCTGCCAGCCCTCGACCCTGCGCGCCCAACCGCTCTCCCGCACAGGCATGCAACCACACACCCAGGCAGGCGGCGTCCCACGCCGACATACCCTGAGACAAAAATGCCCCCAGCACACCGCTGAGTACATCGCCCAACCCCGCGCCGGCCATGGCGGGATGGCCACGGTTGCACAACCGCAGTTCCCCGGACGGGTCAGCCACCAGGGTGCCCGTGCCTTTGAGTACGCAGATGACCGCGTACTTGCGCGCCAGTTTGCACACTGCACCGGCACGGTCAGCCTGTACCGCTTCGGTAGAGATGCCCAGTAGCCGTGCCGCTTCCCCAGGGTGCGGGGTGATGATCGAGCCCGCCGCCAACGGCAAAGGTACACGGGCCAGCAGGTTCAAGGCATCGGCATCCCACACCTGCGGGGCCTGGGCGTTGGCGACAGCCGACAACAGGCTGCGCCCCCAGGCTGCTTGCCCGAGCCCCGGCCCCACGACCACTACCGAGGCCCGCTCAATCGGTGTCATCAATTGATTGGCCGAGTGCACACCCAGGCACATCACCTCCGGCAGCCGCGCCAAGGCCGCGGGCACATGCTCGCTGCGCGTGACCAGCGAAACCAGCCCGGCGCCACAGCGCAATGCCGCTTCGGCACTGAGCATGACCGCCCCACCCGTTCCACGGTCGCCACCCACCACCAGCACATGGCCAAAGTCGCCTTTCTGGGCCGTCAGTGGGCGAGGCGCCAGTGGCGTCAATACAGCACTGGTAAGGATCTGCGGCTGGTTTGCCGAGTGTTTGGTCTGAGGCATGGGTCAAAGGCTCCGATGTCTGGCAGAATTATACGCACCTGAGTCTGCGTTGCCTTATTTCCCATGTCTGCTGCTACCCCCGATCTTCCCGCACTGGCCCAATCGATCAAGGATTGGGGCAAAGAACTCGGCTTTGCCCACGTTGGTATTGCCGGGGTGGATCTGGCTGAGCACGAACAGCACCTGGAGCGCTGGCTGCAAGCGGGCTACCACGGTGAGATGGACTACATGGGCGCCCACGGCAGCAAGCGCTCGCACCCTGACCAACTGGTGCCGGGTACCCTGCGCGTGGTGTCTTTGCGCATGGATTATCTGCCGGGTGATACGCGCATGGCCCAGCAACTGGCCCAGCCAGAAAAAGCCTACATCTCCCGTTATGCCCTAGGGCGCGATTACCACAAGTTGGTGCGCAAGCGCGTACAGCACCTGGCCGAGCGCATTCAGAAAGAGATCGGCCCGTTTGGCTTTCGTGCGTTCGTTGACAGCGCTCCGGTGCTGGAGAAGGCCATCGCCGAGCAGGCCGGCCTGGGCTGGATCGGCAAGAACACGCTGTTGCTCAACCGCAAAGCGGGTAGCTACTTCTTCCTGGCTGAACTGTTCGTCGACCTGCCGTTGCCGGTCGATCCGCCCCAGGTTAGCGAGCACTGCGGTCGTTGCAGCGCTTGCCTCGACATCTGCCCTACCCAGGCTTTTGTCGGCCCTTACGTGCTGGACGCCAGGCGCTGTATCTCCTACCTGACCATCGAACTGAAAAGTGCTATTCCCGAGGATTTGCGCGCCCTGATCGGCAACCGCGTGTTCGGCTGTGATGACTGCCAGATTGTCTGCCCGTGGAACCGCTTTGCCCGGCCCACCGGCGAGAATGACTTCAAGCCCCGGCACAACCTCGACAGTGCCGGGCTGGCCGAACTGTTCATGTGGGATGAGCAAACCTTTCTCGACAGTACCGAAGGCTCACCGCTGCGCCGCGCAGGTTATGAACGCTGGTTACGGAATTTGGCGGTGGGGCTGGGGAATGCGCCGTCGACTATTCAAGTGCTGGAGGCATTGAAAGCTCGCCAGACGTATCCATCGGAGCTCGTGCGCGAGCACGTGGAGTGGGCGCTAGCTCAGCATTCATCGCGGTGCAAGCCCGCTCCCACCGAGTAGGAGCGGGCTAGCCCCGCGATGCGATTGCCCACTCAATGCTCGTCGTTGTAATGGAACTTCGGCATTTCCCAATGGAAACGAATGGCCAACAAGCGCAGTAGGAGACCGCCAAACAATGTCAGCAGGATGGACTGTTCGCTGGGCACGTTGAAGTGCACACAGCCCAGGTAAAACCAGGCTGCAGCAAACGACACACTGGCATACAGCTCGCGGCGGAAGATCAGCGGGATATCGTTACAGAAAATATCCCGAAGAATACCGCCAAATACACCGGTGATGACGCCACTGATCGAGGCCACCAGCATGCCCTGCCCCATTTCCAGTGCGGTCATGCAACCAATCAAGGTAAAGGCCACCAAGCCCAGCGCATCAAGCACCAGAAACAGCGAGCGTAAGTGACGCATCAATGGCGCGATGAAGATCGTCATCAGTGCGGCGAAGCTGGTCAGCACCAGGTATTCAGGGTGTTTGACCCAAGTCAGCGGGTAATGCCCCAGCAATACGTCGCGCACCGACCCACCGCCCAATGCGGTAACACAGGCGATCAACACCACGCCAAACCAGTCCATCCCGCGCCGCCCGGCAGACAGCGCGCCTGTCATGGCTTCAGCAGTGATTGCAATGAGGTAGAGCATCAACAACATGGTGCGGATCCGTGCAAGGGGGCGCGCAGTCTAACCAGTTGCCTCAAGCACCAAAAGGGGGCACCGCACGGATTGTCTGTACAACCGTGCGGCCAGGCGATCAGAACTTGATGAAGTGCTCACGATAGTGACGCAGTTCATTGATCGATTCGCGGATATCATCCAGGGCCAGGTGAGTACCCCCCTTCTTGAAGCTGTCGCGCACTTCAGGCGCCCAGCGTGCCGCCAGCTCTTTGAGTGTGGAGACATCCAGATTGCGGTAGTGGAAGTAATTTTCCAGGCTGCGCATGTGGCGATAAAGGAAACGACGATCCTGACAGATGCTGTTGCCGCAGATCGGCGACTTGCCTTTCGGCACCCACTGCTCAAGGAAGGCAATGGTCTGGGCCTCGGCCTCGGCCATGCTCACCTTGCTGTCCTTGACCCGTTGCGTCAGGCCAGAAGCGCCGTGGGTGCGGGTGTTCCACTCATCCATGCGCGCCAGCACCTCGTCGCTATGGTGAATGGCAATCACCGGGCCTTCGGCCAAGGTGTTGAGATCACTGTCAGTGACGATAGTGGCCATTTCAATAATGACGTCATTGTCCGGATCCAGACCGGTCATTTCCAGGTCTATCCAGATCAGGTTCTGTGGGTTTTGCATGATTCTGCTCCTCGGTAGGTGCGCAGTTTAGCCTAGTGGAGCGTGCTAAACTCCTCGCCGTTTAATAATGCATGTCTCACACGGAACCTTCATGGCCAAACGCCAGCTCAATCGCCGCCAGAACTGGCGGATCGAAAAAATCCAGGGTGAACGCGCTGCCCGCGCCGCCAAACGCGAACAACAGACCCTGAAGGAGCTCGAAGGCGGCGACCTCGGCCCCGAACAACTCGGCCTGGTGATCGCGCACTTCGGCGTACAGGTCGAGGTCGAAGCTCAAGACGGTGATGACGCCGGCCAGGTGTTCCGCTGCCACTTGCGCGCGAACCTGCCAGCACTGGTCACCGGTGATCGTGTGGTCTGGCGTGCGGGCAACCAGGGCATCGGCGTGATCGTCGCGCAGATGCCGCGCAATACCGAACTGTGCCGCCCCGACAGCCGCGGCCAGCTCAAACCCGTTGCTGCCAACGTCGACCTGATCGTAATTGTCTTCGCTCCGGCACCGGAGCCCCATGCCAACCTGATCGACCGTTATCTGGTCGCTGCCGAACATGCCGGCATACGCCCACTGCTGCTGTTGAACAAGGCCGACCTGATCAATGAGCAAAACGCTCCGGCGCTCAATGCGCTGCTGGCGGTGTACCGGCAACTGGGCTATCCACTGCTGGAAGTCTCGGCCCACCACGGTAATGGCATGCAACAGTTGCAAGCGCAATTGGATGGGCATATCAGCGTCTTTGTGGGGCAGTCGGGCGTCGGCAAATCGTCCTTGGTCAACAGCCTGTTACCCGACGTACAGACCCGCGTAGGCGATCTGTCTGAGTGGTCTGGCCAGGGTACGCATACCACCACGACCGCACGCCTGTACCACTTCCCGGGTGGCGGAGAGCTGATCGACTCCCCGGGCATTCGCGAGTTCGGCCTCGGCCACGTCAGCCGTGCCGATGTTGAAGCAGGCTTTATCGAGTTCACCGACTTGCTGGGTACCTGCCGTTTCCGCGACTGCAAGCACGATCGCGAGCCCGGCTGTGCCCTGCTCAAGGCTCTGGAGGACGGTCGCGTGCAGCAGCAGCGTATGAACAGCTACCGCTCGATCATCGCCAGCTTGCCGCAAGACAGCTACTGATACGCTGGGTGAGGCCCGAAATGGGCCTCAACGCGCGGCATCGTAGGACACGCTCGTGGGAAAAATTACCAAAGGACGTAGGACTCTTCTTTAACTCAGGTAATCCCTTGCTGCGATAAAAGCTTTCATTGATTGTCACCTTTCAAGTTCGCCATGACGAAGCGAATGGTCTCCATGCTCCGAGCGTGAAAGGAATCAACAATGACAATCCGATCCTTACGTTTCAATTGCCCTGCCTGCACACCTGGAGGGCTTGCCTGATGCCTGTCGTTATCAGCTATCGCCACCAACACCGCCTCGATGCCTACGTCATCAGCGAGCGCTTGAAGCTCGAGGGCATTGCCACCCACCTGGATCTGTTCGACGGCGACGCCGGGCACACCGCCGACGATATCAGCGGCCTGCTGTGCAGCAACATCCGCAGTTGTACCCACCTGATCACCGTTCTTTCTCAGGAAAACGCCGACACCTGGTGGGTGCCCTTCCAGCTCGGTGCCGCCACCTTGAGCAATCGCCGTGTGGCGCTGTACCAATGTGCAGAAAGCCCCTTGCCCGACTACCTGGACAAGTGGCCGATCATGAGCGAGCGGGCGCACCTTGACCTGTTCGTACTTGCCTACCACGACGAGCAGACCTTCAACCGCTCGCTTGCCAAAGAAGACAACGACAACGACGCGTTAAACCGGCTTAACGCCGGTTTCTTCCATGCCGACCTGAAGGCCAAGATTCGCCGCGGATTCTGAGCCCTGCAAATAGCACAACGCCCGTGAGCATCGCTGCACACGGGCGTTGTAGTCAGAACGCAGAATTATTCTTTGCTCTCATCCATCTTCAGCACACCTTCTTCGAAGATGTTCAACTTCTGCCGCAACTCACGTGGCTGCATGGGTTCTGCTGTCGGCTCCGCTGGTGCCGGGGCCGGAGTGACAGGCGCAGGCGCGCTGGCGCCTGGCGCAGTACCCTCGGGTGCTGCCGGTTGAGGTTGCTCACCTTCAATGGTGCGCTGGGCTTTTTTGGTCAGCACAATAATGTCGATGCGCCGGTTCACTGGGTTGAACGGGTTCGCCCGGTCAAACAGCGATGACGAGGCATAGCCCACCACCCGCGCCACCTGATCGTCCGGATAACCACCGGCCACCAGCGCGCGGCGTGCTGCGTTGGCACGGTTGGCCGACAGCTCCCAGTTGCCAAAATCACCTGTGCCAGCGTACGGCTTGGCATCGGTATGGCCACTGATACTGATCTTGTTCGGCACCGCTTTGATGGTGTCTGCCATCGCCAGCAGAATGTCCTCGAAGTACGGCTGCAAGTGCGCGCTACCCAAGTCGAACATTGGCCGGTTCTCGGCATCCATGATCTGGATACGCAGGCCATCCTGAGTAATTTCGAAGAGGATCTGATCCTTGAACTTCTGCAGTTGCGGGTTTTCTTCAACCTTGTTCTGCAACTCTTGCAAGAGCAACTCAAGACGCTCGCGCTCAACTTGCTCGGCCATGCTTTCAACCTTGTCCTGATCCAGTTGAATGCTGGTATCCGGGGTCGGCTCGGATTTTACTTCCGGGTTGATGGTCTTTTCCGGTGCGAGCTGCGGCGAACCACCAAGGTCAATAATGTAGGGCGTACCGCTTTCAGAAAAGCCGATAGGATCTTTGAAGTAGCCGGCAATGGCGATCTTCTGCTCTGGTGTTGCAGTCGACAGCAGCCAGAGCACCAGAAAGAACGCCATCATCGCCGTGGCAAAGTCGGCGAAGGCGATTTTCCAGGCGCCGCCGTGGTGGCCGTCGCCAAAGCGCTTTACGCGCTTGACGATAATGGGCTGGTTGTTCTCCATGACTTAGCGACCGCGAACTGCTTGTTCCAGCTCGGCGAAGCTCGGACGGTGGGCTGGGAACAGCACCTTGCGCCCGAACTCCACGGCCAGCGATGGCGGCATGCCAGAAGCCGAAGCCACCAGCGAAGCCTTGATGGCTTCGTAGACGTTAAGCTCTTCCCGGGCATCCTGGCGCAGGCAGGTCGCCAGCGGGCCGAAGAAGCCATAAGCCGCGAGAATACCGAAGAAGGTACCCACCAGTGCCGCCCCCACGTGCAAACCGATGGATTTCTGGTCGCCATCGCCCAGCGAGGCCATGGTCACCACGATCCCCAGTACCGCCGCAACGATACCGAAGCCAGGCATACCATCAGCAATACCGTTTACGGCATGGGACGGGTGCTCAAGCTCTTCTTTCATGCTCAGCAGCTCCATGTCGAACAGGCCTTCAAGCTCATGCGGAGCCATGTTGCCGGTGGACATGATGCGCAGGTAATCGCAGATAAACGCCGTCATGCGCTCGTCGCCCAGCACAGCGGGGTATTTGGCAAAAATCGGACTGGCAGCGGCGTCTTCGATATCGGCTTCGATCGCCATCATGCCTTCACGCCGGCTTTTGTTCAGAATCTCGTAGATCAACCCGAGCACTTCGATATAGAAGGTGTGGGTAAAGCGCGTACCGAACATCTTCAGCGACTTTTTGATTACATGCATGGTCATGTAACCGGGGTTCGCTTGCAGGAACGCACCAAAGGCCGCACCACCGATGATCAACACCTCAAAAGGCTGAATCAGTGCTGCAATTTTGCCGTGGGACAGAACATATCCGCCGAGCACACTCGCGAATACGACGATGATGCCGATAATTTTAGCCATAGATTGAAAGCGCTTACTGTCGTGGTCAGGGTCGTGGGCGGAAGTTAATAAAACTCTTCTTCTACTTATCGGCAGATCTGCGCCAGACTATAGTCAGTCAAGGCGAAAAGCCAGTTCGGCCCCCATCAGCATGCCAATTGAATCCATCGTGCCAGATCAAACACCAAAAACACTCGATGCCTGGGTCAAACTTCTCGATAGCGTGCGACTGCCTGTCCCCCAGACCAGTTACGAACGGGTGAATGCTGCCATTGCCGACAGCCGCCGTTCGCTGCGCGATATCGCCGAGATCATGCAAAGCAGTCCTAGCCTGGTGCTGAGCGTGATGCGTGAGGCCAACCACCACACCAACTCCAGCATCGGCGAACCGGCCGAAAGCCTTGAAATAGCCTTGAATCGTTTAGGCCTGGCACGCACGGCGGCACTGCTGGAGCGCCTGCCTGCACTTCCCGAACGCGAGATTTCGCCAGCCTTGCGCCAATTGCAGTTGGTGAGTCAGCACGCCAGCCAGCAAGCCAACGGCTTGTTTGCCAGCCGTCTGGCGCGGCTCTGGCAGGAAATACACTGGGGCAGCCTGCTGTTCCTGTCACCGCTCTGGCCGCTGGCCCTGACCTTCCCCAAACACATGGAAGAGTGGGAGTTGCGGGTCGTACACAAGGGCGAGTCGGCGCCAAAAGTTGAAATGGAATTGTTCGGGGTGCGTGTGCTGAGCTTGTGCAAAGCCCTGGCTGAGCACTGGCGCCTGCCAGACTGGGTCACCCGCGGCTATCACCTGTTGCAGGATGAACGCCGCTTTCTCGCCCAGGCACTGCATATTGCCCGCGAGCAAAACAGCCTGCGCCAACAACAGCGCCTGGACGAACAGCCGAACCTGCGCCGCTGGTTCAATCAACCGGCCAACACCGTACTGCTGGCCAACGGCCTGGCGCTGGCGGCCCAAGTGGGCTGGACCAGCCCTCATGTGCGGCGCTGGCAATTACTCATCAGTCTGTACCTGCAGGTGGGCATAGACGATGTGCAACAGCTGACACACCAACAAGCAGCAAGCAGCGCCCGTCAGCATGCCTGCCATGATCTGTTTCACCCGGCTGAAGCTTTGCTCTGGCCCTGGTATCAAAGGCGTAGGCACCCAGGACAGATTGCCCCACCACCGCCCTCGCCCCAGGCCCTGAGCACCTGGCGCAAGCTTTGTGCCGAGCTGCTGATTGAGCCCAGCCCCTTCACCAATGCCATCCACCTGGCCACCCTGGCTCGTGACGCCTTGGTCGCCTGCGGCATGCAGCGGCTGTTACTGCTGATGACCGATAAATCCCTGACACAGTTGCGGGTTCAGCAACTGGCCGGAGTGCCGACTGAAGCCGCTAGCCTGGTACTGTCTATCGAGCAAAGCAAACTGCTCCAGCGCTTGATGAGCGCCTCGGCGCAACTGCGCCTGACGCCAGAAAACCAAGCACAGTTCTCTGCACTGCTGCCACCCCCGCTCCGCGCCCTGTTTCGCAGCGAGCATGTGTTGCTGCGGTCGCTGTCGAGCAATGGTCGGGTGGTGATGCTGCTGGTTGCCGATCAAGGTGCAAAACCGCTGACCGACATCAGCGTGCAAGCCTTCGGCAAAACCGCGCAATGTATCGAACGAGCCTTGACCGCCTTCAGCAACCGCAGCGCCTGACCCATGCGCTACAATCGCCCCCTCTGCTCTACTCTGGAGACTCTGGATGACTGACTTTTCTGGCTTGCCCCTGGTAATCGAGCCGGCTGATCTGCAAGCCCGGCTGGATGTACCCGAGTTGATCCTGGTAGACCTGACCAGTGCCAATCGCTATGGCAGCGGTCATGTTCCAGGGGCTCGCTTCGTTGATCCCAAGCGTACGCAACTGGGCCAGCCCCCGGCGCCGGGCCTGCTGCCGGCCAAAGCCGATCTGGAAAAGCTGTTTGCCGAGCTTGGCCACAACGCCAATGCGGTCTATGTGGTCTATGACGACGAAGGCGGTGGCTGGGCCGGGCGCTTTATCTGGCTGCTGGATGTGATTGGCCATAAACGCTACCACTACCTCAACGGCGGTGCTCAGGCCTGGCCTGCAAGCACCCTCAGCACTGAGGTGCCCGCGCCAGCCAACGCTACCGTGCACCTGACCTTGCACGAAGAGCCCACGGCCACCCGCGAATACCTGCAAAGCCGCCTCGGCGCTGCCGACCTGGCAATCTGGGATGCTCGCAGCCCGGCCGAGTACCGCGGCGAGAAAGTCCTGGCCGCCAAAGGCGGGCACATTCCCGGCGCAGTCAACTTTGAGTGGACTGCCGGCATGGACATGAACAACGCCCTGCGCATTCGCAAAGACATGCCCGAGATCCTCGAAAATCTGGGTATCAGCAAAGACAAGGAAGTGGTTACCCACTGCCAGACACACCACCGTTCCGGCTTTACCTACCTGGTAGCCAAGCATCTGGGCTACCCTCGGGTCAAAGCCTATGCCGGATCCTGGGGCGAATGGGGCAACCACCCCGATACCCCTGTTGAAGTTTAAGGAAACCTAATGAAATCCCGCTTGTTCATCATCAGTCAGTACCTGCTGCCTCATCACCTGCTGTCGCGCCTGGCCGGTTGCGTCGCCGAGTGCCGCGTGCGTTGGTTCAAGAATGCCTTCACCAGCTGGTTCGCCAAGCGTTTCCAGGTCGATATGTCTCAGGCCCTGGTTGAAGACCTGACCGCCTACGAGCACTTCAACGCCTTCTTCACCCGCGCCCTGAAGCCAGGTGCTCGTCCGCTCGACGAGACCCCGGGCGCCATCGTCTGCCCTGCAGACGGTGCTGTCAGCCAACTGGGAGCCATTGAACACGGCCGCATCTTCCAGGCCAAAGGCCACAGCTTCAGTGCCCTTGAACTGCTGGGTGGCGACCCTGCCAATGCGGCGCCGTTCATGGGTGGCGAATTTGCCACTATTTACCTGTCGCCCAAGGACTACCACCGTGTGCACATGCCACTGGCTGGTACCTTGCGTGAAATGATCTATGTGCCGGGCCGGTTGTTCTCGGTCAACAAGACCACCGCTGAAAACGTACCGGAACTGTTTGCCCGCAACGAGCGCGTGGTGTGCTTGTTCGATACCGAGCGCGGGCCAATGGCCGTAGTGCTGGTCGGTGCGATGATCGTGGCTTCGATTGAAACCGTCTGGGCCGGCCTGGTGACGCCACCGAAGCGCGAATTGAAGACATTCCGCTACGACGAAGCCAGCCGTGCGCCGATCCACCTGGAAAAAGGTGCAGAGCTTGGCCGCTTCAAGCTGGGCTCGACAGCGGTCGTACTGTTTGGCCCCGAGCAAGTCAAATGGGCTGAAGAACTCGGTGCTGGCTCGGTGGTGAGCATGGGCCAGCGCTTGGCATTGCCAGCCCAGGCTTGATGCTGCTGTAGAGCGGGCTTGCTGTGGGAGCGGGCTTGCCCCGCGATTGCGATCTGTCTGGCAACATCGCATCGCGGGGCAAGCCCGCTCCCACCATAAGCTCGCTTAGCTGCGGCCGTCGCGGTCTCGGAAGCCCAGCAAGTACAGCACACCGTCCAGGCCCAAGGTCGAAATCGCCTGCTTAGCCGATTGCTTGACCAACGGCTTGGCCCGGAACGCTACACCCAAACCAGCAATCGCCAGCATCGGCAGGTCGTTTGCACCGTCACCGACCGCAATGGTCTGCTCCATCTGCAAACCTTCCTTGCGCGCCAGTTCACCGAGCAGATCCGCTTTGCGCTGCGCATCAACGATCGGCTCTACGGCTACACCGGTAACCTTGCCGTCAACCACTTCCAGCTCGTTGGCAAACACGTAGTCGATGCCCAATTTGGCCTGCAATTGTTTGGCGAAATAGGTGAAGCCGCCCGACAGGATCGCGGTTTTGTAGCCCAGGCGCTTGAGCTCGGCAAACAGCGTTTCGGCACCTTCGGTCAGGCGCAGCGAAGCACCAATCTCGTCGAGGACTTTGACGTCCAGGCCTTTGAGCAATGCCAGGCGCTCTTTAAAGCTGGCGCGAAAATCCAGCTCGCCACGCATGGCCCGCTCGGTAATTTCCGATACTTGCTCGCCCACACCGGCAGCCTTGGCCAACTCGTCGATCACTTCAGCTTCGATCAGTGTCGAATCCATGTCGAACACCGCCAGGCGACGGTTACGGCGGAACAACGAGTCTTGCTGGAAGGCAATATCGACGTTCAGCTCTTGCGCCACGCTGAGGAACTCGGCACGCAATGCTTGCGGATCAGCCGGCTCGCCACGCACCGAGAACTCGATGCAGCCCTTGCCCTGCTCGACCGGGGTATCCAGCGCCACGCGTCCGGACAGGCGATCGATGTGATCAATGTTCAACCCGTACTTGGCGGTGATGGAACTGACCCGCTGCAGTTGTTCGGCGGTCACTTTACGGGTGAGCAAGGTCACGATGTGACGAGCCTTGCCCTGCCCTTCAACCCAGTTTTGATAGTCCGCTTCGGAAACCGGCGTGAACCGGACCTGTTGGTCGAGTTCGTAGCCCGCAAACAGAATATTCTTCAGAACCGATGAAGCCTTCTCGGTATCCGGAATTTCCACCAGGATGCCAAAGGACAGCGTGTCATGAATCACTGCCTGACCGATGTCGAGGATGTTCACACCACCCTGGGCCAGAACGCCAGTGATGGCCGCAGTAAGACCCGGACGGTCTTCACCAGTGATGTTAATCAGAACGATTTCGCGCAAAACGGGCTCCGACTCGTGGAAAAAAACCACATTCTACCGATTTTCAGTGACCATCGGGCGCAGCCGATACTTTGCCGGTCCTTGAGCGCTCGCTATACTGCGCAGCAACTTCTCCGACATAAAGAGCCGCGCTCTGTGAACCGGCCCACGCCCGTTAAAACCGATAACTTCTTCCTGCTGATTTTTCGTGCTCTGCGCCATCGCCGTGTGCCGCTTGCGCTGCGTATCGCCTGCCACAACGTGCTACTGGTGGCGCTGGCGCTGGTGATCTATGCCTGCGTGATGGGTTTGCAGTTCAAGCAGGCCATGCACGAACAAGCCGATGCCCTGGGGCAGAGCCTGACCACGCAAACCGCTACCTCGGCGACCGAGCTGCTGGTGTCCAACGACATTCTCAGCCTTAACGTACTGCTGGGGAATCTGGTGAAGAACCCCTTGGTGGCCCACGCTGCCATCTACAGCGTCGACAACCGCATTCTGGCCGAAGCCGGCCAGCGTCCGAAGAACGGCCTGCTGGGTGAGGCCGAAGGCCTGTACCAGACCAACATCACCTTTCAGGATGTCACTGCGGGCAAACTGCGCATCAGCCTGGACATGACCGAGTTCCAGCAGCCGCTGACCATCAGCCTGCAGAGCATGGGCATCCTTGCCGGTATCCTGCTGGCCCTGGCCTTGGCCATGAGCCTGCGTCTGGGGCGTTTCATCTCCACGCCACTGCTGCAATTGCGCGTCTGGCTACGCGACATCAACGAGTACACCCCGGCAACCGACCGTCAGGACGAGATCGGCGACCTCGCTCGTCAGTTGCACAACCGCTTTGCCCCGCCACCGCGTGAGGTCGAGCCAGAACCCGAAGAGCTGGATGAAGACGAGCCTGAGTTCGAAGTGCGCAACCTGCGCGACCCGAGCTTCGACGAAGCGCCTGCTGTGGCCAAAGCCAGTAAACCGGTTGCTGCCGATGACGACAGTGATGACGCGTTTGCCGACCTGATCGACGACGAAAACGACAATGCCCCGCGTCCTGTGGCTGCGCCTGTAAAGCGCGAGCCTCAAGCCAGCGCCGTGCTTGCAGTACAACTGGGCTCTCAGGAGCAACTGCGACGCCTGCCCCGCGCCCGTCTGACCGAGCTACTGGAGCGCTACCGCGATTGCCTCGACCAGGCAGCCTCGCTGTATGAAAGCGAAGTACATACCCTCAACGATGGCAGCACCTTGCTGCTGTTCCACAGCCAGGACAGCGGCGAGGACTACCTCACCAATGCCATTTGCTGTGGTGAACTGTTGCGTGCGCTAGGCCATGCCCTGCAGATCGAAGTGGCTGACAGTGGCATTACCTTGCAATTGCAGCTCGGCCTGGCACTGGGTGAAGACTTACAAGGCCTGAGCCAGATTGATCTGCTGTTGACCGAGAAGGCCCAGGACGCCCTGGCTCTGTCGCAACACAGCCGCAACCTGTTACTGGTTGAACGCAAAATCAGCGACGACGCCCTGATCCGCCAGCGCGCACGCATCCGCCCGATTGCCAGCCCCGAAGGCGCCTGCTGTGTCGAACGCCTGATGGAGCCCTACCCGTCGATGCTGGAACGCCAACTGGCACGTATGCACGAGCGCCGGATCAAGACCTGACCCCACCTCCTATGGGAGCGGGCTTGCCCCGCGACGCGGTATCACAGACAAACCGCAATCGCGGGGCAAGCCCGCTCCCACTGGGACAGTCGCCAAAAAAAGGTTCTTCACGAATTGTCGGGGAGTAATTGGCTTTGGCTTTGAGCGCTGTGGGCTTATCCGTTCGGTGTGGTGGCTCTTCAGGCCCCTTCCGCCTTTACGGCGTCTGACTTTTTTCTTGGAAAAAGTCAGCAAAACCGCTCGCTCCTGCATCCGGCCCTACGCTGCGCTTCGGGTCCCTTCGCTCCGGCGCCCTCCAGGCCCGCGCGGCCTACGACTTGCTACGCAAGTCTACATCTCGCGCCTTCGGCACAGCCGAAGGGTGCTTACGCACCTGGCCCTCCAGGCACCTCCACTCAGCCTCCTGAAGTCGCAAAATTACGGGCAGCGCCTGCGCTGGCGTTATCTTCGATAGCTGCGAGTTTTTAGCTCTTAGCTCTTAGCTCTTAGCTCTTAGCTTTAAGCTTTAAGCTTTTAGCTTTTAGCTTTTAGCTTTTAGCTCTTGTGTACACGATGGTTCAGACGCTGCGGTCTGCGACTTCAGGAGGCCGAGTGGAGGAATTGCGTAGTGAGGTGACGGGCAGGAGCCCGTCAAGCGCTTCGGGCCATGGATGGCCCGTTAGCGCGGTCCTCACGGGAGCAATACCGGAAGGAGGGAACCCGGAGCGCAGCGTAGGGCCGGATGCAGGAGCGAACGGTTTTGCTGACTTTTTCCAAGAAAAAAGTCAGACGCCGTAAAGGCGGAAGGGGCCAGTGGTGCCACCACGCCAAACGGATAAGCTCACAGCGCTCAAATCCAAATCCAAATCCAATACTCCCCGATAATCCGCCAAAAAAAAGCCCGCATTTGCGGGCTTTTTTGTTAGAAGCGGAACACTTCCAAATCAGTACGAATCGGTGTTGCCAATGGAATCTTTGGCTTCTCCGGCTCTTTGCGTACTTGCACCGGCGCTGCCTTCTTCGGCGTTTCTTCAACCAGCGGTGGCTGATTGGCCAGCGGCTTGAGGGCAATGCTCAACTGCTCAGCAAGCTTTTGCAGCAACTGACCCTGGGCCTGAACCTGAGCCGCCGCACTGCCTGCATGCTGCTGCTCCAGGTGAACAATACGGTTGTCCCGGACCTGACCGCGACGATCCAGCAAGCGCCATTGCGCATCGAGGATTGCCGGTTGGTTGTTGCCAGAGTCCAGACGGGTGATCGACAACAGCACCTGCACATCCGGAGTGAACCCGCTATTGCCCGGTGCCAGCACCACGCGCTGGCTGTCCAGACGCCAGGCCAATTGACGGACCAGCAATTGATCGATATCGGCCGAGAGACTTCCCGCCCAGCGGCCATCGGTCGATGCAGTCAGGCTGCCATCAGACTGGCGCTGCAACAGCGTCTCACGCTGCAAGTAATCAGCAACCGATACCGGGCCGAGCACAACAGCCATGCCCGCGCTTTGCTTGGGTTGGCCAGGCTCACCGCTGTCGAGCTGATACAGGGAAACCGGCTGATGCATGCTGCAGCCGGCCAGACCCAGCACGCCACACAGCAAAACCAACGGAAGACGCAGAAATTTCATCATCCCATCCAGGCGGTCGCCACAAGGCACACCGCAATGATACTCATGTAGATTCAGTCGGATACACAGCCACGCTGGTATCGCAAGGGGCCTATCATCCGCGAAATAACGGTGCGACTCCAGTGTTTAAACCCCGAACAGACACGAAAATACCTATTCGGGGTTTCTAGCTCGGGTTATCCGAGGTTTTCGACCAACAACGCGTCTACCCGCTGGAAGCCACGTGGGAGTTTGTTGCCTCGACGGCCACGCTCACCCTTGTAATGCTCCAGGTCGTCGGCCTTCAGTGATAGCGTACGCTTACCGGCCTGCAACACAAGCGTCGCGCCATCGGCAATCACCGCCAGGTCGGTGACGTACTCCTCACGACTGGCAACCCGATCGCCGGGAATACCGATGATCTTGTTGCCCTTGCCTTTGCCCAGCTGCGGCAGGTCGCTGACTTTGAAGATCAGCAAGCGGCCTTCGGTTGTAACCGCCGCCAACCAGTTCTGCTCACGGTCGGCCACAGGGCGTGGCGCCATGACTTTAGCGCCGTTGGGCAAGCTGAGCAGCGCCTTACCGGCCTTGTTCTTGGCTTGCAGGTCTTCACCCTTGACCACAAAACCGTAGCCCGCATCAGAAGCGATGACGTACAGCGCATCGTCTTCAGGCAACAACACGCACTCAAAGCCCGCGCCCGGTGGCGGCGTCAGGCGCCCGGTCAGGGGTTCGCCCTGGCCGCGGGCCGAAGGCAAGGTGTGCGCGGCAACCGAGTAGCTACGTCCGGTGGAGTCGATAAACACGGCAAACTGGTTGGAACGCCCGGCCGCGGCCGTTTTGAAACCATCACCCGCCTTGTACGACAGCCCGGTAGCGTCGATATCATGGCCCTTGGCGCAGCGCACCCAGCCTTTTTCCGAGAGCACGACCGTCACCGGCTCGGTCGGCATCAATTCGTTTTCCGACAGTGCCTTGGCTTCAGCGCGCTCGATGATTGGCGAACGACGGTCATCACCGTACGTCTCGGCATCTTTGATTAGCTCGGCACGCACCAACTTACGCAGCTTGGCTTCACTACCCAGCAAGGCGATCAGCTTGGCTTGTTCCTTGGCCAGCTCGTCCTGCTCATTGCGGATTTTCATCTCTTCCAGCCGCGCCAACTGGCGCAGTCGGGTTTCGAGGATGTAGTCGGCCTGGGTTTCGGTCAGATCGAAACGGGCAATCAGCGCAGCTTTGGGCTGGTCTTCGGTGCGGATGATGTGAATGACTTCATCCAGGTTGAGGAACGCTACCAGCAAGCCTTCGAGCAAGTGCAGGCGACGCTCTACCTTGTCGAGTCGGAATTTCAGGCGGCGGCGCACGGTTTGTACGCGGAATTCAAGCCATTCGACTAGCAGTGCGCGCAGGTTCTTCAACTGCGGGCGGCCATCCAGGCCAATGATGTTGACGTTGACCCGGTAACTGGACTCAAGGTCGGTGGTGGCGAACAGATGCTGCATCAGTTCGTCGAGATCGACCCGGTTAGAGCGCGCGATGATCACGATCCGGCATGGGTTTTCATGGTCCGACTCATCGCGCAGGTCAGCCACCATCGGCAGCTTCTTGGCCTGCATCTGGGCAGCGATCTGCTCCAGCACTTTGGCGCCGGACACCTGATGCGGTAGCGCGGTGACGACAATATCGCCATCCTCGATGCGGTACACCGCACGCATGCGCACCGAACCACGACCGCTTTCGTAGATTTTCAGCAGCTCGGAACGTGGCGTGATGATCTCGGCTTCGGTCGGATAATCCGGGCCCTGGATATGCTCACACAGTTGCTCAACGGTCGCCTTGGGCTCATCGAGCAGACGCACACAGGCGCTGGCCACTTCACGCAGGTTGTGCGGTGGCACATCAGTAGCCATACCCACGGCAATACCCGTGGTGCCGTTGAGCAGAATGTTCGGCAAACGCGCCGGCAGTACCGCAGGCTCTTCCAGGGTACCGTCGAAGTTCGGCACCCAGTCGGCCGTGCCCTGGCCCAGCTCGCTGAGCAGCACCTCGGAATAACGCGATAGACGTGCTTCGGTATAACGCATGGCCGCGAACGACTTCGGATCGTCCGGCGCACCCCAGTTGCCCTGGCCGTCGACCAAGGTGTAGCGATAGCTGAAGGGCTGGGCCATCAGCACCATGGCTTCGTAGCACGCCGAGTCGCCATGAGGGTGGAACTTACCGAGCACGTCACCGACGGTACGCGCCGACTTCTTGTGCTTGGAGTCGGCATCCAGGCCCAGTTCGCTCATGGCATACACGATACGGCGCTGCACCGGCTTCAGCCCGTCGCCGATATGTGGCAGGGCACGGTCCATGATCACGTACATGGAGTAGTTGAGGTAGGCCTGTTCGGTGAAGTCAGCCAGTGACCGGCGCTCTACGCCATCAAGGCTGAGATCAAGGGAGTCGCTCATGCGGGCCTCATCATTTCAGGTTCTGGCGCAGCAGCAAGGTGCCACTGCGCTGGGTAAATTCGAGTTGTTTCAAGGCACTCATGCCCAATAGCACCTGCTCACCATCGAGCCCTGGGACCACCAGAGCGCGAACCTCGCGCAGCAGGATGTCGCCCAGTTGCAGGGTATCCAACCGCGTGCGGTAGCCCTGGGTGCGACCATTGGCGGTGCTCAGCATCACTGGAGCACCGCGTTCCAAACCAAGACTCGCGGCCAACTGCTCGGGAATGGCCACATCGGTTGCGCCTGTATCGAGGAGAAAATGTACCGTTTGACCGTTGATCTGGCCATCGGCGACAAAGTGGCCCTGACCATTACCGGCCAGTTGCACCTCGATAAAGCCTTCACCGTGTTGCGAGCGGACTTGTGCATTAGGGTTGGCCTGTCGCTGCTCCCAGTCACCGAAAAACCGCGTGGCCAGGAACAGCCCGGCCGCCCAGGCCAGAACCAGCAGAACCCTGCCAGCACGCTTGCCTGGAGGCTGACTCACGACTTGCTGCTCCAGCCACCGGCCGGCGCGGCAAAGCGCCAGACAATCGGTCGCGATTCGCCATCTTTGCGGGTTGCACCGTTATTGTCCAAACCGATCCAGGCACCTTCGGCATCAATCACCAAGGCTTCGGCCAAACCGAATGGCTGGGCGTACTGGCGCGACTCGGCCAGGCCATCTTCAGCGTAAGACCAGCAACGCTCAACCTTGCCCTTGCTCACGTCGCGGCGGCAGATACGGTGGGCGTTACGCTCCAGGGTGAACAGCTTGTTGTTGAACAGTGCAAGGTCGGCAAAATCGCGCGGTAATGCGCGCGGCTCGGGCATTTGCGGCGGTTGCATTTCAACCCCGGCTTCGCTGAGCAGCACACAGCCATCCCCGCAATTCCAGACCGTCTGCTGGCGATTGATCAGCAGCAGGCCGCGCCGTTCGCGCTCGGCCGCCAACCAGATACGATCTCCAGCCGGGCTAACTGCCAGCCCTTCAAACAGCGCGTTGAAATGCAAAAGCATGCCACTGGCCCGAGCCTGGCGAACCATGCTCGGGTCGATTTTCAGCCAGTTGGGCTCACCCTCTACCGGCACTTGCAGCACGGCGGCATGGGCTTCACTGACCAGATAACGGTTACCGGCATCATCACAACTGATGCCTTCGAAATCCAGATCTCCACCACGCACCTGGCCTGCTGCCCAGTTACGTGAACGAATGCCCCAGGGCAAGCCGCTGTCCGGAACGGGCGGTGCCGCCAGGTGCACAGACTGCGCTTCCCATACCGGCGCTTTGGTATCGAGCCGATAAATCAGGTCGTCATCGCGATCGGAGATGGTCCACAACTCACCCTTGCACACGGCCAGGCCCGACAGGTTGCCACCGCGCATACCCTCGACCGGGTACTCAGCAACAAACTTCAGCTCCGGCCAGGGTGCGGCCTGCGATGTCAGGGCAAAAACGCCAAGCACTGCAGCCAGTAGTGAACGGATCAAGCCAGAACCTCAGCCAGGTTACCCTTGGACTCCAGCCAGTTCTTGCGGTCTGAGGCGCGTTTTTTGGCCAGCAGCATGTCCATGATTTCGCGGGTGCCGTCGAGGTCGTCAAGGGTCAACTGGACCAGGCGGCGGGTGTTCGGATCCATGGTGGTTTCACGCAACTGCGGCGGGTTCATTTCACCCAGGCCTTTAAAGCGTGTGACCTGTGGTTTACCGCGTTTCTTCTCGGCAACCAGGCGGTCGAGAATGCCATCCCGCTCGGCTTCATCCAGGGCGTAGTAGATCTCTTTGCCCAGGTCGATACGGTACAGCGGCGGCATGGCGACATAGACATGCCCGGCTTCGACCAACGGGCGGAAATGCTGAACAAACAGTGCGCAGAGCAAGGTAGCAATGTGCAGTCCGTCGGAGTCGGCGTCGGCGAGAATGCAGATTTTGCCGTAACGCAGCTGGCTCATATCGGCCGCGCCCGGATCGACGCCGATGGCCACGGCAATGTTATGCACTTCCTGGCTGGCCAGGACTTCTCCACCGTCGACTTCCCAGGTGTTAAGAATCTTGCCGCGTAGCGGCAGGATGGCCTGGAACTCCTTGTCACGCGCCTGCTTGGCCGAGCCACCGGCCGAGTCACCCTCAACCAGGAACAGTTCGGCACGCATCGGGTCTTGCCCGGCGCAGTCGGCCAGCTTGCCCGGCAATGCTGGGCCTTGGGTCACGCGCTTGCGCTCGACCTTTTTGCTGGCCTTCAAACGACGGCCGGCGTTGCTGATGGCCAGTTCCGCCAACTGCATACCCAGTTCAGGGTGGGCGTTGAGCCACAGACTGAACGCATCTTTGACCACGCCAGAAACAAAGGCCGCTGCCTCGCGGGACGACAGGCGTTCCTTGGTTTGCCCGGAGAATTGCGGCTCTTGCATTTTCATCGAAAGCACAAAGGTGATGCGCTCCCAGACGTCTTCCGGTGCCAGCTTGACCCCGCGTGGCAACAGGTTGCGAAACTCACAGAACTCGCGCATGGCATCGAGCAGGCCCTGGCGCAGACCGTTGACGTGGGTACCGCCTTGGGCCGTCGGAATCAGGTTGACGTAGCTTTCCTGAACGCTGTCACCGCCTTCCGGCAACCACAGCAGCGCCCAGTCGACGGCTTCTTTGTTACCAGCCAGGCTGCCGCAGAACGGTTCGTCTGGCAGGCGCTGGAATTCGCTGACCGAGTCCACCAGGTAGGAGCGCAGGCCGTCTTCGTAGTGCCATTCGACCTTCTCGCCGCTGGCTTTGTCTTCAAAGCTGACCAAAAGCCCCGGGCACAGTACTGCCTTGGCCTTGAGGACGTGCTTGAGGCGGCTGATGGAGAATTTCGGAGAGTCGAAGTACTTGGGATCCGGGGAAAAGTACACGCTGGTCCCGGTGTTGCGTTTGCCCACCGTACCAACCACTTCCAGCTCGCTGGCCTTGTAGCCGTCGGCAAAAGTCATTTGGTACTCGGTGCCATCGCGCTTGACCTTGACCCGCACTTGGCTGGACAAGGCGTTGACCACGGAGATACCGACCCCGTGCAGACCACCGGAGAACTGGTAGTTCTTGTTGGAGAACTTACCACCGGCGTGCAGTTTGGTAAGGATCAGCTCTACCCCGGAAACCCCCTCTTCAGGGTGGATATCCACAGGCATACCGCGACCGTCATCGGACACTTCCAGCGAGTGGTCAGCGTGCAGGATGACCTGTACCGATTTTGCGTGCCCGGCCAGGGCTTCGTCGACGCTGTTGTCGATAACTTCCTGGGCCAGGTGGTTGGGCCGACTGGTGTCGGTGTACATGCCCGGGCGTTTGCGCACCGGATCAAGGCCCGAGAGGACTTCGATGGCGTCTGCGTTATAGGCACTAGCGCTGGGAATGGCCATGGGTTCTCGTCGTCAGTCGTAGGTGAATATAAGTCATCAAAATACAGAAAAATCGAGCGTTTGATACTGCTGCGGGGCAATACCGGCAAAGCTCAGCAACGCTGGCAGGCGTTCGGCGAAACCCTGGAAGCTATGGTCGCCGCCGGCCTGGAGGCGCAATGCGCAGGCCCGGTAGAACTGCTCGGCTTCACGGTAGTCGAGGGTCTCGTCGGCAGTTTGCAGCCAGACCTGATAGCGCTCGCCATCTGTGGGCGGTGCAACTTCAAGCTCAGCCAGTGCCTCTACATGATCCAGGGTCAGCTCCCAGGACTCACCGGTGTAGTGGTTCTTCTGGATGCCCAGGTAACCGTCAAACCGGCGGTGCGGGTTGACCGCCGGGTTAACCAGCAATGCCTTGAGCCCATGGCGCTCAGCCAGATGGGTGGCATAGTAGCCGCCGAGGGAGCTGCCGACCAGTAATGGCGATTCAAGCTCGGCCAGCGCGGCTTCAAGCTGCGCCATGGCTTCACGCGGATGGTGGTGCAGTGCAGGCACCCGCAGGCGATCACCCAGGCCGATTGCCTGCATCACAGCGGTCAACTGGCAGGCTTTCTTTGATGTGGGCGCGCTGTTGAACCCGTGAATATAGAGAATCGAACCCGACATGCCGTCCTCACTGCACCTGTATGGCCTGGCAATGCCAGGCAGGAAAGCGCGCATTTTAGCCTGTTCGGCGGCAGTTGGAGCAGTTTCACCCATTCAGCAACATTTAATAGCCGTCGCCCGCGTAGTCGATGGTGAAAGCAAAGTCGGTCACCCGTGAAACGCCGGTCTCGATCGAGCCATCCACGTGCAGGCGCAGCCAGCGGTAACCGGGGGCCTGCTCACCCACTTTGAAGTCCTCGCTACCCGGCTCAAACTGAATGCAAGTGGAAGGCGAGGCCAGCAAACGTACGTCGCCGTGCCATTGATCCCATTCTTGATGAATGTGCCCCCACAGCAGTGCTCGCACCTGTGGATAACCTTTCAACAAGGCAAACAATGCTTCGGCATTACGCAGGCCAATTGGCGCCATCCAGGCACAATCGATGGGCACTGGCTGGTGGTGAAAACAAATCAGGTGATGGCGCTCGGGCGCATCCCGCAGCGATTGCTCAAGCAACGCCAATTGGCCGTCGTCGAGCACACCCGGCACCGCCCCCGGTACTGCCGAGTTGAGCGTGAGGATGCGCCAGTTGCCGATATCCAGCAGAGGCTCAAGCAGATCACTACCCTGGGCGACGCGCTCCATGGGCACAGGTTCGTCGTGGTTGCCCGCCAGCCAACGGGCTGGCGCCCCAAGTGCAGCTGTCAGGTCACGAAAACTGGCGTAGGAGGCTTCGGTGCCATCTTGAGACAAGTCGCCGGTGGCCAGCAGCAGGTCAATGCGCGGCTGTTCTTCACGCACCTTTTCGATTACCCGCTGCAGGCTGTCTCGGGTATTCATGCCCAGCAGCGTGCCGTGCGCATCGGCAAACAAATGGCTGTCAGTCAGTTGCACCACATGCACAGGGGCTGCACTGAGGGGAATAGAGGATTGCGGCAAGGGCCGGCTCCTTGAACGGATTCAGCACGATTATGGCGGCTAGCGCCTCTTGAGCAAATACTCGAAATCGACCAGCGTCACATTTCAGCGAACGACGGCCAGCTCATGGCCACAGGCCAGGCAGTGGCTCAGCCACTCACCAAGGAACAGGTTCAGTTGAGCCTTTTCGTCAGGTTGGTGCATCGCTGCATTCGGGTACGGGTAGATGCTGCGAAAGCGCCGGGCATGCTCAGCGCTGACCACTTCGGCCATACGCGCATCGTGGTAAACCTGCACCTCCAACTGCGGTACCGGCAACCACGGCAGGCTATGTTCCTGACGCACGCGCAAGGTGGTGGTGTAGGGGCACGCAAGCACAACGTCCAACACCAGCACACCAAGCATCTGGTCACCCTGGGTCATACCAATTCGGCGCGAACTCATGGTTGTGCGCATGTCAGGCAACAAGCGCATCAGACGCGCATAGTTGGCCTCGCAGGCAGCCTGCAACCCGACCAGATCGACCCGGTAGCGTTCGCGCAAAAGATTCACGACCATAGCCCCCTGACTTCATCTCGATTCAAGGCCAGCCACTGCAAGGCAATAATGCTTGCCGCATTGGCGATCTGCCCATCGCGCACGGCCTGCAAGGCATCTTCGAACGCCCAGACCTTCACGCGAATATCTTCACCCTCTTCTTCCAGCCCATGCAGGCCGCCCGCCCCAAGGCTGCTGCACTGGCCTAGATACAGGTGGACAAATTCATCGCTGCCGCCGGGTGACGGGAAGTACCGGGTCATCGGCCACAGCGCGCTGAACACAAGCCCAGCTTCCTCCTGCGCTTCACGGTGTGCAACTTCTTCCGGCTGTTCATCTTTGTCGATCAGACCAGCGACCAGTTCAATCAGCCAGGGGTTGCTTACCTTGCCCATCGCACCGACCCGGAACTGCTCGATCAGTACCACTTCATCACGCTGGGCGTCGTAAGGCAGTACACACACAGCGTCGTGGCGCACGAACAGCTCACGGCTGATTTCGCGGCCCATGCCACCGGCGAACAACTCGTGACGCAAGCGTACACGGTCAAGCTGGTAAAACCCCTTGAAGCAGTTCACCCGCTCGACGATCTCGACATCCTTGGGCACAGTGTTCGGTGTATCTGACATGGGAATCCTCATTACTTCTGTCACAGCATCGCGCAATCCTAACCTGCGTTCCGCTGTGTTTCACCCCTTTAAGTTTGTAGGCCGGGCTGCGAGGATAGGCAGCCTGCTGATATTCAGCTTAGTGGCGAACTGAAGGCCTTGCCGACGGTCCAAGCCCGATTACCTTTGCCTGAAAGGATCATCATGACGCTTGCGAAACTGACTACTGTGGCCGTGCTGGCCTTGGCCCTGGGGGCCTGTCAAAGCCTGTTCCAGCCCAACATGCGCACGCCACTGGAGGTCAAGCGCGACCGCTGGGAGCACATCAAGCCCGGTTGCACCACGGCCGATTGCCCATTGGTCAACATCGACACCATTCACTTCCCGGCCAACCCGAAACTGGATGCGATTGTCGAAAAACGCCTGCTGCAAATGACCCAGGACAACCAGCACAACGCCCTGCCCAGCTCGCTCAAAGCCTATGAAGAGCAGTTCATGGCCAGCGCCGAACCGCGCCACAGCAGCTACTTGCAGGCCAAGGTACGCGAGCAGCATGACGGACTGGTGATCATCGAGTTGTCCAGTTATCTGGACACCGGCGGCGCCCACGGTATGCCGGGGCGTGGCTTTATCAACTTCTCTCGCCAGCAGGACAAAGTCCTGACCCTGCAGGACATGCTGGTACCCGGCCAGGAAGAGACCTTCTGGAAGACCGCCGAAGAAGCCCACCGGGCCTGGCTGATCAGCACCGGTATGGACAAAGACGCCGAGTTCGTCAAAACCTGGCCCTTCAAGCAGACCCCGCACATTGCCCTGACCTACGGCGCGGTAGTGCTCAAGTACGAAGTGTATGCCATCGCCCCGTATTCCATGGGCCACATCGAACTGAAGATCCCCTACCCGCGCCTGAACGGTGTGATCAAGCCGCAGTTGTTTCCGGGCCGCGGATAACCGACGGCGCTGCCGCCCAGTACACACACCCTGCCAGCAGCAATGCGGGCAGGGTCGAGCCAACATCGGCGGCGTAGTGTGCCAGCACATGGTAGGTCGCGACGCCGCAAGCCCAGGCTACCAGCGCCCGCCAGTGCAGGCTGTGAATCGGGCTGGCATCATTGCGACGGCGACGGACGATGAAGTGATCCACCAGCACCACGCCGAACAGTGGCGCGAACACCGAACCGATCAGCAGCAAGAAGTTCTGGTACTGCGCCAGCGGCGCGAAGCACGCGATCAAGGTGCACAGCACACCAAGCGCCAGCGCCAGATGCTCGACCTTCAAGCGAATCAACAGGCCAGTGGAAACTGCGGCTGAATGGATGTCGGCAAACGCCTTCTCCGACTCATCGAGCAGGATCAGCAGCAACGGAATCCCAATGCCTGCGCCAGCCAGTGCCAACAGCAAGGTATTGACCTCGCCCGCCGGGGCAAAGGCCAGAGTGTAGGCCACGCCCAGGCTCATCATCCAGACGTTACCCAGCAGATAGCCCAGCGCCGTGCCGATAAATACGCGGCTGCCATGACGGGCGAATCGTGAGTAATCTGCAATCAGAGGCAACCACGACAACGGCATGGCAATCGCGATGTCGATACCCACTGCCAAGGACATCGAACCGTCACCGGCCCGCGCCCACAACGCAGCCAGGTCGGCCTTGGCGAACAGGTTCCAGGTCAGCCACAGGCAGGCACCGAGCAACAGCCAGATACCCCATTTGCGCAAGATTTTACGCACAAAGGTCAGCGGCCCGCTGACGGCCAGCAGAGTCGCCAGGGCGCCGAAAATCAGGGTCCACAACAACGGATTGGTCAGCGCGCTGCCTTCACCGAAGGCGCGGGCGCCCAGCAGGCTGGCGGCATCACGCATGACGATAATTTCGAACGAGCCCCAGCCAATCAGCTGCAGCAAGTTAAGTAAAGCGGGCAGTCGAGCGCCATCGCGACCCAGGCTGCGACGCAGGGCTGCCATCGACGAAAGGCCGGTATCACTACCAATAACGCCTACTGCTGCCAGCAATAGCACACCGACGGTGGTACCGAGGATGATCGCCAGCACCGCATTAGCCAGCCCCAGTCCCGGACCGAGCAAGGCGCCGGTCTGCAGGACCATCAGGCCGATGCCGAGGGAGAACCATAAGGAGCAGAGGTCACGGCCGCTGAGGACGCGCTGCTGGTTAGTAACCGGGTGATCGGGGGAGAACTGGCTGGGTGTGCTCACAAAGGGGGTCTCGACAGGGAGAGAGTTGTTGTTTTGGTTATGTATCGCGGGGCAAGCCCGCTCCCACAAGGGCTGTAGGAGCGGGCTTGCCCCGCGATCTGGTTACACCTTCTTGTACAACTGGCTGCCTTCCTGGCGGAACCGCTCGGCCTGCTCACGCATGCCGTCCTCGACCGCGACGTCCACCGCATCAATGCGCTGGTTGGCGGCGTACTCACGCACTTCCTGGGTAATTTTCATCGAGCAGAACTTCGGCCCACACATGGAGCAGAAGTGGGCGACCTTGGCCGAGTCCTTGGGCAGGGTCTCATCATGGAACGAACGCGCGGTGTCCGGATCCAGGCCGAGGTTGAACTGGTCTTCCCAGCGGAACTCGAAACGCGCTTTGGACAAGGCGTTGTCACGAATTTGTGCACCCGGATGCCCCTTGGCAAGGTCGGCCGCATGGGCGGCGATCTTGTAAGTGATGATCCCAGTCTTGACGTCGTCCTTGTTCGGCAGCCCCAGGTGCTCCTTAGGTGTTACGTAGCAGAGCATGGCGCAGCCGAACCAACCGATCATCGCCGCACCGATACCGGAGGTGATGTGGTCGTAGCCCGGAGCAATGTCGGTGGTCAGTGGGCCCAGGGTGTAGAACGGCGCCTCATCGCAGCACTCCAGCTGCTTGTCCATGTTCTCCTTGATCAACTGCATCGGCACGTGGCCGGGGCCTTCGATCATGCACTGGACATCGTGCTTCCAGGCGATTTTGGTCAGCTCGCCGAGGGTTTCCAGCTCACCGAACTGTGCGGCGTCGTTGGCATCGGCAATCGAGCCAGGACGCAGGCCATCGCCGAGCGAGAAGCTGACGTCGTAGGCCTTCATGATTTCGCAGATTTCGTCGAAATGGGTGTAGAGGAAGTTCTCTTTGTGATGCGCCAGGCACCACTTGGCCATGATCGAACCACCACGGCTGACAATACCGGTTACACGCTTGGCAGTCAGCGGGACATAGCGCAGCAGTACACCGGCGTGGATGGTGAAGTAGTCCACGCCTTGCTCGGCCTGCTCGATCAGGGTGTCGCGGAACAGCTCCCAAGTCAGGTCTTCGGCAATGCCATTGACCTTTTCCAGCGCCTGGTAGATCGGTACGGTACCGATCGGCACTGGCGAGTTGCGAATGATCCACTCACGGGTTTCGTGAATGTGTTTACCGGTGGACAGGTCCATGACCGTGTCCGAACCCCAGCGAATACCCCAGGTCAGCTTGGCCACTTCTTCTTCGATGGAAGAGCCCAGGGCACTGTTACCGATGTTGCCGTTGATCTTCACCAGGAAGTTTCGGCCAATGATCATCGGTTCCAGCTCAACATGGTTGATGTTGGCGGGAATGATGGCGCGGCCGCGAGCGATTTCTTCACGCACGAACTCTGGCGTGATTTCCTTGGGAATGCTGGCACCAAAGCTGTGCCCGGCATGCTGCTGATCGAGCAGCCCTGCGGCGCGGGCTTCCTGCAGTTTCATATTCTCGCGGATGGCAACGTATTCCATCTCGGCGGTGATGATGCCTTGGCGCGCGTAGTGCATCTGGCTGACGTTGGCACCGGCCTTGGCCCGGCGCGGATTGCGCACATGGGCGAAGCGCAGCTTGGTCAGCTCGGCATCTGCCAGGCGCTGCTGACCGAAGTCAGACGATAGACCGGCCAGGCGCTCGGTGTCGCCACGGGCATCGATCCAGGCCGAGCGCACATCGCCCAGGCCTTTACGCACGTCAATGGTGACATTGGGATCGGTGTAGGGGCCGGAGGTGTCATAGACCAGCACCGGGGCGTTGGCTTCACCGCCGAAGTCGGTCGGGGTGTCGTCCAGGCTGATTTCACGCATCGGCACACGGATGTCCGAGCGCGAGCCTTCGACATAGATTTTGCGAGAACGGGCGAACGGCTGTACCGACTGTTGATCGACCTGGGCCGACTCACTCAGATTGGTAATATATTTTTCTTGTTTACTCATCACAGGCTCTCCAAACGGCTTCCTAGCGGTGGAATGTCGGGGAGAACCTGAAAGGCACGGACGCACCAAGAGCGGTGCTGTGCCAGATGTGCGGGTGATGCCTGCAGCGCTTACGGCTGGCTCGACATTCCCGGACCTGACACAAGAGACTCGCCGGGAAAGCGAGAAATCTTGTTCCCTACGCAGGCGTTAACCTGATCAGGTTCAACGGGATCCGGATTATCCGATCTCAGCCTCAACGCAAGGCACCCCGACAAGAACGCGTCCAGTCTAGACTGGACTTGCCTGCAAAGCCAACACTACAAACACAGGCACGATAAATGGCGCAAATGGCAGATTGTTGCAAAGTGTCTGCGCATCTACACTCACCGCTTCAGAAAGACTCATTTGTTCAAGGATCGCCCTATGCTGCGCAAACTTTCACTGGCCCTCGCCGTGTCTTGTGCTACCAACGGAATGGCCTGGGCAGCAGACGTGCCCTTGTCAGCGAAAAACGACCTGGTCAGCGTGTATCAGGAAGCTGTGGACAATAACGCTGACCTGGCAGCGGCCCGCGCCAACTACGGCGCCCAGAAAGAAGTGGTGCCCCAGGCGCGTGCGGGCTTGCTGCCTAATCTGTCGGCCGGCGCCGAAATGCAGAACACCCGGACCAAGATCGACAGCCCGTCGGTCACCTCCAACCGCAGTGGCAATTCCTGGTCCGCGACCTTGGCTCAGCCGGTGTTCCGTGCCGATCGCTGGTTCCAGCTGCAAGCTGCCGAAGCGGTCAACGAGCAATCGGCACTGGAGCTGTCGGCCACTGAACAGAATCTGATTCTGCAAACCGCCGAAAACTATTTCGCGGTGTTGCGTGCCCAGGACAACCTGGCTTCGACCAAGGCTGAAGAGGCGGCGTTCAAGCGGCAACTGGACCAGTCCAACGAGCGCTTCGACGTCGGCCTTTCTGACAAGACCGACGTGCTGCAATCCCAGGCCAGTTACGACACCGCCCGCGCCAACCGGATCGTGGCACAACGCCAAGTCGATGACGCATTCGAAGCGTTGATCACCCTGACCAACAACTACTACAACTCGATCCAGGGCATCCGCCATACCCTGCCCGTGCAGGTACCGGTGCCTAACGATGCCAAGATCTGGGTCGAAACTGCGGGCAAACAGAACCTCAACCTGCAGGCGACCAACTATGCCGTCACGGCTGCCGAAGAGACCCTGCGTCAGCGCAAGGCCGGGCACGCGCCGACTCTGGATGCCGTTGCGCAGTACCAGAAAGGTGACAACGACAACCTCGGGTTCACCAACCCTAACCTCACCGGCCAGAACTACAGCGGTGACGTTGAGCAGACCTCCATTGGCCTGCAACTGAACATCCCGATCTACAGTGGTGGCCTGATCAGCTCGCAAGTACGCGAGGCTTACCAGCGCCTCAGCCAGAGCGAACAGCAACGTGAAAGCCTGCGTCGCCAGGTGGTGGAAAACACCCGCAACCTGCACCGTGCGGTCAACACCGACGTCGAACAGGTACAGGCACGCAAGCAGTCGATCATCTCCAACCAGAGTGCATTGGAAGCCACCGAAATCGGTTATCAGGTCGGTACCCGTAACATCGTCGATGTGCTCGACGCCCAGCGTCAGCTGTACACCTCGGTGCGTGACTACAACAACACGCGCTACGACTACATCCTCGATAACCTGCGCCTCAAGCAAGCGGCGGGCACTTTGAGCCCACAGGATCTGACAGATCTGAGCCGTTACCTGAAGCCCGACTACAACCCAGACAAAGACTTCCTGCCGCCGGATCTGGCAGCCTTGGCAAAGGCCAATTTTGACGCCCGCCCCCCGGAAAACTGATCCTGGCCACCGCCTGATACAGGGGCATCGCACGATGCCCCGCTACACCCTATCCCCCGCGCTTACAACTGACATTTCTATCAGTTTCGCCCTCTCTGGCTAGCCCGTAGGCTGAACCCGGCAATCCTCACTTCACTTGCACGGGACGCTATCAGCATGAGCACACTCAACCCAGCCTGGATCACCAAAACTGAATTCAGCGAGATCAATGGCACGCTTTGCCCCGCCGAAGGCAACAAAATCCTGGTATTCAGTGAACCCAACCCCAACTCCAACACCTTCACCCTCGCCCGCTTGAACAGTGATGGAACGCTAGACCCAACCTTTAACGGCACGGGCTACATCGAGCACTCGTTTGCCTACAACGGGAACCCGATGTTTTTTCCGATCAGCGCCCACCAGCAAAGTGATGGAAAGATTTTCATGGTCGGGGCTACGGGTACGATCTTCGACCTCTATCCCGTCGCGGCACGGTTCCTGAGCAACGGCGCAGCAGACGAAAGCTTCGGCGATAAAGGCTTTGTTGAGTTCAAGAGCCTGCGCTGGACAAACGCAACAGACACGCTGAGCAGCGCCGAACTCCGCTCCATTCCCAGACAGGGCAGCAGCGTCAAAGCCCTCAGCGCATCAAGTCTTGCCCTCGGCGGTTACCTGATTGTTTCTACGGAAAAAGGTTACCTGCTTCGCATCAAGGATGATGGCTCGATCTACACCGGGTTCGGCGATAAAGGCTACCTGCGCCCCAAGCTGGCGAACGGTGACGACATTGTTACGCCAACTGCCATCGTGCTCGGCGAACGCATTTTTGTGGCGGGTTCTGCGGGAACCAGCGGCGCCGTCGCGTGCTTTACCCTGACAGGCGCACCAGACACAAGCTTCGGCAACGAGGGTGCACGAATCATCTCGCTCGCCGATGATAGGAAAGTCGGCCTATATGCGCTGTCCAGCACTGACACAACCTTGCTGAACCTTGCTGGAGAAACCTCCATCGGCACTGACGTTGCTGCTCTGCTCACCCGGGTGACCGTCGAAGGCAATATGGACAAGCGTTTCAACAACGGAACGCCCTTGGTGCTTCGCCCTGATGGCAGGCTAGCAGATTGCAGGCAAGTCGCTTCACCGCAAAGTGACAAAAATGAAACCTTTTACATCGTTGGTCAGACCAATCGTCAAGACTTGAGTGATGCGCGCTTTTACGCTGCGGCCTTCCGACCCGATGGTACCCTCGATAACCGCTTTACACCCGACGGCTGGGGACTGGGGCCTGAGCACTCACTGGCCGTGAGTATGTACGTGGACACGCAGGGCAACATGTTGATCTGTGGTAGCGTCCTCGATGCCGGCAATAAGCGCCAGGGCATTGTGGCCTGTTACAAGCTAAACGCATCCTGACCTGAAGGCCAACGTCGACGCCCGGCATGAAAACTGAGACCAGCACGTCCTGATACAGGGGCATCGCACGATGCCCCGTTACACCCTACCCCCCGCACTTACAACTGACATTTCTACCAGTTTCGCCCTCTCTGACTGGCCCGTAGGCTGAACCCGGCAATCCTCACTTCACTTGCACGGGACGCTATCAGTATGGGCACACTCAACAATGCACTCAGCCCGATCTGGCTGACCAAAACCGCCTTCAGCACCAGCATCGGCACACTTTGCCCAACCAAAGACAACAAGATTCTGGTGTTCGGCGAATCAGACCATGAAAGAGGCGATTTCAATATCGGTCGTTTGACCAGCAGTGGAGCAATCGACCTCACATTCAACGGCAAGGGCTTCATCGAACATGAGTTTCCAAAAGCTGAGGGTTCGCTGTTTTTAAATCCGAAAGCCTTTGTGCAAGACGACGGAAAGATTTTTCTGGTCGGCACTCTGGTAGAGGCCGAGATGTACCCTGCCGCTGCCCGATTTGACAGCACAGGTGCTGCTGACACCGACTTCGGTGAAAAAGGTTTTGCGGTGTTCAAGGATCAGTCAGGAACAAACCAGGAAGCGTTGGCCGCAGCCAAGTCCAAGTCAAAACGCGCGAAAAGTACCGGCGCGAACAACCTCAACGCATTTCGCCTGCCTGACGAGGGCTACCTGATCGCCTCTGCGGAAACCGGGTACCTGCTCAAGCTGGATGAAAGCGGCGCACTCAACAGCGACTTCGGGGACGGCGGCTATCTACTCCCGCGACTTAATGACAAACGGGTCATTGAACTGCAAAGTGCCATGGTGCTCGGCGAGCACATTCTCGTCGTGGGTTATGTAGGTGCGTCTGGCTATGTAGCGCGCTTTCACCTTTCCGGAGCGCTGGACACCGATTTCGGCAAAGAGGGTTCGAAACCGATCTCACGCACCGATGCCAATTTTGTCCGGCTCACCGGACTCTCCAGCCGGCCGAATATTTCACTGAGCATCGCTGGATTCGCCCACACGACGGAGAATAAAAATGGCGCCCTGCTGACCCGACTGAACACAGCAGGCGCGATAGACGAAGGCTTCAACAAAGGCAAGCCGGTGCTGTTGAATCCCGCAGGCAGGCAAGCTGACGCCAGGCATGTCACGACACGCCGTGATGATCATGTTTACATCGTCGGCCAGACGACCTTTCAGGACGGCAGCGATCCACGCTTTTACGCAGCGGCCTACCGGGCCGATGGCACACTGGATAACGACTTCACATCCGGCGGCTGGGGGCTGGGACCGGAGCGCTCAACGGGCATGGGCATGTACCTGGACGCGCAAAACAACCTGTTGATCTGCGGTACCGCCCGCGATGCCAGCAACAACTACGAGGGCATCGTAGCCTGTTACAAGCCGAACGCTTCCTGACGTGAACAATGGATCAAAGCAACCGCCCAAGGCCGGCCAGTAAGCGCTGCAAAGCGCCCTGGTTGGCTTGCATGATCGCCAGCCCCGCAGCGCCCATGCGTTGCGCGTCACGCGGCAATTCGATCAGTCGCCGCACGGCAGCGGCCAACCCTTGGGCATCATCCACTTCCTGCAACGCCCCAGCTTCGCGCAACATCGCGGCAATTTCCAAAAAGTTGAACAAGTGCGGGCCACTCAATACCGGCAACGACAGCGCCGCCGGCTCCAGCACGTTGTGCCCACCATTGGGCACCAGGCTGCCGCCGACAAAGGCGATGTCGGCCAGTGCGTAGAGAAACAGCAGCTCGCCCATGGTGTCGCCGAGTAGCACCGCCGTCTCTGGCTTCACCAGCTCGGCACTGGAGCGGCGAATGGTCGGGAACTGCGCCGAACACAAGGCAGCCACCGCGTTGAAACGCTCAGGATGACGCGGTACCAGAATCAGCAAGGCATCGGCATGATGCGCAAGCAACTGGCGATGCGCGTCGAGAATTACTTCGTCCTCGCCTTCGTGGGTGCTGGCGGCAATCCATACCGGACGCTGGCTGGCCTGCCACTGCTCACGCAGCGCTCGGGCACGCGGCAGCAACTGTTCGTCGATGCGCAAGTCGAACTTGATCGAGCCGGTTACCTCAACACACTCCGGTCGCGCGCCCAACTGGCGAAAACGCGTGGCCTCGGCCTCGGTCTGTACCGCTATCAGGCTCATCTGCGCCAGCATGGGTCGGGTCAGCCCGGCGAAGCGCGCATAACCACGGGCCGAACGTTCAGACAACCGCGCATTGGCCAAGGCCACTGGAATGCCGCGCTTGGCACATTGGTGAATATGATTAGGCCACAGCTCGGTTTCCATGATCACCGCCAGCTTTGGCTGGATGTGATCGAGAAAGCGCCCTGCTGCCCACGGCAAGTCGTAGGGCAGGTAGCAATGCTGAATGCGCGGCTCATCGGCAAACATCGCCCGCACCCGCTCCGAACCGGTCGGGGTCATGCAGGTGATGGTGATCGGCAGTTGTGGATAAGCCTGCAACAAGGCACGAATCATCGGCGCCGCCGCAATGCTTTCACCCACCGACACGGCATGCACCCAGATCCCGCCTTTGCGCATCGCGGGCAGGTTCATGGCAAAGCGTTCGCCGATCCGCTGACCGTACGCAGGTGCCTTGCGCGAGCGCAGAAACAGGCGCAGCGCAACCAGTGGCAGGCCCAGGTGAAACAGCAAGGTATAGAGAGTTCTGTTCATGGCGCCGAAGTGTACTAGCCAATGGCGCGCAAGTGCACTGCGAAGCGTTCGGCCAGGCACTGCGCCGCAGGCCCGAGGGGTTCATCACGCCGCCAGACCAGCTCCACCACTAGCGCAGGCGGCGTCCACTCACTGCTCAGCTCGACCATCTGTGCCTGATACGTCGGGTACTGCACCACATGCCGAGGCAACCAGGCCCAACCCAGGCCACGCATCAACAATTCCGCCATGGCATAGAAGCTATCGGCCCGCCAAACTTGCGGGCTGATGGGGTCGCCACCGGAGTAGCCGCTTTCTCGCGGCGCGATCAGTAGCTGGCGATGGCGCGCGAGCTGTTGACGATTGACACGCCCGACCTGCGCCAAGGGGTGATTGACCGCACACACCGTTACCATCTCGACCTTGCCCAAGGCACGCCGCTCCAACGCGTGCGGCATGTTCTCGTGACGGAACAGCAAGCCCAGGTCCGCGCGGCGCTCAACCAGCCGACGCGCCACATCGCCCTGGGCACCGCTGGCCAGTTGCACTTCAAGCAGGGGGAACTGCCGGGCCAGCTCATCAAGGCTATCGATGACAGGTTGATACGGCATGGCTTCGTCCTGGGCCACACGCAATTGCGCCTCTTGCCCACGCATGAGCGCCAACGCCCGACCGTCGAGGCGCTCGCATTGACGCAACAGTTCACGCGCTTCTTCCAGCAAGGCCGCTCCGGCTTCAGTCAGACGCGGCTGGCGACCGCTGCTGCGCTCAAACAAAGTCACGCCCAAGTCAGCCTCAAGCAGGGCAATGGCATTGCTCACCGCCGACTGCGCCTTACGTTGCGCACGGGCCACCGCTGAAAACGAGCGCTGCTCGGCCACGCCGACAAACAGTCTCAGTTGCTCCAGATTCCATTGTTGCGCCATGCAACCTATCTCCATAAAAGATAGGTAATGACTTTACCCCATCCGGGCTTGCTCTAAAATGCCCAGCCAGAACAGAGGAACACCGACATGAACGCCTACACCTACCTGGCTATCGCTATCTGCGCCGAAGTCATCGCCACCGCCTCAATGAAGGCCGTCAAAGGCCTGAGTACCCCTCTGCCCCTGTTATTGATGATCTGCGGCTATGGCGTAGCATTCTGGATGCTGACCCTTGTGGTACGCAGCATTCCGGTGGGGATCGCCTACGCCATCTGGTCGGGCCTGGGCATTGTCTTGATCAGTATCGTGGCGTTGGTGATCTACGGGCAGAAGCTGGACACCCCGGCCATGCTCGGCATGGCCATGATTGTTGGCGGCGTGGTGGTGATCCAGCTGTTCTCGAAAACCGTCGGGCATTGATTGCGCTCACAGGCTGTATACTGGGCTTCTGTCCAAGCTTGTGAGGTGCATGCATGCCATCCGTTATTTCCACCGACGTACTGATCGTCGGCGCAGGGGTCGCAGGCCTCTGGCTCAACGCTCGCCTACGCCGCCTGGGGTATTCGACGGTCGTGGTGGAACGCGCCAGCCTTGGTGGCGAGCAAACCCTCAAGTCCCAAGGGATCATTCATGGCGGCGCCAAATATGCCCTGCATGGCGCACTGACTGGCGCCTCGGAAGCCATTGCCGATATGCCACGGCGCTGGAGCGAAGCCATCGCGGGCAGCGGCGAGATTGACCTGTCGAGCGTACGCCTGCTGTCCGATGCACATTACCTGTGGTCACCCGGCACCATCGCTGGCAACTTGACCAGCTTCTTCGCCAGTAAGGCCGTGCGTGGCCGTGTTGATCAGGTCAAAGGCGATCAACTGCCTCTCGCCCTGCAAGACCGCGCTTTCAAAGGCAAAGTCTATCGCCTGGCCGAGCTGGTGATCGATGTCCCCAGCCTGCTGACCCGGCTGGCTGAGCTGGCCGGCGACAGCCTGCTGGCGGGCCAGCAAATCGAACCTGTGCAAGAAGCCGGCGATCTGGTCGGCCTGCGCGTCGATGGCCACGAAATCCGTGCTCAACGCATCGTCCTCAGCGCCGGTGCTGGTAACGCTGCGCTACTGGAAGCCATTGGCCTGAGCCAACCTGCCATGCAGCGCCGCCCACTGCACATGGTGATTGCCAAGGGCGCCAGCCTCAAACCCCTGTATGCCCATTGCCTGGGCGGCGGCCCCAAGCCGCGCATCACTGTCACCAGCCACCCTGCTGCCGACGGCCAGTGGGTGTGGTACATGGGCGGCGACCTGGCTGAAGCCGATGGCGTGGCCCGCGAGCCCGACGCGCAAATTGCCGCGGCGAAAAAAGAAGTCTCCCACCTGCTGCCCTGGATCGACCTGAGCCAGGTACGCTGGGCAACCGTTCGCGTCGATCGTGCAGAACCTGCGCAATCGGGTCTGGTACGCCCAGACAATGCCTTCCTTGCCGAGCACGATCGTTTGTTGGTTGGCTGGCCGACCAAGCTGGCACTGGCGCCCGACTTTGCCGACCGCGTGTTGAGCCACCTTGAACGCGACGGCATCAAGCCTACCGCTCAAGCCCCGCTGTCTGACTTGCCCAAGCCACCGCTGGCTGTGCCAGTCTGGGAGCAACTGCTGCCATGAGCCTGCCTAGCCTGCACACGCTGCACCGCCCGCTGGGCAGCACCGGCCTGCGCGTTTCCCCATTAGGCTTGGGCACCGTCAAACTGGGGCGCGATCAAGGGGTCAAGTACCCCAATGGCTTCACCATTCCGGATGACGATCAGGCTCGCCTGTTGTTGGCGCAGGCCCGCGAGCTGGGTATCAATCTGATCGATACCGCGCCGGCCTATGGCCATAGCGAAGAACGCCTTGGCCCCTTGCTGCGTGGCCAGCGCGAACAGTGGGTGATCGTCAGTAAAGTGGGTGAAGAATTCGACAACGGCCAGTCACGCTTCGACTTCAGCGCTACGCACACGCGCTTTTCCGTCGAGCGTAGCCTGAAGCGCCTGGAAACCGAGCACATTGATCTGGTGCTGGTACATTCCGATGGCAATGACCTGCACATCCTTGAACACGAAGAGGTCTACCAAACCCTCGAAGCCTTGAAACAAGAAGGCAAGATTGGCGCATTCGGCTTGTCCGGCAAAACTGCAGCAGGTGGATTGAAAGCACTTGAGCGCGGCGATTGCGCGATGGTCACCTACAATCTGAACGAACAGGCAGAACGCCCGGTACTCGACTACGCCGCCGAGCATGGCAAAGCCATTCTGGTGAAAAAAGCCCTGGCCAGCGGACACGCCTGCCTCAGCCCGGGTGTCGACCCAGTGCGCGCCAGCTTTGAGCTACTGTTTAGTCATCCGGGTGTAAGCAGTGCTATCGTCGGCACCATCAATCCCGTACATCTGGCGCATAACGTAGCCACCGTTGCCGATCTGTTGAATTGCTGACGCCAACGCCGCCGTCGCGGCCGACCCCAACGCAAGAAGGAGCCGACATGCCGCGAACGCTGATCCGCAAGAACCCGAGCAACTTCAAAACCCTGCCCTTGCACGTCGAAGCCAGCCCCGAGGGGCTGTGCTACCAAAGCATCGGCAAGCCACAGAACTTCTCTCAGACCCAACAACGGCGCAAGCAAATACAGTTGCCCGACACCCAGCGTTTCGCCGTTGAACTGGCCAACCTCGGTGTTTCCGTGCGCCTGACCCTGCACTGGCAGAACCGTGATTACTGGGTGCTGGTGCGTCAGCGCCGTCAAGACCGTGGCGACGTGGTGCTGAAATTGATATCCGGCTATGTGCCCGCCCAGGAGTTGAACCTGCCGCTGCACACCGCTGTCCAGGAAGTGGCTGAAGAGTGCTTGCTGGAAACCCCGGAGGGTTGGCTGGGCGGCCGCTTCAATGACACTTGGCTGCCGGCGCCTTATGCCGATGCCCTGCACTACCGCGAAGCACTGCCTTTTGTGCTAACTCCGCAGTCGGGTGCTGCAAGGCCGGTGCGCTGTGCCAACCTGCAACTGCTGGAACGACCCAGGGCTTACGTACACCTGCCGACAGCCTCATTGCAGCTGATCTATGACCTGCGACTGCAGGTGCCACGCGAAGCAAAACCGCTGAGCCTGTTTCATGTCGATGAGCGGCTTGAAGGCGACCAACTGGTGGCCCGTCTCAACCGTACGCGCCCCGACTTGTACTTGATGCCGCTGGAGGATGGGCACCCGCGCGCCGAGTTGTACACCCTGAAGAAAGATCGCCTGCTACCGGCGAGCACACGCGGTGTTTACCTGGCCGAAAGCTTTGCCCGGCAAGAGGGCTGGGTGGTCAGAGATGAACGCATTCGCTGGAAAGACTGGATCAGCCAGCAAGGGCTGACGACTCCGAAAGCAGATACCGGTCTGCAACGGCTGACGGGCAAGGCGAGGGAGTTGTTGCAGATGGCGCGCGGTGGGTTACGCAAATAAATTCGCGGGGCAAGCCGCCCCCACAGATGCCAACTGTGGGAGCGGGCTTGCCCCGCGATAGCGTGATCAGTTCTTGCGAATCTTCTCGACGATGGCAGTGGTCGAGCTGTTCTCAACCAACCCCAGCACCTTCACGGTACCGCCATAAGCCTTGACGATGTCGGCACCAACCACTTGGTCGATCCCGTAATCCCCGCCCTTTACCAACACATCAGGCTTGACCTGGGTGAGTAGGTTTTCCGGCGTACCTTCAGGGAAGCTGATAACCCAGTCCACCGCGCCAAGACCAGCCAGTACTGCCATCCGGCGGTCTACGCTGTTGATCGGGCGACCCGGCCCCTTCAGACGGCTGACCGACGCATCATCGTTGACTGCAACGATCAGGCGATCACCTTGGGCGCGCGCCTGTTCAAGGTAGGTCACGTGGCCGGCATGAAGGATGTCGAAACAGCCGTTGGTGAACACAATTTTTTCTTTATGGGCACGCGCATCGTCGATAGCCAGCAACAACTGTTCGAGACTCAGCACACCACGTTCAGAACCTTCTTCACGCTGAATGGCACGACGCAGTTCCGGCGCACTGATGGCAGCGGTACCCAGCTTGCCCACCACGATACCGGCGGCCAGATTGGCCAGACCCACGGCATGCGGCAGCTCTTCGCCGGCAGCAATGGCAGCGGCCAGGGTCGAGATCACCGTATCACCGGCACCGGTGACGTCAAAAACTTCACGGGCACGGGCTGGCAAGTGCAAGGCCGGATGATCCGGACGCAACAAGGTCATACCATGTTCGCCGCGCGTCACCAGCAAGGCTCCCAGCTCCAGCTCACGCATCAACTGGCCGCCCTTGGCCACCAGTTCCGCTTCATCAGCGCAGCGCCCGACAATGGTCTCGAACTCGCTGAGGTTCGGCGTGATCAGACTGGCACCCCGGTAAATCGAAAAATCTTTGCCCTTAGGGTCGGCCAGCACCGGGATGCCTTTGGCACGCGCGGCCTGGATGAGACTCTGATGATTCTTCAAGGCACCTTTGCCGTAGTCCGACAACACCAGGACCTTGACCCCTTCGAGCAGGGTGTCAACTTCTGCGCTCAATGACAGCGGATCGGTGGCGAAGGGTTCTTCGAAGTCGATTCGCAGCAATTGCTGGTGGCGGCTCATGACCCGCAGCTTGACGATGGTTGGCTGGTGCGCAATACGCTGGAAAACCGAACGCACACCGGCTGCCTGCAGGCTGTTGGCCAGGCTTTCGGCGGCCTCGTCCTGACCGGTAACCCCGATCAGTGCTGCTGGCGCACCCAGGGCAGCGATGTTCAAGGCAACGTTGGCCGCACCACCAGGGCGGTCCTCGATCTGCTCGACCTTGACCACCGGCACCGGTGCTTCAGGCGAAATGCGCGAGGTACCGCCATGCCAGTAGCGGTCGAGCATGACATCGCCCACCACCAGCACCGGGGCTTGATCGAAACGCGGCATGGACAACTTCATGGGCAACCCATATATACAAAATTAACAGGGGCAGGATATTAGCACAGGCAAGGCTAAGGCTTGATTGCTGCCTTTCCGACAAGCTATTGCAAGAAAACAACCGGAGCCCAGGACGGGCTCCGGCATCTGGCTTACGTAATGTCAGCCTTGGTCGGTTCATCCAGGCCCATGGCGTGAAGCCTGGCGTAGTAACCGTTGGCGGCCAGCAATTCGTCATGTGTGCCACGTTCGACCAACTTGCCCTGATCCATGACCAGGATCATGTCAGCCTTCTCGATGGTCGACAGACGATGAGCGATAACCAGTGTAGTACGGCCTTTCATGACATGGTCGAGTGCCGCCTGAATGTGCCGTTCCGACTCGGTATCCAGTGCGGAGGTGGCCTCATCGAGGATCAGTAGCGGTGCATTTTTCAGCAACGCCCGGGCGATTGCCAGGCGTTGGCGCTGACCACCAGAGAGCAACACGCCGTTCTCGCCAACCTGGGTATCGAAGCCCTGCGGCAACTGGTCGACAAATTCCTTGGCATACGCATCAGCCGCCGCAGCTTCGATCTCCGCACGAGGCGCCCCCGCAAGATCGCCGTAGGCAATGTTGTTGGCCACGGTGTCGTTGAACAGGGTCACATGCTGGGTTACCTGAGAAACATGGCGACGCAGGTTGCGCAGCTTGTACTCCTCGATCTCCACACCATCGAGGAGGATCTGCCCCTGATCATGGTGATAGAACCGGGGAATCAGCCCCGCCAATGTCGACTTGCCACTGCCCGAGCGCCCCACCAGGGCAATCATCTGGCCAGGCTCAGCGGTAAAGGAAATATCAGACAACACCTGACGCTCGGTACCGGGATACGTGAAGCTCAAGTTGCGTACTTCAAGTCGCCCCTCAACCCGGTCCAGCTCTACAGTGCCGTTATCGACTTCCGGCTTTTCATCCAGTTGCTCGAAGATGCTTTCGGCACCAGCCAGGCCCTTCTGGATCGTCGAGCTGACTTCCGACAGCTGGCGAATCGGCTTGGGCAGCAGGCCAGCGGCGGTGATGTAAGCAACCAGGTCGCCTGCGGTGGCCTCCCCACGCAAGAACAGCACCAGGAACATCAGCGCAGCCATTGCGCTGTAAATCACCAGTTGCAGCATGGGGGTGTACACCGCTCCGGTCTTGGTCATGCGCAGCTGTTTGTCGGTATTGCTCTGGCTGGCATTGGCAAAGCGCTGCTGTTCGTAGCTCTCACCGCCGAAGCTGCGCACCACGCGATAGCCCTGAATGGTTTCCGAGGCCACGTGGGTCACATCGCCCATTGCCACCTGAATTTTCTTGCTCTGCTTGCGAAACTTCTTGCTCGCACTGCCGACCATAAGCGCAATAACTGGCAGGATTGCCAGCATGACCAGGGTCAGTTTCCAGTTCATCCACAAAAGGTAAATGAACAGGAACACCACCGTCAGACCTTCACGGATCACCACCTTGATGGCATCGGTGGCCGCACCGGTGACCATGGTCACGTTGAAGGTAATACGGGAAATCAAGTGGCCAGAGTTGTGGTTATCGAAGTAGCGGTTAGGGAGCACCAACAACTTGTTGAACAACTCGACCCGCAGGTCATGAACCAGCCCGAGCGACACCTTGGCCAGGAAGTAATTACCCAGGAACGACCCCAGACCCTGCCAGGCGGCAATCAATACGATCAGCAGCGGCACTGCCTGCAACAGTTGCAGATCCCGCAAATAAGGCACATTGGGGAACAGCACCGCCTGCGGGTTACTCAAGCCATCGACGAAATACTTGAGAATGCCTGCCAGCATCGGCTGGGTGGAGGCAAAGATCACAAAACCGAGAATACTCAGCATGAAAATGCCGATATACGGTTTCACATAGCTCAGTAGCCGGAAGTAGATTTTCAGGCTGGAGCTGCTCTGCTGCTCCGCCTTTAGCGGTGTTTCGGCCATCGTCGAGCTCGCTGTTCAGATTGAACCGGCAATTTTATCACAGCCCGGGCGACGGGCATGCACCCAGACCAACGCCATCGCCAACCCCACCGGCAACCAACTGATAAACCATTCGGCCCGCGGCGTATCGGCCAGGCTCGCTGCATCGAACTGCATGGCCAGGGTAGAGAACAACCACAGCCCCATCAGGCCGCGACCGAATACCGTTGTGCGAACCCGCCAGATCTCCCGCAGTACGCAGAGCCAGACAGCCAACCACAGCAGCATGCCGGGAATACCCAGTTCGATGGCAATGTGGGTGAACATGTTGTGGGTGTGATCGAAGGGCCGCCCCAAGGCTGTAACCTTATAGAAGCTACCTAGACCAATCCCTGTCCAGGGGTGCTCTGAAATTATCTGCAAGCTGGACTGAAAAATCTCTGGCCTGTAGGACGTGCCCCGCCCCGTGATTTGCGCATACATAAATACAAAGCCAGCTATAGCAACAGCGATTGCGCCCCCTGCGATTAAGTAGCTCCAGCGATCGCGGCGCCACAACGGCGTCGCCACCAAGGTAATCAATAGTCCCAATGCCGCGCCCCGGCTTTGGCACAACACCATAAATGCACCTAGCACCAGCAGTGACACCACCCACAGCCCCTGAAACCACCGCTGTTGTGGCGGCCAATGCAACATCCAGACAATAGCCGCGCCGATTACGTACGCGCCTAGAATCGGATGGGAGATTTCGCCAATACCGGCAAGCCTGTGGAGCCACGGCCGCGCTTGCACACCATAGAACTGAACGATGGAGATCACCGCCGCAATTGCCAGCCCTACCCCGGCCCATTGCATCAGCTTAATCAACCGTGCGTAGTCCGCATTGGCCAGCAGGGGGAAGAACAGCAAGAAGAATGCAATGTACAGAAGTCGCTTGATCTCGCGGGTCGCGTCCTCTTCTGTTGCCCAGGAAAGGCTCAACGCCGACCACAGCAGCAACAAGACAACTGACAGGCACAAGCTGCGCTGTGTTTGCCAGAGATCAGCCAGAACGCTACGTGCCGACCACAGCAATGCCAGCGTAGGCAGCCAAAGGAACAACACCAGCCCCTGTTGATAAATCTTGTTGCTTGGTGCCAGGGCAATCGCCATCAGAAACCAAAGAAACCCTATCGCCAGCCAGGTCTGCGCCCAGCGCCTTGCGTACATCATCCGTATCCCCGTCAAATCAACCACACCGGCATGGTGCATCTTTATACTTTTCGGCATTATGGCCGGTCATTTTGCTTGCCAGTAGACAAGGCCCCTATTCATGCAATGTTTCCGGCTACCCCAGGTCGACTTCAACCAGCTCATCCTTGGCGCCCAGGTGCTAGAGGCTGACAGCTATGGTGCCAAAGTTTACCTGCTAAATGATGGCAATATCCTCAAGCTCTTCAGGCGCAAGCGGCTAATTTCATCTGCCTTGCTGCGACCTTACTCCCAACGCTTCATCGACAATGTGCTGCAGTTGGAAAAAAAGGGAATTCCGACACTGAAGGTACTGAAGCACTACAAGCTGGAGGCACCAGGGATGACGGCGGTCTTGTATCAGCCGTTGCCAGGAGAGACCCTCAGCCAACTGTCTCGCAAAGCAGGTTTCAGCTGGCAGGAGCGCCTGCCGGATCTGGTGGCACTGGTCCGCAGGCTGCACGCTTCAGGGGTTTACTTTCGCTCCCTGCACCTTGGCAACATTGTCGTGACGCCGGGCCAGGAAATGGGCCTGATTGACGTGGCCGACATGCGCTTCATGCGAGGGCCGCTGTCCAAGCGCATGGTCAAGCGGAACGTGCAGCACTTCGCCCGCTACATCGCCCGGGAGCGGTTACAAGAAAAGTTTCCGCTCGCCGAGCTGGAGCGCGCCTTGCTGGGCTAAGCCTCAAGGCTTACCCAGCAACTCACCTGCGGTCTGACTGAAGCGTTGCCAAGCCTGCTCGGGCGCCAGGGCCTGGCATTGCGCCTGGGCCACCTGGCTACCGTCAAGGGCGACGCTCTCGACGATTGCCTGCCCCCACGCGGCAACATCTCCCACGCGAACATAGCGCCCGGCATCCGCCAATTGCTCACGAAAGACTGACAGCTCACTGCACAAGACCGGCACATCAGCCATCACCGCCTCTTGCAGAACCAGCCCCAGGCCCTCGGACCGAGAGGGAATAAGCACCCAGTCAAACGCCCGGTACAACATGGACATCTCACTGCAATGGCCTTGAAGCGTAACCGCGGCCTCCAGCCCCAATGCCTTGATGCGTGATTCAAGCATCGAGCGTTCGTTGCCTTCGCCCAGAATCACCAACCGCATATCAGGTCGCTGTTCAAGTGCCAGCGCAAAGGCATCCAGCAAGTGGTCGAACCCCTTGCTGTCGACCAGGCGGCCCACCGCCCCGAGAACCGGGCCACCCTCCAGCGGTAACCCGAGTCGCTGACGCGCAGCGTCCCGCGGCAACAACGCCTGACGGAACCCTTGGGGCTCAAGCGCCGAACGCAGCACGTGCACCGGCACGCCAAGGTCCTGTTGCAAGTGGGTCGCCAATGTCTGCGAAACTGCGACGAGCTTGACCCGTTGCGCGTCGAAACTGCGCAACAAGGCAATATCACCGCGATGCAGACGGGTCTTGCCGTGAAAAACCACCGTCGCCCGCACGCCAGGCAGGCGCCGCAATTCCGGCAGCACCAAGCGTGAGACACCCAGACCATCGAGCAGCAGCACTTGAGTACCGGCCTGCTTCAGCGCATTGCGAAAGCGGCTACGCATCCAAGGCTGTAACAACTTCCACAGATGCCGCCCTTTGAGCAGGCGCTGCGAGAGTTGCCATTCACGCGTTGCCCCGTCATTGCAGCAGGAGCCCTGCCCTTGCAATAGCCAACTGCTGACCGAAGCCCCCGGTTGTGCATGAGACAGGATTTGCTGGTGAACTTTGTGCACAGAGACGTACGGCGCACCGCCCGCCCACATGATATTGACAATGTTCACGGGGTATTACCCCTTACTTTGGATCGGACGATGAGCAGATGAACCAAGTCAGTGTGCAAAGAAACCCACTCCCGCCCCCAAAACCACACCGACTACCAAGATCAACAGCAATTTGACGCGATCTCGCTTGCGGCGCCGCGCTTTGCGCCGACGCTCGCCCGGCAGCGTCACATGCGCGCCGAACCCCGTGTGCAACACCGCATCGCCCTCAAGGCTCACGGCGGTGAGATTCAGCTCGGCATAACGCTTTGACAGTGCCTTCTCACCAGCATAGGCGGCAAATGGCGCACAGCGCTGGTAATCGCTCAACCGACGCAGGCCTGGATTCAACGAGAAGCTTTGCCACTCCTCCTTGTCCGAAAGCACCGGATAACAGGCAACCCCGCCAATGACCTGACGCTCGCCCATGTGCAGGTAAGGGCTATGGATTTTCAGATCATGGGCATAGCTGCGCAGCCACACCTGAAGCAGCTGCGGGCTGACGTCCAGAATGCTCCGGGAGTCCTCGATAAAGCCTGGCCGATAGAACTCCCAGTCATCCTCACAGTGAAAGATGTAAGGCGTTTTTACATGACTGTAGGCAAGGTCGATCGACGGCAACTGCCCGAGCTTTGGGCGATTGACGAACACCGTGCAATGGGGCTTCCAGTGCTCCGGCACAGCCTGATGGACAGCGTCATCACCCGAGTCTTCGGTAATGAACACTTCGCGAATCGGTGCAGTGTTGTAACGATCGAAACTCTCGAGTGTAATCTTGAGCAGGTCGAAACGCCCGCAACTGGTAACCACCAGGGTTACATCACTGTCTTCACTGAATCGCACCGGATTCTCTCCCCATCATCTGTATTCGGTTGCTCAAGACCACGCCCCTTTCACGGGACAGTCGGCTCATATGCCCAGTCTCAAACGCAAACGCTGCCAGCCGGTCAAGGCTGGACGGGAACGCAGAGGTGGCTGCATTTTTTCTACGATGCTTCGGCCCACTTGGGCGAAGCTGAACTGCGAAACAGCCAGGTCGCGACCATTCCTGCCAATGCGTTCGACCAAGGCTGGATCGGCACGCAACACTTTCAGTTTTTCCTGCAGCCGGGCAATGCTGTCATAGAGCACTACGTTGTGCATGTCTTCGAGGCCCAGGGCGCGATTCTCCGCCTCCCCCTGATCAAAAGCCAGCAGAACGCAACCGCAGGCCATCGCCTCGAAGTTCTTGATCATGTATTCGCCCATGCCGACATCGGCACTGACGAAGAAACGAATGCGGTTGAGCGTGTCGCAATACTCTTCGCCAGACTTGGTCCGCGTTACCAGCAGGTTTTCAACTTGGGCAAGCTCATCCAGCAGCGCCTTGCGCCCGCTGTAGGCAACACTGTTGGTACTGCCGACAAACGCCAGCTCGATATCGCGCTCACGGCCCTGATCGGCCAGCAGTTGCTGGTCGTATCCTTTGGGCACAAACTCGGCATCAAAGCCCTCTTGGCGCAACCGCTCACTGACCATATACCCAGAGCTGATCACACGCGCCCAAGGCAACTGACGGTAGTGAGCGCTGAACTTTCCGGTGTACTTGCACGGGATGTAATTCTGATAGGCATCGTGCTCAAGAATGACCAGGTTCGGCACCGTACGGATAAAGCCGACCTGACGGATCTCTTGCTTGAAGCGCAGGAAGAACACGATCCGGTCATACTTTTCGACGTCGACTTCACGACGGAAATAGCTGCGCAGGTTGCGCTGATCGGCACTGCTGAGCCAGCGCAGATCACACTCGCAATGGGCGGCAACACCGTCGTAGAGACGGTCGAGGATGGCCCGTTGTTCTTTCTGCACCAGAAATAGAACTTTCATTGTCTTCCTTGCGGCCATTGCCCGGCCGCTCACAGTCATGCGCCGGGATCAGAGATCGCGGCGCCAGAACAATTCATGACGGCGCACGGCCTTGCGGAAAAATTCGTTCTCGCCATAGGGCGAAGGCTTCCGGCCTGCCAACCAACGCTGAAGCAAGCGACGGACACGGCGCTTGAAGGGGGCAGGCGGTTGCAAGTCATGCATCATGCCCAGTGCCATGGCCTTGTCACGCTGGGTCGCAAGGTCCAGCACCAGGCTGTAAGGGGCCCACACCTGTGCACTCTCCAGCTGTGGCGGCAACGCAACGCCCGCACCGCTATCGCCCATCGGCCAGCGGTCGTTGTCATGCAAGTGATTGGCGTAGCCCAATACGGTTTCCGGCTGCCACTCCAGCCCCTGCAGGGCCTCAAGCACTGCGGCTTGAGCGCAGATGTGGTCAGGATGCGGATCAAGGCTAGGATGAGGCATCACCAGCACCTGCGGGCGCGCCTGGAGCAGCAGCGCGCGCAGGTCGGCCAGCAGATTGGCCCAGGTGGGCACGCCATCATCCCCCGGCAAGGTCATAGGGTTGAACTGTCGGAACAGACGGGTATCTGCAAGATCCGCCTCGCGAGAGGCAACGGGCTGATCCGGTGCCATCTGCATGGCCGGTAACTGCAGACAAAAATAACCAAGCTGAACACAGTGCGACTCAGGAACACCTGCCCAACGTGGCACAGCAATACTGTCCCAGGCGCGCAACCGCCCCTTCAACCGGGCCGACTCAGACTTGCTCATGCCCATGTGCTGATAGTGCTCAGCTTCAATCTCGCCAGCGGTCAGAGTGACTACCCAAGCCTCTTTTGCCTGGCTGTAGAGGCCATAGGCGGCCAGCTCGGCATCGTCGGCGTGAGGCGCGATCACCATCACCCGCTTGTCACGCAGATCGCTACCGGGCACCACCCACAACCGCCCTTCCACAGGCAGCCGGCAGTGCCGCCCACGCAAGCGCAGTTGCCCGGCGGCAAGCGCTTCAGCGAGCCCGCTCAGGTTCAAGTAGCGCAAACCGGCGACACCCCGTTCGAAAGTTTGCCGGTCTGCATCGGCCAGCACTACCGACGGATCAAGAAAGCGGCCCAGCCAGTGGCTCTTGAGGCGCAGTTCCAGCACCAGAGTTTCGTCACCTTGCAGCTGCAGCGGCGATTGCACCTGCACGATGCCATTGATCAACTTGACCGGTTGCGCCACGCACTCGGGTGGAAACTGATACAGATAGTCTTCACCGGGCGAATAGAACAGGTGGTCAGCAAACCAGGCTTCATGCGCGACCCACAGCAGTGGCAGCAGTAACAGCAGCAACCACCAATGAACAAAAACGCCCAACCCCAGCAGCACCACCAGGCCGATCAGCAGCCCCAGGCGCTTGTTGCGCCGGTGCTGTTTGAGCAACTGCTGCTTGCGGCTCACACTTGAAATACCGGCACGGGGTTGCACCAGCGATCCTTGTACTCACGATCGGCGCGACCAAAGGAAAAGCGCAGTGGCTTGTTACGCGCCCGGGCATCTTCCCAGGCCGCCTGAGTATTGAGGAAACTCAATACGCTGCCGGGACTGAACGCCTTGGTTTGCGGGTCAACGCCACCGTTGATGTACTCGACACTGATCCACTCAGGCGCTTCCACCCGGTAAACCAACTGGATGGCAATCGGCGCATCATCGAGAAACAGCACTGAGCCAATCAGCAGCTCACGCAAGCGCTCGATCACCTCAGCCATGCGCTCAGCACCGGTAGCCGGGAACCCCCAACGACGCTGGAACAGATCGCAGTAGATCGACGCCAGTTCAACACTGGTGAATGAAGATACCGGACGAATCTGGCCACCCGCTTCTTCCAGCAGACGCAGTTCGCGACGCTGGTTGTAGCGAAATTTCTTCGACAGCTCTTCAGGCGTGCGCGCCATCGCCAGCGACTCGGCTTGCGCCTTGAGGTTGGTGAAACGCCCTTGATTGAGCGCTGACAGGTAGCGACCGGCATGGCGCAGCGGTGCCTGGGCGTCCGCAGCAGCCGGCAATATCAATTCGGCGTTACCCAAGTCGTACAAGCCCTTCTTGCCTTGACGCTTGAGCACATCTTTGGACAGCGCCAAGTGACGCCCCCAGGTCGGAATCGCGGCCTTGAGCTCACCGTCACGTTCCCACCCCAGGTAGCGCACCGGAATCTGCGCCAGCTCCGCCAGTTGCTCGACCACCAGCGGGTGCGTGGCGACACTACCACCAAAGCGCTGCCAGGCCTGCGCATAAGCAGGCCCGTCAATCACGTGCCAACCACGCTCGCGCCAGCCTTGAATATGATTGAGCATCAAACCTCCGCAGTCAGCGCGCGCACGTGTGGCAACTGCCAGAAGGTGTCGCGCACAGCACTATCGGAAAAACGCTCACGCAGACGCACAAGCATGCGCTCAGCACACTCCTGGCGCTGCCCCTCATCAAGTACGGCCAGATGCTGCAGGCCTTGGGCCAGGCGATTGGCATCAGCCAACGGGAACAGAATGCCGACGCCCTCAACCACTTCCACAGCACCGCCACAGGCCGTCGCGAGCACCGGCACTCCAGCGACCATCGCTTCAAGCAGCACCATGCCAAATGGCTCGTGGTCGGAGCTTAAGGCAAAAGCATCGAACGCCGTGAAGTAGCGTCGAGCATCGGGCACCTGGCCAAGAAAATTCACTTGCCCAGCAATACCCAACTCGGCAGCCAACGACTTCAGCGACTGCTCCAGGCGCCCTTTGCCGAGAATTGCCAGGCGAGCCCCCGTAGGCAAGCCCGGCAAGGCCTGGGCGAAGCCACGCAGCAAGGTTGCTTGGTCCTTGTCCGGATGCAGACGCCCCACATTACCGACAATCCAGGCCTGCGGATCCAGCCCCAGCGCCTGGCGCGCCTCGGCCGTCGGCACAAGCGCGGCCTGCAGCGCCTCAATGTCGATACGGTTGTAGAGGGTTTGAATGCGCTCGGCCGACCACTTGGGCAGGCATTTGCGCATGTCGTCACGCACCGCATCAGAAACGCCGAGCAGACTCAGGCGCTTGCTGAACAGATTGGCGAACAACTGACGGCTGCTGCGCTGATAGTCGCCAAAAGCGTGGTGCACACCGATTACCGGCAGGCGACTGCCCAGCAACGCAATGTAGATCGGCTTGAAGCGGTGCGCGATGCAAAAACTGAAGTTACGGCTGGCGACGATCCGCCGCAATGCGCGGATCGCCCCCAGCTTGAGGCCACGGATGGCCTTGGAGCTGAACTCCAGGAAAATCACCTCATCCGAGGCGCAACCGGCTGCCACTTGTGGATCGGCAGCGCCAGTCAGGAACACCGTGGTGACCTTGTACTCGCTGCCGCTGAACAGGCTGGCGTACTGCCGCGCACAGTCCAGAAACGGACCGTCATAGCCGTGGCAGAACTGCAGGACGCGCTTTTCAGCCTTGGACGTCATAACTGTTCGCGCCGTCCTTGACTACCAGAATGTCTTCCATGATCAGGTACTGAAGGTCCGAACCAAAGAACATGTTCAGCGCGTCAGTTGGCGAGCAGATCATCGGCTCGCCACGGCGGTTGAGCGACGTATTGAGCGACACACCGTTGCCGGTCAGGTCTTCCAGCGCTTTCATCATGTCGTAGTAGCGCGGGTTGTATTCGCGCTTGAGCACTTGGGCACGCGAGGTGCCGTCTTCGTGAACGACTTCCGGCACACGGGTTTTCCACTCTTCAGCCACTTCGAAGGTGAAGGTCATGAACGGCGCCGGGTGATCGATCTTGATCATCTGCGGAGCGACAGTGTCGAGCATCGACGGGCAGAAAGGCCTCCAGCGCTCGCGGAACTTGATCTGGTGGTTGATGCGGTCGGCTACGCCGGCCACGCTTGGGCAACCAATGATCGAACGACCACCCAGGGCACGCGGACCGAACTCCATGCGGCCTTGGAACCAGGCCACCGGGTTGCCATCGACCATGATCTTGGCGATCTGCTCAGGCATGTTCTCAAGCTTGCGCCATTTCGGCTGGCTCGGGTGACGGGCACAGGCGGCGATCACGTCCTCGTTGGAGTACGCAGGGCCGAGGTAGACGTGCTCCATCTTCTCGACCGGCACACCGCGGGCGTGGGAAACATAGGCTGCCGCACCGACCGCAGTACCGGCGTCGCCGGAGGCCGGCTGAACGAACAGCTCTTTCAGATCAGGACGAGCGATGATCTTCTGGTTGAGTTTGACGTTCAGTGCGCAGCCGCCCGCGAAGGCCAGCTTGCCGGTTTCCTTGAGGATGTCGCCCAGGTAGTGGTCGATCATCTGCAAGGCGATCTTCTCGAACAGCGCCTGCATGCTGGCCGCATAGTGAATGTACGGCTCATCGGCGATGTCGCCTTCGCGCTTGGGGCCCAGCCATTCGATCAGCTTCGGCGAAAAGTAGAAGCCTTTGCCTTTCTCTTTGTAGCGGCGCAGGCCGATAACGTTTGCATAGTCGGTGTTGATGACCAGCTCACCGTTCTCAAAGCTGGCCAGACGCGAGAAGTCATATTTGCTGGCGTCGCCGTACGGCGCCATGCCCATGACCTTGAACTCGCCATCGAGCATTTCGAAGCCAAGGAACTCGGTGATCGCACCATACAGACCGCCCAGCGAGTCTGGATCGAAGAATTCCTTGATCTTGTGGATCTTGCCGTTTTCGCCGTAGCCGAAGAAGGTTGTGGCGTACTCGCCTTTACCATCGATGCCGAGAATCGCGGTTTTTTCCTTGAAGCCCGAGCAGTGATAGGCACTGGAGGCGTGCGCCAGGTGATGCTCAACCGGCTCGATCTTCACTTTTTTCGGATCGAAACCCAGTTGCTCCAGGCACCAGACGATTTTCTTGCGGTAGCGCTTATAGCGACGGTTGCCCATCAGGATCGCGTCCAGCGCGCGGTCCGGGGCGTACCAGTAACGCTTGGCGTAGTGCCAGCGCGCCTTGCCAAACAGGCTGATCGGGGCAAACGGAATGGCCACCACGTCTACGTCAGACGGCTTGATACCCGCCTGTTCCAGGCAGAACTTCGCCGATTCGTAGGGCATGCGGTTCTTTGCATGTTTGTCGCGCACGAAGCGCTCTTCTTCAGCGGCGGCAATCAGCTTGCCGTCGATGTACAGGGCCGCGGAAGGATCATGGCTAAGGGCGCCGGACAGGCCAAGAATCGTCAATGCCAAGGGTCTAGCCTCTTCAAACTGTAAATATGCGCCCTGGCCCCTTGGGGCGAGCGGCAACGAAAGAGCGGGATTATAACGTAAAGTGTGGGAGCGGGCTTGCCCCGCGATTGTTGCGACGCAGTTACATTCTGTCGCGGGGCAAGCCCGCTCCCACCGATGCGTTATTCAGCGATCAGCCAGTCCATACGCCAGCTGCCCTGAGTCTGGGCCAGCACCTGGGACAGCCATGGCAACAGCTCGCGCAGCTCATCTTCCAGCCCCCATGGTGGGTTAGCGATGGCCAGCCCCGAACCATTAAGGCCTTGCGGGCTGTCCTGAGGATGTACATACAGCTCGACCCGCAGCAGCTTCGGCGCGCCGGTGCTGGTCAGATCCTGATAAAAACGCACCAACTGGCGCTGATCTTTGATCGGATACCAGATAGCTGCGACCGTCTGGCGCATACGGCCGATGGCTTCTTTCATCGCCACCGTGCAGCGCTTGAGCTCATCTGCTTTTTCGAACGGCGGGTCAATCAGCATCACGGCGCGCTTTTCCTGTACAGGCAGCAGCGCCCGCGGCACGTGCCAGCCTTCGCCCAGGTGCACAGTGACCCGCGGATCCTTCTTCATATTTTCTTTGAGCATGCGCCCGTCTTCAGGGTGCTTCTCGTTCAGCAGCACGCGATCTTGCTGGCGCGCGAGACGCCGGGCCAGCTCAGGGGACCCTGGGTAATAACGCAACTCACCGTCAGGGTTCAGCTTACGCAGGATGCGCAGATAGTCAGCCGTAACCTCCGGAAGATCATCACGCCCCCAAAGCCGCCCGATACCTTCGATCCACTCGCCGGTGCGCGTTGCCTGATCACCCTGCAAGTCATACAGGCCAAGGCCAGCATGCGTATCGAGGTAGGCGAACGGCTGCTCTTTGCGCGACATCAGCGCGATCAGTCGGGTCAAAACGAGGTGTTTGAAGACGTCGGCGTGGTTGCCGGCGTGAAAGGCGTGACGATAGTTCATGGCAACTCCTGCAAGACGGTGCAGTTTACCTTGTCGCGTAGCGCTATGGGAGCAACCGGCTTGCTCAGCAACCCTGAATCTGTGCAGATCCATGTGGGAGCGGGCTTGCCCCGCGATGCGATATGACTGACGGCCCGCAATCGCGGGGCAAGCCCGCTCCCACACAAAAAAATGGCCCGACCTTCAGAGAAGGCCGGGCCGTTTTCAGGCGAAGCTCAGCAGTCGATTAGTGACCGACCTTGAACGCCTGGTCTGCAGCTTCGAAACGCGAAACCATCGCCGCCGACGGGCTACCCGCCTTACTGACGAAGTAAATAGCCAGGGCGCCAAGGATGAAGCCCGGGATAATTTCGTACAGACCCCAGATGGCGAAGTGTTTCCACACCACGACAGTGATTGCACCAACCAGGATACCGGCCAGCGCACCGTTACGAGTCATGCCCTTCCACAGTACCGAGATCAGTACAACCGGACCGAAGGCAGCACCGAAACCTGCCCAGGCATAGCTGACCAGACCCAGAACACGGTTCTCAGGGTTGGAGGCAATCAGGATCGCAACCACAGCAACCAGCAGCACCATGGCGCGGCCGACCCAGACCAGCTCTACCTGCGAAGCAGTTTTGCGCAGGAAGGTCTTGTAGAAGTCTTCGGTCAGGGCGCTGGAGCACACCAGCAGCTGGCAGCTCAAGGTACTCATGACCGCCGCCAGAATGGCCGACAGCAGCACACCAGCGATCCATGGGTTGAACAGGATCTTGGCCAGTTCGATGAACACACGCTCATGGTTCTCGTTAACCGGGCCAGCAACTTCAGGATGCGCCGAGAAGTAAGCGATACCGAAGAAGCCTACCGCACAGGTACCGACCAGGCAGAGGATCATCCAGGTCATGGAGATACGGCGAGCGTTGGCGATCGATTTAACCGAGTCGGCAGCCATGAAACGCGCCAGGATGTGCGGCTGACCGAAGTAGCCCAGACCCCAACCCATGAGCGAGATGATGCCGATGAAGGTGGTGCCTTTGAGCATGTCGAAGTTGCCCGCATCCTTCAGCTCGATCGCAGCGAAGGTGGTATCGAAGCCGCCGGTAGCGATCAGTACGATCACCGGGGTCAGGATCAGGGCAAAGATCATTAGGGTGGCCTGGACGGTATCGGTCCAGCTCACCGCCAGGAAGCCACCTACGAAGGTGTAGGCGATGGTCGCCGCAGCACCCGCCCACAGCGCAGTCTCATAGGACATGCCGAAGGTGCTTTCGAACAGGCGGGCACCGGCAACGATGCCGGAAGCGCAATAGATGGTGAAGAACACCAGGATCACCACCGCGGAGATGATCCGCAGCAGCCCGCTCTTGTCTTCAAAACGGCTGGAGAAGTAGTCCGGCAGGGTCAAGGCATCGCCGTTGTGCTCAGTCTGCACACGCAGACGGCCAGCAACGAACAGCCAGTTCAGATAGGCGCCGACGATCAGACCGATGGCGATCCAGCTTTCCGACAGACCCGACATATAGATGGCGCCCGGCAGGCCCATCAGCAACCAGCCGCTCATGTCCGAGGCACCGGCCGAGAGTGCAGTTACAACGCTGCCCAGGCTACGACCACCAAGGATGTAGTCAGAAAGGTTGTTGGTGGAGCGATAGGCCATGAAGCCGATCAGCACCATTGCCGCGATATAGATCACGAAAGTGATCAAGGTTGGATTGCTTACACTCATTGTTGCGCCCTGGCGTTTGTTTTTATGTAGCGACAGCCTCCGAGGAGGTTGCACCCAGGCCGCGAATCCTATGCAACAACGCAAAGTAGGTGCAACCAGTTTTTACAATACAGTTGCACCTCGTCGGATTTTTTGCGCATCAGCGGTTTTTTGCTCCTTTTTGGAGCAAAAAGCGCCACCAACAGAAGAAAGTGCACCATAAGCAACCATTCATCCGGCAAGGTTTTACCCTCCGGACGAGCTGCACTTTTTTCCTACACAATTTGGGTTGCACTAGGTTGCACCCAAATACGCGCGCGGCTAATCTTGACGCTAGCTTACGCCACAGCCTGTGGCAATAATGAGGATAAGAAATGGCGACGACCACCCTTGGGGTCAAACTTGACGACCCTACCCGTGAGCGACTCAAGGCAGCAGCGCAGTCCATCGACCGCACGCCGCACTGGTTGATCAAGCAAGCGATCTTCAATTACCTGGAGAAGCTCGAGGGTGGTGCCACCCTGACCGAACTCAACGGTCAGTCCGCCAGCAATGGTGATGAAGTCGGCGAAGTTCCAGGCGATCACGCTCACCAGTGCTTCCTCGAGTTCGCCGAAAGCATCCTGCCGCAGTCGGTACTGCGTTCGGCCATCACTGCCGCCTACCGCCGCCCAGAGCCAGAAGTGGTTCCTATGCTGCTGGAGCAGGCACGCTTGCCTGCCGCCATGGCCGAAGCCACCAACAAACTGGCCGCTGGCATTGCTGAAAAACTGCGTAACCAGAAGAGCGCTGGCGGCCGTGCCGGTATCGTTCAGGGGCTGCTGCAAGAGTTCTCTCTGTCGTCCCAGGAAGGCGTAGCCCTGATGTGCCTGGCCGAAGCCCTGCTGCGGATCCCGGACAAAGGCACCCGCGACGCCCTGATCCGCGACAAGATCAGCACCGGCAACTGGCAGCCGCACCTGGGCAACAGCCCGTCGTTGTTCGTCAACGCTGCCACCTGGGGCCTGCTGCTGACCGGCAAGCTGGTCTCGACTCACAACGAATCCGGCCTGACCTCCTCGCTCAGCCGCATCATCGGCAAGAGTGGCGAGCCGATGATCCGCAAGGGCGTCGACATGGCCATGCGCCTGATGGGCGAGCAGTTCGTTACCGGTGAAACCATTGCCGAAGCCCTGGCCAACGCCAGCAAATTCGAAGCCAAAGGCTTCCGCTACTCCTACGACATGCTCGGTGAAGCGGCACTGACTGAGCACGACGCACAGAAATACCTGGCCTCTTACGAGCAAGCGATCCACTCGATCGGCAAAGCCTCGCACGGCCGCGGCATTTATGAAGGTCCGGGCATCTCGATCAAACTGTCGGCTTTGCACCCGCGCTACAGCCGTGCCCAGTATGAGCGCGTGATGGAAGAGCTGTACCCACGCCTGCTGTCGCTGACTCTGTTGGCCAAGCAATACGACATCGGCCTGAACATCGACGCCGAAGAAGCCGACCGCCTGGAGCTGTCGCTGGACCTGCTCGAGCGCCTGTGCTTCGAACCACAGCTGACCGGCTGGAACGGTATTGGCTTCGTCATCCAGGCCTACCAGAAGCGTTGCCCGTACGTGATCGATTACGTCATCGACCTCGCCCGCCGCAGCCGCCACCGCCTGATGATCCGCCTGGTAAAAGGCGCCTACTGGGACAGCGAGATCAAGCGGGCCCAGGTCGAAGGCCTGGAAGGCTACCCGGTCTACACCCGCAAGGTGTACACCGACGTGTCCTACATTGCCTGCGCGCGCAAACTGCTGTCGGTACCGGAAGTCATCTACCCGCAGTTCGCCACGCACAACGCCCACACCCTGTCGGCCATCTACCATATCGCTGGCCAGAACTACTATCCGGGCCAGTACGAGTTCCAGTGCCTGCACGGCATGGGTGAGCCACTGTACGAGCAGGTGGTCGGTAAAGTCGCCGATGGCAAGCTGAACCGTCCGTGCCGTGTCTACGCACCAGTCGGTACCCACGAGACGCTACTGGCTTACCTGGTTCGCCGCCTGCTGGAAAACGGCGCCAACACCTCGTTCGTCAACCGTATTGCCGACCAGTCGATCTCGATCCAGGAGCTGGTTGCCGATCCGGTTGCCACCATCGAGCAAATGGCCACTCAAGAAGGCAACTTCGGTCTGCCGCATCCGCGCATTCCGCTGCCGCGTGACCTGTACGGTGCTGAGCGCGCTAACTCCGCCGGTATCGACATGGCCAACGAACACCGCCTGGCGTCGCTGTCCTGTGCACTGCTGGCTTCGGCCCACAACGACTGGAAAGCTGCACCGATGCTCGGCTGCGACTCCAGCAACGAACCAGCGGCAGCAGTCTTGAACCCGTCCGATCACCGTGACGTGGTCGGCCATGTGCAGGAAGCCACCGTTGCCGACGTCGACAACGCCATCCAGTGCGCCCTGAAGGCCGCGCCGATCTGGCAGGCCACCCCGCCCGCCGAACGCGCCGCGATTCTGGAGCGTGCCGCTGACTTGATGGAAGCCGACATTCAGCCGCTGATGGGCCTGCTCGCCCGTGAAGCTGGCAAGACCTTCGCCAACGCTATCGCCGAAGTGCGTGAGGCGGTCGACTTCCTGCGTTACTACGCCGTCCAGGCCCGTAACGATTTCAGCAACGACGCCCACCGCCCACTGGGCCCGGTGGTCTGCATCAGCCCATGGAACTTCCCGCTGGCCATCTTCAGCGGCCAGGTTGCCGCCGCGCTGGCTGCAGGTAACCCGGTACTGGCCAAGCCTGCCGAGCAAACCCCGCTGGTGGCCGCTCAGGCCGTGCGCCTGCTGCTCGAAGCCGGTATCCCTGAAGGCGTGGTGCAACTGCTGCCAGGTCGCGGTGAAACCGTTGGTGCCCGTCTGGTCGGTGACGACCGGGTCAAAGGTGTGATGTTCACCGGCTCCACTGAAGTGGCTCGCCTGCTGCAACGCAACATCGCCGGCCGTCTCGACGCCCAGGGCCGCCCGATCCCGCTGATCGCCGAAACCGGTGGCCAGAACGCAATGATCGTCGACTCCTCGGCACTCACTGAACAAGTGGTTATCGACGTAGTGTCCTCGGCGTTCGACAGCGCCGGTCAGCGCTGCTCGGCACTGCGCGTGCTGTGCCTGCAGGAAGATTCGGCCGACCGCGTCATCGAAATGCTCAAAGGTGCCATGGCCGAAAGCCGCCTGGGCAACCCTGAGCGCCTGAACGTGGACATTGGCCCGGTAATCGACGCTGAAGCCAAAGCTGGCATCGAGAAGCACATCCAGGGCATGCGCGACAAAGGTCGCTCGGTGTACCAGATTGCTATCGCCGACGGCGAAGAAATCAAACGCGGCACCTTCGTTATGCCGACCCTCATCGAGCTGGAAAGCTTCGACGAACTGCAACGCGAGATCTTCGGCCCGGTACTGCACGTCGTGCGCTACAACCGCAAAAACCTCGACCAACTGATCGAGCAGATCAACGCTTCCGGTTACGGCCTGACCCTGGGTGTTCACACTCGGATCGACGAAACCATTGCCAAGGTCATCGACAACGTCAACGCCGGTAACGTCTACGTTAACCGCAACATCGTTGGTGCCGTGGTCGGTGTTCAGCCGTTCGGTGGTGAAGGCCTGTCGGGCACCGGTCCGAAAGCTGGCGGCCCGCTGTACCTGTACCGCCTGCTGTCGACCCGTCCAGCCGATGCGATCGAGCAATCGTTCCAGCGCACCGATGGCGACAACACCCCGGACACCCGCCTGCGCGACGAACTGAGCAAGCCACTGCAAGCGCTGAAAACCTGGGCCGCCAGCAACCAGCTGAACGAACTGGGTAGCCTGTGCGAGCAGTTCGCCAAGCAATCGCAAAGCGGTATCAGCCGCCTGTTGGCAGGCCCGACCGGTGAGCGCAACAGCTACACCATCCTGCCGCGCGAGCACGTCCTGTGCCTGGCCGAGGTTGAAGCTGACTTGCTGACGCAACTGGCTGCGGTACTGGCGGTTGGCAGCTCGGCCGTGTGGCCAGAGGGCGAACTGACCAAGACCCTGCGCAACCGACTGCCGAAAGAAGTTCAGACACGCATCAAGCTGGTGGGCGACTGGACCAAAGACGAAGTGGTGTTCGATGCTGTTCTGCATCACGGCCACTCCGACCAACTGCGCGCCGTCTGCGAGCAAGTAGCCAAGCGCGCCGGTGCCATCGTCGGCGTTCACGGCCTGTCGTCGGGCGAAACCTCGATTGCTCTGGAGCGCCTGGTGATCGAGCGTGCGTTGAGCGTCAACACTGCGGCAGCAGGTGGTAACGCGAGCCTGATGACCATCGGCTGATCGACCTAAGCAACAAATCGCGGGGCAAGCCCGCTCCCACAGGTTGGTGTATCACCTGTGGGAGCGGGCTTGCCCCGCGATGCTTTTCGCTTAATGCTGGCTGATAGTCCACGACAGTATCAGCCAGATAATGATAGACCCCACCGTTAATAACCAATAAAGAATCCCGATAGCCATCCAAGCCCAGTTCAACAGGGTGAACGATGAGTTTTGCGCCCCCAAGCGATCACCTTCAGCAAAATTGATCGCCCGCTGTATTGTGCTTGCCAGCCACAGTTGAACTGCAATCAGTAACAAGGCAACTATCATCACGGTCAGCGTATCGTCGAATACCACAACCAGATCGACTATAACCTGCCCTAGAAGCTCTTCAGTCCACTCGTACTGCCCCAGGTCCAATGAAAACGACAGCAGAGTAATTAACACAAACCCCATCACCAGCATTACCGGCGACCATTCATAGCGTTGTCCCTGAGCTTTGATCTGTCGGTCTACCCTAGCTAGCAACGGGTAAAGAAACAGCACAGGAAACACTGCGCGCAATAAAGGGTTCACCTTTTCTCCACTTGACTGCCTATAAGCGACCCAGTTTCGATAGCTCCAGTAATTCAAATAAAGCCCAAGCGTGAAGAAATGCATAACAATTAGCTTCTTCACCGACACCACGAAGAACATGGGCTCACGTTTAGTTTCAGACGGCTTGTAGCCGATTTCGGAAGCGATGGCGCTCATTGCAGATGGTTAAATCCGTAAAGTGAAAACCCCGCTATCAGACAGACTGCGTCGCGGCCACGTCTGCAGTCCATTTCCTCAAATCATGTACGATCCATCTCCCACCCATATGCATCGGCGGTGAAGCCTTCGCGGGTAAACCCGCTCCCACAGAGGATCACACAAACCCTGTAGGAGCGGTGGTGCGGCGGCCCGATTCACCCGCAAAGAGGCCCCTGCCATATCCAGAAACCATCAACTGCCCCACGCTTTGCCCCAAACACTACCTTTGAAAGAAACCCACTTTCAAAGCGTACACATATGACCAAAGCGCAATCCCACCTGCTTCGCCGTGGTCGGTGCTCGGAACCTGGCAGGCTTTACCTGCTCACCACTGTCACCTGCCAACGCAAACCGTTGTTCCAAAACTTCCACCATGCTCGTCTGGTGGTTCGACAACTTCGCCAGTCTGAGCAGGAGCAGGCTTGCCGGTCCTTGGCCTGGGTATTAATGCCGGATCATCTGCATTGGTTGATCGAGCTGAACGCGGTAACGCTGGACACGCTGATGCGCAGGTTCAAGTCACGGAGCAGTTTCGCCTTGCATAAAGCGGGTGTTGAGCATGACCCGGTCTGGCAAAGCGGGTATCAGGACCGCGCGTTGCGGCGAGAGGAAAGTGTGGTGCATGTCGCCCGGTACATCGTTGCCAATCCCCTGCGGGCTGGGTTGGTCAGCAATGTCAGGGACTATCCACATTGGGATGCGGTCTGGCTATGAATTGGCGGTGAAGCCTTCGCGGGTGAACCCGCTCCCACAGAGTTGGCGTGATCCCCTGTGGGAGCGGGTTCACCCGCGAAGAGGCCGCTGAAGTCAGCTAGCAATAGCTGAACAGCCTCGGTACCCCAGCCCCATCAATCACCCCTTCAATCAAGGCACGCGCAGCTTCGATAGGCTGGCCAATACCTGCGACCAGAGCACGGTCCGCCAGCTCCAGGTTATCAGTCGCCGCCTTCACGGTGGCCTCGGCGTTTTGCAGCAAGTGGCAGGCGTAAAGCAACGCTTCTTCGCCTGAGATACCCGCACGAACATTGAACATCCGGCTTTCGCCGAAGTCTCTGCTAGCGGTGGTGAGTGTGGAAAGGTCGAGGCTCGGGGGATCGGGTACGTGTTTCTTCATGACTGACTCCACAGGGGGCAGCCACTATTCGCTGCTAAACGAAGGGTGGCAGCTGTACGCGGGTTAGCAGACCGGGCAGAGTCAGTCAAAACCCCGGCGCACCCGAAGGTGCCCCGCGCACACCTGCCATAACAGCAGTGTTGCGTAGAGACTGAATCTAAGTTCGGACTGCTAAATCCGGCCATTGGACTATCCAACGACGACAGCAGCCTAGGTTCATAGAGCATCAGGCGCAACGGCCGGCAGTATGAATCAGAAGGAACTGACAGAACACTCTTACAGCGCTGTGGATTTTCAGCGCTTGGTGTGGGACCGGCTTGCCCCGCGATGCTTTTTGAGTTTTACCCGCCTATCACCCTCATCTATTTCCCTGTGCATCACCCGCGCCCCTGCCTAGACTCGGCCCATCCCCGCTCAGGAATGCCACCATGTCCGAGACTCTGCTCTGCGCCCGCAATCTGGCCTTCGAACTCTACGAAGTGCTAGACGCCGAAGCGCTCACCCAACGCCCACGCTTTGCCGAACATTCCCGCGAAACCTTCGACGCCGCCCTGAACACAGCGCGAACCATCGCTGAAAAATATTTCGCTCCGCACAACCGTAAGGGCGACGAGCAGGAACCGCGCTTTGAAAACGGTGAAGCGGTGCTGATCCCGGAAGTGAAACCGGCAGTCGATGCTTTCCTTGAGGCGGGCTTTCTGAATGCCACCCGCGATTTCGAAGCAGGCGGCATGCAGTTGCCCACCCTGCTCTCGCAGGCTTGCTTCGCTCATTTTCAGGCAGCCAACGCTGGTACAACGGCCTACCCGTTCTTGACCATGGGCGCTGCCAACCTGATCGAAAGTTTCGGCAGCGATGAGCAGAAACGCCTGTTCCTGCAGCCGATGATTGAAGGCCGTTTCTACGGCACTATGGCGCTCACCGAGCCGCATGCGGGCTCGTCTCTGGCGGATATCCGTACCCGTGCAGAGCCCGCCGAAGATGGCAGTTACCGGCTACGCGGCAACAAGATTTTCATCTCAGGCGGCGACCATCCGCTGTCCGAAAACATTGTTCACATGGTCCTGGCCAAACTGCCGGACGCGCCGCCCGGTGTGAAAGGCATCTCACTGTTCATCGTGCCCAAATTCCTGGTCAATGCCGACGGCAGCCTCGGCCCGCGCAACGATGTGCAACTGGCCGGTTTGTTCCACAAGATGGGCTGGCGAGGCACCACGTCGACGGCACTGAACTTCGGCGACAACGGCCAGTGCGTCGGCTACCTGGTAGGCAAGCCGCACCAAGGCCTGGCCTGCATGTTCCAGATGATGAACGAGGCGCGTATCGGCGTCGGCATGGGTGCGGTAATGCTCGGCTATGCCGGTTACCTGTATTCGCTCGACTACGCTCGCCAACGCCCGCAAGGGCGTCTGCCAGATAACAAAGACCCTGCCACCGCAGCCGTGCCGATCATCAGCCATAGCGATGTTAAGCGCATGCTGCTGACCCAGAAAGCCTATGTCGAAGGCGCTTTCGATCTGGGCTTGTACGCGGCACGATTGTTCGACGAAACCCAAAGCGGTGAGACCGAAGCACAGCGCCAGCAGGCCCACGAGCTGCTCGACCTGCTGACCCCTATCGTCAAATCCTGGCCTTCGCAGTTCTGCCTCAAGGCCAACGAACTGGCAATTCAAATCCTTGGTGGCCACGGTTACACCCGCGAGTACCCGGTCGAACAGTACTACCGCGACAATCGCCTGAATCCGATTCACGAAGGCACCCACGGCATTCAGTCCTTGGATTTGCTGGGGCGCAAGCTCGCGCAGAACGGCGGTGCCGGGCTCAAGCAACTGGTACGCCTGATCGCGGGAACCTGCGAACGCGCCAAAGGGTACGTGGGCCTGGATCACCTGCGCACGCCACTGGAGCAATTGCAGGTGCGTCTGCAAAGCGTGACTCTGGGGCTGCTCGGCGACTTGGCCCAAGGCCAGGTCAACACGGCCCTGGCCAACTCTGCGCTGTACCTGAAAGCCTTCGGGCACTGCGTAATCGGCTGGCGTTGGCTGGAGCAGGCGATTCATGCCGAACAAGGACTGGCACACGGCAATCCGGTTGACCACGACTTCTACCAGGGCAAACTGCAAGCCGCGCGTTATTTCCTGACCTGGGAAGTACCGGGCTGCCATAATGAGCTGGCATTGCTCGAGGCCCGCGACGACACTTGCCTGAGCATGCGCGACGAGTGGTTCTGAGGGGGAACCACCGTACCCACGGAGGTTCTTGCATGTTCGAGATGACTGCATTGCTGCGCCAGCGTTTTACCGCGCTGCGCAGCGGTGCCGAATTTTTTTCCCTGCGCTATGTGCAGCAGTCCCAGCAACAACTCTCAGTGCGCAAAAACGTCGCCGAGCCGCCGTTTTTCTCACGCGATGAAGGGGCCATGCTGACCGTCAGGCTGAACGGGGTGGAAGCCTACGCTGCCACTGCCGACCTGTCGCAGTCAGGCTTGCAACGCGCCCTGGAGCAGGCAGAACACCTTGCCGCACAGATTGCCACGCGCACATTGCTTGATCTGCGTGAGCAACCGGTGGCCACTGAACGTAACGACTATTGCTCGCCCAACCTTGACCAGCACTTTCCATCACTAGCCGACTGCTACGACCTGCTCGCCCGCGAATCCAGCAGCGTGCCCTTCGATAGCCGTCTGGTTAACTGGCAGGCAAGCCTTGGCCTCAGCACTGTCGAACAGATTTACCTGAATACCGCCGGTGCCGAACTGCGCCAGGCACAGCGCTTTGTCTACCCAGGCTTCAGTGCTACCGCCTTTGACGGCCTGGACAGCCAGAGCCGCACCTTGGGCCGGGAAAACTTCGGCCAGCAGGGCGGCATGGATGTCATTGAACGCTGCGGCCTTGTCGGCGCCGGGGCCAAAGTAGCCGATCAGGCCTTGCAGTTGCTGCTGGCCCCGAACACCCCAAGCGGGGTACGCGACCTGTTGCTGATGCCCGACCAGATGATCCTGCAGATCCATGAATCCATCGGCCATCCCCTGGAGATGGACCGGGTCCTCGGGGACGAGCGCAACTACGCCGGTACCAGCTTCGTCAAAGCCAGCGATTTCGGCACGTTGCAGTACGGCTCGAAACTGCTCAACGTGACCTTCGACCCCACCATCGGCGAACAGCTGGCCAGCTACAGCCATGACGATGACGGAACTGCCGCTGCCAAGCAGTTCCTGATCCGCGATGGCCTGCTGGTACGTCCGCTGGGCGGCGCCTTGTCACAGTTCCGCTCGGGCCTGGACGGCGTTGCCAACAGCCGCGCCTGTGGTTGGAACCGCGCACCGATTGATCGCATGGCCAACCTCAACATCGAGCCGGGCGACCAGAGCCTTGAGCAGATGATTGCCAACATCGAGCACGGCATCCTGATGCGCACCAACCGCTCCTGGTCAATCGACGACGCGCGCAACAAGTTCCAGTTCGGTTGCGAGTGGGGCCAGCTGATCGAAAACGGCGAGCTGAAAGGCGTGGTCAAAAATCCCAACTACCGAGGCATTTCCGCGCAGTTCTGGGGCAACCTGAGTGCCGTGGGCGATGCCAGCACCTTTGAGGTCCTGGGCACGCCCAATTGCGGCAAAGGCGAGCCGAACCAGGTGATACGGGTCGGGCACGCGTCGCCTGCCTGTGTGTTCAGCCAGATCGACGTATTCGGAGGAGACGCCTGATGGCTGCCACCCCACTGAACAGCTTCCAGCGCCTGGTGAGCAACCTGCAAGAACAGGTCAGCGCCCCCGAGCACTTCACCCTGAGTTACAGTGCCGAGCACTCGCAGTTCATCCGCTTCAACCACGCAAAAGTACGCCAGGCCGGTGATGTGCTGCAGGCCAGTTGCGTCCTCAAACTGGTCAAAGACGGCCGCCAGGCTGAACTGCAATTCACCTTGAGCAATGACCCCGACGTCGACCAGCAGCGCCTGGCCGAGGCCATTGAGCAACTGCGCCAGACTCTGCCGTTGCTTGAAGCCGACCCTTACCTGCAACTCAACGACAGCGCCTGGCAGAGCCATAGCGTGCAGGATCAACCCCTGCCGGACATTGAGCAGGTGCTGGCCCAGATCGAGCACGGCGCCGGTGAACTGGATCTGGTTGGTATCTACGCCGCTGGCCCGATCTGTCGCGGCTTTGCCAGTTCGTTCGGAGCCTTTGGCTGGCATCAGGCCAACAGTTTCAACTTCGATTGGAGCCTGTTCCACCGTAACGGCCAAGCAGTCAAAGCCAATTATGCCGGGCAGCACTGGGACAGCGAGGCTTTCGCCCAACGACTGCGTCAGGCGCGCGAACAACTGGAATACCTCGGTCGCCCGCTCAAGCACCTTGCGCCCGGCGAGTACCGCGCCTACCTGGCACCTGCAGCAGTCGATGAAATCATGGGCATGCTGTGTTGGGGCGGTTTCTCCGCTCAGTCACTGGCCACCAAGAACAGTCCACTGCAACGCCTGTACGCCGGTGATGCGCGCTTGAGTCAGCAGGTCAGCATTGCTGAGCAAGTCAGCGGTTCACTGAGCCCGGCGTTTTCCGATGAGGGCTCGCCGCGCAGCGACTTGCGTTTGGTCGAGCAGGGCAAAGGCCTGGACCGGTTGATCTGCGCGCGCAGTGCTGCCGAGTTTGAATTGGCGGCCAACGGTGCCGATGGCCATGAATCACCTTGCGCCTTGAGCATGGCAGCTGGTGATCTGGAACAGCGCGACATCCTCAGCCGCCTCGACACAGGCCTGTACATCAGCAACCTGTGGTACCTGAACTTCTCCGACTTGCCTGCCGCACGCATGACCGGCCTGACTCGCTTTGCCACGTTCTGGATCGAGAACGGGCAAATTCAGGCGCCGGTCAGCACCATGCGCTTTGATGACAGTGTCTACAGTTTGTTGGGTTCACAACTTGAGGCCCTGACTCGGGAACGCGAGCTGATTCTTTCGACTAGCACCTATGGGCAGCGCCAGACCAGCTCGAGCCATTTGCCGGGAGCTCTGGTTAAACGCCTGACATTGACGTTGTGATAAACCTGATCGCGGGGCAAGCCCGCTCCCACCGGTGGAAGCGGGCTTGCCCCGCGATAGGTCCTTGAAGGAATAAAGATCATGCCCGACCGCGCCCCGCTCGACCCAGCCATCGCCCGTGGGATCCCGTGGGTCGTCGCCATCGCCTTCTTCATGCAGTCGCTGGACGGCACGATTCTCAACACCGCCCTACCCGCCATGGCCCGCGACCTGGCCGAAGATCCACTGCGCATGCAGTCGGTGATTATCGCCTACATGCTCACCGTGGCCTTGCTGATCCCCGCCTCCGGCTGGATCGCCGACCGCTTCGGCACCAAGCGGATTTTCTTCGGCGCTATTTTGCTGTTCAGCCTCGGCTCGTTGTTCTGTGCCCTGGCCGAAAGCCTGAGCATGCTGGTGGTGGCCCGGGTAATTCAAGGCCTGGGCGGTGCCTTGATGCTGCCGGTTGGGCGGCTGGTGGTGCTGCGTGCCTACCCGCGCACAGAGCTGGTACGGATCATGAGTTTCATCACTATCCCCGGCCTGCTTGGCCCGTTGCTTGGGCCGACCATGGGCGGCTGGCTGGTGGAGATCCTCAGCTGGCACTGGATCTTCCTGCTCAACCTGCCGGTGGGTGTGCTCGGATGTTGGGCGGTGTGGCGCTTCATTCCCGATCTGCGCGGCACGGAACGCACGCGTTTCGATACCTTGGGCTTTGTGTTGTTTGGCGCGGCCATGGTGCTGATCACCATCGCTATGGAAGGCCTGGGTGAGTTGCACCTACCGCACTTGCGGGTCATGTTGCTGCTGTTTGCCGGTATGGCCTGCCTGGCCGCCTATTGGCTACGCGCTGGCAGCGTCGAGAACCCATTGTTTTCCCCCAGCCTGTTCCGTACCCGGACCTTTTCCGTCGGCATCCTCGGCAACCTGTTCGCCCGCCTGGGTAGCGGTGCCTTGCCCTTTTTGGTGCCGTTACTGCTGCAGGTTGCCTTGGGCTACTCGCCTGCTCAGGCCGGCATGAGCATGATTCCGCTGGCCGCAGCGGCGATGGTGGCCAAATCCATCGCGCGGCCGCTGATCGAGCGCTTCGGCTATCGCACTATTCTCACCGGTAATACGCTGTTGCTCGGCCTGTTGCTGGCCAGCCTGGGCCTGGTGGACGAACAAACGCCTTATGCATTGCTGTTGTGCCAGCTGGCTTTGCTCGGCGCAGTGAACTCCATGCAATTCACCGCCATGAATACTGTCACCCTGATCGACCTCGACGATGCCAGCGCCAGCAGCGGCAACAGCTTGTTGTCGGTAGTGGCGCAGCTGTCGCTGAGCCTCGGGGTTGCCTGTGCCGGCGCCCTGCTCGGCGGGTTCAGTGCAGCGGGCAGTGCCGAAGGTGTAGAAAGCACGCTGGGGGCCTTCCAACTCACCTTTCTGACGATCGGCCTGATGGCCATGCTGGCAGCGGCGATCTTCATGCAGCTTTCAAGGACTGACGGAAGGCGTGCCCGTCGTCCGGAACCGGAGATCGAGCCTTAGGGCTAATGGCGTCGAGACTGGTACACTGCGCGACATTTTGTTTTGCAGGCCCGTCTCGTGACCACCATTGCCACCGCCTTCGCCACTTTGCCGCTGTCCGCCGCCATGCTGGCCAACCTGGACGCCCTCGGCTACGCCCAGATGACCCCGATTCAGGCCCAGAGCCTGCCGGTAATCCTCAAGGGCCTGGACCTGATCGCCCAGGCCAAGACCGGTAGCGGCAAAACCGCTGCGTTCGGCATCGGCCTGCTCAACTCGATCAACCCGCGTTACTTCGGTTGCCAAGCTCTGGTGCTGTGCCCGACCCGCGAGCTGGCCGATCAGGTTGCCAAAGAGCTGCGCCGTCTGGCTCGTGCCGAAGACAACATCAAGATCCTGACCCTGTGCGGCGGTGTAGCCCTGGGGCCACAAATCGCTTCGCTGGAGCATGGCGCGCACATCATTGTCGGCACCCCTGGCCGTGTTCAGCAGCACTTGAGCAAAGGCACCTTGGTGCTCGACGGCCTGAACAAGCTGATTCTCGACGAAGCCGACCGCATGCTCGACATGGGTTTCTACGACGCCATCGCCGACATCATCGGGCAAACCCCAAGCCGCCGTCAGACCCTGCTGTTCTCGGCCACCTACCCCGCCGGGATCAAGCAACTGGCCTCGACGTTCATGCGCGATCCGCAGACGGTGAAAGTTGAAACCCTGCATGCCGACAGCCAGATTGAGCAGCACTTCTACGAAATCTCGCCAGAACAGCGCATGGAAGCCGTCACCAAAGTGCTCGGGCACTTCCGTCCACAATCCTGCGTCGCCTTCTGCTTCACCAAGCAGCAATGCCAGGAACTGGTCGAGCACCTGCAGGCCAAGGGCATCTCCGCCCAGGCCCTGCATGGCGATCTGGAGCAACGCGACCGTGACCAGGTGCTGACCCTGTTCGCCAACCGCAGCCTCTCGGTGCTGGTAGCGACCGACGTTGCCGCCCGCGGCCTGGACATCGATGCCCTGGAAATGGTCATCAACGTCGAACTGGCCCGCGATGCCGAGATTCACGTGCACCGCGTAGGCCGTACTGGCCGTGCCGGTGAGAAAGGCCTGGCAGTGAGCCTGGTGGCGCCTGCCGAAGGTCATCGTGCCCAGGCTATCGAGACCTTGCAGAAATCGGCACTGCGCTGGGAGCAGCTGGACAGCCTCAAGTCTCATAACGGCGCCCCGCTGCTGCCGACCATGAGCACTTTGTGCATCGCCGCCGGGCGCAAAGACAAACTGCGCCCGGGCGATATTCTGGGTGCGCTGACCGGCGAAGCCGGGTTGCCGGGCACTCAGGTGGGCAAGATTGCGATTTTCGACTTCCAGGCGTTTGTTGCTGTGGAGCGTGCGGTGGCCAAACAGGCCTTGCAGCGGCTCAACAGCGGCAAGATCAAAGGGCGCTCGTTGCGGGTGCGGATCGTCTGAGTAGTTTGAAATTTGTCGCGGGGCAAGCCCGCTCCCACAGGGATGGTATGTACCTGTGGGAACGGGCTTGCCCCGCGATGACTTCACCACCACCGTAATAGAGGAGTTTGCAGTGCGTTCCACCGAAGTAATCATCATTGGCGCAGGCGCCGCAGGCCTGATGTGTGCCCTGACCGCCGCCGGTCGCGGCCGCCAGGTGCTGCTGCTCGACCACGCCAACAAACCGGGCAAGAAGATCCTGATGTCCGGTGGTGGCCGCTGCAACTTCACCAACATGTACACCGAGCCCGCCAATTTCCTTTCGCAGAACCCGCACTTCTGCAAGTCGGCCCTGGCCCGCTATACCCAGTGGGACTTCATCGAGATGGTCGGCAAGCACGCGGTGCCGTATCACGAGAAAAAACTCGGCCAGCTGTTCTGCGATAACAAGTCCAGCGACATCCTCGAAATGCTCCTGCGCGAGTGCGACCAGGCCGGTGCCGAGCTGCGCATGGACACACGCATCGAACAGATCGAGAAAACCGAAGGCGGTTACTTGCTGGAAACCAGCGCCGGCCAGTTCCGCTGCCAATCGCTGGTGATCGCGACCGGTGGTTTGTCGATCCCGACGTTGGGCGCAACCGGTTTTGGCTATCAGGTCGCTCGTCAGTTCGGCCACAACTTGTTGCCGACGCGCGCCGCGCTGGTACCGTTCACCATCACCGAACCGGTACTCAAGGGCATCTGCACCGAGTTGTCCGGCAGCTCCGTGGATTGTATCGCCAGCTGCAACGGCACCAGCTTCCGCGAAAACCTGTTGTTCACCCACCGCGGCCTGAGCGGCCCGGCGATCCTGCAGATCTCCTCGTTTTGGGAGGCCGGTGACACGGTTGAAATCAACCTGCTCCCCGACCATGACGCCTTGACCTGGCTGCAACAGCAGCAGGCCGAGCGCCCGAACAGCGAATTGAAGACGCTACTCGCCGAGGTCTTCACCAAAAAGATGGCCAACCTGCTCAGCGAACACTGGTTCGTCTCCAAACCGATGAAGCAGTACACGCCCGCAGAATTGCTACAAGTCAGTAACAAGCTCGGCGCCTGGCAAGTGGTGCCGGCCGGTACCGAAGGCTATCGCACCGCTGAGGTGACCCTGGGTGGTGTCGACACCCGTGAGGTGTCGTCGAAAACCATGGAGTCGCTGAAAAGCCCCGGCCTGTACTTCATCGGCGAAGTTCTCGACGTCAGCGGCCACCTGGGCGGCTTCAACTTCCAGTGGGCCTGGGCCTCGGCTTACGCGGCCGCGCAGTTCGTCTAACCTTCGCGGTAGAATCAGCGCATCAAGGAATAAATTTTGCTGGTCAGAAGGCAGCGGTAACACGCTTGCCATCTGATTGGCTCAATTTCGATCATCGCCTAAGGCCTGCCTACCCGACATGTCATCCCCCTCGCTCAGCCAATCGTTGCGCCGCCTCTGGGCTCTGGACAAATTCAGCTATGCCATCCGCGTACTCATTGCCCTGACCGGCAGCATGTTGCTGTGCTGGTACCTGGATGAAATGAGCCTGCTGATCCCGCTGTTCCTTGGCATTATCGCCAGCGCCCTGGCCGAAACCGACGACAGCTGGCAAGGGCGGCTGAATGCCCTGGCCGTTACGCTGGTGTGCTTTACCGTTGCGGCGTTGTCGGTGGAATTGCTGTTCCCCTACCCGCTGGTGTTTGTCTGCGCCCTGGCCCTGGCCAGCTTTGGCCTGACCATGCTCGGGGCTCTGGGAGAGCGCTACGGCGCGATTGCTTCGGCCACACTGATCCTGTCGGTCTACACCATGATTGGCGTCGACCAGCGAGGCGGTGAGGTCACCGACTTCTGGCACGAACCGCTGCTGTTGGTGGCTGGCGCCGCCTGGTACGGGCTGCTCTCGGTGTTATGGCAAGCGATGTTTTCCAACCAGCCGGTGCAACAAAGCCTGGCGCGGTTGTTCCGTGAATTGGGCCGATACCTGAAGCTCAAGTCCACCCTGTTCGAGCCGATCCGCCAACTCGATGTAGAAGCCCGACGCCTGGAACTGGCGCAGCAGAATGGCCGCGTGGTGGCTGCGCTCAATGCCGCCAAGGAAATCATCCTGCACCGGGTGGGCAATGGCCGACCAGGCTCGAAAGTCAGCCGATACCTGAAGCTGTACTTTCTCGCTCAGGATATTCACGAGCGCGCCAGCTCCTCACACTACCCCTACAACGCCCTCGCCGATGCCTTCTTCCACAGTGACGTGCTGTTCCGCTGCCAGCGCCTGCTGCGCCAGCAGGGTGTGGCCTGCCAGCAATTGTCCGAATCGATCCAACTGCGCCAGCCGTTCACTTACGACGCTGGTACAGCCCAGGCATTGGAAGACCTGAATGCCTCTCTCGAACACCTGCGCATCCAAAGCAACCCCGCCTGGCGTGGGTTGCTGCGCTCCCTGCGTGCCTTGGCAGCCAACCTGGCAACGCTGGACCGGCTGCTCAGCGATGCCAGCAATCCCGATAATCTGGCTGATGCCAGCGACAGCAGCCTGCTTGACCGATCGCCACATAGCCTGGCCGATGTATGGAACCGCCTGCGCCAACAACTGACGCCGACCTCGCTGCTGTTCCGCCACGCCCTGCGCCTGCCCCTGGCCTTGTCGGTTGGCTACGGCATGGTGCACTTGATTCACCCTACCCAGGGCTACTGGATCATCCTCACCACGCTGTTCGTCTGCCAGCCCAACTACGGTGCGACACGGCGCAAGCTGGTGCAACGGATCATGGGCACCGGCATCGGGTTGACCGTGGGCTGGGCATTGTTCGATCTGTTTCCGAGCCCAATCATTCAGTCGCTGTTCGCCGTTGCAGCCGGTGTGGTGTTCTTCGTCAACCGCACCACCCGCTACACCTTGGCTACGGCAGCGATCACCTTGATGGTGCTGTTCTGCTTCAATCAGGTCGGCGACGGCTACGGCCTGTTCCTGCCGCGTCTGTTCGATACCCTGGTCGGAAGCCTGATTGCCATTCTCGCGGTCTTTTTGTTCCTCCCGGACTGGCAAGGGCGGCGCCTGAACAAAGTGCTGGCCAACACCCTGACCTGCAACAGCGTCTACCTGCGCCAGATCATGCAGCAGTACGCCCAGGGCAAACGCGACGACCTGGCCTACCGCCTGGCCCGACGCAACGCCCACAACGCCGACGCAGCACTGTCGACGACCTTGGCCAACATGCTCATGGAGCCAGGGCATTTTCGTAAAGAAGCCGATGTCGGCTTTCGCTTCCTGGTGCTTTCGCACACCTTGCTCAGTTACCTCTCAGGGCTGGGCGCGCACCGTGAAACCACCCTGCCTGCCGATGTGCATGAACAGTTGATCGACGGTGCAGGCGCGAGCCTGGCCAACAGCCTGGACGAAATTGCCGAAGGCCTGGCCAGCAAATCACCGGTGGCCATTCACAGCGATGCGGAAGAAGCGCTGGCCAGCGAGCTTGAGCAAATGCCCGAAGAAATTGAAGAAAACCAGCGTCTGGTGCAAACCCAACTGGCACTGATCTGCCGTCAGTTGGGCCCACTGCGCACCTTGGCCGCTCACCTGATCAAAGATGCCCCGGCCTGATCAGAAGCCATAGTGCTTGAGCAAACGCTCGTAACTGCCATCGGCTTTCATCTCGCTGATCGCCTGATTGAAGCCCGCTACAACCTTCTGATGCTCGGGGGTCTTGAGGCTCACCAGAATATGCAGCGTGTTTTCACCCAGCGGCTGTTCGACGAATTCGACACTGTCGCGAATCGAATGGGACTCACGCTGCAGGAAGTAACGTGCAACGTATTCGTCTTCAAGGGTTAATCCCACTCGCCCGGCTGCCAGCATGCGCACCGCCACGGAAAAATTGCGCACCGGTATTTTCTGCAAGCGAACATCGGCGTCGAACGCGGGTGAATAGGCATAGTCCCTGACTACCGCAATCGGATAGGGATACAAGTCGCTCAGCGCTTTGAACCTCAGCGGATCGCCCTTGCGCTTGAGCAGGTGAATACGATTGCTCAGGTAGGCGGTCGAGAACGCGCCAATGTGGGTGCGGCTTTCATTGAACCAGGCGTTGATCAGAACGTCGTAGCGCCCTTCCTCAACACCCAGCAATGCCCGCGCCCACGGCACCTGCTCGAACTCACTGGTGAAACCGGCGCGGTGCAAAGCGGTGGTCACAATCGTCGTCGCCAAGCCACCACCGGGCATGCTGGCATCTGTAAAGGGTGGCCAACTGTCAGCGACCAAACGTAGCTTTTCAGCCTGTGCGGTGTTGTACGCCAACAGCAATCCCAGCAAAACCAAGGCTCGAAGCAGTGCGGCCATGCTCAAATCCTTTAGTACACACGCCATTACACATTGTTGATATCAACTGTTCGAGCGCTACTGCTGTCAGCTCGGTTTCGCAGGTTACACAAATACGACACCGCAAGTCAGTGCCAATGATATCAAATCGCCTTCACTTTGAATGACATCACATTCTGTGTTGACTTGTGGCAATTTCACCCTCGTCCTGACCTTAGGTATCTGCCATGATCAGGTCATTAACTGCTTGAGAGGCCCCATGAGCATCGACTGGATCTGCAAACATCACAGCGACCTTGGCAAAGAACAACTCTATGCCATTCTGCGGCTGCGCACCGAAGTCTTCGTTGTTGAACAGAAGTGCGCCTATCAGGACGTCGATGGCCAGGACCTGGCCGGCGATACCTGTCACCTGATGGCCTGGCGTGATGACGAACTGCAAGCCTACCTGCGCTTGCTCGACCCGGAGTCCCAAGGGGGTGATGTGGTGATTGGCCGCGTGGTCACCGCACCGGCGGCACGGGGTCAGGGCTTGGGTCATGAGCTTATGGAGCAAGCCCTGGAACAGGCCGAGAAAAATTGGCCAGGCGTACCTGTGTACCTCTCGGCGCAGGCGCATCTGCAGGGGTACTACGGGCGTTATGGCTTTGTGGTGGTGGGTGAGGAATATCTTGAGGACGATATCCCGCATATTGGTATGCGTCGCGGCTGACAGCTTCGCGGGGCAAGCCCGCTCCTACAGTGGGAGCGGGCTTGCCCCGCGATCAGGCTCTCAAGGGTACTCCAGCACCTCACGAATCCCGCGCAGGTGCTGAATAATCCACTGCTTGTCGATTGCCCCCCAATCGCGAATCCGATAGTGCCCAGCATGGTTACGCGCCCCCACCTGTTGCTCGAACTCACAGATGATGTCCAGGTCGGACAACGCTGCAATGGTGTCTTGGGCGGTGCGCCGCGGCATACCAGTGGCATCCATCAAGGCCGGTACGGTGGTGGCGGTCTGGCTGTCGATCAACCAGGCAACATAGAGTCGGCGGTAAAAACTGGTCTTGGTCTTGCTCACATCCATTGGCAGGTCCTCACAGCTCACCCGTTGCCAGGCAGCTCGCGATAGGTCAGGTAAACACGCAAGTCGAACTCCAATTGATGGTAGCCCGGCTGCATGTGTTCACAGAGTTGGTAAAAGGCCTTGTTGTGCTCACTTTCTTTCAAGTGGGCCAACTCATGCACAACAATCATTTTCAAGAATTGCGGCGCCGCTTCCTTGAACAACGAGGCAATGCGGATTTCCTTCTTCGCCTTCAACTTGCCGCCCTGCACCCGCGACACTGCGGTATGCAACCCCAACGCACGATGGGTCAGGTCGAGGCGGTTATCGAACAGCACTTTGTCGAGGTTGGGCGCGTTTCGCAGATACTCCTGCTTCAAGCCCTGGGCGTAGCTGTAGAGCGCTTTGTCACTCTGTACACCATGACGCTCCGGGTAGCGCTGCTGCAAGTAATCGCCCAGGCGATTGCTGGCAATCAACTGGCGGACCTGGTCTTGCAGGGCAGGCGGATAGGCTTGTAGGTACTTGAGCGGCGTCATGGTCAACAAGAAAGCGAGTAAAAGCGCAGTTTACCCAACTACTCCTGGTGCCAGTCAAAAAAGCGCGGGAACCTGCCAGCGTCGCTGGCGGTCATCGGATGAGCCAACAGAAAACCCTGCACAAACTCACAGCCATTGGCCTTGAGCCACTGCACCTGCTCGTGGGTTTCGACCCCTTCGGCGATAACGCTGATGCCATACGCTCGGCAAAGCTCGATCACACAACGAACCATCGCCGCATCGGCAGAAGAGTCCGGCAATCGCGCCACCAGGTGTCGATCCAACTTGAGGGTGTCGATGGGCAAATCGCGAATCATGCTCAGCGAACAATCACCGGCGCCAAAATCGTCCAGTGCGATGCGTACGCCAAGTTCATGCAACCTGTGCAACTGCTTGGTCGCATCGTCGAGGTTGTAGCGAACCGACGCCTCGGTAATCTCTACTTCCAACTGTGCAGGCTGAAGCTCCTGACAGAAAATCACCCGCGCCAGTTCTTCGACCAGATTGGGCATACTGAATTGCGCCTGGCTCAAGCTGATGCCCAGCACCAGATCAGCGTCGTAGGCCTCGTACCAGGCCCGGCGCTGCGCTGCGCCTTGCTGATAAATCCAGCTGGCTAGGTGGGTAATCAGCCGCGCCTCTTCCAGCAACGGAATGAACAACCCTGGCGGAACGTCACCCACACTGGGATGACGCCAACGCAACAGTGCCTCAAACCCCCGCAACCTACCGCCAGCCAGGCTCACTTGCGGCTGGTAGACCAAACAAAAGTCCTTGTGCTCGATCGCCTCACGCACGCTGTCTTCGAGCATCAGCCGCGAGCGTGCGCGACCGTTCAGGTCTTGATCGTAATACCGATACTGTTGGCGGCCCGCCTGCTTGGCGGCATACATCGCTGCATCCGCAGCCCGTAGCAAACCATCAAGGCTGGTGCCGCACTCCGGATAAGTAGCAATACCGATGCTGACGCCAAGGGTAACTTCCAGCCCGCCAATCTCCTGATAAATCGACATGCGCTCAATCAGCTTTTCCGCACATCGGGCCGCCTGCTCCGGGTATTCGAGCGAATCGAGCAGCGCGGTGAACTCATCACCACCCATGCGCGCCAGGATCGCGCAATGCCCCAGGCAATCCTTAAGCTGTTCGGCCACCCAGTGAAGCACCCGGTCGCCGGCTTCATGACCCAGTGAGTCGTTGATACGCTTGAATCCGTCCAGGTCGAGGAACAACAACGCGTGCGGCCGGTCTGCACGTTCGTTGCGCAGCAATGCACTTTCCGCCGCCTGGTAGAAACCGCGGCGGTTGAGCAGGCCGGTCAGCGGGTCGGTGATTGCCTGGTACTCCAACTGCTGGTGCAGATTGCGTACCACTGACATGTCCAGCACGGTCACCACTAACGCCCGCTGCTCACTGGGCAGCGCCGCGCACGACAGCGCAACCGGTATCGGATGCCCGCCCAGCGTAATCAAAACGGCATCGTGAATGCGGAAGGTGTCGCGTGACAGATAGGCCTCGTGGAATGCCGAGTCACGCCATGTCGTCGATCCCGGTGATTGCACGAACTCCAGCAGGTTCATACCTTGCAGGTGTTCGAATGGCGCATCGAGCAGCCTGGAAATGGCCGGGTTGGCAAAGCGGATCATCCCGTCGTCGGAAACCACCAGAATGCCTTCGGCGGCATTTTCAAGCACCGACGCATTGAAAGCACGGGCAGCCTCCAGGTCATTGCTCAGACGCTGCAAGGCACGACGGCTGCGCTGCTGCTCCAGCAGGGCCTGAACCTTGGGTTTGAGGATCTGAGGGTCAAACGGTTTGAACAGGTAATCCACCGCGCCGCTGGCATAGCCTTTGAGCACTGCGGCTTCGGACTGTTCGTTGGCGGTCAGGAAGATAATCGGTGTCAGCCGCGTCCGTTGGCTGCCGCGCATCAGGCGGGCTACTTCGAAGCCATCCATGCCTGGCATCTGCACATCCAGCAAAACCAGATCGACTTCATGTTCCAGCAGCGCGCTCAGGGCTTCCGTTCCGGAGCTTGCGGTGAGTACTTGCCAGTCCTGTCGGGCCAGCAAGGCGCGCATGCTGATCAGATTCTCAGGGTAATCATCGACGACCAGTAATACCGAGCGGCCTTCGTTTATGTGAGGTTGAGCGCAATCCATGCTGCTTCTCTTGTGAAACTGACATCGAATTTCGGTTGAAATCCGAAAGTAACTCTAGACCCGGCTGTAAAAATTCTGAAGTGATCAGATTGCCATCACCCCGGTAAAGTTCCGTAAGCCGACTAACGGACTGTCCAATGAGGCCAATCCAACCTCACCCGTGGCGCGAAAGGCGAAAAAAAACCCGCATCGCTGCGGGTTTTTTCGACGCGTGACTTAGTTGACCTTAGCGGCCAGCTCGCCTTTGAGGTAACGCTGGAACATGCCTTCCAGGGAGATCGGCTTGATCTTGGAGGCATTGCCAGCAGTACCGAACGCTTCATAACGGGCGATGCAGACATCACGCATGGCCGTTACGGTGGCGCCGAAGAATTTACGCGGGTCGAATTCGCTCGGATTCTGCGCCATCAGACGACGCATTGCACCGGTCGAGGCCAGACGCAGGTCGGTGTCGATGTTGACCTTGCGCACACCGTACTTGATGCCTTCAACGATTTCTTCAACCGGCACACCGTAGGTTTCTTTGATGTCGCCGCCGTACTGGTTGATGATCGCCAGCCACTCTTGTGGAACCGACGAGGAACCGTGCATTACCAGGTGGGTATTAGGGATGCGCTTGTGGATTTCCTTGATACGGTCGATCGCCAGCACGTCACCGGTAGGTGGCTTGGTGAACTTGTAGGCACCGTGGCTGGTACCGATGGCGATTGCCAGGGCATCAACCTGAGTTTTCTTGACGAAGTCAGCAGCTTCTTCCGGGTCGGTCAGCATTTGGCTGTGATCCAGAACGCCTTCGGCGCCGATGCCGTCTTCTTCGCCGGCCATACCGGTTTCCAGCGAACCCAGGCAGCCCAGCTCACCTTCAACCGAAACGCCACAGGCGTGAGCCATGGCTACGGTCTGCTGAGTAACACGGACGTTGTACTCGTAGTCGGTTGGGGTCTTGCCGTCTTCACCGAGGGAGCCGTCCATCATCACCGAGCTGAAGCCCAGCTGGATCGAACGCTGGCAGACGTCAGGGCTGGTGCCGTGGTCCTGGTGCATGCACACCGGGATGTGCGGGAATTCTTCGATCGCAGCCAGGATCAGGTGGCGCAGGAAAGGTGCACCGGCGTATTTGCGAGCACCGGCCGACGCCTGGACAATCACCGGGGAGTCGGTCTTGTCGGCAGCTTCCATGATGGCGCGCATCTGCTCGAGGTTGTTAACGTTGAAAGCCGGTACGCCGTAACCGAACTCGGCGGCGTGGTCCAGCATCTGGCGCATGCTAATGAGTGCCATTGTGTATCTCTCTCCCGACAAGCGTCGTTTATCGTGCAAGCCTGCCGCAGTGGCGGTTGCTATTCAAGTAGTGTGGGCCGCCATTACACGGCCCGGCCAGTCACGGCGCCTTGCAGCCCCGCCCTATCAAATCGTCGGTGGCAGCCCAGTACACCAGGCCTTCGTCACCTTTGCTGTGAAACGCCAGCACGCCATCGCTGTAAAGGCTGCCGGAAGCGCTGGGTTCAGCCTTGAGCCGGTAAACCTGGTCACCGCCGCCCAGACGCACGTCCATCTGTTGCAGACTGCTATCGGCAAAGCGCCAGAGCACTTCGGCCTGACTGTCGCATACCCAGCGGGTCCAGTTGTCCGAGGGTGGTGCGGAGGGCGTCATGCTTGCACATCCGCCCAGCACTGCCAGGGCCATCAAGGCCATGACTCCTTTCATTTAATATCCTCTAGCAGACCACAAACAGGCCGGTAGGTTGCCATCAACCGATCAAGGGCAACCTGGTGCCCGGCGCTGGTGTTCGTCGTCGTATTTTTCCAGGCCATCCGGGCCGAGTCGCTTGTTGATCACCGGCACGGTTTCCGCCTGCCATTCAGACTGATAGCAGCCGCCTTTCGGCGCGCCAGGCTTATCAGTCTGCGACTCCGGGGTGCTGGAGCAAGCGCCCAGCAGTGCGACCAGGACAAACACAGGCAATCGCTTGACCATCAGGTCACTCCCTTTGCCAGGCGCTGAGCGAATCAGGCCTTGGCCCGTTGTTCCAGTACTTCTACCGCTGGCAACACTTTGCCCTCGACGAACTCGAGGAACGCACCGCCACCGGTAGAAATGTAGGAGATTTGCTCGGCAACGCCATATTTATCGATGGCGGCCAAGGTGTCACCACCACCGGCGATGGAGAATGCAGCGCTTTCGGCAATGGCCTGGGCCAGGACCTTGGTGCCGTTACCGAACTGGTCGAACTCGAACACGCCAACCGGACCGTTCCACAGAATGGTTTGCGACGACTTCAGCAGCTCGGCGAAGTTGGCTGCAGTCTGCGGGCCGATGTCGAGGATCATGTCGTCTTCGGCAACGTCGGCTACCAGCTTGACGGTAGCAGCAGCGCTTTCAGCGAATTCCTTGGCGACGACCACGTCCACTGGCAGCGGTACATTGACCTTGGCAGCAATAGCTTTGGCGGTGTCGATCAGGTCAGCTTCGTACAGCGATTTGCCGACCGGGTGACCGGCAGCAGCCAGGAAGGTGTTGGCGATGCCGCCGCCGACGATCAGCAGGTCGCAGACCTGGCTCAGGCTGTTCAGCACGTCCAGCTTGGTCGACACCTTGGAGCCGGCGACGATAGCAGCCATCGGCTTGGCAGGGGCTTTGAGCGCCTTGCCCAGGGCATCAAGCTCAGCCGCCAGCAGCGGGCCGGCAGCAGCGACTTTGGCGAGCTTGGCGACGCCGTGGGTCGAGCCCTCAGCGCGGTGGGCGGTACCGAAGGCATCCATGACAAACACGTCGCACAGGGCAGCGTACTTCTGCGCCAGCTCGTCAGCGTTCTTCTTCTCGCCCTTGTTGAAACGTACGTTCTCGAACAGCACGAGATCGCCAGCCTTGACCTCGACACCGTCCAGGTAGTCGGCAACCAGCGGCACGTCGCGGCCCAGGGCCTTGCTCAGGTAATCGGCAACCGGCTTGAGGCTGTTCTCGGCAGAGAATTCACCTTCGGTCGGGCGGCCCAGGTGCGAGCAGACCATCACGGCCGCGCCTTTTTCCAGCGCCAGCTTGATGGTCGGCAGCGAAGCAAGGATGCGCGCATCGCTGGCAACCACACCGTCCTTCACAGGAACGTTGAGGTCTTCGCGAATCAGCACGCGCTTACCTTGCAGGTCGAGGTCGGTCATCTTCAACACGGTCATGAATGCAGTCCTTCAGGGCTGTTTACAAGTAGAGCGGGTTTGATTGACGACGTGCAGATAGTGTTCGGCAACGTCGAGCATACGGTTGGCAAAACCCCATTCGTTATCGAACCAAGCCAGCAGGTTGACCAGCCGAGGGCCGGAAACGCGGGTCTGACTGGCATCGACAATCGCCGAATGTGGGTCATGGTTAAAATCACAACTGGCGTGCGGCAGTTCAGTGTAGGCCAGCAAGCCTTTGAGCGGCCCGCTCAGGGCCGCTTCACGCAACACCCGGTTGACCTCGGCCGCGCTGGTATCGCGGGCGGTCTGCAGGGTGATGTCCAGGCACGAGACATTGACTGTCGGCACGCGTACGGCTTTGGCCTGAATTCGCCCGGCAAGTTCCGGCAGCAGGCGTTCAATACCACGTGCCAGCCCGGTGGACACCGGTATCACTGACTGAAACGCCGAGCGGGTCCGGCGCAGGTCTTCATGGTGATAGGCATCGATGACCGGCTGATCGTTCATGGCCGAGTGGATCGTGGTGATCGACACATACTCAAGGCCAAAGGCCTGATCCAGCACACGCAGCAGCGGCACACCGCAGTTGGTGGTGCAGGAAGCGTTGGACACCAGCAGCTCGCTGCCATCCAGGCAATCCTGGTTGATGCCGTAAACCACCGTGGCATCAACATCCGATTCACTGGCCATCGGCTGGGAGAACAGCACACGCGGCGCACCGGCGTCGAGGAAACGCTGGGCGTCGGCACGGGTGTTGTAGGCGCCGGAACACTCCAGCACCAGATCGACGCCAAGCGCCGCCCAGTCAATGCCTTCCGGGGTGGCACTGCGCAAGACTTTCACGCAGTCGCCATTAATATGCAGACAGTCGCCATCGACCTTCACCTCACCGGGAAAACGCCCGTGGGTGGAGTCGAAGCGTGTCAGGTATTCGATACTGGCCTGATCGGCCAGGTCATTCAGTGCAACGATCTCGAAGCCCGCCTTCGCCCCCCGTTCAAAGAGTGCGCGTAAAACACAACGACCGATACGGCCGTAGCCGTTGAGTGCAACTTTGTAAGGACGCGGTTGGGGCATGGGATGCTCACGGAACAGAACGTTTTCTCGGGTAAGGCTATCGCGGGGCAAGCCCGCTCCCACAGGAATAATCATAAAACCTGTGGGAGCGGGCTTGCCCCGCGATCAGTCCAACACCGCCAGGATCAGTCTTCCAGCAGCTCTTCAGCAGTACCCAGGATGTTTTCCAGGGTGAAGCCGAACTCTTCGAACAAGGCGGCTGCAGGAGCCGACTCGCCGTAGGTGGTCATACCGATCACACGGCCTTCGAGGCCGACGTACTTGTACCAGAAGTCGGCATGGGCCGCTTCGATAGCAATACGCGCACCGACCTGAACCGGCAGTACCGACTGCTTGTAGGCCGCGTCCTGGGCATCGAACACGCTGGTGCATGGCATCGAAACGACGCGGACCTTGCGGCCTTGCTCGCTCAGCTTGTCGAACGCCTGAACGGCCAGGCCCACTTCGGAACCGGTAGCGATCAGGATCAGCTCAGGCTCGCCTGCGCAGTCTTTCAGCACGTAGCCACCACGGCTGATGTCGGCGATCTGGCCAGCATCACGGGTTTGGTGCTGCAGGTTCTGACGCGAGAAGATCAGCGCCGAAGGGCCGTTCTTGCGCTCCAGCGCGCACTTCCAGGAAACCGCCGATTCAACGGCGTCGGCTGGGCGCCAGGTGTCCAGGTTCGGGGTGCTGCGCAGGCTGGTCAGTTGCTCGATCGGCTGGTGAGTCGGGCCGTCTTCGCCCAGACCGATGGAGTCGTGGGTGTAGACATGGATAACACGCTGCTTCATCAGCGCCGACATGCGCACAGCATTACGGGCGTATTCCATGAACATCAGGAAGGTGGCGCCGTAAGGCACCAGGCCGCCGTGCAGGGCAACGCCGTTCATGATGGCGGTCATGCCGAATTCGCGCACGCCGTAGTACATGTAGTTGCCGCTGGCGTCTTCAGCGCTGACGCCCTTGCAACCTTTCCACAGGGTCAGGTTGGAACCGGCCAGGTCAGCCGAACCACCGAGGAACTCTGGCAGCAGAGGGCCGAAAGCATTCAGGGTGTTCTGGCTGGCTTTACGGCTGGCGATGGTTTCGCCTTTGGCCGCCACTTCAGCAATGTAGGCTGCTGCTTTCTCCGAGAAGTCTGCAGGCAGCTCGCCGCTCAGGCGACGCTTCAGCTCGCTGGCCAGCTCAGGGAAGGCTGCAGCGTAGGCTGCGAAACGCTTGTCCCACTCGGCTTCTGCTGCTTTACCGGCTTCCTTGGCGTCCCACTCGGCGTAAATGTTTGCCGGGATTTCGAACGGACCGTGGTTCCAGTTCAGCTCTTTGCGGGCCAGGGCGATTTCGTCGTTGCCCAGCGGAGCACCGTGGCAATCTTCCTTGCCCTGCTTGTTCGGCGAACCAAAACCGATGATGGTCTTGCAGCAGATCAGGGTTGGCTGCTCGCTCTTGCGTGCAGTGTCGATGGCGGTGCGGATCTCGTCGGCGTCATGGCCGTCGACATTGCGGATCACCTGCCAGTTGTACGACTCAAAGCGCTTTGGCGTGTCATCAGTGAACCAGCCTTCGACTTCGCCGTCGATGGAGATGCCGTTGTCATCGTAGAACGCGATCAGCTTGCCCAGGCCCAGGGTGCCAGCCAGAGAGGCGACTTCATGGGAAATACCTTCCATCATGCAACCATCACCCAGGAACACATAGGTGTGGTGGTCGACGATGTTGTGGTCCTTGCGGTTGAACTGCGCGCCCAGGACTTTTTCGGCAATGGCGAAACCAACGGCATTGGCCAGACCCTGGCCGAGCGGACCGGTGGTGGTCTCGACGCCTGGGGTGTAACCGAATTCCGGGTGGCCCGGGGTACGGCTGTGCAGCTGACGGAATGCCTTGAGGTCGTCAATGGTGACGTCGTAGCCGGTCAGGTGCAGCAGCGAATAGATCAACATCGAGCCGTGACCGTTGGACAGTACGAAGCGGTCACGGTCAGCGAAGCTCGGGTTGCTCGGGTTGTGTTTCAGATAGTCGCGCCAAAGAACCTCGGCGATATCCGCCATGCCCATTGGGGCACCGGGATGGCCGCTGTTGGCCTTTTGCACGGCATCCATGCTGAGGGCACGAATGGCGTTGGCACGCTCACGACGGCTGGGCATCGCTTATCTCCTGGGGCTTGAATTGATTACGGAACGAAAAAAGGCGGCCATTTTCGCCCAGGCACGTGCCCGGGGGCAATGACGTATGGTCGATGCAGCATGATTTTCCTGTGATTGGGAGCAGATTCAGGCTTTAGCCCGGGCAAATGGCAGGATCAGCCGACTCACCTGCGACGATTTGCCCCGCTCATCGTCCAATATCAAAACTTTTTGATATTGCTCTTGCGGCAACCGGGTGCCGTGTCTAGACTGCCGCCCCATGAACCTACCCTTGTCCGCAATCCGTCCGGAGCAAAGCGAAGACCTGGCTGCCCTGTGCAAAGCCAGCGGCGACCCGCTACGCCTGAATGTCTTGCGGGCATTGGCCAGCGACTCGTTCGGCGTGCTCGAGCTGGCGCAGATCTTCGCCGTTGGCCAATCGGGCATGAGCCATCACCTCAAAGTACTGGCCCAGGCCGGGCTGGTGGCCACCCGCCGCGAAGGCAATGCGATTTTCTATCGCCGCGCCCTGCCGGATGGTTTGCGCTTAGGTGGCAAGCTACACGCCGCACTGCTCGAAGAAGTCGATGGCCTGAATCTGGCTGATGACGTACAAGCACGCATCGGCCAGGTCCAGCAACGTCGGGCTGCGACCAGCCAGGACTTCTTTCTGCGCGTCGAAGAGAAGTTTCGCGCCCAGCAAGACCTGATTGCCGGGTTGGCGCAGTACCGCGAAAGCCTCCTGGCCTTGCTCGACAAACTCAGCTTTAGCGCCGACGCCTGCGCCCTTGAAGTGGGCCCTGGCGATGGCGAGTTTCTTCCCGAGCTGGCCCGACGTTTTGTTCGGGTCACTGCACTGGACAACAGCCCGACCATGCTCGAGCTGGCACGCCAGGTCTGTCAGCGCGAAGCCCTGGTTAACGTGAACCTGCAGTTGGCCGATGCACTCAGTGCAACGGATGTGGAAGCCGACTGCGTAGTGCTGAACATGGTCCTGCACCATTTCAGCGCCCCGGCCGAAGCCCTGCGGCAGCTGGCCAACCGCGTGAAAGCAGGCGGCAGCCTGTTGGTAACAGAGTTGTGCAGCCACGATCAGAGCTGGGCCAGAGAGGCCTGCGGCGATATCTGGCTGGGCTTTGACCAGGACGACCTGGCCCGCTGGGCCAGCGCTGCGGGACTGACGCCCGGGGACAGCCTGTATGTAGGCTTACGTAATGGTTTCCAGATCCAGGTCCGCCATTTTCAGCGGCCGGCTGGCGACACTCAACATCGGTAAATTTTAGGAACCCGTCGAGATGAGCGAATACTCCCTTTTCACCTCCGAGTCCGTGTCTGAAGGGCATCCGGACAAAATCGCCGACCAGATTTCGGACGCCGTGCTGGACGCCATCATCACCCAGGACAAATACGCACGCGTTGCTTGCGAAACCCTGGTGAAAACCGGCGTAGCGATCATCGCAGGTGAAGTCACTACCTCGGCCTGGGTCGACCTGGAAGAAATCGTACGTAAAGTCATCGTCGACATCGGCTACAACAGCTCCGACGTCGGTTTCGACGGCGCCACCTGCGCAGTCATGAACATCATCGGCAAGCAGTCGGTAGACATCGCCCAGGGCGTTGACCGCAGCAAGCCGGAAGATCAGGGCGCTGGTGACCAGGGCCTGATGTTCGGTTATGCCAGCAACGAAACCGACGTGCTGATGCCAGCACCGATCTGCTTCTCGCACCGTCTGGTCGAGCGCCAGGCTGAAGCGCGCAAGTCCGGCCTGCTGCCGTGGCTGCGCCCAGACGCCAAGTCGCAGGTGACTTGCCGTTACGAAGGCGGCAAAGTCGTCGGCATCGACGCTGTAGTTCTGTCGACCCAGCACAACCCTGAAGTGTCGCAAAAAGACCTGCAGGAAGCGGTCATGGAGCTGATCGTCAAGCACACCCTGCCTGCCGAACTGCTGCACAAAGACACCCAGTTCCACATCAACCCGACTGGCCAGTTCATCATCGGCGGCCCGGTGGGTGACTGCGGTCTGACCGGTCGCAAGATCATCGTCGACAGCTATGGCGGCATGGCCCGTCACGGTGGTGGCGCGTTCTCCGGTAAAGACCCATCCAAGGTTGACCGTTCCGCCGCCTATGCCGGTCGTTACGTTGCCAAGAACATCGTTGCCGCTGGCCTTGCCGAGCGCTGCGAGATCCAGGTGTCCTACGCCATCGGTGTTGCCCAGCCAACCTCGATCTCGCTGAACACTTTCGGCACTGGCAAGATCTCTGACGACAAGATCGTTCAGCTGGTACGTGAATGCTTCGACCTGCGCCCGTACGCAATCACCACCATGCTCGACCTGCTGCACCCGATGTACCAGGAAACTGCAGCCTACGGTCACTTCGGCCGCATCCCGCAGCAGAAGACTGTCGGCGACGACACCTTCACCACATTCACCTGGGAACGCACTGACCGCGTAGACGCACTGCGCGCTGCTGCCGGCTTGTAAGCGTTGAAAGAAGCCCCGGCCAAGTGATTGGCCGGGGCTTTTTTGTGCCTTCCGGTAGGAGCGGGCTTGCCCCGCGATGCTACTTCACTGACACACCGCTATCGCGGGGCAAGCCCGCTCCCACCGGATGATGACACATGGGCTGACAACTGAAAGCCATGCGCCGGACAGCCATTGCCTAGGCTAGGGATTCCCTATCGCCAAGCAAGGATGCTGGCCATGTTGCACAAGCTGCTGGTTGTTCTTTCAGTTGTTTTCTACGCCTCCACACCCCTTTCCCAAGAGTGCCCGACCTGGCCCAGCGAGCGTGCGCGTGACGAGGTCACTCGGCTGCAAGAGGCCGTAAACCGATGGGATGATCACTATCACCGCCTGGGCGTTTCGCTGGTAGCAGACGATATTTACGACCAGAGCCGCCAGCGCTTGAAGCACCTTCAGAGCTGCTTCGACCTGGCTGAAGTCGCCAGGCCACTGGCCAGCGCCCGCGGGCCGATAAGCCATCCCGTCGTGCATACCGGCGTGGAAAAACTGGTCGATGATCAGGCCGTCACACGCTGGATGCAGGGCAAGCAGCACATCTGGATTCAGCCGAAAGTAGATGGCGTAGCCGTGTCGCTGGTCTTCCGACAGGGCCGGTTGGTACAACTGCTCAGCCGCGGTGATGGTGTGCAGGGTCACGACTGGAGCCACCACATCACCGCACTTGGCAACATCACCCGCCAACTGCCCGAGCCTATGGACCTTACCCTGCAAGGCGAACTGTACTGGCGCCTCGATGGACATGTGCAATCGATTGCAGGCGGGCTGGGCGCACGCGGTAAAGTCGCCGGGCTGATGGCACGTAAGCAATTGAGCGCTGCGCAGGGCGCGGGTATCGGGCTATTCGTCTGGGACTGGCCGCAAGGCCCCCACACACAAGCCGAGCGCCTGGCCCGGCTGGCATCACTAGGTTTTGCTGACAGTCAACGCTTCAGTGCGGCTATCACCACTCAGGCCGAAGCGGCGCATTGGCGCCAGCACTGGTATGACAACGCCCTGCCCTTTGCTACCGACGGTGTGATTCTGCGTCAGGACAGTCGTCCACCGGCTGAACGCTGGCGGGCAAATTCACCGTACTGGATCGCCGCGTGGAAATACCCCTTCAGCCAAGCCCTGGCCGAGGTGCGCGAGGTGCACTTCAGGGTCGGGCGCACCGGCAAAGTCACGCCCGTTGTGCAACTACAGCCCGTCATCCTCGACGATCGACGCATCACTCAAGTCAGCCTGGGTTCTCTGGCGCGCTGGCAAGCGCTGGATATCCGCCCGGGCGACCAAGTGGCAATCAGCCTGGCCGGGCTGACCATCCCACGCCTGGAGCAGGTGGTACACCGCAGTGCTCAGCGCCCTGAAGTGCACCCACCGGCAGACGGTCAGTTTCATGCGCTCAGTTGTTGGCAAGCCAGCGCCGGCTGCGAAGAACAGTTCATCGCACGGCTCACCTGGCTAAGCAGCAAGCAAGGATTGCATATGCCGCGTGTGGGCGCAGCGACCTGGCTTGATCTGGTGCAGGCGGGTCACGTGAATACTCTGGCAGACTGGTTGGCATTGAGCCGCGAACAGTTAAGCCAGCTCCCCGGCATCAGCACCGCCCGTGCCGAAGCGCTGATGCAAAGTTTCGACAGCGCTCGCGAGCGCCCTTTTGAGCAGTGGTTGCGCGCCTTGGGAATTCCCGCGCCGCGTCATGTAGAGCTGGGCTTTGACTGGTCTGCGCTAGCGCCCAGAACGACCGGACAGTGGCTCAACGTAAGCGGTGTCGGTACAACCCGCGCTGGGCAGTTGCAGGCCTTTTTTACCCATCCTCACGTGCAAGCACTGGCTGAACAACTACAGGCCCACAACATTCAAGGATTTCAGCGCATTCATTAAACACCGCCGCCTACGAGCGTAGGCTTTTTCCTGCTTTACAACTGAAAAGCCTGCTCAGGGTTCCTTAATTGATCAAATCAGGGCAGGATTTCCCCCAACTTTTGATGCCCCGCCCCGAACAAGGAGGCTCCCGTGAAGTTTTTTTCTCATCTCGTACTGCTTAGCGTAATTGGCCTTGGCGCAACCTCACTGCAGGCAGCCCAGCCCGATGCAGGCCTTACCGGATGTGCCGCCAAGCGCAGCGCCATCGAAAATCAGCTCAAAGAAGCCCGTGAGCACAACAACAGCGACCAGGTTGCCGGCCTGGAAAAGGCCCTGAGCGAAGTCACGGCCAATTGCACTGACGCCAGCCTGCGCAAAGAGCGTGAGCAGAAAGTGCTCGACGCGCGCCACGAAGTTTCCCAGCGCACCAAGGACCTGGACAAGGCCATGAAAAAAGGTGATGCCGAGAAGATCAACAAGCGTAAAGACAAGCTCGCTGAATCGAAGAAAGAGCTGCAGGAAGCGCTGGATCAGCTAGAAAAGTAAGCGCTGAGTTTTTTATCGCGGGGCAAGCCAGCTCCCACAGTGTGGGGGCTGGCTTGCCCCGCGATCATGTCTTCAATGGTTACGAAATTCGGTATGACAAGCCTTGCACGCTGCTTCAACCTTGTCGGTCGGCGCGGCCAGGTCTGCGGCTTTCAGCGGTTGGGTACGGGTGACGGCCACCAGCTCACCAGTAGCTACTTCAAGTTGCCGGGCCAGGTCTTGAAAGCGGGCCTGCTTCTCCCAAACCTCGGGGCGCGCACTGGTTTCATCGTCTTCGCGAACCTGCGGAAAATGCTTCCACGGCTCACGGGACAAAGCGTCGAGCTTGACGGCGCCATCGGCAAATTTCTGTCCGTCGAAGGCCAGGCGCCCACGCAGCATGCCGCCCAGGTCTTCACTGGTTTTGAGCATCTGCTTGAAGATGGTCTTGCGCTGGCCCAACGGCGAGTTGGGATCGACACCGCCACAGGCAGTCAGGGTCAGGCAGGCCAGCACAACAACAGAGAGTCGCTTGAGCATCATGGTAATTTCGGCTCACGGAAAAAAGGCGGCCAGTATCCTCGTCTCGCCGCCAAAGACCAATACCCTTATTAACTCTACGGATTGCCCGGGCAGCTCAACCCCAGGCAAACCACCAAGGAAACCCTGTTCATGAAATTTTCGCTGCGCCACCTGGGATGGTCGCTTTCGGTACTGGCACTGCTTGCTGGCTGCAACGGCGGCGGCCCGGAAAAGCCCAAACCTCACGCGCTCGCCACCTATGTCAGTAGCACCTGGAAAGACTTGCCACAGGTCAGCGACAGCGACCTGCTGGCCGGCTTCGAAGCCTGGCGCAGTGCCTGTGAACGTCTCAAACGTGACGCCATCTGGGCTAACACCTGCGCGGCGGCAGCCTCGGTGCCAAGCGACAGCGCTCAAGTGCGCAGCTTTCTGCAGGCTCAGTTGGACGTCTACAGCATGCGCTCGGGAGACAACAGCGCCAACGGCCTGATCACCGGTTACTACGAGCCGGTCTATCCCGGCAGCCTGACACAGACCAACAACGCGCATGTTCCCGTCTATGGCGTACCCGACGACATGATCGTGGTGGCCCTGGACAGCATCTACCCGGAACTCAAGGGCAAACGCCTGCGCGGCCGCCTTGAAGGCCGCACCCTCAAACCTTACGACACCGCCGAAGTGATCAACCAGAACGGGGTACCTGCACCCGTACTGGCCTGGTTGACCGACCCGATGGACCTGCAGTTCCTGCAGATTCAGGGCTCTGGCCGGATCCAGCTGGATGATGGCCGCCAACTGCGCGTTGGCTATGCCGACCAGAACGGCCACCCCTATCGCCCGATAGGGCGCTGGTTGATCGAACAGGGCCAGCTGAAAAAAGAAGATGTCAGCATGGGGGCTATCCATGCCTGGGCGCAGGCCAACCCGACTCGCGTGCCTGAGCTGCTGGCGAGCAACCCCAGCTATGTCTTCTTCAGCACCCGACCAGACAGCAATGAAGGCCCACGCGGTTCGCTCAACGTGCCACTGACTGCAGGTTACAGCGTGGCCATTGACCGCAAGGTGATTCCATTGGGCAGTCTGCTGTGGCTGTCGACTACCCGTCCTGATGGCGCACCCGTGATACGCCCGGTTGCTGCTCAAGACACTGGGGGTGCGATTACTGGCGAAGTGCGTGCCGACCTGTTCTGGGGCACAGGTGCCGAGGCGGGCGAACTGGCGGGCAACATGAAACAGCAGGGACAGATCTGGTTGCTGTGGCCCAAGGGTGCGGCGTTGCCTGAAGTACCGAAAGTGCTTTGATTTTTTCGCGGGGCAAGCCCGCTCCTACAGGTTAGCTGCCGGTAGGAGCGGGCTTGCCCCGCGATCAAATCACATTGACACAAAGAAGAACGACACCACCAACCCCAACCCTGCAAACCACACCAGCGACCGCAGCGCCGCCCAGTCCGCCAAATAGCAGATGATGTAGAGCAAGCGACTGGTGATGTACAACACGGCCAGCACGTCCTGGGTCACTTGCTCGGCGTTGCCGACGATATCAGCAATGATTACCGCCGCAGCAAACGCCGGGAACGCTTCAAAACTATTCAACTGCGCCGCATGAGCACGCCGCGGCAAGCCTTCGAGGCTGTCGAGAAAAGCCCGTGGATCATGGTTCTGACGCAAGCCGAAACGCCCGCTGCTGAGCTTGGCGATGCTGGTACAGAGAATCGGCAGGAACAACGCAATCAACACACACCACAGAGCAACGGTCATGGCTAAATCCTTGTCAGGGGGAAGTCAGAGTTTCATGATCAGCATGCCCATCAGCACCAGGGCACAAGCTAAGAGCCTGGGGCCGCCAAAAGGTTCTTTGAGATAACGCATACCAAACAGCACCACCAGAATCACACTCACCTCACGCAGCGCAGCCGCCTCGGCCACCGACCCCAGCTGCATGGCCCAGAGCACCAGGGCATAGCTCAACAGCACGCACAATCCGACTGCCAGCCCAAGCCGCCATTGCAAGCGCCAGAACAGCACAAACGGTGCGCGGCGAGCGACACTGGCCAGCAACGGGAAGGGCCAGGCACTGAGCAGCGTCAACCAGACAAGATAGTCCAATGGCTGCGACCAGAGCCGAATCGCCTGGCCATCGAACCAGGTGTAGCAACCGATACACAGCCCGATCAACGCTACCACCGGCAGCATCGACCATGGCAGACGATCACCTCCACCGCCCTGCCAGAGCAGGCACGCCATGCCGCAGGGAATCAACAGGATGCCAATGATCTGCTGGCTGCTTAACGTTTCCCCGGCAAAGGTCAGCGTCAGCGCCAGCACCACCAGCGGTGAGAGTCCACGCATTAGCGGATACACCAACCCGAGATCACCGACGCGGTACGCCTGAATCAACAGAAAGCGATAGAACTGCTCGAACAATGCAGAGGCCAACAACCACGGCCATACCTCGGCGGGCGGGAACTGCACGAACGCCACCATCACCAGGGCGAACAACAACGCCACGGTATCCATGCTGGCGATTACCAGCAGGCGTTCGCCGCTGAATTTGATCAGGGTGTTCCAGGTTGCATGCAATAGTGCGGCAATCAGAACCAGGGAAGTGGCTAACACGCGAAGGTCCTTGGTTGTGCTGGGCGGGTCATCAATGGCCAGCCGCTATCTAAGCATTTCCCTCAAGGCCACGTCGCGCACAATCGGGTGCGACGGAAACGAATTCGACAATGCGCGGTCAACGCCTGCAGCAAAAAACTGTGCCCCCACACCTCTGGCAGACCATCCAACGGCTGCCTGATTGAATCGGGAGCCACATTGAAAGCCAATACAGGACCCGGAATGCTTGAGCTTGTTGCTGCGTTTATCTGTTTGACCACCCTCCTCACCTACCTGAATTACCGCTTCATCGGCCTGCCGCCCACCATCGGCGTCATGGTCACTGCCCTGCTGTTTTCCCTGTTGCTCCAAGGTCTGAGCGTCATCGGCTACCCCGGCCTGGAAGAACGCGTGCAAGGCCTGATGAGCCAAATCGATTTCAACGACTTGCTGATGCACTGGATGCTGTCGTTCCTGCTGTTTGCCGGGGCCTTACACGTTAACCTCGCTGATCTTCGCAGCTACCGCTGGCCGATTGGTTTGCTCGCCACCTTCGGCGTGTTGATCGCCACCGTGGTCATCGGCTTCCTCGCGCACTGGATATTCGCCCTGTTCGGCTGGCACGTCAGCCTGCTCTACTGCTTGCTGTTCGGGGCACTGATTTCGCCGACCGACCCGATTGCGGTGTTGGGCGCCCTGCGTACCGCCAATGCCTCAAAACCCCTGAAAACCACGATTGTCGGCGAGTCATTGTTCAATGACGGCACTGCCGTGGTGGTGTTCACCGTCTTGCTGGGCATTGCCCAACTGGGCGAAACCCCGAGCGTCAGCGACACCCTGATCTTGTTCGCCCGCGAAGCAATTGGTGGCGCGCTGTTTGGTGGCCTGATCGGCTATGTCACCTACCGTATGATCAAAAGCATCGAGCAGTACCAGGTTGAGGTCATGCTGACGCTGGCACTGGTGATCGGTGGCTCGGCCATGGCTTACGAGCTGCATGTTTCGGCACCGATCGCGATGGTGGTGGCGGGCCTGATCATCGGTAACCTGGGGCGTAACCTGGCGATGAACGAGATGACCCGACGTTACCTCGACGGCTTCTGGGAGCTGATCGACGACATGCTCAACGCCCTGTTGTTCGCCCTGATCGGCCTGGAGCTGCTGCTTCTACCGTTCTCGTGGATGCACCTGGCAGCGGCTGGCGTGCTGGCTGTGGCGATCCTGCTGTCGCGCCTGCTGACTGTAGCCCCGGCCATCGTCATGCTGCGCCGCTGGCGCACAGTGCCCCGCGGTACCGTGCGGGTACTGACCTGGGGTGGTTTGCGTGGGGGTGTATCGGTAGCGCTGGCGTTGTCGCTGCCGGTGGGTACCGAGCGTGATCTGTTGCTGAGCATCACCTACATCGTGGTGCTGTCTTCGATCCTGTTGCAGGGACTGACGATCGGGCGCGTGGTACGTGGGGTTACCGAACAGCCTTAACGCCCTTCGCGGGGCAAGCCCGCTCCCACAGAGTTTGTGTAATATCTGGTGGGAGCAGGCTTGCCCCGCTATGTTTTCTTACTCTACCGGCGTATCGAACTGATCTTTGATGTACTTGATCTCGGTCCGCCCGTGGGCCGCTGGCAAGCCATCTTCACCGAGGTTGACGAAAACCATCTTGTCTACAGTCAGAATGCTCTTGCGGGTAATCTTGTTGCGCACTTCGCACTTGAGGGTGATCGACGTACGGCCGAATTCGGTAGCGGTGATACCCAGCTCGATGATGTCGCCCTGGCGCGAAGCACTGACGAAGTTGATCTCCGAGATGTACTTGGTCACCACACGCTGATTGCCCAGCTGGACGATGGCATAAATCGCCGCTTCTTCGTCGATCCAGCGCAGCAGGCTGCCGCCGAACAGGGTGCCATTGGGGTTGAGGTCTTCGGGCTTGACCCATTTGCGGGTGTGAAAATTCATATCTACTCCTGACCATCTTGCCAATCGATGAAGGTAATGATGGCAGAGCCTGCTGCCCTGCTCCATTTAACATCGACTATGGTCTCGATTAATCGACAGAAAACCTTGGGCTGATGCGCAGGCACAGCTATAATCGCGGTCGCTTTAAAACGGTCATCTGCACTTGATACCGTTCCCGCCACCTGTCCGAGGGGCGCTGCAGCAGGTTCAACCTGTCAGGCTCGGATGGGGCGTTGTCTGTACAGGCTTGCCTGCAGGCACTAAACGCACAACGGCGCCCATTCGCACCTTACGAATGGAGGCTCTTCATGAGCGCTGTAAACACGCCTGCCGGTTTTACCGATTACAAAGTCGCTGACATTTCCCTGGCTGCCTGGGGTCGTCGCGAAACCATCATCGCTGAATCGGAAATGCCTGCACTGATGGGCCTGCGCCGCAAGTACCTGCAAGAGCAACCGCTCAAAGGTGCCAAGATCCTCGGCTGCATCCACATGACCATTCAGACCGCCGTGCTGATCGAAACCCTGGTAGCCCTGGGTGCCGAAGTGCGCTGGTCGTCCTGCAACATCTTCTCCACTCAAGACCAGGCCGCAGCGTCCATCGCCGCCGCTGGCATCCCTGTGTTCGCCTGGAAAGGTGAAACCGAGCAAGAGTACGAGTGGTGCCTGGAGCAAACCATCCTCAAGGACGGCGCCCCATGGGACGCCAACATGATCCTCGACGACGGTGGCGACCTGACCGAACTGCTGCACAAGAAATACCCGGCTGTACTGGAGCGCGTTCACGGCGTAACCGAAGAAACCACTACTGGCGTTCACCGCCTGCTGGACATGCTGGCCAAGGGCGAACTGAAAATCCCGGCCATCAACGTCAACGACTCGGTCACCAAGAGCAAGAACGACAACAAGTACGGCTGCCGTCACAGCCTGAACGACGCCATCAAGCGTGGTACCGACCACCTGCTGTCGGGCAAGCAAGCCCTGGTTATCGGCTACGGTGACGTGGGCAAGGGCTCGGCCCAGTCGCTGCGTCAGGAAGGCATGATCGTCAAGGTCACCGAAGTCGATCCGATCTGCGCCATGCAAGCCTGCATGGACGGTTTCGAACTGGTTTCGCCGTTCATCGACGGTATCAACAACGGCACCGAAGCAAGCATCGACAAAGCGCTGCTGGGCAAGATCGACCTGATCGTGACCACCACCGGCAACGTCAATGTCTGCGATGCCAACATGCTCAAAGCCCTGAAGAAGCGCGCCGTGGTCTGCAACATCGGCCACTTCGACAATGAAATCGACACCGCTTTCATGCGCAAGAACTGGGCCTGGGAAGAAGTCAAACCGCAGGTACACAAGATCCACCGTACCGGCGCTGGCGAATTCGACCCACAAAACGACGACTACCTGATCCTGCTGGCTGAAGGCCGCCTGGTAAACCTGGGTAACGCCACCGGCCACCCAAGCCGCATCATGGATGGTTCCTTCGCCAACCAGGTACTGGCGCAGATCTTCCTGTTCGGCCAGAAGTACGCCGACCTGTCGCCAGCCCAGAAAGCTGAGCGCCTGACCGTTGAAGTACTGCCGAAGAAGCTCGACGAAGAAGTGGCCCTGGAAATGGTCCGCGGCTTCGGCGGCGTGGTGACTCAGCTGACTCAACAGCAAGCCGACTACATCGGCGTGACTGTTGAAGGGCCGTTCAAGCCACACGCCTATCGGTACTGATTGAGTTGGTAGCTGCAAGCTTCAAGCTACAAGCAAGAGCGGTTCGCGCCGCTCCTGCTTTTGTCTTGTAACTTGCAGCTTGTAGCTTGCCGCTGAAGAGAACCTTCTATGTCTCAGGAACGTCGTTACAGCTTCGAGTTCTTCCCGACCAAGACCGATGCTGGACATGAAAAACTGCTCGCCACTGCCCGCCATCTGGCCAGCTACAACCCCGATTTCTTCTCCTGCACCTATGGTGCCGGTGGCTCGACCCGCGACCGCACGCTGAACACCGTGCTGCAGCTGGAAAGCGAAGTGAAGATACCTGCCGCACCGCACCTGTCGTGCGTTGGCGACAGCAAGGAAGACCTGCGCAGCCTGCTGACCCAGTACAAGGCCGCCGGTATCCAGCGTATCGTTGCCCTGCGCGGCGACCTGCCTTCGGGTATGGGTATGGCCAGCGGCGAACTGCGCTATGCCAACGAACTGGTCGAGTTTATCCGCCAGGAAAGCGCTGATCACTTCCACATCGAAATTGCTGCCTACCCGGAGATGCACCCGCAGGCGCGCAACTTCGAAGATGACCTGAACAATTTCGTGCGCAAGGCCAACGCTGGTGCCAACAGCGCTATCACTCAGTACTTCTTCAACGCCGACAGCTACTTCTACTTCGTCGAGCGCGTGCAGAAACTGGGCGTGAACATCCCTGTGGTTCCGGGGATTATGCCGATCACCAACTACAGCAAACTGGCTCGTTTCTCCGACGCCTGCGGCGCCGAGATTCCTCGCTGGATCCGCAAGCAACTGGAAGCGTACGGCGATGACGTCGCCAGCATTCAGAAGTTCGGTGAAGAGGTGATTACCCGCATGTGCGAACAGCTGCTGCAAGGCGGCGCACCAGGTCTGCACTTCTACACCCTGAACCAGGCCGATCCGAGCCTGGCGATCTGGAACAACCTCAAGTTGCCCCGTTGATCGAAGTGCTACAACGCTCGTAACAATTGTGGCGAGATACTGGAAAGGCCTTGGCTTACGCTAAGGCCTTTTTGCTTTACAAGACAACGGATGCTCGTGCTTTCATGCCCCAAGGACAAACCCCGCCTCGCCCGCAACTCGTTTACCTGGTTTTCGGCCCTGAGACCTACCATCAGGAAGCCCAGTTCAGCATCGTCAGCGCCCTGGCCAATCTGGCCAAAACGCCCGGGGAAGCATTGGACATCCAGGTCTATAGCGACAATCCCGAGCCTTACCAGCACCTGCCAGTAACGGTTCACCTGCTGGACGCCGCTACCCGCGAAACCTGGAACCAACCTTATGGCTATCACTTTCGCAGTAAACACGTGGTGTTGCGCAAAGTACTGGCCGACGCACCAATAGCCGCGCTGATCGACACCGACACCTTCTTCCATCAATCGCCGATGGAACTGTTTCGGCGTATCAAGCCTGGCACCCTGTTGTGCAACGCGATCGGCGCAACCTTTGGTAATGACAAGCACTGCCCGCTGTATGTAAGCCTCGGCCGCCTGCTTGAAGCGCGCGGCCTTGCAGACTCACAGATGCACTTGCTCAACTCTGGTGTCATCGGCCTGGTGCAAGAAGATGCGCCTCTACTCGACCACTCGATTGCGCTGATGGACGAGTACTACCCTCACGCCAAGGGCGCCTACACCCTTGAAGAGTTCTGCCTGGCCGTCGCAGCTTATCGTCGCATGCAGGTCAACCAATGCACCGACCTGCTTCACCATTACTGGAGCCGCAAACAGCTGTTCCGGGCCAAAGTCCAGGCCTGGCTGGCCAAACACCAACACGCACCGTTGAGCTGCCAGGCACTCAAGGATGTGACCTTGGTAAACGCAGAGCTGCCCAAACCGCCTGCCTTGCACCGTCTGGGCTATAAGGCACTGAGCCTGACCCTGCCCAGCGAGCAGCGTCAGTTTCTGCGTGAGTTAATGTATGGCTGCTATGAATACCCCAACGAATTCGACCGCGCCTGCGCCACCACATGGTGGGTCAAAGCACTGGAAAACGCCAAAGCCCGCCATTCGCAGCCATTGTGCGAGCAAAAGCTGCGTCAATGGTTCAAGCGCCCCGGCATGCGGTTGAGCTTGGGCAGCAAACACAAAACCGTGCGCGATACGCTGCTAAAGCACTCCCACCCCTGAAATCCTGACATGCACAACATGCACGCCTACTAGCCATAGGCGTGCACACGTCGTACTCTCCAGTCATGCCAGATTTCACCCGCCTGATCGCCGCCCTGTTGCTCACTTGCCTGAGTGCGTTAGCCCATGGCGAGAAATTGCGCATCGTCACCGAACCCTGGGCACCCTACGTGTACGTGGAAGAGGGTCAGGCCAAAGGCTTCGACTACGAGGTCACGGTCGAGGTGTTCAAACGCCTGGGTGTCGAGCTGGACTGGCAGTTCCTGCCCTGGAAGCGCTGCCTGGCAATGGTTGATCAAGGTCTGGCAGACGGCATTCTGGACATATTTCAGACCGAAGAGCGTCGCAAACAGCTCTTCTACCCCAATGAGCCGCTCTCCGACGTGGAGTTTGTGCTGTTCTACGCCAACGCCCGCCCACACAGCGTCAATAGCCTGGCTGACCTGCGCGGCCTGACCGTCGGCACCTCACCGGGTTATGCCTACGCCTCTGCCTTCAGCGAGTCGCCGTTGTTCACCCGCGAACCTGCGCCCACCCATGAAGCCAACTTCGGCAAACTGCAACGCGGCAGAATCGATTTGCTGATAACCGACCGCCGTGTTGGGCGCTACCTCAGCAAAAACCTGGGCTTGGAGCAGCAAGTCAGCGAACTGCCACTGGTGGTCAGCCGCCAGAGTCAGTACCTGGCTGTGCGCCGCAGTACCGGCATGGAAGTGCTGATGCAACGCTTCGCCGCAGAGCTGCGGCGCTTCAAGAGTGAGCCGGCGTACGCAGCATTGAACGCCCGCTATGCCGGTGTCGGTGACAACTTTCGAAGCACCGTTGAGCAGCAGGAACGCAGCACGCCCTGATTGCTCTGTTATACTCGGGCCTTCCCGCCAGGCTTACGCCCGGACGCTCGGCCTTGCAAAAGGCATCCCGACCGGCAGGACAGCGCGGCCAAGAGCCCGCCCGCCACGCTCCGGATGCGCATTGAAGTCCCTGCAGGACCGGTCGCGATAGCATCACCCGATGCCTGTCGCGCCAGGCAAGATTATCCCATCGGGCTTAGCCCCCACTAAGAACAGGATTACTCATGTCCTTTGCTTCCCTCGGTCTCTCCGAGGCTCTAGTCAGCGCCATCGAGGCAGCTGGCTATACCCAGCCCACTCCGGTGCAACAGCGGGCCATTCCCGCCGTGTTGCAAGGTCGCGACTTGATGGTTGCCGCCCAGACAGGTACTGGTAAAACCGGTGGTTTCGCCCTGCCGATCCTCGAACGCCTGTTCCCAGGCGGTCACCCAGACAAATCCCAGCGTCATGGCCCACGCCAGCCGCGGGTCCTGGTGCTGACCCCTACGCGTGAACTGGCCGCCCAGGTGCACGACAGCTTCAAGGTTTACGCGCAAAACCTCAAATTCGTCAGCGCCTGTATCTTCGGCGGCGTCGGCATGAACCCGCAGGTTCAGGCCATGTCCCGTGGTGTCGATGTGCTGGTGGCCTGCCCGGGTCGTTTGCTCGATCTGGCCGGTCAAGGCAGCGTCGACCTCGCCCACGTCGAAACCCTGGTATTGGACGAAGCCGACCGCATGCTCGACATGGGCTTCATCCACGATGTGAAGAAAGTTCTGGCAAAACTGCCGGCCAAGCGTCAGAACCTGTTGTTCTCGGCGACCTTCTCCAAAGACATCACCGAGCTTGCCGACAAGTTGCTGCATAACCCCGAGCGTATTGAGGTGACCCCGCCCAATACCACGGTCGAGCGCATCGAACAGCGTGTCTATCGCCTGCCGGCCAGCCACAAGCGCGCCTTGCTGGCCCACCTGATCACCACCGGTGCCTGGGAACAGGTGCTGGTCTTCACCCGCACCAAGCACGGCGCCAACCGCCTGGCCGAGTACCTGGAAAAGCACGGCCTTACTGCTGCTGCGATCCACGGCAACAAGAGCCAGAACGCTCGCACCAAAGCCCTGGCCGACTTCAAGTCCGGCGCTGTGCGCATCATGGTTGCCACCGACATCGCCGCGCGTGGCCTGGACATCGACCAGTTGCCACATGTGGTCAACTTCGAGCTGCCTAACGTCGAAGAAGACTACGTTCACCGCATCGGTCGTACCGGCCGCGCCGGGCGCTCGGGCGAGGCCATCTCGCTGGTTGCCCCGGATGAAGAAAAACTGCTCAAGAGCATCGAGCGCGTGACGCGCCAGAAAATCCCGGATGGCGACCTGATGGGCTTTGATATCACCAAGGTCGAAGCCGAGAAGCCTGAAACCCGTGAGCGTCCGCAAAACAACCCACGCGGTGGCCGCAGCCAGCGCGCCGACGGTACCAACAGCGGTAACGGCGGACGCAAGGACAAAGGCAAGGATCAAGGTAAAGAGAAAGGTCGCGACAAAGACAAGGAAAAAACCGCAGAAAAATCTGCCGGTGGCCGCCAGGAACGCAAACCACGCGACAACAAAAAGCCACGTCAGCAGCAGTCGGCACAGTCGAGCATTCCTGCTGTTCCAGCTGATCGCGATCCAGAAGAGTTTTTGGATGACGACGTGGATAACTTCGGTAACCGTGCCGACTACGTCAGCCCTTACCAGAACAAGGGTAATCAGGGCCGCAACCGTCGCCCTGGCGCGCCAGCTCAGAGCGGCGCAGGTGCTGGCAGTGGCCAGCAGCGCAGCAACAACGGTGGTGGCCAAGGTCGCAACAATGGCCCACGCAATGGTTCTGGTGGTTCAGCTAGCGGCGAAAAACGTGGTGGCTCGCGCAATGGTGGCGGTGGTCAGCAGCGTCGTGATGGTGGTGGCCGCAATCGCCGCCCGAACAATGACTCGGGTGAACCAGCCGTACGCAACCCGCGTGAAGGCCAGCCACAACCGCGCATCATGCACAAAGAGTCGAAGATCGACCGTTTCCCCACTGCCGAACAGCTGGAGCAACTGCCTAGCCGTCCGCGTGGCGAGAAGCCTGCACTGCTGACTCGCAATCGCTGATCAGTAAGGCACACACAAAAACGCCGCCCCAAGGGGCGGCGTTTTTGTTTTGGTAGGAGCGGGCTTGCCCCGCGACGCGATTTGACAGTCAGATCGCAATCGCGGGGCAAGCCCGCTCCTACAGCGTTACTGCTTGATGCCTTCGATGCTGATGTCCAGGTCCAGGGTCTGAGAAGTAGCGCCCGGGCCTTTGATGCCGAAGTCATTCAGGTTCAGGGTGGTAGTAGCGTTGAAACCAGCACGCTCGCCGCCCCATGGATCTTTACCTTCGCCGTTGAAGGTAGCTTTGAAGGTGACCGGCTTGGTCACGCCGTGCATGGTCAGGTCACCGGTTACGTCTGCAGTCTTCTCACCGGTCGACTTGACGCTGGTGGAAACGAACTTGGCGTCTGGGTACTTCTTCACATCGAGGAAGTCTTTGCTGGCGATGTGCTTGTCACGCTCAGCATGGTTCGACCACAGGCTGGCGGTTTTCAGGTCTACCGCAATTTTGCTGGCCTCTGGCTTGGCAGCATCCCAGCTGAACGAACCATCGAAGTCCTTGAAGGTACCGTGAATGAAGCTGTAGCCCAGGTGGCTGATTTTCCAGTCAACGAAAGCGTGCTGGCCTTCCTTGTCGATCTTGTAGTCTGCAGCCATGGCTTGGCCGGCCGAGAGCAGTGCGGTACCGAGCGCCAGAGCGGCAAAAGTCTTCTTCAACATGCGTCTATATCCCTTTGGAGTGGAGGTTGAACATCAAGCTTTGCGGCCCAACATACGTTTGAGGGTCGCGTCACGGTCGATAAAGTGGTGCTTCAGGGCAGCCAGGCCATGCAAACCGGCAAAAATCACCAGGCCCCAGGCCAGATAGAAATGGATCTCTCCGGCAACATCCGCCTGATCGGGCAAGTTACTCACCAGCGCTGGCACTTCGAACAGTCCGAATACCGGAATACCTACGCCATCGGCGGTGGAAATCAGGTAACCGGCGATCATTACCGCAAACAGACCGAAGTAAAGCAGACTGTGGCCTGCCTTGGAGGCGGCGCGGGTCAGTTTGCCGTGATTAGGCAGTGCCGGTGGTGGCGGGCTAATAAAGCGCCAGGCCACTCGGGCCAGCATGACCGCCAACAGCACCAGACCGATACTCTTGTGCAGCTCGGGCGCCTCTTTACGCCAAGGGCTGTAGTAGTCGAGACCCATCATCCACAGGCCGAGCGCGAACAGTCCGAAAACAGCCAGTGCCACACCCCAGTGCATCACGATGCTGACCAAGCCGTAGCGAGAAGATGAATTGCGCAGTTGCATAGCCGTGTTTCCCTGTAAGAACTGTGCTCAAGACTAACGACTTATCTATCGAATTAAAGCGGAAAATTTCGCTTTGAACGATCGAGAAAGACGATTGTTAGTGTTTTACAACGCTATTAAGGAAACATTAACTGCAGGGGAAGGTATAGACAGATCGCGGGGCAAGCCCACCCCCACCGACCCGGTAGGAGCGGGCTCGCCCCGCGATAGAATCAACGCATTTACTGCGCCGTGGCAGGCTTATCGTTACTGCCGAACAGCCGCGAGAAGAAGCTTTCCTTGCTCTCGTCTTTCTTCACAGGTGCCGCCGTGGGTGCCGCTTTGACAACCTCAAACGACTTGCCCGCCGCCAGGTCCTGAACCTGACTTGCCGCACGCTGGCCACTGCGCAGAGCGCCTTCCAGGGTGCCTGGGTACAGGGCATCTGTGTGCTCACCGGCAAAGGCGATGCGCTGCACCGGACGTTCCCACAGGCGCCAGAACTTGCTGATCTGCCCCGGACCATAGGCCAGATAGGCGCCGCCCATGTTGGAGTCGGTGCTGTAACGGCGCACTTCGTAGCCGGTGAACGCGCCACGGGCCTGCGGGTAGAACGCATGCATGCGAATCAGCACCTGATCGACCATCTGCTTGTCGCCGAAAGCCTGCAGCAGGCGCGCATTGTCACCCGACAGGTTGATCACCACGTTGGCGCCGCCCTTAAGTGCAGGTTCAACCCAAAGCATGCCAAGGCCGGCGTTGCTGTAGATTTCACCCGACATACGCGCACGGCTCTCCCACACAGGGTGTTTGAACTTCAGCAACAGCTGGTCGCGCCAGCCGTAGTTGGTGCCCTTCAGGGCTGCCAGATGCTTGGTGTCCAGGCCCGGTGTCATCTGAATCTTGGCCAGGGCGCGCAGTGGCACAGCCAGCACCACATAGTCAGCCTGATAACCGACGCTGCCGACTTTGACGGTAACGCCGTCCTTGTCCTGAACAATGGCGTTGACCGGCGAGCTGGTCTTGATGGTCTTCAGCTGTTTAACAAAGGCCTGAGCCAGCACCGGGCTACCGCCCGGCAGACGTGCAGCACGCAGGTCTCGGTCGCTGACGCCACGGTAGACGCGGGTCTGCTGGGCGAAATAGAGAAGCGACAGGCGCGATGGCTCGTCGTAGCGCGTGCGGATCTGCTGATTGATCAACTGACGCGCCGTGGTCGGCAGCTGCAGTTTGTCCAGCCAGGTGGAAACGTTCAGTTGATCCAGCGCGAACAGGGTGCTGTTGGCAGCCGGATTTTGCGGGTCGTCAATCGAGCGCGCCAGGTCGTCGAGGGTCTTTTCGTAGCGTTTCAGCGCCTCGGCGGTGGTCGGCTGCTTGGTCGCCAGGTCCGTTGAGCTGAAATACTCACCATCGATCAAGTACCCCGGCGTACGCACGAACTCCGGCGCTGGCAGGGTACTGATCTTGAAGGTGTCGAGGTACTGATTGAGGATCGGCTGAGCCTTGCTGTTGCCGATCCATTCACTGGTGGCCAGGCCTGAACGCCCGCCCATCCCCGACTTGGCTTCAAGCAGGGTCACCTGCCAGCCTTTGCCTTGCAATTCATAAGCAGCCGTCAGGCCAGCCAGACCGCCGCCGACGACGATGGCCGTCGGGGTTTTGTCCTTGGCCAGCGCAGCGCCGCTGAACAGTCCTATCATTACCAGCGCACAGGCGCGTAGCCACCCAGCAGACATGTTGGCGAACTCCGGTTCTAAGCAGAAAGATAGGGGGGATTCCCCCTGAAAAGAGTAGCCGAAGAATACGCGAGGCAAAGTCCTCCGACCAGCGACACCCACGTCTGATTGCATGCCACGGGTTGTTCTCGGCCGACGCATTGCATAGGCTTGCGCCGCATGTCTGCGCTGATGTCGCCAGGAGAAGTGAAATGGGCCTTAACCAACAGTGGATGCAACGTGACCTGAAGGTCCTGTGGCACCCCTGCACCCAGATGAAAGACCACGAGCAACTGCCGCTGATTCCGATCAAACGTGGCGAAGGCGTGTGGCTGGAAGATTTCGAAGGCAAGCGTTACCTCGACGCTGTCAGCTCCTGGTGGGTGAACGTCTTCGGCCATGCCAACCCACGTATCAATCAGCGCATCAAAAACCAGGTCGACCAGTTGGAGCATGTGATCCTCGCCGGCTTCAGCCACCAACCGGTGATCGAGTTGTCCGAGCGCCTGGTGCAGATTACACCCGAAGGGCTGACCCGCTGCTTCTACGCCGATAACGGTTCGTCCTGCATCGAAGTCGCGCTGAAAATGAGCTTTCATTACTGGCTCAACAAAGGCCAGCCAGCGAAAAAACGTTTCGTCACCCTGAGCAACAGCTACCACGGTGAAACCATTGCTGCGATGTCGGTGGGTGATGTGCCGTTGTTCACCGAAACCTACAAGGCGCTGCTGCTAGACACCATCAAGGTACCGAGCCCGGACTGCTATCTGCGTCCGGAGGGCGTGAGCTGGGAAGAGCATTCGCGCACGATGTTCGCGGCCATGGAACAGACCCTCGCCGAGCACCATGAAACCCTTGCGGCAGTGATCGTTGAACCGCTGATCCAGGGCGCCGGCGGCATGCGCATGTACCACCCGGTGTACCTCAAGCTACTGCGCGAAGCCTGTGACCGTTACGGCGTGCACCTGATCCACGATGAAATCGCGGTCGGCTTTGGCCGCACCGGTACGATGTTCGCCTGTGAACAGGCCGGTATCCGCCCTGATTTCCTCTGCCTGTCCAAGGCTCTGACCGGCGGCTACCTGCCACTGGCGGCGTGCATGACCACCGACGAGGTGTACAACGCCTTCTACGACGACTACTCGACTCTGCGCGCCTTCCTGCATTCACACAGCTACACCGGCAACCCACTGGCCTGTGCAGCGGCACTGGCGACCCTGGACATCTTCGAGCAAGACAACGTCATCGCCAACAACCAAGCCCTGGCCCAACGTATGGCCAGTGCCACGGCGCACCTGGCCGACCACCCGCACGTTGCGGAAGTGCGCCAGACCGGCATGGCCCTGGCCATCGAGATGGTGCAGGACAAAGCCAGCAAGGCCGCCTACCCCTGGCAGGAACGGCGTGGCCTGAAAGTCTTCGAACACGCCCTGACCCGTGGGGCGTTGCTGCGTCCGTTGGGAAGCGTGGTGTACTTCCTGCCACCGTATGTGATTACCCCGGAGCAGATCGACTTCCTCGCCGAGGTCGCCAGTGAAGGTATCGATATTGCGACTCGCGACAGCATCAGCGTGGCGGTACCGGGTAATTTCCATCCTGATTTTCGCGATCCGGGTTAGTAACAGCATCGCGGGGCAAGCCCGCTCCTACAGTGGGAGCGGGCTTGCCCCGCGATGACAGCCAACACATTTACCGAGTTTTGAAATGAGACTGTCCCGTTTTTTCATTGACGCCCCACTGAGCCTCGGCGAGCACGACCTGCCCGAAGCCCAGGCCCACTACATCGGCCGAGTGCTGCGCATGGCCGTTGGCGATGCAGTACAACTGTTCGACGGCAGCGGCCAGGAGTTCCTCGGCCAGTTGCTTGAGGTCGGCAAGAAGACCGTACGGGTTCAGTTGACCGAAGCCTTCGCCGGGCAAGCCGAGTCCAGCCTCAATATTCACCTGGGCCAGGGTTTGTCACGCGGTGAACGCATGGACTGGGCGATCCAGAAAGCCACCGAACTGGGCGCTACCATCATCACCCCAATCGTCAGCGAGCGTTGTGAAGTGCGCCTCAAAGACGAACGTGCCGACAAGCGCCTGGCACACTGGCGCCAGGTAGCAATCAGTGCCTGCGAGCAATGCGGCCGCTCCAGCGTGCCGCAAATCAACCCGCCGATGCTGCTGGATGACTGGCTCAAGGCTTGTGACGAACAACTCAAGCTGGTCTTGCATCCGGTGGCCGAGCCTCTGACCAGCCATCAGACACCACAAAGCCTGGCGTTCCTGATCGGCCCGGAAGGTGGTTTGAGCGACGCCGAAGTCGAGCACGCCAAAGCCGCAGGCTTCCACGCTGCCCGCCTCGGCCCACGGGTGCTGCGCACCGAAACCGCGCCGGTAGTGGCACTGGCCGTTGCTCAGCAGCTTTGGGGTGACTTCTAAAGCACGTAGAAAAATACGGCAATGAAGTGCAGCAGGCTGCCGGCAATCACGAACAAGTGCCAGATGCCATGCCAGTGGCGAAAGCGGCTGTCGTAGGCGAAGAAGATGATGCCGATGGTGTAGAACGCGCCACCGGCAGCCAGCCATGAAAAGCCCGCAGCGCCCAGGCTGGCCAGCAACGGCTTGACCGCGACCAGCACGATCCAGCCCATTACCGCGTAGATGATGATCGACAGCACTCGGGCTTCGCTGCGCGGTTTGATCTCTTGCAGCATGCCGATCACCGCCAGCCCCCACACTATCCCGAATAGGCTCCAGCCCCAGGGCCCACGCAGGCTGACCAGGCAGAACGGCGTGTAACTACCGGCAATCAGTAAATAGATCGACAAGTGATCCAGCTTGCGCATCACCACTTTGGCCTTGCCGCGCACGCTGTGATAGAGGGTCGAGATGCTGTAGAGCAACAGCAGGGTAAAGCCGTAAATCGCCAGGCTGACGATTTTCCAGGGGTCGCCTTGCAGGCTGGCGACCACCAACAGCCAAATGGCACCGATACAGGCGAGTACGGCGCCGACCAAGTGGGTCCAGGCGTTGAAACGTTCACCGTGATACATACAGCAGGGTCCTCCGAACGACGGACAGGCTTCCCATCCTACACAGGCAAATGTTTCAAACCAGCCCGGTCTCCTCAAGCAACTGCTCCAAAGCGGCAAGGTCGGGTACTCGGGCCACCTGCTCGCCCACCTGAACTGCAGCCAGCTCCAACGCCGCCAGCGGCACATCAACATAATTGAGTTGGCTATCGAGTTTGCAAGACCGCGGGATCCCCTGAACCAGCATGGCGATGAAGCGCAAACGGCTACCGCCCAAGGCATTGAGCACTACAATCCGCGCCCGGTCCCCCACCCGTACCTGGCCACCGCACGCGGCCTCGAAACTGAGCAGCGGTAGACGCTGGTTGCGCCAGTCGATCCAGCCCAACATCCACTGGGGCTGCTCAGGGGCCGGGGAGCCGCGCTGATAGCCGATCAACTCGGCGACCGCGACGTTGGGCAGTACCAAGCAACGATCATCCAGGGCCAGCAACAGCCCGGTGAGGCTGCTGCGTCGACCGTTGCGAGCAGGCTGTTCAAGCATTTCGGGCACTCCAAAGCGCAATACTCTGCAGCAGTACCGACTCTTGATAGGGTTTGCCCAGATAGTCGTTGACGCCAATGGACATGGCTCTGTCGCGATGTTTCTGCCCGGTTCGTGAGGTAATCATGATGATCGGCAAGTCCTTGAGGTTCGGGTCGTGACGTACCTGGGTGGCAACCTCGAAGCCGTCCATACGCGGCATTTCGATATCCAGCAGCAACACGTCCGGTTTGTGCTCCTGCAACAGCGCCATGGCATCGACACCATCCTTGGCGGTCAGTACGTTCATGCCATGGCGCTCCAGCAGACGGCCAGTCACTTTGCGGACAGTCACTGAGTCATCAACCACCATCACCAACAGCGGCCGTTTCGGCGCACGCTCGATCTGCTGTTGCCGCACATGGCTGGCACTGCCCGCTTGCTGCTGCATTTGCCGCTGTTGCAAGCCGCGCAGTTGCCCGGGCAAGTCAAGAATCAGTACAACCCGGCCATCTCCCAGCAAGGTCGCCCCGGACAAACCCTGAACGCTGGCAAACTGCGGCCCGAGGCTTTTCACCACGATCTCGCGGCTCGCCGCCAGGCTGTCGACCTGGATCGCGAATTGGTGCTCGTGAGAGTGCACCAGCAACACCGGCAACGGCAGGCTCTGGCCGAGCAGGCGCGGTTGTGTCGCCCCCTGCAGCAACTCGCCCAGGTAGCGCAGCTCATAGCGATGCCCGGCATACTCGTAATGCGGTGGCTCTAGTTGATAGCAGGCTTCCAACTCGGCAGGCGGCACCCGTACGATGCCCTCGATGGTATTGAGCGGCACGGCATACTGCTCTTCGCCGTACTGCACCATCAGGGCACGGTTGACCGATACGGTGAACGGCAGCCGGATCAAAAAGCGCGCACCTTTGCCAGCGCTGGACTCAATCACCATCGAGCCGCCCAACTGTTTGACCTCTTCATGGACCACGTCCATGCCCAGGCCGCGCCCGGAAATCTGGGTAATTTTCTCTGCCGTGGAGAAGCCCGGCTGAAGGATGAACTGCATCACCTCGTGGTCGCTGAGCACTGCTGTCGGGTCGAGCAGCCCGCGCTTGATCGCCTTGCGCCGTACTGCGTCCAGCGGCACACCCGCACCGTCGTCAGTCATCTCAATGACGATGTCGGCGCCTTCGTGCAACAGGGTCAGAGAAATCAGGCCCTGCTCAGGCTTGCCCGCAGCCAGGCGTACTTCACGCGCCTCCAGGCCATGGTCAACGGCGTTGCGTAGCATGTGCTCCAGCGGCGCCACCATGCGTTCAAGCACACTGCGGTCCATCTCGCCTTCGGCATTGCCGACGACCAGCTCAACCTGCTTGCCCAACTCGCTGGCCACCTGCCGCACCACCCGTTGCAACCGCGGTACCAGGCGCTCGAAAGGCACCATGCGTGTGCGCATCAGGCCTTCCTGCAGCTCGCTGTTTACCCGGCCCTGCTGCTGCAGCAGGCTTTGCGCATCCTGGGCACGTACGCTCAGGGTTTCCTTCAAATCAAGCAGGTCGGATGCCGATTCGAACAACGCCCTGGAAAGCTGTTGCAGCTGCGAATGGCGGTCCATTTCCAGCGGGTCGAAATCGTCGTAGACCTGACCATCGCCATCACCCAGTTGGCGGCTGAGGATCCGCCCCTGTGTTTCGGTATCCAGCCGGCGCAACTGATCGCGCATACGCTCCAGCGTGGTCTCCATCTCGTTCAACGCCACCTGGGCGTCATTGACCTGCTGCTCGATACGCCCGCGGATGATCGAATGCTCGCTGGCCAGGTTGCCCAGGTCATCGAGCAGTTCCGAAGTCACCTTGACCATGTCCACCGGCCCGCGCTCAGGCACTGCCACGGGTGCTTCCAATGGCGCCGCATCGGCCTGGGACTGGTGCGCAGCAGTGTCGGCCAGCGCCGCACTGCTGAAGTTGCGAATGTAGTCGATCAGCGCCGTCGCCGCGTGCAGCGGTTGTTGCAGGCGCACGGCGTCAAGCATGTGCGCCAGGCGGTCATGGCAGTTCTGCAGCAAACTGAACAGCGCGGCGCTGGGCTGAAGTTGCCCGGCCGCCAGCAGCTCGTAAAGGAATTCCAGCTCATGGGCCAGATCGCCAATCGGCGTGATCTCGACCATGCGCGCGCCACCCTTGAGGGTGTGCAGGTCGCGCAGCAGGTTTTCGACTTCGACGCTATTACGCGGCTCCGCTTGCCAACGCAGTAAGGCAGCCCCGGAGCTTTCGACAATATCGAAGCTTTCTTCGAGGAAGATCTCCAGCAACTCTTTGTCCCCGGCTTCTTGCACCGGGTCAGCCACTTTGTCGGCAGCCACCGCAGGTGGCGCACTATGACGGTACTCCCGCAGCGCCGCCAGCAACTCCACGACCGTGCCCGGTGCATCACCAGCCTGCAATTGCACCAGCATCTGCGCCAATTGCGCGTGACTGCGTTTGAGCAAGGTAAACAGCTCAGGCGTCGGGGCGTAGCGACGGTCAACCAGGCCTTCGTAGACCAGCTCAAGCTCTTGGGCGAGCACTTCGACCATGCCAACAGCAGCCATCTGCGCACCGCCCTTGAGCGTCTGCAGGTCGCGTTGCAGCGACGACAAGGCCGAGGCATTGTCTGGGTCGTTCAGCCAGCGCTCCAACGCCTGATTGGCGCTTTGCAGCAGATCGTTGGCTTCTTCAAGAAACAGCTCAACCACTGCAGGGTCTGCCGCAAGGGCTGCAGTTGCAGCACTCAGGTCAGCGATCTGCGCCTGGCCATCCTGATGGCGAATCAGCCCTGTTGCATCGGGTGCCAACGCCTCGTCCAGCAATTCGCGCAAGGCTTCCAGGCGCTCTGGCCGAGGGTCCACCTCTTGCCCGGCGGCAAGTTGGTCGAGCATATCGATCAACGCTTCATGGGCATGCTGGGCCTCAGCAAAGAAGCGTGCACTGACCGTCAGGCTGCTTTCTTCAACGGCACCGTATAAATCCAGCAACGCCTCACAAAGTTCATCCACCTGCCACAGGTCTGCCAGGTGGGCACTCTGGCCCAACGTAGTCAGTTCATCGAGCAGCGCGCTGAGTTCCTGACGTTCGCCGGGGTGCTCTTGCCAGCGCAACAGCAATGTTTCGGCATCCAGCAAAATGTCCATGCCTTGCGCGAGGAAACTGGCGATCAACTGCGGGTCACGCTTGATACGCCCGCCTTGGCGGGGCAGTTGAAGCAAGGCATGCAGGCGCGCCTGAACTACTTGCTGGATTTCGTCGATCAGCGTCGAGGCGCCTTTGATCGCAGCCAAGGGCGTACTGGATAATTGCTCCAGCCCACGATGCAGTAAGGGCTGGGCGCATTCCAACAGATAGATTTCTTCCAGGTCGAAGGCCAACTGGTGCGCCTTGAACTCCCGCGCCAACAGGTCGAGGGCAGCAGCCAGCTCGGCAATCGGGGTAACCCCGGCCATGGCCGCACTCCCCTTGAGCGTGTGAAACGCACGCTGCAAACTGTCGCTGACTGGCAGCGGCAATTGCTGGTCTGCGGTTTGCAAAAAGCGTTCAAGGGTGTCCAGATGACCGACCGCTTCATTGCGGAAAATTTCCAGCAATTGCGGGTCGATGGCTTCGCTGGTATCGGCCTCATGGGGCGCGTCATTCATCGCCAGCGCATGCAGGCGCAACGACAGTTGTTCGACATCCTTGGACGCCTGCGCTTGCCCATTGGCAAAGGCCACCAACAGTCCGGGAATCAAGTCCAGCGCCTGCTGCAGGCTCGCCAATGGCGCAGCCGCCAGTTCTACACGGCCTTCGAGTACCCGGTTAAGCAGGTGTTCTGCGGCCCAGGCCAGCTCTGCCAAGCCTTGCGCCCACACCATCCTGCCACTGCCCTTAAGGGTGTGCAGGCCCCGCCGCACATCGACCAGTGCCTCACGGTCGGTCGTATCGGCCTGCCAACGCGCCCATTGCTCATTCAACTGCGGCAGCAGCTCATCGGCCTCCTCGAGAAAGACCTCACGCAGCTCGTCATCAACCACAGGAACTTCAGTCTCCGCCTCCTTGGTGTCAGCCTTTTCAGGTTCCGGCTCAGGTTCAGGCTCCGGCGCATAGCCCAGCGCCTCCAGGCTGGCCTGAGCGGCATCGAGAAATGGCGAGGGGTTGGCCTGGGCGTCGGCGGCCAGCCATTGCAGGTAGCATTCACAGGCACTCAAGGCATCGGCCATGTGTGCGAGGGTCGTGTCATCCGGTGGTGCAGCGCCTAACATGCGCTGCTGCACAAATTCAGCACAACGGCCCATCAAGGCCGCCGCACGGGGCAGCATCAGCATGGCCAGCGCGCCACGGATCTGATGCAGCAAGTTCGGTAACACCAGCAAACGCTGAGGTTGCCAGCCGGCCTCAAGGCAGTCACCAATCTGGTCTTTAACCTGTTGCAACACTGCATGCGCTTCTTCGAGTACCAACTGCCGGATTTCCGCCAGGTCAGTACCGGGCAGCGAGCTCTGGTTCGGGTGCTGCTCCAACGGGCCGACCATACCTGCCAGTGTCGCCTCGACATACAGCAGCGCCCCGGCAACATCCATCAGTACCGCATCGTCGGCCACGCGCTGGCCCTGGGCCAGGCTCTGCAGCACCAGCACCTGATCGATGATCACCCGCCGCGGCTGGCTGAAGCCGAGCACCGCCAAGGTATCGGCAATCTGCCGCAGTGGCGACAACAGCGGCTGCAGGTCGTCCAGGCGCTGACGGTCGCTGCGCACAAACAGGTCCAGCCGCTCCTTGACCCGCATCAGGTCTTCGCACAGCGCCGCCACAACCGAGCGTAAGGCATCCCGGTCGGAGCCCGCTTGCAGCCGTTCACGCAACGAACTCAGCGACAGGTCAAGGTTGGCCATCTCTTCAGCCGCCACGGGCGCTGCATCCGACAGACTACCCGGCGCCAACGGCTCGGCACCGCGTTCGGCACGCAGTTGATTGAGCACCGGCAAGACCACCAGTGGCAGGTCACTGCGGGCGCTGCGCAAACGTTCCAAGTACAGCGGTAACTGTTCGAGGCCACGAAACAGCGCGCCCAAGGCTTCTCCGCGCTGGGCGACGCGCTTCTCTTTGAGTGCCACGCCCAACTGCTCCAGCTCGTCGGCCAAAAATGCGGCGCCACTGAGTTCAAGCATGACCAGACACCCGTGCACCTGGTGCAGGTTGTCGATAAATCCGCCCAACTCGTCTTCATCACCTGGTTCGGCACAATAATGCTCAAGCGCCAGCCGCGCTTGTGCCAGGCAGTCTTCGATGGTGCCTTTGACCCAGGCCAGGGCTACTGTGTCGCGCCGCTCAGCCATATGTGCTCCCGTTGCCATGCTCACCTGTGCGCGCTCAACGTGGGGGCGACGGTGGCAGGGTGAAGCCGGACACCGAACGGCGCATTTCACTGGCCATGCGCGCCAGATTGCCAATACTTTCAGCGGTCGCGTTCGAACCGGCCGAGGTCTGAGAAGTAATCTGCTGGATTATCGCCATGGTATGCGAGATCTGCCCGGCCGAAGAGGTCTGGAGCTGGGCGGCATCGGAGATGCTGTGGATAAGTTCGGCGAGGGTCTGCGATACCCCTTCGATTTCCTCCAGCGCAACACCAGCATCCTGCGCCAGCCGCGCGCCGCGCACCACTTCAGCAGTGGTTTGCTCCATGGAGATCACAGCCTCGTTGGTGTCAGTCTGAATGGTACGGACCAACGCCTCGATCTGCCGGGTGGCTGAAGACGAGCGTTCGGCCAGGCGCTGTACTTCGTCAGCAACCACGGCGAAACCGCGTCCGGCCTCACCGGCCAACGACGCCTGAATCGCGGCGTTGAGGGCGAGAATGTTGGTCTGATCGGCAATGTCATCGATCAAGTTGACAATATCGCCAATTTCCTGGGAAGACTCACCCAGGCGCTTGATGCGCTTGGCGGTATCCTGGATCTGCTCGCGAATGTTGTCCATGCCGTGAATGGTGTTATGCACCACTTCGTTGCCCTTGTTGGCAATGGCCACCGAACGCTCGGCAACCTTTGCCGACTCATAGGCGTGGGTGGAAACCCGATCAATGGATTCGGCCATGTCCCCGACCGCCACCGAGGCTTCAGTGATTTGCTCAGCCTGATGCTCCGAAGCCTTGGCTAGTTGGTGAGCGGTGTTCTGCGTGTCTTGAACGGCGCTGGCCACTTCTTCGGCGCTGAGGTTGATGGTGGCCACCAGTTCACGCAGTTGGTCGATGGAGTAATTGATCGAGTCAGCAATCGCTCCGGTGAAGTCTTCGGTGACCGAGACCATGACGGTCAGGTCGCCGTCGGCCAGGTCTTCAATCTCATCCAGCAAACGCATGATCGCTTGCTGGTTGCGCTCGTTCATCTGTGCGGTTTCCCGCAACTGTCGATGGGTCTCACGCACCATCACCAGGCCAATCAGGATGATCGAGGCCAGTGCCAGCAGGCCCAGAACATAGCCACCGACAGTATCGAGGGTACGTCCGCCCGCAAGGTTTTCGAAGCCGTTGGCAAGGCGCGAGGCCTCATCAAGCAAGGTCTGCGACTGGTTGAAGATATTCCCGGCGGCCTCCCGCACCCGGAACAGTTCCGGTGATGTTTCGAGAATTTCATCCACAGAACCGGCCACGAACTGGAACAGCTCGGCAATCTCGGCCAGGCGCGCGCGGGCATCCGGGTCCTGAACGCGGGTGACCTGAATGCTCGGGTTGCCGCTGAGCATGCCTTCGAGCACCTGACCGAAGCGGCTGGCATCGCGACCAAAGGCGTCTGCCGCTTGTACTGAAGTTTCATCACCGGCCAGCACCGTGTTCACCGAACCGAGGATGCGCTCGGCAAGCAGCGACTGACGCTGAGCCACCACCACCTGGTTGGTCGGTGCCCCGCTCTGCAGCAGGATCTCGACGACCTTTTCGTATTCCACCTGCAGTTGCGGCACCGTCTCGGCCAGGGTCGCCGCGACTTGATGCAGCGACAGTACGGTCTGCTCGCTGGCCAGAATGGTGTCTGTGTTCTTGCGCAGACCTTCCCAGTCGCGCAGTACGGCATCCATCTCATTGCGCACCGCCGGGGGTGCGGCAGGCAAGCCCGTGGCGGCATCACCTTTTTTCAGGTAGCCCCAGCGTTGCTCAAAATCATTACGCGCCTCGCTGAGCAGGCGAAACGCTCGCGCCTTGCCCGCTGCGGCTTCGGTGGCGTTCTTGGCAATGCGCTGGGACAGCACCCGCAGTTCACCGGCGTGGCCGATGTACTGCTTGTCGTAGGTGGCCTGGGTGTTGAGGTAAGCGAAATTGGCAAACAGCAGAATGATCGACAGGATCAGCACGACGAACAACGCCGCGATACGTGCGCTGCTGCGCGAGCCTGGGGTCGAAGTAGCCGTAGTGGTCTTGGTCACGAATCTGGCATTCCTTTACAGCGCCACGTCGAGAAAGCCCGGCGCCTGGGCCAAGGCTAACGGACTGAAAATGGCCCAGCAGCGTTGTTGCTGGAAATGACCCTGAACATAGGGTTCCGCCCCGTTCAACAGCGGTGTGGGCGGCGATAGCTCAAGGCTGTGCAGGGGGAAGTGTTGCAACCCCAACACTTCATCGACCAGCAACCCGGCAAACAGCTCTTCCTGGTCGAGCACCAGCACCCGGCGCTGCTTGCGGGGTGCCGACAGACCCAAGCCGAAAAAACCGCACAAGTCCATGACCGGTAGCAGTCGTCCACGCAGGTTGGCCACACCGCTGACCCAGGGTTTGACCCCGGGAATCCGACTCAGGCGTGGCTCGTGCAGCACCTCGGCAACTTCGCCCATCGGCGCGACAAACCACTGCTCACCGATACGAAAGCCGATGCCGCTCCAGCTCTGCAGGCGGGTTTCCTGTAACGGCAGGTCTGCCGCCAGCAGCCGGCAACGCCGGTCGATGTCCAGCAGCAGCTCGAACGCCGTCAGCGACTCGCCCATCGGCCTGGTGGTCAAGCTTTTTGAGAGCCAAGGACGCGATTGAGCACCTTGATCAAGGTCTCTTCATCCACTGGCTTGGTCAGGTAATCGCTAGCGCCCTGGCGCTTGCCCCAGACCTTGTCGGTTTCCTGATCTTTGGTGGTCACGATGATCACCGGGATATTGGCAGTTTCCGGATCCTTGCTGAGCTGTCGGGTAGCCTGGAAGCCGTTGACACCGGGCATGACGATGTCCATCAACACAGCATCGGGCTTTTCATGACGCGCCAACGCCACACCATCAGCGCCGTTTTCGGCCTTGAGCACCTGATGCCCGTGTTTCTCGAGCATTCCGGTCAGTTTGTACATTTCAGTCGGCGAATCGTCGACGATCAGAACTCGGGCCATGCTGTTCCCCATCAAAAGACTGGACGTCGCTGCCGCGGCGCGGCGTCAAGGTGCGTGTTGTTCTTCTGCGGCGAACCCGGGCACATGCGCCCTGATTGCATCCAGCAGTTCTTCCTTGCTGAAAGGCTTGGTTAAAAATTGATCAGAGCCAACCACGCGACCTCTGGCCTTGTCGAACAGACCATCGCGGGACGACAGGAGAATCACTGGAGTGTCCTTGAAGACGCTGTTGTGCTTGATCAGGGCGCACGTCTGGTAACCGTCCAGGCGTGGCATCAGGACGTCGACGAAAATGATCTGCGGATGCTGGTCGACGATCTTGGCCAGGGCATCAAAGCCGTCGGTGGCCGTAATGACTTCGCAGCCGGCTTCACTGAGCAACATTTGTGCGGTGCGACGGATCGTTTTCGAATCATCGATGACCATCACCTTCAGTGCCGCGCCGGGCTGTTCCATAATTGCTCTACCATCGCAAGCTATAAGGTTCAAGCTACAAGCTGCAAGAAGAAGCGGATTGGTGCACGGCGTGCTTTTTCTTGCCGCTCAAGGCTCGTGGCTTGCAGCTGAAGCCCCCGTGCCAGGCCTTTTTAGCACACTCTGGGGGTGCATTCCATCGGCCTGCACCGCAGCCCGGTGAGTCAGCGCCCAGGATGCGTTTTTCCCTTGACCGCCAGCGTTGCGAGCGCCACCCTGACGCCACTTTTCATTTGAGCCAACGCGGCACATTGCCGCCAGAGGATATAGCCCATGAGCGTTCGCCTCGGGATTGTCATGGACCCCATTGCGCGCATCTCCTACAAAAAGGATAGCTCGCTGGCCATGCTGCTCGCCGCCCAGGAGCGCGGCTGGTCGTTGTTCTACATGGAACAGCAGGACCTCTACCAAGGCAAAGGCCAGGCCCGCGCGCGGATGCGTCCGCTGAAAGTGTTTGCCGACCCGGAGCATTGGTTCGAGCTGGAAGCCGAGCAAGACTGCGCCCTGAGCGATCTGGACGTGATCCTGATGCGCAAGGATCCGCCGTTCGACATGGAATTTGTCTACAGCACTTACCTGCTGGAACAGGCTGAAGCGGCAGGCGTGCTGGTGGTCAACCGCCCACAGAGCCTGCGTGACTGCAACGAGAAGCTGTTCGCTACCCTGTTCCCACAGTGCACGCCGCCGACCCTGGTCAGCCGTCGCCCGGACATCATCCGCGAATTTGCCGCCGAACACGGCGATGTCATCCTCAAGCCGTTGGACGGCATGGGCGGCACCTCGATTTTCCGTCATCGCGTCGGCGACCCGAACCTCTCGGTGATTCTGGAAACCCTGACCGCATTGGGCGCCCAGCAGATCATGGCGCAAGCCTACCTGCCGGCGATCAAAGACGGCGACAAGCGCATCCTGATGATCGACGGTGAGCCCGTGCCTTACTGCCTGGCGCGCATTCCGGCCAGCGGCGAGACCCGTGGCAACCTGGCTGCCGGTGGCCGCGGCGAAGCGCGCCCGCTGACCGACCGCGACCGCTGGATCGCCGAACAAGTCGGCCCGACCCTACGTGAAAAAGGCCTGCTGTTCGTCGGCCTCGACGTCATCGGTGAGCACCTCACCGAAATCAACGTCACCAGCCCGACCTGCATCCGTGAAATCGACAACGCCTTTGGCACCCGCATTGGCGTGCAGTTGATGGATGCCATTGATCGCAAGCTCAAGGCACGCTGACAGCCGACGCGGAGCAACTGAGCAGAGTGGGGTATCATGCCGGTCGATTTTTTGACCTGCGCACCCGCTCTGCCGGTTTTCCCCCGGCCTCGTGGTTGCTGGATACCTGATGACGCTGCCTGCTGACATCCCTGCCGACTTCAACCCGCCCCGCGTTCGCCCGGCGGACCGGCTCGGCTTTACCCTGTTCATGGCAGCCCTGGTGCACCTGGCGCTGATTCTCGGCGTGGGCTTTACCATGACCAAACCGGAAGAAATCCGCCGGACCATGGAAATCACCCTGGCGACCTTCAAAAGCGAGAAAGCGCCGCAGAAAGCAGACTTTCTGGCTCAGGACAACCAACAGGGCAGCGGCACCCTGGATAAGAAAGCGGTGCCGAAAACTACCGAAGTTGCACCGTTCCAGGACAGCAAGATCAATAAGGTGACACCGCCACCAGCCGCCAAGCCGCAAGTGCAGCCACAACCTGCGCCGCCCAAAGCGGTGGTCGCTACCCAGACGCCTAAACCGCAAAAAGTCGAAACCCGACCCAAGGAAACCAAACCGCAGCCTAAACCCAAGGCCGCAACCCCGGATTTTGACAGCTCGCAGCTGAGCAGCCAGATAGCCAGCCTTGAAGCCGAGCTGTCCCATGAGCAACAGCTGTACGCCAAGCGCCCGCGCATCCATCGTTTGAATGCCGCCTCGACCATGCGCGACAAAGGCGCTTGGTACAAAGACGAATGGCGCAAGAAGGTCGAGCGCATCGGCAACCTCAACTACCCCGACGAGGCCCGCCGCCAGCAGATCTACGGCAGCCTGCGGCTAATGGTCTCGATCAACCGCGATGGCTCGCTCTACGAGGTGCTGGTACTGGAATCTTCCGGGCAACCGCTGCTCGACCAGGCCGCCCAGCGCATCGTCCGCCTGGCGGCGCCGTTTGCCCCCTTTACCGGCGATCTGGCTGATATCGACAGGTTGGAAATCATCCGTACCTGGCGCTTCGCCCGCGGCGACCGTCTGTCCAGCAACTGATTAACCGGTAGGAGCGGGCTTGCCCCGCGATGGCGATCTAACAGACAGACCGCATCGCGGGGCAAGCCCGCTCCTACAGTGAGCCTATAAAACTAACGTGCTTCAGGCTTGTCAGTCCGGCGCCCCGACGCCACACTAATAGCCATGAAAAACCTCAGCCCGAGTTACCTCAAGCATCAGTTCCTGATTGCCATGCCGCACATGGCCGATCCGAACTTCGCGCATACCTTGACCTACATCGTCGAGCACAACGCCAATGGCGCGATGGGGCTGGTGGTCAATCGGCCCCAAGAGCTGAACCTGGCCGATATCCTCGAGCAACTGCGCCCGGACGTCGAGCCGCCAGCCAGTTGTATTCAAATGCCGATTTACATGGGTGGCCCGGTGCAAACCGACCGCGGCTTTGTCCTGCACACCAGTGACAAAAGCTTTCAGGCCACTGTCGAGCTCGATGGCCTTTCGCTGACGACCTCTCAAGACGTGCTGTTTGCCATCGCCGACGGAGCCGGGCCCGCTCAAAGCCTGATTACCTTGGGTTATGCCGGCTGGGAGGCCGGTCAGTTGGAGGCTGAACTGGCCGACAATGCCTGGCTCAACTGCCCGTTCGACCCCGAAATCATTTTCGGCATGACCTGTGAGCAGCGCCTTGCAGCGGCAGCAGCAAGCCTGGGGATCAACTTGAGCCTCCTCACCAGCCAGGCGGGGCACGCTTGATGGCTGAACTGCGACTGCTGCTGGGCTTCGACTACGGCACTAAACAGATCGGTGTTGCGGTTGGCCAGGTGGTCACCGGCCAGGCCCGCGAGCTGTGTACCCTCAAGGCTCAAAACGGTGTTCCGGACTGGGCCCAAGTGGAAAAACTGATAAAGGAATGGCAGCCCGATGCCATCGTCGTTGGCCTGCCGCTCAACATGGACGGCACCCCCAGCGAAATGAGTGCCCGCGCCGAGAAGTTCGCCCGGCGCCTCAACGGCCGTTTCAATTTGCCCGTGCATACTCACGACGAACGCCTGACCACCTTCGAAGCCAAGGGCGAGCGTATGGCCCGCGGCGGCCAACGTGGCAGTTACCGCGACAACCCGGTTGACGCTATCGCCGCCGCCCTGCTGTTGCAAGGCTGGCTGGAGGCCAACACCGGGCAATCCTGATCATCGGATTCAAGCCGGGGTAGCGCTATGCCCCCGGCCTCTTGAGGAGCAAGCATGAGCCTACCCAATCCCGCCGAACTGATCCGGCAGATGGCTGTCGACCTTCGTGCCCACCTGGCCCGGCGCAACATCAGCGAACCCCGTTTTATCGGCATTCGAACCGGAGGCATCTGGGTTGCCCAGGCCCTGCTCGAAGAGCTGGGCAATGACCAGCCATTGGGCACCCTGGATGTTTCCTTTTATCGCGATGACTTCAGTCAAAACGGCCTGCACCCGCAAGTGCGACCCTCAGACCTGCCGTTCGAGATCGAAGGCCAGCACCTTGTGCTGGTGGATGACGTTCTGATGAGTGGTCGCACCATCCGCGCAGCACTCAATGAACTGTTCGATTATGGCCGTCCTGCCAGCGTGACACTGGTGTGCCTGCTCGATCTGGATGCCGGCGAGCTGCCAATCCGCCCGAATGTGGTCGGCGCAACGCTGTCGCTGGCGCCCCATGAACGGGTAAAATTGACCGGACCCGCACCGCTCGCCCTCGAGCGCCAGGACCTCGCCTCCGCTTCCGCACTTTAAGAGTCCCTCGCGATGACGCCAATCGACGCCAAGCGCCCGCTGCAGCTCAATGATCAGGGCCAGCTGCGCCACTTTCTCTCGCTCGACGGTTTGCCCCGCGAACTGCTGACCGAAATCCTCGACACCGCTGACTCCTTCCTGGAAGTCGGTGCCCGGGCCGTCAAGAAGGTCCCGCTGTTGCGCGGCAAGACCGTGTGCAACGTGTTCTTCGAGAACTCCACCCGCACCCGTACTACCTTCGAACTGGCCGCCCAACGGCTGTCGGCCGACGTGATCACCCTGAATGTGTCGACCTCGTCGACCAGCAAGGGTGAAACCCTGTTCGACACCCTGCGCAACCTTGAAGCCATGGCGGCGGACATGTTCGTTGTGCGCCACGCCGACTCCGGCGCCGCGCACTTCATTGCCGAGCATGTTTGCCCTGAAGTCGCCATCATCAACGGTGGCGACGGCCGCCATGCCCACCCGACCCAGGGCATGCTCGACATGCTCACCATTCGTCGGCACAAAGGCGGCTTCGAAAACCTTTCGGTCGCCATCGTCGGCGACATCCTGCACTCGCGGGTAGCCCGCTCCAACATGCTTGCCCTGAAAACCCTGGGTTGCCCGGATATCCGTGTGATCGGCCCGAAAACCCTGCTGCCGATCGGTATCGAGCAGTACGGCGTAAAGGTCTACACCGACCTGGAACAGGGCCTGAAGGACGTTGACGTGGTGATCATGCTGCGCCTGCAGCGTGAACGCATGGCCGGTGGCCTGCTGCCGAGCGAAGGCGAATTCTACCGCCTGTTCGGCCTGACCACCGCACGCCTGGCCGGGGCCAAGCCTGACGCTATCGTCATGCACCCGGGGCCGATCAACCGTGGTGTGGAAATCGAATCGGCGGTAGCCGATGGTGCCCACTCGGTGATCCTCAACCAGGTCACCTACGGTATCGCCGTGCGCATGGCGGTGCTGTCCATGGCCATGAGCGGGCAAACCGCCCAACGTCAATTCGAGCAGGAGAACGCCCAGTGACCCTCAGTATTCTCGGCGCCCGGGTCATTGACCCCCTGAGCGGCCTGGACCATACCACTGACCTGCACATTGATGCTGGCAAGATCAAAGCCATCGGCGCCGCTCCGGCAGGTTTCCAACCTGCGCGTAGTATCGATGCCAAGGGGCTGATCGCCGCGCCTGGCCTGGTTGACCTCAACGTCGCCCTGCGCGAACCGGGTTACAGCCGCAAGGGCAGCATCGCCAGCGAAACCCGCGCTGCTGCTGCTGGCGGCGTCACCAGCCTGTGCTGCCCACCGCAAACCAAGCCGGTGCTGGACACCTCGGCGGTCGCCGAGTTGATCCTCGACCGCGCCCGCGAAGCCGGGCACAGCAAAGTGTTCCCGATTGGCGCCCTGAGCAAAGGTCTGGAAGGCGAGCAACTGGCCGAACTTATTGCCCTGCGCGACGCAGGCTGCGTGGCCTTCGGCAATGGCCTGAACGCCTTTGGCAACAACCGCACCCTGGCCCGTGCCCTGGAGTACGCCGCCACCTTCGACCTGACCGTGGTGTTCCATTCGCAAGACCGCGACCTGGCTCAGGGCGGCCTGGCCCATGAAGGTGCAATGGCCAGCTTCCTTGGCTTGCCTGGCATCCCGGAAACCGCCGAGACCGTGGCTCTGGCACGCAACCTGTTGCTGGTCGAGCAGACCGGCGTGCGTGCGCACTTCAGCCAACTGACCAGTGCTCGCGGTGCGCGCCTGATTGCCCAGGCTCAGGAAATCGGCCTGCCGGTCACCGCCGATGTCGCCCTGTATCAATTGATCCTCACCGACGAAGCGCTGCGCGACTTCTCCAGCCTGTACCACGTACAGCCGCCACTGCGTACCCGCGCCGACCGTGACGGCCTGCGCGAAGCGGTGAAATCGGGGGTGATTCAGGCGATCTCCAGCCATCACCAACCGCATGAGCGTGATGCCAAACTCGCGCCGTTTGGTGCCACCGAGCCGGGTATCAGCAGCGTTGAACTGTTGCTGCCATTGGCCATGACCCTGGTGGAAGACGGCCTGCTCGACCTGCCGACATTGTTGCAGCGTTTGTCTGCCGGCCCTGCCGACGCTCTGCGTTTGCCTGCTGGCCAACTCAAGGTAGGCGGTGCTGCCGACCTGGTGCTGTTCGATGCCAAGGCCTCGACGGTCGCTGGCGAGCAATGGCGCTCCAAGGGCGATAACTGCCCGTTTATCGGCCACTGCCTGCCGGGTGCGGTGCGTTATACCTTGGTCGATGGCCACATCAGTCACGAAGCCTGATCATCGCGGGGCAAGCCCGCTCCCACCGACCTGGTAGGAGCGGGCTTGCCCCGCGATACATTCAACCGCTCATCCCTCAAGGTTGAAATCCTTCCCTGCACCCCCATATGAGTCTGCATCGGCATTTTCGCCCCGCTGCGTGGAGACTCTCCCTTGACCACTATCGTTTCAGTTCGCCGCCACGGCAAAGTCGTCATGGGCGGCGACGGCCAGGTTTCTCTCGGCAACACCGTGATGAAAGGCAACGCCAAAAAGGTCCGCCGCCTGTACCACGGCCAGGTCATTGCCGGTTTCGCTGGCGCCACCGCCGACGCATTCACCCTGTTCGAACGTTTTGAAGGCCAACTGGAAAAGCACCAGGGCCACCTGATCCGTGCCGCCGTCGAGCTGGCCAAGGAGTGGCGAACCGACCGTTCCCTGAGCCGTCTGGAAGCCATGCTGGCCGTGGCCAACAAGGACGCTTCGCTGATCATCACCGGCAACGGTGACGTGGTCGAGCCTGAAGACGGCCTGATTGCCATGGGCTCCGGCGGTGCCTACGCCCAGGCCGCAGCCCGCGCCCTGCTGCAGAAAACCGACCTCTCGGCCCGTGAAATCGCCGAAACCGCCCTGAACATCGCCGGTGACATCTGTGTGTTCACCAACCACAACCTGACTATCGAGGAGCAGGACCTGGCCGAGTAACTCAGCTGTTCTGGCGCCTGGCCCCTGTGGCCAGGCTTTTCCACGCTGACTTATCGAGCCCAAGGACCATCACAACCATGTCCATGACCCCCCGCGAGATCGTCCACGAACTCAACCGCCATATCATCGGCCAGGATGACGCAAAGCGCGCCGTCGCCATTGCCCTGCGTAACCGCTGGCGGCGTATGCAGCTCCCTGCCGAGCTGCGCGTTGAAGTCACCCCCAAGAACATTCTGATGATCGGCCCAACCGGCGTTGGTAAAACCGAAATCGCCCGTCGCCTGGCCAAGCTGGCCAATGCACCGTTCATCAAGGTCGAAGCGACCAAGTTCACCGAAGTCGGCTATGTTGGCCGTGACGTCGAATCGATCATTCGTGATCTGGCTGACGCCGCCATCAAGATGCTGCGCGAGCAAGAAATCATCCGCGTCGGCCATCGCGCCGAAGACGCTGCCGAAGAGCGCATCCTCGATGCCCTGCTTCCGCAAGCGCGAGTCAGCAGCTTTGCTGAAGAAGCCGCACAAACCAGCACCGACTCCAACACCCGTCAGCTGTTCCGCAAACGTCTGCGTGAAGGGCAACTGGACGACAAGGAAATCGAGATCGAAGTGGCCGAAGCCATGGGCGTCGACATTTCTGCGCCGCCGGGCATGGAAGAGATGACCAACCAGTTGCAAAACCTGTTTGCCAACATGGGCAAGGGCAAGCGCAAGAGCCGCAAGCTGAAAGTCAAAGAAGCACTGAAGATGGTGCGTGACGAAGAAGCTAGCCGCCTGGTAAACGAAGACGAACTCAAGGCCAAAGCCCTGGAAGCGGTCGAACAGCACGGCATCGTGTTCATCGACGAAATCGACAAGGTGGCCAAACGTGGCAACGTCGGCGGCGCCGATGTTTCCCGTGAAGGCGTACAGCGTGACCTGCTGCCATTGATCGAAGGCTGCACAGTGAACACCAAACTGGGCATGGTCAAAACCGACCACATCCTGTTCATCGCCTCCGGTGCCTTCCACCTGAGCAAACCAAGCGACCTGGTACCTGAGCTGCAAGGCCGTCTGCCGATCCGCGTTGAACTCAAGGCCCTGAGCCCGGAAGATTTCGAGCGCATCCTCAGCGAACCGCACGCCTCGCTGACCGAGCAGTACCGTGAGCTGCTCAAGACCGAAGGCCTGCACATCGAGTTCGCACCCGAAGGCATCAAACGCCTGGCCGAGATCGCCTGGCAGGTCAACGAAAAAACCGAGAACATCGGTGCCCGCCGCCTGCATACCCTGCTCGAGCGCCTGCTTGAAGAGGTGTCGTTCAGCGCCGGCGACCTGGCCAGCGCCCACAACGAAGCGCCGATCCGTATCGACGCCGAGTACGTCAACAGCCACCTCGGCGAACTGGCACAGAACGAAGACCTGTCGCGCTACATTCTGTAACTTAGCTGCAAGCTTTAAGCTGCAAGTTTCAAGCTGGACACCGGTGTCTTGCAGCTTGTAGCTTGCAGCTTATAGCCCAAGAGCAATTTAGCCATGCCCCGAATTCCTACCGGTATCAACCTGCACAAAGCCTCCAAGACCCTGTCGCTGACCTACGGGCCTGATGAGGTGTACCACCTGCCAGCAGAGTTCCTTCGCGTGCATTCCCCTTCCGCCGAGGTCCAGGGCCACGGCAATCCCATCCTGCAATTCGGCAAACTGGGTGTTGGTCTCACGCAGATCGAAGCGGCCGGCCAATATGCACTGAAACTGACCTTCGATGACGGCCACGACAGCGGTCTGTTCACTTGGGAGTACCTGGAGCAGTTGTGTTTGCGTCAGCAAGCGCTCTGGGACGACTACCTCCAGGAACTGGAAAAAGCCGGGAAATCCCGCGACCCGTCCGAGTCCATCGTCAAGCTGATGCTCTAGTTCGGGCCTCCCAGTATTTAGAGCGCATTTTCTAATTCTATTTGCTTGAATGCCTGCGTAACGGCCAATGGATGGCCGTCTTGCGCAGCACTCGAAAGTCGGGTAACCAATAGATCTGGCAAGTTCCCTGCATCCTTTTGACGCAGGGTCGGGCCGGTATGTAGGTGTCGCGAGCGAAAGCAGGCCGTCTTCTCAAGCAGAACAAACCCGCATGGCTCATCGTCGTTTGCATCCGGCCACAGGACCGTAGTTCGAAATCACTGGTCACCCGAGCAGCAGTACCGGACCTCGTCTGTGTAACGCGCACAGCACACCGGTACTCGTCTCAGGACAACGGAGCGTCGTAGATGAGTAACAAGAACAACGATGACCTGCAGCGCCAAGCCTCGGAGAACACACTGGGCCTGAACCCAGTGATCGGTTTGCGCCGCAAGGATTTGCTGACTTCTGCGCGCATGGTGCTGGGCCAGGCCATTCGCCAGCCATTGCACAGCGCCAAGCATGTCGCGCATTTCGGCCTTGAGCTGAAGAACGTTATTTTCGGCAAATCTGGGCTGCAACCGGAGAGCGATGATCGTCGCTTCAATGATCCGGCCTGGAGCCAGAACCCGCTGTATCGCCGCTACCTGCAAACCTACCTTGCCTGGCGTAAAGAACTGCACGACTGGATCGACAACAGCAACCTGTCGGAACAGGACATCAGTCGCGGTCACTTCGTCATCAACCTGATGACCGAGGCCATGGCCCCGACCAACACTGCCGCCAACCCGGCTGCGGTCAAGCGCTTCTTCGAAACCGGCGGCAAAAGCCTGCTCGACGGCCTGTCGAACCTGGCCAAGGACATGGTCAACAACGGCGGCATGCCCAGCCAGGTGAACATGGAAGCCTTCGAGGTCGGCAAAAACCTCGGAACCAGCGAAGGCGCGGTGGTGTATCGCAACGATGTGCTGGAGCTGATCCAGTACAAACCGATCACCGAGCAAGTGCACTCGCGCCCGCTGCTGGTGGTACCGCCGCAGATCAACAAGTTCTACGTATTCGACCTCAGCCCGGAAAAGAGCCTGGCACGTTTTTGCCTGCGCTCCAACGTGCAGACCTTCATCGTCAGTTGGCGCAACCCGACCAAGACCCAACGCGAATGGGGATTGTCGACCTACATCGATGCCCTCAAAGAAACCGTCGATGTCGTGTTGGCCATCACCGGCAGCAAAGACCTGAACATGCTCGGCGCCTGCTCAGGCGGCATCACTTGCACCGCATTGCTGGGCCACTACGCCGCGCTGGGCGAGAACAAGGTCAACGCCCTGACCTTGCTGGTCAGCGTGCTCGACACCACGCTCGACACTCAAGTCGCCCTGTTTGTCGATGAACAGACCCTGGAATCGGCCAAGCGCCAGTCCTATCAAGCCGGTGTGCTTGAAGGTCGTGACATGGCCAAAGTGTTCGCCTGGATGCGGCCCAACGACCTGATCTGGAACTATTGGGTCAACAACTACCTGCTGGGTAACGAGCCGCCGGTGTTCGACATCCTGTTCTGGAACAACGACACCACGCGTCTGCCGGCCGCCTTCCACGGCGACCTGATCGAATTGTTCAAAAGTAATCCACTGACCCGTGCCGATGCACTGGAAGTGTGCGGTACCCCGATCGACCTGAAGAAAGTCACCGCAGATATCTACAGCCTGGCTGGCACCACCGATCACATCACCCCCTGGCAGGCTTGCTACCGCTCGGCCCAGTTGTTTGGTGGCAATATCGAGTTCGTACTGTCCAACAGCGGGCATATCCAGAGCATCCTCAATCCACCGGGCAACCCGAAGGCGCGCTACATGACCGGTAGCGAACTGCCAACGCAGGCCACCGAGTGGCAAGAGAATGCGCACAAGCACACCGACTCGTGGTGGCTGCACTGGCAGAACTGGTTGGCGACGCGATCCGGTGAGCTGAAAAAAGCACCGACGCGTCTGGGCAACCGGGCGTACGCTGCTGGCGAGGCCGCACCGGGGACTTACGTACACGAGCGCTGATTGCAACGGCCGCCGAGGTCACTGGCTGGCCTCGGCGATTCATCCACCACAGGGCCTCGCGCATGCCGCAACCGTATATATTCAGAACTGTCGACCTGGATGGCCAAAGCATCCGAACCGCGGTTCGCCCCGGCAAGCCGCACTTGACGCCTTTGCTGATTTTCAATGGCATTGGCGCCAACCTGGAGCTGGTATTTCCGTTCATCCAGGCCCTGGACCCTGATCTGGAGGTGATCGCCTTCGATGTTCCAGGGGTCGGGGGCTCGTCCACACCCAAGCACCCCTACCGCTTTCCCGGCCTGGCCAAGCTCACCGCACGCATGCTCGATTACCTCGACTACGGACAGGTCAATGCCATCGGCGTGTCCTGGGGTGGCGCACTGGCGCAGCAATTTGCCCACGACTACCCCGAACGCTGCAAAAAACTGGTTCTGGCCGCTACTGCTGCTGGCGCGGTCATGGTGCCAGGCAAGCCGAAAGTGCTGATGCTGATGGCAAGCCCACGGCGCTATGTACAACCGTCCCACGTGATTCGCATCGCCCCGCAGATTTACGGCGGGGCCTTTCGCCGCGATCCGGACCTGGCCATGGCACATGCCGCCAAGGTGCGCTCCTCAGGCAAACTCGGTTACTACTGGCAGCTGTTTGCCGGGCTCGGCTGGACCAGCATCCACTGGCTACACAAGATCCAGCAGCCGACGCTGGTGCTGGCCGGAGACGACGACCCGTTGATTCCGCTGATCAATATGCGCTTGTTGGCCTGGCGCATTCCCAATGCCCAGCTACACATAATCGACGACGGTCATTTGTTCCTGATTACCCGGGCCGAAGCCGTTGCCCCAATCATCATGAAGTTTCTCCAGCAAGAGCGCCAACGTGCTGTCATGCACCCTCGCCCAGCGCCTACCTGAGGCGCCGTGGCCGTTTGAGCCTGAGGCAAGACGCCCAGTCACCCGGTACGCGATATGAGGTTGGTGTCGCTCTTGCATTGATCTGTTTGTTGATGGCCTGACGACGGAGTGTTGCCTGATGAAAGACAAACCCGCGAAGGGGTCGGTACCGGTCCCCGCTTCGTACATGAACGTGCAGAACGCCATCACCGGCCTGCGCGGTCGTGACTTGCTGTCCACGTTGCGCAATGTCAGCCGCCACAGCCTGCGCCACCCATTGCACACAGCCAAGCACATGCTCGCCCTTGGCAATCAGCTGGGCCGTGTTCTGCTTGGCGACACCCCGCTCCAACCCAACTCGCGAGACAATCGCTTCAACGACCCGGCGTGGCAACACAACCCTTTCTACAGCCGTGGGCTGCAGGCGTATCTGGCCTGGCAAAAACAGACCCGCCAATGGATTGATGAAAGCCAGTTGGACGCCGACGACCGGGCCCGTGCGCACTTCATCTTTGCCTTGCTCAACGATGCGATGGCACCGAGCAATTCATTGCTCAACCCTGCCGCCGTCAAGGAAGTCTTCAACTCCGGTGGCCTGAGCCTGGTGCGAGGCCTGAACCACCTGCTCGATGATCTGCGCCACAACGATGGTTTGCCGCGCCAGGTCAATCCACAAGCATTCGAGGTCGGCCGCAATCTGGCAACCACCCCTGGCGCTGTGGTGTTTCGCAGTGAGCTGCTGGAGCTGATCCAATACAAGCCGATGAGCGAGAAACAGTACGCCCGGCCAGTGCTGGTGGTGCCACCACAGATCAACAAGTTCTATATCTTCGACTTGAGCCCGGCCAACAGCTTCGTACAGTACATGCTCAAGAACGGCCTGCAGACCTTCATGATCAGCTGGCGTAACCCCGACCCGCGACACCGTGAATGGGGGTTGTCCAGCTACGTCGAAGCCCTCGAAGAAGCCATGAATGTGTGCCGGGCTATCACCGGCAGCCGCGAGGTCAACCTGGTAGGCGCTTGCGCGGGTGGCCTGACCATGGCCGCGCTACAAGGCCACCTGCAAGCCAAGCGCCAGTTACGCCGGGTCAGAAGCGCTACTTACTTGGTCAGCCTGCTCGACAGCGAGATCGACAGCCCCGCCAGCCTGTTCGCCGACGAACAAACCCTGGAAGCAGCCAAGCGCCGCTCTTACCAACGCGGCGTACTCGATGGCCGCGAGATCGCCAGGGTCTTTGCCTGGATGCGCCCCAACGACCTGATCTGGAACTACTTCGTCAACAACTACCTGCTGGGTAAGGCACCGCCAGCGTTCGACATTCTCTACTGGAACAACGACAACACCCGCCTGCCCGCAGCGTTGCACGGCGACCTGCTGGACTTCTTCAAGCACAACCCGCTGACCCACGCCGCAGGCCTTGAGGTGTGCGGCACGCCCATCGACCTGCAGAAGGTCAACGTCGACAGTTTCAGCGTGGCCGGCAGCAACGACCACATCACCCCGTGGGATGCGGTTTACCGCTCTACTTTGCTGCTGGGCGGCGAAAAACGTTTCATCCTGGCCAACAGCGGCCATGTACAAAGCATCCTCAACCCACCTGGCAACCCCAAGGCGAACTACGCCGATAACCCGCGCCTGAGCAGCGACCCACGGGCCTGGTACTACGATGCCAAGCAGGTTGACGGCAGTTGGTGGCCGCAGTGGCTGGAATGGATTCAGGCGCGCTCTGGCGCCCAACGTGAAACCCTGATGACCCTGGGCAACCAGAATTACCCTCCCATGGACCCCGCACCCGGCACCTACGTCCAGGCGCGTTGAACAAGAAGAACGGATGAAAACCCGCGACCGAATTCTCGAGTGTGCCTTGCAGTTGTTCAACCAGCAGGGCGAACCGAATGTATCGACCCTGGAGATCGCCAATGAGATGGGGATCAGCCCAGGCAACCTGTACTACCACTTCCACGGCAAAGAGCCGCTGGTATTGGGATTGTTCGAGCGCTTCGAAGACGAGCTGACACCCCTGCTCGATCCGCCTCTTGAGGTGCGCCTGGAGGCCGAGGACTACTGGCTGTTCCTGCACCTGATCGTAGAACGCATGGCCCAGTACCGGTTCTTGTTCCAGGACCTGTCGAACCTGACCGGACGCCTGCCCAAGCTGGCCCGCGGTATGCGCAACCTGCTTAACGCGCTCAAGCGTACCCTCGCGGCCTTGCTCGCCAGCCTCAAGGCCCAAGGCCAGGTGGTCAGCGACACTCGCGCGCTGGGGCAATTGGTGGAACAGATCACCCTGACGCTGCTGTTCTCACTGGATTACCAGCGGGTGCTGGCCCGTGAAGGTGAAGTGGGTGTGGTGGTGTATCAGGTGATGATGCTGGTGGCGCCGCACCTGGAGAACGGCTCGCGGCATGCTGCTGAGCAGCTTGCCTTGAGGTATCTGGATGGCTGAAAGCATCGCGGGGCAAGCCCGCTCCCACCGGTCACAGGTAGGAGCGGGCTTGCCCCGCGATAAAACCCGAATCAGTTCTGGCTGATTGGGCTCACAGCTGCCGAAGGTGCCGGCGTGACAGGCGCTGCAGTAACAACAGGCGCCGCAGTTGGGGCCGGTGCTGCACTGGCAGCAGGTGCTGCGGGTTTGGCGGCGGCAGGTTTGGCCGGCGCTTTCTTCACCGCAGGCTTCTTCGCTGCTGCCGGCTTGGCGGCTGCTGGTTTCGCTGCGGCCTTGGCTGCAGGTTTTGCCGCAGGCTTGGCGGCTGCGGTTTTCGCCGCAGGTTTGGCCGCCGCTTTTGGCGCTGCCTTAGCCAGTGGCTTGGCTGCAGTCTTGGCGGCTGCTGGTTTGCTGGAGACCGATTTGACCGAAGCACCGGTCAGTTTCTCGATCTGCTTGGTCAAGGTATCGACCTGCTGATGCAGTGCCTTGACCTCATTGCGGCTCGGCACGCCCAGACGCGAAATCGCACTGTTCAGGCGCTTGTCGAAAGCCTCTTCAAGTTCGCTCCATTTGCCCAGTGCGCGGTCTTTCACATCGCCCACGCGCGAGGTGGCGGACTTGGCCGAAGCCTTGGCTGCATCAACAGAGCTCTTGGCTTGTTTTTCAGCTTTCTCGCCGTCTTTGACCAGAGACTCGAACAGCTTGCTGCCGTCCTGGTCGATCTTGGAGTAGATACCCAAACCAGCCAGCCAGATCTTGCGGGAATACTTTTCGACCCCCCCGACCCAGGAGCTGCTCTCTTTTTCGCTATTCTTCTTGCCAGCCATCCCGATCTCCTTATTGTTTACGTTCGACACGTTCAAGCAATGCCGTCAGCTCGTCGAGCTTGGCAGAGAGTGTCTCCACGTCATGTTTAGACGGAATGCCGATGCGATTCAAGGCGCTGGCGACCCGTGTGTCGAAAGCCTTTTCGATTTTGTCGAGCTGAACTTCGACCTTGCCTTTGACGCTGGTGATCTCGCCTTTGACCGAATCGATCTGGCTATTGGCAGCATCGAGCTCGTGATCGATGCGCTTTTTGCCGCGTTTCTCGACCGTCTCGCCAGCCTTGACCAGCTCTTTCAGGTAGTCGGCACCTTCCTGACCGACTCGGGCATAAGCCCCCAGGCCCGCCAGCCAAATTTTGCGCGCGTAGCCGCGCACTTCACCCAGCGTGCTCTGGGCGTCATCTTTTTTCTTCAGATTCACTTTTGCCATGCTCTGCACCTCACGCTCGAAAGATATGGAGGAACTGCCCATGGATGCTGGGCTTGAGCATAAGGTAGGGAGAAAAATTAGAATCCTCACCCTAAGGAGAATTTATCGCGGGGCAAGCCCGCTCCCACCGGAGCTGTGGGAGCGGGCTTGCCCCGCGAAATGGCTTCACACCAGAGCCTTGTCCAAAGCCCGCTCGATCTCGCTTTTGATGGTCGCGCTCATCATCGACAACATCATGCCCAGCTTCAGCTCAACCTTGATGGTGTCTTCCCCGATCTGCACGCTGCCACTGGCGCCACTGCGTTTGACCTCTACGCGGTCACCGTTCCAACGGGCGCTGAGGTCGTACTCGCGGGCCAGTTTGTCGACCAGGGTTTGGGCCTTTTCCCGAGCCGCTTCGCGGCCCAGGTTGTGTTTGCGCTCGACGCTGATCTGGGTCATTCATTCAATCCTGGGTTCAAAGGCATACTGCTTATTATGCCCGTGCCCTGACCTGCGACACACCCCGCCAAGACAAATCCGACCGTACGCCCTAGAATGGCCAGTAATTTTTTCCGGTGAAGCGATATGAACGACCAGCGCAAAGGCGACCACGCCGAACCCACCACCCATTTCGGCTACAAGAACGTGCCGGAAAGCCAGAAAGCAGAGAAAGTCGCTGAGGTTTTCCATTCGGTAGCGGCCAAGTACGACCTGATGAACGATGTGCTTTCCGGCGGCATGCACCGTCTGTGGAAACGCTTCACCATCGAGCTGTCCGGCGTGCGCAGCGGCAACCGCGTCCTCGACATTGCCGGTGGTACCGGTGACCTGGCCGCCAAGTTCTCGAAATTGGTCGGCCCGACCGGGCAAGTGGTACTGGCTGACATCAACGAGTCGATGCTCAAAGTTGGTCGCGACCGTCTGCTCGACCGTGGCGTGGCCGGCAATATCGAATTCGTCCAGGCCGATGCTGAAAAGCTGCCGTTCCCGGACAACCATTTCGATTGCGTCACCATCGCCTTCGGCCTGCGCAACGTCACCCACAAAGACGAAGCCATCCGTTCGATGCTGCGTGTGCTCAAACCCGGTGGCCGCTTGCTGGTGCTGGAGTTCTCCAAGCCAACCAACAAGCTGATGTCCAAGGTCTACGACGCCTATTCGTTTGCCTTCATGCCGTTGGCAGGCAAGCTGATCACCAACGATTCGGAAAGCTACCGTTACCTGGCCGAATCGATCCGCATGCACCCAGACCAGGAAACCCTCAAGTCCATGATGGTTGAAGCCGGTTTTGACCGCGTGACCTACCACAACATGACCAGCGGCATCGTGGCCTTGCACCGCGGTATCAAACCCTGATGCTCCTGGCCGGCGTACTTGCCAGCGTCGAACACGGTTTGAACCGTGTCCTGCGCCTGGACAGCACTGCGCTGCCGCGCCTGGGCGCACTCGATGGCAAAGTGATTGCCATCGACTGTCGCCAGCCGGCACTGCAAGTGTTCATCCTGCCCAGTGACGAAGGCCTGATGCTGGCCTCGCACTGGGCCAATGCGCCCGACTGTACCCTGCGCGCGCCGGCCAGCAGCCTGGCCCGCCTGGCCTTGAGCCAGGACAAGAGCGCCGTGCTGCACAGCCCTCAGGTTGAGCTGGAAGGTGACAGCGCCGTGCTACTGGACCTGGTCGCCGTGCTGCAAGACCTGGAGCTGGACTGGGAGTACGAAGTCTCGCGCTGGCTTGGCCCGGTCGCCACGCAACTGCTCAGCGGCCATCTGCGCAGCCGCGCCAGTTGGACACGCCAGGGCATAGCCGCTATCAGCCAGAATCTCTCCGAGTACCTGGCCGAAGAAGCCCGAACCCTGGTCGGCCAACGCGAAGCTGAAGCCCGCTTCAGTGAACTCGACACCCTCAAAGTCGATATCGAACGCCTCGAGGCGCGCATCGAGCGCCTTGCCCGATCCCTTGATACCAGCGATAACGCATGAAGCTGCTTGCCGTCCGCCGTCTGTTACGCATCCAGCGTGTGGTCATCCGCTACCGCCTCGATGACCTGCTGTTCGACCTGCCCCTGCCTTGGTGGCTGATGGCTTTACGGCATGTGATGCCGTGGCGCTGGTTGCCGCGCAAGCCGCTGGACTTGACCCGTGGTGCGCGGCTGCGCCTTGCCCTGCAGGATCTCGGGCCGATTTTCATCAAATTCGGCCAATTGCTGTCAACCCGCCGCGATCTGCTGCCTGAAGACATCGCCGACGAACTGATGCTGCTGCAGGACCGGGTACCACCTTTCGACCCACAAAAGGCTGTGGCACTGATCGAAGAGCAGCTCGGCGCGAAAATCAGTGAGGTGTTCAGCCGCTTCGACGTCGAGCCGCTGGCCTCGGCGTCGGTGGCACAGGTCCATGCTGCCAAGCTCAAGAGTGGTGAGGAGGTAGTGGTCAAGGTGGTGCGTCCTGGCCTGAAACCTGTGATCGCCCAAGACCTGGCCTGGCTGTTCCTGATCGCTCGCGGTGCCGAGCGGGTGTCGGCCGATGCCCGCCTGCTGCACCCAGTGGAAGTGGTCAGCGATTACGAAAAAACCATCTATGACGAGCTCGACTTGTTGCGCGAGGCGGCCAACGCCAGCCAGCTCAAGCGTAACTTCGAAGGCTCGGAGATGATGTACGTGCCCCAGGTGTACTGGGACTGGTGCCGCCCCAAGGTACTGGTGATGGAGCGCATCTACGGCATTCAGGTTACCGACCTGGCGACCTTGGCCGACCAGCGCACCGACATGAAACTGCTCGCCGAGCGCGGCGTGGAGATCTTCTTCACTCAGGTATTCCGCGACAGCTTCTTTCATGCCGACATGCACCCGGGCAACATCTTCGTCAGCACCGTCAAACCGTGGAGCCCGCAGTACATTGCCATCGACTGTGGCATCGTCGGCAGCCTGACCCCGGAAGACCAGGACTACCTGGCACGCAACCTGTTTGCCTTCTTCAAACGCGACTACCGCCGCGTGGCGCAGCTGCACATCGATTCGGGCTGGGTACCGGCGCACACCAAACTCAACGAATTCGAAGCGGCGATCCGTACTGTGTGCGAGCCGATCTTCGAAAAACCGTTAAAAGATATTTCCTTCGGTCAGGTGCTGATGCGTCTGTTCCAGACCGCGCGCCGCTTCAATATGGAAGTGCAGCCACAGCTGGTGCTGCTGCAAAAAACCTTGCTCAACATCGAAGGCCTGGGTCGCCAGCTCTACCCCGAACTGGACCTGTGGAGCACCGCCCAGCCGTTCCTGGAGCGTTGGATGCGCGACCGGGTCAGCCCCAAGACCTTGCTGCAGAACCTGCATGGCCAAGTTGAGCAAATCCCGCACCTGGCGGGCATGACCCGTGACCTGCTGGAGCGCATGTCGCAGCCGCACCAAGCTGACGCCCCCAGCCAGAAAAACAGCGATGGCTGGGCCTTGCGCCTACTGGGTGCCGGCCTGCTCGGCGGTGGCGCCACCCTAGCCGCCGGTGCGGCCAGCCTCAGCGCCCCGGCCGCCTGGCCCGCGTGGCTGATGCTCGCGGCAGGCCTGTACCTTATCGTGCGTCGATAGCCAGCCGGGCCGCCGACTGGCACACTAGCGCAAGGGGTCGGAAGTGGATCGGGCCCCTAGTTTCGGAGTCGTACATGAAAGACTGGCTGGACGAGATCAAGTGGAACAGCGATGGCCTGGTACCAGCCATCGCCCAGGATCACAAGACCGGGCGCGTGCTGATGATGGCCTGGATGAATCGCGAATCGCTGGCCCTGACTGCCGCCGAGCAGCGGGCCATCTACTGGTCGCGCTCGCGTGGCAAACTGTGGCGTAAGGGCGAAGAGTCCGGGCATGTGCAAAAACTGCATGAAATGCGCCTGGATTGCGATGCCGATGTGATCATCCTGATGGTTGAACAACTGGGGCATATCGCCTGCCATACCGGTCGCGAAAGCTGCTTCTACCGTGTGTACGAGAACGGTGAGTGGAAGACCGTCGACCCCGTCCTCAAAGACCCCAACGCCATTTACCACGCAGGACACTGACATGAGCGACACCCTGAACCGCCTGGCCGAAGTGCTGGAAGCGCGCAAAGGCGCCGAACCTGACAGTTCCTACGTGGCGAGCCTTTACCACAAAGGCCTGAACAAGATTCTGGAAAAGCTCGGCGAAGAATCGATCGAGACCATCATCGCTGCCAAGGATGCCGCCCACAGCGGAGATTACAGCGATGTCATCTACGAGACTGCCGATTTGTGGTTCCATAGCCTGGTCATGCTCGCCCAACTGGGTCAGCACCCTCAAGCGGTGCTGGATGAGCTGGACCGTCGCTTTGGCCTGTCCGGGCACGCCGAGAAAGCCGCGCGTCAGCCATCGGCCTAACTGAATTCAATCGAGGGATTGCACCATGGGTATTTTTGACTGGAAACACTGGATCGTCCTGCTGGTCGTGGTGGTACTGGTGTTCGGTACCAAGAAGCTGAAAAACTTCGGCAGCGACCTGGGCGAGTCGATCAAGGGTTTCAAGAAAGCCATGAACGAAGATGAGACCAAACCGGCCGAACAAACCCCACCACCGGTGCAACCCGTTCAGCCACAAGCCGCCTCGCCTTTGAACCAGCCGCAAACCATCGACGGCCAGGCACACAAGGTCGAAGAGCCGATCAGGAAAGATTGATCAATGTTCGGGATCAGCTTCAGCGAACTGTTGCTCGTGGGCCTTGTGGCCCTGCTGGTGCTCGGCCCTGAGCGTTTACCGGGGGCTGCGCGTACGGCTGGCTTGTGGATAGGCCGTCTCAAACGCAGCTTCAATGCGATCAAGCAGGAAGTGGAACGTGAGATCGGCGCCGACGACATTCGTCGCCAGTTGCACAACGAGCACATCCTCTCCATGGAGCAGGAAGCGCGCAAGATCCTCAACCCGCAAAGCGTCAGCCCTGAGACACCTGCAGCGCCAGTTGCCACCAGCGAAGCCGTCACCACTTCACCTGTCGCCAACGCCGGGACCACGCCGGCCGCCAGCACGACCACTGAACCGACACAGCCACCGCGAGCCCCATGAGCGATATTCCGGAAAACGACCAGCCGATGCCGCTGGTTTCGCACCTCACCGAGCTGCGTACTCGCCTGCTGCGCTGCGTCGCGGCCATCTTCCTGATCTTCGCCGGGCTGTTTTCCTTCGCGCAGCAGATCTACACCCTGGTGTCGGCTCCGCTGCGTGCGCACTTGCCGGCCAATGCGACGATGATCGCCACTGACGTGGCTTCGCCGTTCCTGACGCCGTTCAAGCTGACCATGATCGTTTCGCTGTTCCTGGCGATCCCGCTGATTCTCCAGCAGATCTGGGGCTTTATCGCGCCGGGCCTGTACCGCCACGAAAAGCGTATTGCCATCCCTTTGCTGATCTCCAGCATCATCCTGTTCTACGCCGGGATGGCGTTTGCTTACTTCCTCGTGTTTCCGCTGATCTTCGGCTTCTTCGCCAGCGCCACCCCTGAAGGGGTGTCGATGATGACCGACATTTCCAGCTATCTGGATTTCGTCATGACCCTGTTCTTCGCCTTCGGCGTGGCGTTTGAGATTCCCGTGGCAGTAGTTCTGCTGGTGTGGATCGGCGTCGTCGATGTGAAGTACCTGAAGAAGATTCGCCCTTATGTGATCATCGGCTGCTTCGTCGTCGGCATGATCCTTACCCCGCCAGACATCTTCTCGCAGACCCTGCTGGCCGTGCCGATGTGGTTGCTGTTCGAGATCGGCGTGCTGTTTGGCGGGCTGATCCGCAAGCGCGGCGACCATGCTGAAGACACCACTGACGATCACAACGACCAGCCGCCAGCGACTCAGCCGTGAACCTGCTGTTACTTGAAGACGCCGACTTCATCGCGGCCGACCGCGTCGTTCTGGCTGATCGGCGCTTTACCCACATGCAAGAGATTCACAAGGTCGAAGTGGGCGATACCCTGCGCGTCGGGCGCATTGGCGGCCTCATGGGTGAGGCCCGGGTGCTGCGCCTGGAGGGCCATGAAGCCGAGCTGTCGGTCAGCTTCGACCGCGAACCTCCCGCCAAACTGCCACTGACGCTGGTGCTGGCGTTGCCACGTCCGAAAATGCTGCGTCGGGTGTTCCAGACCGTCGCCACCATGGGCGTACCGAAGCTGATTCTGGTCAACAGCTACCGGGTCGAGAAAAGCTTCTGGCAAACGCCGTTCCTTGAGCCTGAGGCTATCCGTGAACAGCTGGTCCTCGGCCTGGAACAAACCCGCGATACGGTACTGCCCGAGGTCATTATCGAGAAGCGCTTCAAGCCGTTCGTCGAAGACCGCCTGCCCGCCATAACCCAAGGCACCCTCGGCCTGGTCGGCCACCCGGGGCCATTTCCGCCCTGCCCGCGCGGCCTGAACGAGCCAGTAACGCTGGCGATCGGCCCAGAAGGCGGCTGGATTCCCTACGAAATCGACTTGCTCGGTAAAGCCGGACTTGCCCCTGTGCAATTGGGGGAGCGCATCCTGCGCGTAGAGACCGCTGTAACCGCCCTGCTCGCTCGTCTGTTCTGACTTCAGTTTTGCGATCTGGCGCCGATGCATGGGCACCAGAACAACAAATCGCCCTGCCGATCGCAATGGAGTCCCACCATGTACCGTTGGTTAGCCCAGCACCTGGGCAACGTAAGCGTCAATCGAAAACTCGGCATCGGCTTCGGCCTGGTCCTGCTGCTGACCTTGAGCATTACGCTGACCGGTTGGCAGGGGATGAGCGGCATCATCAACCGAGGCGACACCCTTGGTGGCATCTCCCAGGTGACGCAAGCCACCCTTGAACTGCGCATCGCCCGTCAGAACCTGCAAATCAAGGGCGATGACGCGGCAGCGCAGAACCTCAACAACGCGCTGACACACCTGGAACGCCAGCTGCAGAGCGTGGGCCAGCGCATTGTTCTTGCCGAGAACCTACAGCGCATCGATCAGCAGAAAGAAGCCGTGCGCCAGTACCGCCTTGCCCTGGACAGCGCGGAAAAAGCGGCCCGTCAGCGTGAAGCCAGCCGTGCGGTGCTCGGCAGCAGCGCCGATGAAGCGGCCAAGTTGACCACCGAGGTCGAGCAACAACTGCTCAGTGGCAGCGACCTGAACCTGTTCAATAGTGTCGTCGGGGCCAACAAACTGCTGCAACAGGCGCGCTTTCAGGTGCGCGGCTACACCTACAGCGGCAAGGTCGAGTTCCAACAGACGGCCCTTGAAGCCATCGATCAGGCAATCTCACAACTGAAGACTCTGGCCGATGTGCTGCCAGCGAACTACACCGGCAACCTCAACCAGGCGGCCCGCGCCCTGGGTAATTACCGTGCGGCGGTGATCGAGTTCGGCACCGCGCAGAACGCTTCGGAACAGGCGGCGCAACAGATGTCTGTTCAAGGCCAGACCCTGATCGAACAAAGCCAGCAACTGACCAGCAACCTGACGCAACTGCGCGACGAAGAATCGCAGCACGCCAAGTTCATGCTTACTCTGGCCACAGTCATTGCCTTGCTGTTTGGTTTGCTTGCTGCCTGGGCAATCACCCGCCAGATCGTCATCCCGCTGCGTCAGACCCTCAATGCTGCCGACCGCGTCGCCAGTGGCGACTTGCGCCACGACCTGGTCATCGAGCGGCGCGACGAGCTGGGCCAACTGCAGGGCAGCATGCAACGCATGACCGTCAGCCTGCGCGAGTTGATTGGCGGCATCGGTGATGGCGTTACCCAGATTGCCAGCGCGGCTGAAGAGCTCTCGGCAGTGACCGAGCAGACTAGCGCAGGGGTCAACAATCAAAAGGTCGAAACCGACCAAGTGGCCACCGCCATGAATGAAATGGCTGCCACCGTACAAGAGGTCGCGCGCAATGCCGAAGAAGCCTCGGAGGCCGCGCTGGTAGCCGACCAGCAGGCCCGCGAGGGTGATCGTGTGGTCGGCGAAGCAATTGCTCAGATCGAGCGACTGGCCACTGAAATGAACCACTCCAGCGAAGCCATGGGCCTGCTCAAGAGCGAAAGCGACAAGATCGGCAGCGTACTGGATGTGATCAAATCGGTCGCCCAGCAAACCAACCTGCTGGCCCTCAACGCCGCCATTGAGGCCGCCCGTGCAGGCGAAGCCGGACGAGGCTTTGCCGTGGTCGCCGATGAAGTACGCAGCCTGGCCCAACGCACCCAGCAATCGACCGAAGAGATCGAAGCATTGATTGCCGGTTTGCAAAGCGGTACGCAACAGGTCGCCAGCACCATGGACGCCAGCCGCAACCTGACCGACAGCAGCGTCGAGCTGACCCGTCGTGCCGGGACCTCGCTGGACACCATTACCCGCACCGTCTCCTCGATTCAGGCCATGAACCAGCAGATCGCCGCCGCCGCCGAACAGCAAAGCGCAGTGGCTGAGGAGATCAACCGCAGTGTCATGAACGTACGCGACGTATCGGACCAGACCTCCGCCGCCAGCGAAGAAACGGCAGCTTCCAGCGTCGAACTGGCCCGCCTCGGCACCCACCTGCAGGGCCTGGTAGGAAAATTCCAGCTCTGAGCTTAAACAACCTGTGCTACCGCTCGGGCAGCACAGGTTGAACTTCCCCGTCTGCCTGCCAATTGCCCTCGGGCAGCCTTCCTACATTTCCCGAAATTCAGTCTTTTTCCTTACTTAGTCAGTCGAAGTTTCCTACATGGTTTGCAGGTCGAGCCTGCTTCGTGTCTGCCGATCAGCAAAGAGCAGCGCCTGATTCCTTCAGAGCGCGTGCCCCCCTTAACTGCTGGAGCCCACCATGTTCGGAGCTATGAATCGGATGCTAGGCAACATGAGCGTCAGGCTGAAACTGACCCTGGCCTTTGCCTTGGTCCTGTTGCTGACCCTATTGATCACCTTCAGCGGCTGGCGCGCCCTGGAAGACGCCATTGTGCGTTCGGAAAAACTCCAGGAAATCGCCCGCCTCAACGACATCGGCAAAGACCTCAGGGCCGAGCGCATCACCTTTCGGGTGCTCAATGATGCCCAGAGCAAAGCGCAAGTCGAACTGTCGCTGACCGCCTTGCAGGAGCTACTGACCAGCATGCGCAATCGCTATGAGGCGCCCGACGATCGGCAGATGATCGAAGACATGCAGCAAACCGTTCAGCGCTTTACCCAAGGCTTCGAGCACTTGCAACAAGCGGTAGCGTTACGCCTTGCGCGGCAACAGGCCTTGTACGCTGCTGAGCAGCGCTTGGTCGAACTCAGTGATGAACTGCAAGGCCAGGTGTTGGCGACCAGGCGTGACGATAGCCTGCAAAGCACCCAAGGCCGCTTGTTGAACCTGATCGAAGCGTTCGCACGGCATATCGACGTAGCCAACCAACAGAGCCAGGCTCCAGCCTATACCTTCGAGCCAATCGACAGTTACAGCACTGTCGGTCAGGTTGCGGTCGACGCCGCCGGGCAAGCGATTAGCCAATTGACGCCGCTGATGCAGCAGTACAGCCTGCCGGGCATCATGCTGGAAAACCTCCAGACGGCACTACCGGGCTTTCATAGCAACCTTGATCAGTATCGCCGTGCAGCCATTGAGGTAGAGAAGTTGCAGGACACGCTTGAACAACTAGGCATACGGCTGCGCGATATCAGCCGCGAACTGAGCGAGCAGCAGATTGCGCAGCGCGATGCTGAAGCGCTGCAAGCCGAAGCCGCCCTGACATTCCAGGTAGCCCTGGCGCTGATACTGGGCGGCCTGGCAGCCTGGTTGATCACCTTGCAGATCACCACCCCGCTCAAGCACACCCTGGCGCTGGCTGCACGCATCGCCAACGGCGACCTGCAGCATGCCGAGAAAGTCCAGCGACGTGACGAGATGGGCCAGTTGCAGAACAGCATGTACGCCATGACCCTGAGCCTACGTGAATTGATTGGCGGCATCGGCCAGGGCATCACTCAACTGTCTTCAGCCGTCGAACAACTGGCTGCAGTCAGTGAGCAGACCAAGGTCAGGATCGCTCAACAGAAAGATGAAACCGACCAGGTTGCCACGGCCATGAACCAGATGAGCGCGACCGTTCATGAAGTCGCCCGCAATGCCGAGCAGGCCTCGCAAGCTGCCACCGCGGCGGATCAGCAGGCACAAATCGGTGATCGCGTGGTAACCGAGGCCGTTGAGCAGATCGAAGAACTGGCCAAGCAAATGGACCGCTCGATCAATGCCATGCATCAGTTGGCGGGCGAGAGCCAACGTATCGGTAGCATTTTGGATGTGATCAAGTCGGTGTCGGAGCAAACCAACCTGCTGGCCCTGAACGCAGCCATCGAAGCGGCACGGGCCGGCGAAGCGGGCCGTGGTTTTGCCGTGGTCGCCGATGAAGTTCGAGGCCTGGCGCAACGGACCCAACATTCAACCGAAGAGATCGAGCTGCTGATTGGCAACTTGCATGAAGGCACCGATCAAGTCACTCGCCTGCTCGACAGCAGCAAGGGCCTGACCCGCGAAAGTGTCGAACTGAGTCGCAAGGCCGGTGATGCGTTAGGGCAGATCACCTATACGGTGTCGAACATTCAGGGCATGAACCAGCAGATCGCGACGGCCAGCGAACAGCAAAGCGCCGTTGCAGAAGAGATCAACCGCAGTGTGATCAACGTGCGCGAGGTATCGGATCAGACCAGTAGCGCCAGCGAAGAAACGGCGGTTTCCAGTGGTGAACTGGCACGTCTGGGGCGCCAGTTGCAGACCCTGGTGGGCCGTTTCAACCTATAACTGCCCCCCCTGTGGGAGCGGGCTTGCCCCGCGACTGCGATGTAGCTGATATACCGCAATCGCGGGGCAAGCCCGCTCCCACCGGGTTACAGCACCTGACGCAGGAAGGCTTGGGCGCGCAGGTCTTTGGGCGAGGTGAAGAACGCTTCGGGCGGCGAGTCTTCCAGCAATTTGCCATGGTCGAAGAACAACACGCGGTCCGCCACTTCGCGGGCAAAGCCCATTTCGTGAGTCACGCAGACCATGGTCATGCCTTCCAGGGCCAGGGTTTTCATGACGTCGAGCACTTCACCGACCATTTCCGGGTCGAGCGCTGAGGTTGGTTCATCGAACAGCATCACCTTCGGGTCCATCGCCAATGCCCGGGCAATGGCAACCCGCTGCTGCTGACCACCGGAAAGGCGCGATGGGTACTCATTGGCTTTCTGACCAATACCGACCTTGTCCAGCAACGCACGGGCCTTGGCCTCACGCTCCGCCTTGCCACGCTTACGCACAACCTTCTGCGCCAGGCACAGGTTCTCCAGCACGGTCATGTGCGGGAACAGGTTGAAGTGCTGAAACACCATGCCGACTTCACGGCGGTAGGCGTTTACGTCGGTCTTCGGGTCAGCCAGTTGCAGGCCATCGATCGCCACTGTGCCCTCGTCGAACGACTCCAGGCCGTTCAGACAACGCAGGAAGGTTGATTTGCCCGAACCCGACGGCCCGAGTACCACCAGTACTTCACCCTTGGCCACGTTGGTGCTGACGTGATCGACCGCACGCACAACCTGGCCACGGGTATCGAAGACTTTTACCAAGTCACGGACTTCAATCACTTTGCGCAAGCCTCCGCTCAAGCCGGCTGGCTATCTGCGACAGCGGCAGGTTGATCAACAGGTACAGACCGGCAACGCAGAACCAGATCTCGAACGTCGAGAACGAGGTGGTGATCGCTTCGCGCCCGCTTTTGGTCAGTTCGGTAATGGCAATCACCGACACCAGCGAGGTGTCTTTGACCAGGCTGATGAACTGCCCGGCCAGCGGTGGCAGCACGCGCTTGAAGGCTTGTGGCAGCACCACATGGCGCATCGACTGCCCCGCGCTCAGGCCCAGCGAACGAGCCGCTTCGCCCTGCCCCTTGGCAATCGATTGCACGCCGGCACGCACGATCTCGGCAACATACGCCCCCGTGAACAAGGCCAGCGCAGCAACACCTGCGAACTCGCGGGACAGGTTGAGCACCGTGCCGATGAAAAAGTAAAAAATGAAGATCTGAACCAACAGCGGCGTACCACGGACCAGTTCAACATACACCGTCGACAGGTCACGCAAGGTCGGGTTGTTGGACAAACGGCACAAGCCGGCGAACAGGCCAATCACCAGGCCCAGCACGCCAGAGGCCAGCGAGATCCAGATCGTTGTCCACAAGCCCCACGCCAACGGGCCGGCGGCCCAGTGATGGGTCACACCAATCAGGTCGCCTTCTGCCACATCGTCGCCGCGCGACAGGATCAGGCTGGCCGACTCGACGTTGAACACCTGTTCGCCACCACTCTCGTCGCGCAGGGTAACGCTGACCATGTCACCTTTGCTGGTGATCGACTCGATGGTGCCATTCTCACTGGCGCGCTGGGCTACTTCAGCCTGGTAGGCAAAATACTGCGGCACCCGATTCCAGCTCCATTCATAGGAGATCATCGAGGTCGCGTAGTACAGGCTAAGCGCCAGGCCTACCAGCACCAATGCTGTCAGCCCGTGCCAGGGCCACTGGGCTTTCTTGTGTTTGATCACTTAAGGGTACTTCCGTAAAAGCGAACGCGCAGGGCCAGCCTGCGCGTCGGGTTTCAAACCGGGCTTGGTGCCTCGGCCTTATTCCATGTCCTTGAGCCAGGCGGTGTCCTTGAACCACTTGTCGTGGATTCGATCGTAGGTACCGTCGTGCTTGATCTGGTGCAGGAAGTTGTTGATGAAGTTAATGCTGTCGTAGTCGCCTTTCTTCAGGCCAAAGGCCAGCGGTTCAAAGGTGAACGGCTTGTCCAGGAAAATCAGCTTGCCAGCACCGGCTTTGTTGACCGCGACGACGTTGTACGGGGCATCGTAAACAAAGGCATCGGCCTTGCCGTTGACCACGTCCATGACCGCTTCTTGCTCGTTGTCGTAACCGTGGTACTTGGCTTTACCGATCAGCTTCTTGGCGACCATTTCACCAGTGGTGCCGAGCTTGGAGGTCAGGCGGTACTTCTCGTTGTTCAAATCCTTGTAGGACTTGATCTCGCCCGCCAGTTCCTTGCGGATCAGCAGGGTCTGACCGACCACGATGAAGGGTTCGCTGAAGTTCAGCTTGAGGTTGCGCTCCTGGGTCAGGGTCATGCCGCTGCTGATGATGTCGAACTTGTCGGTCATCAGGGCCGGAATGATGCCGTCGTAGGAGGTGGAAACCATTTCCAGCTTGACGCCCATGGACTTGGCCATGGCTTTGAGGATGTCGACCTCGAAACCGACGATCTCGCCGCGCTTGTTGGTCATCTGGAACGGCATGTAGGTCGGGTCCATGCCCGCACGCAGGGTGCCGCGTTTAACCGCCTCATCAATAGCGCCGGCTGCCTGGGCAGCATTGACTGCCATCAGCGCGGTGACGCCGACCAGCAGCATCGACAGATATTTTTTAAACATCACCAGATCCCCCAGCAAGAAAGCTCGAATTTTATTCTTGGCGCGAACCGTCCTACAGACGGGTGCGAGATATTCGGGAGGGATGCTAACGCATGGGCAGCGTTGTGGGTATCAGAAAAAGGGCTGAAACAAATCGCGGGGCAAGCCCGCTCCCACAACCGTTGTGGGAGCGGGCTTGCCCCGCGATCAATCAGGCACTGGCCAGAGAAGGCTGAGCCACAGGCTCCGGATGCAACGGCAACAATGGCGAGTGCGGATCGTTGGCAATCGACTTACGCCAAACGCCCAGCCAAGCCTCGTTGTGCTCATTCCAGACCCGTGTATGTAAACGGGCCAGGGCGACCGGGTCGCTGAGCAGGGCTAAACGGGTATTACCATCCAGGCCACCCGGCCCCACCTCCAGCGCCTTGCCGATGCGTTCGGCACGCAGCGACTCAATCGGTGCCGCGACACCATGACGCGCAGTGGCCAGGGCACAGGCCAGGGCGTTCTGCTGCGGATCAACCACTGCCCGGACAAAACCATCGTGCATGGCATGCCAGCGGTTTTCGTGGGTGTACTGATCGGTTGCCAACAGCTCGCGTGGGGTCGCGTATTCCTCAGGGATCAGGAACAGGCTTTCATCCTTGGCACGCAGGCCCAGATGCACGCGGCTGGAGATCACCGAAACCGGGATCGACAGCATCAGCGAACCGACAATCGGCACCAGCCACCACAGGAAGCTCGGGTTCAGCCAAGCGACCAGCAGGGCCCAAGCCACGCCCAGCAAGGTTTGCGGGCCATGACGGCGCACTGCCTCGCTCCAGGGAGTGGAGTCGTCGTCACGCTGCGGCGAGTTCCAGGTCGCGGCCCAGCCGAGGAACGCGGCCAGTACGAAACGGGTGTGGAAAATCATCCGCACTGGCGCCAGCAGCATGGAGAACAGCATCTCCAGCAGCATCGACAGGGTGACTTTGAAACGACCGCCGAACTCTTTCGCGCCCTTGGCCCAGATCAGGATGACGCTGAGCAGCTTGGGCAGGAACAACAGCACAATGGTGGTAGAGAACAGCGCAATGGCCTTCTCTGGGTGCCACTGTGGCCACAACGGGTAGAGCTGACGCGGTTCTAGGAAGTACTGCGGCTCCATCAGGGTGTTGGTCGCCAGCAACGCCGTCGACAGCACCAGGAAGAAGAACCACAGCGGTGCCGACAGGTACGACATGACGCCAGTCAGGAACACCGCACGGTGTACCGGGTGCATACCCTTGACCAGGAACAGGCGGAAGTTCATCAGGTTGCCGTGACACCAGCGCCGGTCGCGTTTGAGCTCATCGAGCAGGTTGGGCGGCAGTTCTTCATAGCTGCCCGGCAGGTCGTAGGCAATCCAAACGCCCCAGCCGGCACGACGCATCAGCGCGGCTTCGACGAAGTCGTGAGAGAGGATCGCACCGGCAAAAGCGCCCTTGCCCGGCAACGGCGCCAAGGCGCAGTGCTCGATGAACGGCTTCATGCGGATGATCGCGTTATGGCCCCAGTAGTGCGATTCGCCCAGCTGCCAGAAGTGCAGGCCGGCGGTGAACAGCGGGCCGTAGACGCGGGTCGCGAACTGCTGCATGCGCGCATACAGGGTGTCCATGCCCGAGGCTTTTGGCGCGGTCTGGATGATGCCAGCGTCCGGGTTGGCTTCCATCAAGCGCACCAGGCTGGTCAGGCATTCGCCACTCATCACGCTGTCGGCGTCAAGGACCACCATGTAACGGTAGTCACCACCCCAACGGCGGCAGAAGTCGTCGAGGTTGCCGCTCTTGCGCTTCACACGGCGACGACGGCGGCGGTAGAAGATTCGCCCGAAACCCTTGGCCTCGCGGCACACTTCCAGCCAGGCCTGTTGTTCGGCCACGGCAATGTCGGTGTCGTTGGTGTCACTGAGCACAAAGAAGTCGAAGCGGTCGAGGTCACCGGTGGCAGCGACCGACTCGAAGGTCGCACGCAAACCGGCAAACACCCGTGGGACGTCTTCGTTGCAGATCGGCATGACAATCGCCGTACGCGCACCGGCCTCGATTGGCTCGTTACCGGCGCTGCTGCCGGAAATACGGTACTTGTCGCGCCCGGTCAACAGTTCCAGGAAGCCCATCAGCGCGGTCCAGAAACCCGCCGACACCCAGCAGAACAGGATGCCGAACAGAATCAGGATGCTGGTCTGCAGCGCATACGGCCACACCTGCGTGACGGTCTGCATCAGCGACTGGTGCATAACTTCGTCGAGATCGACAAACGACCAGCCCTGGTACGGCAAGATGCCTTTCATGTACCAACCGGCAACGATGGTCTGCCCCAGCATCAGGGCCAACAGGATGTAGCGGCGCATCGAACCGACCCAGCGCCAGCGAGCCTTGGGCAGCTCACGCTTGGCCGGCGCCGGAGCGTTGGTACGCCCGGTCAAGCGACGCCAGGCACGGATCAGAATATTGGTACGCCACGGCTCAGGAATCACCCGAGTACGGCGGATCGGCGGCGTCGCCTTCAGGCACACACGCCCGCTGGCATCCAACGCCAGCATTTCGGCGTCGTGCATGTCCTGGGCGCTGTTCAAGGTCAGCCGCTCGCCTACCGAAGCCTGCACGGCTTCGGCGTCGCGAGTGCCCGGCTGGGCCGACAATCGTTGGTGCAGCTCGCTGAACGAGGTGCAGCTGGCAAGTTCCGCCCGCTGCTCATCGCTCAGTGGTAAGTGGGCCAGGTATTCGCCAAGCGATTCTGGCCGTGCTTGAGAGTTACTCATCGGCAGGCAACTGATAGCTCCAGGTCTCGGTCAACACCTGCTCGGTGGTGGCCGGTGCCCCAGTGGTGGACGCCGCATCGGCGGCAGGTTGCTCGGCAGGTTTCTCGGCTTTGGCAGTCTTGGCCGCAGCTTTGTCCTGTTTAGCTGGCTTTGCTGGCTCGACCGGAACGTCACGCAGCAACGCGGCACGCATTTCCACGGACTTGCTCGGGTCTTTGACATTCATCCGCAAGGTCAGACGCCAGCCTTTGATTTCCGGGTTGTAGCGCAGGTTGTTTTCAACCAGTTCGGCGTTGTCGCCGATGCTGACCTGGCTACGTACAGCGGTGTCTTCCGGCAGCTTGGCCAGTACCGGGCCTTCAAAGTCGACCAGGAAGGCGATAGTGCCATCCGGTTGACGGATCAGGTTGGACTGCTTGACGTCACCGGTCGAACGCAGGGTCTGCTTGACCCAACCCAGGTTTGGCGAGTGGAACTCGGACTCGTCAATAGTCCAGTGTAGACGGTAGGCATATTCGAACGGCGTGCCTGGCTCCGGCAGCTTTTCAGGGCTCCAGAAGGCAACGATGTTGTCGTTGGTTTCATCGGCTGTCGGAATCTCGACCAGATCGACAGTGCCCTTGCCCCAGTCACCCACCGGCTCGATCCAGGCGCTTGGGCGCTTCTGGTAGTTGTCGTCGAGGTCTTCGAACTGGCTGAACTCACGCTGACGCTGCAGCAAGCCGAAACCACGCGGGTTTTCCACGCTGAAATTGCTCACGGCCAGGTGTTTCGGGTTGTTCAGCGGGCGCCACAGCCATTCGCCGTTACCGGCGTGGATCGACAGGCCTTCGGAGTCGTGCAGGGCCGGACGGTAGTTCGGCACTTTCGATGGCTGGTTGCCACCGAACAGGAACATGCTGGTCAGCGGGGCAATGCCCAGGCGGCTGACGTGGTCACGCAGGAACACCTTGGATTTGACATCAACAATGGTGTCGCTGCCCGGACGCAGGGTCAGCTTGTAGGCGCCGGTGGAACGCGGCGAGTCGAGCAGCGCGTAGATCACCAGGTGCTTGTCGGTCGGCTTTGGCTTCTCGACCCAGAACTCGGTGAAGCGGGGGAATTCTTCGCCCGACGGCAGTGCGGTGTCGATGGCCAGGCCACGTGCGGACAGACCATAGACATGGCCCTTGCCGACGACGCGGAAGTAGCTGGCGCCAAGCAGGGTCATGATCTCGTCCTGCTTGTCAGCCTTGTTGATCGGGTACAGCACGCGGAAACCGGCGTAGCCGAGGTTTTCGGTAGCCTTGGCATCAAACTGCACGTTGCCGAAGTCGAAACGGCTCGGGTCGTACTTGATTTCCTCGACCTTGGTCGCGGTCACTTCGTTGATTTTCACCGGCGTGTCGAAATGCATGCCCTGGTGATAGAAGGACAGCTTGAACGGCGTTTTGTCCTTGGCCCACTCAGCTTTTTCCGTCAGGAAGCGGATTTGCTGGTAATCACCGTACTTCATGTCACGGAACACGGCTGGCAGGTTGCTTTTCGGCGCCTCGTATTTTTGCCCGGCAAGATCCTTCGCCTTGGCCGCAACGTCGTCAAGGTTGAACGCCCAGAGCTGGCCAGCGCTGAACAGGCCTACCAGTGTTGCGCCTGCCAACCAGGCTTTACGCAGCCGATTGCCAGAGGTTCTTGGTGCATTACAGGGACTTACATTCACGAGCAACCCTCGCCGAAAACAGATCAATAAACCAACGGCCAGCTACAAATGCCAGGTTGGCGAGCACTGTTCGGACTCCGAAAGGGCGCAATGATTCCCCAAACGGTTCCGGACAGTCTCAAGTCAGAGTAAAACGAACCCACGAACGCGGGTCTTCTAAGCGCGCGATTATCCAGCAGGCTGCGTTACAACGCATCAGGCCAAATGAACTATTTCTGCTAAAAAACCGCTTGTTCGCTTACAAACAGGGGGTTTTTGCCATCAGATTTGTAACATAAATGTTACGGGGCCATCATTGACCAGATGCACCTGCATGTCAGCCCCGAACTGACCGCTGGCTACCGTGCCATGCTTGGCCTGGGCCTGGGCTAATAAATAGTCGAACAGCTGCTCGCCAAGCGCCGGAGGCGCCGCTGTGGAAAAGCTCGGGCGCAGGCCACTCTGGGTGTCCGCGGCCAGGGTGAACTGCGAAACCAGCAGCAACCCACCGTCAACATCCTTAAGTGACAGGTTCATTTTGCCTTGCGGGTCGCTGAACACGCGATAGTTAAGCAGCTTATGCAGCAACTTGTCGGCGTGCGCCGGGGTGTCACCCGGTTCGACGGCAACCAGTACCATTAACCCCTGGTCAATGGCACCTACGGTTTTACCCTCGACATCGACTCGTGCGCCGCGCACGCGCTGTAGCAGCCCCTTCATGCTTCTTCCAGCGGCAGATCAAGCAGACGGCGGGCCATCTGGTCAGCTGCCCGCACCAACGCATCGGTGATACCAGGCTCGGAGGCGGCGTGACCCGCGTCGCGAATGACCTTCAACTCGCTGTTCGGCCAGGCCTGATGCAGTGCCCAGGCGTTGTCCAGCGGGCAGATCACGTCGTATCGGCCATGCACGATCACCGCCGGCAGATGGGCAATCTTCGGCATATCGCGAATCAGCTGGTCCGGCTCAAAGAAGGCATTGTTGGTGAAGTAGTGACATTCAATTCGCGCAATCGACAGCGCACGCTGCGGCTCGGAGAAGCGGTCAACCACCAGCGGGTTAGGGCGAAGGGTTGCCGTACGGCCTTCCCAGGTGGACCACGCCTTGGCCGCATGCATCTGGGCAATCTGGTCGTTGCCGGTCAGGCGCTTATGGAAGGCTTTGACCAGGTCACCACGCTCTTCGGCAGGAATCGGCGCAATATAATCCTGCCAATAGTCCGGAAACAGTCGGCTGGCGCCAGCCTGGTAGAACCACTCGATTTCTTGCGGGCGGCACAGGAAGATGCCGCGCAGGATCAGCCCGTGAACACGCTCGGGATGCGTCTGGGCGTAGGCCAGAGCAAGGGTCGAGCCCCAGGAGCCGCCGAACAGCACCCATTTCTCGATACCCAAGTGCTTGCGGATACGTTCCATATCTTCGACCAGGTGCCAGGTGGTGTTGTTTTCCAGGCTGGCATGAGGCGTGGAACGCCCGCACCCTCGTTGATCGAAGGTGACAATCCGGTACAGATTGGGATCGAAGTAGCAGCGGCTCTGGGCATCGCAACCAGCGCCAGGGCCACCATGGATGAACAGCACCGGCAGACCTTCCGGCGAACCGCTCTCATCGACATACAGCACATGCGGTGCTTCCACGGCCAGATCGTGCCGGGCGTAAGGTTTGATCTGCGGGTACAAGGTCTGCATTACGCACTCCGTGTGGGAATTATTCTGCCGTGGGCATCATAAACCTGAATCGTACTTTGAGCATGCCTCTGTGCTATGTCGTTTTGTCATGCCAAACGCGCGAGGGAAACAGGCACCTCTGATAGATCATGTTATGCACTTGTCGGTAAAAATGGGCAATAGCATCAGGAGCCCCATCACTTGAGGCTCCTCCATGACACCGCTCCAGAAAGCCCCCGACGCCAATCCTGACTCCAGCGACAGCTCCCTCCCCCGCGCACAACGGCTGATTGCAGGCAAGGTGCCCGGTTGGTTAGCCAGCGCCAGCCCCGACGTGCTGAATCAGCTGCGCCTCTCCAGCAAAACGCCGGTGCCGTGGTTTGCAGCCGCCTGCCGGAGCCATCCGCAGGAAGCTCGCCTGCTGGTGCAGGAATATGGCGCGCTTCAACAACACCTGGCACAGGTTCAAGCACTGCTAGAACCCTTGCCCGACCTTGAGCAGTTCGCTACCCAGCAGCTGAGCCAAGCGATCAAGGACCGCTTCGAGCTGGACCTGGACGTCAGCAAAACCTACCTGATCAACGCCAGAAAAGCCGCAGACTACAAACTGAGCATGAACGGCGATCCCGCCGTCGACGCCCAACGGGCCTTGAAACTGGCCACGCAATCCTTGCTGCATTGCGCCCTGCAGAATTTCGAAGCCGCAGAAGCGCAGCCCTCAGGTCTGGATGCCGATGCATTGCCTTCGGCAATCGTTGACAGCAATGAGTTCGTTTACCTACAGCCAACCGGGAACAAGGTAGACATAGTTCCCGAGACGTTCGCAGCCTTGTCTCGCAAGCTGGATATCGGCGGTCAATACCAGGCGCTTATTGATGCGGTATTTAGCCCTGCGACCGAGACCAGCGACAACACGGCTGACGAAGTACTGCAAACGTTCAAAAATGCCGAGCAATCGGCCTTTCGCCTGCACGTGCACCGGGCTTATCTAAGCCAAGCGATCGACCAGCCCCTGTACGAGGCGCTGCTCAAGCTTGCTAGCGGTGAACAAGCGCAGTACCAGGGCAGCCCAATGCGCTGCGGGTTCATGAAGATCTTTGACGTTACGCTGGTCGGGGCTTTGGTCATCGGCGTGGTGCCGTCCCCGGAACTGCTGCTGGCGTACGACCCGTTGTTACTGCCGCACAAAGGCATGTTAGTCACCTATGTGCCAGGGCTACCCGTCCCCTTGAAGAAACACTCTTCGATTCATGAGGCACAGGCCTACCTGCGGGAACAGTTGTGGGCAGCCCACGTTCCACATTTGCTGGAGCTGGTGCCAGCGCGTCACCGTTACGCGCTCACCAACACGCTGCGCGACTGCTTGCAGCCGGCCATCTGGAACACCGCGACGCAACAGTACGACCGCAACCGCGATACCACTGCCTGGATACCGGTGACGCTACAGCCCTTCACCCAGCCATTCCTCGACGAACTGGCCAGCCAGAAACAACAGCGGCTAAAAGACGATGCGCTGTTCCATGCAGTTTCCACCGCCCTCGAAGACCAGAAAACCGCGCAGAAGCGCAATGCCTACTTTTCCCAGCTGGCGTTCACTTCGTTGGCTATCGGCGGCTTTTTCATCCCTGGCCTGGGTCAACTGATGCTTGGGCTGAGCGTCATCCAGTTGAGCTACGAGGTGTACGAAGGCGCCGATAGCTGGGCCAAAGGCGAACGCCAGCAAGCGCTCGACTATCTGGTAGATGTAGTGGAGAACGTGGCGCTTACCGCAGCCCTGGGTGCTGCAGGTGCCGAAGCCGGAAAACCGGCTGTCGAACGGATTCCAGTGGAGGTACCGTCGTTTATCGAAGAGCTCGAACCGGTGCAATTGCCCAGTGGCCAAGACCGCCTCTGGAAGCCTGACCTGCAACCGTTCGCCCATGACATCGTGCTGCCGGCCGACCTTGAGCCAGATGAATTCGGTTTGTATCACCATGAGGGCAAAACCTGGCTCGCGCTGGAAGACCAGACCTACGCCGTCAAGCAATCTGAGGCCACAGGGGAATACCGGCTCGAACCCTTCGACAGCGCCTTGAGCTATGAACCACCACTGCGCCATAACGGCGCTGGCGCCTGGTTGCACGGCCTGGACCGGCCACGGGAATGGCAAGGGATACGCCTGTTCCGACGCCTGGGCCATGTCAGTGCGCAATTTAGCGATGAAACTGCGGTGAACATCCTGCGCGTCAGCGGCATCGATGAGGCTGCGCTGCGCCGGATGCTCAGCGAGAGTGAGCGCCTCCCGGCTCAACTTGAGGACACGATGCAGCGATTCAAGTTGGATCAGGACGTCATGCAGGCGTATGCCGACGCTGAACCAAGTCTGCGTAACAGCGAATTCGACAACCGCTACCGCAACCTGCCCGCCAACCAGGCACCGGAAGCCGCAGTGATTCAACGGGTGTACCCGCAACTTCCGGCTGCCGTTACCGAAGAACTACTGCGCAGCGCCACTGCTCAAGAGCTGCAATCTTTGGTTGAGGGCAAAGTGCCCAAGCGCCTTGGCGAAGAAATCCGCCTCTATCAGCAACACGTGCGCATTACCCGTGCATACGAAGGGTTGTACTTGCAGTCGGTGCCCAATGCCGACACCGACCGTTTGGTCCTGCACAGCCTCAATCAGCTCCCCGAGTGGGCAGCCGAAACGGCCATCGAGTTTCGTGAGGGTAAATTCTCCCCCGGTCTGATCGACAGCATCGGCCCTGTCGATGCTCCGGGGCGCAAGATCATCACCCGCTACCCCACCGGGTACGTGATGTCACCACCCTTCGCGTCGAGTTTCCCGCAGACCATGCATGAAACACTTTACGGGGCGCTGTTTGAAGCACTGTCCGACACCCAGCGCAGCGCCTTGGCATCCTCTGGAGTGACAGATGCCCTCACCCTTAAAGCGCATATTCAACAGGCACCGTTGTTGCCTCGCTGGCGCCTGCGCAACATTCTGGGCATGCAGCGCCCCGCCTTCAGATCGCCCATGCGCCTGGCCGACGGACGCCTGGGTTACCCCCTCAGTGGTGGCGGCAATCTGAGCGATGAGTTGAGCCGTAGCAGGCTGCTGACTCAAATCAGCGACATCGGCCTGCCGCAACGGCTGACGGCTTCGGCCGAAGACATCCTGACCAGTCTGCAACAGACCGAGCTGTCGCTCGCACAAATTCAAGCGCGTCTCGAGCAACTGAACGCCGAACACCAAGAGCTGCAAGAAAGTCTGGCCCAATGGCGCGCAACCCCTGGAGCGATCACTGACCAGGCCAGCCGGGAGGCCAGCCGACAAGACATTGAACAGGCTATCTGGCAACAGTGGTCGCACAGTGCCTTACCAGAACTCAGCGAGCAGTCGCAGCCATTACACTTGCACCAGGTGTTCATGGCGGAGTTCCCTACGCACCTTCCAGACTTCATCTCCTCGCGCACCCGACAGTTGCGACTCAACGACGTTTATCTGGATCACTCTGCGGACCATTCACTAACGTGGCCGCAGCAGGAAACGTTCTTGAGCACTATGTTCCAGCACTTTCCTGATCTGCAACGACTGGACATAGAGCGCCCCTACGATGCCAGCGCACAACCGTCCGAACTGTCCGCCAGCCTTGCCCTGATCGTCCGGAGCTTCCCGCAACTCACCACGTTGAGATTCGTCAACCAGAACCATGTGCTGACGGCTCTGGACATCGAACAGCTGGCCACACGAGAACACCTGGCCCACCTCGATCTCAGCGGCAACAGCTTCGAACGCAGTTCAACGTTGCGCCTGCCCGACTGGCAACTCGATTACCTGGGCCTGGACCGCATGCGTTTCACACGCTGGCCGACGTGGCTGAACAGCGATAGCCTTGAGCGTCTTGGCGAAGTCTCGCTGCAGGAGAACAGCTTCACCTCAGTGCCCGAGTTTTTAGTCAGCAACGAAATCAGCCCTTATCACCATTCACGGGTGGCGCTGAACAACAATGCAATTCTCCCCGCTCAGTTGCAGAACATGCACCTGAGCCAAGATGGCCAACAGCGCCGGTTCAGTTTCACCCTCGACCTGCCTGCGGCCATTGAAGCGCGCCTGTCGGCGCTGATGGAGGAGCGGCAACAGTTACGCGAGGCCACCTTTGAGTACGTGAACGCCTCAAGCTCGTCGCTCCCGATCAGCAATGAAACCTTGCTGGCACGTACGCGCATAAGCGAGGCCATCCAGAACTTTTGGGAAACGGTTGCACGGGGAGCAAGCCTTTCGCCCCTGCACCTGGAAGACCTGGCGCTGAGCGACTTCCCTTCGCGCTTGCCGCCGTTCTTCTACGACTATGTCGGGCACCTCAGGCTCAGTCGTATCGACACCTCGCCAGAACTGCTCGATCAATTCCTGCGCCGTTTCCCGACATTACGCTCGCTGATGTTAGAAGGGCATGTTCAGCCGTTGCGTGCACTGCCGCCAGCGCTGGCCGAGTCTGCCACCCTCACTGAGCTGAGCTTGCTGGAACAGGGTCTTGAAATCGATCAACCGGTGATCAATGACTTGGCACGCATGCCTGCACTGACGGTGCTCGACTTGTCAGGCAACCGGTTCAGCCCGGCGCTGCGAGGCCCGATTGAGTTTGGTCACACTTTACATCGCCTCTACCTGCGCAACATGGGCCTGCAAAGCTGGCCAGCATGGCTCGACGATTTGATGCCTGAGCATGTGCTTGATCTGAACGACAACCTACTGATCGAGCTGCCCGAACACATCCTCAGCAACCCCGAAAATGATGACGGTTTCACCTCTATCTCACTGATCGGCAACCCGCTGAGCGATGAGAGCATGCGTCGTGCCCACCTCTCCCAGGGCCGCCATCGGGGCTACACCTTCGAGATGGATCTGCCTTTTGAAATCCTTAGCCTGCAGCCGCTGGACTACCACTCCAGCACTGGCTCAGGCAGCTCGCCCGGCAGCAGCCCTGGTAGTAGCACCGGCAGCACCGGCAGTGCCACCCTTGCCCATCGTCACAGCCCGGTGCCCTGGGCGCCAGGCGATGTGCCAAACGTCGAGCTTTGGTTACAGGGCTCAGAGCAAATGCGCGCCGTCCATAGCGAACAGTGGCACGCGCTTGAAGAAAGCGCTGAAGCCGCAGACTTGTTGAACCTGGTCGGACGCCTGACACAGTCCGCGCCTTATCGCACCGTCACCTCACGCTCCGAATTCATTGACCGGGTCTGGCGGGTTCTGGACATGGCTGCTGGCATGAGTGATCAGCGCCAACTGTTCAATGGCATGGCCCAGGATGGCGCTTCGAACAGAACTTGCCACGATGGTGCTTTGCTGGTGTTCAAGCAGATTGAAGAGCAGCACCTGATCAGGAGCGAGGGCACGGCGCCGCGCACCGATAACCATGAGCAGTCCATGTATCAACTGACCCGCCGCCTGTTCCGCCAGCGTGAACTGGACAACATCGCCCGCGAGCAAGCGGGCAGCCGGGACGAAGCAGAACTGCGCCTGGCCTATCACCGTCGCTTGGCCACAGCACTGGACCTGCCCGCCCCTGCCGACCACATGCTGTATGAAAGCAGTGTCAGGCTACGCCGAGGGGAACGTGAGAATGTTGAAGCACGGGTTCGCGAAGCGCAGGACGGTGAAGCCTTTCTGCAATTTGCGGCCGAATTCGAACTGTGGACGAACTGCCTGCGTGAGGTGCATGCCGAACGTTTTGAAGCGATAACCAACGCCTACCACGAAGGTGAGCGGCTGCTGTTCGAGCAGTTCCCGGATGAGCCGATCGATGCACTCGAACCGCAGATCCTCGCGCTCAGGGAAAACATGGTAAATGAGGAGCAGGCGCTGATTCGCGAACTGACCAACCAAGCCGGTGGACACCAGCCGTAATCACCCCAAGCATCGCCCGCCCTTTTATCAAGGGCGGGTTTCATGCATTACTGCGCGTAGCGGCCTTGAGCCCAGGTCAGGGTCGCTTCCAGTAAGTGGCGCAACACCACTTGAGTCGGCTGTGCCAGGTCTTCGCGGTACTTGAAAGGCTCAAACTCTTCCATGTAGGTACTCTGCGCCAACTCCAGCTGTACGGCGTGGATGTGATTGGCCGGGTCACCGTAATGGCGGGTGATATGCCCACCCTTGAAGCGGCCATTGAGCACATGACTGTACTGTTGCGCCGAAGCACAGACCGCCTGAAGCTGCTCGGCCAACTGCGGATCACAACTGGCGCCGTTAAAAGTGCCCAGGTTGAAATCCGGCAGTTTGCCGTCGAACAGGTGCGGGATATGCGAGCGAATAGAATGTGCATCCCACAGCAATGCATAACCGAACTGCTCGCGCAGGCGCGCAAGCTCACGGCGGATCGTGTCGTGATACGGGCGCCAGATGCCTTCCAGGTACTCGGTACGCTCTTCCGGCGAAGGCTCCTTGCCCGCCTGGAACAACGGCTCGCCTTCGAACAAGGTGGCCGGGTACAGGCCTGTGGTAGCGCCCGCGTACAGCGGTTTGTCATCCTCAGGGCGGTTCAGGTCGATGACAAAACGCGAGTACTCGGCCGCCACCACACTGGCGCCCACTTCACGGGCAAAGTCGTACAGCTGCGGAATATGCCAGTCGGTATCGGGCAAGCTTTGCGCTTGCTCAACCAAACCGGCCTTGACCACAGGCGTCAGGCGCAGGCCGGCATGAGGCATGCTGATCAGCAGCGGCAGGCTGCCTTGATGAAAACTCAGTACCTTGTCCATCGGCCCTCCTTCAATTGAAAATTTCACGGCCCAGGCGCACCACCCGCTTGGGCAAGTCACCGCCCAGCCAGTAGCACAGATCTGCCGGACGCTCGATTTGCCAGGCCACAAAATCTGCCATCTTCCCCACTTCCAGCGAACCATGACTATGCCCCAGCCCCAGCGCTGTCGCCGCATGCAGGGTTACGCCAGCCAATGCCTCCTCGGGCGTCATGCGGAACAGGGTACACGCCATGTTCAACATCAAACGTAGTGACAGTGCCGGCGAAGTGCCCGGGTTCAGGTCGCTGGCAATTGCGATCTTCACCCCGTGCTTGCGCAAGGCATCCATGGGCGGCAGTTGGGTTTCACGCAGGAAGTAGAACGCGCCCGGTAGCAGGACCGCAACCGTACCGGATTCAGCCATGGCAATGGCATCTTCTTCGGTCATGAACTCCAGATGATCAGCCGACAGCGCCTGATAGCGCGCAGCCAGGCTTGAACCATGCAGCGAAGACAATTGCTCGGCATGCAGCTTCACCGGAAGCTGCAGTTCCCGCGCCTTGATGAATACGCGCTCGACCTGATCCGGCGAGAAGGCCAGGTACTCACAGAAGGCATCCACCGCATCGACCAGCCCCTCGGCCGCCAGCGCCGGGAGCATGTCGTCACAGATGTGGCTGATGTAATCGTCTGCCCTATCCTTGTACTCCGGCGGCAGGGCATGCGCCGCCAGGCAGGTGCTGCGCACGGTCAGCGGCAGTTCCTCACCCAGACGACGAATGACTTTCAGCAGCTTACGTTCATTGGCCAGATCCAGGCCGTAACCCGACTTGATCTCCAGCGTGGTCACGCCATCGCGCATCAGCGCTTGTACCCGTTGGCGAGCGCTGGCGAACAGCTCATCTTCGCTCGCCGCGCGGGTTGCACGCACGGTGCTGGCAATACCGCCGCCTTGTGCGGCGATATCGGCGTAGCTGACCCCTTGCAGACGCTGCTCGAACTCACCGCTGCGATTACCACCGAATACCGCATGGGTGTGGCAGTCGATCAGCCCCGGCGTGACCCAGGCGCCGCCCAGGTCAACGGTTCTGTCAGCGCTCAGGGGCGGCAGCGACGCCTGCGGGCCGATCCACTCGATGTGGCCGGCGCTGGTAACAATCGCTGCATCCTCGATAATCGAGTAAGTGCCTTGAGCCATGCTCGCCACATGGCAGTGCTGCCAGAGGGTTTTCATACAATCTCTCCGTTGTTAGCGCTGAAGTTGGGACGGATCCTGGGCCGTCAGGGCTTCGACTTTCGCTGCCCGAGGTTTGCACCACAGCAGGTAGGAAGCGACCAGAAACAGCACCCAGACCAAGCCAACCAGCAGCGCTGCCTGCGTATCAGGGAAATAGCCGAGCACACCGAACACGAACACCATGAAGGCAATCGCCAATGCGGGTCCATAGGGCCAGAACGGCACGGGGAACTTCAACTCAGCGACTTGTTCAGGGCTCATGCTGCGGCGCATCGCAACTTGAGTGAGCAGGATCATCAGCCACACCCAGACGGTCGCGAAGGTAGCGATCGAGGCAATCAGCAGGAACACGTTTTCCGGGATCAGGTAGTTGAGCACCACACCACCGAGCAACGCTGCGCCCATGACCAGAACGGTCATCCATGGCACACCGTGCCGGGAAATCTTGGCGAAGCCTTTCGGCGCATGCCCCTGCTGGGCCAGGCCGTACATCATCCGGCCGGCACCAAAGATGTCGCTGTTGATGGCCGACACCGCCGCCGAGATCACCACAATGTTCAACACGGTTGCTGCCGAACCGATGCCCAGGTTACTGAAAATCTGCACGAACGGGCTGCCCTGGCTACCAATCTGTGGCCATGGATACAGGCACATCAGCACAAACAGGGTCAGCACGTAGAACAACAGAATGCGCATCGGTACAGCGTTGATCGCTTTGGGAAGCACGCGCTGCGGATCTTTGGCCTCACCGGCAGTGATACCGATGATCTCAATGCCACCGAAAGCAAACATCACCACGGCAAACGAGGCGATCAGGCCACCGATTCCGTTGGGCATGAAGCCGCCGTGGGCAAACAGGTTGCTGACACCCACAGCGTTTTCGGCACTGGCGTTACTCAGGCCAAAGACCATGATGCCGAAGCCGGCGAGGATCATTGCAACGATGGCGCCGACTTTGAGCAACGACAGCCAGAATTCCATTTCGCCGAAGACTTTGACGTTACACAGGTTCAGGCCGCCGATCAGGAAGACGATCCCTAGTACCCAGATCCAGCGTTCGACTTCAGGGAACCAGAAGCCCATATAAATACCGAATGCGGTCACATCAGCGAGGCAGACGATGATCATTTCAAAGGCGTAGGTCCACCCCAGGATGAACCCCGACATGGGCCCCAGGTAGGTACTGGCATAGCTGCCGAATGAACCGGAGACCGGGTTATGCACGGCCATTTCGCCCAGTGCGCGCATAACCATGAAGACTGCGGCACCACCAATCAGGTAAGCCAGTAATACGGCCGGACCAGCCATCTGGATGGCTGCGGCAGAACCGTAAAAAAGACCGGTACCGATTGCCGAGCCGAGCGCCATAAAGCGGATATGGCGGGCCGTCAGGCCACGTTTGAGCCCTTCTGCTTGTTGCATGTCACGTCCTTATTGTTGTTCTGGTCGTGAGGGGGATGATCGCGGGGCAAGCCCGCTCCCACAGGTTGACTGCGGTGGGAGCGGGCTTGCCCCGCGATAGGCCGAATTACAGGCTAGGCAGTACCTTGGCCGGCAACAGCGCGGTCAGCGAGCCTTCAGCCAACAAGGCGATTGCCGCCTCGATGTCGGGTGCAAAGAAACGGTCTTTCTCGTAGAACGCCACTTTGCCACGCAGTGCCTGACGCGCTTGCTCAAGCTTCGGCGAGGTTTTCAGACCTTCGCGCAGGTCCAGCCCTTGAGCAGCGGCCAGCCATTCCACGGCAACGACGCCACGGGTGTTCTCCGCCATTTCCCACAGACGCTTGCCAGCAGCCGGTGCCATCGACACATGGTCTTCCTGGTTGGCCGAAGTGGGCAGGCTGTCGACGCTGTGCGGGTGGGCCAGCGCCTTGTTCTCGCTGGCCAGTGCGGCAGCGGTCACTTGAGCGATCATGAAACCGGAGTTCACCCCACCATTGGCCACCAGGAACGGCGGCAGCTGGGACATGTGCTTGTCCATCATCAGCGAGATACGGCGTTCGCTCAGCGAGCCGATTTCAGCAATCGCCAGGGCGATGTTGTCGGCCGCCATCGCCACCGGCTCGGCATGGAAGTTACCACCAGAGATCACGTCACCTTCAGCGGCGAACACCAGCGGGTTGTCGGACACCGCGTTGGCTTCAATGCCCAGCACTTCGGCAGCTTGGCGCAACTGAGTCAGGCAAGCACCCATGACTTGTGGCTGGCAGCGCAGCGAGTACGGATCCTGCACCTTGCCGCAGTTCTGGTGCGACGCGGACACTTCACTACCATCGCCGAGCAAGTCGCGGTAGCAGGCAGCGGCGTCGATCTGACCACGCTGGCCGCGGGCAGCATGGATACGGGCATCGAATGGCGAACGCGAACCCAACACGGCTTCGACGGTTAGCGCACCGATCGACGTAGCTGCAGCGAACAGGTCTTCACCTTCGAACAAGCCGCGCAGCGCATAAGCGGTGGAGGCCTGGGTGCCGTTGAGCAGCGCCAGCCCTTCCTTGGCCGCCAGGGTCAGCGGCTCAAGGCCAGCAACCGCCAGGGCTTCAGTGGCGGGTAGCCACTGGCCTTTGTGGCGCGCCTTGCCTTCACCCAGCAACACCAGCGACATATGCGCCAGCGGTGCCAAGTCACCGGAGGCACCCACCGAGCCTTTGAGTGGAATGTGCGGATAAACCTCAGCGTTGATCAGGGCGATCAGCGCGTCGATTACTTTGCGGCGAATGCCGGAGAAACCACGGCTCAGGCTGTTGATCTTGAGCACCATGATCAGACGCACCATGGCATCGTCGAGCGGCTGACCAACGCCAGCGGCGTGCGACAGTACCAGCGAGCGCTGCAGGTTTTCCAGGTCATGGCTGGCGATACGGGTCGAGGCCAGCAGGCCGAAACCGGTGTTTATGCCGTAAGCGGTGCGGTTTTCCGCCAGGATCTGCTCGACACAGGCAACGCTGTCATCGATCTGTTGATCGGCGCTGGCATCCAGCTTCAGTTTCACCGGCTGCTGGTAGATCGCACGCAGCTGAGCCAAGGTCAAGGTGCCAGGCTTCAGGGTCAATTCAGTCACGTTAATGCTCCGTACTCGTGAGGCGCTTTGGCCTGCATAGATATCAGTATCAACCATTTACCGCAGATCAGCCTGTGATCATCGGCAGGTTCAAGCCCTGTTCCTTGGCGCAGTCGATGGCGATCTGGTAACCGGCATCGGCGTGACGCATGACACCGGTGGCCGGGTCATTAGTCAGTACGCGAGCGATACGTTCAGCGGCCTCGTCGGTACCGTCACAGACGATGACCATGCCCGAGTGCTGGGAGAAGCCCATGCCTACGCCGCCACCGTGGTGCAGCGAAACCCAGGTCGCGCCGCTGGCGGTGTTGAGCAGGGCGTTGAGCAGCGGCCAGTCGGAGACGGCATCGGAACCGTCACGCATGGATTCGGTTTCGCGGTTAGGGCTGGAGACCGAACCGGAGTCCAGGTGGTCGCGACCAATCACGATCGGCGCCGACAGCTCGCCGCGGCGTACCATTTCGTTGAATGCCAGGCCCAGCTTGGCGCGCAGGCCCAGGCCAACCCAGCAGATACGCGCTGGCAGGCCCTGGAAGCTGATGCGCTCGCGGGCCATGTCCAGCCAGTTGTGCAGGTGGGCGTCGTCAGGGATCAGTTCCTTGACCTTGGCGTCGGTCTTGTAGATATCTTCGGCATTACCCGACAGCGCAGCCCAGCGGAACGGGCCGATACCACGGCAGAACAGTGGACGGATGTAGGCCGGTACAAAGCCTGGGAAGTCGAAGGCATTGCTCACACCTTCTTCCTTGGCCATCTGACGGATGTTGTTGCCGTAGTCGAAGGTCGGCACACCTTGCTTCTGGAATTCCAGCATGGCTTTAACGTGCACAGCCATGGATTGCTTGGCCGCTTTGACCACTGCAGCGGGTTCAGTCTGGGCGCGATCGCGGTACTGCTCCCAGGTCCAGCCGGCAGGCAGGTAGCCATTGAGCGGATCGTGGGCACTGGTCTGGTCGGTGACCATGTCTGGGCGTACACCACGCTTGATCAGCTCAGGCAGGACTTCTGCAGCGTTGCCCAGCAGAGCGACGGAGATGGCTTTGCCTTCAGCGGTGTATTTGGCGATACGCGCCAGGGCGTCATCCAGATCCTTGGCTTGCTCGTCGACATAACGGCTGGCCAGGCGGAAGTCGATGCGGCTCTGCTGGCATTCAATGTTCAGCGAGCAGGCGCCGGCCAGGGTGGCGGCCAGTGGCTGGGCGCCGCCCATGCCACCGAGGCCTGCGGTCAGTACCCACTTGCCTTTGAGGCTGCCGTTGTAGTGCTGGCGGCCGGCTTCTACGAAGGTTTCGTAGGTGCCCTGAACGATGCCTTGGCTACCGATATAGATCCAGCTACCGGCAGTCATCTGGCCATACATGGCCAGGCCCTTGGCATCCAGTTCGTTGAAGTGTTCCCAGTTGGCCCAGTGCGGTACCAGGTTGGAGTTGGCGATCAGCACACGCGGCGCGTTGGCGTGAGTCTTGAACACGCCGACCGGCTTGCCCGACTGCACCAGCAGGGTTTCGTCTTCGTTGAGGTTGGTCAGGCTCTCGACGATCTTGTCGTAGCACTCCCAGTTACGCGCGGCACGGCCAATGCCACCGTAGACCACCAGTTCTTTCGGGTTTTCCGCCACTTCCGGGTCGAGGTTGTTCATCAGCATGCGCAGCGGCGCTTCGGTCAACCAGCTCTTGGCGGTCAGCGTGTTGCCACGCGCAGCGCGGATTTCGACGTCACGGAATTTATTGGATTTATTGTCAGTCACGGAAACGGCTCCTAAGCGATCAGTTCAAACCAACCCAGGCATTGGGTGTGTGATGGTGCTTATACAAACACATATTTACTTGTATGTACAAGCATAGGCAATTGAAAAGCCAACTCACCGCAATCCCCCTCGCACCGGCTGGAGCGCAGGCAGCAGAGCTTCGCAACGCGTGTGAATGGCGATGAAAAAAATTTCTCAAGGAATAAGACGTGCAGCAAAACCGACCAGTGGCGTTGCACCACCTCGGGTCAGCCTCAGCCGATTCGCTCGGCCGAGGCGTAACAATTTCAGTGCGCGATAAGCTCGATCAGGCAGCAACGGCCTTGCACGTTCAAGGTCTGCAAGGTGGCGTTGGCTTCAAACTGCAAGCAGTCGTAACGACCGAGCTGCTGCGGCGCCTGACCGCTCAGTGCCACATCCACATGGGCTGCTGCTGCAAACAACAACAGCGTCGAAGCAGAGCTGAATACCCGCTGGCTGCCATCGAGCCACTGCAAACGGGCACGGTAGCGCTCGGGCGAATAGATCAGGTTGAAATCGCGGATCGAACCGCCGAGCAAGGTGCAGCTGACCTGGCTTTCGCCACTGAAGGCAAACGCATCGAACGGCAGCAGAGGCCGGGTGGCCTGGCCATCCACCTGCAAACGCATGCCCTCGCCTTCAAGCACGGTGATGATCCGCTGATACCCGGCAAAACTGGAGAAACCGCCCGACTCGGCGATGTCGGCAATCGACAGGCGCCAGCCGAACCCATCAAGGCCTTCGCCGGCATCGCGGGCGATCTCTTCGGTACTGCCGCCGCCGTTCTTCCACGGCATGCGGGGGTAATCTTTGGCGCGTAAAACCTGCAACTGGCTCATTTACTGAAGCGTCCTTCCAGACGGTGACGGGAACCGGGGTGAATCAGACGAGCGGCAGTCACCGGCTGACGCCCCGACCAGGTACGACGACGAATCAGCAAGCACGGCTCGCTCGGTTCGATCTGCAACAAACGGCATTCTTCCGGCTCGGCGAGGATCGCTTCGACCACGTGTTCACCCTCGGTCAACGGGGCGACCTGGGACAGGTAGGCGTAGGGCGTCTGCCGGGTGAAGTCTTGCTTGAGGTAATCCGGAGCGATTTGCGCGTTGACGAAGCGGTCTTCGATCTGCACGGCAACACCGTTCTCGTAGTGCACGATCAACGAGTGAAACACCCGCTGACCCTCACGCATGTCCAGGGCCAGGGCGCGCTCGGAACCGGCCACTTCTTCGGCCAGGGTGATGACCTTGCAGGTGTGCTGGTGGCCGCGAGCAGCGATTTCGTCAGCAATGTTGTTGACCTCGAACAACGCCGAGCGGGTCTTGGGTTCGGCCACGAAAGTGCCAACGCCCTGCATACGCACCAGCAAACCTTCGGCGGTAAGTTCGCGCAACGCGCGATTGATGGTCATGCGACTGAAGCCCAGCTCGCTGACCAACTCGCTTTCCGACGGCACGCGGTAGTGCGGCGGCCAGCTACCATTCTGGATTTGCTGGGCAATCATCTGCTTGACCCGGGCATACAGCGGCGCCGGCCCCTCGCCCATCTGGGCAACCAGCGCGGAGACAGGAGGTGTCGGCACGGAAAATGTCCTTGTTCGGTTGAATGAACGTAGCTTGCCGGAGTTTACCCAGCAGGCAAACGTCTGTATATGTATATACAAATAATCACAATGAGGTGTTGCACCGATGTCCGTCTTCTTTGCCGAGCGCGCGCTGCTGCCTACGGGCTGGGCCGAAAACGTCCGAATCGAGGTCGGTGCCGATGGTTTGCTCAGCCGTATTCAGCCTGGCGCCCAAGCAGAAGGCGCCGAACGTCTGGCTGGCCCGTTGCTGCCGGGCATGCCCAACCTGCACTCGCATGCGTTTCAGCGAGCAATGGCCGGGTTGGCAGAGGTCGCGGGCAACCCTAACGACAGCTTCTGGACTTGGCGCGAACTGATGTACCGCCTGGTCGGCAAGATCAGCCCCGAGCAATTGCAGGTGATCGCCCGCCAGCTGTACATCGAGATGCTCAAGGCCGGCTACACCTCCGTTGCCGAGTTTCACTATGTGCACCATGACAGCCATGGCCAGCCCTATGCCGACCCAGCCGAGCTGTCGCTGCGTATCAGCCAGGCGGCCAGCGCCAGCGGCATCGGCCTGACCTTGCTGCCGGTGCTGTACAGCCATTCAGGCTTCGGTGGGCAGGCGCCAAACGAAGGTCAGCGACGCTTCATCAACAGCACCGAACAGTACCTGAACCTGCAAGCGCGGCTCGCGCCTCACCTGGCGAAGCAGCCTGTCCAGGCGCTGGGCCTGTGCTTCCATTCCCTGCGCGCGGTGACTCCAGAGCAGATTGCCCAGGTGCTGGAGGCTAGCGACAAGGCCTGCCCAGTACATATCCACATCGCCGAGCAACAGAAGGAAGTCGACGACTGCCTGGCCTGGAGTGGGCGCCGCCCTCTGCAATGGCTGTACGAAAACACCGAAGTTGATCAACGCTGGTGCCTGGTTCACGCGACCCATGCCGAGCCCGACGAAGTCGAGCTGATGGCCCGCAGCGGAGCCGTCGCAGGCCTGTGCCTGACCACCGAAGCGAACCTTGGCGACGGCATCTTCCCGGCAGTGGACTACCTGGCCCAGGGCGGACGCCTGGGTATCGGTTCCGATAGCCATGTATCGCTGAGCGTGGTCGAAGAACTACGCTGGCTGGAATACGGCCAGCGCCTGCGTGACCAGCGCCGCAATCGTCTGTATCGCGGCGATCAGCCGATGGTTGGACGGACCTTGTATGACGCCGCGTTAAGCGGTGGTGCGCAGGCGCTGGGACAGCCGATTGGTGAACTGGCCGTGGGCAAACGGGCGGACTGGCTGGTGCTTGATGGTGCCGATCCGTATCTGGCGACTGCCAGCGAGGATGGCATTCTTAATCGCTGGTTGTTCGCCGGAAGTGATCGTCAGGTGCGGGATGTGATGGTCAATGGCCAGTGGGTGGTGCGCCACGGGCGGCATGCCCAAGAAGAAGAAAGTGCGCAGGCGTTTGCCGGTGTACTGAAGGCGGTTTTGGGTTGATATACAAAAAATGCCTTACTCTGCTCACAGGGCAAGGCATCAAAAGCAATGACATCGATGCATGTCATCTAAAAATCAGCTAGCTGATGCAGGCTCCGTCTTTAACGGAAGGAAGGTCGCCTGAACAAATGCACTAATAAGTGAAAAAAATATAACCACCGGATGCTTTTCAAGCAAACGAGTGATATCGCCAACAAACAACAGGTCTTGATAAAACGCAACACCTAGATGAACGCAAACTAGAAAGCAAGCAAATAGAATACAGAGCAGTGCTACGGGAATGCTTAAATCAGGCCCAGTGAAGCGAATTTTCAAAAGGTATCCAGACCAAAGCCCCAGAAAAGATACAACCACATAAATCCATATAGTCATTAGCAAAACTCTTTTTGCACCTGGCAAATACTTTGACCATTAGCATTCACCTAAGTAATTAGAGGCACTTTACCAGTTGCACTGCAAGACCTCACATAGTCACTCGGAAACCAATAAAAACCGCTGACAACTGAAGTTTCTAGAGCAAGCAACTCAACCACCCTGCAAGCGCTCAGTCCTTTTTTGGAATAAATGTCGCCTGTACAACTGCAGCAACTATCGCCAACCAAAGAACAAGTGGATACTCATCGACACTGCTGGACACGTCACCAACGAAAAATATATCTCCATACGTGACAATATCCAAATGCAGCGCGATAAAAAATCCATTAAACAAAAAACAAAAGAAAACCCCTGGAAAGCCCAAATCTGGACCTGTGAAAGCTCTCTTGAAGTAACGACCAAGACAAAGCCCAGCAATGAGCAAAGTCAAATACAACAGAAGCTTCAATTATCCAGCTCCTCTTGTATCTGCCGAACACTTGAAATATTTGACCCCGCCTCCACAGACAAAGAAAAAACACCTGCACTATTGTAAGCACGCATGTAATCAGAGGGCATACGATAAAACAGGCGCCAGGCGCCAGGTTTCACAACCATTCTAAATAGGCTATAACCCGATAACCCTATGTCCGTAGCCGCGTATGCGACATTCCCTGCGGACTTTGTCCCCCCTAGCCCTTCAGCGATTTTTTGATACCCCTTCCTTACCGGCCCCTCTACATCAGTGCGATCTTCAAAGATATTCCGGCCTCCCTCATACATATTGTTAGCCCCATGCGCCATCAGTGGAATACCCGCCACCACACAAAGCGTCCCCGCTGAGCCGTAGCAAATACCTACCCCAGTTGCTACCTGCGCGCCACCAGCTACTACACCTATGCTTTTCCTCCCTACTTCAACAGTCGCCACCGCCAATCTGCGCATCGTCTGAATGAGTTCAGCAAGCCCCGACTCAGGCGTTCTATTACCCAACTCAACATCATCCACCACCCGCTTGGCGTAATAGGCAAGCTCCCGATTGAACTGCATCCGCTGCCTACCATCGCGCAGCAGCCGTGCACTCGATGTGCACGCCTGTTTCGTCAAGCGGACGGCCGCATCGTTGACCTCCCAAAAAGCGTCACTGTCGAGCCGCAAAGGCGAAGGTCGACTGCTCATTCATCTTCCTCCCAGAAGCTGATGCCGCATGTGCCCGCAAGGTGATGAGTCCAGGTAATAGTGCGATAGCGAAAGGAAATCTGCTCTTGCGCTTCGGCATCGCTGTGTAGCACGGCGTGAGGCAAATCGAGCAGCAGGTCAGCGACTTGGCCACCTTCCAGCTCGATGGTGTAGTACTTCTCTTGAGTACCGAAGGCAGACGTGCGGTAGAAGCGGATGGTGCACTTAATCTCTTCCCGATTGCTCAGGGCCTGCGCCAGCAACGGTGAGGATTTGTCGACATTCTTGGTAATTACGATTGGTGTGTGCGTGGCGCGTTTGATGTTGCCCACGTTGGCCATGCGGTGATTCAGCGCCAGCACCATGATCTCGTCGGTATGGGCGGCCTGGCATTTGTTGCCGATCGAATCCTGAGTTGAACAGCCTGCCGAGATAAGACCTTGCGTCTTACCGGTGATGGTCATGTAACCGTAGCTTGCCATATGCATTACTCCCTGTAGTCAGAGAGCGAAGCCTAGCGGGCAGGCGCCAGGGGATATGTAGGGCGCTTCCGATAATTGTTACAAGAGCTGGTATTTGATCATCGCGGGGCAAGCCCGCTCCTACCGATGCGGTGGGAGCGGGCTTGCCCCGCGATCAGGCCATCAAGGCTTATGCACAGCGATATCAGTATCCGACACCCGCCAGATCAAACGGGTAGTGTCATAACCTTGCTGGCGTGCCTTGGCCAGCAGGCTCTCACGCTGCCAGGCCGGTACGGTTGGCGTACGCGACAGTATCCACAGGTACTTGCGATCCGGGTTGCCGACCAACGCTGTCTGGTAGTCGTCGCTGACATACAGCACCCAGTACTCACCCTTGGCCACACCAGGCAGCACTTTCGAGAACCAGTTGTCGAACTCCACCCAGAGCTTGTCGGTTTTTCCCGGCACTTGTGCTGTGGCCGTTCCACTGGCTTCCTGCCACTCACCTTCTAGCGTCAGGCAACGGTTGAGCACACCCACCGAGCCATCCGGTCTGAGGTTGTAATGCGCTTCGGACTGGGCGCAGTCGCGCTGGAAGAACATTGGCAGACGCGCCAGCTCAAACCACTTGCCCTGGTAACGCTTGAGGTCGACGCTTGCGACCGTTTTGGGCGGTATCGGCCCTGTCCCCGAACTTGCGCAGCCCCCAAGAATCAGGCCGGCACACAGGGCCAGCAGCAGATACACCGGTTTCATTATTTGAGCCCCTGCCCTGAATACATCAGCACCTTGTCGGCAGCGTATTGCACGCTGATAAAGCTCTTCTCGTCACCCCAGGTGCAACTGGACATGCCCAGTGCACCAGAGCACTCCTTAGGAGAACCGAGCAGCTTTTCAACCTCGGCCTTGGCCATGCCGGCCTTAAGCTGTGAATAGTTTTCCTGATTGATCTTGTTGCACGCAGTCAGAAACACGCACAAGGACAGCAGGGCGAGGGAACGCAACGACATGAAAGGTCACTCCTGGACATGAGGGCGTAGGCGCGGTGGCCTACTGACAGCTTAGAAGGGCAAATCCGGCTCTGGTTCCCAAGCCCGCGCGCTTTCCTGCCGCCAATTGCGTACCTTTGGTCGTATAGACCGATTCGGGGTTAATCTTTTTCCGGCACCGGACGACACAGGAAAGCGCTGCGACGAATTGCCGCGCCCTCCCGTTGACCCGCTGTGTGCAGATAGACCTCGCAATGACAAAAAACCTGAAGTTCAGCCACAAGATTTTGCTGGCCGCCGCCCTGGTGGTCGCTGTTGCCTTTACCTGCTTTGTCCTGTTCAACGATTACCGTCAGCGCCAAACCTTGCGTAATAACACCGAAGCGTCCATGCAAGAGCTCGGCAGCCTGACCAGTAGCAACATCCAGACCTGGCTGCAAAGCCGTGTGCAAATCCTGCAGTCGCTGTCTCAGCAACTGGCTGTAGAAGGCGCCAATAAAGATATCCTGACCCGTAGCCTCAACCTGCCGGTGTACGGCAGTAATTTTCTCCTGACCTATTTTGGTGGCCAGGATGGTTACATGCAGTCGGTGCCGCTGGGCAGTCGCCCCGCTGACTACGACCCACGCGTACGCGGCTGGTACAAAGCCGCCAGCAGCGCGGGCCAGACCATCATTACCGAGCCGTATATTTCGGCGTCCGCGCAAAAGCTGGTGATCACCCTGGCCACGCCAGTGCTGCACCAAGGCCAATTGATCGGTGTGAACGGTGCCGACACTGATCTGGACAGCATCAGCGCAATCATCAACGCACTGAACTTCGACGGCCATGGCCAGGCCTTTATCGTCAACGGCGCCGGCAAAATCCTCGTGCACCCCGATACCAAGCTGGTACTCAAAGACCTGAGCGAAGCTTACCCCCATAACACTCCGCAGATTGGCAGCGGCCTGAAAGAGGCTGAGCAAAACGGTCATCAACAGTTCATCACCTTCACCAAGGTCAACGGCGTGCCGTCGGCGGACTGGTATGTGGCTCTGGTACTCGACCAGGACTTTGCCTTTGCCATGCTCAGCGAGTTGCGCACCTCGGCAATCGTGGCCACGGTGATTGCGGTGCTGATCATCATCGCCCTGCTCGGCGTACTGATCCGCGTACTGATGGAGCCGTTGCACGTCATGGGTCGCGCGATGCATGACATCGCCGAAGGTGAAGGCGACCTCACCCGCCGCCTATGCATCCACGGCCAGGATGAATTCGGCAGCCTCGGGCAATCGTTCAACCGCTTTGTCGAACGCATCCATGAGTCGATCCGTGAAGTGTCGTCGGCCACCGGGCAGGTCAACGAAGTCGCTCTGCGTGTCATCAGTGCCTCGAATGCGTCGATCCATAATGCTGACCAACAGGCCAGCCGCACCAGCAGTGTGGCCGCTGCAATCAACGAGTTGGGCGCCGCCGCTCAGGAGATCGCCCAGAACGCCGCCCTCGCCTCGCAGCACTCCAGCGATGCGCGCAGCCTGGCGGAAGAGGGCCAGCAGGTGGTGGAGCAAACCATCGAGGTCATGCATCAACTGTCGAACCGCATCAGCGATTCGTGCGGCAACATCGAAACGCTCAATGCCAACACGGTGAACATCGGCCAGATTCTGGAAGTGATCAGCGGCATCTCGCAACAGACCAATCTGCTGGCCCTCAATGCCGCCATCGAAGCCGCACGCGCCGGTGAAGCCGGGCGCGGCTTCGCCGTGGTTGCCGATGAAGTGCGCAACCTGGCCCACCGCACTCAGGATTCGGCACAACAGGTGCAGCGCATCATCGAAGAGCTGCAGGCGGGCGCGCAAGTGGCGGTCAGCACCATGACCGAAAGCCAGAGCCACAGCCAGCACAGCGTCGGTATTGCCAATCAGGCGGGTGAGCGTCTGGGCAGCGTGACCCAACGCATTGGCGAGATCGATGGCATGAACCAGTCGGTCGCCACCGCCACCGAAGAGCAGACAGCCGTGGTCGAGTCGATCAATGTCGATATTACCGAGATCAACATGCTCAATCAGGAAGGGGTGGAAAACCTGCAAGCGACATTGCGCGCCTGCAATGACCTGGAGAATCAGGCCAGCCGTTTGAAGCATCTGGTGGGTAGTTTCAGGATTTAAGCGTGAAGCAATCGCGGGGCAAGCCCGCTCCCACAAAGGTGATTCACCAACCTGTGGGAGCGGGCTTGCCCCGCGATGCAGTTCAGCTCAAAACCGCGACCCTGGCTCCAGAAGAAAATCCATTTCTTCATCGGTACTCGGTCGGTTCAGCACCAGGTTACGGTGCGGGAAGCGACCAAAGCGGGCAATCACCCGCTGGTGCTGTTCGGCGTAGTCAAGAAACCCTTCGAACAACACCCGGTCACGCTCTGGCTGGGCGTCGAGCAGCATCTTGCTGCGCTCGACACTGATGTTCTGCCAATCAAGCACTTCGGCATGCTCCAGCACCAGCAGGACAAACACCCGCTGGATCGGCAGCAATTGAAAGTCCCAGTTCTTCTGCAGCCCCTGCATGACCACCACCTGCGCACGCCGGTCGCCTTCAAAGGCGCGCGGCGTATCGCGGTAGATCATGCGTGGCAACTGATCCAGCAGCAGGATCAGCCCCAGCCAGCCCTGCGGGCTTTGCTGCCACTCATCCAGGCCGCCAGCCAGGGCATGCTCGACCAGGTCACCGAAGCGCTCCTGCGCCTCGGCATCATGGTGCTTGCCGAACCACAGGGTACTCTTCTCGTCAGCGACGCTCTGGGGGCTGGTGCCCCATCCGAACCACCACTCCAGTAACGGCTGCCAAGGTGCGAGCATGACTTACTCCTGGTGATAACCGGTAACGCGCTCGACTTCCTGCTTGGAACCGAGGAACACTGCCACACGCTGGTGCAGGCTATCGGGCTGGATGTCGAGGATGCGCTGGGTGCCGTCGGTGGAAGCACCGCCAGCCTGTTCGATGATGAACGACATCGGGTTGGCTTCGTACATCAGGCGCAGTTTGCCTGGCTTGGAAGGCTCACGGGCATCGCGCGGGTACATGAACAGACCGCCACGGGTCAGGATGCGATGTACATCGGCAACCATCGAGGCAATCCAGCGCATGTTGTAGTTCTTTTTCAGCGGGCCGGTCTCGCCTTCGAGCAACTCGCCAACGTAGCGCTGAACCGGGGCTTCCCAGTGACGCTGGTTGGACATGTTGATGGCGAATTCAGCGGTGGTTTCCGGCACCTTGATGTTCTCGTGAGTCAGCACGAAGCTGCCCAGTTCGCGGTCCAGGGTGAAACCTTTGACACCGTTGCCCAGGGTCAGGATCAGCATGGTCTGCGGACCATAGATCGCGTAACCGGCAGCGACCTGCTTGGTGCCTGGCTGCAGGAAGGCCTGCTCGTTGAGGCTTTCGTTCTGGCTCAGGTATTCGTTAGGGCAACGCAGCACCGAGAAGATGGTACCGACCGACACGTTTACATCGATGTTCGACGAGCCATCCAGCGGGTCGAAGACCAGCAGGTAGGCGCCTTTCGGGTATTTGCCCGGAATCTGGTAGGCGTTGTCCATTTCTTCGGACGCCATGCCGGCCAGGTGACCGCCCCACTCGTTGGCTTCGAGGAGAATGTCGTTGGAGATCACGTCCAGTTTCTTCTGGACTTCGCCCTGCACGTTTTCAGTGCCCATGCTGCCCAGAACACCACCCAGGGCGCCCTTGGAAACGTTGTGGCTGATCTCCTTGCACGCACGCGCCACCACTTCGATCAGGAAGCGCAGATCGGCAGGAGTACTGTTGCTGCGGGTCTGCTCAATCAAATAGCGACTCAGGGTAACGCGGGACATGTAAGGCTCCGAAGGAAGGGGGGAATAAAAACCCCCGCAGTTTACAGGGAGAGAGCAGCGCTAGCGAGCGATCCGATACGCTTGCCCGATCAGACGGCATGCAGGCCCGAGAGTTCACTGCTCCCGGGCCTTCATGCACAGCTTAGTCGAGGGCTTTCCAGATCTGCGTGGCATATTCGCGAATCGTTCGATCCGACGAGAACCACCCCATCCGCGCGGTGTTGAGCACGGCGATACGCCACCACTGCTGGGGGTCATGCCAGAGCGCTTCGACACGCATCTGGGCGTCCCAGTAAGCATCGAAGTCAGCACACACGAGAAAGCGGTCATGGGCCACCAGCGAGTCCACCAACCCCACATAGCGCGCCGGGTCATCCGGGGAAAATACTCCGCTGCGAATCGCCTGCAGGACGTCATTGAGGCGATGCGAGGCACCGATTGCGGCACTGGCGCCAAAGTCACCGCTGCGCTTGCGCGCTTCCACTTGCTGAGCGCTCAGGCCAAAGATAAACATGTTTTCGGCGCCCACCTGCTCGCACATCTCAACGTTGGCGCCGTCCAGCGTGCCGATGGTCAAAGCGCCATTGAGGCCGAACTTCATGTTGCTGGTACCGGAAGCTTCGTAACCGGCTGTGGAGATCTGCTCGGAAAGGTCAGCTGCCGGGATGATGCTTTCTGCCAGGCTGACGTTGTAGTTGGGCAGGAACACCACCTTGAGCAAGCCGCGCACGGTCGGGTCGTTGTTCACCACACGGGCAATGTCGTTGCTCAACTTGATGATCAACTTGGCCTGGTGATAACTGGCGGCCGCCTTGCCGGCAAAGATTTTCACCCGCGGCGCCCACCCTGCCCCCGGCTCGGCACGAATCGCCTGGTGCAGAGCCACGGTGTGCAGCAGGTTCAGTAGCTGGCGTTTGTATTCATGGATCCGTTTGACCTGAACATCGAACATCGCCTCGGGGTTCACGGTAACGCCCAGGCGCTCCTGAATCAGGTTGGCCAATGCTTTTTTGCTGTGCAGGCGCTGCGCGGCGAATTGCTTGCGAAAGCTGACCTTGTCGGCAAATGGGTCCAGGCCACGCAAGCGGCTTTCAGGGTTATCGAGCACCTCTTCTCCCAGCGCCTCAACCAGCATGCTGGTCAATTGCGGGTTGGCCTGGAATAGCCATCGACGGAAGGTGATGCCGTTGGTCTTGTTGTTGATCCGCTCGGGATACAGCTTGTGCAGCTCGGCGAACACAGTGCTGCGCATCAATTTGCTGTGCAGCGCCGACACGCCATTGACGCTGTGCGACCCCAGAAACGCCAGGTTACCCATGCGCACGCGACGACCATTGTCTTCTTCGATCAGCGATACGGCACGTAGCACATCGAAATCGTGAATGCCCTTGGCGCGCAAAGCATCAATGTGAAAGGCGTTGATCAGGTAGATGATCTGCATGTGCCGCGGCAGCATGCGCTCCATCAAGCTGACTGACCAGGTTTCCAGCGCCTCGGGCAACAGCGTGTGATTGGTGTACGCCAGGGTATCGACGGTCAACTGCCAGGCGGTATCCCATGGCACTTCGTGCTGGTCGACGAGCAAGCGCATCAACTCGGCCACAGCAATCGATGGGTGGGTATCGTTGAGCTGGATGGCGGCCTGCTGCGGCAGATTCAGCAGCGTGTCATGCATGTTCAGGTGACGGCGCAACAGGTCCTGCAGCGAGGCACAAACGAAGAAATACTCCTGGCGCAGGCGCAGCTCCTGACCGGCTTCGGTACTGTCAGCCGGATACAGCACCCTTGAAATGCTTTCGGCACGCGCCACCTCGGCCACGGCACCCAAGTGGTCGCCGGCGTTGAAGCGTTCCAGATGCAGTTCCTCAAGCGCCCGTGCACGCCAAAGACGCAAGGTGTTGACGCTGGCTCCACGCCAGCCGACCACCGGAGTGTCATAGGCAACGGCCCGCACGGTTTCCGCTGGCCACCACACCTGGCGCTGCTGGCCATTGGCGTCTTGGACGGTTTCGACACTGCCACCGAAACTGATCGGGTAGATAACCTCGGCGCGCTCGAACTCCCAGGGGTTGCCGAAATCCAGCCAATTCTCGGTTTGCTCCTGCTGCCAGCCATCGACCACAGCCTGACGGAACAGGCCATGTTCGTAGCGAATACCATAGCCATGGGCAGCAATACCCAGCGTTGACATGCTTTCCATGAAGCAGGCAGCCAGCCGGCCAAGGCCACCATTGCCCAAGGCTGCGTCTGGCTCCAGCAGACGAATGCGCTCCAGATCAACGTCCAGACCACTAAGCGCCTCACGCGCAATTTCCAATAGCCCCAGGTTGCTCAAGCTATCGTAGAGCAAGCGACCGATTAGAAATTCCAGAGAGAGGTAATACACCCGCTTCTGGCTCTTGCGGTAAATCTGGCGGGTGTGATCCATCCAGTGATCGACCATGTGATCACGGGCTGCCAGAGCGATGGCTTCGAACCAGTCGTGTTCAAAAGCATGCTCGGGGTCTTTGCCGACCGCGTAAGTCAATTTATCCAGTACAGCGGTGCGGAACGCGGCCACCTCTGCGTCACGAGCGAGTGGTTCCTGAGACATGCGACGTCCTCGATCAGGTTGACGAATGCGGATGGAGATTTCTCAGCCTAGACCGTTCGACACAGAGCGACAGCGCTGGTTCTGGTTTCTGTACAAAAGTGCGACCTAATGATGACGTAATCGGCAAATGGTTGTTCACATTTTGATCAACTCCGGTATGATCGCGCGCCTACCAAAACACCTAAAACCAGAACCTGATGAAACCGACCCTAATTGCCGCGGCCGAAGTCGACCGCCTGGAAACCTGGCAGAAGTACCAAAGCCACATGTGCGGAGGCTGCAACTCGACCTGCTGCACCTTGCCAACGGAAGTGAAAATCAAAGACCTGATCCGCATGGGCGTGGTGGACGAGTTCGAGGTGGGCGAGCCGCCGAAGAATATTGCCAAGCGTTTGCAGAAGGACGGGATCATCCAGCGCTTCAACCAGAAGTCGGGGATTTTCACCCTGGCGCAGATGAGCAACGACGACTGCATCTACCTGGATCGTAAAAGCCGCCTGTGCACCATTTATGACACACGCCCGGATACCTGCCGCAACCATCCACGGGTGGGGCCGCGGCCGGGGTATTGCGCCTACATTCCCAAACCTGCGGCGCGGCGCTAAACACATCGCGGGGCAAGCCCGCTCCCACAAGCAATCACCTGTAGGAGCGGGCTTGCCCCGCGATTGGTTTTCCAGACAAACAAAAACGCCCCCGGCCTTGCGACCGGGGGCGTTTTCGTTTCAGCCGGGCTTAGTTAGCCTTGGCTTTCTTGGCAGCGCGGGTACGCTCGCCTTCGTCGAGGATCTTCTTACGCAGACGGATCGACTTAGGAGTCACTTCGCACAGCTCGTCGTCCTGGATGAATTCCAGAGCCTGTTCCAGGGTGAAGCGAACCGGCGGAACCAGAGCGATGGTTTCGTCTTTGCCCGAAGCACGCATGTTGTCGAGCTTCTTGCCTTTGGTTGGGTTAACACCCAGGTCGTTGTCACGGCTGTTCAGACCAACGATCTGACCGTTGTAGATCTCCTGGCCGTGTTCTACGAACAGCTTGCCACGAGCCTGCAGGGTTTCCAGGGAGTAGGTCAGAGCCTTGCCGGTTTCAACCGAAACCAGTACGCCGTTCTGACGGCCGGACATGTGGCCGGACTTCATCGGAGCGTAACGATCGAAGATCGAGGTCAGGATGCCTGCACCGTTGGTCAGGGTCAGGAACTGGTTACGGAAACCGATCAGACCACGGGCTGGAATGTTGTACTCCAGACGAACACGGCCTTTGCCATCCGGCGCCATGTTGGTCAGGTCGCCTTTACGCAGACCCATTTCTTCCATGACCTTGCCCTGAGATTCTTCAGGGATGTCGATGGTGACGTTTTCGAACGGCTCGTGTTTGGCGCCGTCGACTTCGCGGATGATTACTTCCGGACGACCAACACCCATCTCGAAGCCTTCGCGACGCATGGTTTCGATCAGAACCGACAGGTGCAGCTCACCACGGCCGGACACCTTGAACTTGTCGGCCGAGTCGCCTTCTTCAACGCGCAGTGCAACGTTGTACAGCAGCTCTTTGTCCAGACGCTCTTTGATGTTACGGCTGGTGACGAACTTGCCTTCTTTACCGCAGAACGGCGAGTCGTTGACCTGGAAGGTCATCGAAACGGTTGGCTCGTCAACGGTCAGCGGCTTCATCGCTTCTACCGCATCAGGGGAGCACAGGGTGTCGGAGATGAACAGCTCATCGAAACCGCTGATGCAGACGATGTCGCCAGCCTGAGCTTCTTCGACGTCAACGCGGTGCAGACCGTGGTGACCCATCAGCTTCAGGATACGGCCGTTACGCTTCTTGCCTTCGGTGTCGATGGCAACAACCGGGGTGTTCGGCTTGACGCGGCCACGAGCGATACGGCCAACGCCGATAACACCCAGGAAGCTGTTGTAGTCCAGTGCCGAGATTTGCATCTGGAACGGACCGTCACGGTCAACGGCTGGCGCTGGTACGTTGTCGATGATCGACTGGTACAGCGGGGTCATGTCTTCAGCCATGTCGGTGTGGTCCAGACCGGCAATACCGTTCAGGGCCGAGGCGTAGACGACTTTGAAGTCCAGCTGTTCGTCGGTGGCACCGAGGTTGTCGAACAGATCGAAGATCTGGTCCAGAACCCAGTCAGGACGCGCGCCCGGACGGTCAACCTTGTTGATGACCACGATTGGACGCAGGCCGGCTTCGAACGCCTTCTTGGTCACGAAACGGGTTTGCGGCATAGGGCCGTCTTGGGCGTCGACCAGCAGCAGCACGGAGTCAACCATCGACATTACACGCTCAACCTCGCCACCGAAGTCGGCGTGGCCGGGGGTGTCGACGATGTTGATGTGGTAGCCGTTCCAGTTGATGGCGGTGTTTTTCGCCAGAATGGTAATACCGCGCTCTTTTTCCTGGTCGTTGGAGTCCATGACGCGCTCGTCGTTGAGCTCGTTACGCTCCAGAGTGCCGGACTGACGCAGGAGTTTGTCAACCAGGGTGGTTTTACCATGGTCAACGTGGGCGATGATGGCGATGTTACGCAGATTTTCGATCACGTGTGTATCTCGATCAGAGGATTCGGGTTGCCGCCCAGTCTAGGCGGCGAATATGAATGAATGGCGCTCAAACGGCCCGGTGGTCGGGAGGGCGATGGCGGATGCTCCCGCCATATAGCCCCGGCGTTTTATGTCGGACGATAAACGCGCACATTGGCATGTCCCTCACTGAGCAAATGATGGGCGTGCAGGCGACTCATTACCCCCTTGTCGCAATACAACAGGTACTGGCGCGTAGCATCCAGCTCCTTGAAGCGACTGTTCAGGGCGTAGAACGGCAAGGCCTTGACCTCGATGCCGTCCAGTTCCAGGGGCTGGTCTTCCTGGGCATCGGGGTGACGAATATCAATCACCACCTGCCCGGCCAGCGCCTGGCTGACTTCTTCAATTTCAATATCCTGACCGAGTTCATCGATCACATTGTCGATGGACACCAGGCGAGCACGCTCCAGAGCGCGCTCAAGCACAGCCATGTCGAACTGCTTTTCTTCATGGTCAACGCGGTGACGCTTGGCACAGGTAGTCGGGTTCACCGAGATCACGCCGCAGTATTCCGGCATGTGCTTGGCGAACTCGGCGGTTCCGATCTGGTTGGCCTGATCGATAATGTCTTGCTTGTGGCTGGCCAACAGCGGGCGCAGTACCAGCTTCTCGGTGGCCGAATCGATCACCGCCAGGTTCGGCAGGGTCTGGCTCGACACCTGCGAGATCGCCTCACCGGTCACCAGTGCATCAATTTCAAGGCGATCCGCGATGTTGCTGGCAGCACGCAGCATCATGCGCTTGAGGGTCACGCCCATGTAGCTGTTGTCGACCTTGCCGAGAATCTCGCCGACCACTTCTTCGAACGGTACGCTGACGAACAGCACGCGCTGGCTGCTGCCGTATTTTTTCCACAGGAAGTGGGCAACTTCCATCACCCCCAACTCGTGGGCACGGCCGCCGAGGTTGAAGAAGCAGAAGTGGGTCATCAGGCCGCGACGCATCATCTGGTAGGCCGCGACCGTGGAGTCGAAACCACCGGACATCAGCACCAGGGTCTGCTCCAGGGCGCCCAGTGGGTAGCCGCCGATGCCCTTGTGCTGGTTGTGAATCACGTACAGAAGCTTGTCTCGCACTTCGATACGCACCTCGACCTCGGGGTTGCGCAGGTCGATACCGGCGGCGCCGCACTGCTGACGCAGCTGGCTGCCGACATAACGATCGACATCCATCGAAGTGAAGTCGTGATGGCCGCCACGCTTGCAGCGTACGGCGAAGCGCTTGCCGGCCAGCAGGTGACCGAAGTGCGTTTTGCACTTGGCGACGATGTCGTCGAAGTCACCCAGCGGGTATTCGTCGACCTGCAGGAAGTGGGCGATGCCCGGCATGCAGGTCAGGCGCTCGGTCATCTCGCGCAGGACTTTTTCGTCCTCGATGCGGGTGACCACCTCGAGGTTGTCCCAGACACCGTCAACCGCGAGCGCAGGATCGAGGTCCTTGAGCACGGTACGGATGTTGCGGCCCAGTTGACGGATGAAACGCTTGCGAACCGGGCGGCTCTTGATGGTGATCTCTGGGAAGACTTTTACGATTAGTTTCATGAAAAACAGCGCGCGAGGTGCCGACTAAAAAAGTGGGGCGCGGATTATAGCGGAAATTGCTCAAGGTTTAACCAATTAATGTACAGAAGGTTTCTTGCGCACCATTTCGGTGCAATGCACCTTTTTAACGCCTCTTAAGGGTGCACAAAACCACCTGCTTTTGAGCCAAACACCGCTGCAGTGCCTGAGAATCGGGCAAAAAATCCAAACCGGGGCACTGGCATGCAATTTGCTCCCTTGTGAGGCAGGTTGCCTTGGCCGACTATTCGCGCCCGGCATCACCCAAATTAAAGGGCTGCACAGGCAAGCTCTACCCCACCCGGAGGACACTATGTCGAAGTCGGTTCAACTCATCAAAGATCATGACGTTAAATGGATTGATCTGCGCTTCACGGACACCAAAGGCACCCAGCACCACGTGACCATGCCAGCTCGTGATGCGCTGGAAGACGACTTCTTCGAAGTCGGCAAAATGTTCGACGGTTCCTCCATCGCTGGCTGGAAAGGCATCGAAGCCTCCGACATGATCCTCATGCCAGTCGACGATACCGCCGTGCTGGACCCGTTCACCGAAGAGCCGACCCTGATCCTGGTCTGCGACATCATCGAACCTTCGAGCATGCAAGGCTACGACCGCGACCCACGCGCTATCGCCAAGCGCGCTGAAGAGCACCTGAAAGCCACCATGATCGGTGACACCGTGTTCGCCGGTCCAGAGCCTGAGTTCTTCATCTTCGACGAAGTGAAGTTCAAGTCCGACATCTCCGGCTCGATGTTCAAAATTTTCTCCGAGCAAGGCTCGTGGATGTCCGACCAGGACGTCGAAGGCGGCAACCGCGGCCACCGTCCAGGCGTTAAAGGTGGCTACTTCCCAGTTCCACCGTTCGACCACGACCACGAAATCCGTACTGCCATGTGCAACGCACTGGAAGAAATGGGTCAGACCGTCGAAGTTCACCACCACGAAGTGGCAACTGCCGGCCAGAACGAAATCGGCGTCAAGTTCAACACCCTGGTGAAGAAAGCTGACGAAGTTCAAACCCTGAAGTACGTTGTTCACAACGTTGCCGATGCCTACGGCCGCACCGCCACCTTCATGCCGAAGCCACTGTACGGCGACAACGGCTCGGGCATGCACGTTCACATGTCCATCTGGAAAGATGGCAAGAACACCTTCGCTGGCGAAGGCTATGCTGGCCTGTCCGACACCGCTCTGTACTTCATCGGCGGTATCATCAAGCACGGTAAGGCTCTGAACGGTTTCACCAACCCTTCGACCAACTCCTACAAGCGTCTGGTTCCAGGCTTCGAAGCCCCGGTAATGTTGGCCTACTCGGCCCGTAACCGTTCCGCTTCGATCCGTATTCCTTACGTGTCGAGCCCGAAAGCCCGCCGTATCGAAGCCCGCTTCCCGGATCCGGCTGCCAACCCATACCTGGCCTTCGCTGCTCTGCTGATGGCCGGCCTGGACGGTATCCAGAACAAGATCCACCCAGGCGACGCTGCCGACAAGAACCTGTACGACCTGCCGCCTGAAGAGGCGAAAGAGATCCCACAAGTTTGCGGCAGCCTGAAAGAAGCTCTGGAAGAGCTGGACAAAGGCCGTGCGTTCCTGACCAAGGGCGGCGTGTTCTCTGACGACTTCATCGATGCTTACATCGCCCTGAAGAGCGAAGAAGAAATCAAGGTCCGCACCTTCGTACACCCACTGGAATATGAGCTGTACTACAGCTGCTAATTCAGTGACGCCTGCGCAAGCGGCGTGATGCAATAAAAAGAGGCCTCCTTCGGAGGCCTTCTTTTTTTCTGACAAAGGTATGCGAAGCAGCTGACAGGTAAAAAAATAAAGCAGCGGCACACTCAGGATCCCCTGTCCTGGAGGCCTTCTCATGCATAAATACATACCCGCCTTGCTACTCACGCCCCTGCTACTGAGCCAGGGTTGCGCAACACCGCCACCGCCCGACAACAATTTGCAGCGGCTGCTCAACAGTGTGGAGCAACGCCTGGACATCGCTCAGGCTGTGGCCCTGAATAAATGGGACTCGGGCCAGCCCGTGCAGGACGCTGGCCGCGAAATACAGGTGATCACCAACGTCCAGGCCCAAGCCACGCGCTTCGGCGTCGATGCAGAGCGGGCCGCCACATTTTTCACCGACCAGATCGAAGCCAACAAGCTGCTCCAGTACAGCGCACTGTCGAAATGGCATGCGGTGGGCAGTGCACCACAGACGCACCGTGTCGATCTGGCCAAACACTTGCGCCCACAACTGGACCGTCTGCAGCGCAATTTACTCAGTGAGCTTGCCGCTTTTGACCGCAATCGCCCCGAACCTTGTCAGCCTGCCGTAGCCAGAGCCATCGGACAACGGACGCAAAACCCACAGCAGGCGCTGGCCCTGATCCGCGCCACCGCCCACTTGTGCGTCGTGCGGTAATTCATTCTCTATGCTCTATATTGGTGCATGAAACGGCATGCACTGGAGCGATTCAGCCCATTTTGGTTCAAGCAGACTGCCGTTTTAGGGCTTTATAGCCATATTTAGCGCAAATACAGGTCTTTATCCGGCAGATCCGCTTCTTTTCGGAGCCTTGGTTTGTTTTTTGCATTTTCTTGTTACCAGCAGACAACCAGCGCCCGCGACTCTGGCCCCGCCAGAGTCGTCATGAGCCAAAAGAGGTCACAGACACCCCATGACCATCAGCGATGCCCTGCACCGACTGCTACTGGACAATCTGACCACCGCCACCATCCTGCTCAATGCCGACTTGCGGCTTGAGTACATGAACCCGGCGGCGGAAATGCTCCTGGCCATCAGCGGCCAGCGCAGCCATGGGCAATTCATCAGTGAGTTGTTCACCGAATCGCCTGAAGCACTCAACTCCTTGCGCCAGGCCGTGGAACACGCACACCCGTTCACCAAGCGCGAAGCGCAATTGACTTCCCTGACCGGGCAAACACAGACCGTCGACTATGCAGTCACGCCGATCCTCAACAGTGGACGGACCTTGCTGCTGCTTGAAGTACACCCTCGCGACCGGTTGCTGCGCATCACCAAAGAAGAAGCCCAGCTGTCCAAGCAGGAAACCACCAAACTGTTGGTTCGCGGCCTGGCCCACGAGATCAAGAATCCGCTGGGCGGCATTCGTGGCGCAGCGCAACTGCTGTCGCGGGAGCTGCCCGAGGAAAGCCTCAAGGATTACACCAACGTGATCATTGAAGAGGCTGATCGCTTGCGCAACCTGGTCGATCGCATGCTCGGCTCGAACAAACTGCCGTCGCTGGCGATGACCAACATCCATGAAGTTCTCGAACGAGTCTGCAGCCTGGTCGAAGCCGAGAGCCAGGGCGGCATCACCCTGGTGCGTGATTACGACCCAAGCCTGCCCGACGTCCTGATCGACCGCGAACAGATGATTCAGGCGGTGCTGAACATCGTGCGCAACGCCATGCAGGCCATCAGCGGCCAGAACGAATTGCGCCTGGGGCGTATCAGCCTGCGTACCCGCGCGATGCGTCAGTTCACCATCGGCCATACCCGCCATCGCCTGGTGGCCAAAGTCGAGATCATCGACAACGGCCCGGGCATCCCCGCCGAACTGCAGGAAACCATCTTCTACCCCATGGTCAGTGGTCGTCCGGACGGTACCGGGCTGGGCCTGGCCATCACCCAGAACATCATCAGTCAGCACCAGGGCCTGATCGAGTGTGACAGCCATCCAGGCCACACCACGTTCTCGATCTTTCTGCCGCTGGAACAAGGAGCCTCCGCCTCATGAGCCGTAGTGAAACCGTCTGGATCGTCGACGATGATCGCTCCATCCGCTGGGTCCTGGAAAAAGCCCTGCAACAGGAAGGCATGACCACCCAAAGTTTCGACAGTGCCGACGGCGTCATGAGCCGACTGGCCCGGCAACAGCCGGACGTGATCATTTCCGACATTCGCATGCCGGGGGCCAGTGGCCTGGATCTGCTGGCGCAGATCCGTGAACAACACCCGCGCCTGCCGGTGATCATTATGACCGCGCATTCAGACCTCGATAGCGCGGTGGCCTCCTATCAGGGCGGCGCATTCGAATACCTGCCCAAGCCCTTCGACGTCGATGAAGCCGTATCGCTGGTCAAGCGCGCCAATCAGCATGCCCAGGAGCAGCAAGGCCTGGATATCGCACCAAGCCTGACCCGCACCCCGGAAATCATTGGCGAAGCGCCAGCGATGCAGGAAGTGTTTCGCGCCATCGGGCGCCTGAGCCACTCCAACATCACCGTACTGATCAACGGCGAGTCCGGTACCGGTAAAGAGCTGGTAGCCCATGCCCTGCACCGCCACAGCCCTCGGGCCGCCTCACCGTTCATCGCTCTGAACATGGCAGCCATTCCCAAGGACTTGATGGAGTCCGAGTTGTTCGGCCATGAAAAAGGTGCCTTCACTGGTGCCGCCAACTTGCGCCGTGGGCGCTTCGAACAAGCCGATGGCGGTACCCTGTTTCTCGACGAAATTGGCGACATGCCCGCCGACACCCAAACGCGGTTGTTACGTGTGCTGGCTGATGGCGAGTTCTATCGGGTCGGGGGCCATGTGCCGGTCAAGGTCGATGTGCGCATCATTGCCGCAACGCACCAGAATCTGGAAACCCTGGTACAGGCCGGCAAGTTCCGTGAAGACTTGTTCCATCGCCTGAACGTGATCCGTATTCATATTCCACGCCTGGCTGACCGTCGTGAAGACATCCCGACCCTGGCACGCCACTTCCTCGGCCGCGCTGCGCAAGAGCTTGCGGTCGAACCCAAGTTGCTCAAGGCAGAAACCGAAGAGTTCATGCGCAATCTGCCGTGGCCAGGTAACGTGCGTCAGCTGGAAAACACCTGCCGCTGGATCACGGTCATGGCTTCTGGCCGGGAAGTGCATATCGGCGACCTACCGCCCGAGCTGCTGAACCTGCCGCAAGACACTGCACCGGTGACCAATTGGGAACAAGCCTTGCGCCAATGGGCTGACCAAGCGCTGAGCCGTGGGCAATCGAGCCTGCTCGATAGTGCCGTACCGAGTTTCGAGCGGATCATGATCGAAACCGCCCTCAAGCACACTGCCGGACGTCGGCGTGACGCTGCGGTATTGCTGGGCTGGGGGCGTAATACCCTGACCCGCAAGATCAAAGAGCTAGGAATGAAGGTTGACGGTGGTGAAGAAGACGGCGACGACGAGGCCTGACTTTTAGCCATATCGCGGGGCAAGCCCGCTCCCACAGGTGATGTGTGATCTTCTGTGGGAGCGGGCTTGCCCCGCGATGCTTTTTGCACCGAACCTGTGCCCAATGCACCACCGCAAGGCACGAATCCCCCGCAAAACCCCGCGCTAGACCCTTACACACCCTATTTCACTGACTGAAACAAAACTGGCACACACTCTGCATTAGTATCAGTACTTCCAGTTTTGGGGGCCTTGGTACAGGCAGGCCGGGGATTCCCCTCTTTTATTCGCGCAGGCGCACCTGCACTCGCCAGCGCCCATCGTCCTCTGCACCGGCCCAGTTGCCGTGCAGGGGACGAGCAGCCACTAGGGTCACCAGCAACCCACCATCACTTTTCTGAACCCGCCAGCTGACAGGCTTGCCGTGTTGCTGTAACTGGCCGCGCGCCGCCCTGCCTTCGGCATCAAACAGCAACGCCAGCGTGCCATCGACTTCTTCGCCATGCAGCTTGGGCTCTTCGTTGAATAACAGGTCCAGCCCGCCCTCCACGACCTGCACCTGCTCCAGCACCCGGGGCTCCGGCGCGGTCAGGCGCCCGATCATCAGGCCGACCAACATGCCGAAGATCGCCAACGAAAACAGCACACGTGGCCATTGTTGCGAACGCACGTCGGGTTCAGGAGTAGAATGCTCGCCATCTTTATGCTCGGAGCCGTGCATGTTTCACGTCATCCTCTTCCAACCAGAGATTCCACCGAATACTGGCAACATTATAAGGCTCTGCGCCAACAGCGGCTGCGACTTGCACCTGATCGAACCCATCGGTTTCGAGCTGGATGACAAGCGCTTGCGCCGTGCCGGGCTGGACTACCACGAGTACGCCACCCTCAAGCGCCACGCCGACCTTGCCAGCTGCCTGGAAAGCCTGGGGCAACCACGCCTGTTCGCCTTTACCACCAAGGGCTCGCACCCCTATCACGAGACCGCCTACCAGCCGGGTGACGCCTTTCTGTTCGGCCCGGAAAGCCGTGGCCTGCCCGCCGAAGTGCTCGACAGCCTGCCGCCCGAGCAGCGCCTGCGCCTGCCTATGCGGCCGGGATGCCGGAGCTTGAATCTGTCTAATACCGTGGCGGTGACGGTGTATGAGGCCTGGCGCCAGCAAGGGTTTGCCTGATTTTTATCGCGGGGCAAGCCCGCTCCCACCAGGATTACCAAGACCCTGTGGGAGCGGGCTTGCCCCGCGATCGAACCCATGAAAAAAGCGCCCATCGGGGCGCTTTTTCAGTTCCGCATAACGCTTATTGCAGCGAAGGCGCTTCGCCTGCTTCCTGCATGCGTTGCATTTCTTGCGCGTACAGGGCATCGAAGTTAACCGGCGACAGCATCAGCGCCGGGAACGAGCCACGGGTCACCAGGCTGTCCAGCGCTTCGCGTGCGTACGGGAACAGGATGTTAGGGCAGAACGCACCCAGAGTGTGGCTCATGGAAGCGGCGTCGAGATTCTTGATCAGGAAGATACCGGCCTGCTGAACTTCAGCAATGAACGCCACTTCGTCGCCGTTCTTCACTGTGACCGACAGGGTCAGGACGACTTCGTGGAAGTCGCCTTCCAGGGCTTTCTGCTTGGTGTTCAGGTCCAGGGCAACGCTGGGTTCCCACTGCTGACGGAAGATCGCCGGGCTTTTCGGCGCTTCGAACGACAGGTCGCGCACATAGATGCGCTGCATCGAGAACTGAGGGGTGCTTTCGTCGGCTGCAGCAGCGTCGTTGTTCTGTTGGTCAGTCATGACAGATCCTTCTTTGCAGGGTCTTTAATAGGGGTTCTGGTTCAAGCCTTGAGCAGGCCGTCGAGTTTACCCGCACGCTCAAGGGCGTAAAGGTCGTCGCAACCGCCCACGTGGGTGCTACCAATCCAGATCTGTGGCACCGAGGTGCGGCCGGCCTTCTGGCTCATCTCGGCGCGCACTTGCGGCTTGCCATCGACCTTGATCTCTTGGAACGCCACGCCTTTGCTCTGCAGCAGGTGCTTGGCGCGCGAGCAATAAGGGCAGTAGTCACTGGAGTAGACGATGACGTCGCTCATTTCACTTCACCAACGGCAGGTTATCGGCTTTCCAGCTCGACACGCCACCGGACAGTTTGGCAGCGGTGAAACCAGCTTTCAGCAGCTCACGGGCCGTGGTACCAGCGTGCTGACCCATGGCATCGACCACGATCAGGGTCTTGTTGGCTTTGTGCTTTTCCAGCTCGCCGATACGGGCAGCGAACTTGTCCTGCGGAATGTTCAGGGCGCCAACGATATGACCAGCGGCATAGTCTTTGGTCGAACGAATATCGATCACCAGGCCTTTTTCGCTATTGACCAGTGCGGTCAGCTCGCCAGTGCTCAGGCTGCGTCCGCCTTTGCGCGCTTCGGTAACGATCAGCAGCACCAGCAGAACGACGAAGGTACCAACCAGCAAATAGTGATTTGTTGCGAATTCAATCAGGTGAGCAACCATCGGAGGGTGTTCCAGGCCATTAAAAATGTCGGCCAGTATACACAGCCCCCAAGGTCGGCCAAAGCCCGCCCGACCGGCTTGTCGCCAGTAATTCTCATCTACCCCGTGCAGCCCGTCGGCCAATGCCTGTTGGCGAACAAGGTAAATTCGTCATTCATGGCCTATTTGCCCTAAAATGCGTGTCTTTATCATCTGAACAACCGTGAGTTCTATTGATGACAAGCACGCCTAAGCCTTTGGTCCTGATCATCCTGGATGGTTTCGGTCACAGCGAAAGCCACGAATACAACGCCATTTATTCGGCCAACACGCCGGTCTACGATCGCCTGCGCTCCACCCAACCGCACGGCTTGATCTCCGGCTCCGGCATGGACGTCGGCTTGCCTGACGGGCAGATGGGCAACTCTGAGGTCGGCCACATGAACCTCGGTGCCGGCCGCGTGGTGTACCAGGACTTCACCCGGGTCACCAAGGCCATCAAAGACGGCGAGTTCTTCGACAACACCGTACTGTGCGGCGCGGTCGACAAGGCCGTCGGCGCTGGCAAGGCCGTGCATATCCTCGGCCTGCTGTCCGATGGCGGCGTGCACAGCCACCAGGACCACCTGATCGCCATGGCCGAACTGGCCGCACAGCGTGGTGCCGAGAAAATCTACCTGCACGCCTTCCTCGACGGCCGTGACACCCCACCCAAAAGCGCGCAATCGTCCATCGAACTGCTCGATGCCACCTTCGCCAAACTGGGCAAGGGCCGCATCGCCAGCCTGATCGGCCGTTACTACGCCATGGACCGCGACAATCGCTGGGACCGCGTATCGGCTGCCTACAACCTGATCGTCGACAGCGTTGCTGAATACACCGCCGACAGCGCCCTGGCGGGCCTTGAAGCGGCTTACGCCCGCGATGAAAGCGACGAATTCGTCAAAGCTACGCGCATCGGCGAAGCGGTGAAGGTTGAAGACGGCGATGCCGTGATCTTCATGAACTTCCGCGCCGACCGCGCACGAGAGCTGTCGCGTGTATTCGTCGAGGCCGACTTCAATGAATTCCCACGTGCCCGCCTGCCGAAACTGGCAGCCTACATCGGCCTGACCCAATACTCGGCGAAAATCCCGGCCCCCGCAGCCTTCGCGCCTGGCAGCCTGAACAACGTACTCGGCGAGTACCTGGCCAAGAACGGCAAGACTCAGCTGCGTATTGCCGAAACCGAGAAGTACGCTCACGTTACTTTCTTCTTCTCCGGCGGTCGTGAAGAACCGTTCGAAGGCGAAGAGCGCATCCTGATCCCGTCGCCCAAGGTCGCCACCTACGATCTGCAGCCAGAGATGAGTGCACCGGAAGTCACCGATCGCATTGTCGAAGCCATTGAGCAACAGCGCTACGACGTCATCGTGGTCAACTACGCCAACGGCGACATGGTCGGCCACAGCGGCGTGTTCGAAGCAGCGGTCAAAGCTGTCGAAGCCCTGGACCTGTGCGTTGGCCGTATCGTCGAAGCCCTCGACAAAGTGGGTGGCGAAGCGCTGATCACTGCCGACCACGGTAACGTCGAGCAAATGGAAGATGCCTGCACCGGCCAGGCGCACACCGCTCACACCACTGAGCCGGTGCCGTTCATCTATGTGGGTAAACGTAACCTGCAAGTCCGCGAAGGCGGTGTGCTGGCCGACGTGGCGCCGACCATGCTCAAGCTGCTGGGCCTGGAAAAGCCGGCAGAAATGACCGGTACGTCAATTCTGATAGACGCCTAAAGCGTAAGCGGCAAGCTTCAAGCGGCAAGAAACAGCGGGCTCACGCTCACTTTTCTTGCCGCTTATGGCTTGCCGCTTGCAGCTTCCGACTAAAGCCGTTTTTTTTGGCGCTTATGGCGGGCATACTAGGCCAGTCTCTATCCCTGGTGTCGCCCACTCCATGTTTCGCGCCCTGATCGTTCTAGCCTTGTCTTGCCTGCTCAGTCCGGCGTTTGCCGACGAGCGCGCGCAAACCCAGCAGCAACTCGACGCCACGCGTCAGGACATTGCCGAGCTGAAAAAAATGCTTGGCCAGTTGCAGCAGGAAAAATCCGGTGTGCAGAAAGACCTGCGCAGTACTGAAACCGATATCGGTAAGCTGGAGAAGCAGGTGGAGGCCCTGCAGCAGGAACTAAAAAAGACCGAGGGCGAGCTGGAGCGCCTTGATCACGAGAAAAAAAAACTCCAGAGCGCCCGCGTTGAACAACAACGCCTGATTGCAATCCAGGCCCGTTCGGCCTACCAGAACGGCCGCGAGGAATACCTCAAGCTGCTGCTCAACCAGCAGAACCCGGAAAAATTCGCCCGGACCCTGACCTATTACGACTACCTGAGCCAGGCGCGCATGGCGCAGCTACGCAGTTTCAACGAAACCTTGCGCCAGCTGGCCAACGTCGAGCAAGAGATCAACCTGCAGCAGGCCCAACTGCTGGCCCAGCAAGGCAACCTTGACGCCCAGCGCCAAGAACTTGAAAAGGTTCGTGCCGAGCGTCAGCAGGTTCTCGCCAAGCTCAACAACGACGTCAAGGCACGCGACCAAAAGCTGCAAGCCCGTGAGCAAGACCAGGCCGACCTGACCAAAGTCCTCAAGACCATCGAGGAAACCCTGGCCCGCCAGGCACGCGAAGCCGAGGCGGCGCGTCAAAAGGCCCTGCTTGCAGCTCAGGAAGCAGAGAAACAACGCCAGCGCCAAGCGTTGGCTGCCAGCAACGACGCACCGAGCAAGCCCAAGCCCATGCCCGGCCCACTGGTTTCCAGCAGTGGTGAAACCTTCGGCGGAGCTTTTTCTTCGGCGCGGGGAAAACTTCCATGGCCCGTTAATGGTCGATTACTGGCCCGCTTTGGTGAAAGCCGCGGTGGTGATTCGCGGGCGAAGTGGGATGGTGTCATGATCAGCGCCTCGCCCGGCAGCCAAGTACGTGCCGTGCATGGTGGCCGCGTGGTGTTCGCCGACTGGTTGCGCGGCGCTGGACTTCTGGTCATTCTCGACCATGGTAATGGTTACCTGAGCCTCTACGGCCATAACCAGAGCCTGCTCAAGAGCGCCGGAGACGTCGTCAAGGCCGGTGAGGCCATCTCCACCGTCGGCAATAGCGGTGGCCAGGACAGCTCAGGGCTGTACTTCGCCATCCGCCAGCAAGGTCGCCCAAGCGACCCCGCACAATGGTGTCGTGCCCAGGGATAGGTACCACCCCCTATTTGACGGCATCGCGTGATATTCACGCGGTGCCGAAGCTCCAGCCGGAGCGCTACCAGGATCAGGAGTTCGTTCGACATGCTGCATTCGCCTCGCCTCACCTCACTGGCCCTGACCATCGCTGTGGTCCTTGGCGCGCCTCTGGCCCTGGCGGCCGAGCCGACCAAACCGACCACCGTGCCGGCCACGACGGTGTCGCCAACGACCAAGGCGCCACTGCCACTTGAAGAACTGCGCACATTCGCCGAGGTCATGGACCGGATCAAGGCCGCTTATGTCGAACCTGTAGACGACAAGACCCTGCTGGAAAACGCCATCAAAGGCATGCTCAGCAACCTTGATCCACATTCCGCCTACCTCGGCCCGGAAGACTTCCAGGAACTGCAAGAAAGCACCAGCGGCGAGTTTGGCGGCCTGGGCATCGAAGTCGGCATGGAAGACGGTTTCGTCAAAGTCGTGTCGCCGATCGATGACACCCCGGCCTCGCGCGCTGGGATCGAGGCCGGTGACCTGATCGTCAAAATCAACGGCCAGCCTACCCGCGGCCAGACCATGACCGAAGCCGTCGACAAGATGCGCGGCAAGATCGGCGAGAAGATTACCCTGACCCTGGTTCGCGACGGCGGTACCCCCTTTGACGTGACCCTCGCCCGGGCAGTCATTCAGGTCAAGAGCGTGAAGAGCCAACTGCTCGAAGACGGCTACGGCTACATTCGTATCACCCAGTTCCAGGTTAAAACCGGTGAAGAAGTCGGCAAGGCGCTGGCCAAGCTGCGTAAAGACAACGGCAAGAAGCTACGTGGCCTGGTCCTCGACCTGCGCAACAACCCCGGTGGCGTACTGCAATCGGCGGTTGAAGTGGCCGACCATTTCCTGACCAAAGGCCTGATCGTCTATACCAAAGGCCGCATCGCCAACTCCGAACTGCGCTTCTCTGCCGACCCGGCCGACGCCAGCGAAGGCGTGCCAATGGTCGTGCTGATCAACGGTGGCAGCGCTTCGGCTTCCGAGATTGTCGCCGGCGCCTTGCAAGATCAGAAGCGTGGCGTATTGATGGGCACCGACAGCTTCGGCAAGGGCTCCGTGCAAACGGTTTTGCCACTGAACAACGACCGCGCACTCAAGCTGACCACCGCGCTGTACTACACCCCGAACGGTCGCTCGATTCAGGCCCAAGGCATCATTCCGGACATTGAAGTGCGCCAGGCCAAGCTGACGGCTGAAGTCGACAACGAGAACTTCAAAGAAGCCGACTTGCAAGGCCACCTGGGCAACGGCAACGGCGGCGCCGACCGCCCAACCGGTAGCACCAAGCGCAAAGAGCGCCCGCAGGATAATGACTTCCAGCTCAGTCAGGCCTTGAGCCTGCTCAAAGGCCTGAGCATTACCCACAGCAAGTGACCCCCTGCATGCGTTACCTGCTGTGTGTTGTGTTGTACCTGTTGAGCGCTGCTGCGATGGCGGCACCCGCCCAACAGGGCAAGGCTTACATGACTGTGATCATCGACGACCTGGGCCAGAACGTGGCCCGGGACAGTCGCACCTTGGCCCTGCCCGGCCCGGTCACCCTGGCGATCATGCCCGACACCCCGCACTCCAGCGAATTCGCCCGCCAGGCCCACAAAGCCGGCAAAACGGTGATCCTGCACATGCCCATGGACCCGGCCACCGGCCCCTATGCCTGGCACCCCGGCGCGCCGGTGCCCGAACTGGCCGCACGCCTGGATGCAGCCTTGGCCAAAGTGCCTTACGCCGCTGGTATCAACAACCACATGGGCAGCCGCATGACCTCACAACCAGAGCCGATGGCCTGGCTGATGAACGAGCTGCAGCGTCGCCACCTGTTCTTTGTCGACAGCCGCACCAGCGCCGCCACCGTGGCTGCAGCCAAAGCCCAGGCAATCGGCCTTGCGCATGTTTCACGAGATGTGTTCCTTGATGATGTGCGCACGCCCGAGGCCATTGCCGGGCAGTTGCAGCAGGGTGTCGAGCTGGCCCGCAAACAAGGCTCAGCCGTATTGATCGGCCACCCTTATCCACAAACCCTCGATGTACTGGAACGTGAAATGCCCCGGCTCAAACGCCAGGGCATCGAGTTGATCACGATTGGGCAAATGATTGGCGAACGCAGTAATCAGGCCATGCCCGCGCATGGCAGCCATGGCCTTTACCGCAATCGCTGAGAGGGCTCAATCGAAAGGAATCACCCCTTCAACATCGCTTAACACCAGATTACCTCGATACACCTGCACCAACTCCCGCGAGTTGCTGCGCACCGCCTCCATCATCGTCCTGCGCCCCATCAGTCGCTGCGACCAGATTTTCAGGTGGCCTTTGGCAAACTGTCGCCCCGGCACTTGCGTATCACGGTAGTGAAAATGCGCTTCCCAAATCGATGTCCCTTTCTCGTTATCCCGTGAAGGCAAGCGTTTAACTTCATAAACGTCCAGATAATCGTCGTCTGCTAGTTGCTTACGCGTGACAGTACGAGCGATGGCGATTTTCTTCTCCTTGAACAGGTAACGAAGACCGGCCGCAGTCGGATGGCTAGTCGTCAGGTAATAACTGCTCAACAGTTCCACCTGGGTGTCTTCCAGCCGTTGGATAGCATCGCTTACCTGCGTACCGAACTCGCTTGCGATACCCGTGCTGTCCAGGGCCGAAGCTGCAGCCTTGAGTTGATCGACATGCCCTTCGATCACCGATTGCATACCAATCGGTTCATTGCTGCCGATGTACTGCTTGGCCAGCTTGAGAATGGATTCAACCTGGCCAAGTTTGGCTTTGGCATTTGCACGAGCGGTACCCACATCTCTGGAATTGGGCACCAGCGGTACTTCTTCGGAGGGCTCTTCTACCTGCTCCACCCAAACATCATCTTGCTGGCTGAACGTCTTCAACACTTTGTCGCTGTTGGGGTCTTTCTGTTGCACGACATTGACGCCGTTGACCTCCACTTCTTCACCGATAATGCTGCGCCCTTTACCGGTTTGAACAACGCGATGCTTGCCTTTGCGACGTTCGTACAAGCGGGTCTTGGTGGGGACCGTATCGGAAAGTTCCGAAGCGCGAATCGCCACAGCAAGATCTTCCTCTGCCGAGAGGATCATGCTGTTGAGCACCTCCTGATACTGCTTCAGCGGTTCGGCGCTGATGGCTTCTCCGCCTGTTTCACTGAGGTACGCGGCATGGCTCTGGGCGCTTTGGTACTCCTTCAACGTACTGGTCAATACGTTGATCTGGTCCCCGACAGGCAGGTCGAGTACAGCCAATTCGCCATGCGAGCTCCCTGCGCTGGTCAACTCGCTGTTCCATAGCTTGTCGTGGTTCTGCAGGAGAATCTCTTCATCGACAGCCGCACGCCGATTCATGCTCAGCTCCGCCAGGTCGTCGAGCAGCCCCAATTGCAAATCGTTTTGAGTGAGGTTGCGCTGCTCGATTAAATGATTTAACTGCGCGTGCTTGCTTTGGTGTATTTCTCCCGGACGAGTTTCGAATGTGATTTCGACATCCTTGAGCGTGTCGGCCAACAGTGTATCCAGGTTTTTTGACGTCCAGACAAGGTCAAACCGTAGCCTTACGGAACTCTCCACCAATGAATGTACGTAATCATACTGCTTGAGTTCCGCCTCACCGACAGGCTTTGCGACCATGTCATCGATCAATTTCTGCACATTGATTTGACGGACCGTTTGGGCCGTTTCGTTGTAAAACGCTACGCAGTTATCGATGGTTTCCTGCCGAACTGAACTGCGCTCAGCTTTTACAATCACACTCAGTTCCTGCCGGGCGAACTTGGGCTGAACCATGTCCGACAACACATTATCGAGCTTCAGATTAACTTTGATCAGTGCTTTAAGGTCCTCCATAGCCTGCAGCTTGGACGACAGGACATCTTTTTCAGCCAGTTCAATTTTTTTATCGAATGCCTCTATCAAGGCAGTGCTGGCCGGGTTGCCTAACGCTTTTTCCCTTTGAACTCTAAGCTTTACAACGTGCTCCTCACGCTCGCCCCAGAGGGTTCTACTCAGCTGGAAACCATCTGCAATACCATTGCGTTCTGCGACAAGGGAGCTCTGCTGCCTATGGTACTCATCAAACTCCTTTTGGTTATCTTTCCTGGTTTGCTCGGCGCGACGTTTCGGCCCTCCCCCCAACAAGCGCAAACCCGCATCAATCCGCCATTGCCCCTGTTGAAACTGCAGCCACGGGCCGAAGGTTCCGTTTGCATCAACCACCCGCGTGCCTAGCTCAGACACCTCAACGCGGTACACATCGCCGGCCAGTTTTGCGTAATGAACCCCCTCGACGGTATACAAACCACGAGTACTACCCGACTCGATCGGTTGCACATCATTCAGAGAAACATCTGAACGCAGGGCAAGCAGCGACTTTCGCTGCTCAGTTGCAAGGGCCTGCAGCCCATGTGGGGCGCGCCATGAGAAATCCAACTGCATACCTTCGCGCGCAGCCAGCGCACCGGGTAAGCCTTGCTTCCCCTGTGTAGGAACCACGCTCGCGGGGAGAAGCTCAAAATGCAGTGGTGCAGGGTCATTCACCCCGGGAGGTCCAGACAAGCGGGCGGCGGGCGGCGGGTTCAGTCTTGGTAGCCGCGCGTGGAAGATGGCCAAGCCCATATTCATGACCAAGTCGACCACCGCTGCCGATTTTTCAAAAGCGCTGCCTTGCGTCAATGCCGACACATCCGCCTGCAGACTTTCAATGGTCTGCGTCAGCCAGGCGACGGTCGCCACGGGCCCACGTAGCAGCAGCGTGGCCACGTTGAACAACAGCCAGGCGCCTTTAATAAGAAGCTTCCAATGGCTCTCGGCATCAGATACCGACTGACGGTCGGCCAGCTCGATCAGCAAATCACGATTGGCCATGTACAACTTCACATCAACATCGATTCGCCAGAACTGCACGTCAAAGCTTACCGGCTCAACGGGCTCCGGCAGCAGCGACGTATCGATGATCGGCCGCCCCAGGTGCGGTTCACTGAAACCGCCGTTGTCATAGACACTGCGAGCCTCTGGTGCCAGCCATTCCAGGATGCTCTCTTGCAACGCTCCTGTTGCACCTATCGCCTCCATCATCGCATCGAGGCTGGCAAATTCCGTGAGTGCCTCAGCGGGGTACAACGGTCGATACAACAGCACCAGAGAGGGATCGGTCGAAAACAGCACATACATACCACTGACCAAATCCGCCTCACTGGCATCCGGTTCACGCTTGAACGCCAAAGGCATCAGCATAATGGCCGGGGCATGTGGGTCTACATTGCCATGACTGAAGTCATACACACATTGCAGCCCGTCCTCAGTCAACGTACCGCCCAACCTGGCCCTCAATGCGCTGAACAACAAAGAGCAACGCCATTCCCGAGCAAAACGAGTAACCCGTTGCGCCCGCGTATCAGGGTCGTCCAGCTTTTGCGCGACGTAGCGCGGATACCGACCGCCGATATCAACCTGCTCGACCAGGGATTTGACGTAGTCAACAGTCATCCAATCCATGATCAACTGACCTTTGGTGTGTTCAATGGCGGTGACGACCGCACCGTTGAGCGAGCTGAGATTACCTATGGCAAATGCTGTCAGGGTCATGGTGCTGGTTTCCACCACACCCCCTCCGACGCCCGCCCCTGCGCCGCCTGGATTCCCCCTGGCAACCGTCAGCGTCAGCAGCAGATCGTCCGAAAAGTAATTAGCGTCGACTGGATGATCGGCCAGCATTTGTGCCCGCAATTGCTGGCTGGCGTAGCTGTGCAGATCGAGCACATCATCGAGGGCCGATTCGCCTGTGGATTCAGCCTGGGCCAGGGCGAGTTCAAACAGCGCACACTGGTAAGCAAAACTGTCACTCGCTGAAGCCGCTACCAAGCCCGGTGGTAGAACAGCGCTGACTTCACTGACAGCAATGTACCCATTGATGAACCACTGCGACGGATCAGCCAACGCCGCATACAACAGCTCCAACTCATCCACGTCTGCCAATCGCGAAGCACTCACCTGTTCTACGGCATCAAGCATGATGTTGAGCATCAATGCCGCTTGCTGAGAAAAGACATCGCCTTCCAGCTCATATCGATTCCAGCTCATCGACTCGAAGCGTGAATGCTCAGCCATTTCATCCCGTAGCGCCAAAGCAAATTGGTCGAGCGAGTCGAAAGCCTTTACCACGCTCGAAGGAGCGCACCACAGCACCACGGTGCGCTCATCCCACTCAGCGACCAGTAGTAGGCTCGGCAGTATGCGCAGCACGCTCTCACCGGCTGCCGTGAGTTGCACCTCGACGCTGTACACGCTGGGGCGCTGGCTACCTCCCCGCAGCAGTCCATAAATGCGGGCCTGTTGTTGCGTGTCCAGGTTTTGCAGCGGCAAATTGCGCAGCAGAGCGGACTTCAGTGTTTGTTGCAGCCAGCGATCGCGGCTGACACCGACACTTGAGGTTTCCCCCCAGTAATCAAGCTGAGCTTGCTGAAACAGGTAGGGCAACTCCAGCAGGAGTTCGTTGACCTCATCGGTAATGCCTTTTAACCCAATGTACTCAAAACCGTCGCTGCCCTCTAACCGATAGGGCTCAGGGAAGGTCAGGCCATGCTCCCGATCATGCAGGGTTTCCAGGTTCAGTGCTTTTCCATCCAGCACCGCCTGCAACAGGATCGGCACTAGCGGCTCTCGCGACCAAGAGCCCGTATCCTGAGGCACCATCAACTGCAGAGGTTCTGCATCGGTAAGAGCGGGTTGGACTGTCGCGAGGACGGGATGGCGCTCTACAAGTAGCGCCAGAATTTTTTCAGAGGCCAGCTGACGCAGGGTCGGGCGGCTGGCAAATTGCATCGCTACAGCGTGTTTGAAATCCTTCAAGGGAAGGTCGAGAACGTGGCTGCTCATAAACGTAAGGCTCCTTACTAACGGTAAGCGCCCACGCTATTCACTTGTCCATGTGCAGCGGTGCTACATATTGCTGGCATTGACTCTCAGAGCGGTAGGAGCGGGCTTGCCCCGCGATTGCGACGTGACTGACAAACTGCAATCGCGGGGCAAGCCCGCTCCTACCGGTGAAAAGCAAAACGCCCGATGCAGTGCATCGGGCGTTCAAGGCCTATCGGGTGCAGGTCAGCTGTAGACCCGGCCCAACAATTGGCGATGGCTTTCGAACTGGTCGAGCACATCACGGGTGATCTGTTCAGGCGTAAAGCCCATCAGGTCGTATTCCTGGCTACCGCTCTGCAGGTAAACCTCGGCACGGTAGAAGCGCTGACGCACTTCGCTTTCACCTTCGACCGGGGCTTCGCTTGGCGCGGCCAGGTAACCGTCCAGGCTCACCTCGTACACAAACGGATTGCCCTCTTCCATCATGACCCGCAGGCCCATGGTCGAACGCGATTGCCCCACCCGGGTCTCCACCTCGACACCCAGGGTTTGCAGTTGCACAGCCGCTTCCTTGAGTGCCGGGGTAACCTGCTTGTCCATGAAGCGCTGCACCATCGCCTGGGTCGGCTGCAGATCCAGCTGGCTCAGGCGCTCGCTGAAACCACGACGGCCACGAGCGGCCAACTCGGCTTGCTCCTGCTCAATCTGGCTGTCTTGCTTCATGGCCTTGTACAGGCCGAACATGAACAACACCAGTACCACCGAGAATGGCAGCCCGGCCAGCACCACCATCGTCTGCATGGCAGCAAAGTTACCGGCGAACAGCAGACCAATGGTCACCAACGTGATCACCACCGACCAGAACACGACCATCCAGTGCGGCGCGTCTTCGTCGACTTGACCACCTTTGCACGACAGGTTGGCCATCATCACCGCGCCAGAGTCGGCCGGGGTGAGGAACAACACGAAACCAACGAACACCGCTACACCAATGACAATCTTGGCCGCCGGGAAGAATTCCAGCAGTTGATAGATCGACATCGACGGTTGCTCGAGCGCGGTCTTACCCAGCTCCACGGCGCCATGGTTCATCACCAGGTCCAACGCGGTGTTGCCGAAGATCGACAGCCAGGCCAAGGTGAAGCCCAACGGAATCAGCAGCACGCCGGCAACCAGTTCACGCACGGTGCGGCCCTTGGAAATACGGGCGATGAACATGCCGACGAACGGGCCCCAGGAAATCCACCATGCCCAGTAGAACACGGTCCACAGGCCCAGCCAGCGTTCAGACTTGCCCGCCTCGCTTTCGTAGACATAGAGATCAAAGGTCTTCAGCACGATACCGTTGAGGTAGTCACCGATGTTCTGTACGAAACCGTTGAGCAGGTGCAGGGTGTCACCGGCTAGCAGAACAAAGAAAAGCAGGCCACTGAACAGAATGATGTTCAGGTTGGACAAACGACGGATGCCGTTTTCTACGCCGGAAACTGCGGCGACGGTGGCCACGCCAGCCATGACCAGAATCACGATCAGCAGGTTGGTCTTGCTGTTGTCCATGCCGAACAGGTATTCCAGGCCCGAGGCCACCTGCATCGAACCGATGCCCAAGTTGGTCACCAGCCCCAGCAACGTCACGAACATGCCGAAGATGTCCACCGCGTGGCCGGCGCCGCCCTTGACCCAGCGCTCGCCCATCAGCGGATAAAGCGCCGAACGCAGTGCCAGCGGCTGGTTATGACGGTAGGCGAAGTAGCCCACAGCCAAACCTACCAGGGCGTAGATCGCCCAGCCGTGCAGCCCCCAGTGAAGGAAGGTCAGCTGCAAACCCTGGCGTGCAGCCTCGGCAGTGGCCGAAGCACCTTCTGGTGGGTTGAAGTAGTGATCCAGCGGCTCGGAGGCACCGAAGTACAGCAGTGAAATGCCAATACCAGAGGAGAACAACATGCCGGCCCAAGCGCCGTAGCTGAAGTCTGGTTTGTCATCCTTGCCGCCAAGCTTGAGCTTGCCGAAATTGGAGAAGGCAATGGTGATCACGAACAACAGGTAGCCGCCAATCACCAGCATGTAATACCAGCCGAAGCTGCGTGTCAGCCAGGTCTGGGCGACGTTGAGCACTTCGCCGGCTTTGTCAGGAACAGCGATAAGCAAGGCAGTCAGTACAAGGATCAGCAACGCGGAAGTGATGAACACCACGCTATTGACCCGGACCCTCTCGGTGGGGGTCTTGATTAGGGAGGCAGAACTCATTGCACATTTGCTCCGGGCAGTGCGAGAGAAACGAAAACAACCTGGCCCTGAGCAAATGGTGCAATAGCCCCACTGCATCAGGTGTTATAAAAGCACCTTGAAAAACCGTGATCCCGAATCGATTGCGTTGAAATAAAACCGATCAAAAGCCCCGCTCCGAGGGTTGCCCTTGCGGTCACAAACCGCTCGGCTGATCGTCTCAACGCGCCGCTTACACCCGTCAACACCTTGTATTCCGGGGGTTCCACGTCTTTTTGGGGTGCCAATTTGGGCCACCTGACTTAGGAAATTTCCTGTCAATGGCACAGATTGTCGCAGAGCTTATTCTTTGTTGATTGAACGTTCAATCAAAACAAAATAGACTGGCCTTCGCCGAGGCAGCCGCTCGTCGACTGCTCGCAGGCCTGAGGAGATTTGCAAAATGCCCAAGGTCGGTATGCAACCCATTCGTCGCCAGCAGTTGATCGAAGCCACATTGCTGGCCATCGACCAGGTCGGAATGGGTGACGCCAGCATTGCGCTGATCGCCCGTTTGGCCGGTGTGTCGAATGGCATCATCAGTCACTACTTTCAGGACAAGAACGGCCTGATCGCAGCGACCATGCGGTACTTGATGAGCGTGCTGAACGAGAACGTCGCTGCCAACCGGCAGGCGCTCAAGGACAACAGCCCGCGCGCCCACCTGCAGGTGATCATCGAAGGTAACTTCGACGCCAGTCAGGTTAACGGCCCGGCAATGAAAACCTGGTTGGCCTTCTGGGCCTCCAGCATGCACCAGCCGTCTTTGCACAGGTTGCAGCGGATCAACGATCACCGCTTGTATTCCAACCTGTGCTGCCAGTTCCGACGCGCCCTGCCGTTGCCTCAGGCACGCAGCGCCGCCCGCGGCCTGGCAGCGTTGATCGACGGTCTGTGGCTGCGCGGTGCGCTGTCAGGAGACGCCTTCGACACCGACCAGGCGAAGCAAATCGCTTACGAATACATGGATCTACAACTGGCGAAACAGACGAGCCCGGACACACAACACCAGGCCTCTGAACCACTACGCGCCGCGAATGCCCAAACAGCAGGAGCGCCGCTCGGATAGCCAATAACACTATGCACTTGCGAGGACACTATGGCCCGTTTCGAACTGCAAAAACTCTACATTGATGGTGGTTATGTCGACGCTTCCAGCGACGCTACCTTTGACGCCATCAACCCGGCCAACGGCGAAGTCCTCGCCCAGGTGCAACGCGCCACCCAAGCAGACGTCGAGCGTGCTGTAGAAAGCGCTGAGCGCGGCCAGAAAGTCTGGGCCGCCATGACCGCCATGCAGCGTTCGCGCATCCTGCGCCGCGCTGTCGACATCCTGCGTGAGCGCAACGACGAACTGGCTGCCCTGGAAACCCTGGACACCGGCAAGTCCTACTCCGAAACCCGTTACGTCGACATCGTCACCGGTGCTGACGTGCTGGAATACTACGCAGGCCTGGTGCCAGCGATCGAAGGCGAGCAGATCCCGCTGCGCGACAGCTCGTTCGTTTACACCCGCCGCGAGCCACTGGGTGTGACCGTTGGTATCGGTGCCTGGAACTACCCGATCCAGATCGCCCTGTGGAAATCCGCCCCAGCCCTGGCTGCTGGTAACGCGATGATCTTCAAGCCAAGCGAAGTCACCTCGCTGACCACCCTAAAGCTGGCCGAGATCTACACCGAAGCTGGCCTGCCAGACGGCGTGTTCAACGTCCTGACCGGTAGCGGCCGTGAAGTCGGCACCTGGCTGACCGAGCACCCACGCATCGAGAAAGTCTCCTTCACCGGCGGTACCACCACCGGCAAGAAAGTCATGGCCAGCGCTTCGAGCTCGACCCTCAAAGAAGTCACCATGGAACTGGGCGGCAAGTCGCCACTGATCATCTGCGAAGACGCCGACCTCGATCGCGCCGCCGACATCGCCATGATGGCCAACTTCTACAGCTCGGGTCAGGTCTGCACCAACGGCACCCGCGTGTTCGTCCCAGCCTCGATGAAAGCGGCCTTCGAAGCCAAGATCGTTGAGCGCGTTGCCCGCATCCGCGTTGGCAACCCGGAAGACGAGAACACCAACTTCGGCCCACTGGTCAGCTTCGCGCACATGGAAAGCGTGCTGGGCTACATCGCTAAGGGCAAGGAAGAAGGCGCACGCGTACTGTGCGGTGGCGAGCGTCTGACCGACGGCGACTTCGCCAAAGGTGCGTTCGTGGCACCGACCGTGTTCACCGACTGCCGTGACGACATGACCATCGTCAAAGAAGAAATCTTCGGCCCAGTGATGAGCATTCTCTCCTACGAGAGCGAAGAAGAAGTCATCCGCCGCGCCAACGATACCGAATACGGCCTGGCCGCAGGCGTGTGCACCAACGACATCAGCCGCGCCCACCGCATCATCCACCAGCTGGAAGCCGGTATCTGCTGGATCAACGCCTGGGGCGAATCGCCTGCTGAAATGCCGGTTGGCGGCTACAAGCAGTCGGGTGTTGGCCGTGAAAACGGCGTGAGCTCGCTGGCTCAGTACACCCGCATCAAGTCCGTCCAAGTTGAGCTGGGTTCCTACAACTCGGTGTTCTGAAGCGACACGCTTCAAGCGGCAAGCTGCAAGTGAAGGCCGCGCGCATCGCGCTAGCCAGCACTTGCAGCTCTCACTCATTTGCCAGCCTCGCACGACCGCTTTTTCTTGCGGCTTGTAGCTTGAGGCTTGCAGCTGCTTTCGGAGAAAGCTTCCATGGAATTTGATTACATCATCGTCGGTGCCGGCTCTGCCGGTAACACCCTGGCGACCCGTCTGACAGAAGACGCAGGCGTCACTGTTCTGCTGCTCGAAGCCGGTGGCCCTGACTACCGCATGGACTTCCGCACCCAGATGCCAGCCGCCCTGGCCTTCCCGCTGCAGGGTCGACGCTACAACTGGGCCTACGAGACCGATCCAGAGCCGCACATGGATGGCCGCCGTATGGAATGCGGTCGCGGCAAGGGCCTGGGTGGCTCGTCGCTGATCAACGGTATGTGCTACATCCGTGGTAACGCCATGGACTTCGACGGCTGGGCAGAACTGCCAGGCCTGGAAGACTGGACCTACCTGGACTGCCTGCCGTACTTCCGCAAAGCGGAAACCCGCGACATCGGCGCCAACGACTACCACGGTGGTGAAGGCCCGGTCAGCGTGACCACGCCTAAGGCCGGCAACAACCCGCTGTTCCACGCCATGGTCGAAGCCGGTGTACAAGCGGGCTACCCGCGTACCGAAGACCTCAACGGCTACCAGCAGGAAGGCTTCGGCCCAATGGACCGTACCGTGACGCCTAAAGGCCGTCGTTCCAGCACCGCCCGTGGTTACCTGGACACCGCCAAGAAGCGTTCGACCCTGCACATCGTGACCCACGCCCTGACTGATCGCGTGCTGTTCGACGGCAAGCGTGCCGTTGGCGTGAGCTACCTGGTAGGTTCCAGCGAAGAGCGCGTGGAAGCCCGTGCACGTAAAGAAGTCATCGTCTGCAGCGGCGCCATCGCCTCGCCGCAGCTGCTGCAACGCTCCGGTGTCGGCCCGGCCGAACTGCTGAAGAGCCTCGACATTCCAGTGGTCCACGACCTGCCGGGCGTTGGCGAGAACCTGCAGGACCACCTGGAACTGTACCTGCAATACGCCTGCACCCAGCCGGTGTCCCTGTACCCATCGCTGCTCTGGTACAACCAGCCAGCTATCGGTGCCGAGTGGCTGTTCAACGGCACTGGCATCGGCGCCAGCAACCAGTTCGAGGCCGGTGGTTTCATCCGTACTCGTCCAGAGTTCAAATGGCCGAACATCCAGTACCACTTCCTGCCGGTTGCGATTAACTACAACGGCAGTAACGGTGTTCAGGAACACGGTTTCCAGGCTCACATGGGTTCGATGCGCTCGCCAAGCCGCGGTCGCATCCAGGCCAAGTCGAAAGACCCACGCCAGCACCCAAGCATCCTGTTCAACTACATGGCCACCGAGCAAGACTGGCAGGAGTTCCGTGACGGCATCCGCCTGACCCGTGAAATCATGGCCCAGCCTGCACTGGACGCTTACCGTGGTCGCGAGATCAGCCCTGGCGCTGACGTGCAGACCGACGAAGAGCTGGACAAGTTCATCCGCGAGCACGCCGAAACCGCGTTCCACCCATCCTGCTCGTGCAAGATGGGTACCGACGACATGGCCGTGGTCGATGGCCAGGGTCGCGTGCATGGTATGCAGGGTCTGCGCGTTGTCGACGCGTCGATCATGCCAATCATCATCACCGGTAACCTCAACGCCACCACGATCATGATCGCCGAGAAAATCTCCGACAAGATCCGTGGCCGTCAGCCGCTGCCGCGCAGCACTGCCAAGTACTACGTCGCCAATGACGCGCCGGTCAAAGGCAAGGCAATGCGTGAGGTCAAGCAGGCCTGATTGATCGCGGGGCAAGCCCGCTCCTACCGCTCTGTGGGAGCGGGCTTGCCCCGCGATAAGCCCCCCAAAAAAAGCACCTGCCCGGTGCTTTTTTTGTGCCTGCGATTAACCCTTTACAGCCCGCCAACCCCTCAGGTTAGAATCCTTGGCACGCGACCTGCTTATTCACAGCAAACCGCCCCCTTCCTGCTTTTCCCCGGAGTACTGCCTTTGGATGCGTCCACCATCAATAGCCTGTTCTTGATCGGCGCATTGCTGGTAGGTGCAAGTATTCTGGTCAGCTCACTGTCATCACGACTGGGCATCCCGATCCTGGTCATCATCCTCGCCGTTGGCATGTTGGCTGGCGTGGATGGCGGCGGCATCATCTTCAACAATTACCCAACCGCTTATCTGGTGGGCAACCTTGCGTTGGCTGTCATTCTTCTCGACGGCGGCTTACGCACACGTGTCGCCAGTTTCCGCGTCGCCCTCTGGCCGGCGCTGTCGCTGGCCACCGTAGGTGTGCTGATCACCACCGGATTGACCGGTATGGTCGCCGCCTGGCTGTTCAACCTGAGCCTGATCCAGGGCCTGTTGATCGGCGCGATTGTCGGCTCTACCGACGCGGCTGCGGTGTTCTCTTTGCTTGGCGGAAAAGGCCTGAACGAACGGGTCACCGCGACCCTGGAGATCGAGTCGGGCAGTAACGACCCGATGGCGGTGTTTCTCACTGTCACCCTGATCGACATGATCGCCAGCGGCCAGACCGGCCTGCACTGGAGCCTGCTCACCCACTTGCTGCGCGAATTCGGCATCGGCGGCCTGATGGGCCTGGGTGGCGGTTGGTTGATGCTGCAACTGGTCAACCGCATCAACCTTGCGGGCGGCTTGTACCCTATTCTGGTGATCGCCGGTGGACTGGTGGTGTTCTCCCTGACCAACGCCCTGCATGGCAGTGGCTTCCTCGCCGTTTACCTGTGCGGTCTGGTATTGGGCAACCGCCCGATCCGCAGCCGCCACGGCATTTTGCACATGCTCGACGGCATGGCCTGGCTGGCGCAAATCGGCATGTTCCTGGTGCTGGGCTTGCTGGTCACCCCGCACGATTTGCTCCCCATCGCCCTGCCCGCGCTGGGCCTGGCGCTGTGGATGATCGTCTTTGCCCGCCCCCTGTCGGTGGTGGCAAGCCTGCTGCCGTTCAAGGCCTTCCACGGCCGGGAAAAGGCCTTTATCTCGTGGGTGGGTTTACGCGGCGCGGTACCGATCATTCTCGCTGTGTTCCCGTTAATGGCCGGGCTGCCGGACGCTCAGCTGTTCTTCAACCTGGCGTTCTTTATCGTGCTGGTATCGCTGTTGGTGCAAGGCACCAGCCTGCCGTGGATGGCCAAGCTGCTCAAGGTCACCGTACCGCCAGATCCTGCACCCATCTCGCGTTCCGCACTGGAAGTGCACATCACCAGCGAGTGGGAGCTGTTCGTTTATCGCCTCGGTGCAGAAAAATGGTGCATCGGTGCTGCCCTGCGTGAGCTGAAAATGCCCGAAGGTACCCGCATCGCGGCGCTGTTTCGTGGCCAACAACTGCTCCATCCGTCGGGAAGTACCACCCTCGAAGTCGATGATCTGCTGTGCGTCATCGGCCACGAACACAATTTGCCGGCCCTCGGAAAGCTGTTCAGCCAGGCGCCACAACGCGGTCTTGATTTGCGCTTCTTTGGTGACTTTGTGCTCGAAGGTGACGCAGAACTGGGGGCTGTAGCGGCGTTGTACGGTTTGCAGCTCGACGGCCAAGACCCTCAAATGCCGCTCAGCCGCTTCATCGCTCAGAAAGTTGGCGGTGCGCCGGTGGTCGGTGACCAGATCGAATGGAACAACACACTATGGACGGTGGCGGTGATGGACGGGAACAAGATCCAGAAAGTGGGCGTCAAATTCCCCGAAGGTACTCGACCCGGCCCTGGGTTGTTCCTTTAAACTCAAAACTTCGCCCTCTGGTTGTATGAATTTTCTGCCTATGTCACTGCGCACCTCCATATGCGCAGCCCTGCTCGGGCTGTGCCTGTCACTCTCCTTCGCCTGGGCGGCAGAGCCGCCGACCCGCGCCTCCGTTCAGCACAGCCTCGACAAGATCGCCGAGCGCAAGCTGCCTGAAGCGGAGCAGAAGGCGCTTCAACAAGTGCTGGAAAAGACCTTGAGCTTTATCGGCACTCAGGAAGACAGCGAGAAGAAGCTCGTTGCACTCAAGCAACAGTTGGCCGATGCGCCACGCAAGACCACCGAAAGCCAACGCGAACTGGACAAGCTCAATCAGAGCAAAGTGGTGCCAGTGGCACAGCGCTATGCCGCGCTGAGCGTACCGCAGCTTGAGCAATTACTGGCCGAGCGCACCACCGAGCAAGGGGAACTGCAAAAGGCTCTGTCTGAAGCCAACAGCCTGACCATCACCTCGCAAACCCGCCCGGAGCGGGCGCAAGCGGAAATCAGTGCCAACCAGACCCGCGCCCAGCAAATCAACAGCAGTCTGAAGCTCGGCAAGGATGGCGGCAAGCCGCTGACAGCGGATGTGCGCAACCAACTCAATGCCGAACTGGCGGCGATCAACGCCGTGACCCTGCTGCGCCGCCAAGAGCTGGCCGGCAACAGCCTGCTGCAAGACCTGGGCAACGCCCAGCACGACCTGTTGATCGAGCGCGCAACACGCCTGGAGCAAGAAATTCAGGACATGCAGACGCTGATCAACCAGAAGCGTCTGGCGCAGTCTCAACAGACCGTTACCGAACAGTCCCTCGAAGCGCAGAAAGCTGGGGGCAGTACCCTGCTGGCCACTGAAAGTGCCGCCAACCTCAAGCTGTCCGACTACCTGCTGCGCAGCACAGACCGCCTCAACGAACTGACCCAGCAGAACCTCAAGACCAAACAACAGCTGGACAGCCTCACCCAGGCCGACCAGGCCCTGGATGAACAGATCAGCGTGCTCAAAGGCAGCCTGCTGCTGTCCAAGATCCTCTACAAACAGAAGCAGGCCTTGCCGCACCTGAAGGTCGACCGCAACCTGGCCGACCAGATCGCTGACATCCGCTTGTATCAGTTCGAGATCAACCAACAGCGCGAAACCATCACCAGCCCCAGCAACTACGTCGACAAGCTGCTCGCCAATCAACCTGAAGAACAGGTCACGCCACAGCTGCGCAAAGCCTTACTGGAAGTGGCGATCACCCGCAGTGACCTGCTGGAGCGCCTTAACCGTGAACTGAGCGCGCTGCTCAACGAATCGATCACGCTGCAGTTGAACCAGAAACAGTTGCTCAGCACCTCTCAGAGTTTGCGCAACACCCTTGATGAGCAAATGTTCTGGATTCCGAGCAACAAGCCGCTGGACCTGGAATGGCTGCAGACCGTGCCTGAGCGCCTGCAAAAGCAGTTGGTCAGCTTGCCGTGGGGCTCTGGGATCAAAGAACTGGGCGATGGTCTGGTTCAGCGTCCGCTGCTGTTCCTGCCCTTGTTGCTGTTAATCGGCGCCCTGCTGTGGCGACGCAAATACCTGTATGAGCGTCTGAGCAGGGTTCACAAGGACGTTGGCCACTTCAAGCGTGACAGCCAGTGGCACACCCCTCAGGCGATCCTGATCAACATCCTCCTGGCCCTGCCAGTGAGCCTGGGTCTGGCCTTGTGCGGTTTTGCCCTGCAGATCGACGCTCGCGGGCAAAACGCTAACCTCGGCGCCGCCTTGTGGCAAATCGCCCAAGCCTGGATGGTGTTCTACACCGCGTACCGCGTACTGGCCCCGGGTGGCGTGGCCGAGCTGCATTTCCGCTGGGACAAACCGCAAGTCGAATTCCTGCGCCGCTGGATTCGCCGCCTGGGCGCCGTGGTACTGGCACTGGTAGGCGTAGTAGCTGTAGCCGAGCATCAACCTTCAGCCCTGGCCGACGACGTGCTCGGTATCGGCGTGGTGCTGGCGTGCTATGCCTTGATGACCTGGTTGCTCAGCCGCTTGCTGCTCAGCAGCCCGGCGCACCGCAACACCTCTCTGTTCCGCAAAGCTGTCGGTGTGGCGTTCACCGCCTTGCCGATCGCCCTGTTCATCGCCGTGTGCTTTGGCTACTACTACACCGCCCTGAAGCTTACTGACCGCCTGATCGACACCCTGTACCTGCTGATGTTCTGGTTGGTGATCGAAGCCGCCTTCGTCCGCGGCCTGGCAGTCGCTGCTCGGCGGCTGGCTTACCAGCGGGCACTGAGCAAGCGTCAGGCCACCACCAAGGAAGGCTTGGATGGCGAAGTCACAGTCGAGGAGCCAACCCTCGACATCGAACAAGTCAACCAGCAGTCCTTGCGCCTGATTCGCCTGGCCCTGCTCGGCGGCTTCATCGGCGCACTGTACTGGGTCTGGTCCGACCTGATCAGTGTGGTGGCCTACCTCGACAACATCACCCTGTACGAGTACACCAGCGGCACCGGTGCCAGCATGAGCATGGTACCGATCAGCCTCAGCGACATGCTCGGCGCTCTGGTGATCATCGGCATTACCTTCGCCCTGGCGCGCAACCTGCCCGGCTTGCTCGAAGTACTGGTGCTGTCACGCCTGAACCTGGCCCAAGGCAGCGCCTACGCCACTACCACGCTGCTGTCGTACGTGATCGCCGGGGTTGGCTTCGTCTCCACCCTCTCGGCCCTCGGCGTCAGCTGGGACAAACTGCAGTGGCTGGTTGCAGCACTGTCGGTAGGCCTGGGCTTCGGCATGCAGGAGATCTTCGCTAACTTCATCTCCGGCATCATGATCCTGTTCGAGCGCCCGGTGAGGATCGGCGACACCATCACCATCGGCAACCTGTCGGGTACGGTGAGCAAGATTCGTATCCGCGCCACCACCATTACCGACTTCGACCGTAAAGACATCATTGTCCCGAACAAGACGTTCATCACCGGGCAACTGATCAACTGGTCGCTGACCGACACCATCACCCGCGTCACCCTCAAGCTGGGTGTCGACTATGGCTCGGACCTGGATCTGGTGCGGACCCTGTTGCTCAAGGCCGCTAACGACAACCCACGGGTGCTCAAGGAACCGGAGCCGATTGTCTACTTCCTGAACTTCGGTGAAAGCACCCTGGACCATGAGCTGCGCATGCACGTGCGTGACCTGGGTGACCGCAACCCGGTGCTCGATGAGATCAACCGCTTCATCAACAAGGAATTCAAGAAGCAGCAGATCAACATCTCGTTCCGGCAGATGGAGATCTACCTGAAGAACATGCAGGGTCAGGAATACAAAATGGTCCCGATTGAGACCATGGACAGGACGGTAAGCGTCAACAAGCCTCTGGGTGACGACGAACAGCCGAACGCAACACCCGGCAAACCCGCCTGACTGGACTAAGACGGCCATACCCTTGCAGAATGATCGGATATTCTGCTGGAGATGGCCGTTGAAAGCCCTCGACGAACTGACCTTCGATAACCGCTTTGCCCGCTTGGGCGACGCGTTCTCAACCTCGGTACTGCCCGAGCCGATTGCTGAACCACGCCTGGTAGTGGTCAGCGAGGCCGCCATGGCCCTGCTCGACCTGGAGCCGACCGAAGCACACTCGCCAGTGTTCGCCGAACTGTTTGGCGGGCACAAGCTGTGGAGCGAGGCCGAACCACGCGCCATGGTCTATTCCGGGCATCAATTCGGCGGCTACAACCCGCGCCTGGGCGATGGCCGTGGCCTGCTGCTGGGCGAGGTGTACAACGATGCCGGTGAGCATTGGGACCTGCACCTCAAAGGTGCCGGGCAAACCCCGTACTCGCGCATGGGCGACGGTCGAGCGGTGCTGCGTTCCTCGATCCGTGAGTTCCTCGCCAGCGAAGCCCTGTTCGCTCTGGGAATCCCCAGCAGCCGCGCCTTGTGTGTCATCGGCTCAAGTACACCGGTGTGGCGCGAAACCCAGGAACGTGCGGCAATGCTTCTGCGCCTGGCGCCAAGCCATGTGCGCTTCGGGCATTTCGAGTATTTCTATTACACCCGCCAGCCCGAACAGCAGCGCATCCTCATCGATCATGTGCTGAATCAGCATTTCCCCGAATGCCAGACCGAGCCCGAGCCTTACCTGGCAATGTTTCGCAGCATTGTCGAACGCAACGCCGAACTGATTGCCTTGTGGCAGGCCTATGGCTTCTGCCATGGCGTAATGAACACCGACAACATGTCGATCTTGGGCATCACCTTCGATTTTGGCCCCTTCGCCTTCCTCGACGACTTCGACGCCAATTTCATCTGCAACCACTCAGACGATCAAGGCCGCTACAGCTACAGCAACCAGGTGCCCATCGCTCAATGGAACCTCACGGCCCTGGCCCAGGCGCTGACACCGTTCATCAGTGTCGAGGCGCTGCAACAAACCCTTGCCTTGTTCCTGCCATTGTACGAAGCCCATTACCTGCACCTGATGCGCCGTCGCTTGGGCTTGCTGCAGGCCGAGGAGGCTGACAAAGCACTGATCGAGCGCCTGCTGCAACTGATGCAGCCAGGCGCGGTGGATTACACCCTGTTCTTCCGCAAACTGGGCGACCAGCCAGCTGAACAAGCGCTGCGTGTGGTACGCGATGACTTCGTCAACCTGGCCGGTTTCGATGGTTGGGCAGAGGACTACCTGGCACGCATCGCCCGCGAACCAAGCAATGCTGAAGGCCGCCGCGAACGCATGCACGCGGTCAACCCGCTATACATCCTGCGTAACTACCTGGCCCAGCGCGCTATCGAGGCCGCTGAAGGGGGTGATTACGAAGAAGTGCGGCGCCTGCATCAGGTGCTGTGCAAGCCCTTCGAAGAACAGCCTGGAATGCAGGCCTACGCCGAACGGCCGCCGGAGTGGGGCAAGCACCTGGAAATCAGCTGCTCCTCGTAACCTGTAGGAGCGGGCTTGCCCCGCGATGCTATTTCGCTGACACACCACAATCGCGGGGCAAGCCCGCTCCTACAGCAAGCCCGCTCCTACCGACTCATTTCTGGAGTATCAATGACTGACTCACTTGTGATTCCCTGCCCCCACTGCAACGGCCTGAACCGCATCCCGGCTGAGCGTCTCGGCGATGCGCCCAAATGCGGGCGCTGCAAGAACCCGGTGCTTCTGGCCAAGCCTTTCGACCTCAAGCAAGGCGACTACGCCAGCCAGATCAAAGGCGACCTGCCCTTGCTGATCGATGTCTGGGCCGATTGGTGTGGACCGTGCAAACAGTTCGCACCGATCTTTGAGCAAGCCGCGCTCCAGTTGAGCGGGCGCTGTCGTCTGGCCAAGCTCGACAGCGAGAGCAACCAGCAACTGGCAGGGCAATTGGGGATTCGTTCGATTCCCAGCCTGATTCTGTTCAAGAACGGCCGGGAAGTCGCACGCCAGAGCGGCGCATTCCCACTCCAACAACTGCTGGAGTGGTTGCGCAGCCAGGGGATCTAAGCGTTTTCTTCGAGCAATGCGTGCAGTTCGACAAACTGTTGGGTCAGCTTGTGACGCGGTTCCAGGTGAATCAGCGGCAAGCTGGCCTGGTGTGACTCACGCATTTTTACCGAACTGTTGAGATACACCGGCAACACCGGCAAGCCTTCGGCGAGCAATTCGTCGAGCATCTGCTGCGGCAGGCTGGCCCGCGCTTGGAACTGGTTGACGACAATACCTTCAACTTGCAGGTCTTCGTTGTGATCGTCCTTGAGCTCTTCAATCTCTGCCAGCAAGCCGTACAGGGCCTGCCGCGAGAAGCTGTCGCAATCGAAAGGAATCAATACGCGATCAGCAGCGATCAGCGCAGAAACCGCGTAGAAATTGAGCGCTGGCGGTGTATCCAGGTAGATCCGCTCATAGTCTTCGTCCAACTCGTCGAGCAGTTTGCGCAGCTTGTTGATCTTGTGCTTGGCCTCAAGCTTGGGCTGCAGGTCAGCCAGCTCGGCGGTGGCGGTCACCACATGTAGGTTATCGAAGGGCGTTTCGTAGATATCAACCTTGTTCTTCTTGGCAAACGGCCCGGACGACAGCGTCTGCTTGAAGAAATCGGCAATACCCATGGGAATGTCATCGCCCGTCAGCCCAGTGAGGTACTGGGTCGAGTTGGCCTGGGCATCCAGGTCGATCAGCAGGGTCCGATAGCCTTCATTGGCACTCACCGCTGCCAGATTGCAAGCGATGCTCGATTTACCCACACCACCTTTCTGATTGAACACCACGCGCCGCATGGAAAGACCTCCGTGTATCAGGGAATGACCGAGTATGTCGGCGCAGCGCCGGATTAGCTAGCACCATCCAGCCCTCCAATGCCCAGTCCGTGCTCACCGCGCAATAACGCGGCAAAGGCATCGGCCATCGCCGAGGGCGATTCACGCCGCTGCACCAACCACACCGCCGTGTCTGCGCCGTCATCGAGCAAAGTGCGATACACCACCCCGTCGATGCGCATGCGCTGAAACGAAGCGGGCAGTACCGACACCCCCAAACCCGCCGACACCAGACCAATGATGGTCATCGCCTCGCTGGCCTCTTGGGCAAAGTGCGGGCTGAAGCCTGCCTGCCGCGCCAGGCTCAGCAACTGCGCGTACAAACCGCTGCCGTAACTGCGCGGGAAGAACACAAACGGCTCGTCAGCCAGTGCCGCCATGTGCACACCGCGTTCGCTACCCTCAGCCAGCGGATGAGCAGCGTTGATCACCGCGACCAACGGTTCGCGGAACAACTCGGTGGCCACCAGGCTGTCCGGCAAGGCCAAAGGGCGCATCAGACCGACCTCGATACTTTCATCGAGCAAGGCATCAGCCACGGCCTGGCTGCTCATTTCGCTGAGGTTCAGGTGCACCGCTGGAAAACGCTGGCGAAAGGCATAAATGGCTTTAGGGATACTGAAGTTGAACGGCGCTGACGACGTGAAACCGATCTTCATCTCTCCCAACTCACCCAACTGTGCCCGCCTTGCAACATCCGCCGCCTTGTCGACCTGAGCCAGTACCAAGCGTGCCTCTTCAAGAAACAGTCGACCGGCTTCGCTCAGCTCAACCCGGCGGTTAGTGCGCTCAAACAATCGCGCTCCCAGCTCCTGCTCCAGGGCCTGGATCTGCTGGCTGAGGGGTGGTTGAGAGATTCCCAGGTGCTGCGCCGCCCGGCCGAAGTGGAGCTCCTGGGCAACTGCGATGAAGTAGCGCAAATGGCGCAATTCCATGAAAACTCCAATAGGTCGGAAAACATCTTAAACAGGTCGAACAATATATTGGAAATGATCATTAGCCAGCTATATGCTTTTTTCACTGCCTGACAGGCCGTAGCGCCCACGAGGTCATCCGTGAAAACTGCTGTTGCTCCACACGCCCATGAAATCCCCGCCGCTCCACTCGACGAGATCGTCGCTACCCTGAACGAAAGCTGGATCGAAAAAGGCACACCGGCCTTTCTGCGCACCGTACTGGCGCTGTTCTGCGGTGGCTTTGCCACCTTTGCGCTGCTCTACTGCGTGCAACCGATGATGCCGCTGTTGTCCCAGGAGTTTTCCATAAACGCTGCGCAAAGCAGCCTAATCCTTTCGGTTTCGACCGGCATGCTGGCTGTCGGGTTGCTGATCACCGGCCCGATTTCCGATCGCATCGGGCGCAAACCGGTGATGGTGTTTGCGCTGTTCTGCGCCGCGCTATGTACGATTGTCAGCGCCCTGATGCCCAGCTGGCACGGCGTGCTGCTGACCCGCGCCCTGCTCGGCCTGTCGCTCAGCGGCTTGGCGGCAGTTGCGATGACCTACCTGAGCGAAGAGATTCACCCTCAGCACATTGGCCTGGCGATGGGCTTGTACATCGGTGGCAACGCCATTGGCGGCATGAGCGGGCGCTTGATCACAGGTGTACTGATCGATTTCGTCAGTTGGCACACCGCACTGCTGGTGATCGGATGCCTGGCCCTGATCGCTGCGGTGGTGTTCTGGAAAGTGCTCCCGGAGTCGCGCAACTTTCGCCCACGCTCACTGCATCCGCGCAGCTTGCTGGAGGGCTTTACCCTGCACTTTCGCGATGCCGGGCTGCCTTGGCTGTTTCTCGAAGCCTTCTTGCTGATGGGCGCCTTCGTCACCCTGTTCAACTACATCGGCTATCGCCTGCTGGCTGAGCCATACCACATGAACCAGGCGTTGGTTGGCCTGCTGTCGGTGGTGTACCTGTCGGGAATCTACAGCTCGGCGCAGATCGGCGCCCTTGCCGACAAGCTGGGGCGGCGCAGAGTATTCTGGGGCACCATCGTCCTGATGTTCAGCGGTTTGCTCATTACCTTGTTCAGCCCCTTGCTGCTGGTGATCGTCGGCATGCTGGTGTTCACCTTCGGTTTCTTTGGCGCGCACTCAGTGGCCAGTAGCTGGATTGGACGGCGCGCAACCAAAGCCAAGGGCCAGGCGTCGTCGTTGTACCTGTTCAGCTACTACGCAGGGTCGAGTGTGGCCGGGACGGCCGGTGGGGTGTTCTGGCATCACGCCGGGTGGAACGGGATCGGCCTGTTCATTGGTAGCTTGCTGGTGATGGCGCTGCTGGTGGCGTTGCACCTGAGCAGGTTGCCAGCCAAAACCTGAATGCAATCGCGGGGCAAGCCCGCTCCTACCGTAGGAGCGGGCTTGCCCCGTGATGTTTTAATCAGTTGATCACTTCAACCAGATCAACATCGACCTCACGGCTCATCAAGTGCTTCTCGACTTCACCGGTCAGCTTGACCTTGGTCTTGTCGTTGAAGGCCACCGGCGGCATGTCTTCTTTGTCGATCTCGACGGTGATGGTGCCGGTGTTGTCCTTGAACTCGAACTTGTCATCGTTGTTCAGCTTCTTGACCACAAAGCCCTGCAATACGACTGGGGTGTCGTCAGCGGCGTCATTGGCAGCAGCAACGGTGGTGACCGGTTGAGCACCCGGACCGGTATAACCGGCGGCCAGGGCAGCGGTGCTGAACAGCGGGGCAAGCAGCAGAGCGAGGTAACGTGTTTTCATGGTGAAGATCCTGTCTGGGTTTCGATGAACACAGATTACCCAGACAGGCTGAATTGAAGCTTAATGTGGGAGCGGGCTTGCACCGCGATACGATGTGATTGACACAACGCAATCGCGGGGCAAGCCCGCTCCTACCGGTTATTGGTGGTATTGCGCCGAGAGTTCGTGCACGGCGTTGATGAACGCACCCGCATGCTCCGGATCCACTTCCGGGGTAATGCCGTGGCCAAGGTTGAATACATGACCGCTGCCGTGGCCGTAGCTGGCCAGAATGCGCCCAACTTCAGCGCGGATGGCTTCTGGCTTGGCATACAAGACAGTCGGGTCCATGTTGCCCTGCAGCGCAACCTTGTTGCCGACGCGCTGACGCGCTTCACCAATGTCGCACGTCCAGTCCAAGCCCAGGGCGTCAGCACCGGCATCAGCGATGCTTTCCAGCCACAGGCCGCCGTTCTTGGTGAACAGGATCACCGGCACTTTGCGCCCTTCGTGCTCACGGATCAGGCCGCTGACGATCTTGCGCATATAGGCCAGCGAGAACTCCTGGTAGGCCGCCGCCGACAGGTTGCCGCCCCAGGTGTCGAAGATTTGTACCGCTTGCGCACCGGCGAGGATCTGGCCGTTGAGGTAGCTGATGACCGACTGGGCCAGCTTGTCCAACAGCAAGTGCATGGCTTGCGGGTTGTCGTAGAGCATCGCCTTGGTCTTGCGGAAGTCTTTCGACGAACCGCCTTCGACCATGTAAGTGGCCAAGGTCCAGGGGCTACCAGAGAAGCCGATCAGCGGCACGCGGCCATTAAGCTCGCGGCGGATGGTGCTGACGGCATCCATCACGTAACCGAGGTCTTTTTGCGGATCAGGAATCGGCAGGGCTTCGATATCCGCCAGGGTGCTGATGACTTTCTTGAAACGTGGGCCTTCGCCGGTCTCGAAGTACAGGCCTTGGCCCATCGCATCGGGGATGGTGAGGATGTCGGAGAACAGGATCGCCGCGTCCAGCGGGTAGCGGTCCAGCGGCTGCAGGGTCACTTCGCAAGCAAACTGCGGGTTCATGCACAGGCTCATGAAGTCACCGGCTTTGGCGCGGCTGGCGCGGTATTCCGGCAAGTAGCGGCCGGCCTGGCGCATCATCCACACAGGGGTGACGTCTACGGGTTGCTTGAGCAGGGCGCGCAGAAAACGATCGTTCTTCAAGGCAGTCATGTCGGCATCCGGAAAAAAAGTGCGGGCATTTTCTCAGACACCAACGGAAAAGGCACGGTCAGTACCGTGCCTTTTGTCTATCGGGTTGTGACAGATCAATAGATTTGTCGAATTCATCGCGGGGCAAGCCCGCTCCCACCGGTGATCTCTGTGGGAGCGGGCTTGCCCCGCGAGTCAGACTTCCAGGTAATCCAGAATCCCCTCAGCAGCATTGCGGCCTTCGAAGATCGCCGTCACCACCAGGTCAGAACCCCGGACCATATCGCCACCGGCGAAGATCTTCGGGTTGCTGGTCTGATGCTTGTAGGTGTTCTTCTCCGGTGCCACCACACGGCCCTGGCTGTCGGTTTGAATGTTGAACTGCTCGAACCATGGCGCCGGGCTCGGGCGGAAACCGAAGGCGATGACCACGGCGTCTGCCGGGATGATCTCTTCAGAGCCTGGAATCGGCTCGGGGCTGCGACGGCCACGGGCATCCGGCTCACCGAGACGCGTCTCGACCACCTTCACGCCTTCAACCTTGTCTTCGCCGACAATCGCGATTGGCTGGCGGTTGTAGAGGAACTTTACGCCTTCTTCCTTGGCGTTCTTCACCTCTTTACGCGAGCCAGGCATGTTCGCTTCGTCACGACGGTAGGCGCAGGTCACGGCTTTGGCGCCTTGGCGGATGGAGGTGCGGTTGCAATCCATCGCCGTGTCGCCGCCACCGAGTACCACGACCTTTTTGCCCTTCATGTCGACGAAATCTTCCGGCGACTTTTCAAAGCCCAGGTTGCGGTTGACGTTGGCCACCAGGAAATCCAGCGCATCGTGCACGCCCGGCAAGTCTTCACCGGGGAACCCGCCCTTCATGTAGGTGTAGGTACCCATGCCCATGAACACTGCATCGTACTCTTCGAGCAGTTGTTCCATGCTGATGTCTTTGCCGACTTCAGTGTTCAGGCGGAACTCGATACCCATGCCGGTGAAGACTTCGCGGCGATTGCTCAGCACGGTCTTTTCCAGCTTGAACTCCGGGATGCCGAAGGTCAGCAAGCCACCGATTTCCGGGTTGCGGTCGAACACCACCGGGGTCACACCGCCTCGCACCAGCACGTCGGCACAGCCCAGGCCAGCCGGGCCGGCACCGATGATCGCGACACGCTTGCCGGTCGGTTTGACCTTGGACATGTCCGGGCGCCAGCCCATCGCAAACGCGGTGTCGGTGATGTACTTCTCCACCGAACCGATGGTAACTGCACCAAAACCGTCGTTCAGGGTGCAAGCACCTTCACACAGACGATCCTGCGGGCAGACCCGGCCGCACACTTCCGGCAGGGTGTTGGTTTGGTGCGACAGCTCCGCAGCGGCGAGGATGTTGCCTTCGGACACCAGCTTCAACCAGTTAGGGATGAAGTTGTGTACCGGGCACTTCCACTCGCAGTACGGGTTACCACAACCCAGGCAACGGTGGGCCTGCTCGGCCGACTGCTGGGGTTTGAAGGGCTCGTAGATCTCCACGAACTCTTTCTTGCGTTGACGCAACAGTTTCTTCTTCGGATCTTTGCGCCCGACCTCGATGAACTGGAAGTCATTACTCAGACGTTCAGCCATTTTTCACTACCTCTTTACCGCAGTTGCCAGCTTCAAGCTGCAAGCTGCAAGACGATCACGTGGGCCGGCAAGCTTCGCGCTGCATCACTCCTGCAGCTTAAAGCTTGCCGCTTGCCGCTACTGCGGATTGGCACGGGTGCTGGACAGCAGGTTCTTCAAGTTCGCTGCTTTCGGCTTGACCAGCCAGAAGCGACGCACGTAGTCGTCCAGGTTCTCCCAGAGCTCACGCCCCCATTCGCTGCCGGTTTCTTCGACGTACTCAGTCAGCACGCGGTGCAGATGGCTGCGATATGCCTCCATCGCTTCACCGGTGATGCGCTGGATTTCCACCAGCTCGTGGTTGAGTTTGTCGACGAAGCTGTTGTCCATGTCCAGCACGTAGGCAAAACCACCGGTCATGCCAGAGCCGAAGTTGTAACCGGTCTTGCCCAGCACGCAGACAAAGCCACCGGTCATGTACTCACAGCAGTGATCGCCTGTGCCCTCGACAACCGCGTGGGCACCGGAGTTACGCACAGCAAAACGCTCACCTGCGGTACCGGCGGCGAACAGTCTGCCGCCAGTGGCACCGTACAGGCAGGTGTTGCCGACAATGGCGCTGTGCTGGGTAGCAAACGGGCTGCCCGCAGGCGGCACAATGACCAGCTTGCCGCCGGTCATGCCTTTCCCGACGTAGTCGTTGGCATCACCTTCGAGATACAGGTTCAGGCCACCGGCGTTCCACACACCAAAGCTCTGACCAGCAGTCCCTTTGAAGCGGAAAGTGATCGGCGCCTTGGCCATACCCTGGTTGCCATGCAGACGTGCGATTTCACCGGAAATCCGCGCGCCGATGGAACGGTCACAGTTGCAGATATCGAGGCTGAACTCACCGCCACTGAGGTCACGAATGGCCGGCAGGGCCATATCGACCATCTTCTCGGCCAGCACGCCTTTGTCGAACGGCGGGTTGCGGTCGACTTCACAGAACTGCGGTTTGTCGGCCGGTACATGCGGGCTGCCCAGCAGCGGGCTGAGGTCCAGGTGTTTCTGCTTCTCGGTTTCGCCGGGGAGCATTTCAAGCAGGTCGGTACGCCCGATCAGCTCGCCAAGGCTGGCGACACCCAGCTTGGCCAGCCACTCGCGGGTTTCTTCGGCCACGTAGGTGAAGAAGTTCACCACCATGTCGACAGTACCGATGTAGTGGTCTTTGCGCAGTTTGTCGTTCTGAGTAGCAACGCCAGTGGCGCAGTTGTTCAGGTGGCAGATACGCAGGTATTTGCAGCCCAGCGCGATCATTGGCGCAGTGCCGAAGCCGAAGCTCTCGGCGCCGAGGATGGCCGCCTTGATCACGTCCAGGCCGGTTTTCAGGCCGCCGTCGGTCTGTACCCGTACCTTGCCGCGCAGGTCGTTACCACGCAGGGTCTGGTGGGTTTCAGCCAGGCCCAGCTCCCACGGTGCACCGGCGTACTTGATCGAGGTCAGCGGCGAAGCGCCGGTACCGCCATCGTAGCCGGAGATGGTGATCAGGTCAGCGTAAGCCTTGGCCACACCGGCAGCGATGGTGCCGACACCCGCTTCAGCCACCAGTTTGACCGATACCAGCGCCTGCGGGTTGACCTGCTTGAGGTCGAAAATCAGCTGCGACAAGTCTTCGATCGAGTAGATGTCGTGGTGCGGTGGCGGCGAAATCAGGGTCACGCCAGGTACGGCATAACGCAGACGGGCAATCAGGCCGTTGACCTTACCACCCGGCAGTTGACCGCCCTCTCCCGGTTTGGCGCCTTGAGCCACCTTGATCTGCAGCACTTCAGCATTGACCAGGTACTCAGGAGTAACACCAAAACGACCGGTGGCCACCTGCTTGATTTTCGAGCTTTTGATGGTGCCGTAGCGGGCCGGGTCTTCGCCGCCCTCACCGGAGTTGGAGCGCGCACCCAGGCGGTTCATCGCCTCAGCCAGCGCTTCATGGGCCTCCGGCGACAGCGCACCCAGAGAGATACCGGCGGAGTCGAAGCGCTTGAGGATCTCTTCCAGCGGCTCGACTTGTTCCAGCGCCAGCGGTTGGTCGGCGACCTTGACCTTGAGCAGGTCGCGGATCATCGAAACCGGGCGTTGGTCGACCAGTGCGGTGTATTCCTTGAATTTGGCGTAGTCGCCCTGCTGCACAGCGGCCTGCAGGGTGTTGACCACGTCCGGGTTGTAGGCGTGGTACTCGCCACCGTGAACGAACTTCAGCAAGCCACCCTGCTGGATCGGCTTACGCGGGCTCCAGGCTTCGGCGGCAAGCAGCTTCTGCTCGCTCTCGATATCGACAAAGCGCGCACCCTTGAGGCGGCTTGCAACGCCCTTGAAGCTCAGGCCAACCACTTCTTCGGACAGGCCGACAGCCTCGAACAGCTGCGCACCACGGTACGAACCGATGGTGGAGATGCCCATCTTCGAGAGGATCTTCAGCAGGCCCTTGGAGATGCCCTTACGGTAGTACTTGAAGACTTCATCCAGGTCGCCCAGCACTTCGCCGGTACGGATCAGGTCAGCCAGCACTTCGTAGGCCAGGTACGGGTACACCGCCGAGGCACCAAAACCGATCAGCACGGCAAAGTGGTGCGGGTCGCGGGCGGTAGCGGTTTCCACCAGGATGTTGCTGTCGCAACGCAGGCCCAGCTCGGTCAGGCGGTGGTGCACGGCACCGACGGCCAGCGACGCATGCACCGGCAATTTGCCCGGCGCGATATGGCGGTCGCTCAGTACCAGTTGGGTCTTGCCGCTGCGTACGGCTTCTTCGGCCTGGTCGGCGATGTTGCGCACCGCTGCTTCCAGCCCTACCGCTTCTTCGTAGTTCAGGTCGATCAGCTGACGCTCGAAGCCGGGGCGGTCGAGGTTCATCAGCGAACGCCACTTGGCTGGCGAAATCACTGGCGAGCTGAGGATCACCCGCGAAGCATGCTCAGGGGATTCCTGGAAGATGTTGCGTTCAGCGCCCAGGCAGATCTCCAGCGACATGACGATCGCTTCACGCAGCGGGTCAATTGGCGGGTTGGTGACCTGAGCGAACTGCTGGCGGAAGTAATCGTAGGGCGAACGAACGCGCTGCGACAGAATTGCCATAGGTGTGTCGTCGCCCATCGAGCCGACGGCTTCCTGGCCTTGTTCACCCAGCGGGCGCAGCACCTGATCACGCTCTTCGAAGGTGACCTGGAACATCTTCATGTATTGCTTGAGCTGGTCAGCGTCATAGCTGGCCACGCCCTGGTCGTCGCTGAGGTCAGCCTGAATGCGCAAGGCATTCTGACGCAACCAGCGCTTGTACGGGTGACGCGACTTCAGGCGGTTGTCGATGGAGTCGGTGTCGAGAATCTGGCCGGTTTCGGTGTCCACGGCGAAGATCTGACCCGGGCCCACACGCCCCTTGGCGATAACGTCTTCAGGCTTGTAGTCCCACACGCCGATTTCCGACGCCAGGGTGATGTAGCCGTTCTTGGTCGTCACCCAGCGCGCCGGGCGCAGGCCGTTACGGTCGAGCAGGCAGACCGCGTGACGACCTTCGGTCAGCACCACGCCAGCCGGGCCATCCCACGCTTCCATGTGCATGGAGTTGTATTCGTAGAACGCACGCAGGTCGGCGTCCATGGTTTCGACGTTCTGCCACGCTGGCGGAATGAGCATGCGCACGCCGCGGAACAGGTCGATACCACCGGTGACCATCAGCTCCAGCATGTTGTCCATGCTCGAGGAGTCGGAACCGACGCGGTTAACCAGCGGGCCGAGTTCTTCCAGGTCCGGAATCAGATCATTGGCGAACTTGGTGCGACGCGCCTGGGCCCAGTTACGGTTACCGGTAATGGTGTTGATCTCGCCGTTGTGGGCGAGGAAGCGGAATGGCTGAGCCAGCGGCCATTTCGGCAAGGTGTTGGTGGAGAAGCGCTGGTGGAATACGCAGATAGCTGTCTGCAGGCGCTCGTCGTCCAGGTCCGGATAGAACGCGGCGAGGTCCGCCGGCATCATCAGGCCTTTATAGATAATGGTCTTGTGCGAAAAGCTGCAGATGTAGTGGTCGGTGTCATGAGCGTTAGCCACAGACGAACGACGACGGGCGCTGAACAGCTTGATGGCGAATTCCTGATCGCTCAGGCCTTCACCGCCGACGAACACCTGCTCAATCTGCGGCAGGCGCTCCAGAGCCAAGCGGCCAAGGACGCTGGTATCGATCGGCACCTTGCGCCAGCCCACCAATTGCAGGCCCGCCGCGAGGATTTCGCGGTTCATGTTTTCGCGCGCAGCTTCAGCTTTGCCGGTGTCCTGGTTGAAGAACACCATGCCGACCGCGTACTGCTTGGGCAGCTCGACGCCGAATTGTTCCTGGGCCACGGCCCGTAGGAACTGATCGGGCTTTTGCATCAATAGGCCACAACCGTCGCCGGTCTTGCCGTCAGCGTTGATACCACCGCGGTGGGTCATGCAGGTCAGCGCCTGCATAGCTGTTTGCAGAAGGTGGTGGCTGGGTTCGCCCGTCATATGGGCGATCAGGCCGAAACCACAGTTATCCTTGAATTCTTCGGGATGGTACAGACCTGTTTTCATAGACACTTTCTCACCAGGTTCGCCTCTCACCAAGGCAAATCTCTTTTTAGTACAACCACTTACCATCCACGCCGAACGAACGCCAGCTTTGCGGGGGCAATAGGGGAGCCATTGTTGCACAGCGACAGGGAAGCCCACAAATTTACGACGCATTGTCGTAAACCCATGTCGCAATTTTGAATGTTTTTAAGCTTGCACCGTGGTAACGGCTTGGCTTGAGTCTGAAGCGTTTCAGCCTGGACTGCAAGATAGGCTTGTGGCCGGCAGTCTGGGACAGAAAAGCCTGCCGCGAAGTACGCAGCAGGCTTGACCATAATTCAGGAGTCGCTCAGCAGGTGGCGGGGTAATGCCACCGAGCTATATCAGCGGGTCGCAGCCAGTTCTTGTTGAACGCTGGCAACGGTGCGAGGCCAAGGTTTACCAGCCTGGACCTTGGCTGGCAAGGTTTTGATTGCAGCCAGCGCCGCATCACGACTGGAGAAGCTGCCGTAAGTAATCACATACAGCGGCTTACCCTGCAAGGTTTTCTTGAAGTAGCGATAGTCGCCACCTTGCGCTTTCACGTAGGCCTGGGCGGAAGCTTCGGAGCTGGTGCCGAGGATTTGCACCACATAGTTGCCCGGTTTTTGCCCGGCGTACCAGCCACCGCCTGCAGCAGGCTTGGCGGCTGGCTTCTCGACAGGCTTAGGTGCCGGCTTGGCCGTTGCAACCTGAGTAGGGGCAGGTTTTGCTGCAGGCGCTACTGGCTTGCTGGCAACAGGTGCAACCGGCTGTGGTGCAGGCGCGACAGGCTGGGCCTGAGCAACCGGTTGGGCCGGGGCAGGCGCAGGGCCCGCTGGGACACCGGCAGGTGGCGCGATGGTGGTGACGGTCGGTGGCTGCAGCGCAGTTTCACCGGCCGGGCCGCCCTCTTCGCCCTCACCCATACCCGCCGCTTCAGCCAGCGGGCCGCGCATGACCGGCTGCGACTGACCTACCAACGGCAGCGGCATCGGCTGCGAGTTACCCGCAAACTCAATGGCAGGGCCGCCATTGTTCGACTGAGCATTGCCTGGCTGGCCTTCACCCAATGGCAGCTGAGCCTGCTCGGCAGGCGCAGTTGGCGCCTGATCGCCCTTTTTCGGCATCAGTACAGCGGCAGCCACTGCGACCACCACAACAGCAGACAGCGCCAGCACGTGTTTTTTAGGCATATTGAACCCCATTGATGGTCGCTTGGCCGTGGTCCGGCTGGCGATCATGGCTTCGATCAAGGTATCGCGGGCAACCTGGTTGATATTCCCAGGCCAACCATCCGAGTTTTGGTGAATATCGACAATCTGTTCACTGGTGAACACCTCGATCCCTCGCCCGGCACCTTCCAGGCGCTGCTCGAGGTACTCCCGGGTCTCTTCTTCGCTGTACGGCGCCAGCTCGATAACGTGGAAACGCTCCAGATCAGTATCGATCGCTTCCAGCCCGGCAATCAGTGACGGCTCACCGAACAGAAAAACATGCGGACGCCCTTCTGGCGTACCCGCCGCCAGTTCCAGCAAGGCTTGGAGTGCTGACTCGTCCAGTTGTTCCGCGTCGTCTACCAGCAAATAGACTTCTTGCCCGGTCAATGCCAGCTGCACCACCTGGGCCAGCAACTCGGGGACTTCCGGCTGGGCTACGCCCAACGCCTGGGCAACCTGACTGAGCACACCGGCGGCGTCGCTGGCGCCGCGCGCGGAAACCACCACGCTTTGCACCGTTTGCTTGTTGGTGCTGGCAACCAGCGCCTGACGCAGCAAGGTCTTGCCGCTGCCCTGAGGGCCGGTAACCACCAGCAGCAACTGGCTGTAACGTGCCAGGTGATGCAGCTGGCCAAGCACCGGCTTGCGTTGGGCCGGGAAGAACTTGAACCCGGGCACCCGCGCAGCGAAGGGGTCATGGTTCAACTGGTAATGGCCGAGAAAGGCCTCGTCGGCATGCAGACTAGTCATCGAACTCTCATCAACCTCAAAGCTGAGCCACGATTGCGCGGTAATCCGCCGCCAATGTGGCCTGAAGAATCTCTTTCGGATAGTCGTCGGTGACCACCGCCGCGCCCATTTGGCTCAGCAGGACCAGACGCAAACGACCGTCGAGTACCTTTTTATCTACTGCCATGTGCTCCATGAAGTGCGCCGGGGTCATTTCCTGTGGCGGCACCACTGGCAAACCTGCTTGCTGGAACAGTCGGATGCCGCGATTGCGCTCTTGCTCGCTGATCCAGCCTAGTCGCATGGACATCTCCAGCGCCATCACCGTACCCGCGGCAACGGCCTCACCATGTAGCCACACACCATACCCCATGTGGGTTTCGATGGCGTGGCCGAATGTATGTCCGAGGTTGAGGGTGGCGCGCACGCCCGACTCGCGCTCATCGGCGCCAACCACCGCGGCCTTGGCGGCACAGGAGCGGCGGATCGCTTCGGTCAGGGCTGCTTGGTCCAGCGCGCGCAACGCCTGCATATTGGCTTCCAGCCAGGTCAGGAACGGCTCGTCACAAATCAGACCGTACTTGATCACTTCGGCAAGGCCGGCGGACAGTTCGCGTGGTGGCAGGGAGTTAAGGCTGGTGGTGTCGATCAACACGGCGTTGGGCTGGTAGAAAGCACCCACCATGTTTTTGCCCAGCGGGTGGTTGATGCCGGTCTTGCCACCTACGGAGGAGTCAACTTGCGACAGCAAGGTCGTCGGCACCTGGATGAAGTCCACGCCACGCTGGTAGCAGGCGGCGGCGAACCCGGCCATGTCACCGATCACGCCGCCGCCCAAGGCCACTACAGTGGTACGGCGATCATGGCGGGCAGTCAGCAAGGCGTCGAAAATCAGTTGCAGGGTTTCCCAGTTCTTGAAGGCTTCGCCATCAGGCAACACCACTGGCAGTACCGAATAGGCCCCCAGGGTCTTGCTCAGACGCTCAAGATAAAGGGGTGCGACAGTCTCATTGGAGACAATGGCGACCTGCCGACCGGCAATATGCGGTGCCAGCAGCTCTGGCTGATCCAGCAGCCCTTCGCCAATGTAGATCGGGTAGCTACGTTCGCCCAATTCGACCTTTAGTGTCTGCATGTGTCCCCACAATGAACGAGGCGCGGCATCGATGGCTCGACCCGCGCGATAACGATGTGCCCTGTCAAGGCGTGACTGGCCGCCGAGGATAGTCCTGGCTTAACGGGGCGGCAACTTCTGCAAGCGCTCGAGAATATCGAGCACAACCATCCGTGGTGGCCGTTCGTCGGTTTCCACCACCAGGTCGGCGATCTCGCGGTAGAGCGGATCACGGATCTCCAGCAAGGCACGTAAGGTTGCCTCGGGATTGGCGGTACGCAGCAACGGACGGTTGCGGTCACGCGCGGTGCGCCCGACCTGCTGCTCGACCGAGGCGTGCAGGTACACCACTCGCCCCCCGGCATGCAGGGCCTGGCGGTTGGCGTCGCGCATGACCGCACCTCCGCCAGTGGCCAGAACCACGCCGTCGTACGCGCACAGCTCGGCGATCATCGCCTGCTCACGATCACGAAAGCCCGGCTCGCCTTCTTTGTCGAAGATCCACGGGATGTTGGCGCCAGTACGCAGCTCAATTTCCTTGTCGGAATCCTTGAACGGCAGGCGCAGCTCTTTGGCTAACAGGCGACCGATGGTGCTTTTGCCAGCACCCATGGGCCCCACAAGTATCAAATTTCGCACAGAATCAACGACTCACAGCAATCGCCTGGTCACTCATGATACGCGGAGTCAGGAAGACCAGCAGCTCGGATTTTTTCTCTTGTAAAACATCGCGACGAAACAGCCGACCAACATACGGCACATCGCCGAAAAATGGCACCTTATCGACAACTTTACTTTGCACGGTGGAGTACACGCCGCCAATCACGATGGTCTCGCCATCGTTGACCCGCACCTTGGCATTGACCTCGTTTTTTCTGATCGCAGGTACCTGGGCCAGGGCATTGAGATAATCCGGCTCATCCTTGGTCACCTTCACTGCCATCACCACTCGATTGTCCGGGGTGATCTGCGGCGTTACCTCCAAAGACAGCGAGGCCTCGCGAAAGGTCACGGATGTTGCGCCGCTGCCGCTGGTTTCCTGGTACGGCACCTCCGTGCCCTTGAGGATCCGTGCCGTTTCCTTGTCGGCCGTGACCACTTTCGGCTGGGAGATGATTTCGCCATTGCCGGACTTTTCCATGGCACTCAGTTCAAGGTCCAACAGTAGGTTGTCACGCACCAGGCCCAAGCCGATAGCCGAACTGGCCCGCTCTACCCCCAGGTCAACAAAGGTGTCCGCCCCGCCCAGGCTCACACCACCGCCAAGATTCAGCTCACCGCCCCAGCGCACGCCAAGGCCCCGCTCATAATCAACGTTGGCCTCCACAATTCGCGCCTCAATCATGACCTGACGCACAGGCACATCCAGGCGCGCAATCAACTGCTGCAGAGCCTCCAGCCGCTCCGGGGTCTGACGGGCAACAAGCGTATTGGTGCGCTCATCGACACTCAGCGCCCCAGCGACGGGCGCCAAGGGCTCACCTCCCATCAGCGATTCGAACACTGCGGCAATGTCTGCAGCCTTGGCGTAGTGAATGGGCAGCATCTCGCGGCGGGTCGCCACAAGCTCCGCGGACTGCTGCCGACCTTCCAGCACTTGCCTGTCATGCCCGGCCAACTCACCGATGGGTGCGACCAGCAGCACGTTACCTTCAGAACGCTTCTCCAGGCCCTTGCTGCGCAACACCAGATCCAATGCCTGCTCCCACGGCACATCTTGCAAACGCAGGGTCACTTTGCCCTGTACAGCATCGCTGGCGACCAGGTTGACCCCTGAGAACTCAGCCAGCACTTGCAGTACCGAGCGCACCTCAACGTCCTGAACGTTCAAGGACAACGGCTCGCTCTGTGACACCGGATCAGCCAGCGCCACTCCCGCAAGTAACGAGACACACAGTGCCAGGCACCCTCTTGCTTTCATCTGCGACCTCCCTGGCCTGCATCGTCAGCCCGCATCCGCAGGCACTTTCATACTCAACATGCGCCGTCGCTCGACCCATCCCTTTCCGGCCACAAAGACGTCCTCGGCAATTTCAATCTGACGCTCCTCAATGCGCACAATTCGACCTCGATCGCGCCCCAGACGATCCCCCACCTGCAAACGGTGCACGGCACCTGCGGCATCCAGCAAGGCAAAGCGGGCTTGATTGCGGGCCAGGCTGCCAACCATCTCGAACTGATCAAGCGACAAGGTTTCCAGGTGCTGCCGGGGTTGAACCCTTGCTGAAGGTTCGAATGGACTGCGCGAAAAATTAGGCGCAGGCAGCGCGGGCCGAAGCTCAAGCTGAGGCGCTACAAGCGCCAGCTCACGGCTCCGATAGGCACTGACATGCAGTTGCATACCCAAGCCGGCCGGGCCTGACTGCTGCGCCGCCAACAGCGAGAAGTTCTGCTGGGTAACTAGCCGGGGTAACTGCGCCAGCCCTTGGGCAAAGGCTGCCAATGCCCCGTAACCGCCGCGTAACTGCAACTGCATGGGCATTTCAATGTATTGGTCGTGCTGGATTTCGGGTAACAGCTCCAGTTGCTCGATAAATACCCCGCCCACTTGCGCCTGATGTGCGATGTCTTCCAGAAAGTCGGCCAGCTCACCAGCAGCAGCCAAATGCCAGCGAGAAGCCCCCAAGCGCTCATGCAACGCTGCCAACTGCGCCTTGTGAGTGACGAGCACCTGCGCTTGTAACGCCTTATCAGCCTGCTCGATCTGTAAGCGTCGCGATTGCGCTGCACCCTGTTCAATCTCAACGAAAAGCCCGCGCAAATAAATGCTGTATGCCAACCCCAGCATCAGCACCAGGCAAGCACCCAGAATCGCCGCCTGCCCGAACCGCGAGCGGCTGATCAGGCGCTGCCACTGAGCCATGGAAGCCCCGTTCAAGCTTTGCCTCTCATTGTCACGCTGATGTCGAACGCCTCGCCTTCATCCACCGCGTTGACCTGTTGCAGCGTCGCCTCCCCAAGTCCACTGGAGAGGCCGCGCAACAAGTGCGCAACCAGCGCTCCCGAGTCCGCCAACCCCTGGATGTACAGACGTTCGCCTTCTCGGGTGACCGCCGTGAGATACACCCCTTCGGGTAGCGCCCTTTCCAGCTGAGCGAACAACTCGACCAGGAACAACCGCTGACCCTGCAACTGCTCAAGCGTTTGCAGGCGCTGCTGAACCTGCTCCTGTTCAGCGCTGTGCTCCACTACCTTCGCCAGTTGTCCATCCAACTGCTCGCCAGCTTGATGCAGCGCAGCAGCCTCCAGCCACTGACGATGTAGCGTTTGCCGCCCCCAATAGTCCGTCAGCCCGACGGTCAACACAGCCATCAGCCCGACAATCACCAAGCGCCGCTGCAAACGTCGGATATCGGCACGACACTGATGCTCGCGCCAGGGCAGCAAGTTCAATTCAGGCATCGGTTACCCTCGCGCATGGCCAAGCCACAAGCGACTGCAAGGCATGGCGCCTGCGCCTTAAGCACCTCGGTGTCGAGCCCAGCCGCCAGCATCATGGGCTTGAACGGATCGACATACTGCACAGCCATACCCAGGCGCTGCTGCAGTTGTTCGGGTGAATGCAGGCCCGACACGCCAGCACCGCAGAGCAGCAACTGCTCTGGCAGCACCCTTCCTGGGCTGGACAAGAGGTAGTTATCCACAGCCGAAACCAATGCCTGTACAACGTCACCCGAGCAATGCAGGGGGATTTCACGGTGCAGCGACACAGGTCCGTCGCCTTGTTCATGAATCACCACGGAGTTGGCTTCCAGCTGTAACAACAGCTCCCCGCCAACGAGGCTGGGCTGCACAGCCCGGAGCAAGGCGTGAGTATCGGGCTCAACAACGCTGGCGTGCACACCTGCAACCTCCAGGCTGGCCTGAAGAGCGTCGAGCGATGCCAAGTGACAGGCCGCCACGAGCACTCTCTGACGCTGCGGATCTTGCGGGTCGATGCCCATGGCCTGAAAGTCGATTGCTGCCTCTTCAAGGGCAAATGGAACGAACTGGCCGGCCTCTGCTGGCAAGTGCTCGGCGAGGGCTTGGTCGTCAAGGTCAGCCGGCAGCGTCAGCAGCTTTTCGATCAGCAGCCCGGCCGGCAGCGCAATCGCGGCGCGACGGGATGTACCAGCGCTGCGCCGAACAGCCCGAAGCAACGATGCGCCAACCTGATCCGGGTCACCAATCCAGCCATTGTGCATGGCCGTGAGCGGCAAGGGCTCAAGCGCCCAGGCCTGCACCTTGTAGCGCCCTCGATGGCGGCGCAGTTGCACCAGCCTGATGAACGGAGGGGTAATTTCCACCCCCAGAAGTGAACCGGCATCCTTGCCCAAGCGTCCAAGCATCGACTTTTCCTTGATCACCGCAGGTTTACAGCGGGCTTGACCCCGCCACACCTGGCTGACTCCCTGACCACGGCGCCAATAACGCGACCGTACGAAAAATGCTTATAATGCCCAGCGTTTTTCCTTGTCCGCTGGCCCTGCGCGCAACCCACTCTTTAACCTGGACACCCAAAAGCCTTGATACGTCTGCTGAAGTTCTTCTGGTGGTCTTTCGTCGCAGTCATATGCGCAATCGTTCTCGGTCTGAGCGGCGCGTTTCTGTATCTTAGCCCCAGCCTGCCCTCGGTAGAGGCCCTCAGAAGCATCCAGTTGCAGATCCCTTTGCGGGTCTACAGCAGCGACGGAAAACTGATTGCCGAATTTGGCGAAATGCGCCGTTCTCCCATCCGTTTCGCCGACATTCCACCCCATTTCATCCAGGCTTTGCTGTCGGCCGAAGACGACAATTTCGCTAATCACTATGGAGTCGACCCCAGCAGTTTGATGCGTGCTGCAACACAATTGCTCAAGACCGGGCACATTCAAACCGGCGGCAGCACCATCACCATGCAGGTGGCGAAAAACTTCTTCCTCAGCAGCGAACGCAGTTTTTCGCGCAAAACCAACGAAATTCTCCTGGCACTGCAGATTGAGCGCGAGCTGACCAAGGACGAGATCCTCGAGCTGTACGTCAACAAAATCTACCTGGGCAACCGTGCCTACGGCATCGAAGCAGCTGCCCAGGTGTATTACGGCAAGTCGATCCGTGACATCAGCCTGGCGCAGATGGCCATGATCGCCGGCCTGCCCAAAGCCCCGTCGCGCTTCAACCCACTGGCCAACCCGGTACGCGCCAAAGAGCGCCGCGACTGGATCCTGGGGCGGATGTACAAACTGGGCAAAATTGACGAGGCCAGCTACCAAGCAGCCCTGGCCGAGCCGATTAACGCCAGCTACCACGTGCCTACCCCCGAGGTCAGAGCCCCTTACATCGCCGAGATGGCCCGCGCCGAAATGGTTGGCCGTTATGGCAGTGACGCCTACACCGAAGGTTTCCGGGTGACCACCACGGTCCCGAGTGACCTGCAGGAAATCGCCAATAAAGCGGTGCTCGATGGTTTGACCAACTACGATGAGCGCCACGGCTACCGCGGCCCTGAAGCACGCTTCCCCGGCAAAACCCGCGCTGACTGGCTGCAAGAGCTCAACAAGCAACGCCCACTGGGTGGCCTGGAGCCAGTGATCGTTACGCACGTTGACAAGTCCGGCCTGCAGGTGCTGACCCGCGCCGACCAGTTGGAAACCGTGGCTTGGGACACCATGAAGTGGGCCCGCCCCTTCATCAACACCAACAGCCAGGGGCGTGCACCGCAACAGCCGTCTGATGTCGCTCAGGTCGGTGACCTGATTCGCGTGCAGCGCCTGGACAACGGCAACCTCAAGTTCAGCCAAGTGCCGGGCGCGCAGAGCGCACTGGTCTCGCTGGACCCGAACACCGGCGCCATCCGCGCCCTGGTGGGCGGTTTCTCCTTCGAGCAGAGCAACTACAACCGCGCCATGCAGGCCAAACGCCAACCGGGCTCGAGCTTCAAGCCGTTCGTTTACAGCGCAGCGCTGGATAACGGCTACACCGCCGCCAGCCTGGTGAACGACGCCCCGATCGTGTTCGTGGATGAATACCTGGACAAAGTCTGGCGGCCGAAGAACGACACCAACACCTTCCTTGGCCCGATCCGCATGCGCGAAGCGCTGTACAAGTCGCGCAACCTGGTATCGATCCGCTTGCTGCAGGCCATGGGCGTCGGCCCGACCATCGACTACATCAGCAAGTTCGGCTTCAACAAGCAGGACCTGCCGCCCAACCTGTCGCTGGCACTGGGTACTGCGACGTTGACGCCGATGGAAATCGCCACAGGCTGGAGCACCTTTGCCAACGGCGGTTACAAGATCACGCCGTACCTGATCGAACGTATCGAGAGCCGTAATGGCGAAACCCTGTTCACCGCCAACCCGCCACGGGTGCCGCAAACCGTCGAACAGGTCGAAGCGGGCATTGCCGCACCCGAGGCACCGATCAGCACCCAACTGCCCGGCGAGCCCGCGGCTACGCCTGCCAGCAACGCTTCGGCCATCGCCCAACCACCAGCCGTGGCTGAGCGCATTATTGACGGGCGTACCACCTACATCCTCACCAGCATGCTGCAGGACGTGATCAAACGCGGTACCGGGCGTCGTGCACTGGCCCTGGGTCGCACCGACCTGGCAGGCAAGACCGGCACCACCAACGAATCCAAAGACGCCTGGTTCTCGGGCTACAACGCCGACTTGGTCACCACCGTCTGGACCGGCTTCGACCAGCCTGAAACCCTGGGGCGCCGCGAATACGGTGGCACCGTGGCGCTGCCGATCTGGATGAACTTCATGGGCCCTGCGCTCAAGGACAAGCCAAATCACCCGCCTGCCGAACCCGAAGGCATCCTCAGCCTGCGGGTAGACCCGGTCAGCGGCCGCGCGGCCACGCCGAGCACGCCGAACGCTTACTTCGAACTGTTCAAGGCCGAAGACACGCCGCCATCGGTCAATGAGCTGAACGGCGCAGCACCCGGCAGCCCATTGCCAGCAGACGAAGCAGCGCCGATCGATCTGTTCTGATCGGCCCTGGCCTGTAGGAGCGGGCTTGCCCCGCGATTGCGGTTAATCAGACACACCGCATCGCGGGGCAAGCCCGCTCCTACAGGAGGCTGATCTCAAGACACAAAAAAGCCCCGACTCTTGCGAGCCGGGGCTTTTTGTTACGCGTTCAGATTAACCGTTGAACACGTCATCCACGCTTTTCAGCGGGTAGTTCTTTGGATACGGCAGGGTAGCCACACCCGTTTCGATAGCAGCCTTGGCCACTGCATCAGAAACGACGGTGATCAGGCGGGCATCCATTGGCTTCGGAATGATGTACTCACGGCCGAATTCCAGGGCGTCGACGCCGTAGGCTGCGCACACTTCTTTCGGCACTGGCAGCTTGGCCAGGTCTTTCAGAGCGTTGGCAGCAGCGATCTTCATCTCTTCGTTGATGCGCTTGGCGCGAACGTCCAGAGCACCACGGAAGATGAACGGGAAGCCCAGAACGTTGTTGACCTGGTTCGGGTAGTCGGAACGACCGGTAGCCATGATCACGTCGCTACGGGTAGCGTGAGCCAGCTCTGGAGAAATTTCCGGATCTGGGTTCGAGCAAGCGAAGACGATTGGGTTTGGCGCCATCGACTTCAGGCCTTCAGGGCTCAGCAGGTTCGGGCCGGACAAGCCAACGAACACGTCTGCACCGTCCAGGGCATCAGCCAGGGTGCGCTTGTCGGTAGCGTGGGCAAACACTGCCTTGTACTGGTTCAGGTCGTCACGGCCAGCGTGGATCACGCCAGTACGGTCAACCATGAAGATGTTCTCGATCTGAGCACCCATGCTCACCAGCAACTTCATGCAGGAGATGGCAGCAGCGCCGGCGCCCAGGCAGACGATCTTGGCTTCAGCCAGGGTCTTACCAGCGATTTCCAGGGCGTTGATCATGCCTGCAGCGGTAACGATCGCGGTACCGTGCTGGTCATCGTGGAACACTGGAATGTCGCACTGTTCGATCAGCGCGCGCTCGATCTCAAAGCACTCAGGCGCCTTGATGTCTTCCAGGTTGATACCACCGAAGGTGATGGAGATGCGCTTGACGGTGTCGATGAAAGCTTGCGGGCTTTCGGAGTCGACTTCGATGTCGAACACGTCAATGCCAGCAAAACGCTTGAACAGAACACCCTTGCCTTCCATGACAGGCTTGGACGCCAGTGGGCCGAGGTTGCCCAGGCCAAGAATGGCGGTACCGTCGGAAATGACTGCTACCAGATTGCCCTTGCCGGTGTACTTGTAGGCCAGCTCTGGATCGCGACCAATTTCACGTACTGGTTCAGCCACACCCGGGCTGTAGGCCAGCGCCAGGTCGCGAGCAGTCGCGGTAGGTTTGGTGAGCTCGACGCTCAGTTTCCCCGGACGAGGTTGAGCATGATATTCGAGAGCGGCGGTTTTCAAATCTGACATGGTGGGCATTCCGCTATTTACTGTTCTGACGGACCGCCGAGGATACGCAAAGAGCAAAGGGCCGACAAGACTGGCCAGTCACTTGTGTCAAGGCCTTTAACCTACGACTTTCCGCCAAGAGCCGCAGCCCACAAGGGTTTCAATGTGTACAATCGAATAAAAAAATGTTCACAATTTTTTATCTTTCGATCCGTTCCAGCATCGAAGGGTCGGTCAGTGGCAGCAACCAGCGCTTCTGCCCGGGTTTCAGGCCACCTTTGCGGGAACGATCCAGCACCCAACCTCGCGCCTCAACTGTTCGCCCTTCCAACCCTTGCAGGAAGGAAGCGGGGAAGTTGCGCTGCAATCGCGACGGCACCTGAAGCACCAGAGAGTCGTCAATTTCGATCCAGATTCCCCCGCGATTGCGCTCGATGCCCTTCACTTTGCCACTGATCAATGCAAAACCGGATTGCCGCACCTGCGCCGCCGGGATGACAGGCGGTTTGCGCCACAGGCCCGCCTTCGCCTGACGAGCGGCATGCTCGGCCTGTTGCTGACAGTCGGTCAGGTTCACGTTTGGCGCGACGGCCACTCGGTAACCAAGCCCTTCGCTGAGCAACTGAGCTTCGAAATTGTCGCCAGTACGGCCATAAATGTGTGCCAGCGTACGTCCATATTTGTCTTTGGACTCAACGCCCGGCACTAGCCCGACTTCGCCGCGGCTGGCCTTGACCAAGGCCTGCAAGCGCTCACGTGCAGCTTCAGCGAAGGGTTCGCTGGCTCGGCCCTTGCGACCGATCTCCGGAGCATTGATGCCGATCAGGCGCACACTGCGCCCATCATTCAGACGCACGGTATCGCCATCGACCACCTGGCGTACAGTCACGCGCTGCGGGTCGACGGGTGTGGGGCAGAAAGCCTGGGCCTCAAGCTGCCAGATGGCGCCCACAAAAAAGGCGCCCACGAGGGACGCCTTTTTCAGCAGCAATGCCAAACCCATTGGGCCAGCTTCGCGCAATCTTACTTCTTGGCACCGAACATGCCGAAGCGATCTGCGAACTTCTGTACGCGGCCGCCAGTGTCCAGAACCTTTTGCTTACCGGTGTAGAACGGGTGGCACAGGTTGCAGACGTCGACTGGCAGTGCTTTGCACAGAGTCGAACGCGTTTCGAACTTGTTACCGCAGCTGCAGGTAACTTCTACAACTTCGTAGCCCGGGTGGATTTCTGGCTTCATGGGGTATTCCTCAGTGCTGACGTGCCGCCACTCAACACCATTGTTGAATACCGCACGCAAAATAGGGCCCGAATAATACCAGAGCATGCCGTCAACGCAAGTTGTCGCTTGCACCAACTGTCGTCTGCTAGGCTCGCCGGGTCTTGAAACCCTTCAGAGAACTCATCGCGTGTCCGACGTCATCTTGCGCCTCGCCCTGCCCTCGCCGTTGCGGCGACTGTTCGACTACAGGGCGCCGGCAAGCATGGCGCGTCAGACGCTAACGCCAGGCATGCGCATTCGCGTGCCCTTTGGCCGCCGGGAAATGATCGGCATTCTGGTCGAAGTCACGGACAAGAGCGAAGTCCCGGCCGATAAGCTGAAACCGGCAATCGCCCTGCTCGACCCGGTTTCGCCCCTGCCACCGGCGCTGTTCAAGCTATGCCTGTGGACTGCTCAGTACTACCAGCACAGTCTGGGCGACACCTTGAGTTGGGCGTTGCCCGTACTGTTGCGCCAGGGTGAGCTGGCCGAGGCACGCCAAGAACGCTTCTGGCACGTCGCACCAGGTGCACGCCTGGACGATCCACGTATCGCCCGCGCACCACGCCAGCGCGAAGCCCTGGCAACCTTGGCCCAACACCCCCACGGCGTGGCCCACACCCTGCTGAGCAAACTGATGCTGAGCAAAGACAGCCTCGGCTTGCTGCTGGCCAAAGAACTGGTGCAGATCGAGGTACGTCGGCACCTGCCCGTTGAGCGCCATGAGCACTGGCTGGCCCAACCGGAGCTGCCGCTGAACGAAGAGCAACGCGCCGCCTTTAACGCAGTACGTTCGGGCTTTGGCGGCTTTCATGCCTTTCTGCTGGCCGGCGTGACAGGCAGCGGCAAGACCGAGGTGTACCTGCAACTGATCCGCGAAACCCTCGAAGCCGGTAAGCAGGCCCTGATCCTGATTCCAGAGATCAACCTCGGGCCTCAGACCCTGGCGCGCTTCGAGCAGCGCTTCAACGCCCGCATCGCCCTGCTGCATTCGGCCGTCAACGACCGTGAGCGCCTGGACGCCTGGCTGGCTGCCCGAGACGGCGAGGCCGATATCATCATTGGCACCCGTTCGGCCCTGTTCACCCCGATGAAGCATCCCGGCCTGATTATCATCGACGAGGAGCACGACGGCTCCTATAAGCAGCAAGAAGGCCTACGCTATCACGCCCGTGACCTGGCCGTGGTGCGCGCACATCAGGAGAACATCCCGATCCTGCTCGGCTCGGCAACACCTTCGCTGGAAAGCCTGCACAACGCTCACACAGGCCGCTATGGCCTGCTGCGCCTAAACCATCGCGCTGGCAGCGCTCAACAGCCGCGATTCCTGCGCCTGGACGTAAAAAGCCGCCCCCTGGACAGCGGCATCAGCGGCCCTCTGCAACAGGCCATCGGCCAGACGCTTGCGGCGGGCCAGCAGGTGCTGGTGTTTCTCAATCGCCGTGGCTTTGCCCCGACCTTGTTGTGCCACGACTGCGGCTGGATGTCGGAATGTCCGCGCTGTGACGCCCGCATGACCGTACACCAGCGCTCCAACGTGCTGCGCTGCCATCACTGCGGTTATGACGAACATGTACCGCGCCAATGCCCGCAGTGCCACAAAGTCGACCTGCGCCCGGTGGGGGCCGGCACCGAGCGAGCTGAGGAACGCCTGAGCATCTTGTTCCCCAACATACCGGTGCTGCGTGTAGACCGCGACAGCACGTCGCGCAAAGACGCCATGAACCAGTTGTTTGCCACGATTCAACGCGGTCAGCCCTGCATCCTCGTCGGCACCCAAATGCTCGCCAAAGGTCACCACTTCCCACGGGTGACACTGGTGGCCATTCTCGACGCCGATGGTGGTTTGTTCTCCGGCGACTTCCGCGCCAGTGAGCGCATGGCCCAGTTGATCGTGCAGGTTGCCGGGCGCGCCGGACGTGCCGAGGAGCCCGGCAAGGTGATCATCCAGACCCATCTGGCCGACCACCCGCTGCTGGTGCAACTCACCGAGCAAGGCTATTTCGCTTTCGCCGAGCAGGCTCTGAGTGAACGACGCGCAGCAGGCCTCCCACCGTTTGCTCACTTGGCGCTGCTACGCGCCGAAGCGCACAAACCCGGGCAAGCCGAAAGCTTCCTGGATGAAGCCTGCAGCGCCGCCGAACAGTTGCTGGCTGAACTCAATCTGCACGGCATCGAGCTTTTGGGACCGGTACCGGCACCGATGGAACGACGCGCGGGCCGTTTTCGTGCACAACTATTGCTCCAGGCCAATGCACGGGCGCCTTTGCATCGACTGATCAGCGCTTGGTTGCTACTGTTGGAACACATGCCGTCCGGGCGCCAGGTGCGCTGGTCTTTGGATGTAGACCCTGTGGATCTGTATTGATCGCGGGGCAAGCCCGCTCTTACTGGCAGGCACTTGCTCCGCGAAAGCGGCTCAAAGGTTGGCAACCTCGCCCCGGCAACGGATAATGTCCAGTTTTTCCACCTGCGCATCGAAGCGCCGCCGCGCTTGCGGTCGAAAGAGAAGCCCATGAAAGACACCATTCGCCAGCTTATCCAGCAAGCCCTCACTCAACTCGTCACCGACGGTGTGTTGCCTGAAGGGCTGACGCCGGCGATCCAGGTGGAAAACGCCCGGGACAAAACCCACGGCGATTTCGCCAGCAACATTGCGATGATGCTCGCCAAGCCTGCCGGCATGAAGCCGCGTGACCTGGCGGAAAAAATCATCGCTGCACTGCCTGCCGACGAGCAGGTCAGCAAAGTCGAGATCGCCGGCCCAGGCTTCCTCAACTTCTTCCAGAACACCCAGGCCCTGGCTGCTCGCCTGGATGCCGCACTGGCTGACGCCAAGCTCGGCGTCACCAAGGCTGGCCCGCAGCAGAAAGTGGTGGTCGACCTGTCGGCACCTAACCTGGCCAAGGAAATGCACGTCGGCCACCTGCGTTCGACCATCATCGGCGATGCGGTATCGCGTGTACTGGAATTCCTCGGCGACACCGTGATTCGTCAGAACCACGTGGGCGACTGGGGCACCCAGTTCGGCATGCTAATGGCCTACCTGCAAGAAAACCCGATCAC
>NZ_SMOK01000060.1 GCF_004353925.1 Pseudomonas sp. H9 | reverse complement strand
GGTTTCCTGCGCAACGTTAATCGACGCAGGGTTAGTCGGTCCCTAAGGCGAGGCTGAAAAGCGTAGTCGATGGAAAACAGGTTAATATTCCTGTACTTCTGGTTATTGCGATGGAGGGACGGAGAAGGCTAGGCCAGCTTGGCGTTGGTTGTCCAAGTTTAAGGTGGTAGGCTGAGATCTTAGGTAAATCCGGGATCTCAAGGCCGAGAGCTGATGACGAGTTGCCTTTAGGCGACGAAGTGGTTGATGCCATGCTTCCAAGAAAAGCTTCTAAGCTTCAGATAACCAGGAACCGTACCCCAAACCGACACAGGTGGTTGGGTAGAGAATACCAAGGCGCTTGAGAGAACTCGGGTGAAGGAACTAGGCAAAATGGCACCGTAACTTCGGGAGAAGG
>NZ_SMOK01000006.1 GCF_004353925.1 Pseudomonas sp. H9 | reverse complement strand
TCCACGGTGGCATCCTGGGCCGTCGTGGCACCGATGACGCCATCATGGCCGAACACGGCATCAAGCCGATCGACCTGGTCGCCGTCAACCTGTACCCGTTCGAAGCCACCATCTCCAAGCCGGGCTGCGACCTGCCGACGGCCATCGAGAACATCGACATCGGCGGCCCGACCATGGTCCGTTCGGCAGCCAAGAACCACAAAGACGTCGCTATCGTGGTCAACGCCAGCGACTACGCTCAAGTGCTGGAAAACCTCAAGGCCGGTGGCCTGACCTACGCCCAGCGCTTCGACCTGATGCTCAAGGCGTTCGAACACACTGCCGCCTACGACGGCATGATCGCCAACTACATGGGCACCGTTAACCAGGCCAGCGAAACCCTGAGGACTGAAGGCCGCAGCGAATTCCCGCGCACCTTCAACAGCCAGTTCATCAAGGCTCAGGAAATGCGTTACGGCGAGAACCCGCACCAGAGCGCGGCGTTCTATGTCGAAGCCAAGCCTGCCGAAGCCGGCATCGCCACTGCCGTGCAGCTGCAAGGCAAGGAGCTGTCGTACAACAACGTGGCCGATACCGACGCCGCGCTGGAGTGCGTGAAGAGCTTCGTCAAACCGGCCTGCGTCATCGTCAAGCACGCCAACCCGTGCGGTGTGGCCGTAAGCCCGGACGCCGAAGGCGGCATCCGTCAGGCCTACGAATTGGCCTACGCCACCGACACCGAATCGGCCTTCGGCGGCATCATCGCCTTCAACCGCGAGCTGGATGCTGAAACCGCCAAAGCCATCGTCGAACGTCAGTTCGTCGAAGTGATCATCGCCCCGAGCGTCAGCGACGAAGCCCGCGCTGTGGTTGCAGCCAAAGCCAACGTGCGCCTGCTGGCCTGCGGCCAGTGGTCGCCTGAGCGTGCCGCTGCCTGGGACTACAAGCGTGTAACCGGTGGCCTGCTGGTACAGAGCCGCGACATCGGCATGATCAGCGCCGACGACCTCAAGGTGGTGACCAAGCGTGCACCGACCCAGCAGGAAATCGACGACCTGATCTTCGCCTGGAAAGTGGCCAAGTTCGTCAAATCCAACGCCATCGTCTACGCCAAAGGCCGTCAGACCATCGGTGTCGGCGCAGGCCAGATGAGCCGCGTGAACTCTGCACGTATCGCTGCAATCAAGGCCGAGCATGCTGGCCTGCAGGTACAGGGCGCGGTCATGGCTTCGGATGCGTTCTTCCCGTTCCGTGACGGCATCGATAACGCAGCTAAAGTGGGTATCACTGCAGTAATCCAGCCAGGCGGCTCGATGCGTGACGCCGAAGTGATTGCCGCTGCAGACGAAGCCGGTATCGCCATGGTGTTCACCGGCATGCGCCACTTCCGTCACTGATGGCTCGGTAGGAGCGGGCTTGCCCCGCGATGCGCTGCGACTGACAGATCGCAATCGCGGGGCAAGCCCGCTCCTACCAGCATTATCCGAATTAGCGTCATCGAGGTTTTGACATGAATGTTTTGATTATCGGTAGCGGCGGTCGTGAACACGCCCTGGCCTGGAAAGTCGCCCAAGACCCACGCGTCGAGAAAGTATTCGTCGCCCCGGGCAACGCCGGTACGGCCACCGAAGCCAAATGCGAGAACGTCGCTATCGACGTCACCGCTCTGGAGCAGTTGGCTGACTTCGCTGAAAAGAACGTTGCCCTGACCATCGTTGGCCCTGAAGGCCCGCTGGTAGCGGGTGTCGTCGACCTGTTCCGCAGCCGCGGCCTGGACTGCTTCGGCCCAACCAAAGGCGCAGCCCAGCTGGAAGGCTCCAAAGCCTTCACCAAAGATTTCCTGGCTCGGCATAAGATCCCGACCGCCGACTACCAGAACTTCACCGAAATCGAGCCGGCACTGGCTTACCTGCGCGAAAAAGGCGCACCGATCGTCATCAAGGCCGATGGCCTGGCGGCCGGTAAAGGTGTGATCGTGGCAATGACCCTCGGCGAAGCCGAAGATGCCGTGCGCGACATGCTGGCAGGCAACGCCTTTGGCGACGCCGGCTCTCGCGTGGTAATCGAGGAATTCCTCGACGGCGAAGAAGCCAGCTTCATCGTCATGGTCGATGGCCAGAACGTACTGCCGATGGCCACCAGCCAAGACCACAAGCGCGTGGGCGATGGCGATACCGGCCCGAACACTGGTGGTATGGGCGCCTACTCCCCGGCACCTGTGGTGACCGACGAAGTACACCAGCGCGTCATGGACCAGGTGATCTGGCCAACCGTGCGCGGCATGGCTGATGAAGGCAACGTCTACACAGGCTTCCTGTATGCCGGTTTGATGATCGACAAAGCAGGCAACCCGAAAGTCATCGAGTTCAACTGCCGCTTCGGCGACCCGGAAACCCAGCCAGTCATGCTGCGCCTGGAGTCCAGCCTGGTGCTGTTGATTGAGGCAGCCTTTGCCAAGGCCCTGGACAAGGTCGAAGCACAGTGGAATCCACAGCCAAGCCTGGGCGTCGTCCTGGCGGCTGGTGGTTACCCTGGCGATTACAGCAAAGGCGCCGCCATCCACGGCCTGGACGCAGCCGCCAAGCTGACCGGTAAAGTGTTCCATGCCGGTACGGCCCTGAAAGACGGCCAGGTTGTTGCCAGCGGCGGCCGCGTACTGTGCGCCACCGCCTTGGGCGAAACCGTTGAAGCGGCGCAACAACAGGCCTATCGCCTGGCCGCCGAAGTCAACTGGGAAGGCAGCTTCTACCGCAAGGACATCGGCTACCGCGCCATTGCCCGCGAACGTGGTGAACATCAGCAGTAACAAAGTCCCCGCAAGCAGTGACGCCACTGGCGTCCTGCTTACGGCCCGGCAGCGGGGCCCATCATGGGCCTTGCCATCGGCCGGGGGCGCCGCGCATAGTTATCACTCAGCACTTTGCTAAGAAAGGATCTCGTCGTGCGTTGGCTCAGGATCGCCATTGGCCTCACCGTCAGCCTGCTGACCCTACTCTGCCTGTTTCCGGCCACCGCCGAACACGGCAGTGGCTGGGCGGTTTTGCTCGACGAACAGGCCAACCTGCAGCTCAGCGATGTCCGCTCTGATCGCTACCGCAACCAATTCAGCCCCATCCAACTGAACCAACTCGATGCCGCGACGCCAGATCAGGCATTGTGGCTGCACTACCGCCTGGAACCCGGCCGGCATGAACAATTGCTGCGGGTCTTCGCGCCAGATCTCTCCCGCCTTGATCTCTACGCCCTCGACGGCGACCAACTGATCAGGCACATTCATAACGGTCGCCCAAACGAAAGCGGCGAGTCGACCGTCCGCAGCAGTGATCACCAACTGGCTTTGCCCAACAGCCCGCATACGCTGGATATCTACCTGCGGCTGGTGTCCGAGCATCAGTTGCGCCCCAGCATCACCCTGGAGTACGCCACTCAGGTAGCTGCCGATCAGCGCCAGACCCTGATGTTCGGCCTGCTGTTTGGGTGTCTGGTGATGCTGATGCTGCACAACTTCATCCGCTTTGCCTACTCGCGCTCAGGAACCAGCCTGAGCCTTGCGTTCTATCACGGCCTGATGCTGCTCAGCGCCTTGATTCTGCTGAACCTCAGCGGCCCGTGGTGGAGCCTCTGGCACTCGGCGCAAACGCCTGCGGCGTACCTCACCGCGCTGCTGGCAAGCCTTGCTGGCCTGACCTTCACCCTGCGGTTCTTCCGCCCGTGTGAACAACCACGCCTGAACCGTCTGCTACAGGCAGAGATGATCCTGATCGGGCTGTTTGGCCTGATTCTGCTGTTTGTCGACACGCTGCCGCTCAACCTGATGACCTACGCCCTGTTCGCCTTGGGCAGCCTGACCATGCTGCTGGTCTCCAGCTACTACTGGTACAAGGGCTATGAACCTGCGCGCCTGTTCGCGCTGTCGATGCTGGCCTTCAACATCGGCTGCCTGGTCATTCTCCCCGCGCTGCTGGGGCTGACCCGCACACCAACCCAGCTGTTGCTGTTCATTCTGCTGGGGCTTACCAGCTTCTGCGGTTTGCTGCTCAACCTATCGGTCAGCGAGCGCCTTCGCCGTATCAGCGAAGAGCGCTTCAGTGCCAGCTGCGAACTGGCTGCCAGCAACGCCGAAATCAACGCCAAGGCCGAATTCCTGGCCAAGATCAGCCACGAGATCCGCACGCCCATGAACGGCGTACTGGGCATGACCGAATTGCTGCTGGGCACACCATTGTCGGTTAAGCAACGCGACTATGTGCAGACCATCCACAGCGCCGGTAACGAGCTGCTCACGCTGATCAACGAAATCCTCGATATTTCCAAGCTCGAGTCCGGGCAGATCGAACTGGACGACGTGCAGTTCGACCTCAATGCTCTGATCGAAGACTGCCTGAGCATCTTCCGCGCCAAGGCCGAACAACAGAACATCGAGCTGATCAGCTTCACCCAGCCTCAGGTGCCGCGGGTCATCAGCGGCGACCCTACGCGCCTGCGTCAGGCCATGCTCAGCTTGCTGGAAAACGCCCTGAAAAAAACCGAGCAGGGCGAAATCCTGCTGGTGGTGGCGCTCGACCAACGCGGTAGCGCCCCACGCCTGCGCATTGCCGTGCAAGACAGTGGCGAGCCCATCTCCCCGAGCGAGCGCGAAGCACTGCTGCAGGCCGAGTTGCACAGTAAGCACTTCCTTTCCAGCAACAAGCTGGGCGGGCACCTGGGCCTGGTCATTGCCAAACAACTCATCAGCCTGATGCAGGGCGAATTTGGCATCAAGACCAGCCACGGCATCGGCAACACCTTGTGGATGACACTACCGCTGGACCCACAGTGTCTGGAGCAGCCACCAGCTGATCTCGACGGCCCACTGCGTGGCGCTCGGGTGCTGGTGGTGGACGACAACGACACCTGTCGCAAAGTCCTGGTGCAGCAGTGCAGCGCCTGGGGCATGAACGTCAGCGCCGTGCCTTCAGGTAAAGAAGCCCTGGCCTTGCTGCGTACCAAGGCGCACCTGCGTGATTACTTCGATGTGGTACTGCTCGACCAGAACATGCCTGGCATGACCGGCATGCAGCTGGCAGCCAAGGTCAAAGAAGACCCAAGCCTTAACCACGACATTCTGCTGATCATGCTCACGGGCATCAGTAACGCACCGAGCAAGGTCATCGCCCGCAACGCCGGGGTCAAACGCATCCTGGCCAAGCCAGTTGCCGGCTACACCCTCAAGACTACCCTGGCCGAAGAGTTGGCCCAGCGCAGCAAGGAGCAACCGCTCTCCCCTGCGCCCGTCAACCTCGCCACACCGCTGAACCTTCCGAGCGATTTCCGTATCCTGGTTGCCGAAGACAACAGCATCTCGACCAAAGTGATCCGCGGCATGCTTGGCAAACTCAGCCTTGAGCCCGACACCGCCAGCAACGGTGAAGAAGCCTTGAAGGCGATGAAGGCGCAGCATTACGACCTGGTGCTGATGGACTGCGAAATGCCGGTGCTCGATGGTTTCTCGGCTACCCAGCAATTCCGTGCCTGGGAAACCAGCAACCAGCGCAAGCGCACGCCAGTGGTAGCACTGACAGCGCACATTCTGGCTGAACATAAAGAGCGCGCACGGTTGGCCGGCATGGACGGTCATATGGCCAAACCGGTCGAGTTGTCACAGTTACGCGAGTTGATCGAATACTGGGTTGCCCAACGCGAGACAGAATCCTCTCAGGTGCCCACCCCGTAAAAGGCCAGACCCCTGATACACTTGCTGTTCGTCCACAGCCGTCGTGAGCCCCGACCATGCTCCATGAGTTATTCAGCGTCTACCTGAAAATGCTCGTGCTCTACAGCCCGTTCTTTGTGCTCTCATGCTTCATCAGCCTGACGCGCGGCCACTCCACCAAAGAGCGCAAACAGCTGGCCTGGCGGGTAGCCATCGCCGTGTTGATCGCCAGCGTACTGTTGTATCTGTTCGGGCGAACCATCTTCGGCATTTTTGGCATTACCACCGACGCATTTCGCATTGGCGCCGGTAGCGTGCTGTTCATATCTGCGCTGGGTATGGCGCAGGGCAAGTCAGCCGTCCAACCCGACAGCGTCCAGCAAGATGTGACAATCGTGCCGTTGACCATCCCCCTGACCGTCGGCCCCGGTACCATCGGTGCCCTGTTGGTGATGGGCATCAGCCAGCCGCACTGGGATGACAAACTGCTGGCCATCGTCAGTATCGCCCTGGCCAGTTTCACCGTAGGCCTGGTGTTGTTCCTCTCACACCGTATCGAACGAATTCTTGGTGAACAGGGCCTGCAAATTGTCAGCCGGCTGATGGGCTTGTTCGTCTGCGCACTGGCCGCACAGATCATCTTCAGCGGAATTAAGGGTTACTTGGAGTTGTAGTCTGCCTAGGGTGCGGCACATACAGGCACGACATACGTGGCCCGCAGTGTCTTTAGCCGCTCTTGCAGCGGCGTTCTAACGCCAGCAAAAACATCGGAGAACAGTTCGCCAGCAAAATGTCTGGTTACTTGATGTGTGATGGTTTCTCTCTTCAGTGTTTGCGTCAACCAATGTGCCTCGATGTGTTGGCTCGTCTCCAGAAACAGGCTACTGGAGAATACTCGGGGGCCTGGCATTACCACTCTGACCTCAAGCGCAATGCGGGTAATAGGATCACCACCTGCTGGCAGCAGTGGCCGCAATGACTCCAATGCTTCCGTGCTCAATACCTGCCACGCCGGATGCGAGGACGGCAATTCCTGAATCCTCTTGCGGATACTGTTCAACGCCGGCGCGACCTGCGCAGGTACTAGCGAAGCCAGCTCACTCCAAACAATGGCCAGCGGTGTGGAACCCACGGTTTCTTTCGATACCACGTGTTTTTCGGTACGCGTGCTGACAACCCACCCTAATGCCACATGCCGGTCCATATAGGTACCGTGCCACTGCTCGTTTTCATCCAGCAACAAAAACTCAGACGATGCATTCAACCAGGCAAACAGCTGGGCATCGAGCGCATCGCGTCGCTGGCACTCTTCAAGATCAGTGGACAACAGCAGCAGACAGTTTCCGGACAGAACTGCAGAAAAATTGTGCATGGACATGCAAAGTCCCCCTGAGCAGAGCCAAAGCGCCAGCAACCGCTGTTGCCGGCGCCAGGATGGATATTACGAGCGCTTTTTAGGCACGATCGACATGGTGAGCACGTCTTTCTTGCTCTTGTCAGCTACACGTTCGATGATCGAATCCTTGAGCTGCTCGTACAGGCTTTGATGGAAGGCCAGCGCGGCGGAACCGGTGTACATTTCCGATTGGCTGCTGGTGTATTCAAAAAGCAGATAGTTGTTGGTGCTTGGAGGAGCGTCTTCACTTTGCACGCAACCAACGCTTAACAAGACCTCGCCATCGGGATGCTGGACGCACACGGCCATGTTCAGCGATGTGCCTTCTTTGGCCGAATGAACTCTATCCATCAACGCGGTGGCGTCCGCGTTATCGGCCACGGTGTCTACGGCGCTGGAGGCAATTGCTGTCAGAGCCGCGGCTGCTGAGGTGGCGCCTGCGGTGGCGAAACCCAGGCCAACTTGCACCGCCTTGACCAGCAACTGGGCAACCGCGAAGCGTTCTGAGCTGGCGCTTTCTTTTTCATATTTGAATTTGATTGGCAACCAGCCGCACGTTTGCATCGTCTTCAGGTAGGTATGGAACCAATCCTGACCTTCGGTGGTGGGAAAGTACTCCGACGAGGCAACCAGCGAACTAAACAGATGGCTGTACTTGAGGGCGTCGCTGTTCGCTGGCGACAGCCCCACGAATACAAGCAGGTCGCCATTGTTTACTTGAACCTGCTTATCTGCGCTCTCAATGTCTTTCATGGGTGTTACTCCTTAATCAATGTGTTTGGGTGGCCTGCGGCAAGGCCACTCACACACATTGATCGGTCTAACACTCACGTGGCACCGAGAAAAATACCCCCTCGACTCAGGGTTTCTCGCCGTACCAGCGCGGCGTATACACCCACGGCTGTTGCCCAGAACGCTCAAAGGCCACGGTGGTAGACGACCCGACCAACACCATGGTGCGCATGTCTACGTCGTCCGGTGTCAGCGCCTGCAGCGGGAGTACGCGCATGGTCTGCCCCGGCCTACCCACATCTCGGCCAAGGACTACCGGCGTAGTCCCCGAGCGGTGCCGCCGGACGATCTCCAAGGCGCGCCCCAACTGCCACGGCCGAGAACGAGAGATCGGGTTGTAAAACGCCAACGCCAGATCGGCCTCACAGGCCAGGTCCAGGCGCTTCTCGATGATCGACCACGGTTTGAGGTTATCCGACAGCGACAGTACGCAGAAGTCATGCCCCAAAGGCGCACCGGCCTGAGCAGCGGTCGCCAGCGACGCAGAAACCCCGGGCAGAACATGCAGGTCAACCGCATGCCAGCGCGGATCACTGGACTCGTGCAGCGCTTCAAGTACCGCTGCGGCCATTGCAAACACACCTGGGTCACCGGAAGACACCACGACCACCGAGCGGCCTTGGGCAGCCAGTTCAAAGGCATGCCGAGCGCGCTGCATTTCTTCGCGGTTGTCGGTGCAATGTGCAACCTGATCAGCCCGAAGTGGGCCGGCCATGCGCACATAGGTTTCATAGCCAAGAATGTCGTTGGCCTGCGCCAGCTCAGCCTTGACGGCAGGCACCATGAACTCGGCTGCGCCCGGCCCCAGACCAATTACCGCCAGGCGACCTCGGGCACGGCCAATCTGCAATGGATCAATAGGCTGGCTCGACACCGCAATGGCCAACCCTTCACCCACCGCTTGCGCAGGCAGCAACTGCGGCAGCGTCTGAGCGGCCAGTGCGCTGGCGTTTGGCGTGTCGGCTGCAAAACGCAGCGGCACTCCCAGCTCCGCCGCCGCAGCATGCAGGGTCGGATCAGCCATCAACGCCTCGCTCGCCAACAGGCAGGCCAACGCAGGCTCGGCGATACGTGCTGACCTCAACGCCTCACGTACCACAACCGTCAGCTCGGGCTCGACAGCAGTGACTGCGACCATGACGCAACGCGGATAAATCACCAGCTCGTGGGCCGACACTTCGCGCGCATCACTGCCGACGTGAATGGTCAGTTGCGCCTGATCGCTCTGCGGCAGTTGCGCCTGAGCCAACCAGGGCGCCTCGCCATCAATCCGCACCGACTCGCCTGCGAGCAAATCACTGACAAAGCGTTTGCCCAGCTCCAGATCAGCCAGCGCATAACCGCTAGGCGGATTGAGCAGGCAGGTACCAAAGCGCAGCTCACCACTGGTGGTGATGGCCGCCGCCACGCCTAGGCCTGCGGCAATTTCCCGGGCCATGACATTGACCCCACCCAGACCACCCAACAGCGGCACCACAGCGCTACCATCTTCGGCCACGGCCAGCACCGGTGGTTCGACACCCTTTTCCAGCAGCAGGCTGGCTAGAGTACGGATGACAATACCGGCCGCGCACAAGGCAATGATCGGCGTGTCTTGCTGGTAGAGCTGGCGCAAGGTGGCACCGAACTCCTTGTAGCTGCAGTCCGCACCGTCGACCCGACCGTGCAGGCCATGGATCAAGGCGTCCGGATACAGTTGCTGGATCTTGCGGGCAGTGGCCAGGCTGCCGGTGCCAAGAATGACAATGGCCGGGGCTTTATGCGCCATCACCCTTGCCACCTTTCGCCCGGAACGATGATCAGCGAGAAGTACGGCGACGACTGCGGATCGACCTCATCCAGCGCTACGATTTTTTGGTTGGCCATGGTCGCACGCTCCACGTACAGGGCGCGCTCGGCCAAGCCGAGTTCGGCCAGTACCTCACGTACCTTGGGGAAGTTACGACCCAGCTTCATGATCACTGCTGCATCAGCATCGGCCAGGCGGCGCTTGAGTTCTTCGTGTGGCAACACACCGGAAAGCACCGACAGGCTCTGGTTGCGATAAACCAACGGCGCACCCAGCACCGATGCGCCACCGAGCATCGAGCAAACCCCTGGGATCACCTGGGCTTCGTAGCGATCGGCGAGCCGGTCGTGCAGGTACATGTAAGAGCCATAGAAGAACGGATCACCTTCGCAGATCACCGCCACATCCCGCCCGGCATCCAGATGGGCTGCCACTTCCAGGCTGGCTGCGTCGTAGAAGTCGCTGATCACCTGTTCATACGACAGCGGCGCAGGCAACACCTCGGTGGTCACCGGATACACCAACGGCAATAGCGTTTGCGCGTCTTGCAAATGCGCCTCGATGATGCCAAAGGCATTACCGCGCTTACCCTTGGCAACGAAATAGGCCACGACCGGCGCCTCGCGCAACAAGCGCAGAGCTTTGACGGTGATCAGCTCCGGATCACCAGGGCCCACACCCAGGCCCAGCAAACGTCCACGAGCCTGCATCATTCGACCTCCGTGGCCAGGGCATTGACCGCAGCCGCCGCCATCGCGCTGCCGCCCAAGCGCCCCTGCATGATCACGAAGGGCACACCGCGGCTGTCAGCAGCCAGCATCGCCTTGGATTCGGCAGCGCCAACAAAGCCCACCGGGAAGCCGAGAATCAGCGCTGGCTTCGGCGCACCGGCATCGAGCATTTCCAGCAGATAGAACAGCGCCGTCGGCGCGTTGCCGATCACTACCACGCTACCCTCCAGATAGGGGCGCCATAACTCCAGCGCCACTGCCGAACGGGTGTTGCCCAGCTCTTGTGCCAATGCGGGCACCTGTTCGTCGCGCAGCGTGCAGATCACCTGATTGTTCGCCGGCAGGCGTGCACGGGTAATGCCTTCGGAGACCATTCGCGCATCACACAGGATCGGCGCACCAGCCGCCAGGGCATCACGCCCGGCCTTACCGGCACCTGGCGAGAACTGCAGGCCATCGATCGCATCGACCATGCCGCAGGCGTGAATCACCCGAACCGCAAGCTTCTCCAGGTCGGCAGGAATTCGATCGAGCCGGGCTTCCTCTCGAATGATCGCGAAGGAATTGCGATAGATCTCCTGACCATCGCGGATGTAATCAATCATCAAGGGGGCTCCGTGAGCAGACGTCTAGCAATGCGCCTGCTTCTTTCAATGTGAGGTTGCGGGCGCGCAGCTGACCAAGTCCAGGCTGGGCTGCGTCACGCAGATACAAGTCGTAGTGCCCTGGGCTCTGAGCCATCAGGGTCACGGGGGCCACGTGGGCCATGGCACAGGAGCGCGAACATCCGCTCAGGTGCACGCTGGCCGGGTCGCCATGGCTAATTAATGCGGCCAGCTGGCGGGCATCGCCCTTGGTATCGGCCTGGGCCTTGGCGCAGCCGCTGGAACCGGTGCACGCCACCACGCGGGCGAGTGGCTCATCCGCAGCACAAAGCAGGCCCAGATGCGTCAAACCATCAATGACGGTAGCCACCCGCTCATCTGTGATGTTGGGTAGCAACAGGCTTTGCCAAGGGGTCATGCGCAGGCTGCCATCGCCCCACTGTCGGGCAAGCTGAGCAGCACCGCGCAACAGGCTCGGGCTCAAGCGCCCCAGCGGCGCAGCGCCGCCGACGGCGCTCAGGCCGGGCTGCCGTTGGCTGAAGCGCCCCAGGTAACCGCTGCCTGCCGTTGCCGCGCGGCGCCACTGTACAACGGCCGGGTCGCGACGGATCGTCAGGCCTAGCCCGTTAATAAAGTGATCGGGCGAATGCTCGGCCAGCAATTGGCGCATCCGCGTCTGCTCCGGCGTGGCCAGATCCAGAAAACGATTGAGCACCGCCAGCACCAACTCACGCCCCTGCGCCAAAGGTACTGCACCGACGGGGGAATCCGTTGCCGGGCAACCTGCCAAGCCAAACGCCAGGTACAGTTCACCGTCCAGTGGCAGCGCACTGAGCCACAGATCATGCGGGTGCTCAAGCATCGCCAAGGCTTCGCCGCCATCCACCTGCACTGCAAACTTGGCCGAGAGCTGATGCAAACGCGGAGTGGTTTCCAGCGCCTGCAACAGGTGTTGTGCCAGCGGGCGCGTGTCGAACAGCATCAGTGGATCAAAGCCTGCCAATGGGCTGAGCATCAGGTTTCTTACATCATCACCGGCAGCATCGCGCGGCCCCAGACCTGCAGCCAGCAGGCATTCGATCAACCCGGCCTGGTCACTGCCAATGCCACGAATCTGCAAATTGCCACGGTTCGTGACTTCAATCTCTCCAGCAGCAAAGCGCTCGGCAGCGGCGGCAACAGTGTCGGCCTGATCAGCCGTCAGTGCACCACCAGCAAGCTTGATCCGGCAGATTCCACCATCTTTGGCCTGAACGATGCGCAGCAACCCCGGACAGGCCGAGGGACGTAGCGAAGCGTGGGGTTGGTGGGCCGATACAGGCTGGTTCAAAAGGTCACCCGACAATCGTGAAAAAGCACTTCAGTGTAGAAGGCGCGGTATTATGCCTGCTTTGTCCGAAGGCATGAAAAGCCTGCCGGTCGGAATGCTGGGTATTGAGGAAAACACATGTCGCCCTGGCTGACAGTAATAGGTATCGGTGAAGATGGATTCAGCGGCCTGGGCAAGAATGCCCGGCGCGCACTGCTGGGCGCTTCACGGGTGTTTGGCAGCCAACGCCAGCTGGACCTGCTGCCGCGCTGCATCAGCGGCAAGCGCTTGTTGTGGCCCAGTCCTTTCTCGCTCAAGCCAGTGTTGGCCTTGCGTGGCGAGCCAGTGTGCGTGCTGGCCAGTGGTGATCCAATGTTCTTCGGCGTCGGTGCCAGCCTTGCGCGCCAGCTCGATGCACACGAGTTGAACGTGCTGCCGATGCCCTCCTCCTGTGCACTGGCAGCAGCCCGCCTGGGTTGGCCCTTGCAAGAGGTCACGACGCTGTCGGTAGTGGCCCGCCCGCTCGCCGCGCTCAATGCCCATCTGTACAGCGGTGTGCGTCTGCTGGTGTTGAGTAACGATGGCAGCAGCCCGGCGGCGATTGCCGCGCAGTTGTGTGAACGTGGATTCGGGCCAAGCCGCCTGCAGGTGTTCGAACACCTTGGCGGCAGCAGCGAACGCTGCCTTCAAGGCACTGCCGAGCACTGGCCGCACACAGATATCGCTGCGTTGAATCTGGTCGCCATCGAGTGCCTGGCGGCAGCCGACGCACCGCGCCTGTCGCCCCTGGCCGGCCTGCCAGACAGTGCCTTCAAGCATGACGGCCAACTGACCAAACGCGACGTACGTGCCATCACCCTGGCGCGCTTGGCTCCGCAACCGGGTGAGTTGTTGTGGGATGTCGGCGCTGGCAGCGGTTCTATCGGCATCGAGTGGATGCGTGCCCATCCCAGCTGCCGGGCACTGGCGATTGAGTCCGATGAAGGTCGTCAGGCGCTGATCGAGCACAACCGCGATGCCCTTGGCGTCCCCGGCCTGCAGTTGATCCGTGGCCGTGCACCGCAGGCACTGGAAGGGTTGGAGCGCCCGGACGCCATCTTCATCGGCGGCGGCGTCACCCGCGAAGGCGTACTGCAGCAATGCTGGGAACAACTGCGCCCAGGCGGTCGCCTGGTGGCCAACGCTGTAACCCTGCAAAGCGAACTGACACTGGTCCAATGGCGTGAGCAGCATGGCGGCGAACTGACCCGCATCCATATCGCCCAGGCCCAGCCACTGGGCGAGTTCGACACCTGGCGCCAGGCCTTGCCGATCACGCTGCTAGAAGCGACCAAGCCCGCCTATGCGTGACGAGACCCAGGAACACCCAGCCCCCCTGCGCAGCGGCCTGACTACCGGCAGTTGCGCCACCGCCACCAGCCTCGCGGCAGCCCGGCTGCTGCTGAGCGGTGAAGCCAGTGATGCTGTGCAGATCACCTTACCCAAAGGCAAACAGGTGCAAATGCGCCTGGAATTCTGCCGCCTGCATGAAGACGGCGCGCAAGCGGGCACCCTCAAAGATGCCGGTGACGACCCCGATGTCACCCATGGTGCCCTGCTCTACAGCGGCGTACGTTTGCAGGCCGAACCCGGCGTGCGCTTCGTTGCCGGTAAAGGCGTGGGCACCGTGACCCGCCCCGGCTTGGTCTTGGCGGTAGGTGAACCCGCTATCAACCCGGTGCCACGGCGGATGATGACCGAACACCTGCAACGCCTGGCCGAAGCGTGTGGCTATGGCGGTGGGTTCGAAGTCACAGTGAACGTGCAGGATGGTGAAAGCCTTGCACTGAAAACCATGAACCCACGCCTGGGCATTCTCGGCGGCTTATCGATTCTTGGCACCAGCGGTATCGTGCGGCCTTTCTCCTGCTCGGCCTACATTGCCTCG
>NZ_SMOK01000059.1 GCF_004353925.1 Pseudomonas sp. H9 | reverse complement strand
CACACCCGGCAGGTTGGTCTGGCCACGGGCATCAACAATGATCTCGCCGCGTGGAGACAAGCTGCCGCTTCGCGCCAGATCGCAGGGCAAGCCAGCTCCCACCGGGAGCTGGCTTCATGGTCGATGCAAGGCAGTTGCTCCCACTGTGGGAGCGGGCTTGCCCCGCGATGTTTCAGGCCGGCGCCGAAGTCCGGATCAGGTGATCGAACGCGGCCAGCGAAGCCTTGGCACCCTCGCCCACCGCAATGACGATCTGCTTGTAGGGCACCGTGGTCACATCACCAGCGGCAAACACACCCGGCAGGTTGGTCTGGCCACGGGCATCAACAATGATCTCGCCGCGTGGAGACAAGCTGCCGCTTCGCGCCAGATCGCAGGGCAAGCCAGCTCCCACCGGGAGCTGGCTTCATGGTCGATGCAAGGCAGTTGCTCCCACTGTGGGAGCGGGCTTG
>NZ_SMOK01000058.1 GCF_004353925.1 Pseudomonas sp. H9 | reverse complement strand
GGTTTCCTGCGCAACGTTAATCGACGCAGGGTTAGTCGGTCCCTAAGGCGAGGCTGAAAAGCGTAGTCGATGGAAAACAGGTTAATATTCCTGTACTTCTGGTTATTGCGATGGAGGGACGGAGAAGGCTAGGCCAGCTTGGCGTTGGTTGTCCAAGTTTAAGGTGGTAGGCTGAGATCTTAGGTAAATCCGGGATCTTAAGGCCGAGAGCTGATGACGAGTTGCCTTTAGGCGACGAAGTGGTTGATGCCATGCTTCCAAGAAAAGCTTCTAAGCTTCAGATAACCAGGAACCGTACCCCAAACCGACACAGGTGGTTGGGTAGAGAATACCAAGGCGCTTGAGAGAACTCGGGTGAAGGAACTAGGCAAAATGGCACCGTAACTTCGGGAGAAGG
>NZ_SMOK01000057.1 GCF_004353925.1 Pseudomonas sp. H9 | reverse complement strand
GGCCTGTGGCGGGTTGCTCAGCTGGAAATGGAAGGTGACGTTGGCGTCGCCTTCTTTCGCCGCGTCTGCGGTGACTTCGACCTTGGTGTTTTGCACCGTGTCTTCAACGGTTGCAGTTGCATTCGCGCCTTTGAGGTCGGTGCCTTCGAAGTTGCCGCCATTCACTTCAGTGACGGTCGCAGTGACTTTGCTGGCGTCGGTGTAGACGTCTTCGATGTTGGCGTTCGGGACTGCGAGTTTGCCGTAACCCTTGTCGTCGACAGTGACGAAGTAGTCTTTGCCCGCGACGTTGACGGTCAACACGGCAGTGGAACCGGCCTGTGGCGGGTTGCTCAGCTGGAAGTGGAAGGTGACGTTAGCGTCGCCTTCTTTCGCCGCATCGGCGGTCACTTTGACCGTGGTGTCTTGGATGGTGTCTTTGACATCAACGGTCACCGACGCATCTTTCAGGTCGGTGCCTTCGAAGTTGCCGCCGTTTACTTCAGTGACGGTCGCAGTGACTTTGCTGGCGTCGGTGTAGACGTCTTCGATGTTGGCGTTCGGGACTTCGAGTTTGCCGTAACCCTTGTCGTCGACAGTGACGAAGTAGTCTTTGCCCGCGACGTTGACGGTCAACACGGCAGTGGAACCGGCCTGTGGCGGGTTGCTCAGCTGGAAGTGGAAGGTGACGTTAGCGTCGCCTTCTTTCGCCGCATCGGCGGTCACTTCGACCTTGGTGTTTTGGATGGTGTCTTTGACATCAACGGTCACCGACGCATCTTTCAGGTCGGTGCCTTCGAAGTTGCCGCCGTTTACTTCAGTGACGGTGGCAGTGACCTTGCTGGCGTCGGTGTAGACGTCTTCGATGTTGGCGTTCGGGACTTCGAGTTTGCCGTAACCCTTGCTGTCGACGGTGACGAAGTAGTCCTTGCCGCCGACATTGACGGTCAGGATGGCAGTGCTACCGGCCTGT
>NZ_SMOK01000056.1 GCF_004353925.1 Pseudomonas sp. H9 | reverse complement strand
GCCACGTTCACCTGCGGGTTCGGCGTGGCCTTGCTGGCCGGTCTCGCGGCCGGCATCGGAGGCAGCTTGCTGACCGCCGCAGGGGAGGCGCTAGGCAGTCTGTTCTCATCCCCCTCAGGGACGATTACCACTGCCTCTCCCAATGTGTTCATCAACAGCCGCAAAGCCGCGCGCGTCGAAAAAAGCATCGGCGCCTGCGACAAGCACCCAGGGCCGGTGCAGATCGCCGAAGGCTCCACCAACGTGTTCATCAACAGCGTCGCCGCTGCACGCAAGGGCGACAAGCTGACCTGCGGCGCGACCATTTCCAGTGGCTCGGGCAACGTCATCATCGGCGGCGGCACCTACCGCTACCTGCCGGTGGACGACGAGATCCCGCAATGGCTGCGCACCACCGTGGATGTGCTGATGGCCATCGCCGGTGCTGCGGGCGGTATCGCCCAGTTGATCAAGGCCGG
>NZ_SMOK01000055.1 GCF_004353925.1 Pseudomonas sp. H9 | reverse complement strand
CTGAGCTGGCCGTCAACCACGCGATCACAGAGGTTGCCGCTGGGGTCATAGCCGTAGGCGCAGGTCTTGCCCTTGAACTCCACGTGGGTCAGACGATCCTGGGCGTCCCAGGTCAGGCTGCGGCCGAGGCTGTCGCTGACAAGGCGACCGCAGTCGTCGTAGTGCAAGGTGATGAGTGGTGTGCCCCAGGACGGGTGGGAGTGGCTAATGCTGCTGACCTGCGTTGGGTCCTTGGGGTTTTCGTAAGCGTATTGCGCAATGTCCCGAGTGCCATCGGCGAAGTAGGTGGTGATCTGTTCGTAGCCATCAAGGACGTTGAACGTGAAGGTTTGCTCGACGATGCGGTTGCCGAACGGGTCTTCGGGCGCTACCTCAGGCTCTGCGGTGTAGGTGATGAGCCGCTCACGCAGGTCGTAGGCGAAGGTTTCCAGGCCCTGGCGGCTGTCGTCTTGCCAATGGCGGTTATCGAGCTGGTCGAGGTCGTTGTAGCAGAGGGTCTGCACACTGGTATGCGTGGTTTGTCCCACCGTCGTGGCAAAGGTTCGGGTGTGCTCCCGACCAAAGCTGTCATAGCTCAGGGTCTGGACCAGGCGGTTGCCGCTGCGACTGTCTGTTGTGGTGAGCACCTCAGGGCGGGAGAAGTCGTCATAGCCGAAGGTGGTGGTGATGTTATCGATCACCAGCTTCTCCAGCCGCCCGCTCTTGTCGTGGTGGCGCTGATGGTCGCTGCCCTGGGCATCGACGAAGCCGAGCAGTACGCCGCAGAGGGAGTGGCGCCACGTGGTGGTATGCGCTTGGCCATCGACAGTCCAGGTATCGCTCATGGGCTTACCCGAGGCGCTGTAGCGCATCTGCTGGCTGCCCAGCGGGCCGCTGGCC
>NZ_SMOK01000054.1 GCF_004353925.1 Pseudomonas sp. H9 | reverse complement strand
GAAGGTGACGTTAGCGTCGCCTTCTTTCGCCGCGTCTGCGGTGACTTCGACCTTGGTGTTTTGCACCGTGTCTTCAACGGTTGCAGTTGCATTCGCGCCTTTGAGGTCGGTGCCTTCGAAGTTGCCGCCATTCACTTCAGTGACGGTCGCGGTGACTTTGCTGGCGTCGGTGTAGACGTCTTCGATGTTGGCGTTCGGCACCTCAAGTTTGCCGTAACCCTTGTCATCGACGGTGACGAAGTAATCCTTGCCGCCGACATTGACGGTCAGGATGGCAGTGCTACCGGCCTGTGGCGGATTGCTCAGCTGGAAGTGGAAGGTAACGTTGGCGTCGCCTTCTTTCGCCGCATCGGCGGTCACTTTGACGGTGGTGTCCTGGATGGTGTCTTTGACATCAACCGTGATCGAGGCATCTTTCAGGTCAGTACCTTCGAAATTGCCGCCGTTCACTTCAGTGACGGTCGCAGTAACTTTGCTGGCGTCGGTGTAGACGTCTTCGATATTGGTGTTCGGCACCTCGAGTTTGCCGTAGCCCTTGTCATCGACCGTGACGAAGTAATCCTTGCCGCCGACATTAACGGTCAGCACTGCAGTGGAACCGGCCTGTGGCGGGTTGCTCAGCTGGAAGTGGAAGGTAACGTTGGCGTCGCCTTCTTTCGCGGCATCGGCGGTCACTTTGACCGTGGTGTTTTGCACCGTGTCTTCAACGGTTGCGGTCGCATTAGCGCCTTTGAGGTCGGTGCCTTCGAAGTTGCCGCCATTCACTTCAGTGACGGTCGCGGTGACCTTGCTGGCGTCGGTGTAGACGTCTTCGATGTTGGCGTTCGGGACTTCGAGTTTGCCGTAACCCTTGCTGTCGACGGTGACGAAGTAGTCCTTGCCGCCGACATTGACGGTCAGGATGGCAGTGCTACCGGCCTGTGGTGGGTTGCTCAGCTGGAAGTGGAAGGTAACGTTGGCGTCGCCTTCTTTCGCCGCATCGGCGGTCACTTCGACCTTGGTGTTTTGGATGGTGTCTTTGACATCAACGGTCACCGACGCATCTTTCAGGTCAGTACCTTCGAAGTTGCCGCCGTTTACTTCAGTGACGGTCGCGGTGACTTTGCTGGCGTCGGTGTAGACGTCTTCGATGTTGGCGTTCGGGACTTCGAGTTTGCCGTAACCCTTGTCATCGACGGTGACGAAGTAATCCTTGCCGCCGACATTGACGGTCAACACGGCAGTGGAACCGGCCTGTGGCGGATTGCTCAGCTGGAAATGGAAGGTGACGTTGGCGTCGCCTTCTTTCGCAGCGTCTGCGGTGACTTCGACCTTGGTGTTTTGCACCGTGTCTTCAACGGTTGCAGTTGCATTCGCACCTTTGAGGTCGGTGCCTTCGAAGTTGCCGCCATTCACTTCAGTGACGGTGGCAGTGACCTTGCTGGCGTCGGTGTAGACGTCTTCAATGTTGGCGTTCGGGACTTCGAGTTTGCCGTAGCCCTTGTCGTCGACAGTGATGAAGTAGTCCTTGCCCGCGACAGGTTGCAGTTGCATTCGCACCTTTGAGGTCGGTGCCTTCGAAGTTGCCGCCATTCACTTCAGTGACGGTGGCAGTGACCTTGCTGGCGTCGGTGTAGACGTCTTCAATGTTGGCGTTCGGGACTTCGAGTTTGCCGTAGCCCTTGTCGTCGACAGTGATGAAGTAGTCCTTGCCCGCGACATTGACGGTCAGGATGGCAGTGCTACCGGCTTGCGGCGGGTTGCTCAGCTGGAAATGGAAGGTGACATTGGCGTCGCCTTCTTTCGCGGCATCGGCGGTGACTTCGACCTTGGTGTTTTGCACCGTGTCTTCAACGGTTGCGGTCGCATTCGCGCCTTTGAGGTCGGTGCCTTCGAAGTTGCCGCCGTTCACCTCAGTCACAGTCGCGGTGACCTTGCTGGCGTCGGTGTAGACGTCTTCGATGTTGGCGTTCGGGACTTCGAGTTTGCCGTAACCCTTGTCGTCGACGGTGACGAAGTAGTCTTTGCCCGCGACGTTGACGGTCAGCACGGCGGTGCTGCCGGCTTGC
>NZ_SMOK01000053.1 GCF_004353925.1 Pseudomonas sp. H9 | reverse complement strand
CACACCATGGGAGTGGGTTGCACCAGAAGTAGCTAGTCTAACCTTCGGGAGGACGGTTACCACGGTGTGATTCATGACTGGGGTGAAGTCGTAACAAGGTAGCCGTAGGGGAACCTGCGGCTGGATCACCTCCTTAATCGACGACATCAGCTGTTTCATAAGCTCCCACACGAATTGCTTGATTCATTGAAGAAGACGGAAGAAGCAGCTTTAAGCTCCAAGCGAAAAGCTACAAGCTCGAAATTGGGTCTGTAGCTCAGTTGGTTAGAGCGCACCCCTGATAAGGGTGAGGTCGGCAGTTCGAATCTGCCCAGACCCACCAATTTTGTGTGGTAAAGCCTTAGTCTGGGGCCATAGCTCAGCTGGGAGAGCGCCTGCCTTGCACGCAGGAGGTCAGCGGTTCGATCCCGCTTGGCTCCACCATTAACTGCTTCGAAAAGCTTAGAAATGAGCATTCAGTTTGAATGTTGATTTCTAGTCTTTTATGACTGGTCCGTTCTTTAAAAATTTGGGTATGTGATAGAAAGATAGACTGAATAGTTAGTCTGGGGCCATAGCTCAGCTGGGAGAGCGCCTGCCTTGCACGCAGGAGGTCAGCGGTTCGATCCCGCTTGGCTCCACCATTAACTGCTTCGAAAAGCTTAGAAATGAGCATTCAGTTTGAATGTTGATTTCTAGTCTTTTATGACTGGTTCAGAGGCGATGAAAGACGTGGTAGCCTGCGATAATTTTTTTTTTGACACTTTCACTGGTGTTTATTCAGGCTAAGGTAAAATTTGTGAGTTTCTCTTAAGACTTTAAGAGTATTGCGAATTTTCGGCGAATGTCGTCTTCACAGTATAACCAGATTGCTTGGGGTTATATGGTCAAGTGAAGAAGCGCATACGGTGGA
>NZ_SMOK01000052.1 GCF_004353925.1 Pseudomonas sp. H9 | reverse complement strand
CGTTCTTTAAAAATTTGGGTATGTGATAGAAAGATAGACTGAATGACACTTTCACTGGTGTTTATTCAGGCTAAGGTAAAATTTGTGAGTTTCTCTTAAGACTTTAAGAGTATTGCGAATTTTCGGCGAATGTCGTCTTCACAGTATAACCAGATTGCTTGGGGTTATATGGTCAAGTGAAGAAGCGCATACGGTGGATGCCTTGGCAGTCAGAGGCGATGAAAGACGTGGTAGCCTGCGATAAGCTTCGGGGAGTCGGCAAACAGACTTTGATCCGGAGATCTCTGAATGGGGGAACCCACTCAGCATAAGCTGAGTATCTTGTACTGAATACATAGGTGCAAGAGGCGAACCAGGGGAACTGAAACATCTAAGTACCCTGAGGAAAAGAAATCAACCGAGATTCCCTTAGTAGTGGCGAGCGAACGGGGACTAGCCCTTAAGTGGCTTTGAGATTAGCGGAACGCTCTGGAAAGTGCGGCCATAGTGGGTGATAGCCCTGTACGCGAAAATCTCTTAGTCATGAAATCGAGTAGGACGGAGCACGAGAAACTTTGTCTGAATATGGGGGGACCATCCTCCAAGGCTAAATACTACTGACTGACCGATAGTGAACCAGTACCGTGAGGGAAAGGCGAAAAGAACCCCGGAGAGGGGAGTGAAATAGAACCTGAAACCGTATGCGTACAAGCAGTGGGAGCCTACTT
>NZ_SMOK01000051.1 GCF_004353925.1 Pseudomonas sp. H9 | reverse complement strand
ACAGGCCGGTAGCACTGCCATCCTGACCGTCAATGTCGGCGGCAAGGACTACTTCGTCACCGTCGACAGCAAGGGTTACGGCAAACTCGAAGTCCCGAACGCCAACATCGAAGACGTCTACACCGACGCCAGCAAGGTCACTGCCACCGTCACTGAAGTAAACGGCGGCAACTTCGAAGGCACCGACCTGAAAGATGCCTCGATCACGGTTGATGTCAAAGACACCATCCAAGACACCACGGTCAAAGTGACCGCCGATGCGGCGAAAGAAGGCGACGCTAACGTCACCTTCCACTTCCAGCTGAGCAACCCGCCACAGGCCGGTTCCACTGCCGTGTTGACCGTCAACGTCGCGGGCAAAGACTACTTCGTCACTGTCGACGACAAGGGTTACGGCAAACTCGAAGTCCCGAACGCCAACATCGAAGACGTCTACACCGACGCCAGCAAAGTCACCGCGACCGTCACTGAAGTGAATGGCGGCAACTTCGAAGGCACCGACCTCAAAGGCGCGAATGCAACTGCAACCGTTGAAGACACGGTGCAAAACACCAAGGTCGAAGTCACCGCAGACGCGGCGAAAGAAGGCGACGCTAACGTCACCTTC
>NZ_SMOK01000050.1 GCF_004353925.1 Pseudomonas sp. H9 | reverse complement strand
TCGAAACGTTGTCCCCCACTACCAGGCAGATTCCTAGGCATTACTCACCCGTCCGCCGCTGAATCGAAGAGCAAGCTCTTCTCATCCGCTCGACTTGCATGTGTTAGGCCTGCCGCCAGCGTTCAATCTGAGCCATGATCAAACTCTTCAGTTCAATACTGCTTGGGTTTTGAGAAAACCCTAAACTTGGCTCAGCAACCTCAAATGACTAAATTTGAAATCTTTCGATTTTCCGCGTAGTCACTTGTGATGCTGATAATCTTTTTGACTATCAGTCTGAGTCACAAGCACCCACACGAATTGCTTGATTCGATTGTTAAAGAGCGTTTGGCTGAAGTCTTTCGCTTCAACCGAGGCGCGCATTCTACGCTTTCCTCAGAGTGTGTCAAGCGTTTATTTTGAAGTTTTTCAGAATTTCTCTTTCAACTTCAACC
>NZ_SMOK01000005.1 GCF_004353925.1 Pseudomonas sp. H9 | reverse complement strand
TGCGCAGCCGATCGCGGGGCAAGGCCCGCTCCCACCGGGGGCCCGCTTAAAGCAGCACACCGCGCAAGGCATCAAAAGCCGGATTCGTTTCAGCCAGCCAGGGTTGCGGCTATTCAACCCGGCACCCACGCCGGGTTTTTAATGGATTTTGGCGCCTTGGGTGGGAGCGGGCTTTGCCCCGCGATCTGGCGCGAAGCGGCAGCAAATCCAGTTGTCTCGGTGTATCAGTTACCCTGCAATCCGCAGTTTTCGCGGCTGCTGCGCAGCCGATCGCGGGGCAAGGCCCGCTCCCACCGGGGGCCCACTTAAAGCAGCACACCGCCCAAGGCATGAACCATCTGCGCCAAATGGGGTGCCTCGCCATACAAGCGCACGCGCAAGCCTTCGATTTCGCGACGCGGTGGATAATGCTTGCGCAAGGCATCAAAGGCCGCCTTCTGTTCCAGCACATCACTGCTCAGGCTGCGGCGAAAATCAGCGTCGTCACGACGCGGGTCGTACACGGCACGGCAAAGCGTCGCCAAGGCCCAGGCCGGATCCGTTTCAGCCTGCAGGCCGACTTCAGCCAGCCAGGGTTGCGGCAACAGGTCTGCCAACAACACCGACGCAGCTTCGCCACGCCAGGCGCAGAAGGCCTGGTAGATCTGGGCGGTGCCGCGCTGCTTGCCGTCCAGGCTGTAGCCCGCAATGTGTGGCGTGGCCAGCACGCACAAGTCCGCCAGTTCCAGATCTACCTGCGGCTCACCTTCCCAGACGTCCAGCACCGCCAGGATATCTTCACGCGCCAGCAGCAGCTCGCGCAGTGCGGCATTGTCGATGACCGGACCGCGGCTGGCATTGATCAGCCAGGCCCCTTGGCGCAATTGCGACAAGCGCTCGCCATCCAGCAAATGCCAGGTGGCGTGCTCGCCACTGCGCGTCAATGGCGTGTGCAGGCTGATCACGTCACATTCAGCCAGAACAGTCTCCAGGCTAACGTACTCACCACCCTCACGCGCCTGGCGCGGCGGATCGCAAACCAACACCTTCCAGCCAAGCCCACGCAACACGTCTACCAAACGCCCACCCACCTCGCCGGCACCGACGACGCCATAGGTCCGAGCAGACAAATCAGCACCATCGAGTTCGGCCAGGGTCAGCACACTGCCCAGCACGTAGTCGACCACACCGCGGGCATTACAGCCCGGTGCGCTGGACCACTGAATGCCAGCCTGGGCGAAGTAGTCCAGCGCCAGGTGATCGGTACCAATGGTGCAGGTACCCACGAATCGGACTTTGCTGCCGTCAAGCAACGCCTGATCGACGCGAGTGACCGACCGCACCAACAGGACATCGGCGTCTTTCACGCAGGCGGCATCGATGGCACGCCCAGGGTAGCGGCGGATTTCGCCAAAACCTGCAAAGAAGGCATCGAGCAGCGGAATATTCTCGTCGGCAACAATCAGCATGGCGCTCTCCTATCGGGGTGCGCAGTGTAGGCCTATGCCACGGCGCTAATCCAGCCGAATACAAATGCGCTAACCAAGTTTTCTGACCGATGCGTCAAAATGTGTAGACTAAGCGGCTTTGTGCACTATTTTTGTGGACGCCCGCCTTGTGACCGCTATGACTCGCGCTTCAAATGCCCCACCCTTATCCCGCCCTCCTGCCCGCGTGCGCGCCGAATTGCGTAGCCTGCTGTTGCTGGCAACGCCGATCATCATTGCTCAATTGGCCACTACCGCCATGGGTTTTGTCGATGCCGTGATGGCTGGGCGCGTCAGCCCACGCGATCTGGCGGCGGTGGCGTTGGGCAACTCGATCTGGATTCCAGTTTTCCTGCTGATGACCGGCATCCTCCTCGCCACCACACCCAAAGTCGCACAACGCTTCGGCGCCGGCCAACATCACGAGATCGGCCCGCTGGTACGTCAGGCATTGTGGCTGGCGGTAGCGGTCAGCCTGATTGCCAGTGCCCTGCTGCTGGGTGCCGAGCCGGTCTTGCAGGTGATGAAGGTTGACCCGCAGCTGATCGAACCGAGCATGGGTTACTTGCAAGGCATCGCCTTCGGATTTCCCGGCATGGCGCTCTATTATGTCCTGCGCTGCTACAGCGACGGCCTTGGCCTGACGCGGCCAAGCATGGTCATTGGCTGCCTGGGGCTGCTGCTGAACATCCCGCTGAACTACATCCTGATCTATGGCCACCTCGGTTTTCCCGCCATGGGAGGTGTCGGCTGCGGCTGGGCCAGCGGCATCGTCATGTGGTTCATGGCCCTGAGCATGGCGGTTTGGAGCCGCTGGGCCCCTGCTTACCAAAACAGCCGCGTGCTGGTGCGTTTCGAGCGCCCGCAATGGGCGGTGATCAAGCGTTTGACCGGCGTTGGTTTACCAATCGGCATCGCCGTATTCGCCGAATCGAGCATCTTCGCCGTAATCGCCCTGCTGATCGGTAGCCTCGGCCCGACCGTGGTGGCTGGCCATCAAATTGCCCTGAACATCAGCTCTTTGCTGTTCATGATTCCCTATTCACTGGGCATGGCCGTAACCGTGCGCGTGGGGCAAGCCATTGGCGCGGGCGAACCGTATCAGGCACGTTTTGCCGCCCTGGTCGGATTGGGAGCTGCGCTGGTGTTTGCCTGCTTCTCCGCAGGCTTGATCCTGCTGATGCGCGAACCGATTGCCTCGATCTACACACCAGACACCGCCGTGATCCAGATCGCCGCGATGCTGATTGTGTATGCCGCGCTCTATCAGTTCTCTGACGCCGTACAAGTGATCGCTGCAGGCGCGCTGCGCGGCTACCAGGACACCCGGATGACCATGATCCTGACCCTGTTCGCCTACTGGGGCATCGGCCTGCCGGTGGGCTATGTGCTTGGCCTGACGGATTACTTCGGCCCGGCCAGCGGCCCCAACGGTTTGTGGGAAGGCCTGATCGCCGGCTTGACCTGCGCGGCGTTGATGCTGGCGATTCGCCTGGCCCGTACCAGCGCCAAGCAGATTCGCCGCGCACAGCGCGCTTAGTCGAGTTTCTTGCGGATCCAGTACAGGTAGGTGCCCGCATCTTCCTGTTGCTGGACCAGTTCATGGCCCAGAAACACGCAGAACTTAGGGATATCGCGACGCGTCGAAGGGTCGGTGGCAATCACCTTGAGCAAACCACCGGCGGCCAGATCGCGCACATGCTGGTGCAGCATCATCACAGGTTCTGGGCAGTTGAGGCCGGTGGCATCGAGGACGGCGTCTGGGGTGAAGTCAGTCATGTAAAACTCCGGAAACAATCAGCTATTGTCGCTCAAATCGCTCTGTAGGAGCGGGCTTGCCCCGCGATGGCGGACGATCAGTCACACCGCATCGCGGGGCAAGCCCGCTGCTACCGTGGCTTTAGATCCAGGCGGCGCAGGTGGCAGGTCACTTCTTCACGGTCGTGATACAGCTGTTTGCAACCAATCGAGACCTTGACCTTGCGCGCCTTGAAGCCTTCTTCGATGCGGTCCAGCAAACGCCGCACTTCGGCGTAACGCTGCTTCATCGGCAACTTGAGATTGACCACCGCTTCCCGGCACAACCCCTCGCCCAACCAGGTTTCCAGCAAAGCGGCGCTACGCGCCGGCTTCTCGACAATGTCGCAAACCATCCAGTCCACGGTCTGCTTGGGTTTGTAGGTAAAACCGTCGGCCATCAGGTGCTGAACCAAACCGGTATCCATCAGGCTCTCGGCCATCGGGCCGTTATCGATGGCGGTCACCAGCATGCCGCGCCGCACCAGTTGATAGGTCCAGCCGCCAGGCGCCGCACCCAGATCAACACCGGTCATGTCATCAGACAGCCGTGCATCCCACTGGTCTTTGGGAATGAAATGATGCCAGGCTTCTTCCAGCTTCAGGGTCGAGCGGCTTGGGGCCTCACGCGGAAACTTCAGGCGTGGGATGCCCATCGGCCACATGGCTGAATTGTCGGCAGCAGCGAGCCCTACAAAAACCCGACGGCCGCTGATGAAGGTCAACAGCAAGCGCGGCTTGCTCGGGTCGTCCAGTAAGCGCCCGGCCTTGCTCAAGGCCTTGCGTAGCGGCACCTCGAACTTGCGGCAAAAGGTCGAAAGCTCTTTGCCATCATTGGTGTCCATTACCTCCAGCCACAGGCTGCCACACACCGGATACCCCGCCATCGCCTCAAGCAGCACACCGATACGGTCGGTTTCCGGCAAATCGACGAAACAGCCACGCGCCCACTGCCGGGGGAAAATCAACTGAGAAAAGCGCAGCTCACGCATCAGGCGCTCGGCACCTTCATCATCGCTACAGATGAATTCAGCACAGGCCGTTTGCGGCTTGGCTTTAGCGTAACCAGCAACGCCCAGCCGTGCGGCGTGCTCGGCGATTTCGGCACAGACTTCGCTCTCGAAGCCAGGCCGGCAATGCAAAAACAGGGTATTCATGTTCACTCCAGGACGGTTGGCAGCCGATCGCTGCAACCATGACCGGGCGCAATGCACAGCGCCGGCAAATGCGCGAATGATAAAGGAAGATCGGAACCTGTGACATGCCCCGCCGGTCCAGTACATGGTCAGGTTCGCCAAACGGGACTAACCTGACCGTTCAGCCAGGTCCGTGCCGTGCGGACCCCACAGAGGCGGTGTATCGGCGACAGCAAGGAAGATTGCCGAGCACCTGCGCAGAAGGAGTTGGTAATGCCCTCGCTCGATAGCCTGAAAACCCTCAAGACCCTCAGGGTCGCCGACCGTCCCTATCACTACTTCAGCCTGACCGAGGCAGCAAAAAGCCTTGGCGACTTGCAGCGCTTGCCGATGTCGCTGAAAGTGCTGCTAGAGAACCTGCTGCGCTGGGAAGACAACAAAACCGTCACTCGCGCCGACCTCACCGCTCTGGCCGAATGGCTCACGGCGCGCCGCTCCGACCGCGAGATCCAGTACCGCCCGGCACGGGTGCTGATGCAGGATTTCACCGGCGTTCCGGCAGTGGTCGACCTGGCCGCCATGCGCGCCGCCATGGCCAAAGCCGGTGGTGACCCGCAACGGATCAACCCGCTGTCACCGGTAGACCTGGTGATTGACCACTCGGTGATGGTCGACCGTTACGCCAGTCAACAAGCATTTGCCGAGAACGTTGACATCGAAATGCAGCGTAACGGTGAACGCTATGCGTTCCTGCGTTGGGGCCAGAACGCCTTCGATAACTTCAGCGTGGTACCTCCGGGCACCGGCATTTGCCACCAGGTGAACCTGGAGTACCTGGGACGCACGGTCTGGACCCGCGAAGAAGATGGCCACACTTACGCGTTTCCCGACACCCTGGTCGGCACCGACTCGCACACCACCATGATCAACGGCCTGGGCGTGTTGGGCTGGGGTGTCGGCGGTATCGAAGCCGAAGCGGCCATGCTCGGCCAACCGGTGTCGATGCTGATTCCGGAAGTTATCGGCTTCAAGCTGACCGGCAAGTTGCGTGAAGGCATCACCGCCACCGACCTGGTGCTGACCGTCACGCAAATGCTGCGTAAAAAAGGTGTGGTGGGTAAATTCGTCGAATTCTACGGCGACGGCCTCGCGGACCTGCCGCTGGCCGACCGTGCCACCATCGCCAACATGGCCCCCGAGTACGGCGCCACCTGCGGCTTTTTCCCGGTCGACCAGGTGACTCTGGACTACCTGCGCCTGTCAGGGCGCCCTGAAGCAACGGTGCAACTGGTTGAGGCGTACTGCAAGGAACAGGGCCTGTGGCGCTTGCCCGGCCAGGAACCCTTGTTCACTGACACACTGGCCCTGGACATGCACGATGTGGAAGCCAGCCTGGCCGGCCCCAAACGCCCGCAAGACCGCGTGGCGCTGTCGCAGGTGAACCAGGCCTTTGACAGTTTTCTCGGCCTGCAACTGCGCGCCTCGGCTAAAGATGTGGGGCGCCTGGAAAGCGAAGGCGGCGGCGGTGTGGCGGTGGGTAATGCCGATCAGGCAGGCGAAGTCAGCTTTGAGCATCAGGGCCAGAGCCACGTGCTGCGCGATGGCGCCGTGGTGATCGCCGCCATCACCTCTTGCACCAACACCTCCAACCCCAGCGTGATGATGGCGGCGGGCCTGGTAGCGAAAAAAGCAGTGGAAAAAGGCCTGAAGCGCAAGCCATGGGTCAAGAGTTCGCTGGCACCCGGTTCGAAAGTCGTCACCGACTACTACAAAGCTGCGGGCCTGACGCCCTATCTGGATGAACTGGGCTTCGACTTGGTCGGCTACGGCTGCACCACCTGTATCGGCAACTCAGGGCCGCTGGACGAAGCGATCGAGAAAGCCATTACCACGGCCGACCTCACCGTTGCCTCTGTGCTGTCGGGCAATCGTAACTTCGAAGGCCGGGTTCACCCGCTGGTGAAAACCAACTGGCTAGCGTCTCCGCCTCTGGTAGTGGCCTACGCCCTGGCGGGCAGTGTGCGCTTGGATTTGAGCAGCGAAGCCCTGGGCATCGGCAAAGATGGCCAGCCGGTGTACCTGCGTGACATCTGGCCAAGCCAGCAGGAAATCGCTGCTGCGGTATCCCGTGTCGATACCGCTATGTTCCACAAGGAATACGCTGAGGTGTTCGCCGGCGACGCCCAATGGCAAGCCATCGAAGTTCCGCAGGCAGCCACCTATGTGTGGCAAGACGACTCCACGTACATCCAGCACCCACCGTTTTTCGATGACATCACGGGCCCCTTGCCAGTCATTGAGGACATACACGGCGCGCGCGTCCTGGCCCTGCTGGGGGATTCAGTGACCACCGACCACATCTCCCCTGCTGGCAACATCAAGGCCGACAGCCCGGCCGGACGCTACCTGCGCGACAAAGGCGTGGAGCCGCGCGACTTCAACTCCTACGGCTCACGCCGTGGCAACCATGAAGTGATGATGCGCGGCACCTTCGCCAATATCCGTATCCGCAACGAGATGCTTGGCGGCGAAGAAGGTGGCAACACCTTGTATGTGCCGACGGGCGAGAAAATGGCGATCTACGATGCGGCCATGCGCTACCAAGCCGAGCGCACGCCACTGGTGGTGATTGCAGGCCAGGAATACGGCACTGGCTCGAGCCGTGACTGGGCTGCCAAAGGCACCAACCTGCTGGGCATCAAAGCCGTGCTGGCGGAAAGCTTCGAACGCATCCACCGCTCCAACCTGGTGGGCATGGGTGTGCTGCCGCTGCAGTTCAACGCTGGCCAGACCCGCAAGACCCTGGCCCTCGACGGCAGTGAACGCATCGACATCCTCGGTTTGAGCCATGCCCGGATTCAACCCCACATGACCCTCACGCTGAACATCACTTACAACGATGGGCGCCAGCAACAGATCGAGGTGCTGTGCCGCATCGATACCCTCAATGAAGTGGAATACTTCAAAGCCGGTGGCATCTTGCACTATGTGCTGCGGCAATTGATCGCAGGCTGAAGCCGAGGCCCGGCCGCCACGGCCGGGCCCTTTAGCTTTGCGCTCTGAAAGTGTCACAGAACCCAACAGTCACCAGCTGACTTTTGTGTCAAACGTATGAAAGAATGCCGCGAAATTGCTGAACTTTGCGGGCATTGCATAGCGTAAGCCCCGCTCTGAATCCTTGAGCCAGATCAAGGATTGAAAATAATCATTCAACAAAACCTTCACACTGCCGATACACCACGAAAGCCTTGCGGATTGAACAGCTTATGCGTAACAACCAGCCAATAACCCAGCGCGAACGGACTTTCCCAGCTCAACAACGCTTGATCTCGACCACCGATACCAAGGGTGTCATCACCTATTGCAACGATGCCTTCGTCGAGATCAGCGGGTTTTCCCGCGAGGAACTGCTGCGCGCGCCGCACAACCTGGTGCGTCATCCAGATGTCCCGTCTGCGGTGTTTGCGCACATGTGGAGTACGCTCAAGCAAGGCTTGCCATGGATGGGCATCGTCAAGAACCGCTGCAAAAGCGGCGACCACTACTGGGTCAACGCTTACGTCACTCCAGTGTTCGAAAACAACCAGGTGGTTGGCTACGAATCGGTTCGGGTCAAGCCCACCAGCGAGCAGGTTCGCCGCGCCGAAGCCCTGTACCAGCGCATCAATCAAGGCCGCTCGGCAATCCCGCGCCGCGACAAATGGCTGCCCGTAGCGCAAGACTGGCTGCCATTTATTCTGATCAGCCAGATTGGCTTCCTGATTGGTAACTGGCTTGGCCATTCCTGGGGCTTCGCCCTGGCAGCGGCGCTCTCCGTACCATTGGGCCTGCTGGGCCTGAGCTGGCAGCAACGCGGCCTCAAGCGTCTGTTGCGCCTGGCCGAGCAGTCCACTTCTGACCCGCTGATCGCCCAAATGTACACCGACAGCCGCGGCGTCCAGGCCCGCCTGGAAATGGCCATGCTCAGCCAGGACGCACGGATGAAAACCTGTCTGACGCGCCTGCAGGACACGGCAGAGCACTTGAACGAGCAAGCCCGCCAGTCCGACACCCTGGCCCACAACAGCTCTTCGGGCCTGGAGCGTCAACGAGTCGAAACCGAACAGGTTGCCGCCGCCGTCAACCAGATGGCTGCGACCACCCAGGAAGTGGCCAATCACGTTCAGCGCACCGCTGACGCTACCCAGGAAGCCAACCGCCTGACTGGCCGTGGCCGCGATATCGCTGGCGAAACCCGCGACGCCATCCAGCGCCTGTCGGAAGCGGTTGGCGAAACCGGCCTGACCGTGACCCAACTGGCGCGAGACAGCGATGAGATCGGTGGTGTCGTCGATGTGATCAAGGGCATTGCCGACCAGACCAACCTGCTGGCACTCAACGCCGCCATCGAAGCTGCGCGTGCCGGGGAAATGGGCCGCGGCTTTGCCGTGGTGGCTGACGAAGTTCGCCAACTGGCACAACGCACCAGCGAATCGACCGGGCAGATCCACGGCCTGATCGCCAAGTTGCAGCAAACCGCAACGAATGCGGTGCAAACCATGGAAGCGGGGCATCGCCAGGCTGAGGAAGGTGTAGCACGGGTCATGGAGGCCGATCAGGCATTGGTCGGTATCAGCGAGGCGGTCGCCAATATCACCGACATGACCACACAGATCGCCGCTGCCACCGAAGAACAGACCGCTGTGGCTGATGAAATCAGCCGTAACATCAGCACCATTGCCGACCTGGCCGACCAGACCTCCGAGCAGGCTCAGCACTCGGCACTGCTTAGCGAAGAACTGACCCGCACTGCAACTACGCAATACTCACTGGTCGAGCGCTTCAACCGCTGAATCAGCACCCTTGGTAGGAGCGGGCTTGCCCCGCGATAGCGGTTTATCAGGTACATCGCTATCGCGGGGCAAGCCCGCTCCTACTGTTACCAGTCGAGTGTCAGGCGGCTTTCGAAATAGCGCTCTTCGCCACTCAGCGGATCCTTGAAACGCAGGCTGTGCGCCAACAATTTCAGTGGTTTGCTGTAGTCATCCTGATCCTGTACCACCTGCGGGTAAAAAGGATCGTTGCAGATGCTCGCACCCAAGGCGTTCATGTGCACACGTAGCTGGTGTGTTTTTCCAGTGATCGGCGACAACCCGTAGCGCCACAATTCACCGTTCTTTTCCAGCACCTGGGCCAGGGTTTCGCTGTTGCTCGGCCCTTCGACTTCCTGCATACGGAAAAACGGCTCGCCGCTGACCATCCGACTCTTGTGCGTCAACGGAAACTCAAGGTTCGGCAAAGCACGGGCAATGGCCTGGTAGTGCTTGTCGATCTGCCGATTAGGAAACAGCGCCTGATAAGCAGAGCGGCTCTGAGGATTAGCAGAAAACAACACCAGCCCTGCTGTATGACGGTCGATCCGATGCAGCGGGACCAAATTCGGGTTATCCAGGCGACGAATCAGCCGCCGCAACAAGGTGTGTTCGACATATTCGCCTGTGGGCGTCACTGGCAGAAAATGCGGCTTGTCGGCCACCACCAGATGCTCGTCTACATGCAGGATCTGCTCGTGAAACGGGATGGGTTTCTCGTTAGGAACTTCACGGAAATAGTGGATGCGCAGGCCCTGCTTGTAGGCCAGTGCAGCGCTGATCGGCTGCCCTTGGGCATCAAGCACGCGCCCGCGTGCAATGCGGTCAAGCCACTGCTCGCGGCCAATGGCCTTGAAATGCTCGCTCAGGCAGTCAAGCACGGTTGCCCAATTGCCAGGCGGCAGGCAAACAGTACTGGCTTGGTGCTTAGCCGGGTCGAAAGGGACAGTGGCCATGGGAATGCTCGTGAAAAATAGACCGCACATTATCCCGCATGCCCGACGCCTCAGCCAGCCTGGGTTGCCGCAGCCTCGGTGAACTCCTTGAGCCAGCGCAGTACGTCAACAGCGTCCCAGCGCCCAGGGTCGTAGAGTGCATACAACAACCCCTGGTAGCCGACTACATCCAGCGGCCGATGATAGCCGGCGCGCTGGAACAGGGCTTCGATCTCAGCGAAACAGGTGTTGAAGTGCAATTTGTTGAATGGCGTCTTGCCCTCCAGCACCAGGCCATCGAGGCGCAACTCGAGCACCGCCTCGCTGACCATGGTGACCGGCATGCGATTGACGGTGTATTTCAGTTGTTCGACATTAACCATGCTGTGCATCCTTGAGGCAAGCGCCACCCCAATACTGTATTTATATACAGCATATGCGGAGTATTCCGACGCGTCAATCAGGCTGTCGCTACACCAACCCGGGAAGGTAGCTGGTGCCCTTGCGAATCGTCAGCACTTGGCGCCGCTCCGACGCAGTGGACAGGCCTATATGCACCCAGCTGTCGTACTCGAGAATCAACTGGTCAAACATCAACGCGCTGTCGGCTATACGCCGCGCCAACGCTGCGGGCAGCAATCCCGGTACATTGATGTCGGCAGCCAGCCCTTGCATGTGTGCGCTATGCGGTGAGCCGCCGATGACGCGGTTCAGCTCCACTGAACGATAACCACTGCTGACCAGCACTGGCCTGCCGACCAACAGGCGAATCTGCTCAAGAAAGGTACACAGTCGACGGAGGTTTTCGAGGCTATTAGCGTCCGGCGTATTGCTGATATCTCTACGCGCGGCGCTCTCCGAGACCGTCATTTCGGCCAGGGTAAAGTGTTCACTGAGGTTCATATCCGATCCTTGGTAGGCGTGTAAACGTCCAAGGATTGTCCACAACTCCCTCCCGCCGCGCACGACAGGAAACGCTCCCCCTGATGCCGGCTTCAACGCAAAAAGGCTACCACCTGCTCGGCATCGAATGGCCAGTTCAACTGCGCGCCATTGTCACAACGGCGCAGTACCGGTATCAGCAGGCCATAGCGCTCCACCATGGACTCGTCCTCGGCAATGTCCACCAGTTCAACCAGCAGACCATGCTCGACAAATGGCATCAGCAGCGCCTCAGCCACTTCACACAGGTGGCAACCCAGGGTACCGAACAGTTGGCATTCAGGAAGCATTTGTGGGTACCGCCAAGAATAAGAAAGGACCATTATTCTAGGTCTGCCGTCGGAGGCCGTCGAGCGTGAGAGATCCGCGCTCAAATGCTGACTAAAGTGTGATTGAGATCAGCGCCTGATCATCAGCCATGGTTCATGCTGGGTAGTTTTTGCTGTCTTCTTACTTGGGGTCTGTTGTGTTCGCCAACCTATTGATCATCCTGGCTTCATCACTGGTCGTCATCGCCTTCTTCCGGCGCCTGAAACTACCACCGGTGCTGGGCTACTTATGCGTCGGCCTGTTTGTCGGGCCCACGGCCCTTAACTGGGTCAATGAAAGTGAAGAACTGCCAGACCTTGCCGAAATGGGCGTGGTCTTTCTGCTGTTCTCGCTGGGCCTGGAATTTTCCCTGTCGAAAATGCTCGCCCTGCGTAAAGTAGTGTTTGGCCTAGGCAGCCTGCAGGTGGTGTGCTCGGCAATACTGCTGGCCGGGCTATTGGCGCTACTGGGCATGCCCACCAACGCTGCCCTGTTACTGGGCGCCGGGCTAGCTCTTTCGTCTACCGCGATCGTCAGCAAAGAGCTGACCAGCCTGGGTGAGATTTTCAGCAGCCATGGCCAGAACGCGATTGGCGTGTTGCTGTTCCAGGACGTGGTTGCAGTTCTGCTGCTGACGCTGGTCCCGGTGTTTGCCGGCGAAGGCGGCCAGGCCTGGTATTGGGCACTGCCGCTGACCTTGGGCAAAACCGTGATCCTCTTTGTTGGCCTGCTGCTGGCCAGTCGCTGGCTGCTGCCACGTCTGTTTCACGAAGTGGCTAGCTCGCATTCGGCCGAACTGTTCGTTTTGCTGGCCTTGGTGATCGTTCTGCTCACCGCTTGGCTGACCCACTTGCTCGGTTTGTCACCGGCACTGGGCGCGTTCCTGGCCGGCATGCTGCTGGGCGAGAGCAATTACCGTCATCAGATCGAAGCCGATATCCGCCCGTTCCGCGACATTCTGCTGGGCTTGTTTTTCGTCAGTATCGGCATGCTCATCGACCTGCAACTGTTCGCCAGCCACGGCCTGGAAATCCTCGCCCTGACCCTGGGCTTGTTGCTGGTCAAAGGGTGTGTGGTCGCCGCCCTGGTTCGTGTTCAAGGCAGTGACACTGAAACAGCCTGGCGCAGTGGCCTGGCCCTGGCCCAGGGCGGTGAATTCTGTTTCGCCCTGATGGCCCAAATGCAACAGACCCAGCTGCTGCCTGAAGCTATCGGTAATCTGCTGCTGGCCGCCACCTTCTGCTCAATGCTGGTCACCCCGCTGATGTTGCGCGCGGCGCCCGGCATCGCTGCGCGTTTGCACCGCAAATGCAACGAAGAGGTACAGCTGGAAGCCATCGAAGCGCAAAGTGCAAACATGACCGGTCACGTGCTGATTTGCGGCTATGGCCGGGTCGGGCAATCAATCGGGCGCTTTCTGCGCCGGGAAAATATCCCCTACATTGCCTTGGATGATGACCCGGTACGGGTTCAGGAAGCCGCTGCCGGCGAGAGCAGCGTGCACTACGGCGACTCGCGCCGCGGTGACCTGCTCAGCGCCATCGGCCTTGAGCGCGCGCGGTTGCTAGTGATCGCCGTAGACAAGACCGATATCGCCATGAGCATTCTCAAAGAGGCACGTGCACGTCACGCCGACGTACAGATTCTGGTCCGCACCCGCGACGACAGCCTGCGCGAAGAGCTGCGCAGCGCCGGCGCCACCGCTGTGGTCCCGGAGCTGCTGGAGTCGAGCCTGATGCTCGCCTCCCACGCTCTGGTCATGCTTGGCCTGCCAATGGAGCACGTGCAAGCGCGCATCGATGAAGTACGTCAGACCCGCTACCGCATGCTGCAAGCGTTTTATCAAGGCGCCGAAACCAGCCCGGTCGACAGCGAAGGCCTGCCCAAGACCATGATGCATGCCGTTAACCTTCAACCCGAGGCCTACGCCTGTGGTCGTCCATTGTCCGGCCTGGACCTCGAGCAACTGGGTGTCGAAGTCCAGGCCGTGCAGCGCAATGGCGAAGAACTGGCTGTGGATGCCGATACCCGCCTGCGCGCCGGTGATGCGGTGCTACTCAGCGGCCCGGTGTCCGCCCTGACGGCCTGTGAGGCCCGATTGGTCGCCGGACGCTGATCAATCCTGGCTGGTGGCGCCGATCTTGTGAATCGACAGATCGGCGCCGTAGTACTCCTGCTCCTGACTCAAGCGCAAGCCCAACAGCAGCTTGATCGCACCGTACACGGCAAAGCCGCCGAGCAATGCCACCAGCACTCCGGCAAAGCTGCCAATCAACTGGCTGATCAGGCTGACGCCACCCAAGCCACCCAGCGCGGTCTGGCCGAAAATTCCGCAGGCAATGCCACCCCACACACCGCATAAGCCATGCAGCGGCCAGACACCCAGCACGTCGTCGATCTTCCAGGTGTTCTGTGCTGCGGTAAAACACCAGACAAACAAGGCGCCGGCAATTGCACCGGTGGCCAGCGCCCCAACCGGGTGCATCAAATCCGAGCCCGCACAGACCGCCACCAACCCGGCCAATGGCCCGTTGTGCAGGAAGCCTGGGTCATTGCGCCCGACCAGCAACGCCGCCACCGTTCCTCCGACCATGGCCATCAGCGAATTGACCGCGACCAACCCGCTGACCCCCTGCAAGGTCTGAGCGCTCATGACATTGAAGCCAAACCAGCCGACGATCAGGATCCACGAGCCCAGGGCCAGAAAAGGAATGTTCGAAGGCGCGAACGCTACCAGCTTGCCGTCGCGATAGCGGCCATTACGCGGGCCGAGCAGCAACACGGCCGCCAACGCCAACCAACCGCCCATGGCATGCACCACCACAGAACCGGCAAAGTCATGGAAACTGGCGCCAAAGCGCGCCTGCAACCAGGCCTGCAGGCCCAGATTGCCATTCCAGACAATGCCTTCGAAGAAGGGGTAAACAAACGCCACAATCAGCACGGTGGCGCACAATTGCGGGGCGAAACGGGCACGCTCGGCAATCCCGCCGGAAATGATGGCTGGAATAGCAGCGGCGAAGGTCAGCAGGAAAAAGAACTTCACCAGGCTGTAACCATGCTCGTGGCTCAGCACCGCCGCAGGTTGCAAGAAGCTGACGCCGTAGGAAATCCAGTAGCCGACAAAAAAATACGCCAGGGTCGATACGGCAAAATCGCTGAGGATCTTGGACAGTGCATTGACCTGGTTCTTGTGCCGCACAGTGCCTACTTCGAGGAAGGCGAAACCGGCGTGCATGGCCAGGACCATAACAGCACCGAGCAGAATGAACAGGGTGTTGGAGCCGTGGACCAGACTGTCCACCGCACTTTGCAGGTTTTCCATGGATTGGGCAGGCCTTCAGAAAAAGCACCAAGACAGCGCGGGGTGACTCCTTTTTGCACCAGACTGGGCCGCCTGATTACCACTTCATTGACCTGCCCTACTGATGTTCGGAGTTTTTCCTTGGGTTTGTCGTGGATTGGGTTAAGGTTTACAGGCCCGGCAGCCATTCGCTGCGCGGATTTGGCGCAAGCACCGGACCTGAGTGCACCCTGGAACAGCAAAACCTGTACCAGTACTTTTTTCACTGAACCTTCGCGCGCGCGCGCAACTCAAAATAGCCACACACCCTTAGGGAGAGCCCCATGACCAGCAAATCGGCAAAGACTGCTCAAGATGTACTGATGGCTGACTTCCAGGCCCTGGTTCGTGACACCGAAAAACTGCTGGAACACACCGCCACGCTAGCCGGCGATCAGGCTGACGAGCTGCGCAGCCAGATCCATGACAGCTTGCTGCGCGCGCGGGAAACCCTGCAGCACACCCAGGACTCTGTGCGTGAACGCGGCGAGGCAGCCCTGAGCGCGACTGAAGACTACGTACAAAGCAACCCATGGCAATCGATCGGCATCGCTGCCGGGGTCGGCTTCCTGATTGGTCTGCTCGCCAATCGGCGCTGAGGATGGTTATGGAAAGCGAATCGAACGGCACCAGTGCTGCCTCGAGCAAACGCCTTGGCGCTGCGGTATTAGGCCTGCTGCACGGCCATGTCGAGCTGTTCGGCATCGAGCTGCAGGAGCAGAAGGCCCGCACCCTGAGCCTGCTGCTGTTTGCCGGGTTGGCGCTGGTATTCACCCTGTTATTGCTGGTCGCACTGTCAGCGCTGGTGCTGGTGTTGCTGTGGGACACTTACCGTCTCGCCGGAGTCATCGGCCTGTGCGTGTTCTACGGCCTGGCAGCAGTGTTCTGTGGCTTGCGCCTCAAAGCTGCGGTGTACGATGAGTCGTCGCCCTTCAGCGCAACGCTTGAAGAGCTCGCCAAAGATCGGGAGCGTCTGTTGCCATGAGCCTGCCTGAGTTGCCCAAAACCACCAACCGGCGTGAGCTGCGCAAGGCCTTGGTGCGTTTGCGTCTGGAAATGCACCGTCAGGAAATCCGCCATGAATCCGCCCAGATGCTTGCCCCCCTCAGCCGTTTACGTGCCGTGGGCGACAGTCTGCACAGCGGGCTGGGCATCAAGCACGCCCCCTTGTGGGGAATCGGTGCGGTGGTAGTACTGGGATTCCTGACTGGCAAAGGCACCCGAAGCGGTAGCCTGAGCCGGATGATACGCGTCGGCACCAGCTTGCTACCGCTGCTCAAACTGGTAATGCAGGGCGCTGCACACAAACGCTGAAAAACCGCCGGTAGGAGCGGGCTTGCCTCGCGATGGTGGTGTGTCCGTGAAATCGTTTCGCGGGGCAAGCCCGCTCCTACCAGCGTGTTCAGGCACTTGCAGCTGCTGCGCCGAAACGGGAAGCTAGACGCCTGCCCCTGTATCGGAGAATTGGCCTTGGACTGGCACACCCTGCTTACCCGTGAGCGTCTCGGCAAGACCCTGCACAGCCCTGAAGAACTTGGCCGCAGCCCTTTTCACAAAGACCACGATCGGATCATCTTCTCCGGCGCTTTTCGCCGCCTGGGACGCAAGACCCAGGTCCACCCGGTGTCGAGCAACGATCATATCCACACACGCCTGACTCACTCGCTGGAAGTCAGTTGCGTGGGCCGCTCGCTGGGCATGCGGGTCGGTGAAACCCTGCGCGACCGGTTGCCGCAATGGTGTGAGCCCAGCGATCTTGGCATGGTCGTACAGTCGGCGTGCCTGGCCCACGACATCGGCAACCCGCCCTTTGGCCACTCCGGTGAAGACGCCATCCGCCACTGGTTCCAGCAGGCTGCCGGACGCGGCTGGCTCGACGCGATGAGCGAAGCAGAACGTGCCGACTTCCTCAACTTCGAAGGCAACGCCCAGGGTTTTCGTGTACTGACCCAACTGGAGTATCACCAGTTCGACGGTGGCACCCGCCTGACCTACGCCACCCTGGGCACTTACCTCAAATACCCCTGGACCGCCCGCCATGCCGACGCGTTGGGCTACAAGAAGCACAAATTCGGCTGCTACCAGAGCGAACTGCCGCTGCTGGAACAGATTGCCCGCAAGCTGGGCTTGCCTCAACTTGAGGAGCAGCGTTGGGCACGCCACCCGCTGGTGTACTTGATGGAAGCGGCCGACGATATTTGCTATGCCCTGATCGACCTGGAAGACGGCCTGGAAATGGAGCTGCTCGACTACCCGGAAGTGGAGTCGGTGCTGCTGAGCCTGGTGGGTGACGACCTGCCCGAAACCTATCGGCAACTGGGGCCGGGCGACTCGCGTCGGCGCAAGCTGGCCATCCTGCGCGGCAAAGCCATCGAGCACCTGACCAATGCTGCCGCGCGGGCGTTTGTCGAGCAACAGGATGCCTTGCTCTCAGGGCAGCTTCAGGGTGACCTGGTCGAACACATGCACGGGCCGGCCAAACGCTGCGTGCTGCAGGCCAAAGACATGGCGCGCAAAAAAATCTTTCAGGACAAGCGCAAGACACTGCATGAAATTGGCGCCTATACCACCCTTGAAATCCTGCTAAACGCCTTCTGCGGTGCGGCACTGGAACAACACGGCGGGCGTACACCCTCGTTCAAAAGCCGGCGTATCCTCGACCTGCTGGGCAACAGTGCCCCCAACCCGAACGCACCGTTGCATACCTCATTCCTGCGGATGATCGACTTCATTGCCGGTATGACAGACAGCTATGCCAGTGAAATGGCGCGGGAAATGACCGGACGATCAAGCCCGACCTGAGTGGTTCGTACACCTGGCGGGTGCATGAGCGAGTGACAGTAATCCTGCTCATGCATCTGCCTGAAGGACAAGTACTACAAATCAGTTATAAATTAAACAAACCTCTCAACAAGAAACACAAAGTTACTATCAGCGACACCAACAGCAATAATATGAAATAACACTTGTAGTCCTTTCCTGCATTTAGAGTCAGACATTTCCGATATAGCATCAACCTCCCTTTGAGTTCATGTGCGATCAGTTCCAACTGCGTTAAGGTGCCCACCTACTCTTTGGCACTTCATCTGGAATTTTCAACATGCACTCTGTATTTATCATCGACGACCATCCAGTCATCCGCCTGGCGGTACGCATGCTCCTGGAGAATGAGGGCTATAACGTCGTTGGCGAGTCGGACAACGGCGTGGATGCCATGCAAATGGTCCGCGAATGCGTGCCAGACCTGATCATTCTCGATATCAGTATTCCCCGGCTCGACGGCCTGGAAGTGCTGTCGCGCTTTCACAGCATGTCAATTCCTCTGAAAATCCTCGTGCTGACCGCTCAATCACCGGCGCTGTTTGCAGTTCGTTGCATGCATTCCGGTGCCGCTGGCTACGTGTGCAAACAGGAAGACTTGAGCGAGCTACTCAGCGCAATCAAAGCCGTTATGTCCGGCTACAACTACTTCCCCAGCCAGGCCATCAATAGCCAACGCTACAACGCCGACGAACAATCTGAACTGGAGTTGTTCAAGCAAGTCAACGACCGGGAATTAATGGTGCTGCAGCTATTTGCCCAAGGCAGAAGCAATAAAGAAATCGCCCAAGGCATGTTTCTCAGCAACAAGACTGTCAGCACTTACAAAAAGCGTTTGATGCAAAAGCTCAAAGCCAATTCGCTGGTCGATCTGATTGAAATGGCAAAACGTAATGCCCTGGTCTAAGTCAGCTCATGCCTAGCCGCATTCTCCACTGTGTCCTGATTGGCGTTCTGGCCTGTCTATGCCTGATCGTGCCTGCTCATGCCGAAGATGTTCCAGCCAGTAGCTACCAGTTGCTCAGTCGTTCGCAACCGCAGCACATCAACCTTTCACTGAACTCGGTGCAACGACGCTGGCTACAAAAAAAAGGGCAATTGCTGCTGGGCACCTCGGCACCGGACTACCCGCCCTTCGACATGACCGCCAGCGGGCGCGACTATGAAGGGCTGACCGCCGACGTTGCGGGCATTGTGGAAGCGGCCCTGGGCATCCCCGTCAAGGTACGGCGCTTTGCTAGCCGCCAGGACGCCGTAAAAGCCCTGACCCTGGGGCAGATCGATCTGCTCGGCAGTGCCAATGGTTACGAAGCCGCTACCGCCGGAGTGGTACTTTCCAGGCCTTACGCGGTAGATCAGCCAGTGCTGGTCACCCGCGAGGACGAAAGCCGACCCCTTGATACTGGCCTTGCGGGCTTGCGCCTGAGCATGGTGTATCACTACCTGCCCCTTGCCGAAGTCCGCGCCAACTACCCTGGAGCCACGATCAAGGCCTACCCGTCCTACCAGAATGCCCTCAATGCCGTTGCCTTCGATCAGGCCGACGTGTTTCTCGGCGACACCATTTCCACCCATTACCTGATCAACCAGGGCCACTTGAAAAACATCAAGATGGCCAACTTCGGCAAGCATGAGCCGGTTGGCTTCAGTTTTGCGGTACAGAAAAACAACCACATCCTGCTGCAACTGATCAATGCCACTCTCGACAACCTCCCCCGCACCACGCGAGACACCCTCTTCAAGCGTTGGAGCGCTGGCAGCGATGTGCTGCTGACCGATCGCAAACTGCAGCTCTCCCAGCGCGAAGAACGCTGGCTGAGCCAGCACCCGGTAGTACGCGTCGTGGTGAATGAAACCGACGCCCCCCTGACGTTCTTCGATAATGCTGGCAGTTTTCGCGGCATTGCCGCCGACCTGCTTGAATTGATTCGCCTGCGCACCGGGCTGCGCTTCGACATTCAACGCGCCAGCGGTATCAGCGACATGATTGATCGGGTGAACCATGGCCAGGCCGACGTGATTGCAGCCATCTCCCCCAGCAAACGACGGGAAATCACCCTGAGCATCAGCCGTCCTTACCTGGAAAATTCCTTTGTCTTGATGACACGCAAAGGACCAGAACAACCTGCTTCGCTGGAACAATTACGGGGTCGGCGTTTGGCCCTGATGCGTGATAGCCCGCTGGTTGAGAGCCTGAGTAAACGTGAGCCAGGCATTCAGTTGGTACCGACCGAGAGCAGTGAGCAGTCCACAGATTTGCTCGCCAGCGGTCACGTTGATGGCGCAATCACAGCGCTGGTCCACGCTAACTTCAGCCTTGCCACCCAACATGGGCTGGTCATTCGTGCCTCGGTTGGCGCCGACCCTGCAACCTTTTCGATGGCCACAGCCCGACAGGCTCAGGAGCTTGCCTCAATACTGGACAAAGCATTGCTGAGCATTGCCCCTGAAGAGCTGGGTGTGATCAACAGCCGCTGGCGCGGGTACAGCACCGACAATGACGCGTACTGGAGCACCTACCAACAGCTGATCCTGCAAATTGTACTGGGCATCAGCCTGCTACTGCTGTTGTCACTGGCGTGGAACGCCTGGATGCGTCGCCAGATCAAGCAACGCGAGGCCGCCGAACGTGCGCTTGGCGATCAACTCGAGTTCATGCGCACACTCCTCAATGGCACACCTCACCCCATCTATGTACGTGATCGCCAAGGTATCCTGCAAAGTTGCAACGACAGCTACCTGCAAGCACTGCAGTTGCAGCACGATGAAGTGCTGGGCAAGCGCCTGGAAGACGGTGCATTGGGCGACACCTGCTATGCCAGCCAAATGCAGGCCGACTACCGGCAAGTGATGCATGAGGGTAAACCGCTGATCGTCGACCGCCCGCTGTTGCTCAATGACCGAGCCGTGACGATTTACCACTGGATCCTGCCCTACCGAGACTCGCTGGGTGAAGTCCAAGGCATCATCGGTGGCTGGATCGACATCAGTGAACGTCGCCAGCTGATTCAGGACCTGAGCCTGGCCAAACAGCAGGCCGATGATGCCAACCGCGCCAAGAGCACTTTTCTGGCCACCATCAGCCATGAAATCCGCACGCCGATGAACGCCATTCTGGGCATGCTTGAGTTGACCCTGGAGAAAGCCAACCAGGGCCAGCTGGATCGTCCGGCCGTCGAAGTCGCCTACAACTCGGCCAAAGACCTGCTGGCGCTGATTGGCGACATCCTCGACATTGCCCGCATCGAATCCGGGCATCTGACCCTGGCGCCGGAGCGCGTATGCCTGGCAGAACTGGTGGAGTCTGTTGGTCGGGTGTTCGATGGCCTGGCCCGGCAAAAAAGCCTGCAATTGACGATGGCTATCGACCCTAGCGCCCGCGTCTATGCCCTGCTCGACCCGCTGCGAGTCAAACAAATCCTCTCGAACCTGGTCAGCAACGCAATCAAATTCACCGAACAGGGGCGGATTGCCATTGAACTGACGCTCAGGACCGGCGAAGAGCCCGGCCATGCTGCACTGGACATGACTGTGCAAGACAGCGGCATCGGCATTCGCGAAGAGGACCAGCAACGTCTGTTCGTGCCCTTCGTTCAGGCCAACCCCGACAGCCTGCTGGCACGCAACGGTACAGGCCTGGGCCTGGCCATCTGCCGTGATCTGTGCAACCTCATGGGCGGTACGCTGACCTTGCACAGTGAGTTCGGCCTGGGCACCCGCGCGCATGTCTGCCTGCCGGTGACGCTGATCTCCAGCCACTCCACAGAACCCGCCGCCAACCCCGAGCCGTGCATTAGCGTTGCTGCATTGAATGTGCTGGTGGTCGATGACCATCCCGCCAACCTGTTGCTACTGACGCAGCAGCTCAACTACCTGGGATTGACACATTGCAGCGTCGACAATGGCCAGGAAGGGCTGGAGCTGTGGCGGCGCGGAACGTTCGATGTACTGATCCTCGATTGCAACATGCCGGGCATCAGCGGTTATCAATTTGCCCAGACCGTACGCGCCGAAGAAGGCGAACGCCGATGGCCGCGCTGCACCATCTTGGGATACACCGCCAACGCTCAACCGGAAGTACGCAATCAGTGCCAGCAAGCCGGCATGGACGACTGCCTGCTCAAGCCGATCAGCCTCAGGGCACTGGGACACCGCCTGGCCAACATACAGCCACTGCCCTACCGTGCACCCACCACCCCGCCTGCGCTGTTCGACCTTCAGGGCCTGCAGCCGGTAGTCGGCAGCAGCGCAACCGATCTGCACGCGCTGCTCAAGCAACTTCAACACAGCTTCAGCAAAGACCGTCTCACCTTGGCCGAACTTGACCCGAGTCTTCAGTCAGAACAATTGAAAAACGAAGCACATCGTGTGCTTGGTGCGGCACGTATCATTCAAGCCAGCACGTTGATTGATGCCTGCGAACGCTTGGAGTCGGATTGCCGGGCAAACGCGCCAACCGCCACGCTTGAGTTTCACCAGCAACAGATAACAGCGGCCATTGCAGCCGTGGAACAGGCACTTCGCCTGCACTTGCAGCACACCGATATTGACGGCACAGCCACACAGGCAAGCTAAAAAAAACGGCGGCCTCAAGGGCCGCCGCTTCAACAGGCATCAGGCAACCGGATTGATCGGGTTTTCCGGATACCAGGCGTCCAGCAGCGGGCTGACTTCAATCTTGGTCAGTTCGCTGCGCGCTTTGAGCCAGGCTTCAACGGTAGCACGCTGCTCTTCGGTAACCGAGCCGCGCTTGGCCGAGCAAACCAGGCCGAAGTCATCGCCGCCAACATAGTCCAGGCCGTTGGCATCCATAGCGTCGTCGAGGAACGCGTCGAGGAAGGCATCGATGGCTTCGTCGGACAGATCTTCCTTGAACTCCAGGTTCAGCTCAAAACCCAGCTCCTGGAATTCACCCACGCAGAGCTTTTTGCGCAAACGGCGGGAACGGTTAGTGGCCATGAAACAATCCTCTTAAGTAATAACGCCGCGCACTTTACCAGTTTCGCCACGAAGCTGCCGGAATAAAAGGTTCCCCCGGTAGGAGCGGGCTTGCCCCGCGATCGCGATTTACCTGATACACCGCGATCGCGGGGCAAGCCCGCTCCTACCGGATGAGGCAGAAGAACCGAACAAAAGCCGATAAGGCGCCCTTTCTCACTCCCCCACCGCCACGCTCCTTGGGGCATAATGCGCACTATATTTTCATTCCGGGGCCTTCACCTTTTTTCGCTCCGTTTTTTTCACCCCTCGTTGGTAGGGTTTTATTGCACATGATCAAATCTCTTCGCCCGCTTCTGCTTGCCGGCCTACTGTTACCCATTGCGCTGCCTTCCCAGGCTGCGGCCGTCAACACCACGTTGCCCGCCAAAGTTCAGCAAGCGCTGAAAACCAATAAGCTGCAAGACTCCGCGCTGTCGCTGGTCATGCTGCCGCTCAACGGCCCGGGCACGCCCACCGTGTTCAACGCTGACGTCTCGGTGAACCCAGCCTCTACCATGAAGCTGGTGACAACTTATGCCGCCCTGGAATTGCTCGGCCCCACGCACCAATGGAAAACCGAGTTCTACAGCGATGGCCCGTTGCGTAACGGCACCCTGCAGGGCAACCTCTACCTCAAGGGTGGCGGTGACCCGAAACTGAACATGGAAAAGCTCTGGCTGTTGATGCGTGACTTGCGCGCCAACGGCGTGCAAACCATCACCGGCGACCTGGTGCTCGACCGCAGCCATTTCGTCCAGCCGGTATTGCCGCAGTTCAACGATGATGGCGGCGACGAAAACAAGCCATTCCTGGTCAAACCCGACTCGCTGCTGATCAACCTCAAGGCCCTGCGTTTTGTCGCCCGCAATGACGGTGGCAAGGTACTGGTCTCGGTCGAACCACCCATTGCCAGCATCCGTATCGATAATCAAGTCAAAGCCGTCAACAGCAAGCAATGCACCGGCGACGTCCGCTACAACCCGATCACTCAGGCCGATGGCGTGACCGTCGTGGTCAGCGGTCAACTGGGCGATGGCTGCAACTCACAGACTTACCTGTCGCTGCTCGACCACCCGACCTATGCCGCAGGCGCAGTCAGGGCCATCTGGAACGAGCTGGGCGGCACGATCCAGGGTCAGAACCGGGTCGACAACGTACCCAAAGGCGCTCGCCTGCTGGCGCGTGCGTTCTCGCCTGATCTGGTCGAGATCATCCGCGACATCAACAAATACAGTAACAACACCATGGCGCAGCAGCTGTTCCTGAGCCTCGGCGCACAGTTCCGCACCGACGCCGATGGAGACGACGCCCGCGCCGCACAACGTGTGGTTCGCCAGTGGCTGGCGAAAAAGGGCATCACCGCCCCACACCTGATCATGGAAAACGGTTCTGGCTTGTCCCGTGCCGAGCGGGTCAGCACCCGGGAAATGGCGGCCCTGCTGCAAGCGGCGTGGAAAAGCCCGTATGCCGCCGAGTTCATCAGTTCGATGCCGCTGGTCGGTATGGATGGCACCATGCGTAAGCGTCTGAAACGCACGGCCATGACCGGCGAAGCCCACATCAAGACCGGCACCCTGAACACCGTGCGGGCTATTGCAGGCTACAGCCGAGACAGCAACGGCAACACTTGGGCAGTCGCCGCGATCCTCAACGATCCGAAACCTTGGGGCGCCTCAGCGGTACTCGACCAAGTGCTGCTGGACCTGTATCGCCAGCCAAAACTGGTCAACAGCACCGCTGCGATTCAGCCCTGATCGCTCACGAAAGCTCTGCCACCACTCTATCGCGGCCAGCCTGTTTGGCCGCGTAAACCCCGGAGTCGGCACGCAGCAGCAAGGCATCGGCGCCCTCTCCGGGGCGCCACCCCGCCACGCCAAAGCTGGCGGTGACCTGGCCCACACCCTCCACCTCCACACTGCGCACGCCCTGCCACAGCTCCAGCGCCAGTGAATGGGCCTGTTCGGCATTACTGCCCGGGCACAGCACCATGAACTCCTCACCACCCAATCGACAGAACACATCGGTACGCCGCAAGCGGTGACTGATGCGCTGGCACAGGTTGCGCAACACATGGTCGCCCACGGCATGCCCGAACTGGTCATTGATCCGCTTGAAGTGATCGATATCCAGCATGATCACTGCCAGATCCAACTGGTCGCGCTGAGCGCGCTCCAGCTCACTCTTCAAACGCTCCTGGAAGTAACGCCGGTTGTGGATGCCCGTCAGCGAATCGGTCACCGACAGCGCGCGCAGCTCTTCTTCAACACGCTTCAGGTCTGAGATGTCGGTCAGGTAACCGTGCCATAGCGTACTGCCATCTTCCTCGGGCTCTGGTGTGGCCTCCCCTCGCACCCAACGCTGGCCGGCCTCCGGTAGCAATACCCGGTACTCTTCACGCCAGGGTGTCATGTGATCGGCTGAATAGCGGATTGAAGTGCGCACTTGCAGCAGATCATCCGGATGAATGCGCTCAAACACTGCAGTAGCATCCTGGCGCAACTGTTCAGGCTCCAGCCCGTAGATATCGCGCAAGCCTTCACTGGCGTAGGTGAAACAAGAACTGCCGTCGGTGCGCAGGCGAAACTGGTAGATACCGCCCGGCACCTCGGCACTGAGCTTGTCCAGCAAGCGGTCACGGGCCGCCAGTGCATCATGTACTCGCTTGCGCTCGGTGACATCGATGCAGATCGCCAGATGGCCGACCCACAGGCCGTGCTCATCCAGCACTGCGGTCACTAACATGTTGGCCAGCAGTTGGCCGCCATCTTTGCGTTGCAGTGTCCATTCACCGGCTTCATTGCCGCCCTCCTGGACGGTTTGCGCGAAAATGGCTTGGGCCGGGGTAATTTCACGACCGTAGCGGTGGCTCAAGTCCCGCGCCCGATGCTGCAGCTCCTGAGGTGAAATCAAGGCTTCGAGGGTGAGGTTACCCACCGCTTCAGCACTGCTGTAGCCCAACATGCGCTCAGCACCGGCGTTGAACGTGCTGACCACACCGCGCAAGTTGGTAGCGACGATCGCCACTTGGGTCGCCGCGTCCAACACACTGCGCAACTGGTTGTGGGTGTTGCGCAAGGACTGCTCACTGATGCGCAGTTCACCCGTGCGCTGCTCAACCAAGGTCAGCGCACGCTGACGCTGACTGAACAGGCTGAACAGCAAGGCACTGAGCATCACACTGAGCAGGCCGCCAAGTAGCACCACGACGGTGACAGCCGATGACCGGTTGGCCTGCATGAAGGCCAGGCTTGGGCGGATGTCGAGCTGATAGTTGTGATCAGCCAGGTGCAACAGGTGCGAGGCGGCCAGCGGCGAAGACGTGCCCTTGTTGCCCGACTGGAACAACACTTCATGCTGGCTGTCCGGCCCGGACAGGTCGCGAATCCGTACCACCAGATTATCCTGAGCCGCATTCGGCAGGCCCTCGGCCATCAGCTGGCGAACGCTGATGACCGCCATGACATAACCCTGTGGTTCAGGGGCTGGATTACGCGGCGCGAACACCGGCGCCACCATCAACACGCCCCGGGCATAGGCGGGTTCGACGTCGGCGAGGTTCAGCGGCGCCGACACGGCCATACTGCCGGGCCTGGAGGCGCGCTGCAGGGTGTCCTCGCGTAACGGCTGCGACAGTAAATCCAGGCCGAACGGCTGGCGCAGCGGCCCTAGCGATTGGGTGAACAGCACCGGGTAATACAACGGACGGGAGGGAGATACGAGCAAACGACCGTCATCGGTCAGTTGCCGGATGGAGTAGGAAATCCCCAGGACCTGGCTCGCGTGCCGCTCGAACTCCTCACGCGTCGCGTCCGGTACTCGTGGCGCCCAGGAATAAGCCTGGGTGCGGTGCAGCAACGGACGCGCATAGCCATTGAACTCGTCGAGGGTAATTTCGTTGGCAAAGACGAAGAAGCGGCGCAAGCCATCCAGGCGCTGCACCTGATCCTCGAAGCGCTCTTCGATACGACTGTAACGCTCACTGGCCAGCAACTCGAAGCGTTGACGCAATTGTTGTCGGTACAACTCGTAAGTTGCCAACGCCAGAAACGCGGTCAACAGTCCGCCGACGGCCAATGCCACAAGGGCGACCAGCCAGGCGGACACTTCTTCGCTGACGAAGCCGAGCATTTTTGGACGAACGCCAAGCATCGACATAGTAGATAGCACTCATAACGCCAGCATTGAGCGTTTCCCAAATCCTCCCTCAGTTATAGCTATTCGCCACTAATCAAGCAATCTGTAGCCTTGTTCAGGCGCGCACTCAACGCGCCTGAATACGCCATGCCCGGTGAATCTTGCTGTTACGGGCAAAGTCCGGGTCCAGGGTCTGGGCACTGATTTCTTCTACCGCGTAACGTTCAGCCAAACGCTCGTCGAGCTGGAATTTGCGGAAGTTGTTGGAGAAATACAGCACTCCACCCGGCGCCAGGCGAGCGATTGCCAGGTCAAGCAGTTCGACGTGGTCACGCTGAACGTCGAACACCCCTTCCATACGCTTGGAGTTGGAGAAGGTCGGCGGGTCGATGAAGATCAGGTCGTACTCTTCGCGGCACGCTTGCAGCCAAGCCATCACATCGCCCTGCTCCAGACGGTTCTTGTCAGAGAACCCATTGAGCGACAGGTTACGCCGGGCCCAATCCAGGTAGGTGCGCGACAGGTCGACACTGGTGGTGCTGCGCGCGCCGCCCTTGGCAGCATGGACACTGGCCGTTGCGGTGTAGCAGAACAGGTTGAGGAAACGCTTGCCCGCTGCTTCACGCTGGATGCGCATGCGCATCGGTCGGTGGTCGAGGAACAGACCGGTGTCGAGGTAATCGGTCAGGTTGACCAGCAGTTTGACACCGCCTTCGCTGACTTCCAGGAATTGCCCCTGCGTGCTCTGACGCTCGTACTGGCGAGTGCCGCTCTGACGCTCGCGGCGCTTGACCACTACCCGGCTCTGATCAATGCCCAATGCTTGGGGAATGGCGGCCAGGGCATCGAACAAACGAGCCTGGGCCTTCTCCGGGTCCACCGAACGAGGTGCCGCATACTCTTGAACGTGGACCCAGTCCTGATACAGGTCGATCGCCAGGGCGTACTCAGGCATGTCGGCGTCATACAGCCGGTAGCAACTGACATGCTCGCGCTTGGCCCATTTGCTCAGTTGCTTGAGGTTCTTCTGCAGGCGATTGGCAAACATCTGCCCGCCTTCGCTCAGGCGCGCCGGTTCGCTGGCCACTGCTGCAGCCGTGCGCTGTGTGTCATTGCCCTGAGCATCACGCTCAGGCTGACGCCGCTCACCGGTAACGAACTGGTCAGGCTGGACCTTGATCAACAGCAATTTACACGGCAGCGCACCGTTCCAGAACGCGTACTGCTTGTGGCTGCGAATGCCCATGCGCTTGCCCAGATCCGGGGCACCGGTGAATACCGCCGCCTCCCAGTTCAAGCACGACTGACGCAGGCGCTCACCGAGGTTCTGGTAGAGGTACAGCAAGCTGGCTTCATCACCCAGACGCTCACCGTAAGGTGGGTTGCAGATCACCAGCCCCTTCTGATTCTGGTCCGGGCGTGGCTCGAAACTGCCCACTTCACCCTGATAAATCTTGACCCAGTCGCTGAGGCCGGCACGCTCGACGTTGTTACGACCTGGCTGGATCAACCGTGGATCGGCCTCGTAGCCACGAATCCACAAGGGTGGGCGGGCAAGGCCGGCTTGCGCCCGCGCCTGTGCTTCGTCGTGCAGCTTGCGCCACAGCGCAGGTACGTGGCCCAGCCAGGCACTGAAGCCCCAGCGCTCACGCTTGAGGTTCGGGGCGATGTCGGCGGCGATCATTGCCGCTTCCACCAGGAAGGTACCGACACCACACATCGGGTCAGCCAGGGCGCCGCCTTCAGCGGCAATACGCGGCCAGCCCGCACGGATCAGCACGGCGGCAGCAAGGTTTTCCTTGAGCGGCGCAGCACCTTGCTGCAGGCGGTAACCGCGCTGATGCAAGCTATGACCAGATAAGTCCAGGGACAGAATGGCTTCACCGCGATCCAGGCGCAGGTGCACACGCAAGTCCGGGTTGAGCTTGTCGACGGTCGGGCGTTCACCTTCGCGGGTGCGCAACTTGTCGACGATGGCGTCCTTGACTTTCAAGGCGCCGAAATGAGTGTTGTCGATCCCCGAGCCGTGGCCGCTGAATTCGACAGCCAGCGAACCACTGGCTTCCAGGTGGTCTTGCCACTCCACCTCGTGAACACCGTCGTACAGGTCGTCAGCGTTCTTCATGGTGAAGCGCTTGAGCACCAACAACACGCGGTTGCCCAAGCGTGACCAGAGGCACAGCCGGTAGGCGGTTTCCATGTCGGCCGAGCCGCGAATGGCCGAGGTGTGTTCACGCACCTCTTCAAGGCCCAGGCCGCGAGCTTCTTCGGCGAGCAGGCTTTCAAGGCCTTTGGGGCAGGTTAGGTAGAGTTCGAAACGGTCCGACATGAGGTATCCAGTGCCTTTAGCAATAAGTGGAAGGCAAGCGCATTGCCTCCCCGTGTTTAATCGAGCGCCTTTCCAGCGAGCACTCGAATGGCACTGCAATGAGTGCCGGGCCACCCGGGCAACCAGACCTTTTGCCAGGGGCAGAAATGTCTTTGATTGCCGGGCAGAATGAAAATTTCATGACGCGCCGGGTGAAAAATGACCCTTCGTCGTATTGACAGCTTTGTTACAAATTACCACCGAGCACTGGCCAAGTGATTTCAACTGCGATCAAACCCTGATCATAGCGGGGTTTTCATCTGTTCCTGAGTTGAAGCATTTATTTACTTATCCTTTGGCCCTAAGAAACGTTACGTCCTTATGACAAAACGATCATTCACACTGTGTCGTGCATTGGTTAGAACTCATCTCAGGTTGTCACCGCAACGGGACAACACTTCTGCTCGCCACGCCGGCAGCGAGCGCACACCGGCAGAAAGACTCTGCCCGGCCTCAGACGAGGCCGACGGGACATTACAGTCAACAAGTGAGGGCAACACCCTATGAGAAGACTTAAGCGTGATCCGTTGGAAAAAGCATTTACACGAGGCTACCACTATGGGGTTGCCGGCAAATCCCGCGAGCTTTGCCCTTTTACTCTACCGTCAGTACGCCAAGCCTGGATTAACGGCTGGCGCGAAGGACGTGGCGACAACTGGGACGGTATGACCGGCACTGCGGGTATACACAGACTCAACGAACTTCACGCCGTTGGCTGAACGAGGATCTGAATTCATTCACCATGCGCGCCCCATCCGGGCGGCGGGCTAAGGCCCAGGGGCCCCTTCAAGGGGCCCTTTTTTATGCCTGCATTCAGCGCTTCATGGCCGCGATAGCGTCCACCGCCTCGCGAATCAGCGCAGGCCCCTTATAGATGAAGCCCGAGTAGATCTGCACCAGGCTTGCGCCCGCTGCGATTTTCTCGGCCGCATGCTTGCCCTCGGTAATGCCACCGGCAGCGATGATTGGCAATTTGCCGCCCAATTCTTGCGCCAGCACCTTGACGATATGGGTGCTCTTTTCCAGCACCGGCGCACCGGATAAACCACCGGCTTCATCGCCATGCGGCAGACCTTCGACGCCCTCGCGGCCCAGCGTGGTGTTGGTGGCAATCACCGCATCCATGCCTGACTCGACCAGCGCGGCCGCCACCAGGGCAGTTTCTTCGTCGCTCATGTCGGGGGCAATCTTGATGGCCAGCGGGACGTGCTTGCCCTGTTGTGCAGCCAGTTGCCCGCGCCGCTCGGCCAAGGCGTCCAGCAATTGCTTGAGCGAATCACCGAACTGCAGGCTGCGCAGGCCTGGGGTGTTGGGCGAGCTGACGTTGACGGTGATGTAGCTGGCGTGGTTGTAGACCTTGTCCAGGCAGATCAGGTAGTCGTCCACGGCGCGCTCGACCGGAGTGTCGAAGTTCTTGCCGATGTTGATCCCCAACACGCCACGGTATTTGGCCGCCTGAACCCGGTTGATCAGGTTATCCACACCCAGGTTGTTGAAGCCCATGCGGTTGATGATCGCCTCTGCCTCAGGCAGACGGAACAGGCGCGGCTTTGGATTGCCAGGCTGCGGACGGGGGGTGACCGTGCCGATTTCGACAAAACCAAAACCCAGCTGGGCAAAACCGTCGATGGCCGCTCCGTTTTTGTCCAGACCAGCAGCCAGCCCGACCGGGTTAGCGAACTCCAGGCCCATAACAGTGACCGGCAACGAAGCCGGAGCCTTGGTCAGCAGCCCGTTCAAACCCAGACGGCCACCGGCGCCGATCAGGTCTAGGGACAGGTCATGGGAGGTCTCCGGAGAGAGCTTGAACAGCAGCTGGCGGGCCAGGGTATACATGGGCGGGCTTAGCTCGACGTGAGTGAGGGGGCGATTATATAGGCGGCGCCGTCCGGGGGACAGCGTCGCCTTGGCATATGGGTTGCTTTGTTGACGTGAAACACCGGCCCGCCAGCGGCCCGGCCTGACTTCCGATACAGGCGCGACACTGTGAACAACGATACCCTCACTCCCCCATTGGCCTGGGTCAACGGCAGCGATGCGCCGGAAAAGCACAGCCTGAACATCGGTTTCATGGCATTAAGCGACTGCGCCTCAGTGGTAGTTGCGGCCACTCAGGGGTTTGCCCAACCCTACGGCCTGAGCCTGAACCTCAAGCGTCAGAGCTCCTGGGCCGGTCTGCGCGACAAACTGGTCAGCGGCGAGCTGGATGCCGCCCACTGCCTGTATGGCCTGGTGTATGCCGTGCATCTGGGCATTGGCGGTACCAGTGCGACCGCCATGTCGGTATTGATGGGCCTGAACCAGAACGCCCAGGGCATCAATCTCTCGTCGGCGCTACAACGCCAAGGCGTGACCCGCCCCGAGGCACTGGAGCGCTTTGTGCACCAAAGCGGCACAAAACTTACCTTTGCCCAGACATTTCCAACCGGCACCCATGCGATGTGGCTGTATTACTGGCTCGCCAGCCAGGGCATCCACCCGCTTGACGACGTCAACAGTGTGGTAGTGCCACCTGCGCAAATGTTGGCTCACCTGCAGGCTGGCCGCATCGATGGTTTTTGCGTGGGCGAGCCCTGGTCGGCCGATGCAATTGAACAGGGCCAGGGGTTCACCCTGGCCACCAGCCAGTCGATCTGGCCCGATCACCCGGAAAAGGTCCTGGCCGGCACGCGTGCCTTTGTCGAACAGTACCCCAACACCGCCAGAGCATTGATCCAATCCGTGCTGGCGGCCAGCCGGTTCATCGAGCAAAGCCTGGAAAATCGCCGCAGCACTGCGCAGTTGCTCAGCGGCAAGGCTTACCTGGACAGCCCGCTGAACAGTATCGAACCGCGCCTGCTCGGCCATTACCACGATGGCTTGGGTAATCACTGGCACGACCCCCACGCCTTGCGCCTGCACGCTCATGGCCGGGCCAATTTTCCCTTTCTGTCCGACGGCATGTGGTTCATGACCCAGTTTCGCCGCTGGGGCCTGCTGCGCGAAGACCCCGACTATCTGGACGTGGCGAGCCAGGTACAACAATTGGCGCTGTACCGCGACGCGGCCACTGACCTTGGCGTGCCCTGCCCTGAACAGAACATGCGTCGCAGCCAACTGATCGATGGCACCTACTGGGACGGTAGCGACCCCGCCGGCTATGCCCGCAGCTTCGCCTTTCACGCACTGGCCGAAACGCCCGCTGCCCCTGCCTGTCGCTGAGAGGGAAACGCCCAAATGCTGCGAATCCTGTTGATAGATGACACTGAGAAAAAGGTTGGGCGCCTGAAGGCAGCACTGGTTGAAGCCGGCTTTGAAGTAATCGAAGCGTCAGGTTTGACCATCGACCTGCCGGCTCGCGTTGAGTTGGTGCATCCGGATGTCGTGCTGATCGATACCGAGTCACCTGGCCGGGACGTGATGGAGCAAGTGATCCTGGTCAGCCGCGACCAACCGCGGCCGATTGTGATGTTTACCGACGAGCATGACCCCGGCGTGATGCGCCAGGCAATCAAGGCCGGGGTCAGCGCCTACATCGTTGAAGGCATTCAGGCGACAAGGCTGCAGCCAATCCTTGATGTGGCAATGGCGCGTTTCGAGAGTGACCAGGCACTCAAGGCTCAGCTACAGGCCCGTGATCAGCAATTGGCCGAGCGCAAACGCATCGAACTGGCCAAAGGCTTGCTGATGAACATGAAAGACTGCACAGAAGAGCAGGCTTACACCTTGATGCGGCGCCAGGCCATGAGCAAGCAGCAGAAACTGATCCAGGTGGCTGAGCAGATCATCGCCATGAGTGATCTGCTCGGCTAACACCACAGTAGGAGCGGGCTTGCCCCGCGATTCGATGTGATTGATACACCGCTATCGCGGGGCAAGCCCGCTCCCACAGTTGCCCCCCGCAGTGATAACTGGCCCGGCTTTTGCTGAGTAGTTTGTACTGGTAGCCAACGGCGGTTGCCCCCTTCACGACAAAGACGTCGCATTCCCCTCGCTTCAGCGGGCCGGAAGGCGGCGTCTTTTTCGTTTCTGCCCTTTGGGGTGTAGCGCTTAACGAGGTGTTCGATGAATACGAGTTTCTGGAAGTCCGGGCATATCCCTACGCTGTTCGCCGCCTTTCTGTATTTCGACCTCAGCTTCATGGTCTGGTACCTGCTTGGCCCCCTGGCGGTGCAAATCGCTACCGACTTGCAACTGACCACCCAGCAACGCGGCCTGATGGTTGCCACACCGATTCTGGCGGGCGCGATCCTGCGCTTTGTCATGGGCATACTGGTGGACCGCCTGTCGCCGAAAACCGCCGGCCTGATTGGCCAGGTGATCGTCATCATCGCCCTGTTCTGTGCCTGGCACCTGGGGATTCACAGCTATGAGCAGGCCTTGCTGCTCGGGGTGTTCCTCGGCGTTGCCGGTGCATCCTTTGCCGTCTCGCTGCCACTGGCCTCGCAGTGGTACCCCGCCCAACACCAAGGCAAGGCCATGGGCATCGCTGGCGCTGGCAACTCTGGCACCGTATTCGCCGCTCTGCTGGCGCCGGTGCTGGCCGCCAGCTTTGGCTGGAACAACGTGTTCGGCTTTGCCGTCATCCCGCTGCTGTTGACCCTGGTGCTGTTCGCCCTGCTCGCACGCAATGCCCCGCAGCGTCCGAAACCCAAAGCCACGGCCGATTACCTCAAAGCCCTGGGCGACCGCGACAGTTGGTGGTTCATGTTTTTCTACAGTGTCACCTTTGGTGGTTTCATCGGCCTGGCCAGTGCCCTGCCCGGCTACTTCAACGATCAGTACGGTTTGAGTCCGGTCACCGCTGGCTACTACACAGCCGCGTGCGTCTTCGCCGGCAGCCTGATGCGGCCATTGGGCGGCGCCCTGGCAGACCGCTTCGGAGGCATCCGCACCTTGCTGGCGATGTACACCGTAGCCGCGCTGTGCATCGCTGCAGTCGGCTTCAACCTGCCCAGCTCGATCGCAGCACTGGCCTTGTTCGTAAGCGCCATGCTCGGCCTTGGTGCAGGCAATGGCGCGGTGTTCCAACTGGTGCCACAACGCTTCCGCCAGGAAATCGGAGTAATGACCGGCCTGATCGGCATGGCTGGCGGTATCGGTGGCTTCCTGCTCGCCGCCGGTCTTGGCGCCATCAAACAACACAGCGGCGACTACCAACTGGGGCTGTGGCTGTTCGCAAGCCTGGGGGTACTGGCATGGTTCGGGCTGTATGGCGTCAAACAACGCTGGCGCACCACCTGGGGCTCGGCCGCAGTGACGGCTGCGCGGGTCTGAGGCACGACCATGAGCTTGCAACTGAGCTTTGCCCAAGCCAGCGCCACCGGCCCGCGGGAAGAGAACCAGGATGCCCTGCGCCTGGTAACGCCGAACCCGGAACTGGCCGCCAGCAAAGGCTACCTGTTTGCCCTTGCTGACGGTGTCAGCCAATGTGCCGACGGTGGCCTGGCTGCACGGGCAAGCCTGCAATCGCTGGCATTGGACTACTATGCCACCCCTCCGACCTGGGGCGTGGCCCAGGCCCTTGACCGCCTGCTGTTGGCGCAGAACCGCTGGCTGCGCGCCAATGGCGGCGGCCAGCCGCTACTGACCACCCTCAGCGCTCTGGTGGTACGCGGACGACGCTTCACCCTGGCGCATGTCGGCGACTGTCGTATCTATCGTTGGTGTGCCGGGCAGTTGCAGCGCATCAGTGAAGATCACGTCTGGGACCAACCGGGTATGCAGCATGTGCTCAAACGCGCCCTGGGCCTTGATCAACACCTGCAGGTGGATTACCTGGAAGGCGATCTGCACGCTGGTGAGTGTTTCGTGCTGCTTAGCGACGGCGTCTGGGCCAGCCTCAGCGAGTCGCAGATACGCGCGGTGTTACGCGAACAGATCGACCTGCAGGACGCCGCGCAAACGCTGGTCAGCTCAGCTCACCACAGCGGCAGCCAGGACAACGCCAGCGCCTTGCTGGTACGCATCGACCAACTGGGCGAGAGCAACCTCGGCGACTCCCTGGCACAACTGCAACAGTGGCCGTTACCACCGACCTTGCGCGACGGCCAGTCGATTGACGGCTGGACGGTTGAGCAACTGCTCGGCCATAGCCGGCAATCACTGCTTTACCGTGTTCATGATCGTGAGCAAAACGCCTGGCTGTTGAAAACACTGCCGACACAACGCGAGGGTGAACCGGGGGCCGTGCAAAGCCTGCTACTCGAGGAATGGTTCTTGCGCCGGGTTGCCGGGCGCTACTTCCCCGAAGTACACCCTGCCAGCCAGCGCCAGCACCTGTACTACCTGATGCGCGAGTACCCGGGCCAGACATTGGCACAACTGTTCGAGCGCAACGGCCCATTGCCGCTAGCGCAATGGCAATCGCTCGCTCAGCAGTTGTTACAGGCCGTGGGCTTGCTGCATCGGCGCAACATCCTGCATTGCGACATCAAACCCGAGAATCTGCACCTTGGCGAGGACGGCCAGTTGCGCGTGCTGGATTTTGGCCTGGCCTTCTGCCCCGGACTCTCCGAGGAGCGCAACCATGAGCTGCCAGGTACCCCCTCGTTCATTGCCCCGGAAGCATTTGACGGCGCACTACCCAGCGCCCAACAGGATCTGTATAGCGTTGGCGTAACCCTGTTCTACCTGCTGACCGGCCATTACCCCTATGGCGAAATTGAAGCGTTTCAACGCCCACGCTTCACTCAGCCGGCCAGTGCTGCGCGCTACCGCCCAGACCTGCCCGAGTGGCTGGAGCACAACCTGATGCAGGCCCTGCATGCCGACCCGCAACAACGCTTTGAAACCGCAGAACAGTGGCTTTTATTGCTTGAGCAAGGTGAACGCCAGCACCTGAGTGTCCGCCCGCGCCCGCTGCTTGAACGCGAACCACTGAAAGTCTGGCGCAGCCTGGGAATGCTGTCCTTGTTACTTAACCTGATCTTGCTGATCTGCCTGCTAAAAGGCTGACAGCGCCCTTTGCCGATGAGGAAAACCGATGAATGCGAAAGTCTGGTTGATAGGTGCGGGCCCCGGCGACCCGGAGCTGCTGACCCTTAAAGCCGTACGCGCCTTGAGCGAAGCCGAGGTGGTGTTGATCGATGATCTGGTCAACCCACTGATTCTCACGCACTGCCCCCAGGCGCGAGTGGTTGCCGTCGGTAAGCGCGGCGGCTGCCGCTCCACGCCGCAGGCCTTCATTCAACGCCTGATGCTGCGCTATGCCCGCCAGGGCCGCTGCGTCGCCCGCCTCAAAGGTGGCGACCCCTGCATTTTCGGACGCGGCGGTGAAGAGGCTGCCTGGTTGCAAGCGCGCGGGATTGAAACCGAGCTAGTCAATGGCATTACCGCAGGCTTGGCTGGAGCCACTCAATGCGGCATTTCCTTGACCTTGCGTGGAGTAAGCCGCGGCGTGACCCTGGTCACAGCGCACACCCAGGATGACAGCCCGTTGAACTGGCAGGCGCTGGCACAGGGCAAGACTACCCTGGTGGTGTACATGGGGGTCAGCAAGCTCGACGAAGTACAGCAAGGTCTGCTTGCAGGTGGCTTGGCAGCCGATACTCCGGTTGCGATGATCGAAAACGCTTCCCTACCCCAGCAACGCGAGCAACACAGTACGCTGTTGCGCCTGTGTGAGGACGCCACGCGCTTTCAGCTGCGCAGCCCGGCGATCCTGGTCATCGGAGACGTGGTTGCCGAGCAGACACCTGCCAGCACACTGCTGCAGGCTTTTCCCAGTAGGCGCGGGCTTGCCCCGCGATAACGAGCATTCAGCTACATCGCATCGCGGGGCAAGCCCGCTCCTACCAAAAGGCACCCGAGGCCAAAGACAAACCAAAAAAAAGGTTCTTCACGGATTATCGGGGAGTATTGGATTTGGATTTGAGCGCTGTGAGCTTATCCGTTTGGCGTGGTGGCACCACTGACCCCTTCCGCCTTTACGGCGGCCTACTTTGCTCTTGGGCAAAGTAGGCAAAACCGCTCGCTCCTGCATCCGGCCCTACGCTGCGCTCCGGGTTCCCTCCTTCCGGTATTGCTCCCGTGAGGACCGCGCTAACGGGCCATCCATGGCCCGAAGCGCTTGACGGGCTCCTGCCCGTCACCTCACTACGCAATACCTCCACTCGGCCTCCTGAAGTCGCAGACCGCAGCGTCTGAACCATCGTGTACACAAGAGCTAAAAGCTAAAAGCTAAAAGCTAAAAGCTAAAAGCTAAGAGCTAAGAGCTAAGAGCTAAGAGCTAAGAGCTAAAAACTTGCAGCTATCGAAGATAACGCCAGCGCAGGCGCTGCCCGTAACTTTGCGACTTCAGGAGGCTGAGTGGAGGTGCCTGGAGGGCCAGGTGCGTAAGCACCCTTCGGCTGTGCCGAAGGCGCGAGATGTAGGCTTGCGTAGCAAGTCGTAGGCCGCGCGGGCCTGGAGGGCGCCGGAGCGAAGGAACCCGAAGCGCAGCGTAGGGCCGGATGCAGGAGCCAGCGGTTTTGCTGACTTTTTCCAAGAAAAAAGTCAGCCGCCGTAAAGGCGGAAGGGGCCTGAGGAGCCACCACACCGAACGGATAAACCCGCAGCGCTCAAAGCCAAAGCCAAAGCCAATTACTCCCCGACAATTCGTGAACCAAAAAAAAAGCCCGGCCTAAGCCGGGCTTTTTTGTAGGGCGCTTACCAATTACTTGGCTTGAGCTTCTACTTGTGCTTCTACGCGACGGTTAACAGCACGACCAGCGTCGGTAGCGTTGTCAGCAACCGGACGGGTTTCACCGTAGCCAACCGACTCAACACGGCTCGATTCTACGCCGTATTCGTTGGTCAGAACCTGCTTAACGGCGTTTGCACGACGCTCAGACAGCTTCTGGTTGTAAGCGTCAGGACCGACGGAGTCAGTGTGACCTTCAACAGTGGTGGTGGTTTGTGGGTACTGCTTCATGAAGTCAGCCAGGTTTTTGATATCACCGTAGCTGTTCTGCTTGACGACCGACTTGTCGAAGTCGAACTTGACGTCCAGCTCAACACGTACGACTTCGGCAACAGCCGGGCAGCCGTCAGCGTCAACGGTAACGTTGGCTGGGGTGTCTGGGCACTTGTCGACGTTGTCGCAAACGCCGTCGTTGTCGCTGTCGGAGCAGACTTCAGCAACTGGAGCTGGAGCAGGAGCAACTTTGCCACCGCTACCACCGAAGTTCAGACCCAGACCAACGGTCGGACCCCACTCGGTGTTGCCGTTGTCGATGTTGTACATGGCTTCAACGCCAGCACGGGCGAAGAACATGTCAGTGATGTACCACTTGGCGCCAGCGCCCAGGTTGGCGAAGGTGGAGTGGTCACGACCGTTGTTGGTCGCCTGGCCCAGGCTCTCGTGCGCGAAACCAGCGGAAACGTAAGGACGCACTGCGTCGCCTACGGTACCCAGGTGGTAGGTAGCGTCGAGCTTGGCTTTGGAACCTTTGATGTCTTTGTTGAAGACTTCGCCACGGGCGTTATGGGTTTCGTTGTAACCCAGGTCCAGCGACAGGTCGTCGGTCAGGAAGTAACCGAGGCGAACACCAGGGTTGGTGCCGTCGTTCTTGAAATTGCGCTCGCTATCGTAGTACTGCTTGGTAACGTTACCTTCGATCTCAACCGCGCCTTGGCCTTGTGCCAGAGCGCCGAGCGAAGTGACGGCTACCAGAGAACCAATGGCCAAGCCCAAGGTGTTTTTCAATTTCATCCGTTAAATCCCCATCTGGTGATAGTTAAGCAGTCCCACCAACATCCGGGGGACAACTCGACGGCAAGTTTAGCAGAACTTGCCGGTACGTTAGAGATATTTGCGCGCGACTAAGTTTCAGCCAGGCCCGCAAATTTCTCACGTAGCTTGTCTAGCGCACGTTTGTACCGCATTTTCGTTGCGCTAAGGCCCATATGCATGATATCGGCGATTTCCTGGAATTCCAGTTCTGCGACAAAACGTAGCACCAGAATTTCACGGTCAATCGGATTAACATGCACTAGCCACTTATCCAGCCCACCCTTCTCTTCAGGTTTCGGCGCCTTCTCTTCCGAGGCTTCCTCAAGTGGATCAAGACTCAAGGCATCCATCAGTCGTCGCTTGCGCCGCTCCTTGCGATACTGGGTGATGCATTCGTTATAGGTGATGCTGTAGAGCCAGGTCTTGAACTTTGATTTACCCTCAAAGTTCTTCAAACCATAGAGCACCTTGAGCATCACCTCCTGACAGACATCATCAGCGTCCCGATCGTTCCCTAGATAACGCGAACACACGTTAAAAAGCGTCCGCTGATAGCGCCGCATGAGCTCCTCATACGCGCGAGTAACATGAAACAGCTCCTCATGCGAACGCGCCACCAACTCCTCATCAGTGAGCTCGCGGGGGTCGTAACGCATGGGCAGCGAGTGAACTTTATTCAAAACGAATCTGGCCGACAGTCAGGTCAATGTCGCCGCTTACCCCTGCCTGGGGTAATTTTGCGGCGGCATACATTAGCAGGATTACCCGGTTAACGGCTATTGACTCGCTGCTCGAGTAGGATCCGATTGGACAAAGAGACCAATTCGCCATCATCGGTCAGCAGCGTCGTTTTGACTGTGCCGATTTCCTCGATTTGCCCTTCGACCTCTCCAACCTGCACGTATTGGCCCACCTGATAAAGCTCACGTACGTAGATTCCAGCCAGAATCTGCCCGGCAATTTCGCGGCTGCCAAGGCCCATCGCCAGGGCAACAGCCAGACCAACGGTAATCAAACCGATGACGATGACATGGTTGAGCAGGTCGGTTTTGACCTCAAGCTGGCTGATTGCCACTGAAATACTGATGATAATGACCAGGCCCTGAGCAATACGCCCAACACCGGCGGCATACTCCAGGCCGATACCTTCGGCAGCACCACGCACCAGACCATTGACCAACTGCGCCAGCAATACACCGGCCAGCAACACCAGGGCCGCACCGAACACCTTCGGCAAGTACAGTGCAAGCATGTCGAGAGTAGCCGACACGCGCTCAAGGCCCAGCGATTCCGCGGCCGAGACGAGGAAGATCAACAACACGAACCAGTAGACGATCTTGCCGATCAGGGTCGAGATCGGTACCTGAATGCCAACGCGGTCGAGCATTTTGGTCAGGCCGGTACCGCCCATCAGGCGGTCCAGGCCAAGCTTGGCCAGCAACTTCGAGAGCAAGGTGTCGAGCAGCTTGGCAACGACAAAGCCCAGCAGCACCACAACCAGGGCGCCGAACAGATTAGGGATGAAGTTCGCCACTTTGGTCCACAACGCGGTCATCGCGGTGAGCAAGCTCTGGGTCCAGAGATTAAGTTCCATAGTCAATCGGCCTTATCAGCTTTACGAGCGGTAGCGTTACGGCGGACCGGCGCAACATGCGCCGAACCATTGTTCACGGCGATCATCAGCGCCTGGCTCCAGCGGCCAAGCAAGCTGAACAGATCGCCCGCACCGACCTGACGGTTGGCGGTTTTCAGGACACGCCCAAGGCAGGCGTCATCGTCACGGTCCTGGCCGGACGGGGATGCCTTGAGCAGGTCTCGCAGGGATTCTTCAAACGGATCGTGCATGGGCACCTCGCGCAATATCTGTCAAAGACGAGGTGGTCTCGGCGCAGGTCACATGAACTCGGCGGACAGTTAGTGACTGTACGTTCACACGATACACGGCACTACACCCAACGCAGACGGCGGAACAACCACCACTGCCCCAGCGCCAGGGCCAGCACCAACAGGCTGGCAAACAGGAAGCCATAGGGGCTTTCTGCACCGGGAATACCGCCGACGTTGATGCCCAACAAGCCGGTGACAAAACTCATGGGCAGGAAAATGCAGGTGATGATACCGAAGCGGTACATCGTCCGATTCATCCGCTCTGCACGCCGCCGGTCTTCACTCTCCAGCACCAGGGCCGCCCGTTCGCGAGTCAGCTCCAGCTCTTCGAGGTAGCGGATCAGGCTGTTGTTCAGCTCGTTCCAGTAGTCGGCATCGTCGGTGGCGAACCAGCTCCATTTACCGCGCGCCATCTGTGCATACAGTTCGCGTTGCGGGGCGAGGAAGCGGCGCAGGCCGGCGGCGCGACGGCGGATCTGCTGCAAGGAGCCCTGTTCCGGGGCATAGCGTGGATCGGCTTCAAGCTTTTCCTCTTCCAGATCGACCACTTCGGAAAGGTCGCTTACCAGCGCCTGAACCTTTTCGGTCAACAATTGCGCCATGCTCAACAACAGCTCGGAGGCGGTCTTCGGGCCACGGCCTTCGGCCAGTTGCTGGAGCAACTCGTCACTGGCGCGCAAGGGCCGCAGGCGCAGCGAGATTACCCGTTGCGCCTGGGCGAAGATGCGCACCGAAACCATGTCTTCAGGCTCGGCCCCCGGATTGAGGTTGACCCCACGCAGAAACAGCAGCATTTGCTCGTCTGGCAAGGTCAGCAAGCGTGGGCGGGTATTTTCTTCGAGGAGCAGGTCGCAGGCGAACTCGCTCAGGCCACTGTCGTGGCGCAGCCAGGTCCGGGTCTGGGGATGACTGCGGTCCCAGTGCAGCCAGAGGCTTTGCTCAGGCTGCAGTTGCAAGTCATCCAGTTCAGTTCGAGCAATCGAACGCGCACCGCCTTTACCGTCGAGCAGCAGGGCATGCACCAGGCCCCACTGCGCGTTCTCTTCCTCGAACATTCCTGCTCCACTTCGCGGTTTGTAGGCTTATTCCGGCATTTTCAGCGGGCTTGGCGAGACAATCACACCATTGTTGTCGGCATAGATGTACTCACCCGGGCGGAAGGTGACCCCGGCAAATGTCACCGCCACATTGAGGTCGCCAATACCGCGTTTGTCGGTTTTCATCGGGTGGCTGGCCAGGGCCTGCACGCCGACGTCGGTCTGGGCAATGACATCCACATCGCGGATGCAACCGTAGATCACCAGGCCTTCCCAACCATTTTTGGCCGCTTTTTCGGCAAGCATGTCACCCAGCAGCGCCCGGCGTAGCGAACCGCCACCGTCCACCACCAGCACTTTACCCTTACCATCGAGGTCAACCTGCTCCTTGACCAGGGAGTTGTCCTCAAAGCACTTGATGGTGACGATTTGCCCTCCGAAGGAATCGCGACCACCGAAGTTGCTGAACATCGGCTCCAGTACCTGTACCAGGTCCGGATAGGCGTCGCACAAATCGGGCGTGAGGTAATGCATGGGTAACTCCTGTCGAGTGCCAAGACAATGGATGTGAATGTCGCAGTGTCATTGATGAGACGAGGTACAGCGCTACAGCTTTAGCCATCTTAGCGATAACCGGGCTGCGGCGAAACGCTTGGCGCGGCTTCTTCCAGCAGTGGCATCAATGGATTGTGCAGCCAGCGCTCGACCAGCGGCCAGACCTGAGCCTGCGCCGGTTTACTGACCAGCATGTCGACATGCCCGAAATTGTCGAAGCCCGTATCACTGCCCAGGCGCACAAACTGCTTGTGCTCACTGCCCAACTGCTCAAACAGTTTGCGACAGGCCCACACCGGGTCTTGATGATCATTGGCGGCAGCAACGGCTAGCACTGGCACATCGACCTCGGCCAGGCCGGCCCACCAGTCGCGCTCTTTGTCGCCAAAGCGACCGAACAAGCCAAACCAGCGCATGCTTTCCAAAGCCAGGCCAATGGGTTCGTCCTCCGGGCCACGCTTGAGCCGCGAACCGGACAACTGTGCAAAGCGCTTGAGCAGCAAACGCCCACCCCACTCCACTGGCGGAAACTTCAAAGGCCAATAGGTACGACTGACTTGCGTGCCAAAAAAGGCCGCACTGGCCACCTGCTCGGTGCCCAGGTACTGACCACCAAGGGCCGCTGCCAGCGTGGTGCCCCCCAAGGAGTGGCCAATCCAGTGCGCCGCGCGGCCACATTGCTCTGTGACAAAGGCGGCAATGACCGGCAAATCGTATTGGGCGTAATCGGCGACGCGGTTGTGCCGATACGCGTGGTTGCGCGGCGACAGGCCGTGACCGCGCATTTCCGGAATCCATACATCGAATCCGGCGCGTGCCAGGTAGGCACCCAGGCCAACACCCTTGGGCGAATACCAGAAACGTCGATTGGAAAAGCTGCCATGCAGCAAAATCACCGGGGCGCCGCGCACCTGGGCCTGATCGGCCATACCGAGACGGGTGACGGCCAGCTCAACGGTGCGATCCGGGCTGTTACCGGCCTTGATCCGGTAAACGTCTTCGCTCAGATCACCGCGACGCTCAGCGCTGAGCAAGGCCACGGGAAATAGAGAACTGCTGCTTTGCATAGGTTTCTTGCACGAAAAAGGGCGGGAACCATCACTGGAACACGCCCTGGAATACGGTCGAAACCTTCACCCACCTGAGGGGCGGTGAAGGTTTCGGTTCAACACATCAATTGTCTGCCTGACCTTCAGCCAGGAAGAACCAGGTTTCGAGTACCGAATCCGGGTTCAGCGAGACGCTTTCGATGCCCTGTTCCATCAGCCACTTGGCCAGGTCCGGGTGGTCGGATGGGCCTTGGCCGCAGATACCAATGTACTTACCAGCCTTGTTACAGGCCTGGATGGCATTGGCCAGCAGCTTCTTGACCGCAGGGTTACGCTCATCGAACAGGTGGGCAATGATCCCCGAGTCACGGTCCAGGCCCAAGGTCAGCTGGGTCAGGTCGTTGGAACCGATGGAGAAACCATCGAAGTACTCAAGGAACTCTTCCGCCAGAATCGCGTTGGACGGCAGCTCGCACATCATGATCACGCGCAGGCCGTTGTCGCCACGTGCCAGGCCGTTTTCGGCCAGCAGGTCGACCACTTGGCTGGCTTCACCCAGCGTACGCACGAATGGCACCATGATCTCGACGTTGGTCAGGCCCATTTCATTGCGCACGCGCTTGAGTGCGCGGCATTCGAGTTCGAAGCAGTCACGGAAGGTTTCGCTGATGTAACGCGAAGCACCGCGGAAGCCCAGCATCGGGTTTTCTTCTTCCGGCTCGTACAGCTTGCCGCCGATCAGGTTGGCATATTCGTTGGACTTGAAGTCCGACAGACGCACGATGACCTTCTTCGGCCAGAACGCCGCCGCCAGGGTGCTGATACCTTCAACCAGCTTCTCGACGTAGAAGCCAACCGGGTCGTTGTAACCGGCGATACGCTTGTCAACGCTCTCTTTGAGCTCTGCAGGCAGGCCTGCATAGTTCAGCAGGGCCTTGGGGTGCACGCCGATCATGCGGTTGATGATGAATTCCAGACGTGCCAGGCCGACACCGGCGTTAGGCAGCTGGGCAAAGTCAAAGGCGCGGTCCGGGTTACCGACGTTCATCATGATCTTGAACGGCAGCTCTGGCATGGCATCCACCGAGTTCTGACGTACGTCAAAGCCCAGCTCGCCTTCGAAGATGAAACCCGTATCGCCTTCGGCGCAGGAAACGGTGACACCCTGGCCGTCTTTGAGCAGTTGGGTCGCATTGCCGCAACCGACAACAGCCGGAATGCCCAGCTCACGGGCGATGATCGCCGCGTGGCAAGTACGGCCGCCACGGTTGGTGACGATAGCGCTGGCGCGCTTCATGACCGGTTCCCAGTCCGGGTCGGTCATGTCCGATACCAGTACGTCGCCGGCCTGGACTTTGTCCATTTCCGAGACGTCTTTGATGATCCGCACCTTGCCGGCGCCGATACGCTGACCAATGGCACGGCCTTCAACCAGCACGGTACCGGTTTCTTTGAGCAGGTAACGCTCCATGACATTGGCTTGGGCACGGCTCTTCACGGTTTCAGGACGCGCCTGAACGATGTACAGCTTGCCGTCGTCGCCATCTTTGGCCCATTCGATGTCCATCGGGCACTTGTAGTGCTTCTCGATGATCATGGCTTGCTTGGCCAGCTCGCTGACTTCTGCATCGCTCAGGCAGAAACGGGTGCGGTCGGCCTTGTCGACATCGACAGTCTTGACCGAGCGACCGGCCTTGGCTTCTTCGCCGTAGACCATCTTGATGGCCTTGCTGCCCAGGTTGCGACGCAGGATGGCCGGGCGGCCCGCTTCCAGCGTGCCCTTGTGGACATAGAACTCGTCTGGGTTGACCGCGCCTTGTACAACGGTTTCGCCCAGGCCGTAAGCACCAGTGATGAACACGACATCACGGAAGCCCGACTCGGTGTCGAGGGTGAACATTACACCGGCAGTACCGGTTTCCGAACGCACCATGCGCTGCACGCCGGCAGACAAGGCGACCAGCTTGTGGTCAAAGCCCTGGTGTACGCGGTAGGAAATGGCGCGGTCGTTGAACAGGGAAGCGAATACTTCCTTGGCCGCACGAATGACGTTGTCGACGCCGCGAATGTTCAGGAAGGTTTCCTGCTGACCGGCGAACGACGCGTCAGGCAAGTCTTCGGCGGTAGCCGACGAGCGCACGGCAACGGCCATGTTCGGGTTGCCCTGGGACATGTGCTCGAAGGCGGCGCGGATTTCGGTGTTCAGACGCTCGGGGAATTCGGCTTCCATGATCCACTGACGGATCTGTGCGCCAGTTCGGGCCAAGGCATTAACGTCATCAACATCCAGCGCGTCGAGCGCGGCATGGATCTGGGCGTTCAGCCCACTCTGCTCGAGAAAATCACGGTACGCCTGAGCCGTAGTGGCAAAGCCGCCGGGAACCGATACACCGGCACCCGCGAGGTTACTGATCATCTCGCCGAGGGATGCGTTCTTGCCCCCCACATGCTCCACATCATGGACGCCGAGCTTATCGAGGGAAACTACGTACTCTACCAAGGTGATCTCTCCACTAACTGTGTTGGAAAAGCTCAGGTCGCCCGCCTGCCTACTCTGGCTTGGCCGGGCGCTTGTGGCCTGGACCTGGAAAATAAGTGAGAATGCCGAACGCCGTGTTCGGTAAACCGAACCTATCATATCCAAGATTCGTCATCAGCTTAAGGCCCAAGGCGCAAATGAAACGATCTGCTTTCTTTATCTCCGATGGCACCGGCATCACAGCCGAGACGCTGGGACAAAGTCTTCTAGCGCAGTTCGATACCATTCCGTTCAATAAATTCACACGCCCGTACATCGACAGCGTGGAAAAAGCCCGGGTTATGGTACAGCAAATCAATAGCGCCGCTGAAAAGGATGGCGTCCGTCCGATCATCTTCGACACCATCGTCAATCAGGATATCCGAGAGGTGCTAGCCACCTCCAATGGTTTCATGATCGACATTTTTTCGACCTTCCTGGCACCACTGGAGCAGGAACTGACGGCACACTCGTCGTATTCGGTGGGCAAATCCCACTCGATCGGTGGTAATTCCAACTACATGGAGCGCATCGAGGCGGTCAACTTTGCCCTGGACAACGACGACGGCGCACGCACCCACTACTACGACAAGGCCGATCTGATCCTGGTGGGCGTGTCGCGTTGCGGCAAAACCCCAACCTGTCTGTACATGGCCATGCAATTCGGCATCCGCGCGGCCAACTATCCGTTGACCGAAGACGACATGGAACGCCTGCAGCTGCCCAACGCCCTGAAGAACCACCAGCACAAACTGTTCGGCCTGACCATCGACCCAGACCGTTTGACTGCCATTCGTCACGAACGCAAGCCCAACAGCCGCTATTCCAGCTTCGCCCAATGCGAATTTGAAGTGCGCGAGGTGGAAAGCCTGTTCCGTCGCGAGAACATCCCCCACATCAACTCCACGCATTTCTCGGTGGAAGAGATTGCGGCGAAAATTCTCGTGGAAAAAGGCGTAGAGCGGCGCTTCAAGTAACAGCTGTAGGAGCGGGCTTGCCCCGCGATAGCGGTGTGTCAGGCAAACAGCGTCGCGGGGCAAGCCCGCTCCCACAAGTACAGCGCCAACAAAAAGCCCCGGCAATGCCGGGGCTTTTTGTTTCAGCTCAGACTCAGGACGGCACCACTGCCGCCTGTCCGCTCATGGCCAGATCGACCAGTTCGCGGTTGGCCACCGCGTACATGGCGTAATCGGTGCCAGTTGCGGCACGCAGCTCATCGAGCATGGCACGCCAGCGCTCAACCATGACACGGTGCTGCTCCAGCCACAGCGCCACGCGGGCGTCCATGTCATCCGGCGCACCGGCCATCTGCAGTACCGAGATGGTGATTGCCCGCTGTTGCAGGTCAATGTCATCACGGAACGACTCGCGGGCTAGGGCCTGCCAGTTGTTTTCCACCGACAGGTTGCTGATTTCCTGCAAGTACCAGGTCAGGTCCAGGGCACTGCCGACGGCGAAGAAGGCCTTGGCCACTTCGGCTGGGTCCTGGCCAGTGACGTCAGACGCTTCGATGATTGGCAACAGGGTGTACAGGTGCGTGGTACCGGCCACCATACGCGCCAACAACTCCGGCACGCCGGCGTCGACGAAGCCCTGGTAACGGGTCATCCAGCGCTCACGGGTCGGCCCTTCGAGCAACTCGTCAAGCTTCAGACCCAAGGCTGCAATTTTCGGCCCGAAATGCGCCACGTCACGCCCGGCATCCTGCTCGTTGCGGCGGCTGCGCAGGAACCAGCGGGTGGCACGGCGACCCAGACGCATCAGCTCATCCATCAGGGTCAGCTGAATTTCCGCCGGCACCTGATAATCCAGTGCCTCGATCTGACGGAACCAGTGCGGCAAGTGGAAGATGTCACGCACGATCACATAGGCGCCAGCGACGTTCGCCGGGCTCATGCCGGTGGACTCTTTCAGACGCTGTACGAAAGTGATGCCCATGTTGTTGACCAGATCGTTCGCGATCTGGGTGCTGACAATCTCACGCTTCAGGCGATGGCGGCGCATGGCCTCGGCGAACTTGCTCACCAGCGACGGCGGGAACGCGGTTTCCATGTCGCGGGTCAGGTAATCGTCATCCGGCACCAGCGACTTGAGCAAGGCTTCCTTGAGGTCGATCTTGCTGTAGGAGATCAGCACCGACAGCTCAGCACGGGTCAGCCCCTGATTGGCTGCCAGACGCTCGGCCAATTGCTCTTCGGTCGGCAGGAACTCGATGGCGCGGTCCAGCTTGCCACGGCTTTCCAGGTCGGCCATCAAGCGCTTGTACTCGGCAATCCGCTCACGGGCCCGACGGGCCGCCAGCGACAGCGCCTGGGTCTGCTTGTAGTTGTTGCCCAGCACCAGTCCGGAGACTTCTTCAGTCATGCTGCCCAGCAGCTGGTTACGCTGCTTCTCGGTCATATCGCCGGCCTGCACCACTTCGTTGAGCAGGATTTTGATGTTGACCTCGTGGTCAGAGCAGTCGACGCCACCGGCGTTGTCGATGAAGTCGGTGTTGGTGGCGCCACCATTGAGGCCGAACTCGACACGACCCAATTGGGTCATGCCCAGGTTACCGCCCTCGCCCACCACTTTGCAGCGCAGCTCGTTACCGTCAACGCGCAGGGCATCGTTGGCCTTGTCACCGACATCGGCGTGGCTTTCTTCGCTGGACTTGACGTAGGTGCCGATACCGCCGTTCCACAGCAGGTCCACAGGCGCCTTGAGCAAGGCATTGAGCAGCTCGGTCGGGGTCAGCTTGTCGGCTTCGATGGCGAAGCGTTCTTTCATCTGCGAGGTGATCGCAATGCTTTTCGCGCTGCGAGGGAAGATCCCACCGCCTTCGGACATGATGCTGGTGTCGTAATCACTCCAGGCCGAACGCGGCAGCTCAAACAGGCGCTTACGCTCGGCAAAGCTGCTGGCAGGCTCCGGATTCGGGTCGATGAAGATGTGCAGGTGGTTGAATGCTGCCACCAACTGCAACTTATCGGACATCAACAAGCCGTTACCGAACACGTCACCGGCCATGTCACCAACGCCCACCACAGTGATCGGGTCTTCCTGAACGTTGATGCCACGCTCACGGAAGTGGCGCTGCACACCTACCCAGGCACCCCGGGCGGTAATCCCCATTTTCTTGTGGTCGTAACCGGCCGAACCACCGGAGGCAAAGGCATCGCCCAGCCAGAAGCCGTATTCGATGGCAATGCTGTTGGCGATGTCGGAGAACGTCGCGGTGCCTTTGTCGGCAGCCACCACCAAGTACGGGTCGTCATCGTCGTGACGCACGACGTTGGCAGGCGGTACCAGCGCGCCGTCCTTGAGGTTGTCGGTGATGTCCAGCAGGCCGGAAATGAAGATCCGGTAACAGGCAATGCCCTCAGCCTGGATATCGTCACGGCTGCCACCCAGTGGCAAGCGACGCGGCAGGAAGCCGCCTTTGGCACCGACTGGCACGATAACCGAGTTCTTCACCTGCTGGGCCTTTACCAGGCCCAGCACTTCGGTACGGAAGTCTTCTTCACGGTCCGACCAGCGCAGGCCGCCACGGGCGACATTGCCAAAACGCAGGTGCACGCCTTCAACCCGCGGCGAGTAGACGAAGATTTCAAATTTGGGTACCGGCTTGGGCAGCTCGGGAATCAGCTTGGGGTTGAACTTGAAGCTGAAGTACGACTTGTTCTGCCCCTGGGCGTCGGTTTGGTAGAAGTTGGTCCGCAGGGTGGCTTTGATCAGGTCCAGGTAGCGACGCAGGATGCGGTCTTCGTTGAGCACCTGAACATCGTCCAGCGCCGTCAGGATGGCCTGTTCCAGGCGTTGTTGCTTGTCGTCCAGATCTTCACTGGTGAGCTTGCGCGCCAGGTAGAAACGGGTTTTGAACAACCGGGTCAGCTCGCGGGCGATGTCAGTGTGGTTGTTCAGGGTACTGGCTATGTAACCCAGGTCGAAGCCCAGGCGAATCTGCTTGAGGTAACGGGCGTAGGCACGCAGCAGCGCCACGTCGCGCCATGGCAGGCCGGCAGTCAGCACCAGGCGGTTGAAGGCGTCGTTTTCCGCATCGCCCTTGACGATGTGAACAAACGCATCCTGCAGGGTGTCGTTGAGTTGCTGGATATCCAGGCTCAGGCCTTCGCTGTAGGTGAAGGCAAAATCGTGAATCCAGAACTCACGACCGTTGGCGTGACGCAAGCGGTAGGGGAACTCACCCAGTACGCGCAAGCCGAGGTTTTCCAGAATCGGCAGCACGTCCGACAGCGCCAGCGGCGTATCGGCGTGGTACAGCTTGCAGTGCAACTGTTGTTTACCAACCTGGGTCAGCGGCTGGTAGAAGCTCATCACCAGCGGCTTGCGCTCAGACAAGGTCAACAGGTGCTGCATGTCCACCACCGCCGAATGCGCGGCAAAGCGCTCGCGGTAGCCGGCTGGGAAACCTTTCGGGAAATCGGCCAGGATGTTGGTGCCCTGAGCTTCGCCAAAGCTTTCAACCGTCAGGCTGGCGTAATCGTCCTGCCACGAACGGCAGGCCTGGATTACCTCGTTTTCCAGCTGTTGCGGGTCGATATCGATACGGTTCTTCGGATCAACGCGCAGAATCAGTTGCACACGCGCCAACACCGACTCAGAGAAGAAGGTCCAGAACTCGCAGTCACTGGCCTTCAGGCGCTCCATCAGCACCTGCTGAATTTTCTGCCGTACTTCGGTGGAGTAGATGTCACGCGGCACATAGGCCAGGCAGTAGCAGAAACGACCGTACGGGTCTTTGCGCAGGAACACACGAATCTTGTTGCGCTCCTGGATCTGCACAATCGACATCACCGTGCTGAACAGCTCGTCGACCGGGGTCTGGAACAGGTCGTCACGCGGCAACACTTCCAGTACCTGGGCCAATTCCTTGCCCAGGTGCGCCTTGGGATCGAAATGCGAGCGGCGCTCGACTTCGGCCACCTTGTCACGGATATAAGGGATTGAACGTACGCTCTCGCCATACACCGAAGAGGTGTACAAGCCCATGAAACGGCATTCCTTGATGACCTTGCCGTCGGCGTCCAACTGGCGGATCGACACGTAGTCAGGGTACGCCGGGCGGTGCACGCGGCTTGGGTGCGCAGCCTTGGCAAACGACAGCAGCAACGGCTCATGCAGATAGCTGACGGCGTAATCTTCGATACGCAGCTCGTCAGCCGTCAGACCCGCGCGCAGCAGGCGGGTCAGGCCGAGGAAGGACTGTTCGTCATACACCAGTTGGCCACCCTGGGCATCACCGTGGACGACAAATTCTTCGTATCCGAGGAAGGTGAAGTGGTTACCCACCAGCCACTCGAGGAACGCCTTGACCTCAGCTTTTTCACCTTGAACCGCAGGATAAGGCGTCTGCTCGACCAGCTCGACGATCTGCCGCAGCTTGGCCTTCATTGGCTCGAAATCGGCGACCGCGACGCGCACCTCAGCCAGTACCTGCTCCAACTCGCGGGTCAGCAGATTGAGCTCGGCGTTATTGGCGCAGCGGTCGATTTCCAGGTACATCAGCGATTCTTGCGAAACACCTTCACCCTGGGTGCCCTTAGGCAGAATTTCCAACAGCTCACCCTTGTCGCCACGGCGCACGCTGAGCACGGTGGTCTGCAGGGTGTGGATGCTGTAACCACGGCGGTTCAGCTCGGTTCGGACCGAGTCGACCAGAAACGGCAAGTCATGGTGCAACACCTCAACCGCAGTGTGGGTCGACTGCCAGCCATGACGTTCGTAATCGGGGTTGTAGACGCGAACCTGAGGGTGAGCGGGATCGAAGCGCTCGATGATGCGCCAGGCTGACAAGGTGCAACCGGCCAGGTCCGACAGGCGGCGCTGGGTCAATTCGTCAAGAGAGATGATGCCGAAGAACTGTTCGGCGAACAGCGCCACTTGTGGCAGTGCCTGTTCGCTGATGTGCTGCGCCAGGGCCGCTTGCAGTTGATGCTGGAAGTCGGCTTTGCTGGCTGCGGTGAAAAACGCCATCTGTGGTACTCCGCTTGGGCTTTGTTATTGAGTGAAGCGTCGCGCACGTCCGCCATATACGGATCAACGATAGCCAACCCGTAGCAGGAGGACGGTAAAACCATACAGAACAGGCGCAAAACACGACTCATTGGTCACTTTTACCCATTCCACGGATGGGCATCTGCAAAAACGACTGCTCCGGGTGGAACTGTGTCTTTACGGGTGACCATCAACAGCGCAGCTTAACGAGTGCCCGCCCGCCCCTGCTTGCGGTGCTGCGACATATTCGGTCATTGAGGTGAAGGTTAAGCTCTAAGCTCTAAGCTCTAAGCTCTAAGCTCTAAGCTCTAAGCTCTAAGCTCTAAGCTTGAAGCTCTAAGCTCTAAGCTTGAAGCTTGAAGCTTGAAGCTTGAAGCTTGAAGCTTGAAGCTATCGCCCAGACGCCACCCGTAACTTTGCGACTTCAGGAGGCCGAGTGGAGGTGCCTGGAGGGCCAGGTGCGATAGCACCCTTCGGCGTAGCCGAAGGCGCGAGATGTAGACTTGCGTAGCAAGTCGTAGGCCGCGCGGGCCTGGAAGGTGCCGGAGCCGAGGGGACCCGGAGCGCAGCGTAGGGCCGGATGCAGGAGCCAGCGGCTTTGCCTACTTTCCCCAAGAGGAAAGTAGGCCGCCGTAAAGGCGGAAGGGGCCGGGATTGCCGCCACAACGAATGGATAAGCCCCCAATACCAACACCAACACCAACACCAACACCACGACTAGGCAAACAACCGGATACTGCTCACCCAACGGACCTCGCACCTCAAAACCCGGTCACTTACCGATCAAAACCAGCACACCCGCACAAGCACCACGAACACATTGATTTATCGCCAGGCCGAACACTGGCAGAATCACGTTTCAACTCATTGATCGAGCCACCCATGCAACTGACCACCGCCCTGCTCTTCGCCACCCCTTGCGATGAAGAAGAAGACAACATGGCCACTCTGTGCTGCCACAGCGACAAGGGCCGGATGTTTCTGATGACCCGCTACCCAGACGAAGACCGCGTGGACATTACCCTCGACGACCATTACTCCCCCGTCGAAGGCTTGAAGGTCACCCTTAGCGCCACCCGCCTGCTGATTGAGGTTGCGCCCCTGGATGCTGACGCCCTCGGCGGTGACGACCACCTGGAAATCACCTTGAGCAGCGATGGTACTGACCTGGCCGAGGTCGAAGAGACCCTGCAAAACATCCTCAAGGGCACGGGCACCTACGTCAGCGAGCTGTAAGCGCGCCTGCCGATTCTTGACAAGATTCGGCGGCAAAGGCATTGTCTGACAACCTGATTAATGAGCAATACCCCATGCTTGAGCTTCAGCGCCCCGATACGCTGGTCGAACGCGTCGTCGGTGCCATCCGTGCAGAAATCGATTCCGGGCGCCTGGCGGCCGAATCGCGCCTGCCCACCGAACAGCAACTGGCCGAACAGCTGAATGTCAGCCGTTCGGTGGTGCGTGAAGCGGTAGCCCAGCTCAAGGCCGATGGTGTATTGATCGCCCGTCGCGGCTTGGGCTCGTACATTTCCCAGACCCCGACCGGTACGGTGTTTCGCTTCCCTTCTGGCCAGGGCCGTCGGCCTGACCTGGTGCAAATGTTCGAAGTACGCCTGTGGATCGAAACCCAGGCCGCCTCGATTGCCGCGCAACGCCGCGACGCCGCCGATCTTGCCCGCATGAACAAAGCCCTGCAGGACATGCTCGACAAGCGCAGCGACTTTGCCGCTGCGGCAGCTGCCGACGTCGAATTTCATCGCGCAATCGCCGACGCCAGCAAGAATGATTACTTCGTGGCCTTCCACGACTTTCTCCGTGGCCAATTGGCCGCCGCCCGCAAGACCGCCTGGGAAAACTCGGCGGCGCACTCGGTGGGCGGCTCGGCCGATGCCAACCGCGAGCACCAGGCACTGTACCAGGCAATCGTCGATGGCGACTGCCAGGCGGCCGCCGCCTGTGCTGAAGCCCACCTGCGCGCTTCGGCCAAACGCCTGAAACTGGAATTGCCAAGCATCAACTGAACCCTGAATTGCCGTAATTAACGGGCGCTGACGCACAGCGCCCTTTTGTTTGACCGACTTAGTCTGACAACCTGATAAGCAGACTCTCTGACAAGAACAAACCAAGGTGACACCTGCATGATTTACGACTACTGCATCATCGGCGGCGGCATCGTTGGCCTCGCCACCGCCATGGCGCTCCTCGAACGCCAGCCCGGCGCCTCGCTGCTGATCCTGGAAAAGGAAGCGAGCCTGGCCAAGCACCAAACCGGGCACAACAGTGGTGTCATCCATGCGGGCATCTACTACGCCCCCGGCAGCCTCAAGGCTGATCTGTGCAAACGCGGCGCAGAAGCGACTAAAGCCTTTTGCACCGAGCACAAGATCAAGTTCGATGTCTGCGGCAAGTTGCTGGTGGCCTCTACCCCGCTGGAAGTGCAGCGCATGCAGGCGCTGTACGAGCGCTCGCAGCAAAACGGCCTTAAGGTCGAGCGCCTTGACGCCGCCGAACTGCAGCGCCGTGAGCCGAACATCGTCGGCCTCGGCGGGCTGTTCCTCGATGCCACCGGTATCGTCGATTACAAGCAGGTGTGCCAGGCCATGGCTCGGGTGATTCAGGCAGCTGGTGGCGAGGTGCACTTGTCGACCACCGTGCGCGCCATCGTTGAAAGCGCCGATGCGGTCACCATCAGCAGCGACGACAAGGTTTGGCAAGCCCGCCAACTGGTGGCCTGTGCTGGCCTGCAATCAGACCGACTGGCCGCGCTCGCCGGGGTCAAGATTGACCATCAGATCATTCCGTTCCGTGGCGAATACTTCCGCCTGCCGGCCAGCAAGAACGACATCGTCAATCACTTGATTTACCCGATCCCCGACCCCGAGTTGCCGTTTCTCGGCGTACACCTGACACGGATGATCGACGGCAGCGTCACCGTCGGACCCAACGCCGTGCTGGGCCTGGGCCGGGAGAACTACAAGAAATTTTCGGTGAACTGGCGCGATGTGGCCGAGTACGCACGCTTTCCCGGCTTCTGGAAAACCATCTGGGCCAACCTCGGCTCCGGCACCACCGAAATGAAGAATTCGCTGTTCAAGGGCGGCTATCTGGAGCAATGCCGCAAGTACTGCCCGTCGTTGAACATCGAAGACCTGCTGCCCTACGAAGCGGGTATCCGCGCCCAGGCGGTGATGCGCGACGGCACCCTGGTGCACGACTTCCTGTTCGCCGAAACGCCGCGCATGGTGCATGTCTGCAACGCCCCTTCGCCAGCGGCCACCTCGGCGATCCCGATCGGCCAGATGATCGCTGATCGCATCTTCAAAGCCCGCTGATCACTGCTGAACACGATAACTACAAAGACAAAAAGGAAACCTCCGATGTCGGTACATGAGGCGGCTGTGGCCGCGACAGAAACCCCGGAACAGAACAAGAAACGCCTGCGCAAGGTTGCGGCTGCCACCATCTTCGGCTCGATGCTGGAGTGGTACGACTTCTACTTGTACGCGACCATGGCGGCGATCGTTTTCTCGAAAGTGTTCTTCGACCCGAGCAACCCGGCCGTGGCCTCGTTGCTGGCGTTTTCCACCTTTGCCATCGGCTTCATCGCCCGCCCGTTCGGCGGCATCCTGTTCGGTTACCTGGGCGACCGCTTTGGCCGCAAGCAGGTACTGGTCATCACCTTCTGCCTGATGGGGGTGTGCACCGCACTGATCGGCCTGATCCCAAGCTACGCCTCGATTGGTATCTGGGCGCCGATCATCCTTGTGTTTATACGGATCATTCAAGGCCTGGGCGCTGGCGCAGAGCTCTCGGCAGCGGCAGTGACCTCTTACGAGCACGCCAGCGAAGGCAAGCGCGGTAGCCAGGGCGCCTGGCCGGCACTGGGGCTTAACCTGGGCCTGCTGCTGTCGTCGTTGACCGTGTACGTACTGACCATGAACGGCAACGAATTCCTGCTCTCCGGCGGCTGGCGTATTCCATTCATCTGCAGCATCGTGCTGGTGGCCGTGGGCTTCTGGGTACGCAGAAGCATCCCGGAAACTCCGGACTACAAAAAACTCGACGAAGCCCCGAACAAACCGAAGGTTTCACCCCTCAAGCTGCTGTTCAAGAACGACCTCAAAGGTCTGGCCGTGGTGTTCTTCGTGGCCATTGGTTACAACGCCCTGAGCTACATCTTCAAGACCTTCTCCCTGGCCTACCTGACCCAGTACAAAGGCGTTGAAGCGCATGTCACCTCGTTGTCGGTGACCATCGCCAGCCTGGTAGCGATCGTTGCCGTGCCATTCTTTGGCTGGCTGTGCGACAAGTGGAGCAGCAAGACCGTGCTGATGCTCGGCGGGGTGTTCTCGGTGTTGTTCGCCTACCCGTTCCTGGCCCTGCTCAATACCGGCGAGCCGATGATGATCTACCTGGCTATCGCCATCGGTACCGGCATCCTCGCGCCGATGATGTTCGCGCCACAGGGCTCGTTCCTCAGCCGTCAGTTCCCGACCGAAACACGCTCCTCGGGCTTTGGTACCGGGCGTGAAATCGGCACTGCCGTGGCTGGTGGCCTGGCACCTCTGGGTGGCTTGGCACTGGTTGCCAGCTCTGCCACCCACTCCACCGACGGTGTGGCGATCATCCTGGCTGTCGCCGCCGTGCTGGTGGTGGTGTTTGCCCTGTGTGACCAGGGGCGCAAGCACTCCAAATTCAAAAACTGAGGCGCACACTGCCGGTAGAAGCGGGCTTGCCCCGCGATGCGATGTGACTGACAGATCGCTATCGCGGGGCAAGCCCGCCCCCACAGCGAGCCAGCTCTCACCAGGGGCCGCCGTATACCAAAAACTTTCACTACCACGGCTATTGGTTACACTGCTCCGGGCCTACCTCCCTTCTCTGACCGGTCGAGACCTGCGCCGATGGTGTCCATCTACCAACTCAAACCTGCCTTCCAGAACCTCTTGCGACCGTTGGTCAAACGCCTTTATGACCGCGGTATCACCGCCAACCAGATCACCTTGCTCGCCGGCGTTGTTTCGGTACTGCTGGGTGGGTTGATTGCGCTGTTTGCTCAGCACACCTGGCTGTTCATCCTGATCCCGCTGTGGATGCTGCTGCGCATGGCGCTCAACGCCATCGACGGCATGCTCGCCCGGGAATTCGGCCAACAATCGCACCTGGGCGCCTACCTCAACGAGCTGTGCGATATCGTCGCCGACAGTGCGTTGATCCTGCCGTTCGCCTTGATTCCCGAGGTCAGCACCTCAGCAGTGGTTGTGGTTGCACTGTTAGCGGTGTTCAGCGAGTACACTGGCGTGCTCGGGCCAATGGTCGGCGCATCCCGCCGCTATGACGGCCCCATGGGCAAAAGCGACCGCGCCTTCGTGCTCGGCGCCTTGGCTGCGACAATCGCCCTGGGTTGGCTCAACGCCGCCTGGATCAATGGCGTGTTCGCTGCGGTCGCCCTGTTATTGGTGCTCACGCTGATCAACCGGGTGCGCCAAGGCTTGAAAGAAATCAAGGAAAACGCTCCATCAGCATAAGGAAGCTGCAATGCGCCCATCCCAGGCTCGGACATTCACCACCCACGACGGCGTCGAGCTGTTTTATCGCCACTGGCCGGCAACCACAGCCAACCCGAACGAGCCTCGCAAGGCAGTGCTGCTGTTCCATCGCGGCCATGAACACTCCGGGCGCATAGCCCACTTGGTGGATGAACTGGACCTGGCCGACACCGATTTCTTTGCCTGGGATGCTCGCGGCCACGGCCAGTCGCCGGGCGAGCGCGGCGACAGCCCAAGCTTTGCCACCAGCGCGCGGGATGTGCAGACCTTTTGCGAGCACCTGGCTGACACCCACGACATCCACGAAGAACACATCGCCGTTGTCGCGCAAAGCGTCGGTGCGGTGATTGCCGCAACCTGGGTGCACGACTATGCCCCGCGTATCCGTTCGCTGGTGCTCGCCTCCCCGGCATTCAAGGTCAAGCTGTATGTGCCCTTTGCCCGCCCAGGCCTGGCCTTGCTGCGCAAGCTGCGTGGCAATTTTTTTGTCGACAGTTACGTCAAGGCACGCTTCCTCACCCACGATCCATTACGTGCGGCGTCTTATGACCAAGACCCGCTGATCACCAAAAGCATCTCGGTCAATGTGCTGCTGGGCCTCTATGAAGCCGCTGAACGTGTGGTGGCTGATGCCCAGGCGATTCAGGTGCCGACCCAGCTGCTGATCTCAGGTTCCGACTTCGTTGTACACCGCAAACCGCAGGAGCAATTCTTTGAACGCTTGGGCAGCGTGCACAAGGAAAAGCACATTCTGCCGGGCTTTTTCCATGACACTCTGGGTGAAAAAGACCGCGCACCGGCGGTGGCGAGCATACGCCGCTTCATCCTGCACACCTTCGCTACGCCGTTGAATCGCCCATCGCTTTTGGATGCCGACCGCCTGGGCGCCACGTGTGCCGAAGCCGAGTCGCTGGCCAACCCACTGCCGCGCAACTCCCTGCGTGACCTGTACTGGCGCATGACGCGTGCCAGCCTCGGCTTTGGCAGTAAGCTGTCCGCTGGTTTGAAACTGGGTGTCGACACAGGATTCGACTCAGGCAGCACCCTCGATTACGTGTACCGCAATCGCGCCACCGGGCTCTCCCCGGTCGGTCGATTGATTGACCGCAATTACCTGAATTCCATTGGCTGGCGCGGTATTCGTCAACGCAAACTGCACGTTGAAGAGCTGCTGCGCCTGGCCATCGCGCAGCTACGAGAGCAACAGCAACCCGTGCGCGTCGTCGACATCGCTGCTGGCCATGGCCGTTACATTCTCGAAGCCGTACAAGGCATGGACCCGCTGCCGGAGTCGATTCTGCTGCGTGACTACAGCGACATCAACGTACGCGACGGCAGCGCCTTGATTGCGGAAAAAGGCCTGGGCGACATCGCCCGCTTCGTCAAAGGCGATGCCTTCGAGCGCCAGAGCCTCGCCGAGCTGGACCCCAAGCCGACCCTGGCGGTGGTTTCCGGACTGTATGAACTGTTCGCCGACAACCAGATGGTCGGCAACTCCCTGGCTGGTCTGGCGGACGCCGTACCGCCGGGCGGTTACCTGGTGTACACCGGGCAACCCTGGCATCCACAGCTGGAATTGATCGCCCGCGCCCTGACCAGCCACCGCGCCGGCCAGGCTTGGGTCATGCGTCGGCGCACCCAGGCCGAGATGGACCAATTGATAGAGGCGGCAGGCTTTCGTAAGGTGACCCAGCGCATCGATGAATGGGGGATCTTCAGCGTCTCGCTGGCTCAGCGGGTGCAATGATGAGCGTCAGTGCCGTCGCCCCTTTGCCCGCACGCGAACCCGGCTTGCTGAAACCGGCTGTGCTCTGGCTGTTGTTGCTCGCACCTTTGTTTTTCAGCACCTACGGCTTTGCAACGTGGGTTACCAGCCAGCGCGATGATGTCGGCAGCCTGGTTTTCGCCTGGGAACAGCACATGCCGTTCTGGCCCTGGACCATCGTGCCGTACTGGTCCATCGACCTGTTGTACGGCTTCTCGCTGTTGCTGCCGCGCAGCCGCCTGGCACTGAAGCGCCACGCCTTGCGCTTGCTCACGGCGCAGGTGATTGCCGTCAGTTGCTTCTTGCTCTGGCCCTTGCGCTTCACCTTCGAGCGCCCGGAGCTGGACGGTGTGTTCGGCTGGCTATTCGCGGTATTGGCAGGCTTCGACAAACCGTTCAACCAGGCCCCTTCACTGCATATCGCCCTGCTGGTGGTGCTGTGGGTGTGCTACGCCCAACACACTCAGGGCCTGTGGCGCTGGCTGGTGCATGGCTGGTTCGCCTTGATCGGCGTGTCGGTGCTGACCACCTACCAGCATCACTTTATCGATGTGCCTACTGGCGCCCTGGCCGGTTGGCTGTGTGTCTGGCTGTGGCCCCTGGACCGCCCGGGTATGCTGCAACGCCTGCAATTGACACACGATCGCCAGCGCTGGCAGTTGGCGCTGCGTTATGCGCTCGGGGCCGGGCTGTTTGCCCTGGCGGCCGTCGGGCTGGGTGGCAGCGGGTTATGGTTGTTCTGGCCAGCGGCGGCATTGCTGCTGGTGGCGTTGAACTATGCACTGTTTGATGCCGCCGGCTTTCAGAAAGCCGCAGACGGCCAGTTGAGCAGCGCTGCGCGTTGGTTGCTGGCACCGTACCTGGCGGCGGCCTGGCTTAACTCACGGCTGTGGACGCGCAAACATCCCCAACCCGACCAGATCGTCGACGGTGTCTGGCTTGGGCGCATCCCCACAGGCGCAGAGCTGCGACACAGTTCATTCAAGGCGGTGCTCGATGTCTGCGCAGAATTGCCGCTGTCCCCTGGCGCGCAGGCCTATCACAGCGTGCCGGTGCTCGACCTGATCGCGCCAACCACCGCACAGTGCGTTGAACTGGCCCAGGTACTGGAGCGCCTGCAGCAACACGGCCCGGTACTGGTGTGCTGCGCTCTGGGGTATTCGCGCAGTGCCACCGCCGTTGCCGCATGGCTTTTACACAGTGGCCGCGCCACCAGCGTTGAGGCGGCCATCACAATGATTCAACAGGCACGCCCGCGCATCGTTCTGCACGCCACGCACCGTCAGGCCCTGGCACCACTGAGCAAAAAACCTGAGGGAGCTGAATGAGCACTGATATGCAACTCTACTGCGTGGCCAGCCTGCTGCGCCGCGGGCGTAGCCTGGATCAATTCTCTACCGGCCTGACATTGCTGGGCGTGGCGCTCGGCCTCGCCCCGTGGTGGCAGGGCCTCTACAACCCCTGGGTGTTGAGCATGGGCTGCGCGCTGTTGGTACTGGGCGCGCTGCAAAAATATTGGGCATTCAGGGTGGCCTTCGATGCCGATTTGTTTCAACGCATGGCCGACAGCCCGTCCACACTGCACGACCGCACCCAAGCGCTGGATCAGGCCCTGGCTGCACTGCGTCTGCAAGCTGACAACCGCGGCGACCGGTCGTGGCCGGAACGCAGTCGCGGTGCATTAACCCTGCTGCGCCGCCAGGCAATGGTGCTCGCCCTACAAATTCTTCTGACCCTGACCGGGCTGCTGGCTAGCCCATGGTGGACCATTTAAGGATAAGGAATCCACATGCTCGAACCTTTGGTCGCGCACCTTATTACCTCTGTCGCCCGTTCCATCACCGGCGCGCGCAGCCTGTGGCTGGGCTGCGGGCCAGAGCCGGTGCAGCGCATCTACTTTGCCAATCACAGCAGCCATGGCGACTTTGTGCTGCTGTGGGCGTCGTTGCCTCCGGCCTTGCGTAAAGCCACGCGGCCGGTGGCGGGGGCTGATTACTGGCAAACCGGCGCCCTGCGCAGCTATGTGATCAACCGGGTGTTCAACGGCGTACTGATCGATCGTGAGCGCCACGATCCACAGGCCAACCCCTTGCAACCGATGCTCGACGCCCTCGAGGGTGGCGACTCCCTGATCATTTTCCCGGAAGGCACGCGCAATCAGGAAGACGGCTTGCTGCCGTTCAAAAGCGGGATCTACCACTTGGCTGCGGCACACCCACAGGTGCAGTTGATACCGGTGTGGATCGCCAACCTCAATCGGGTCATGCCCAAGGGCCGTGTCCTGCCGTTACCGTTGCTGTGCACCCTCAGTTTCGGTGCACCCCTGCAACTGGAAGACGGTGAAAGCAAAACACAATTTCTTCAACGCAGCCGCGCCGCGTTGCTCGAACTGGCCCCGGAGCAGTGCTGAACATGGATAACCAGACCCTGATGTTATTTGCCGGGATTGGCGCGATTCTGGTGCTGGCATCCTTGATCGCCCAGCTCCTGAAGTGGCGTATCCGTGCTACGCCCAACGCCGTGATCGACAACCTCAATGCGCGGATCAACGCCTGGTGGGTGATGGTGCTGGTCATCGGCGTCGCCTTCTGGCTGGGCAATGGCGCGGTGATTTTGCTGTTCTACGCTGTCTCGTTCTATGCGCTGCGTGAGTTCCTCACCCTGACCCCGACCCGACGCAGCGATTACCCGGCCCTGGTGGCGGCCTTCTATCTGGCACTGCCGCTGCAGTACCTGCTGATCTACGCCGACTGGTACGGACTGTTCTCGATTCTTATCCCGGTCTACGTGTTCCTGCTCCTGCCGATCCTCGCCTCGCTGGGCGGCGACAGCGCGCACTTTCTGGAGCGCGCATCGAAGGTGCAGTGGGGGCTGATGATCGCGGTGTACTGCATCTCTTTCGTACCAGCCCTGCTGACCCTGGACATCGCCGGCTACGAAGGCCGCAACCTGCTGTTGATCGCTTATCTGGTGATCGTTGTGCAGCTTTCCGATGTGCTGCAGTACGTGTGCGGCAAGCTCTTGGGCAAACACAAGATCGCCCCCAACCTGTCGCCTTCGAAAACCGTGGAAGGCTTCGTCGGCGGTTTGTTGCTGGCTTCACTGATCGGTGGCGCACTGTGGTGGATCACCCCGTTCAACATCTGGCAGTCGTTCCTGATTGCCCTGCTGATCAACCTGTTGGGCTTCGCCGGTGGCATCGTCATGTCCGCAATCAAGCGCGACCGGGGGGTTAAGGATTGGGGACACATGATCGAAGGTCACGGCGGCATGCTCGACCGTCTGGACTCGGTGTGCTTTGCCGCGCCGATCTTCTTCCACCTGGTGCGCTACTGGTGGACCTGAGATCGCCAACCACGGTAGGAGCGGGCTTGCCCCGCGATACGATATGGCTGATACACCGCTTTCGCGGGGCAAGCCCGCTCCCACAGCGATCCAGATCGGATTTGCACAAAATTACCTGCCGCCATTAGTAGCCTGAGGCCCGGATGCATTAAAGTATGAGCCCCTGCCCGGGCCCCCTTACGGAGATTGCCCTGGCGTTTTTCCAGGAACCGTCAACGATGGAACACCGTGAGGCGCTGATCGCGCTGCGCACCTTTCTTTCAACCCAGATTCTGGGCCAGGAAAAGCTCGTCGAGCGTTTGCTGATTGTGCTGCTGGCCGACGGCCACATGCTGGTCGAAGGCGCCCCTGGCCTGGCCAAGACCAAGGCCATCAAAGAGCTGGCCGAAGGCGTCGAAGCCGAGTTCCATCGTATCCAGTTCACCCCCGACCTGCTCCCGGCCGACATCACCGGCACCGAGATCTACCGCCCGGAAACCGGCAGCTTCGTGTTCCAGCAAGGTCCGATTTTCCACAACCTGGTACTGGCCGACGAAATCAACCGGGCACCGGCCAAGGTCCAGTCGGCCTTGCTTGAAGCCATGGCCGAACGCCAGGTTTCGGTTGGGCGCAGCACCTACGAGCTGTCTCCCTTGTTCCTGGTCATGGCCACGCAAAACCCGATCGAGCAGGAGGGCACTTACCCGCTACCCGAAGCCCAGCTCGACCGTTTTCTCATGCATGTGAAAATCGGCTTCCCGGACGCTTCCGTGGAGCGACGCATTCTCCAGCAAGCCCGTGGCGAAGCGCTCAATGGCGAAGCCAAGCCTGAGCGCCGGGTCAGCCAGCAGGCAATCTTTGCCGCGCGCAAGGAGATCCTCGGCCTGTACATGGCCGACGCGGTAGAGGAATACCTGGTGCAACTGGTCATGGCCACCCGCACCCCGGCCAAGTTCGACCCCGAGCTGGCCGACTGGATCGCCTACGGCGCCAGCCCACGTGGCTCGATTTCCCTGGACCGCTGCGCACGAGCGCATGCGTGGCTGGCTGGCCGCGATTTCGTCAGCCCCGAAGACATTCAAGCAGTGCTGTTCGATGTGCTGCGCCACCGCATCATTCTTTCCTTTGAGGCCGAGGCCGCCGGGATCGACCAGGACCGGGTGATCCAGCGCATCCTCGACGTCGTCGCCGTCGCCTGACGCCATGCCTGAACGCTTGCTGGCCGCGCCCGGAATCCGTATCAGCCTCGCCGAGCTGATCGAGATGCGCCATCGCGTGCGCGAAGTGCAACTGTTTTCCCGGCCCGGCCAGCGTAGTCCGCTGGTGGGGCTGCACCACTCGAAACTGCGCGGACGCGGTGTCGATTTTGACCAGGTGCGGGTGTATCAGGCCGGCGACGATGTGCGCAACATCGATTGGCGCGTCACGGCACGGACCCAGGAGCCGCATACCAAACTCTTCCATGAGGAGCGTGAACGGCCGATTTTCATTCTGGTCGAACAGAGCCAACGCCTGTTTTTCGGCTCGGGCCTGATATTCAAATCGGTGCTCGCCGCCCAAGCGGCAGCCTTGATTGGCTGGGCAGCCCTGGGCCACAACGACCGCATCGGCGGGCTGGTGTTCGGCGACAACGAACACTATGAAATCAAGCCTCGGCGCAGCAAGCAGAGCTTGCTGCAACTGCTCAACCGCCTGGCGCGGGTCAATCAGTCGCTGCACACCGAAGCCAAACCCCAAGCCGACAGCCTCGGCCTGGCCTTGCGTCGTGCACGTGAAGTACTGCGCCCAGGCAGCCTGGCAATCATTATTTGCGACGAGCGCGCGCTGAGCCCGGCAGTCGAACAGCAGCTGAGCCTGCTGTCACGCCACTGCGACCTGCTCTTGCTGCCCTTGTCCGATCCACTCGACCACGCCCTGCCCGCCGCCGGCTTGCTGCGCTTTGCCCAGCACGGCGCACAACTGGAGCTCGATACGCTCGACCCGACCCTACGCCGCAGCTACCGTCAACAAAGCGAAGCGCGTATCGAGCGCTGGGAACTGCTGGCACAAAAGCTGCGGGTGGTGCTGATGCCGTTGAGTACGCAAAGCGAAATGATCGAGCAACTGCGCGAGTACCTGAACGCGCAACGTCCGGGGAAAGGCCCGTGAACCCGTTGGAGCAATTACAACCGCTGATCACCCCGCCACCAGTGAGCTGGTGGCCGTTGGCGCCTGGGTGGTGGGCGTTGCTGGTGTTGCTGCCGCTGCTGGGCTGGGGGGCATGGCGCCTGCGTCACTGGCGCCCTGGCAAGCAACCAGTCGTACGCGCCGAACTGCCGCTGGACCCGATCCGCGTCGAGGCCCTGGCCGAACTGGCGCGCCTGCCCAAGCCCTATAACGGCGAACCGGCCGGGGCCTGGCTGCAGAGCATCAATGCCCTGCTCAAACGCCTGTGCCGCAATCACTACCCCGGCAGTCACAGTCACACCCTGAACGGCCGGCAGTGGCTGGCGTTTCTCGACAACCGCTGTCCGGCCGCCGGACTGACGCGTTGGATGGTGCTGGTCGAAGGCGCCTACAAGCCTGAGTGCAAGCTTGATGACAAGGCTATCGCCGGGCTCAATCAGGCCGTCGAAACCTGGATACGCAAACATGTTTGAACTGGCCTGGCCGTGGGTGTTTGTGCTGTTGCCGCTGCCTTGGCTGGCTCGCTTGCTGCTGCCGGCGGCCGACAGCGGCGAGCCGGTGCTGAAAGTCAGCTTTCTCAATGAACTGGAAGGCCTGGCCGGGCGGCGTGCCCGCCTGAATCTGCCGACCTGGCGCCAGCAGGCGCCCTTCGTACTGATCTGGCTGTTGCTACTGTTCGCTGCGGCCCGTCCGCAGTGGCTGGGCGAGCCGGTGCCGGTGTCGGCCAGTGGCCGCGACCTGCTGGTGGCAGTGGATGTCTCGGGCTCCATGGATTTTCCCGACATGCACTGGCAAGACGAAGAAGTCAGTCGCCTGGCCTTGGTCAAAGCGCTGCTGGGCGACTTTCTCGAAGCACGCCAGGGCGACCGCGTCGGCCTGATCCTGTTCGGCAGCCAGGCCTACCTGCAAGCACCACTGACTTTCGACCGGCACACCGTCCGTACTTTCCTCGACGAAGCGCAGGTCGGTATTGCCGGCAAAAACACCGCCATTGGCGACGCCATTGGCCTGGCGCTCAAACGCCTGCGCCAACGCCCGGCGCAAAGTCGGGTGCTGGTGCTGGTGACCGACGGAGCCAACAATGGTGGGCAGATCCACCCTCTCACCGCAGCGCGCCTGGCAGCGCAGGAAAACGTGCGGATCTATACCATCGGTATCGGTGCCGACCCGGAAGCTACCGGTACCACGGGTTTGCTCGGGATCAACCCCAGCCTCGACCTGGACGAAGCCTCGCTCAAGGAAATCGCCGAGTTGACCGGTGGCAGCTATTTCCGTGCTCGTGATGGCGAGGAGCTGCAGGCCATCGACGAGGCGCTGGACCGTCTCGAACCGGTTGCCCAGCAACCCACCCAAACCCGTACGGCCCATGCTTTGTACAGCTGGCCGCTGGCCTTGGCATTGCTCTTGAGTGTATTGCTGGTGCTGCACGAACAATGGCCAGACAACCCCCTGCAACGCCTGCTGCGCCGACCGAATTTTCTGGTGCCGCATCCGCAATGGCGCGAGCGCCTCAAGCGCCTGCGCCTGAGGAGACGCCGATGATTGAGCTTTGGCCGCAATGGTTGCGCCCGGCGTGGCTGCTAGTCTTGCCGCTGCTCGCCTGGTTGCTGTTCAAACTCTGGCACCGGCAGAAACGCGCGGGGCGCTGGCAAATGATTCTGCCCCCGGCTTTTCATGCTGTGCTGCTTGGTGGTGGCAATGGCCGGAACAGCAAATTGCCGTGGATTGCCCTGGGCCTGGCCTGGCTGATCAGCACGCTGGCGCTGGTTGGCCCCAGCTGGCAGCGCCTGGAAGAAACCCATCAGCGCCCCGCCGACCCACTGGTGATCCTCCTTGAGCTGACTCCGCAGATGCTCGCCGAAGACGTCACACCCAACCGCCTGGAAAGCGCACGCCGGAAAATTTTCGACCTGCTAGAGCACCGCCGCGACAGCCAGACTGCGATCATCGTCTACGCCGGCAGTGCCCATACCCTGGTGCCGCTGTCGAACGACATGACGACCAGCCGCAACCTGCTTGAGGCCCTCGACCCGTCGATCATGCCGCAGCCCGGCCAACGCGCCGACCTCGCCGTTCGCAAAGGCCTGGCATTGCTGGCCCAGGCCGACCTGGGTCAGGGCCGCTTGCTGCTGATTGGTTCATCGTTGAGCCCCGAAGAACGCCAAGGCATCAAGCAAGCACTGGGGCGCCAAGGCCCGAGCCTGCTGATGCTGGGGGTCGGTTCTGCCGAGGGTGTGCCGGTCAAACAAGCCAACGGCGAGTTCCTCAAGGATGACCAGGGCGGCATCTTGATGCCACGCCTGGACAGCGCCAGCCTCAAGGCCTTTATCGCCAGCACCGGTGGACGCTACCGCAACGCCCGCATCGATGATCTTGATCTGCGCGGGCTGCGCCTGTTCGATAACCCGAAAAGCTTGCGCGATGACGGCCAGACGCTGCAACTGGACAGCTGGGCCGACCAGGGCCACTGGCTGTTATTGCCTTTGCTGCTGTTGGCCGCCTGCGCCGGCCGGCGGGGCTGGCTGTTCTGCCTGCCGCTGTTGCTGATGGTGCCGCAACCGAGCTACGCCTTCGACTTCAACGACCTGTGGTTGCGGCCCGACCAGCAAGGCCAGCGCTTGCTTGAACAACAGCGTCCTAAGGACGCTGCCGCCCACTTTGAAGACCGTCAATGGAAAGGTCTGGCCCTCTACGAAGCCGGTGACTACGATGGCGCCGCACGCCTGTTCGCCCAAGGCAACAGCGCGGCCGACCATTACAATCGTGGTAACGCCCTGGCCCGCAGTGGGGAACTTGAAGCAGCGCTCGATGCCTATGAGCAGGCACTGGAGCGCCAACCGGAATTACAACCTGCGCTGAGCAACAAAGCCTTGGTCGAACAGGCCCTGCAACAGCGTCAGGCCGAGCAGCCCGAGCAACCGCCGGAGGACAACCCTCAGAGCGATGCCAACACTCAGTCCGACACCAGCAGCAGTGCTCAGCACAACCAGGATCCGGCCAGCGAACAAAACACGCAGCAGCCCAGCGACCCGAATAAAGATGACAGCGACAGCAACGAGCAGGCACAACAGCTGGCCAGCAACGGTGATGACGAAGAAACCACCCGGCCACCCCAGCGCCCGCTCGACAGCACCCTGGACGCCGAACAGCGCCAGGCGCTGGAGCAATGGCTACGGCAGATCCCGGACAACCCGGCCGAGCTGTTGCGGCGTAAATTCTGGTATGAACAGCAACAACATCAGGAACCCCGTTGATGAGTCGCCTTTGCGTCTTGGTACTTGGCCTATTTCTCAGCGTGCAGGTGCAAGCTGCAGCGCTGCTCGCCAGCGTCGACCGCACCCGTCTGAATGCCGGCGAAACCCTTGAGCTGACACTGCAGACCCAGGACGTGACCCAGTTCGGCAAACCGGACCTGAGCCCGCTGCAAACCCATTTCGAAGTACGCGACACCCGTCAGGTCAACAGCTTGAACAGCCTCGGCGAGCAGAACGTGGCCGGCACCCGCTGGATCATCACCCTGCTGCCCCGTCAAAGCGGCACAGTAGAAATTCCGGCCTTGCAAGTGGGTGAGTTGCGCAGCGAGCCCATCAGCCTGCAAGTGTTGGCCGAACAGGCCAGCAATGAAAACCACGGCCCGGTGTTCATTGATGCCAGCCTCGATCAACCCGAGGTTTATGTTCAGGCCCAGGCAGTGCTGACCCTGAGCATCTACCACTCGGTGCCGCTGTACGATGACAGCAGCTTGAGCCCACTGCAGATCAGCAATGCCAAGGTCGAGCCACTGGGCGAGTCGCGCACCTTCGAAAAAGATATCGACGGCGTTCGCCACGGTGTGATCGAGATGCGCTACGCGATCTACCCGCAACAAAGCGGCGATCTCACCGTCCCGGCCCTGGTGTTCAGCGCCACCGCAGCCCAGAATGATGTCGAGCAGGAACTCAATGCCCCCAGAGCCGGCAAGCAGGTACAGGTCACCTCTACCCCGCTGGTGCTGACGGTCAACCCAATCCCTGCGGATTACCCGGCCAGCGCCCCCTGGCTACCCACCAGTAACCTGAGCCTGGAAGAGCGCTGGAGCCCGGACCCGGCCCAGCAGCAAATCCAGATCGGCGACTCGCTGACCCGTACCGTCACGGTGCAGGCCGAAGGCCTGTCCAGCGCCCAACTGCCACCGTTGCCCGCCACCGAAGTCACCGGCCTGCGCCGCTACCCGGACCAACCGCAGCTGCGCAATCAGGTCAACGACCGTGGTTTGCTCGGCATCCGCGAAGAACGTGAAGCATTGGTGCCAACCCACAGCGGCACACTGGAGCTGCCGGCGCAGGAGGTGTACTGGTGGAACACCCGCGAAGATCATCTCGAACATAGCAGCCTGCCGGCCCGCAGCCTGCAGATTCAGGACAACCCGGCGCTGAGCGCCGACAAGCCCGCGAACATCGACCCGGTGACGGTCACTACCCGGCCACTATGGCCCTGGCAACTGAGCACCGCGTTGCTGGCACTGACCACCCTGCTCGGCTTCGCCCTGTGGTGGCGTGCCCGCTCGCAGCCGGCGGTGCTGCGCGCCGCGCAGACCGGGCCAAGCCCACGGACCTTGCTCGATGATCTCAAACGCGCCTGCCAGGCCAACGACCCGCAAGCAACCCGCCAGGCCCTCGATGCCTGGGCCCGCCAACAACCGGAAACCCTGGCCGAAATGGCTGCCCGCTTCGTGCCGCTGTCCGATGCTCTGGACGGCCTCAACGGTGCCCTCTACAGCGAAAGCGGGCAGTATTGGCAAGGTGACGAACTGTGGCGTGCCATTGGCACTATTCCGGCGGCAGAACAGGTTCAGCCGACCGCCAGCGAAAACGGCAGCCTGCCGCCGTTGTACCCCAAATAACCCCCAGGCGTGACGCCCGATGCGTTGCGCCAGCAATCTGCGGAACCCTTCATGCGTCTGTTTCACACCTCTGATTGGCACCTGGGACAAACCCTGCATGGCCAGGAACGCGACTTCGAACACGCCTGCTTTCTCGACTGGCTGCTTGGCCAGCTCAAGCTGCGTCAACCTGATGCACTGCTGATCGCTGGCGACATCTTCGACACGGTCAATCCACCGGTCAAAGCCCAAGAGCGCCTTTACGACTTCATCGTTCAGGCCCATGAGCAACAACCGAAACTGAACATCGTGATGATTGCCGGTAACCACGACTCCGGCTCACGTATCGAACTACCGGCGCCTTTGATGCGCCGCCTGCGCACCCACGCCCTGGGCCGGGTGCAGTGGCTGGACGACGGCGAACTGGACAGCGACCGCCTGCTGATTCCGCTGACCAACGCCCGTGGCAAGGTCGCCGCCTGGTGCCTGGCCCTGCCGTTCCTGCGGCCCGCCGAAGTCACCGGCGCACACTTGGGCGATGACTACCTGAGCGGCATTCGCCAGGTGCACGAGCGCCTGATCGCGTCTGCGCTTGAACGGCGTAAGCCAGGCCAGGCGCTGATCGCCATCAGCCATGCGCACATGGCCGGTGGATCGGTGTCGGAAGACTCCGAACGCAGCCTGATCATCGGTAACGCTGAAGCCCTGCCCGCCAGCCTGTTCAGCAAGGACATCAGCTACGTGGCCCTGGGCCACCTGCACAAGCCGCAACGGGTCAACCGCGAGGCGCGCATCCGCTACAGCGGCTCGCCCATCCCGCTGTCATTTTCCGAGATCGGCTATCAGCATCAGATCCTCGAAGTCGAGCTTGATGGCAGTACGCTGAGCGGCGTCGAATCACGCCTGATTCCTCGCGCTGTGCACCTGCAACGCCTCGGCCCGGCACCGCTGGCCGAGATTCTTGAGCAACTGGCCGAGTTGCCGGTCGTCGACCTGCTCGACGACCCACAGCGTCAACCCTGGCTGGAAGTGCGAGTACGTCTGGACGAACCGCAACCCGACCTGCGCCAGCAATTGGAAACCGCCCTGCAAGGCAAAGCTGTGCGCCTGGTGCGGATTGCCGCCGAATACGCGGGTAACCGCGACGGCGACGCGCTCGATGACGCCACGCTGATGGAGCTTGGCCAAATGACGCCCGAAGAGTTGTTCAGCCGCGCCTGGAGCCAAGCCTACGGCAACGCTGTGGATGAACAGACCCTGGCCGACTTCGCCCTGTTGCTTCAGGACGTTCAACAGCAAGAGGAACAGCCATGAAAATTCTCGCCATCCGCCTGAAGAACCTGGCGTCCCTGGCGGGCCCGTTCGACATCGACTTTACCGCCGAGCCGCTGGCCAGCGCGGGCCTGTTCGCCATCACCGGCCCGACCGGCGCTGGCAAGAGCACCCTGCTTGATGCTCTGTGCCTGGCCCTGTTCGGGGCGGTTCCACGGCTGAGCAATATCGGCCGTGAAACCAAACTGCCAGAAATCGACAGCGACATCCTCACCAGCGATCCACGCACCTTGCTGCGTCGCGGCACCGGCAGCGGCTTTGCCGAAGTCGATTTCGTCGGCATCGATGGTCGTCGCTACCGCGCGCGCTGGGAGGCCAACCGCGCCCGTGACAAAGCCAACGGTAAGCTGCAAGGCAGCCGCCAGAGCCTGCACGACCTGGACAGCGACCAACTGCTGAGCAACCAGAGCAAAGGCGAATACAAGCAACTGATCGAAGCACGCCTGGGTTTGAACTTCGAGCAGTTCACCCGCGCCGTGATGCTGGCCCAAAGCGAGTTCAGCGCCTTCCTCAAGGCCGACGACAAAGACCGCAGCGAGTTGCTGGAAAAACTCACCAACACGGCGATCTACAGCCAACTGGGGCGGCGTGCCTACAGCAAGAGCAAAGAAGCCGAAGAGGCGCATAAAGCGCTGCAAGATCAGGCCGCCGGGGTGATGCCGATGGCCCCTGAGGAACGTGCCGACCTCGACCAGCGTTACAGCCAGGCCCTGGAGCGGCTCAAGGGTGAACAAGCCCAACTGCGCCAGCTGGAACTGCAACAGGCTTGGCTGACCGAGCTTTTGCAGTTGCAGGGCCAGGTGCAGCGCAGCAACGAACAATTGCTCAGCGCCCAACAGCTCAGCGACAGCTTGCAGGGCGAACGCCTGAACCTGGCGCGCCTGGAGCAACTGGCGCCGCAACGCCACCAGTTCGCCCGCCAACAGGCGCTGAACAGCCAACGCTCGCCATTGGCCGACAGTATCAACACGCTGGTCCAGCAGCACAGCGAGCTGCAAGCGCGACAGCTGCAAGCGCAAGAAGAACAGCAAAACGCTCAACAGGCCTTGAGTCAGGCCTTGAGTCGCCAGAGTGAAAGCGCGCCGCTGCTACGCCAGGCGTTTGCCGAGCAAAACACGCTGGCCCGCTTGTCGCAGGAGCTGAACAACTGCTTGGCGCTGAAACAACAGGCCGAGCAGGCCTGCAGCGATGGACAACAGCAGGTGCTGCAACTGACTGCGCAACAGCAGCGGACGCAAGAGCAGATTGCGCAGATCAGCGCACAGCTGTTGCAGAGTGAGTCCCTCGCGGGTCTGAGCGAGGCCTGGAATGCTTATCGCGATCGCCTGCAACAACTGGTGCAGTTGGGCAACCGACTGAATCAGGGGCGTGCCGAGTTGCCCGGGTTGCAAGAGCGGGTCTCGCAGAAAGCCGCTGAACTTGAACAGCAGCAAGCTGCCATCGCCCTGCTCTATCAGGAAGCCCAGGCCGAGCCCGAGACCATGGCCGAACAAATCGGCCTGCTGGGCGAGCTGTTGCATCAAAATCGTCAGCAACAACGCCAGGTAGAAGACTTCAGCCGCCTGTGGAGTCAACATCAGGAACTGGAACAGCGGCTGGCAGCCCTGCAACAACGCCAACAGGCAGCCCTTAAGCAGCGCGAACATCTGATCAGCGAAGGCATGAGCGGCAAGAGCCAGCTGACTGCCGCCGAGCAAGCGCTGACCGTCACCCGGCAGTTGCTGGAACGCCAGCGTCTGGCCCGCAGCCAGACCGTAGAAACACTACGCGCCCAGCTTGAAGACGATCAGCCTTGCCCAGTGTGTGGCAGTCAAGAGCACCCTTACCATCAGCCAGAAGCCCTGCTGCAGCAATTGGGTCAACATGATCAGGATGAAGAGCGCAACGCCCAGCAAGTAGTTGATGCGCTGAAGCTGCAACTGGATGAGCTGCGCACGCAGTTGGGTGGCGTCAACGCCCAGATCAAGGAATACCTGACCCAGCAAGAACAGCTGGGTGAACAACTGCAAAACCTGGCAACCGGACTGCAGGCACACCCACTGTACCCTGCCCTCTGCGAACAGCAGGCCAGCCAGCAAGCTAACTGGCTGCAATTGCAGTTGCGCCGACTGAGCGATGACATCAGCCGCGATGAGCAGCGCCAAGCCGCCCTGCTGAGCGTGCAAAAAGACGCCGCCCGCCTGCAGCAGCAGGTGCAGGCCGCCACCAACGCCAGTCAGCAGGCCAACCAACATCTACAGCAACAGCAGCAGGCTATCGCCGCAGATGAGGAGCGCCTGGAGCAAGACCTCGCCCGCTTCGCCACACTGCTGCCTGCTGAAACACTCGAAGAACTGCGCCGTGAACCGGCCGCTACCTTCCTGCGCCTCGATCAACAACTGTCCGAGCGCCTGGACCTGCAGCAACGGTTCAAGGATGAGCAACACGAGCACAGCGAACGCCAGCAGACGCTGGAAAAAGTTCAGCTCCAGCAACAAGTGCGGGAGCACAAGCTACAAGAACTCACGGCGCAATTTGCCGCGCTTGAGCTGCAACAGCAACAGAGCCAAGCCAGCCTTAGCGAAGTGCTTGGTGAGCAGCCTGGCGCAGAGCAGTGGCAGCAACACCTGGAGCAATCGGTAGCGCACGCGCGCCAGCAGGACGCCGAAACGGGTCAGCAATTGCAGGATGTCCAGGCTCGTCTGATTGAGCTGGCGGCTGAACTCAAAGCCAAAGGCGAGCGGTTGAGTGCACTCGAGCAAGAACTCACGGAGGCCAGCCGTCACATCGAGCAATGGCGCCAGCAGCATCCTGAACTGGATGACAGTGGCCTGGAACAATTGCTGGCCCTGGACGATAACGACGTCAATCAGCTGCGCCAGCGCTTGCTCGACAGCGAAAAAGCGCTGGAGCAAGCGCAGGTGCTACTCAAGGAACGTCAGGAGCGTCTGGAGCAACATCAAGCCTTGGGCACGCTGGAGCTGACGGCTGAAGCACTGGAGCACGCCGTGAAAGAAGTGCAGGCACAGTTGCTGGCCAGCGAACAGACGTGCGCCGAGCTTCGCGCACAACAAGCTGATGATCAGCGCCGCCAACAGGCCAATCAGGCCCTGGCCGAACAGATTGCACACGCGTACGCGCAGTGGCAGCGCTGGGCGCGGCTCAGTGCCTTGATCGGCTCGGCCACCGGCGACACCTTCCGCAAGATCGCCCAGGGTTACAACCTCGATTTGCTGGTGCATCACGCCAACGCCCAACTACGGCAACTGGCGCGTCGCTACCGCCTCAAACGTGGAGGCAGCTTGCTCGGCCTGTTGGTGCTGGATACCGAAATGGGCGACGAACTGCGCTCGGTGCATTCGTTGTCGGGGGGTGAGACCTTCCTGGTGTCGCTGGCCCTGGCCTTGGGCCTGGCGTCGATGGCATCGAGCACCTTGCGCATCGAATCGCTGTTCATTGACGAGGGCTTCGGCAGCCTCGATCCGCAGTCGCTGCAACTGGCCATGGATGCCCTCGACGGCTTGCAAGCCCAAGGACGCAAGGTTGCAGTGATTTCCCATGTACAGGAAATGCACGAACGCATCCCGGTGCAGATTCAGGTACGGCGTCAGGGCAATGGTTTGAGTTCAATCGAGGTCAATGGATGATTCTGTTCTCGTTCCGTCGTTGCCCGTGGGCCATGCGCGCGCGCCTGGCCCTGCGTTACAGCGAATGCCCGGTGGAAATCCGCGAAGTCAGCCTCAAAGCCAAACCCGCGGAGCTGCTTGCGCTGTCGCCCAAAGGCACGGTACCGGTACTGGACACTGGCGCACAGGTGCTCGATGAAAGCCTGGATATCATGCGTTGGGCCCTGGCCCAGCATGACCCACAAGACTGGTTGCTACGCGCCGACCCGCAGGCGGCGCAGGCAGCCGATGCATTGATCCTGTGCAATGACCGCGACTTCAAGGTTCAGGTCAACCTGTACAAATACGCCGAGCGCTATCCTGAGCAGTCACGCGAGCACTATCGTCAGCAGGCTGAACCCTGGCTGGCCGACCTTGAAACCCGGCTGACACAGCACACCTATCTGTTCGCCGAACACCCGAGCCTGGCCGATGCCGCCTTGCTGCCGCTGATGCGCCAGTTTGCCGGTGTTGAGCCCGACTGGTTCGCCAATGCCCCCTACCCGCACCTGCGAACCTGGTTGCAGGGTTGGCTGGACTCGGCGCTGTTCAAGGCAATTATGGCGAAGTAATTGCCTGTGGGAGCGGGCTTGCCCCGCGATGCGATGTGCCAGGTAGCCCTGGATCGCGGGGCAAGCCCGCTCCTACACGAAAACCTATAACGCCAAAATCGGCGACGAATAAAGAAACAGCAATACCGCCACGATGCGCCAGATCATGCTTCTTTCCCTGCGTGAGAAGAGTCAAAAATTTAGCGTCAAATTCAAGCACATGGCGATAGGCTATTACCAGAATCTTTACATCCTACTCAACGAACTTCAGATCCGACGGAGCATCCTGTGGCAGCTTCTGCACCGTGTCACCGAGCATGCCACTGCGCGGATCGCGGCGAATCACCACAATTTCGTTGCTCTTTTGGTTGGCCACCAGCAGAAACTTGCCAGACGGATCGATAGTGAATTCACGTGGATGATCTCCCTCGACGCTACGGCGCTGTACCTGCATCAACTTGCCGCTGTCGTCATCCACGGCGAAGACCAGCAGTTCGTTGGCGCTGCCCCGGTTGCTGACATACAGAAAACGCCCATCCGCCGACAGGTGCAAGGCGCCGGCCGCCTTGGCTGAGGCGTCGTTCTGCTCGGTCAGCGGCAAACGTTGCAGTTCCACCAGCTTGCCGTCTTCATGGGCGAAGACCACCACCTGCGCGCTCATCTCCAGGGTCAGGTAGGCCTGCTTGCCGTCGCTGCTGAACAGCAGATGGCGCGGCCCGCTGCCCGGTGGCAGGTCAACGAATGCTGGCGTAGCCGGGCTCAGAGGATGCTTGGGGCTGGCACCGTCGTAGCGGTAGATGAACACCTTGTCGGCACCCAGATCACTGGCAAATACGTAGTGCCCATCCGCTGACGACACCACCGAATGCACATGCGGCCCAGCCTGACGCTGAGGGTTTGCGCCACTGGCTTTGTGCTGGTCCTGCTGCACCGAAGTGCCCAGTTTGCCGTCTTTGGCCACTGGCAACACACTCAGACTGCCTCCGGGGGTCGGCTGCACACCGTAGTTGGCCACGAACAGGTAGCGCTGGTCATGGCTGAGGCTGGCATGGGTGGGTTCATCGCCCGCACTGCTGACCTGATTGAGCGGCTTGAGGCTGCCGTCTTTGCTGCTGATGGAAAAACTGCTGGCCTGGCCTTTACCGGCTCCATTCTCGTTGACCGCAAACAGCAGGCGGTTATCCACCGACAGGGTCAGCCAGGAGGGGTTTTCACTCTTGAGCACTTGCAACGGCTTGGGGTCGATCTGGCCATTGTCGCTGTTGAACGCGTAACGATAGAGCCCTTCGCTGGTACCGTCGGTGTAACTGCCCACCAGCAATTGTGCGCCGTGGGCGGTGGCAAACACACTCATGGCACTAGCGATCAGCAGCGTCTTCAGTTGGCGTTTCATCGTCATCCTCATCCGGGGCGCGAAAGGCACTCATACAGACTAGTCGATGCTCGCTCGTCTCGGTTGCGATGAGCCACTCCTCACCTTCCTGGCGGGCGGCGGCAATTTGCTCGGGAGAAAAAGACCACTTCTTCAGTGCCCGGCCGTCCATGCTTTCTATGCGCAGGCCCGTGCCGTCGAAGGTGAAGTCAAAAGCGTGCAGGCCGTCGACCAGAAGCATGTCGCAGGACTGCAGAACGTCAGAGAGGGTTGTCATGGGGGCGGGTATCGTCAGCTAAAGAACTGCATGATACCTGAAAGCATCGCGGGGCAAGCCCGCTCCCACCGAGACTGTGGGAGCGGGCTTGCCCCGCGATAAGGCACTATCAGTGAGCGAAAATCGAATTGCTCGCCTTGCCGGCCATTTTTTCCGGTTTGATCAGGAAACGTGCCAGTGCTGGCAGCAGCCACAACGCACCGAACATGTTCCACAACAGCATGAAGGTCAGCATCAGGCCCATATCCGCCTGGAACTTGATCGCCGAGAAGATCCAGGTGCACACACCAATGGCCAGGCACAGGCCGGTGAACAGCACCGCTTTACCCGTAGACTTCAGCGTCTGGTAATAGGCTTCCTGCAACGGCAGCCCGGCACGCAGGAAACTTTCCAGTCGGCTGTAGATGTAGATGCCGTAGTCCACGCCAATGCCCACACCCAACGCTACCACCGGCAAGGTCGCTACCTTGACACCGATCCCCATGAACGCCATCAGTGCGTTACCCAGTACGGAGGTCAGTACCAGCGGCAACACGATACACAGGGTCGCGGCAAAGGAGCGGAAGGTGATCATGCACATCACCGCCACACAGATGTACACCAGAATCAGGATGGTCAGCTCGGCCGACTTGATGACCTCGTTGGTGGCTGCCTCGATACCGGCGTTACCAGCTGCCAGGAGGAACTCCAGGCCGTCCTTGTTATGGGTGTCGGCAAATTCCTGCACTGCCTTGACCGCACGGTCCAGGGTCTCGGCCTTGTGGTCGTTGAGGTAAATCAGCACCGGTGCCAGCGAACAATCGGAGTTGTACAGGCCGTCGGCACGGGCAATGGAGCTGTTGAGCACGTCAGGGTTACGCGACAGGCTTTCCCATTTCAGGTTGCCTTCGTTCATGCCCTTGATCATCTGCTTGGACACTGTGACCAACGAGATCGCCGACTGCACCCCCGGGGTGTTCTCCATCTTCCACATCAGCTCATCGATCGGCGCCATGGTCGAGTGGATCGAGCAACCCTCGGTCGGGGTCTTGACCATCACCACCAGCACATCGGAACTGGTCGAATAGTTGTCGATGATGAAGCTGTTGTCTTTGTTGTAGCGCGAGTCCGGACGCAGCTCTGGCGCGCCTTGATCGAGGTCACCGATCTTCAGGTTCTGGCTGTACCAGAGGCCGCCAGCGAAGGCCATCAGGGCCAGCACGATAGACACCGGTGCGACTTTGGCGCTGGCAAAATTCGACAGCAAACGCCAGAACGGATGCTCACGGGTGGCGTCTTTTTTACTGCGCGCGATGGCCTTCTTGCTGATGCCGACATAAGAAATCGCCACCGGCAGCAGGATCAGGTTGGTGAAGACGATCACCGCCACACCGATCGAAGCGCCGATCGCCAGCTCGCGGATCACACCGATGTCGATGATCAGCAGGGTGATAAAGCCCACGGCGTCGGCAAGAATTGCAATCATCCCCGGCAGGAACAATTGCCGGAACGTGCGCCGAGCCGCCGTCAGTGCGTTATCTGCCTCCCCCGATTGCAGGGCGATACCGTTGATCTTCTGCACGCCGTGGGAAATACCGATGGCGAAAATCAGGAAGGGCACCAGCATCGAGTACGGGTCAAGCCCGAAGCCCACTGCGTGCATCAACCCCAGCTGCCAGACCACCGCCACCAGGGTGGTGATCAGCACGGCAATGGTGCTGCGCAGGCACCAGGTGAACCAGTACAACAGGACCCAAGTAATCACCAGGGCAATGCCGAAGAACATCGCCACCATCACCAGCCCATCAATCAGGTCACCGACCTTCTTGGCAAAGCCAACAATGTGGATTTTGACGTTCGGGTTCTGCGCCTGGAACTTGTCGCGGATCTTCTCTTCCAGCTGATGGGAGAACTGCTGATAGTCGAGTTTAACCAGCTTGCTCTGGTCTTTAGGGTCCGGGTAGGACTCCAGCAGCGGCACGTCAATAATGCTCGACTTGAAGTTGTTGCCCACCAGGCGCCCTACCTGCCCGGACTTGAGCACGTTGTTGCGCAGCAGTTCGAGGCTGTCGGCTGAACCGTCATAGGTGTTGGGGATAACCTCTCCGCCGGCAAAACCGTCTTCGGTCACCTCGGTCCAGCGAACGCTGGGGCTCCACAGCGACTTCAGGCCGGAACGATCGACGCCGGGAATGTAGAAGACTTCGTCGTGAATCTGACGCAAGGTCTCCATGTAATCCTTGCTGAAGATATCGCCATCGGTGGCTTCCACCGAAATACGCACAGTGTTGCCGAGGTTGGCCAGGTCGTTGCGGTGCTCAAGCATCTTCTCGATGAAAGGGTGCTCAAGCGGAATCATCTTCTCGAAGCTGGTCGAAGGCCGGATCTGCGTGGCTTGCCAGAACAGGAACACACTGACCAACAGGCAGATGAAAATCACCGCCGGGCGGTTGTTGAAGATCAGCCGTTCCAGCAGCGTCGCCTTATCCTGATGGTGCACCTGATTCATATTGAACTGCTCCTGATGAGTCATGGCTGCTCTCCTTCGCCGTTTTGGGCCGAAGCCAGATGCACACCACCCTGGCCAACCAGCACCAGGCCTCCGCCGTTCTTGCCGCTGACACCCGCCAGGGCAACGCGATCCGCGCGGTTGAACACACTGAAGCTTTGGCCGTCGTCGCTGCTGCGCAGCACACTGCCGCCATTACCGACTAATACCAGGCTGCCATCATCGAGAAGCGTAGCGCTTGCCAGGCCAAATTCGAGCGCACCGCGCGCGGCTTTCAGCTCGATCTGCTGCCAGCTGTCACCGAAGTCTGTGGAACGATAGAGGTTACCGCGCAGCCCGTAGGCCAGCAGTGTGCGCGGCTGGGCAGTGCCGATAACGCCAAACAGCGAGCCCTGGTAAGGGCCTTCGAGCTTCTGCCAGGTCTGGCCGTCGTCGCTGGAGCGGAACATGCTGCCCTGCTCACCTACGATGAACAGGCCGGCCTCTTTGACCTTGGCAATGCCGTTGAGGTGAAACTGGTCTTCGTTGTCGAGGCGATCAGCAACGTCGTTCCATTGCTTGCCACCGTCAGTGGTTTCCAGCAAGGCACCGTAGGCACCCACGGCAAAGCCGTGCTGGGTGTCGTTGAACCAGACATCCAGCAACGGCGCTTCACGCTGCAGGTCTTCGAATTGCTTGGTCCAGGTCACACCACCGTCGGCGCTGACCAGCACCTGTGCGTCGTGGCCAACAGCCCAACCGTGTTTGTCATCGACAAAATACACGGCCGTGAGCAATTGCCGCGTCGGCACTTTGGATTGGGTCCAGGATTTGCCCTGGTCATCGGAGAACAGAATGTGGCCGCGGTCACCAACGGCAATCAGTCGGTTACCTGCACGGGTCACGTCCAGCAACAGGCTTTTTTCGGCCTTGGCCGACTCTGTGGAGTAGACCTGCGTCTCAGCCGTGGCTGCCTCCGCCGTGTTGGCCCACAGGCCGATCGCCAGCACCAGCAATCCGCTGGCGGCCAATGTCCATGGACGAGCGCGCGCTGCGCCGCCGACACCTGCCGTATAAGGCACGGTCATAGATCTGTCCCCCGATTATTGTTATTTGGGTCAATCTATTTACAGGTGCTGCCAAAACCGTGTTCCAGAGCCCCGCAATAGCTGAGATCAATCCTATCGGGGTTTGTGAAGAGCTGACAACGAACAGGACGTTATGTTTTGTTAAGCGGAAAAAACATCGCGGGGCAAGCCCGCTCCCACAAAGTAGGAGCGGGCTTGCCCCGCGAGCAGAGGGTCAGGCCAGGCTCTTGCTGACTACTTCATAAACATCACTGGACAACGCACCAGACGCCAGGATGCGCTCAAGCTCACCCTTCATCAGCGCCTGACGAGCCGAATCATACTTGCGCCAGCGGGTCAGCGGCGCCAGTTGACGCGAAGCGATCTGCGGATTGAGGGCGTTGAGTTCGATCACCAGGTCTGCCAGGAAGCGATAGCCAGAGCCATCGGCCGCATGGAAGTTGACCAGGTTCTGCCCGGCGAAGGCACCGATCAAGGCACGCACCTTGTTCGGGTTCTTCAGCGTGAACGCCGGGTGCTGCATCAGCGCCTTGACCCGTGCCAGGCCGCCCGGCAGGGTGCTGGCCGCTTGCACGCTGAACCATTGGTCCATGACCAGCGGGTTGTCCTTGAAGTTTTCGGCAAACACCTCCAGCGCCTTGGCACGCTCGGCTTCGAACGGCGAATTCACCAGCACGGCCAGCGCAGTCAGGCGCTCGGTCATGTTGTCTGCGGCGTCGAACTGCTCCAGGGTTGCTTGCACCACTTCAGGCTTGGCGCTCTGCATCAGGTACGACAACGCGATGTTCTGCAGGCTGCGACGTGCAAAGTGCTCAGCCTCGGCAACGTACTCGGTTGTGCGAGAGACGTCACGGTTAGCCTTGTAGCGTGCGAGCAAGGCATCGAACAGCTGATCGGCGATCTGCTGGCGAGCAAATTCGCGCGCGGCGTGAATGGCATCGACATCGGCCACTTCGCTGATTTCGGTGAGGTAGGCCTCACCTGGCAGCGACAGCATCTCGGCAACCATGGCCTGGTCCAGTTGCTCATCGGCCAACACCGTGCCCAAGGCTTTGACCAAGCGCTGATCCAGCTCCAGCGTACGGCCCTGTTGGTGCTGGGCAATCAGTTCCTGCAATACCTGCACCGACAATTGCTGGCCCGCTTCCCAACGGTTGAAGCCATCGCTGTCGTGCTGCATGAGGAACATCAGCTGGTCTCGGTCATACGGGAAGCTCAGCTTCACCGGTGCGCTGAAACCACGCAGCAGCGAGGGTAGCGGCTTGGCAGCAACGTCGACAAAGGTGAAGGTCTGCTCAGCTTCGGTGACCGACAACACCCGCGAGGTGCCGACAGCGGCGGCTTCACCGTGTAGACGCAAGGCAATGTCGTTGCCTTGGGCATCCAGCAGGCCCAGTTCGACCGGAATCACGAACGGCTGCTTCTCGACTTTGTCTGGCGTCGCCGGGCAGCTTTGACGGAAGGTCAAGCTGTAGGTCTGCGCGGCACTGTCGTAAGACTCACTCACCGCCAAGCGCGGAGTACCGGCTTGGCTGTACCAACGCTTGAACTGGGTCAGGTCAACGCCGTTGGCATCTTCCATGGCCTTGATGAAGTCGTCGCAGGTCACGGCCTGGCCGTCGTGGCGTTCGAAATACAGGTCGCTGCCTTTACGGAAGCCTTCAGCACCGAGCAAGGTACGTACCATGCGCACCACTTCCGAGCCCTTCTCGTAAACGGTCAGGGTGTAGAAGTTGGAGATTTCGATAAAGCTGTCCGGGCGCACGGCGTGGGCCATCGGGCCGGCATCTTCAGCGAACTGGTGGGTGCGCAGGTAGGCGACATCCTCGATACGCTTGACCGTGCGCGAGTTCATGTCGGCACTGAATTCCGAGTCACGGAACACGGTGAAACCTTCCTTGAGCGACAGCTGGAACCAGTCGCGGCAGGTCACACGGTTACCCGACCAGTTGTGGAAGTATTCGTGGGCCACCACCGCTTCAACCCGCTGGTGTGCGGCATCGGTTGCGGTTTCGGCACGGGCCAGTACGCAACTGGAGTTGAAGATGTTCAGACCCTTGTTTTCCATGGCGCCCATGTTGAAGTCGTTGACCGCAACGATCATGAAGATGTCCAGATCATACTCGCGGCCATACACCTCTTCGTCCCAGCGCATGGACTTCTTCAGGCTGGTCATGGCGTGCTGGCATTTGTCGATGTTTTCCGGCTCGACATAAATGCGCAGGGTGACGTCACGGCCCGACTGACGGGTGAATTTATCTTCAACGCACCACAAGTCACCGGCCACCAACGCAAACAGGTAGGCCGGTTTCATGAACGGGTCTTCCCAGGTCGCCCAGTGCCGGCCGTCCTCTTGCGGGCCACTGCCCACCGGGTTGCCGTTGGACAGCAACACCGGATAACGGTGCTGTTCGGCGATCACCGTGGTGGTGAACTTGCTCATCACGTCCGGGCGGTCGAGGTAGTAGGTGATCTTGCGAAAACCTTCTGCTTCGCACTGGGTGCAGAACATGCTGCCGGACTTGTACAGGCCTTCCAGCGCGGTGTTACTTTCCGGGTGGATTTTCACACTGGTGTCGAGGGTGAAAGTGGCCGCCTTCGGTTGCACAGTCAGGTGGCTGTCATCGAGCTGGTAGTCACCGGCATTCAGCGCCTGATCGTCCAGCGCAACGCTGAGCAGCTCCAGTTGCTGGCCATTGAGCACCAGCGGAGGCAGGCCGGCACCACGGGCCGGGTTGCGGCGCATGACCAGCTGCGCGTGGACCAGGCTGTGGTCCTCGAACAGTTCGAAGGTCAGGTGCGTCTCGTCGATCAGGTACTCGGGTGCCTGATAGTCCTTGAGGTAGATCACTTGCGGCTGTTCGGTACGCATGTGGCGGTCCTTTTACTGATGCACGGCGAGCTGGTACGCCGTGTACTTGCGAATATTGATCACACCGGTATCGAAGATCAGGTACTGGCCCTTGATGCCCAGCAGCGTGCCTTCAGCCACGGGGTTCTTGTCCAGGTTGAAGCTGACGATCTTGCTTGGGTAGGCCTCGACCGGGTAGCGAATTTCCAGCACTTGCGCGTCGGTCAACGGCTGTATGGCCTGTAGGCCAAAGCGCGCTTGCAAGGCACTGAAGCCCTCAGCACAGCTGTCGAACAATTGCTTGCGCACAGCGATCAGATCCACCGCCTCGGCATCGCCCTTGAGCAAGGCGCGCCAGTTGGTGCGGTCGGCTACCTGGCTGCGGAACAGGTCTTCGACCAGCCCCGATTGTTGACGCGTGGCCACCCGCACGATCGGCAATGCCTGGCTTGCGCCCTGGTCGAGCCAGCGAGTGGGCAACTGGCTGGCACGGGTGATACCAACCTTGATGCCTGAAGAGTTGGCCAGGTAGACCACATGGTCGGTCATGCAGAACTGCTCGCCCCAGCTCGGTTCGCGGCAGGTGCCCTGATCGTAATGGCATTTTTCCGGCGCCATGATGCACGTATCACATTGCGCCAGCTTGGTCATGCACGGGTAGCAGTACCCTTGGCTGAAGCTGGTCTTGGTTTTGCGACCACAATGCGTGCAATGAATAGCACCGAGGTATTCCAGGCGCACGGTCTTGCCGATCAATGGATTGACCGGCACTTCCTGCTCACCCAGACGAAAAGCGTACTGCACCACAGGCGCGTCGAGACGCGCCGACATTTTACTGATGGAGCCGCGGCCAAGTTCGATCAATGGATCGCATCCGACTTGAACAGGATGTTCGGCACCGGTGCCGACTTCGAGCTGCACTCTTGCGGGCCCATGTAGCCGGTGCGCTGCTCTTCAGGCAGGTTCTGGATTTCCCAGGCAATCACCGCCTGCAGCGACAATTCTTTTTGCTCGGTGGTGAGCTTGCGCCCATCCGCCCATTTGCCCAGCTCCACGGCCAGTTTCAGGCTCTCGTAGATTTCCGGGGTGATGTTTTCGATCATTTGCGCAAAAGTGGACATAGCGTCTCCCAAATCAAGCCGTCAGTTTACGCCGGGCCAGCGCCCCGCCCAAGAGGCCGCTGAGGCAACCGACCAACAACCCGCCGACATGCGCGGCGTTGGCAATCTGGCCGAAACCCAGCAGGCTGACCAACCCGGACAGGCACAGCAGCAGCCACACCAGCATCATTACCAGCACCCCGCGCGGCATGCGATACACCGGGTTGGGTGCCAGCCACTGATACAGCCAGACGTGGCCAAGCAGGCCGTACAGCACGCCCGAAAGGCCGCCAAACAGGCTGGGGCCACCGAACAGGTATTGCGCGGCATTGGACACCAGGCTGAACAGCAGGGTCAGGCTCAGCAGCGACCAGGGCCCCTGGCGCAGTTCAATGCGGCGGCCCAGCTCCCAGTACCACAGGGCGTTCATGGCCAGGTGAAGGATGCCGAAGTGCACCAGCATCGGCGTAAACAAGCGCCACCATTGGCCATCGGCAAGGCTCGCAGCCAGCGGAGTGAAGTACAGGTAGTCGCCCTGTACCCGAAAATCGAGGAATGTCAGCCAGCTCAGGGTTGCATAGTTGTCACCCAGGCCGGTCAGCCCAGCGACGATCAAGCACAGCAGCAACACTGCTGCCGTGGCCTTGCTGGCTTGAATCTGTTGCGCGAAACCCGGCCGTGGCGCTGGCGCCAAAGCGCTCTGTTCGGGCAACTGGAAGTCGGCATCACCCTCGGGAAAGCGCTGGTACAGCTCGCGCACATCATCAGCCAGGTTTTCGGCTACCCACAGCACTTGCTCACCGGCCTCTTCGCTGACCCGGTGGGGCACCTGCAAGCGCCGCAGCAGGCCGACAAAGCCACTCAAGTCGATGCTCAAGGGCATGCGTAACACCACCACTGCACTCATTGGCTGGCCTCCGGCCGGTCCACATCGACCCAAACGAACTTGCGCGGGTCAATTCGGGTTTCATCATCGAGTCGGTAAGCGACCAGTTTGCCGTACAGCACTGCACTGTAGTCCAGGCAGGCCAGGTTGGAACGGATCGGCGCCGGTTTGCCACTGCGCCAGTAATGGCCGACGAACAGCATCGGTTCGTCTTCGCCATAGCGCAGCAAGGCATTCTTCTGGCTGTGGCTCAACGGTGTGCTGGCGACTTTTTCGGGTAAGGCATCCGGCTGGAAGACAATGTCACCGTAGGTCTGCGGGTCTTCTTCCCAGAACTTGGTTCGGAAGAAGGCACGCGTCAGGCCATCGCCGCCCGTCAAGGTCAAACCGTCAGGCAGGCGCATGTCAGTACCACGCAACAAGCGGTTGCAGACTGTCGCGGCAAAGCTGTCAGACACTCCTGAGGCCTGGATGAAGTGTTCATCGATGCAGCCATCCGGGTGCTGCTGGCGCAACGGCTCGATCAACCGCGGGTCCCAGCAGGCGTGAACCAAACGGAAGCGCCCGGCATCAAGAAACAGCGGCAGTTCGTAGAACCACTCAAGAAAATCATGCCAGTCGCCTGGGTGCTTCTCGAACTGGGTCAGGGTTTCGTAGATCAACCGCCCGTGGCGCGGGTTGTGCTCACGTACGAACTGCTTGCCGGTTTCCGGCAAGGCCGGGGTGTTCCAGCCCAAGGCGTTGTATTCATGGTTGCCCATGATGCAGTGCGCCTGACCGGCATCGACCATGTCGTGGACGATATGCAGCGCCTCACGGATGCGCGGGCCACGGTCGATGATATCGCCGAGGAACAACGCCTGACGCTGGGCATGGCGCCATACCCCGCCCTGACGCTTGTATCCCATCGCATCGAGCAGACGTTCCAGGGTGTGCGCGCAGCCGTGCACGTCACCGATCAGGTCGTAACTACGGGCTGGATCGAGCATCACTCGCCTCCACCACCCAGGCGGCTGCCCCAACCGAGTTTGGTCCGGCAGACCTCGTAGTAGTTGTGATCCAGTGGATGGATCAGGCGCAGTTTCTGCGGTTTCTTGTTCACCGTGATGGTATCGCCCGGCGCACAGGTGAAGTGGTTCTGACCGTCACAGGAAATCTGCGGGTAGATCTGCAAATCTTTGGACACCACGATCTTCAGTTCACTGTTGCCATCGACCACGATCGGCCGCCCCGACAGGGTGTGCGGGTACATCGGCACAATAACGATGGCATCGAGTTTCGGGTGCATGATCGGGCCTCCGGCCGACAGCGCGTAGGCCGTGGAGCCGGTCGGCGTGGCGACGATCAGGCCGTCAGCCTTCTGGCTGCAGACAAACTGGCCATCGATGTAAATCTCGAATTCAATCATCCGCGTGGATTTGCCAGGGTGAAGCACCACATCGTTGAGCGCGTCGCCCTGGCCAATGGCTTCGGCGTGGCGGCGTACTTCGGCCTGAAGCAGAAAGCGGTTTTCCACCAGGTAGTGACCGTCGAGCACTTCGGCGACTTTCACTTCCAGCTCGTCTGGGCGGATGTCGGTGAGAAAGCCCAGACTGCCACGGTTGATACCTAGCACCGGAGTGTTGTGCTTGGCCAGGGCGCGGGCGGCCCCCAACAGGCTGCCATCGCCACCGACGACGATGACCAGGTCACAGACTTCACCCAACAGCTTGCGTGAGGACGTCTGCAAACCGTGACCGGGTAGAACCTCGGCGATGGTGTCCTCAAGGATGACGTGCAGGTGTCGCTCCAGCAGGAATTTTTTCAGTCGGCGAATAGTATCGAGCACCTGGGAGCTGCCGAGGCGGCCGATGATACCGATATTGCGAAATTGCTCCATGGGGCTCCTGCTAGGCGCTACGGCGGTAAAAAGGCGAGGTACGCCAAAGAGTTCGATTATGGGCGAAAGCGCCGGGTGGCAGCAAACGCTGGAGAAAATCACCAGGCCTGCAGGCTTAGGGGCTATGCTCGCTGGATGAACCCTTTTCCCGGCCTGACCGACCTGCCCCGCCACCTGCGCCAGCCTCAGGTGCGCGACCTGGCGTGGGTCATCCTCGCGCCGCCAATGCTGCAGCAAACGCCCTGGCCACAACGCCATCCGCTGGCCGCCAGTGACTGGGTTGCACACCCCGAGCGCCTGCAGCAGTGGCTATACGCCCTGGACCGCGACAGCAGTGCATTGCAGCACTGGCTCGCGCAGGCCACCACGCGGCGCTTGGGGCTGTACTACGAACGGCTATGGCAGTTTGCTTTGCAACAGGCGCCAGGCGTTGAGTTGCTCGCAGCCAACTTACCGATTCGCAGCGCAGGCCATACCTTGGGTGAACTGGATATCCTGTTGCGAGACGCCGAAGGCGTGCACCATCAAGAACTGGCCATCAAGCTCTACCTGGGGCCGCCGGCTGGCGATGGGCGCAACCCTGCGCACTGGCTGGGCCCAGGCTGCCACGACCGCCTGGACCGCAAGCTAGCGCACCTAACCGATCACCAGTTGCCCATCTCCACCCGAACCGAAAGCCGCGAAGCCCTGGCAGCGCTGAATATCGGACATTTGCGTGCCGAACTGTGGCTGGCGGGCTACCTGTTCTACCCATGGCCCGGCCATACCGACGCCCCGGGCGGCGCACACCCGCAACACTTGCGCGGGCAGTGGCTGCGTCAACGTGACTGGCCGGCCTTTATCGAGTGCAGCCAATCGGGATGCTGGCAGCCATTGCCACGGGAGGCCTGGTTGGCACCGGCACGCTGCACCCAGGGGGCTAACTGGAGCCAGGAGCGCATGAGTGACTGGCTACGGACACTTGACCCACAGGCGCCCGCGCAACTGTTGGTGCGATTGGTACAAGGCGCAGGCGGGGATTGGGAGGAAGCTGAGCGGGTGTTTTTGGTGTCGGATTTGTGGCCGAATCTGCCGGGTTGAGGCACTCCACAGTGGGAGCGGGCTTGCCCCGCGAAGCGATGTGTCTGACAGGCCGCAATCGCGGGGCAAGCCCGCTCCCACAGCAAGCCCGCTCCCACCGGGGCCGCGATCGGGCTTATCCCAACCGCACCGCCAATGCCGCCAACGTCACCAACAACACCGGCACGGTCAGCACAATGCCGACCTTGAAGTAGTACCCCCAGCCAATGGTCACGCCTTTGCGCTCCAGAACATGCAACCACAACAAGGTGGCCAGGCTGCCAATCGGGGTGATTTTCGGCCCCAGATCGCTGCCGATCACGTTGGCATAGATCATCGCTTCCTTGACCACGCCTGTGGCTGAGCTGGCATCGATCGACAACGCGCCGATCAGCACCGTCGGCAGGTTGTTCATGATCGATGAGAGCAATGCTGCCAGAAGCCCTGTACCCATGGCGGCGCCCCATACACCGCCCGCGGCAAAGCCATCGAGCCAGCCGGCCAGGTAATCGGTCAGCCCGGCGTTGCGCAAGCCGTAAACCACCAGGTACATGCCCAGGGAAAACACCACGATGTGCCAAGGTGCTTCCTTGAGCACCTTGCGCGTGGAAATTTTGTGCCCTCGCGCCGCAACCAGCAGTAACACCAGGGCGCAGACGGCTGAGATGGCACTGATCGGTATGCCTAGGGGTTCGAGAGCAAAACAGCCGACCAGCAGAATCACCAATACCAGCCAACCGGCAACGAAGGTCGCCGGGTCCTGTACTACGCTACGCGGTCGATCCAGTTGCAGCGGGTCGTAGTCGCTGGGTATGTCGCGGCGGAAATACCACAGCAAAACTGCAAGTGTCGCCAGCACGCTGACCAGGTTCACCGGCAGCATCACCGCGGCATAGCGGTTGAATCCGATGCCGAAGAAGTCTGCCGAAACGATGTTGACCAGGTTCGACACCACCAGTGGCAAGCTGGCGGTATCGGCAATGAAGCCTGCAGCCATGACAAACGCCAGGGTGGCCGCCGGGCTGAAGCGCAGGGCCAGCAACATCGCCACCACAATCGGCGTGAGGATCAGCGCCGCACCATCGTTGGCGAACAAAGCCGAGACCAACGCTCCGAGCAGCACGATAAAGCAGAACAGGCGCCGCCCACTGCCGCGCCCCCAACGCGCTACATGCAGGGCTGCCCAGGCGAAAAAACCCGCAGCATCGAGCAACAGGCTGATGATGATCAGAGCAATAAAGGTACCGGTAGCGTTCCAGATAATCTGCCAGACCACCGGAATGTCGCTCCACTGCACCACACCGCTGAGCAGTGCCAGTAGCGCACCGCCCGTGGCACTCCAGCCAACGCCCAGGCCGCGGGGCTGCCAGATCACCAAGGTAATGGTCAGCAGGAAAATCAGCGATGCCATCAGCATTACAAACGCCTTGAAAACGAATTCGATGAAGCGGCGAATTCTAGCGACAGATCAATGTGGGGTTGGCAATTTTTTGTTGCAATAAGCAAGCAATCGCCCCTCCAGCGATTACAGTGACGATAACTGCGCCAACAGAGCGTGGATCCAGACCTGACCACGAGGAAAGACCATGACCTTGAAAACGCCTCCGGCCCGCTATAGCGGCCTGTCGATTACTTTGCATTGGTTAATGCTAGTGCTACTGGCGGCGGTATACGCCCTGATCGAACTGCGCGGACTGTTTCCCAAAGACAGCGTCGAACGCAACCTGATGAAAGACCTGCACTTTATGCTCGGTCTGACCGTATTCGTATTGGTTTGGTTGCGCCTGGCCCTGCGCCTGAGCCGCCCAACGCCACCCATCATCCCTGCCCCACCCGCCTGGCAGACCGGCCTGGCCCACCTGATGCACTTAGCTTTGTACCTGTTGATGATTGGCCTGCCGATTGCCGGCTGGTTGATTCTCAGCGCTGCCAACAAGCCGATTCCTTTTTATGGTTTCGAACTGCCGGCACTGATTGCGCCAGACCCGGACCTGGCCAAGGTCATCAAAGGCTGGCATGAGCGCATTGGTAGCTGGGGATACTGGCTGATCGGCCTGCATGCAGTGGCCGGGCTGTTCCATCACTATGTGCAGCGCGATAACACCCTGGTGCGCATGTTGCCACGCGGCAACTAAGTAAATCCGCGGCGGCCCTGCAAACCGCCCGTGTGCAGAAAAATCAGGCGCGTGCCGAAGGTAAACGCGCCGCTTTCCACCTGCTCACGCAACGCTAGCAGGGCCTTGCCGGTGTACAACGGCTCAAGCGGTATGTCCGACTCAGCCTCGCAGGCTGTCATGAACCCGCGCAACGTCTCATCGACCTTGGCAAAGCCACCACGACAAGCCTGATACAACTGGTACCCGGTGTCCCCGGCCAATGCTTGCACCTGAGCCGGTACGCCATGATCCAGCGGCACCGCCAAGGCCCCATGAACCTCGCGCGCCCCAGCTTCTGCCAACACTAAGCCCGCCAGGGTGGTACCGGTTCCGACCGCCAGCCACCAGCCGTCATAGTCCGACCAGCCCAGCGCAGCCAACTGACTGCGGGCCTGTTCGACGATCAGCGCGCAGCCGTTGGCACCCAAGGGGCCGCCACCGCCTTCGGGCACACAGTGCCAACCCGGATAGTGAGCCTGCCAGGGCTGCCAGAAATCGGCCTGATGACGCGCGCGATAACCGGCGTAACCCAACCAGTGCAAGTGCATGCCAAACGCTTCTAGGTCGCGCACGGTAGCAGTATCTTGAGGATGGCCGCGCAACAGCCCTGCCGTGGCAAAACCGAAGCGTTTGCCGGCCGCTGCCAGGGCATGCAGGTGGTTGGAATGCGCACCGCCCAGGCTGATCACGCCGGGCGCTTGCAGGTGCTGGGCCACACGCAAGTGCTCAAGCAGTTTGAACCATTTGTTGCCGCTGATCAGCGGGTCGATCAGGTCCAGACGCAGCACCGCCAGCTCGACGCCGAACGGGCGCAACCAGCTCAGGTCAAGGCGCTGCAAAGGGGCATTGGGAAGGGTGTCAAAACCGGTCATTTACAGTTCACTGCCGCAGGGGTAGCGGCAGTTTACCAGTGCGGCGGGATGGGCACCCCGCCGCACACCGCACTCAGAGCTCAGCAGCCAGACGTGAACCCTGGTTGATAGCCCGCTTGGCATCCAGCTCGGCCGCCACATCCGCGCCGCCGATCAGGTGTACCGACTGGCCCGCCGCGAGCAGCCCCTCCTGCAGTTCGCGTAACGGGTCCTGACCCGCACAGATCACCACGTTGTCGACCGGCAGCACCTGCGGCTCACCTTCGCCGATGCGAATGTGCAAGCCTGCGTCATCGATGCTCAGGTACTCGACGCTATTGAGCATTTGCACCTGCTTGTTCTTCAAGCCCGTACGGTGAATCCAGCCGGTGGTCTTGCCCAGGCCGTCGCCGACCTTGGACTTCTTGCGCTGCAACAGGAACACCTGACGCGCCGGGGCATGCGGTTCAGCCTTGATGCCGGCTACACCACCGCGCGCCTGCAACGTGGTATCGATGCCCCACTCCTTCCAGAACGCTTCACGGTCCAGGCTGGTGGCCTGGCCTTGGTGTACGAGGAACTCGGAAACATCGAAACCGATACCACCGGCACCGATTACCGCCACTTTCTGGCCTACGGGCTTACGCTCAAGCAGCACATCCAGATAGCTCAGCACCTTGCTGTGCTCGATGCCCGGAATCGCAGGCACACGTGGGGCGATGCCAGTAGCGAGAATGATCTCGTCATAGCCGCCCGCCGCCAGTTGCTCAGCCGTCACGCGAGTATTGAGGCACAGCTCGACACCGGTGGTTTGCAGCTTGCGCTTGAAGTAGCGCAGGGTCTCGTAGAACTCTTCTTTACCCGGCACGCGCTTGGCCACGTTGAACTGGCCGCCAATCTCGCTGGCCGAGTCGAACAGGGTAACCTGATGGCCGCGCTCTGCCGCCACAGTAGCGGCCGCCAGCCCGGCAGGGCCAGCGCCGACCACGGCGATTTGCTTGACCTGAGTGACCGGCAGGTAGTTCAGCTCGGTTTCGTGGCAGGCCCGCGGGTTGACCAGGCAACTGGTCAGCTTGCCGCCGAAGGTGTGATCCAGGCAGGCCTGGTTGCAGCCAATGCAGGTGTTGATCTCGTCACTACGACCAGCAGCCGCTTTGTTGACGAATTCAGGGTCGGCCAGGAACGGACGCGCCATCGACACCATGTCGGCATCGCCTTCGGCGAGAATCTGCTCGGCCACTTCCGGGGTATTGATGCGGTTAGTGGTGATCAATGGAATCTGCACTGCACCACGCAGTTTGGCCGTGACCTTACTGAAAGCTGCACGCGGCACCTTGGTAGCGATGGTCGGAATCCGCGCTTCATGCCAGCCGATACCGGTATTGATTATCGTCGCCCCGGCTTTTTCGATGGCCTGGGCCAGTTGCACGATCTCCTCCCAGTTGCTGCCACCCTCGATCAGGTCGAGCATCGACAGGCGGAAAATGATGATGAAGTTCGGGCCAACGGCTTCACGCACACGGCTGACGATTTCCACAGCCAGGCGCATGCGGTTCTCGTAACTACCACCCCAGCGGTCGGTGCGGTGGTTGGTGTGAGCAGCAAGGAACTGGTTGATGAAGTAACCTTCCGAACCCATGATTTCGACACCGTCATACTCGGCCTGCTGTGCCAGCACCGAACATGTGACGAAGTCCTGGATCTGCTTTTCGATGCCCTCTTCATCCAGCTCATGGGGCTTGAACGGGTTGATCGGTGCCTGGATTGCACTCGGTGCCACCGACTTGGGGCTGTAGGCATAGCGGCCCGCATGGAGGATCTGCATGCAGATTTTGCCACCGGCTTCATGAACAGCCTGGGTGACGATACGGTGCTTTTCGGCTTCTTCCGGCGTGCTCAGTTTGGCAGCGCCCGAATACACACCGCCTTCCACATTCGGCCCGATGCCGCCAGTCACCATCAGGCCGACGCCACCTCGGGCACGTTCGGCGAAGTACGCTGCCATACGTTCGAAACCACCGGGCTTCTCTTCAAGGCCGGTGTGCATCGAGCCCATCAAGGTGCGGTTGCGCAAGGTGGTAAAGCCCAGATCCAACGGGGCGAGCAAGTGCGGGTAACGAGCGGCGGTCATAGCGAACTCCACAACAGGCCTAATCACGGGATGCAGGCACCTCACCAAGGCTGGCGGGGCCCGTCAGTTATCTGAGGCCGACATTAAAGAGCCGTGCCACAACGCTCAATGACCGAAAGTGACAAGTTATTGATCCTAATGCACCCGAGGTCTACCCTAAGGGCCGAATCCCTTGTTGGTGCTGTGCTGGTTCATGCGAAAACTTCTGTTCGGCGCTCTGGCGCTGGTTGTCATTGCTGCGCTCTGCGGCTACGGGTTCTGGACCGAGCAGCGGCCGACAGGCCATTACCTGTCAGACCTGCGCATCGAACTGGCCATGAGCGAAGGCGTTCCCGGCGATCACGGCAATTTGCTGGGGGTCGAGCCGCAGCTATTTCCCAGTGACTACCAGAACCTGCAACGCTTGCACCGCAAGCTGGCGGCCTACCTGGAGCAAGCGCGGGCCAAAGGCCTGATCAACGCCCGCACCATTGTCATCCTGCCCGAGCATATCGGCACCTGGCTGTGGGCCCGGGGCGAGAAAAACGAGCTGTATCAAGTCACCCAGCGCCGTGACGCCTGGCAGTGGCTGGAAGTGAGCAATCCTCTGCGTTATGGCCTGGCCATGCTCGGCGCCCAGGGCGATGACCGCCGCGCCGATGCGCATCTGCGCATGAAGGCACAGCAAATGGCCACTGATTACCAGCAGTTGTTCGGCGGTCTGGCCAAAGAGTTCGGCGTGACCCTGGTGGCCGGGTCGATCGTTTTGCCGTCACCGCGTGTCGAACACGGTAAGCTCACCGTCGGCTCCGGGCCGCTGTACAACAGCAGCCTGGTGTTCGCTGGCGACGGCTCAGTGCTGGGCCAACCGCAACTGCAGCAACACCCGGATGGCGACGTACGACGCTTTATCGACAGCGGTACCGATCAGCCCCCACACGTCGTGCAAACCCCGGCCGGGCGCCTGGGCGTACTGATCGGTAGCGACAGCTGGTACCCGAGCAATCAGCAGCAGTTGGCCAACCAATCGGCTCAGCTCATCGCCAACCCCGCCTTCCTGGGCGGTAAAGACAGCTGGAACGGCCCCTGGCGTGGCAACCGCCATCAGCCGTTGGCGACCAGACTGGCGTTCAAGCCCGGTGAAGTCAGCGAGGCACTCGCCTGGCAACAGCTGACCTTGAACGCCAACCCGTCGGACATGATCAGCATGAGCGTGTTCCAGCGCGGACGTTTCTGGGATGTAGTTGCCGACGGCCACGGTTTTGCCAACCGCGCCGGTCTTACCCTGAACGGCAACAGCAGCTCCGGTGCACGCCTGCTGAACCTGTGGCTGTAGGTGGGATCATGAACCGCCCACGAATGCGCCTGGGAGACCTCTCAGTCGGTTTTATCCAAAGCCTGAGTGAAACCCTGCACCAGCGCGGCATCGACCCCACAGCGTTGTTGCAGCGCTACGGCCTGGACAACGCGCGCCTGGCCGAAGCGGGTGCACGCTTGTCTATTCCGCGCTACATGCACCTGGGCCATGCGGCCATCGAACTGACCGGCGATCCGGCGCTGGGCCTGCACATGGGCAGCCTGAACCGCCTCAGCCATGCCGGTTTGGCCGGCGTCACAGCGGCCCAGGCCCCAAGCATTGGTGAAGCAGCACGCACTTTGCTGCGCTTCGAGCCGCTGTATGCGGCCAACTATCGTGGCCGCTCAAGCTTTCATGAAGACAACAGCGGCGCCTGGCTGCGCTTTTACTCCATCAGCCCTTACAACGCTTACAACCGTTTTGTCGTGGACTCGCTGCTGTCGGGCTGGCTGGCGCAGTTATCCGAGTTGGCGGGGGTAAACATCATCGCCGAACGGCTGGAGATCGAATTTGAAGCACCGGCGTACGCTGCTGCTTATCAAGCGCTGTGCAATAACCCAGTGCAATTTGGCGCCCAGACCAACCAACTGCGCCTGAACCGGGCCAGCCTCGCTTTGCGCAATCCGGCCCATTGCCCCAGCACCTGGCAGCACCTGCTGAACCTGTGTGAAGCGGAACTTGAGCAACGCACACGCATCCGTAGCCTGAGTGAACGCATCGCCCATTTGCTCGGGCCATTGCTCAACGGCGGACGTGAACCGGATCTGGAAGAAGTGGCGCGCCACCTGCAACTACCCACCTGGACGTTACGGCGCAAGCTGGCTGAGGAAGGCACGCAGTTTCGCGCCATCCTCAATGACACACGACACGATCTGGCCATGACCTACATCCGTGACACGGAACTGGCCTTTGGCGAAATCGCTTACTTGTTGGGGTTTGCTTCAGCCGAAGCATTCCAGCGCGCGTTCAAGCGCTGGAACAGCATGACTCCGGGAGAGTTTCGCCGCAGTCAGCGACGTACCGGCTGAACCTACAGTTCGGTGGCGTCTTCGGCGGGCTCGAGCGGGTCGAGTTCAAAGGCGCTGTATTCGAGAAGTTCTTCTTGATAATCGTCCATCGTCTGCTCCGTCGTTTCTCATTCAGTTCATAGATTCGTCATCGAGCCTAAAGTGCCGTGATGACAGAAAAATGACAATGACGCTTATCAAAACAACGTAGCAGCTTATGGAAAAATTACCCGCCCTTACTGCGCGGGGGCCTGTTCAGGGCTACTGGCGGGCGTTACCGGTGCAGTGCTCGAAACTGGCTCAGACGCTACAGGCGCAGGCTGCTCGGCACTGACAGGCGCTGGTTCGGCAGGTGGGGCCACAGGCTTGGAACCGGCACTGTCGTCGACCACAGGGGACGCAGGTGCTTCAACGACGGGTACCGACTGGGTTGCCGGTGCAGGCGTCGGCTCAACGATGGCTGGCGCCGCTGCAGATGCTGGCGGCTCAACCGGTGCCAGAGCCGCAGGTGCCGGCTCCGTGGCGCTTTCAGGCACACCCAGCGCTGGCGCAGGTTGCTCTTGCGGCTTTTTCAACGACAGTTTCTTTTTCTGCTCTTTCGGCAGGAAGCTCTCGACCAGCGCGAAATAGCGCTCGTAGAACTTGGCCGAGGTAACGGTTTCACTGGCGACCTTGACCATGGAGTCGTCAGTGGAGCCGATCGGCATCGACAACGAGCCCAGCACCCCTACCCCGACACTGGCCGACGTGTTGGATTTTTTCAGCGCATAGCGGTCTTGCAGGGCGTTGGCGAACATGGTCGAGCGCAGCTCGTCGCCGCTGTCGCGGGCACAGACCACGTTGAAGCTGATTTGCAGATGCGATTCACCGGTTTGCTGAAAGCTCTTGTTACCAACCACCTGCCCGGCATCGCTGCTGGTGATGATATAGCCCTGGCTCAGCAACGCCCGCCGCGCGGCTTCACAGCTACCGGCTTCGCTGACCGGGAAACTGCGCGAATAAGTACCCGAGTCGTCGAAATTCTCGTGTTCGTAAATGGCAGCTTTCTTCGAAGAACAGCCAGCAACACCCGCCAGCACCAGGGCCAGCCCCAGCGCACTGAAGACGGTAGACTTTGACATTGCTAATCCTGAGTAAAACGATCAGGGCCTATTGTGCACCACATCGGCGGCTCACCGAAACCGCAGCCAGGCAAATTCCCCGGTAGGAGCGGGCTTGCCCCGCGATAGCGGTGTGCCAGTCACAGGGCATCGCGGGGCATCGCGGGGCAAGCCCGCTCCTACAGGCACAAAAAAAGCGACCCGTAGGTCGCTTTCTTTGTTACATCAATATGGCGCAGCGGACGGGACTCGAACCCGCGACCCCCGGCGTGACAGGCCGGTATTCTAACCGACTGAACTACCGCTGCGTGTCGTGCAAGCCTGGATCGCGAAACAACCGCTTATCTCAGGCACAAAAAAAGCGAACCTTAGATCGCTCTTTTTGAAGCTTCGAGGAGTTCAAGGGCCTCGAGGCGAAGATGGCGCAGCGGACGGGACTCGAACCCGCGACCCCCGGCGTGACAGGCCGGTATTCTAACCGACTGAACTACCGCTGCGTATCGTACAAGCTTTCGCTTGCTTGAAACTGGGATCTGGCCTGAAGGCTTTTCTACCTTCTGACCTCAAACCGGTCATAAACCGATCTGGAGAAAAATGGCGCGGCGGACGGGACTCGAACCCGCGACCCCCGGCGTGACAGGCCGGTATTCTAACCGACTGAACTACCGCCGCGCAGTGTGGACTCTCGTCCGGTTCCTCTCAGGTAACGCCTTCTTGCGAAAGTGTCGAACCAGGAACATCTCAGGAAGTGGTGGGTGATGACGGGATCGAACCGCCGACCCTCTGCTTGTAAGGCAGATGCTCTCCCGGCTGAGCTAATCACCCGTGTGCTTCGCTGAGGTGGCGAAATTTACGCAGGTATCGAACCTAAGTCAATACCCCTGTTGAAGTTTTTTTCACGGGAGTGAAAAAAACAGCTGCAAGGGATGAGCTTCAAGCGGCAAGTAAAAGCAAAATCCAAAGCACACCGCGAACCACTTGAAGCTTGCAGCTTACAACTTGAAGCTACCGATAAATCATCTTCTTGGTCATGCCGCCGTCGACCACGAACTCCTGCCCGGTGACAAAGCCGGCATTGCGCGACAGCAGCCAGGCAACCATGGACGCTACGTCTTCCACGGTCCCTACCCTGCCCGCTGGATGCTGGGCATGGTCGGCTTCACTCAGTGGCTCGGCACGGCGCTGCGACGGGTCCCGTGCATCGATCCAGCCCGGGCTCACCGCATTGACGCGAATCTCCGGCCCAAGGCTCACCGCCAAAGCATGGGTCAGGGCCAACAGGCCGCCCTTGCTGGCTGCATAGGCCTCTGAGTCGGGTTCTGATTGGGTCGCACGGGTAGACGCCAGGTTGACGATGGCGCCACCGTGGGCGCGCAGATACGGCGCACAGTGCTTGGCCAGCAACATCGGCCCACTGAGGTTGACCGCCAGCACCCGGTTCCAATGGGCAAGGCTCAAGGACTCAAGGGTCGAGTTGTGCGGATCAGCCACAGCAGCATTGCACACCAGCGCATCGAGGCGACCGAATTGCCCCAGCACTTCGGCCACTCCGGTCTTGACCTGAGCTTCATCGGCAACGTCCATGGCGATGAACCAGGCATTGTCACCCAGCACTTTGGCCGCCTTGGCGCCGCGCGCGCGGTCCAGATCGGTGAGCACCACTTGCCAGCCCTCGGCGATCAGCCAGCCAGCTATGCCCAGGCCGATCCCGCGGGCTGCACCGGTCACCAGGGCGACGCGGCCATTATGGCTGTTGTCGCCCACCGACCAGTCGATCACAGCGCCGCCAGGCCGCGGGCCAGGTCGGCCTTGAGGTCAGCGACGTCTTCCAGGCCTACTGCCACCCGGATGAGGCTGTCGCGAATACCGGCAGCCTCACGCTCTTGCGGCGACAGACGGCCGTGCGAGGTGGTGCCCGGATGAGTGATGGTGGTTTTGCTGTCGCCCAGGTTGGCGGTGATCGAGATCAGGCGCGTGGCATCGATGAAGCGCCAGGCGCCCTCTTTACCGCCCTTGACCTCAAAGCTCACCACAGCACCGAAGCCGCTCATCTGGCTTTTCGCCAAGGCGTGCTGCGGGTGGCTCGGCAGCCCCGCGTAATGCACCTTCTCGATGCCCTCTTGCTGCTCCAGCCACTCAGCCAGGGCCTGCGCATTGGCGCAATGGGCGCGCATACGCAAGTTGAGCGTCTCCAGACCTTTAAGGAAGATCCAGGCGTTGAAGGGGCTCAGCGACGGCCCGGCAGTGCGCAAGAAGCCCACCACCTCTTTCATTTGCTCGCTGCGCCCGGCAACCACCCCGCCCATGCAACGGCCTTGACCGTCAATGAACTTGGTGGCGGAGTGCACAACGATATCGGCACCCAGCTTCAGCGGTTGCTGCAGGGCCGGGGTGCTGAAGCAGTTGTCGACCACCAACTGGGCGCCCTTGGCGTGGGCAATCTCGGCCAGCGCCGCAATGTCCACCAATTCAGCCAGCGGGTTGGACGGCGACTCGACGAACAGCAGCTTGGTGTTGACCTTGATCGCCTGCTGCCAGCCGGCCAAATCAGCCAGGGGCACGTAGTCGACCTGCACACCGAAGCGCTTGAAGTACTTCTCGAACAAGCTGATGGTCGAGCCAAACACGCTCTGGGAGACCAGGACATGGTCGCCAGCGCTGCACAGGGCCATCACGGTGGACAGAATTGCCGACATACCCGTGGACGTCGCCACGGCCTGCTCAGCGCCTTCCAGGGCGGCGATGCGCTCTTCGAAAGCACGTACGGTCGGGTTGGTGTAACGCGAATAGACGTTGCCTGGAACTTCACCGGCGAACCGTGCAGCGGCATCAGCCGCTGTACGGAACACATAGCTGGAGGTGAAGAACAGCGGATCGCTGTGCTCACCTTCCGGCGTGCGGTGTTGGCCGGCGCGTACCGCCAGCGTATCGAAAGCGACCCCGTCGAGGTCGCTGTCCAGGCGCCCGGCATCCCATTCCTGTGTCATGCCGCTGCTCCTAAATCAATTGTTGTAGAGGTCGATAATCGCGCTGACCGCCTGATTCTTGACCTTGGAGGCGTCGTTACGCGCCTGCTCGATCTTGTTCAGGTAGGCCTCGTCGATGTCACCGGTCACGTAGTTGCCGTCGAACACTGCGCAGTCGAATTGCTCGATCTTGATCTTGCCGCCACCAACAGCCTCGATCAGGTCCGGCAGGTCCTGATAGACCAGCCAGTCGGCGCCGATCAGCTCGGCGACATCTTCGGTGCTGCGGTTGTGGGCGATCAGTTCATGAGCGCTCGGCATGTCGATGCCGTAGACGTTAGGGAAGCGCACCGCCGGGGCCGCGGAGCAGAAGTAGACGTTCTTGGCCCCAGCTTCGCGGGCCATTTGGATGATCTGCTTGCAGGTGGTGCCACGGACGATGGAGTCATCGACCAGCATCACGTTCTTGCCACGGAATTCCAGCTCGATGGCGTTGAGCTTCTGGCGCACCGACTTCTTGCGAGCCGCCTGGCCGGGCATGATGAAGGTACGGCCGATGTAACGGTTCTTGACGAAGCCTTCACGGAACTTGACGCCCAGGTGGTTGGCCAGTTCCAGCGCCGCGGTGCGGCTGGTGTCAGGAATCGGGATAACCACGTCAATGTCGTGATCCGGACGCTCGCGCTGGATCTTCTCAGCCAGTTTCTCGCCCATGCGCAGACGCGCCTTGTACACCGAAACGCCGTCGATGATCGAGTCAGGACGCGCCAGGTAAACGTGCTCGAAGATGCACGGCGACAGTTGCGGGTTGGTCGCGCACTGACGGGTATGCAGCTTGCCTTCTTCGGTGATGTACACCGCTTCACCCGGTGCCAGGTCGCGGATCAGGGTGAAACCGAGCACGTCCAGGGAAACGCTTTCGGAGGCGATCATGTACTCGACGCCTTCGTCGGTGTGACGCTGGCCGAACACGATCGGGCGGATGCCGTGCGGGTCGCGGAAACCGACGATGCCGTAGCCGGTGATCATGGCCACGACCGCGTAGCCACCGACGCAACGGTTGTGCACATCGGTGACTGCAGCGAACACGTCTTCTTCGGTAGGTTGCAGCTTGCCGCGTACGGCCAGCTCGTGAGCGAAGACGTTCAGCAGCACTTCGGAGTCGGAGCTGGTGTTGACGTGGCGCAGGTCGGACTCGTAGATCTCCTTGGCCAACTGCTCAACGTTGGTCAGGTTGCCGTTGTGAGCCAAGGTAATGCCATACGGCGAGTTGACGTAGAACGGCTGAGCCTCGGCCGAGGTCGAGCTGCCCGCAGTCGGGTAACGCACATGGCCAATGCCCATGTGCCCTACCAGGCGCTGCATATGGCGCTGCTGGAACACATCACGCACCAGGCCGTTGTCCTTGCGCAGGAATAACCGGCCATCATGGCTGGTCACAATACCGGCAGCGTCCTGGCCGCGGTGCTGGAGGACGGTTAGCGCGTCATACAGCGCCTGATTGACGTTCGACTTACCGACGATACCGACGATGCCACACATGCGACGCAACCCCTACTTAATGAAACTGGACTGAGCAGCTTTCAAGGCGTTTTTGGCCCCAGAAGCTGATCCTTGAACGGGAGATCAGCCGGTGCGCTGATTCCGCTGGCTAGCCACTGACTGGTGAACCCCAGAATGAGGTTTTTCGACCAATCAGCCACCAATAGAAATTGTGGTATCAGGCGCGATTCCTGCCACCACTGATCTTGTTGTACCGGCCCCAGGCTCAGCAGCCCGACAGCCACTACCACCAGCAAGGCCCCGCGCGCGGCACCGAAGGCCATGCCCAGGAAGCGGTCGGTCCCGGAAAGCCCGGTCACGCGAATCAGCTCGCCGATGAGAAAGTTGATCATGGCCCCCACCAGCAGGGTGGCGACGAAAAGAATGGCGCATCCCGCGATGACCCGGGCCGAAGGCGTCTGGATATAGGACTCCAGGTACTGCGACAGCGAACCACCGAACATCCAGGCCACCGCACCGGCAATGATCCAGGTAAGCAGCGACAAGGCCTCTTTGACAAAGCCGCGCTTGAGACTGATCAGCGAAGAAACGGCGACGATTGCGAAAATCGCCCAGTCGACCCAGGTAAATGCCACAGTGTTGCCTGCAAACGGATAAGGCGGCGCATTTTACCAGAGCATCGGGCTGTCGGTAAGCAGTGATTTGTCGCCCGACGCTGGCCGGGCGACGATCCCTCAACTGCGCTCGGGCTGGAAGCGCACGATAATGCCGTTCAGCTTCTGCTGGCGGCTGATCACATCACGAAGGCGCTCGGCTTCGGCCCGCTCGATCAACGGCCCGACATACACCCGATTCATCCCCCCGGCGGAGCGGATATAGGCGTTGTAGCCCTGACTGCGCAGGGTTTTCTGCAGATTCTCGGCACCAGCCCGGTTGGACAGACTGGCCAATTGCACCGACCAGCTGACCGGCAGGCCATTGGCATCGATCTTACCCGCCGCTGGTTTAGCTGCACTGGCCACCGCAGGTGCAGGCTTGACCTCTGGTTTAGCCTCTGGCTTGGCTGCTGGAGGCGGCGTGACAGGCTTGGCTGCAACCGTAGGTGCAGGTGTCGGGGATGGCACAGGAACCGGCAGCGCAGCAGGTGCGGGGGCGATCGGCGTACTCGGCGCCTGGACCGGGGCCGTGGATTCATCGACGATCACCGGATTTTCCTCCGGCAATACCTGTGGCTCAGGCACCGCTACAGGCTCAACCTGCACTTGCGGCATCACTGGCGCAGCCGGGGCTTCGGGAGCCTCGACGCGCACCTGACGCATCTCGTCTTCACGCGAAAACAGCATTGGCAAGAAGATCACGGCCAGCGCCACCAGCACCAGCGCCCCGACCATGCGTTGCTTGACCACTTTATCCAGCAATGCCATTTGCCCTTTCCTCCATGGCTTGCCGATCCAGCCACTGCAGGGCTTCGCCGACACAGAAAAACGATCCGAACAGCAGGATTTCATCATCCGCCGTTGCCAGCGCACATTGCCCATCCAGGGCCTCAGCGACACTGGCATAAGACGTCACGGCAGCGCCGAGGTTAGCCAGGGCTACCTCAAGTTCACCTGCAGGGCGACTGCGCGCCGTATCCAGCGGTGCAACCGCCCAGCCTTGGACGGCACCCAACAACGGCTGTACGACCCCTGCCAGGTCTTTATCAGCCAACAGGCCAAACACGGCCAGACGCCTGCCCGCTACCGGCCGAGCAGCCAAGCGCTGCGCCAGATACTCGGCAGCGTGCGGGTTGTGGCCGACATCCATGAGGATAGTCAACGCCTTGCCCTGCCAGCGAAACGTCCGACGATCCAGGCGACCGACCATACGCGTGCTGCGCAAGACGCCAGCAATCTGCTCGGCGTCCCACGGCAAATCCATCAACAGGTAGGCCTGTAGCGCCAGGGCGGCGTTTTCCATCGGCAAATCGAGCAGCGGCAGGTTATGCAGCTCGACCTGCTGGCCACGGCTGTCCACGCCCCGCCACTGCCAGAATTGCTCAGTGCTGGCCAGGTCGAAATCTCGGCCGCGCAGCAGGAATGGGCAGTTCAGCTCTCGCGCCTTGTCCAGCAGCGGTTGCGGCGGATTCAGGTCACCGCACAACGCCGGTTTGCCCTGACGAAAGATCCCGGCTTTTTCGAAGGCTACCGATTCACGGGTATCACCCAGATAGTCGGCGTGATCTACGCCGATACTGGTCACCAGCGCCATATCGGCATCGACGATATTGACCGTATCCAGGCGCCCACCCAAGCCGACCTCAAGCACTACGGCATCCAGCGCCGAGCGCTTGAACAGCCAGAAGGCGGCCAGGGTACCGGCCTCGAAGTACGTCAGGGAAATGTCGCCACGGGCAGCTTCAACAGCGGCAAACGCCTCGCACAACTGCTGGTCGTCGGCCTCTTTGCCGTTGATTTGCACCCGTTCGTTGTAACGCAGCAGGTGCGGCGAGCTGTAGACCCCGACTTTGAGCCCCTGGGCACGCAGCAGCGCAGCCACAAAGGCGCAGGTAGAGCCTTTGCCATTGGTGCCAGTCACGGTAATTACCCGTGGCGCTGGCTTGTCCAGCCCGAGCCTGGCCGCAACCTGTTGCGAACGCGCCAAGCCCATGTCGATGGCCGAGGGATGCAACTGCTCGAGATAGGCGAGCCAGTCGCCAAGGGTACGTTGGGTCATACGGTAGCAGGCGCCGGCGGAACGACGATCGGCTCAACGACAGGGGCGACGAACTTCGGCGTCGGCAGGCCCATCATTTGTGCCAGCAGGCTGCCCAGGCGTTGACGCAACTCCTGACGCGGGATGATCAAGTCGATCGCGCCGTGCTCAAGGAGGAACTCGCTGCGCTGGAAGCCTTCCGGCAGTTTTTCACGCACGGTCTGCTCGATCACGCGTGGACCGGCGAAGCCGATCAAGGCCTTTGGCTCACCGACGATAACGTCGCCCAGCATCGCCAGACTCGCCGAAACACCGCCGTAGACCGGGTCGGTCAGCACCGAAATGAACGGGATGCCTTCTTCGCGCAGACGCGCCAGCACCGCCGAGGTCTTGGCCATCTGCATCAGCGAAATCAGCGCTTCCTGCATACGGGCGCCGCCGGAGGCCGAGAAGCAGACCATTGGGCAACGGTTTTCCAGGGCATAGTTGGCAGCACGAACGAAGCGCTCACCAACGATGGCTCCCATCGAACCACCCATGAACGAGAATTCGAAGGCACTGACCACGATCGGCATGCCCAACAGGGTACCGCTCATGGAAACCAGGGCGTCTTTTTCGCCGGTCTGCTTCTGCGCGCCGGCCAGGCGGTCCTTGTACTTCTTGCCATCACGGAACTTCAGGCGATCGACCGGTTCCAGGTCAGCGCCCAGTTCGGCACGGCCGTCAGCATCGAGGAACATGTCGATGCGCGCACGCGCACCGATACGCATGTGATGGTTGCACTTAGGGCAGACATCCAGGGTCTTTTCCAGCTCCGGACGATACAGTACGGCTTCGCAGGACGGGCACTTGTGCCACAGCCCTTCAGGTACCGAACTCTTCTTCACCTCGGAACGCATGATCGAAGGGATCAGTTTGTCTACTAACCAGTTGCTCATGCTTTCTTTCTCCAGTAACGGCGACCGGCAGGCTTTGGCTGCCAGGTTCGCACGTATGCCCTTGAGCTCAATTCATGTATGTCGCGATGATGGACCGGCTCCGGCGCCCCACGTACTGCGAGGTGCCCCGATACCGCTCCATCGTCAACCTGTACAGGCAACGCCCAGGGCGTCACCCGGTAATTTCGACCGGCCCACAGGCGCGATCCGGCAGCAACGGGCTGCGAAAGCTATGGACGATGGCGCGCGGCCAGCCGTCACATCGACAACCACAGACGGTCTCACGCGAGCTTGACCGCTTGGATAAAGGCTTCGATCCGCGCGGCATCCTTGATACCCTTGGCTTGCTCAACACCGCCGCTGACGTCTACGGCATATGGCCGCACCTGAGCAATCGCCGCTGCCACGTTATCCGCAGACAGCCCCCCCGCCAGAATGATCGGTTTGCTCAGCTTTTCGGGCACCAGTGACCAGTCGAAAGCCTCACCGGTACCACCTGGCACGCCGGCCACATAGGTATCCAGGAGAATTCCGCTGGCCCCGCTGTACAGTTTGCAAGCGGCCTCCAGATCATCACCAGGACGCACCCGCAATGCCTTGATCCACGGCCTGTTATGACCGGCACAATCAGCCGGGGTTTCATCGCCGTGGAATTGCAGCAGGTCCAACGGTACCGCTTCAAGGATCTCAGTGAGCTCGCAGCGACTGGCATTGACGAACAACCCTACCGTAGTCACAAACGGCGGCAACGCACCAATGATTGCCCGCGCCTGCTGCACATCAACCGCCCGCGGGCTCTTGGCATAGAACACCAGGCCAATGGCGTCGGCGCCCGCCTCAGCCGCCGCCAGCGCGTCTTCAATGCGGGTAATACCACAGATTTTGCTGCGAACGGCGCTCATGAAGCGTGAACCTCGGCTGATCCGGAAAGTTTCGGATGTTAGCAAATGACGTCTGGGCCGTCAGCCGCCAGCGACTCGTAACCGGTGAGAAAGTGCGGGCCGATATAACGCTCAGGCAAGGCGAACTCGTCGTGGTACTCCACCTGCACCAGGTACAGGCCGAAAGGATGGGCAGTGACGCCGCCAGTGCGCCGCTCACGGCTTTCCAGCACTTCCCTGGCCCACTCTACCGGGCGCTCGCCTGCGCCAATGGTCATCAATACCCCGGCAATGTTGCGCACCATATGGTGCAGGAAGGCACTGGCGCGGATATCCAGTACGATCATCTTGCCGTGACGGGTGACGCGCAGATGATGAATGTTCTTGATCGGTGATTTGGCCTGGCATTGACCCGCGCGAAAGGCGCTGAAGTCATGAGTACCGACCAGGTACTCGGCGGCCAGGGCCATGCGCTCGACATCCAGCGGGCGATGATTCCAGGTCACTTCCTGGCCCAGATGCGCAGGACGGATCTGGTCGTTGTAGATCACGTAGCGATAACGCCGGGCAATGGCCTTGAAGCGGGCATGAAAATGCGCCGGCATCTCTTTGGCCCAAGCGACGCTGATGTCGTGCGGCAGATTGATATTGGCGCCCATGGTCCAGGCTTTCATGCTGCGCACTGCCTGGGTGTCGAAATGCACCACTTGACCGCACGCATGCACCCCGGCGTCAGTACGCCCGGCGCACAGTAGCGACACCGGTGAATCGGCGACTTTGGACAGCGCCTCTTCGAGGGTTTGCTGAACACTCAACACGCCATCGGCCTGACGCTGCCAACCACGGTAACGCGAACCTTTGTATTCGACGCCCAAGGCGATGCGGAAGAAGCCGTCGGCTGCCGACTCGGCCGCCGTGTTATCAATGATTTCCAAGAAAATACAGCCTGTAGATTAAGCAGATGGCGGGAATTATAACGACAACGGCAGCCACCAGGGCTGCCGTTGGACGTACTGGGGCAGGCTTCAGACCAGTCGCGAAAGCATCTCTTCAGCTTCCTGCTTCTGGGCATCACTGCCCTCTTTGCGCACTTCATCGAGAATGTCGCGGGCACCGTCGTGGTCGCCCATGTCGATGTAGGCACGAGCCAGGTCAAGCTTGGTCGCCGATTCGTCAGCACCGCCCAGGTAGTCAAACTCCAGGTCGTCGCCCAAATCGTCGCGCATAGCATCTTCGGCTGTGAAATGTGGCTCGATCGAAGGCTGCTCCAGGCTTTGCGACAACTTGTCGAGCTCGGCATTGACGTCATCCAGCTCGGAGGCGAAGCTCTTGGCCGCATCGGAATCGTCTTCAAGCGACAACGACAGGTCGAAGTCTTCAGGCAAGTCCAGTTCGCTCAACGGGTCGAATTCCGGCATCGTCTCATCGAAAGCAGCCAGTTCGGCAGCGATATCCACCGGTTCGAGTGTTGGCAACTCGGCGGTTTGATCACTGGCAACATCCAGGTCGAAATCAGACAAGTCGTCGAGCGTGACCGGTGCAGGCTCATCCAATGGCGCCTGAGGTGCGTCGAGCTCCAGTTCAGTGACCGAAACCTCAGGTTCGGGCTCAGGGGCAGCCTCGACCTGAATTTCCGGCGCAGACTCACCGAGTTGCAATGGCTCATTCAGATCCAGCCCCTGCAGGTCATCTTCCAGGCTGAGGTCGAAGGCGCTGTCCAGATCGTCCTCGACCACAGGCTCCAGCTTGGCGAGTGGTTCGGGTTCTGCTGGTGCCTCCAAAACCGGCTCTGGCGTCAGCTCTGGTTCAGGTGTCGGTTCTGGCGCTGGCTCCGGCTCGGCTGCCGGCGCGTCCTGCAACAATGCCTGTACATACTGTGCATCGAGCTCAGCAGCCAGGGCTGCTGCGCCGATACCGCCCGCAGCAGCCAGTGCCACCATCGCCGGGAAACGGCTTTTCAGAGCTTCAACATCAGCGTGGTTCTTGCCGGTCGCAATCAACTGTCGTTCGTGGCCGACAAACGCGTCTCGGTCCCCTTGGCGCGCATAGACCTCCATCAACTTCAAACGCAGGTCACTACGCCCCGGCGCAGCCGCCACGGCAGGCTCCAGCAATTCGGCAGCGTGGTTAAGGCGGCCACGGGCGATGCTCAGCTCCACCTCATCAAGCAGTGCATCACCGCTCGGTGCTGGTGCTGCATCGGCAGCTGGCGCCACCAACGGCGCAGCCATTGGTTGCGGCTTGGCAGGTGCCGGCTCAGCAGGCTTTTGCGCGGCCTGAGCGTTTTCCACGGCAGCGCTGGCAGCAGCGGCAGAAGCGGCGACCACCGCCGGCGCCAGGGTCACGCTTGGTGCGGATACTTCCAGACCGTCGAAGCTGCTTGGCGGCAGGTCCAGATCCGGACCACGCTCCCCTTCTTCGGCCAGGGCACGCGCCATGCGCAGGTGTTTCTCCGCTTCCTGATCAGCCTTGCGCTTGCGTGCCAGCAACAACAGCAGCAACAAGAGCACCAACAAGGCCGACGCACCGATCAGTGCCAACAGCACGGGGTTGCCCATCAGGTCATCGAGCAGCTTGCCGGAATCGCCAGGTGCCGCCTCTTCAACTGCAGGTGGCGCGGCGTCCAGCGGTGCTGTATCGACCGCTGCCGGAGCTGGAGTAGCGCTTGGCTCCACCGGTGCCGATTGCAACTCGGCGGAAATCGCCGGTGGCTCAGACGCGGGTGCCGCAGCGTCTGGCCCGGCAGCACCCTGGGCCTCAAGCTTGGCAAGCTGATCATTTTTCAACGCGATCAAGCGCTCCAGCTTGTCCAGCTGGCTCTGCAGATCGGTCATGCGGCTTTTCAGCTCAGCGTTATCACGTCGGGTGGTATCCAGGCTTTCCTGAGCCACGGCGAGTTTATCGCTGACCGCCTTGGCGCTTCCGGCAGCTGCTTTGCTGCTCGGTGCGACAAGGCGCAGGTTATCTTGATTGGCAATCCGTGCCGGCGCCGCCTCGGCGTCGGTGCGGCGAGTGGCGTCCAGCTGACGAGCACGCGGGCCCAGGCGTCGACCTTCGCGCCAGGCCGCATATTGCTCGGCCACTTCAGCAACTGCTTCGCGCTGAGGAATGCTCATGACCTGCTGTTGATCAGGCAGACGTAACACCTGCCCGGTTTTCAGCAGGTTGATATTGCCGTTGATGAAGGCATCGGGGTTCAAGGCCTGAATGGCCAACATGGCCTGCTGCACCGAACCGCCCTGGCGTGACCGCGAGGCGATCTCCCACAGGGTGTCGCGGCGTACCGTGGTGTAGCTGGCCGGTGCACTGACCGCCGGACTGATCGCCGACTCAGGCTTGGCACCCGGCAATGCGGCCTCATTGACCAGCACACTGTAATCACGCAGCAGGCGCCCGCTTGGCCACATGACCTGAACCAGGAATTTGACCATCGGTGCCGGCAACGCCTGGCTGGAAGTCACGCGCAACACGCTCTTGCCGTTGGGATTGATCACCGGGGTGAAGGTCAAGTCATTGAGATACGACGGGCGCTCGATCCCCGCCTTGGCAAATTCTTCAGGCGGCGCCAGGCTCGGGGCCATTTCCGCAGCGGTGAGATCGCGCACATCGAGCAGCTCGATTTCAGCATCCAGCGGCTGGTTTTGTGCCGACTTGAGAGTCAGCTCGCCCAAGCCAAGAGCATGCGCCATACCGGACGACAGCGCCGACGCCGCGGCTATTGCTAAGACCAGTTTGCGAATTCGAAGCATGACCTCATCCTTTGAAAGAACCGCCCCCGGCAAGCGAGCAATATCTCGGTAAAAATTAGCTGCAAGTATCTTTTACACCACATGTTTTATCAACAATTGCGCCAGTTGCACGGCGTTCAAAGCCGCGCCCTTGCGCACGTTGTCGGTGGTCAGCCAGAGGTTCAGCTGCTCGGCCTCGTCGATTCCACCGCGCACCCGTCCAACATAGACCACGTCCTGCCCGACTGCGTCACCGACCGGTGTCGGATAATCATCCGCCTCGACCAACTCGATGCTCGGAGCGGTTTCCAGCGCAGCATTGACTGCAGCCAGGTCGATCGGTTCACGACTTTGCACCGATACACTGTAGCTATCGCCGAAAAACACCGGGACTTGAATACAGGTGACGGAAATCTTCAGCGTCGGCGCGTCGAGCACTTCGCGTAACTCGCCGACCAGACGGCGCTCCAGCGCACCATGCCCTTCGGCATCATTGCTGCCCACCTGAGCGAGCAGGTTGAAAGCCATCTGCCGATCAAAGAAACGCGGCTCCAGCGGGCGCGCGTTGAGCAGCTCGGCAGTCTGGCGAGCCAGCTCGTTGACCGCCTCACGGCCTTGTGCTGAAACCGCCAGACAGGCCGTGACATTGATGCGTTCAATGTCGAGCAGACCTTTGAGCGGTGCTAGTGCAACGGCCAGCGCCACGGCCGCAGCGCTCGGGCTGCTCACTTGCAGCGGTTTGCTCAAGCTTTGCAGGCGCTCAGCGTTGGCTTCGGGCACCAGCGCTGGTGCCTGCTCGGCAGACAAGCCGCCCGCCAGATCGATCACCGCACATCCGGCCGCTTGGGCACGGGGTGCAAAACTACGGGTGACGGCTGGGCCGGCCGCGAAAAAAGCTAATTTGACGGAACTGAAGTCGAAGTTGTCGACCTCACGTACACGCAGGCTTTTGCTGCGGAACATTACTCCGCTGCCAGCCGACTCATTACTGGCCAGCAGATGCAGCGTACCCACTGGAAAATCCAGCTCTTCAAGAATCTGCACAAGGGTTTCACCGACAGTACCGGTGGCGCCGATCACGGCAATATCAATAGGCTGACTCATGGGGAAAATCTCTGCGGCAACGGCGGGAGCGGCACTTTACACCACAATCGCGACCAAGATTACACAGACTCTGTGGGAGCGGGCTTGCCCCGCGATACAACCTCACTGGCACACCGCAATCGCGGGGCAAGCCTGCTCCCACCGGGGTGGGTCAAGTCAATCAAAGTCCCACAAAAAAGCCCGTGCTGTTTCCAGCACGGGCTTGGATGTAGCAAGCGTCAGATCAACGCTCCAGCAGAATCCGCAGCATGCGGCGCAGCGGCTCAGCCGCGCCCCACAGCAGTTGGTCGCCCACGGTAAAGGCGCCCAGGTACTGCGAACCCATGTTCAGCTTGCGCAGACGACCCACCGGAATGTTCAGGGTACCGGTGACGTTGGTCGGGCTCAGCTCCTGCATGCTGATCTCGCGCTGGTTCGGTACCAGTTTCACCCATGGGTTGTGCTGGCTGATCATGCCTTCGATATCGGCGATGGGTACATCTTTGTTCAGCTTGATGGTCAGCGCCTGGCTGTGGCAACGCATGGCGCCGATGCGCACGCAGATGCCGTCAACCGGGATCGGGTTCTTGAAGCGACCGAGGATTTTGTTGGTTTCGGCCTGGGCCTTCCACTCTTCACGGCTCTGGCCGTTCGGCAGTTCCTTGTCGATCCATGGAATCAGGCTACCAGCCAGCGGCACACCGAAGTTCTCGGTTGGGTAGGCTTCGCTGCGCATGGCTTCGGCGACCTTGCGGTCGATGTCGAGGATCGCGCTGGCCGGATTGGCCAGGTCATCGGCCACAGCGGCGTTTGTGGCACCCATCTGACGGATCAGTTCACGCATGTTCTGCGCACCGGCACCGGATGCCGCCTGATAGGTCATAGCGCTCATCCACTCAACCAGGCCAGCCTCGAACAGGCCACCCAAGCCCATCAGCATCAGGCTGACGGTGCAGTTACCACCGATGTAGTTCTTGGTACCGGCATCGAGCTGCTGGTCGATCACCTTGCGGTTGACCGGGTCGAGGATGATCACCGCATCATCTTGCATACGCAGACTGGAGGCAGCATCGATCCAGTAGCCCTGCCAGCCCGCTTCACGCAGCTTGGGGAATACTTCGTTGGTGTAGTCGCCACCCTGACAGGTCAGAATCACATCGAGGGTCTTGAGTTCTTCAATGCTGTAAGCATCCTTGAGTGGAGCAATATCTTTGCCCACCGCTGGACCCTGGCCACCTACGTTAGAGGTGGTGAAGAACACCGGCTCAATAAGATCGAAATCTTGCTCTTCCAGCATCCGCTGCATGAGCACGGAACCGACCATACCGCGCCAACCGATCAGACCTACACGTTTCATCGCAACTGCACCTTTGCTAAAAAGTGGGCCGCTGCTTCACAAGGAAAAACAGCAGCGGGCCCGAGAGATTACAGATTCCGCAGCGCTGCGACTACTGCGTCGCCCATTTCCTGCGTACCTACCTTGCTGCAACCGGCTGACCAGATGTCACCCGTACGCAGCCCCTTATCCAGCACCAGGCTGACGGCCTTTTCAATTGCTTCGGCTGCCGCCTGTTGGTTGAAGCTGTAACGCAACATCATCGACACCGACAAAATGGTTGCCAGCGGGTTGGCAATGCCCTGCCCTGCGATGTCCGGCGCAGAGCCGTGGCATGGCTCGTACATACCCTTGTTGTTGGCATCCAGGGACGCTGAGGGCAGCATGCCAATGGAGCCGGTGAGCATGGAAGCTTCATCCGACAAAATGTCACCAAACATGTTGTCAGTGACCATCACGTCGAATTGCTTGGGTGCACGTACCAGCTGCATGGCGGCGTTGTCGACGTACATGTGGCTGAGTTCGACGTCCGGATAGTCCTGGGCAACCTGCTCGACGATCTCGCGCCACAGCTGGCTGGAAGCCAGAACGTTGGCTTTGTCCACCGAGCACAGTTTCTTGCCGCGCACGCGGGCCATGTCGAAACCGACACGCGCAATACGACGGATTTCGCTTTCGCTGTATGGCAGGGTGTCGTAGGCCTGACGCTCGCCGCCTTCCAGCTCACGGGTACCCCGTGGGGCGCCAAAGTAGATGCCGCCAGTCAATTCACGAACGATGAGGATGTCCAGGCCAGCAACGATCTCCGGCTTGAGCGAGGAAGCATCAGCCAGTTGTGGGTAAAGAATCGCCGGACGCAGGTTGGCGAACAGGCCCAGTTGCGAACGGATCTTCAGCAGGCCGCGCTCTGGGCGAATGTCACGCTCGATCTTGTCCCACTTCGGCCCACCCACAGCACCCAGCAATACTGCGTCAGCCTGACGTGCACGCTCCAGGGTTTCATCAGCCAGTGGCACGCCGTGTTTGTCGATGGCAGCACCACCGATGACGTCGTGAGTCAGGCTGAAGCCGAGCTGAAACTTATCGTTGGCCAGCTCCAGCACCTTGACCGCTTCGGCCATGATTTCCGGGCCAATACCATCACCAGGGAGAATCAGAATCTGCTTGCTCATGGGTTCCTCTTGTTCGAATCAAGCGACAGGCCGTGTTGGCCTGCCGGAAAAATACTTGGCGCCGGTATCGCGGGGCAAGCTGTGGGAGCGGGCTTGCCCCGCGATGACTTCAATCAAACATCGCGGAACAACCAGGGCTGGCTTGCCCGGTGCTTGCCTTCGAATGCTTCTATGGCGTCGCGGTCTTGCAAGGTCAGGCCGATATCGTCCAAGCCATTGAGCAAGCAGTGCTTGCGGAAGGCGTCGATTTCGAAGCTCAGCACCTTGCCATCAGGACGGGTCACGGTCTGCGCCTGCAGATCGATTGTCAATTGATAGCCTGGGTCGGCTTCTACCTGCTTGAACAACTCGTCGACTTCCTCATCGCTGAGGATGATCGGCAGTAAACCGTTCTTGAAGCTGTTGTTAAAGAAAATGTCGGCATAGCTCGGCGCGATGATGCTGCGAAAGCCGTATTCCTCAAGGGCCCACGGTGCATGCTCACGGCTGGAGCCACAACCAAAGTTTTCACGGGCCAGCAACACGCTGGCGCCCTGATAACGGTCATGGTTGAGGACGAAGTCCGGGTTCTTCGGGCGTTTGCTGTTGTCCTGGTACGGCTGGCCGACATCCAGGTAACGCCACTCATCGAACAGGTTCGGACCAAAACCGGTGCGTTTGATCGATTTCAGAAATTGCTTGGGAATGATCTGGTCGGTATCGACGTTGGCACGGTCCAAAGGCGCTACGAGGCCAGTGTGCTGGGTAAAGGCTTTCATGCTGCACTCCCTTGAATCAACTCACGAACATCGACAAAGCGACCGGTTACCGCGGCGGCAGCGGCCATCGCCGGGCTCACCAGGTGGGTACGACCGCCAGCACCCTGACGGCCCTCAAAGTTACGGTTGGAGGTCGAAGCGCAGTGCTCGCCACTCTCCAGGCGATCCGGGTTCATCGCCAGGCACATCGAGCAACCCGGCTCGCGCCATTCGAAACCAGCTTCGAGGAAGATCTTGTCCAGGCCTTCTTGCTCAGCCTGAGCTTTGACCAGCCCCGAACCTGGCACAACGATCGCTTGCTTGATGGTCGCAGCCACCTTGCGGCCTTTGGCGATCTCGGCAGCAGCGCGCAAATCTTCAATCCGCGAGTTGGTGCACGAACCGATGAACACGCGGTCGAGCTGGATATCGGTGATCGCTTGGTTAGCGCTCAAGCCCATGTACTTCAAGGCGCGTTCGATGGAGCCACGCTTGACCAGGTCGGCCTCGGCAGCCGGATCCGGAACGCGCTGGTCAACCGCCAGAACCATTTCCGGCGAGGTACCCCAACTGACCTGCGGCTTGATTTGCGCAGCGTCCAACTCAACCACGGTGTCGAACACCGCGTCAGCATCAGACACCAAGTCTTTCCAGGCCTCTACTGCTTGCTGCCATTGCTCACCTTTCGGCGCGTACGGACGACCCTTGACGTAGGCGATGGTCTTTTCATCGGTCGCCACCAGGCCTACACGCGCACCGGCTTCGATCGACATGTTGCAAATGGTCATGCGGCCTTCAACGGAAAGGTCGCGAATCGCGCTGCCAGCGAACTCCATCGCATGGCCGTTACCACCGGCGGTGCCGATCTTGCCGATCACTGCCAGGACGATGTCCTTGGCGGTCACGCCAAACGGCAACTGGCCTTCGACGCGCACCAGCATGTTTTTCATTTTCTTGGCCACCAGGCATTGTGTGGCGAGCACGTGCTCGACCTCCGAGGTACCGATGCCATGAGCCAGGGCGCCGAAGGCACCGTGGGTTGAGGTGTGCGAGTCACCGCAGACCACGGTCATGCCCGGCAAGGTTGCGCCCTGCTCCGGGCCGATGACGTGGACGATGCCCTGGCGCACATCGTTCATCTTGAACTCAGTGATGCCGTACTCGTCGCAGTTTTCATCGAGGGTCTGCACCTGCAAGCGCGACACCTGATCGACAATGGCGTCGATACCGCCCTTGCGCTCAGGGGTGGTCGGCACGTTGTGATCCGGCGTGGCGATGTTGGCATCGATGCGCCAGGGTTTGCGGTTGGCCAGGCGCAGGCCTTCGAAGGCTTGCGGCGACGTCACTTCGTGAATGATGTGACGGTCGATGTAGATCAGCGCCGAACCATCGTCGCGCTGTTTGACCAAATGCGAATCCCAGAGCTTGTCGTAGAGCGTTTTGCCGGCCATCAGACTGTTCCTCATCAGCGTCTTTCTATGCCAATAACCACTTGGCTTGTACGGACGATGCTATGACGGTAGATTGAATAACTCAAATTCATAATTTTTATGCTTTGGATAACCAAGAGGAATGCAAAGCAGTGGACGTCGCCAACCTTAATGCCTTTATTGCCGTGGCTGAATCCGGCAGCTTTTCCGGCGCAGGCGAGCGCCTGCACCTCACCCAACCGGCCATCAGCAAACGTATTGCCGGGCTTGAGCAGCAACTGGATGTACGCTTGTTCGACCGGCTTGGCCGCGAAGTGAACCTGACCGAAGCCGGTCGCGCGCTGTTACCGCGCGCCTACCAGATCATCAACGTGCTGGATGATACTCGCCGCGCGCTGAGCAATCTCACCGGCGAAGTGACAGGTCGCCTGACCCTGGCAACCAGCCACCATATTGGTCTGCACCGGCTGCCCCCGGTTTTGCGGGCTTTCACCCGCCAATACCCGGCCGTCGCACTTGATATCGAGTTTCTGGATTCAGAAGCTGCCTACGACGAAGTGCTCCATGGCCGCGCCGAAATTGCCGTGATTACCCTCGCCCCCGAGCCCCACGCGCTGGTTAAGGCCGTGCCGGTGTGGGATGACTTGCTGGACTTCGTCGCCGCCCCTGAGCACCCACTGGCATGCAAAGGCGCAGTGAGTCTGGCCGACGTTGCCCATCACCCGGCGGTATTTCCCGGCGGCAACACCTTTACGCACCATATTGTTCAACGCCTGTTCGAAGCCCAAGGGCTGACCCCGAACATCGCCATGAGCACCAACTACCTGGAAACCATCAAGATGATGGTTTCCATCGGCCTGGCCTGGAGCGTACTGCCGCGAACCATGCTCGACGAGCAAGTTGCGCCTATCGCTTTGCCAGGCGTACAGCTTTCGCGGCAGCTAGGCTACATTCTGCACACCGAGCGAACATTATCGAACGCAGCCAAAGCCTTTATGGCACTGCTCGACAGCCACGCAAGCAACCCTGAGCCACAGAGGTAAAACCCGGTCTGTACGACCATCAAGGACGTGTCATCTGCCAAAGGTCTGGTATCGATGCCCAAATCAGCAAATCGCTTTCCGCGTCTGCCGCGTATCCACTCGGCAGACCCCCAGGTGTTGGAGCAAACCTGGGAAAATGCACCGCAACTCCTGGCGGCGTTGAATGGCGCGCATCTGGGCGCCTGGTTCTGGGACGTTGAAACCGGGCACATCAGCTGGTCGCGGGGAACCCAGGCGTTGTTCGGCTTCGACCCGCAACTGCCGCTGCCAAATGACGTGGACTACCTTGACCTGCTGCCGGTTGAAGACCGTGCCCGCACCTTGCAAGCGTTTCATGCAGTGCTCAACGGTGAGCCGGTGGAACAGGCCCTGCGCCACCGTATCCGCTGGCCCGACGGTAGCCTGCACTGGCTGGAAATCAACGGCAGCATGGCCAAGGATAAACACGGACGCCCACAGATGATCGGCGTTATCCGCGAAATCACCCGCCAGCGCGAACGCGAAACCGCACTGATCAACTCGGAAAAGCGCTTCGCCACACTGTTTCACCTCAGCCCCAATGTCGTGTTGTTGACCCGCCGAGCCGATGGCTTGATTTACGAAGTCAATCAACACTTCGAGCAAACCCTGGGCTGGCCCGGCCACCAGGTGATCAACAAGACCACCATCGAGCTCGGCCTGTGGGCCAACCCCAACCAACGCCAATTGGTCCTTGATGCCACACGCAGCACCAGCGGCCCGGTGACGCTGGAGGTGCAGTTCTGTGCCAGTAACGGCAAGGTGCACGACGGCATTCTCAGTACCCAGAACATCGAGCTCGAAGGCACGGTTTACCTGCTCAGCACCTTCGTCGACACCAGCGAGCGCAAACGCGCTGACCAAGCCCTGCGCGACAGCCAGGAACGCCTCGACCTGGCCCTGGACTCTGCCCAGCTCGGCACCTGGGATTGGCATATACCCAGCGGCATGCTTTACGGCTCGGCTCGCGCAGCCGAACTGCACGGGATGAAAGCCGAGCCATTTCATGAGTCGTTCGACGCGTTTTTCGAAGGAGTGCCCGAACAAGAACGCAGCAGCATGCGCAAGGCCTACCGCAGCCTGCGCGAAGGCCCGGCCGACAATTACCAGATCACCTATCAGGTGCAACTGGAAAACGGCACTTCACGCTACATCGAAAGCCGCGCGCGCCTGTACCGCGACGAACAGGGCAACCCGTTGCGCATGGCGGGCACCCTGCTCGACATCACCGACCAAGTCGAACGCGAGCAGCGCCTGACCAGTTCAGAAGAAAAATTCGCCAGTTTGTTTCAGGCCAGCCCGGACCCGATCTGTGTGACGCGTCAGGACAACGGTCAGTTCATCGAAATCAATCCGGCCTTCACCCAAACCTTCGGTTGGGACGCCTCTCAGGTCATCGGTCGTAGCGCCGAAGAAGTCGGGCTGTGGGGCGAGTCCGCCGGGCGCGCCCGACGTATCGAACAGGTGATCCGCGACGAAGCCCTGAACAACGTCGCGGTGGTGGTCAACCACAAGGACGGGCAACCACTGACCTGCGTGATTTCCAGTCGCCTGATCAAAGTCGACGACCAGGCCTGCAGCGTCACCACCCTGCGCGACATAACCCAGCAACAACGCGCCGAAGCGGCACTCAAGGCCAGCGAAGAAAAGTTCGCCAAGGCATTCCACTCCAGCCCCGACGCCATCACCATCACCGAGTTGGTCAGCGGCCGCTACCTGGAGATCAATGACGGCTTCTGTCGCCTCACCGGTTACAGCGCCAGCGAGGTAATCGGCCGCACCGTGTACGAGATCGGTATCTGGGCGGATGACAAACAGCGCTCCATGCTGATCGCCGAGTTACAGGACCGGGGCCGCGTACACCACCGGGAAATGCTCGGGCGCAACAAGCGCGGCGATATCCTCACCGTTGAGGTGTCGATCGAGCCGATTACGCTCAATGAAACCCACTGCCTGCTGCTTACCGCCCGTGACGTCAGCCAGTTGAAAAACGCCCAGGCGCAGATCCGTCACCTGGCCTACCACGACCCGCTGACCAACCTGCCCAACCGCGCCCTGCTGATGGACCGCCTGAGCCAGCAGATTGCCCTGCTCAAACGCCACAATCTGCGTGGTGCGCTGTTGTTTCTCGATCTCGACCACTTCAAGCACATCAATGACTCCCTCGGCCACCCCGTAGGCGACACCGTGCTGAAGATCATCACCGCGCGCCTGGAAGCCAGCGTACGCATGGAAGATACCGTGGCGCGCCTGGGTGGTGATGAGTTCGTGGTGTTGCTTAGCGGCCTGGACGGCAGCCGCGACGAAGTTACAGAGAAAGTCCGCGAGCTGGCCGATACCCTGCGCGAACTGCTGGCTGAACCGATGTTCCTTGATGGTCAGCGCCTGCAAGTGACGCCCAGCATCGGCGTAGCACTGATACCCGATCATGGCTCGACCCCGGCCGACCTGCTCAAGCGGGCCGACATTGCCCTGTACCGGGCCAAGGATTCTGGGCGCAACACCACTCAACTGTTTCACACCACCATGCAAAAAGCCGCCAGCGAGCGCCTGCGCATGGAGAGCGACTTGCGCATGGCCCTGGCCCGAGGCGAACTGGCCCTGCACTTCCAGCCGCAGGTCGATGCCCGCGACAACCACATTGTCGGCGCCGAGGTATTGTTGCGCTGGCACCACCCGCAGTTGGGCCAGCAGCCGCCTTCACAGTTCATCCAGGTGTTGGAAGAGAGCGGCCTGATCCTGGAGGTTGGCAGTTGGATACTCGACGAAGCCTGCGATGCCTGCGCCGGCATGTTGCGCGACCACCTGATCGAGGCTGACGACTTCAGCCTGTGCGTTAACATCAGCCCGCGGCAGTTTCGCCAGAATGACTTTGTCGAACGGGTACTGCGCAGCCTGGACGACTTTGGCCTGCCGTACCACATGCTCAAACTGGAAATCACCGAAGGCATCGTTATCCAGAACCTGGAAGACACCATCAACAAAATGCGTGAACTCAAGCGCTATGGGGTGAGCTTCGCCATGGACGATTTTGGCACTGGGTATTCGTCGCTGACCTACCTCAAACGCCTGCCGGTGGATGCCTTGAAAATCGACCAGTCGTTCGTGCGCGACGCGCCAGTGGACCCCAACGACGCCGAAATTGTGCGTGCCATCGTCGCCATGGCACGCAGCCTGGAACTGGCGGTGATTGCTGAAGGGGTGGAATTGACCGAGCAGTTGGCGTTTCTGGAACGACTGGGGTGCCATTTGTACCAAGGCTATCTACACAGCCGACCGCTGCCGCTGGTTGAGTTCCGGCGGTTGCTGCTGGAAGCCCCAGCGATGTAAGAGTACAGCTTATCTCGGTAGGAGCGGGCTTGCCCCGCGATTGGGTTTTGCATGCCAAATCGCTTCGCGGGGCAAGCCCGCTCCTACTGGTAGGGCCGGCGGCTTAAAGGCCGCCACACCACCCAAGGCCCCGACAATCCGAGAAGAACCCAAAAAAAGATTCTTCACGGATTATCGGGGAGTATTGGATTTGGATTTGAACGCTGTGAGCTTATCCGTTTGGCGTGCTGGCACCACTGGCCCCTTCCGCCTTTACGGCGTCTGACTTTTTTCTTGGAAAAAGTCAGCAAAACCGCTGGCTCCTGCATCCGGCCCTACGCTGCGCTCCGGGTTCCCTCCTTCCGGTGTTGCTCCCGTGAGGACCGCGCTAACGGGCCATCCATGGCCCGAAGCGCTTGACGGGCTCCTGCCCGTCACCTCACTACGCAATACCTCCACTAGGCCTCCTGAAGTCGCAGACCGCAGCGTCTGGATTATCGAGTCCACAAAAGCTTCAAGCTTCAAGCTTGGAGCTTCAAGCTTGCCGCTATCGAAGATACCGCCAGTGCAGGCGCTGCCCGTAACTTTGCGACTTCAGGAGGCTGAGTGGAGGTGCCTGGAGGGCCAGGTGCGTAAGCACCCTTCGGCTGTGCCGAAGGCGCGAGATGTAGACTTGCGTAGCAAGTCGTAGGCCGCGCGGGCCTGGAGGGCGCCGGAGCGAAGGGACCCGAAGCGCAGCGTAGGGCCGGATGCAGGAGCCGGCGGTTTTGCTGACTTTTTCCAAGAAAAAAGTCAGCCGCCGTAAAGGCGGAAGGGGCCTGAGGAGCCACCACACCGAACGGATAAGCCCACAGCGCTCAAAGCCAAAGCCAAAGCCAAAGCCAAAGCCAATTACTCCCCGACAATTCGTGAAGAACCAAAAAAAGGGCACCCGAAGGTGCCCTCTTTTTCACATCACCGCACTCAGTTCAACGCAGGCTTGCTATCCCCATTGATCGGGATACGTTTGGCCTTGGCTTCTTCCGGCACGATGCGCAGCAGGTCGATGCTGAGCAGGCCGTTGGCCAGCGCTGCGGCCTTGACCTCGATATGGTCGGCCAGGCGGAACGACAGTTTGAACGCCCGCTGGGCAATGCCCTGATGCAAGTAGGTGACGCTTTCGCCGTTGCCTTCACGCTTACCGCCAGTAACGGTCAAGACGCCTTTTTCCACTTGCAGGTCCAGATCCTGCTCTTGGAAACCAGCTGCAGCAACGACAATTCGATAGTGGTCATCGCCATGTTTTTCAACGTTGTAGGGTGGGTAGCTGCTACCCGCCTCGTTACGTGCCGCAGATTCGAACAGGTCGTTGAAACGGTCGAAGCCTACGGAATGACGGAACAGTGGAGCCAGAGAAAAAGCAGTAGTCATGGTACATCTCCTGAAAATCAGCGAGTTTGTGTAGTAGCGCGACCCGACTTCGGCATCGCGTACTACCTAGATAAGGACCCTCGTCTGCTTTTCAAGCGACTCAATACAAATTTTTGTTTTTCAGGCCGCCTCACTAACCGGGATACCGATGAGTTGCCCAACACGATCACAGTCGGTTTCCCGGCGCAACTCGGTAAACAACGCCACCGCCTCCGGGTAGGTACGAGTGAGCATTGCCACCCACTGCTTCAGGCGACCGGGCGCCTGACGTGGAGTCATCTGCGCCCGTGCCTGAGCCCAGAAGTCCTGGATCAGCGGCAGCAAGCTCTGCCAGTCCATAGGCACGAACTCAACGCCATCGCGCTCAGCTGCAATCTGCCGGGCCAAGTCCGGGCGCGACACCAGGCCACGACCGAGCATGATGTCTTCGACACCACTGACTTCGCGGCAACGCCGCCAATCGTCGAGGGTCCAGACCTCACCGTTGGCGTAGACCGGCACCTTGACCACATCCTGCACCTTAGCAACCCATTCCCAATGTGCAGGCGGTTTGTAGCCGTCAACCTTGGTCCGCGCATGCACCACCAACTGCTCGGCACCGCCCTCGGCCAAGGCCCGCGCGCAATCCAAGGCGCCATCCGGGCTGTCGAAGCCCAGGCGCATCTTAGCGGTCACAGGGATATGGGCAGGCACGGCACGGCGTACTTCGCGAAGAATGGCGTGCAGCAGTTCCGGCTCTTTAAGCAGCACGGCTCCGCCACGGGATTTATTCACAGTCTTGGCCGGGCAGCCGAAGTTCAGGTCGATCACCGGTGCGCCCAACTCGCAGGCCAGCACGGCATTTTCTGCCAGGCAAACTGGGTCAGATCCGAGCAACTGCACCCGCAAAGGTACCCCGGCCGCCGTTTGTGCGCCGTGGCGCAACTCCGGCGCCAACTTATCGAAGGTGGCAGCGGGCAACAGCCGGTCGCAGACGCGAATGAACTCGGTCACACACCAGTCAATACCGCCAACCTGAGTCAGTACGTCGCGAAGGATGTCGTCGACCAGCCCCTCCATCGGGGCCAGGGCAATTTGCATGGGATGCATCTCGGGTGAAAAAGGCGCGCAGTCTAGCAAAATCCGTGAACTACAGCGCTCCGACCATCAGGGCTTGCCCGTAGCCGTCGACAAACTCGCTGGGCATGCGCTTGGGCCGCCCTGTGGATAACTCGATGCAGACGAAAGTGGTTTGCGCACGCAGCAAAGTGGTGCCGTCGCTGGGGCGTACCAACTGAAAGCGGCGGGTCATCTTCAAGCGCTGGTCCCAGTCAACGATCCAGGTGGCCAGCTGTAGCTCGTCGTCTTCGTAGGCCGCCGCCAGGTAGTCAATCTCATGGCGTACCACTGCCATTGCCCGATCCAGGCGCCGATATTCAGCCAGGTCCAGCCCCAGACGCTGTGAGTGGCGCCAGGCACAACGCTCCAGCCAAGTAACGTAAACCGCATTATTGGCGTGGCCGAGGCCATCAATATCGTCGGCTGCGACACGCAGATCGATGACGAACGGTGTTGCCAGATCCCAACTCATGCCCGCTCCAAGTCTGTGATGAACGGGCAGAGTGTAACGGATGCTCAGGCTGATTGGCGCGCCGTTGAGTGACGGCGCAACAACAGTGCCATGACGCCTTCAATCAGTTGCGGGTCGGACAGGACGCGCTGGTGCCCACCTTCCGGCAGCAACAACAAGCGGCTGTCGAACCAGGACTGGTGAATGGTCAAGGCCTCGCTGGCAGGCACAATACGGTCGTCCTCTGCGTGCGCGATCAGCGCGGGGATTTCCAGCTGGTAGCGGCTGACGTCCAGCCGCGAAATGGGGATGCCGACATCACGCTCGACCTGACGCACAAACGCTGCCCGCGCTCGGCTTGGCATGCCCAGTCGGTGAGCGAAGTTGCGCAGCACACCCAACAGTTGTGCAGGTGCGGCAACACTCACCGCCATTTCCGCACGCAGCCCCCACTGCAGCGCCAGCATGACGCTGGCACCGCCCATGGAGTGGCCGATCACGGCACGCAGTGGTGGCAACTCGGCAGCCGCTTCCAGCAGGGAGCGGGCAAACAGGGCAACATGCGCCTGATTGCCCGGCGAATGACCATGAGCCGGCCCCTCCAGCGCAACAGCGGTGTAACCGGCTTGCACCAGGGTGGTGATCAGATGCGCGAACTGGGTCGGCCGCCCTTCCCAACCGTGCATCAACAGTACAGTCGGCCCCTGCCCCCAGCGTAATGCCGACAACCCGAACCGCAGCGTAATGCGCTCGCCACTCGCCAACAGCGGTAGCTCCCAGTCACGCGGGGGCAAGTTGCGCGGGGTCATGAAGGCGTGACGCATTTTGCCGGCGATGTGCTCCGGCGCCAGACGCCCCAGGGTACCGTTTACGCTACGAATCCAGCTCAAGGTATTCATCGCTTCGCTCCGATGGATAACGCGGCTCAGACAACCGCCGACTTGGCGGCACGCAAGATACGGTCGGACAATTCGTCAGTGCCCAAGGCGCGAGCCAGGGCCAGCCCACCAATCATCAAAGCCATGTCAGCCAGGACCTTGTCGGCTTCTTCAGGGGAATCGGCGAGATTGACCATCATCTGTTCAAGGTGATCAGCCAGAACCTGGCGAAAAGAGTCGGGAAGACGCCCCATCTCACTCAGGGCAGTGGGCAGCGGGCAACCACGCTCGGTGGCATCACGGTGTTTGCGCGACAGGTAAAATGCGGCGACCAGCGCACGGCGTTCTTCGCCCTTCATGGTCGGGTCTACTTCGGCCAACAAGGCGCGGCGCTCAGCCAGTAGCTGACTGAACGCTTCAAGCATCAGCGCATCTTTGCTGTCGAAGTGCGCGTAGAAGCCGCCGACGGTAAGCCCGGCAGCCCCCATGACCTGGTTGACACTAGGCTCAGCCGGGCCGTGCTGGATCAGGGCGCTGCAGGCGGCATCGAGAATCCGTTCGCGTGTTTTTGCTTTCTTGTCGTTCATGACTCGCCTCCGAATATTATGATCGAAATATTATTCTCATCATATTTTTCTGCAAGGGCTTTCTTGCGCCGCTCGTCGCGAAGCACTGACTTGAAGGGGGGAGGAAAAACTTTTTCCGAGGCAAAAACAAAAGGCTCATTCAATAATCGAATGAGCCTTGAAATCCCACAAAGTGGGTAAAATGGCGTCCCCTAGGGGACTCGAACCCCTGTTACCGCCGTGAAAGGGCGGTGTCCTAGGCCACTAGACGAAGGGGACTTGTAACCTTCGTGCAGATCCGTTTTCACGAATCCTGGCAAAATTGGTGGAGCTAAGCGGGATCGAACCGCTGACCTCCTGCATGCCATGCAGGCGCTCTCCCAGCTGAGCTATAGCCCCAGATTTTTAGCCTCGCGGCCCAGCGATCTCTTTCGATATCGCTTGTGTAAAACTGGCGTCCCCTAGGGGACTCGAACCCCTGTTACCGCCGTGAAAGGGCGGTGTCCTAGGCCACTAGACGAAGGGGACGAACCTTCTTACCTTAACAACCCGGTCGCTGTAACCCGGTTGACTCCGCAGTCAGTGTAGCTGACTACGGATCGGAATTTGGTGGAGCTAAGCGGGATCGAACCGCTGACCTCCTGCATGCCATGCAGGCGCTCTCCCAGCTGAGCTATAGCCCCACAATGTCGCTTTGAACTGAATCGCTTGGCTGGGTGCTTCGCGCTTCGTTTCGTTCATCGCTGTGGACGGGGCGCATATTAAGATCGGATTGCACACCTGTCAAATTTATTTTCGACTTTTTTTGAATTTTTTTTCCGAGATAACAAACACTTACCTTCCGATGCCCGGTTTTGTTGGCCGGCGGGCCCAAAAGCATCGCGGGGCAAGCCCGCTCCTACAGGTTGTAGGAGCGGGCTTGCCCCGCGAAAAGGGTGAAAGGCGATCAGGCGATGGTGCCCAACAGCTTCTCCCACTCTTTGTTTTCTTTCTTCGAGACACCACCGAGCAGATCCAGCGCTTGGCGCAGACGGTAGCGGGTCAGGTCCGGGCCAAGGATCTCCATGGCGTCGAGCACCGAGACCGAGCTCGCCTGGCCGGTAATGGCAGCGAACATCAACGGCATGGCGTCACGCAGCTTCAGTTCCAGCGCCTCGACAACGGCCTGGATGCAGCCGGTAATACGCTCTTTTTCCCACTGACGCAGGCTTTCCAGCTTCCACAGAATCAGTTGGATAACCTGACGAACCTGATCGCCGGACAGCTTCTTGCTCTCGAACAGCTTGGCATCGAGTTTCAACGCACCTTCGAAGAAGAACCCGCCCAACGGTGCAACCTGGCTGAAGGTCTCTACCCTGCCCTGCACATGCGGCGCGATTTTCATCATGTAATCGCTGTTGAAGGCCCACTTCTGCAGGCGTGCAGCAAACTCTTCCACCGGCAGGTCGCGCAACCACTGGCCGTTGAGCCAGGACAATTTCTCAATGTCGAAGATCGGCCCGCCCAGGGATACCCGCGACAGGTCGAAGTGCTCGACCATCTCGGCCAGGGAGAACTTCTCGCGCTCATCCGGCATCGACCAGCCCATACGGCCCAGGTAGTTGAGCATCGCTTCAGGCATGAAGCCCATACGCTCGTAGAAGGTTACCGAGGTCGGGTTCTTGCGCTTGGACAGCTTGCTCTTGTCCGGGTTACGCAGCAGCGGCATGTAGCACAGGGTTGGTTGTTCCCAACCGAAGTACTCGTACAGCTTGATCAGTTTGGGCGCCGATGGCAGCCACTCTTCGCCACGCAGCACGTGAGTGATGCCCATCAAGTGGTCATCGACAACGTTGGCCAGGAAGTAGGTTGGCAGGCCGTCGGTCTTCATCAGTACCTGCATGTCCATGCGGTCCCACGGGATCTCGACATCGCCACGCAACATGTCCGGCACCACGCAAACGCCTTCAGTCGGCACTTTCATGCGGATGACGTGCGGCTCGCCAGCGGCCAGGCGGCGCTGAACCTCTTCTTCCGACAGCAGCAAGGCGCGGCCGTCGTAACGCGGGGTTTCACCACGCGCCATTTGCTCGGCACGCATCTGGTCGAGCTCTTCGGCGGTGCAGAAGCACGGGAAGGCATGACCCAAATCGACCAATTGCTGAGCGTACTGTTTGTAGATGTCACCACGCTCACTCTGCCGGTACGGACCATGCGGGCCGCCGACATCCGGACCTTCGCTCCACTCGATACCCAACCAGCGCAGGGCGTCGAAAATCTGCTGTTCGGACTCGCGGGTCGAACGCAACTGGTCGGTATCTTCGATACGCAAGATGAATTCGCCGCCGTGCTGCTTGGCAAAGCAGTAGTTGAACAGGGCGATATAGGCAGTGCCGACGTGGGGATCGCCAGTAGGCGAAGGCGCGATACGCGTGCGAACGGTGGTCATGGAGAGTCTCGGACTAGAGATGAATCAAAGGCTGAATGTTAACAGGGAGCGGGCACCAGGCTCCAGCAATGGGCGCGATCACCCCTTGTGGTAGTGGATCCAAACACGGTTAAATTTGCTTACATTTTTGGAACGATAGTACTCATGCCCGCTCAACTTAAACGCCGCCTGATGGTTTTCCTGACCTCGGTTGTGCTGATTGCCCTCGCCTTTCTCGCTCACTGGTACTTCAAAGGACGCTTCTACGAGAGCACCGACAACGCCTATGTTCAAGGCGAGATCACCCGCGTTTCCAGCCAACTGAGCGCACGCATCGATGAAGTGTTGGTACAGGACAACCAACATGTGGCCAAAGGCGATCTGTTGGTGCGCCTGGAGCCGGACGATTTTCACCTGGCCGTGGAACGTGCCCGTGCCGCCCTCGACACCCGCCAGGCCGAACGCCTGCAAGCTGAAAGCCGCCTGACCCAACAAGCCAGCCTGATTGCTGCAGGACAAGCTCAGGTCGCTGCCAATCAGGCCACCCTGGGCCGCGCCGAACTCGACCTGAACCGCGCCCAGGCCCTGCGCAAGCCCGGCTTCGTCTCCGAAGAACGGGTCACTACTTTGTCGGCAGAGAACAACGTCGCCCGCTCCCAGGTGAGCAAGGCGCAGGCTGACCTTCAGGGTCAGCGCCAGCAGGTCAATGCCTTGAGCGCAGAGATCAAGCGTCTGGATGCCCAGATCGTCAATGCCCGCGCAGACCTGGCCCAGGCCGAGCTGAACCTGACCCGCAGCGAAATCCGCGCACCGATCAGCGGTATGATTGGCCAACGCGCAGCGCGCAATGGCCAAGTGGTGCAAGCCGGTGCCTACCTGCTGTCAATCGTTCCTGACCAGGACATCTGGATCCAGGCCAACTTCAAAGAAACCCAGATTGGCCACATGCTGCCTGGACAACAGGCCAAGCTGACTTTCGACAGCTACCCCGATACCCCGATCACAGCCCGCGTCGACAGCTTGTTTGCCGCCTCTGGCGCCCAGTTCAGCCTGCTGCCGCCGGACAATGCTACCGGCAACTTCACCAAGGTGGTGCAACGTATTCCGGTCAAGCTGACCTTCGCCACCGACAACCCGCTGCAAGGCAGAATCCGGCCGGGCATGTCCGTCACCGCCACCGTGGATATCCGGAACACTGCCGACAATGGCCGGTGATGCATTGATTCGCCCCATCGGCGAGCCGAGCCGACGCGACTGGATTGCAGTCATGAGTGCAATGCTTGGCGCATTCATGGCTGTGCTGGACATCCAGATCACCAACTCCTCGCTCAAAGATATCCAGGGCGCGCTATCGGCCACCCTGGAGGAAGGCTCATGGATCTCGACCTCCTACCTGGTGGCCGAAATCATCATGATTCCGCTCACTGCCTGGCTGGTGCAGCTGCTGTCTGCACGACGCCTGGCGGTGTGGGTATCATTGGGTTTTCTCGTCTCTTCGCTGCTGTGCTCCATGGCCTGGAACCTGGAGAGCATGATCGTTTTCCGCGCCTTGCAGGGCTTTACCGGCGGCGCACTGATCCCACTGGCGTTTACTCTGACGCTGATCAAGCTACCTGAACACCACCGCGCCAAAGGCATGGCCATGTTTGCCATGACCGCTACTTTCGCGCCCTCCATAGGCCCCACATTGGGCGGATGGCTGACTGAGAACTGGGGCTGGGAATACATCTTCTACATCAACATTCCACCCGGCCTGATCATGATCGGCGGCCTACTGTATGGCCTGGAAAAGAAAGAGGCGCACTGGGAGCTGCTGAAAAGCACGGATTACGCCGGCATCGTCACCCTCGGCGTCGGCCTGGGCTGCCTGCAGGTATTCCTTGAGGAAGGCCACCGCAAAGACTGGCTGGAGTCCGGCCTGATTGTCAGTCTCGGCAGCATCGCCCTGCTCAGCTTGATCACCTTTGTGATCGTGCAGTTTTCCAAACCCAACCCGTTGATCAACCTGCGCATCCTGGGCAACCGTAATTTCGGCTTGTCGAGTATCGCCAGCCTGGGGATGGGGGTTGGCTTGTATGGATCGATCTACCTGCTGCCGCTGTACCTGGCACAGATCCAGAACTACAACGCCCTGCAAATTGGCGAAGTGATCATGTGGATGGGGGTGCCCCAGCTGTTTCTGATTCCGCTGGTACCGCAACTGATGAAGGTGATTTCGCCGAAGATTCTCTGCACCCTGGGTTTTGGCCTGTTCGGCCTGGCCAGCTTTGGCTCCGGCGTGCTGAACCCTGACTTTGCCGGTGAACAGTTCAACCATATCCAGATCGTGCGGGCGCTGGGGCAGCCGATGATCATGGTCACCATTTCATTGATCGCCACCAGTTACATCCTGCCGCAGGATGCGGGGTCGGCGTCGAGCCTGTTCAACATCTTGCGTAACCTGGGCGGCGCCATCGGTATTGCCCTGCTGGCGACTTTGCTGGATGAGCGCGCCAAGGTGTATTTCGATTACCTGCGCGAGTCTGTGGTACCAACCAACCCGCAAGTAGCGGAACGTTTGGCGCAACTGGCGGAACGCCTGGGCAGTGACAGTGCCGCGTTGGGCAAACTCAGTGAAATCACCCACCAACAGGCGATGATCATGGCCTACAACGATGCCTTCCATTTTGTGGGCATCGGCCTGGCGATCAGCATGGTGGCGGTGATGATGACGCGCAAATTGCCGCAAGGCTTGAAAGCCGGCGAAGCCCACTGAAGATCTGTTGCTGTGGGAGCGGGCTTGCCCCGCGATGCGATCTGACGGATAGATCGCATCGCGGGACAAGCCCGCTCCCACAGGTCAGGCAGTGATCATGCGTTCGCGCAAGGCGGTAATTTCGTCGCGCAGTTGCGCTGCGGCTTCGAACTCAAGGTCTCGCGCCAGCTGGTACATCTTCTCTTCCAGCAGTTTGATGCGCTTGGCAATCTCACCTGGGGAACGCAGTTCGGCTTCGTAACGGGCGCTTTCTTCCGCCGCTTTGGCCATGCCTTTGCGTTTCTTGCTGCGCGAGCCGGGCACGTTGGCCCCTTCCATGATGTCGGTGATGTCCTTGACCACGCCCTTGGGCACGATGCCGTTGGCCTGGTTGAAGGCGATCTGCTTGTCGCGACGGCGTTCGGTTTCGCCAATAGCTCGTTCCATCGAGCCGGTCATGTTGTCGGCATAGAGAATCGCCCGGCCATTGAGGTTACGGGCTGCACGGCCGATGGTCTGGATCAGTGAGCGCTCGGAACGCAGGAAGCCTTCCTTGTCAGCGTCGAGAATGGCCACCAGTGACACTTCGGGCATGTCCAGGCCCTCACGCAGCAGGTTGATCCCCACCAGCACATCAAAGGTGCCCAGACGCAGGTCGCGAATGATCTCGACGCGCTCCACGGTATCGATGTCCGAGTGCAGGTAACGCACTCGCACGTCATGGTCGGCCAGGTAGTCGGTGAGGTCTTCGGCCATGCGTTTGGTCAGGGTGGTGACCAATACACGCTCCTCCATTGCCACGCGCTTGCGAATTTCCGAGAGCAGGTCATCGACCTGCGTCGTGGCCGGGCGCACTTCAACCTGAGGGTCGACCAGACCGGTCGGACGTACCACCTGCTCCACTACCCGCCCGGCATGCTCAGCCTCATAGGGCCCGGGCGTGGCCGAAACGAAGATGGTCTGCGGGCTGACGCTCTCCCATTCATCGAAACGCATGGGTCGGTTGTCCAGTGCCGACGGCAGACGGAAACCGTACTCCACCAGGGTTTCTTTGCGCGAACGGTCGCCTTTGTACATTGCGCCCACTTGAGGGACGCTGACGTGGGATTCGTCGATGACCAGCAGCGCATCAGCCGGCAAGTAGTCGTAAAGGGTCGGTGGCGGTGCCCCTGCTGGTCGGCCGGAGAGGTAACGCGAGTAGTTTTCGATGCCGTTGCAATACCCCAACTCGAGGATCATCTCCAGATCGAAACGGGTACGCTGCTCCAGCCGCTGGGCTTCGACCAGCTTGTTGGCTTTGTGCAGGTATTCCAGACGCTGCTGCAGCTCTTCCTTGATGCCCTCCACCGCTTCGAGCAGTGTTTCACGTGGTGTTACGTAGTGGCTCTTGGGGTAGAAAGTGAAGCGCGGCAGCTTGCGGATCACTTCGCCGGTCAACGGATCGAAGGCGGCGATGTTCTCGACTTCATCGTCGAACAACTCAATGCGGATCGCTTCCAGGTCCGATTCAGCGGGGAATACATCGATTACATCACCGCGCACCCGGAAGGTCGCACGGGCGAAGTCCATTTCGTTTCGGGTGTATTGCAGGTCTGCCAGGCGACGTAACAAGGCGCGTTGGTCGAGTTTGTCGCCACGGTCCACATGCAGGACCATCTTCAAGTAAGTTTCCGGGCTGCCCAAGCCATAAATGCACGACACCGTGGTAACGATGATCGCATCCCGACGCTCCAGCAGCGCCTTGGTCGCGGACAGGCGCATCTGCTCAATGTGGTCGTTGATCGAGGCATCCTTCTCAATGAAGGTGTCAGACGATGGCACATAGGCTTCAGGCTGGTAGTAGTCGTAGTAAGAGACGAAGTACTCCACGGCATTGTTGGGGAAAAAAGCCTTGAACTCACCGTACAGCTGCGCAGCCAGGGTTTTGTTCGGGGCCAACACCAGGGTTGGCCGCTGTACCTGAGCAATCACGTTGGCGATGCTAAAGGTCTTGCCCGAACCGGTCACTCCGAGCAGGGTCTGGTGCGCCAAGCCCGCCTCGATCCCTTCGACCATCAGGCGAATGGCCTCGGGCTGGTCGCCGGCCGGCTGGAAACGGGTGACGAGCTGGAAGTCGGACATGACAAACCTCTGTGTTATCGCGACGCGTTTGTCGCAGATGCGGGCAACTGTATTTATAGACAGTAGTTATACCGAAATAGTGGTCTGCAGCGCCACTTTCAACTCAGTGTTGTGGCCAATTTTGCCTAACGACCGGTCAATTAGACTAACGGTCGAAAAATATTCGGTGAAACAGCAGGAAAAGCTGCTTCTGACTGTCGCCGTGACCGATGGGTATCACTATACTGACTCCCCGTTTGTGCACCGCTCTAGTGCATCCGACTGGAGCGTGCGACCCCTATCACTCTCCATTCAGAGCCAAGGTAATAATGAGCCTGTTTTCCGCTGTCGAGCTGGCACCACGCGATCCCATTCTGGGCCTCAACGAAGCTTTCAACGCCGATACCCGTAGCAACAAGGTCAACTTGGGTGTAGGTGTTTACTGCAACGAAGAAGGGCGTATCCCACTGCTGCGTGCAGTGATCGAAGCCGAAACCCAGCGTGCTGCCCAGCACGCTTCCCGCGGCTACCTGCCGATTGATGGCATCGCTGCCTACGACCAGGCTGTACAGAAGCTGCTGTTCGGTGCCGAGTCGCCACTGCTGGCTGCTGGCCGAGTCATCACCACCCAGGCCGTTGGCGGCACGGGCGCCCTGAAGATCGGTGCCGACTTCCTCAAGCAGGTTTCGCCAAACGCCGTAGTGGCCATCAGCGACCCGAGCTGGGAAAACCATCGCGCCCTGTTTGAAACCGCCGGTTTCCCGGTACAAAACTACCGCTACTACGACGCCGCGACCCATGACGTCAACCGCAGCGGCATGCTCGAAGACCTCAACGCTCTGCCAAACGGCTCGATCATTGTGCTGCACGCCTGCTGCCACAACCCGACCGGTGTCGACCTGAGCCTGGACGACTGGAAAAACGTACTGGAAGTGGTCAAGGCCAAAGGCCACGTACCATTCCTCGACATGGCTTACCAGGGCTTTGGCGACGGCATCTATGAAGACGCCTTCGCTGTACGCCTGTTCGCCGAGTCGGGCCTGAACTTCTTCGTCTCCAGCTCGTTCTCCAAATCCTTCTCGCTGTACGGCGAGCGCGTTGGTGCCCTGTCGATCATCACCGAATCGAAGGAAGAAAGCGCGCGCGTGCTGTCCCAGGTCAAGCGTGTTATCCGCACCAACTACTCCAACCCGCCAACCCACGGCGCCAGCATCGTTGCTGCCGTGCTTAACAGCCCAGAGCTGCGTGCGATGTGGGAAGAGGAACTGGGTGAGATGCGCCAGCGCATCCACGGCATGCGCAAGCAGATGGTCGAGCAGCTGGCAGCCCTGGCACCTGAGCATGACTTCAGCTTCGTTGCACGTCAGCGCGGCATGTTCTCCTACTCTGGCCTGAGCGTTGAGCAAGTAGCACGCCTGAAAAGCGAGTTTGGTATCTACGCCCTGGATACCGGCCGTATCTGCGTAGCCACCTTGAACCAAAGCAACATCGATGTGGTGACCAAGGCAATCGTCGAGGTCCTGTAACTGACTTTTTGCCAAGGGGAGGCTTGACTTCCCCTTAGCAATCAGTAAGATACGCCACAGATTCCGCGATAGCTCAGTCGGTAGAGCAAATGACTGTTAATCATTGGGTCCCAGGTTCGAGTCCTGGTCGCGGAGCCAAATACCTGAAAAACCTCCAGTTGCGCTGAGCACTGGAGGTTTTTTCGTTTCAGCCCCCTTGCAACTTTCCCCTGCCCCGCAACGGAACAGGGAAAAGCCTTGCGACCGATCAGCTACGACCGATGGGGTAGAACGTACCGCCGCTCCACACCCCGAGCCATTGCTCGCCCTCGATGTCCTGCGGCACGGCCAGTTCTACCAACTGGTAAAACACGTTGCGATGAATCAGCGCTTCAAGGTTGTCACGCACATGCACGTAGGGCGAAGGCTCTTGGGTCTGCGGATCAATCTCGAAACGCAACGGATGCTCAGGGCCTGCCTCGAACTGCTCTTCGACGTTGCTGGTAAAGCACAGCACCTGCTGCTCACCTTCGCCTTGAACCTCCAGCGTCACCGCCACGAACGGCGCGTCATCGACTTTGATGCCAACTTTCTCGACAGGCGTTACCAGAAAATAGTCATCACCGTCGCGGCGTATGATGGTGGAGAACAGCCGGACCATCGGCTTGCGCCCGATCGGCGTGCCTAGGTAGTACCAGGTGCCGTCACGGGCGATACGCATGTCGATATCGCCACAGAAGTCCGGGTTCCACAGATGCACCGGTGGCAGCCCCTTTTCAGACTTGGGAATCTGCCCCAGCAGATCAATGGCCTTACCGGTGTCTGTCATCACCCTCTCCTCAACGACTCATGCCCAAAAGGCTACGAGCGTAATCCTCAAGCGGTGGGCCAAGCAAATCTTCCGGCTTGTTATCGTGGAACGTCAGTAATCCGCCGCGGCTGTTGATTCGCGTGGTATCGATCAGGTAGCGGGTATTGGTTTCAATGAGCATCAACTGGACGACACCGGTATCAACCCCCAGACGATCGACCGCTTGCTCGTCGTACCATTCATCACCATTGCCAATCCGGTCATCGGTACGCGCAAAGCGGGCATACAGCAGGTAGTGAGCCCCTACCCCACGCGCCTCGACCAACGCCTGTTCAAGGCCCAACGGCCCCTGCGCGCGGCGCACCATTGGGAAATACTCGATGAAGCCTTTGAACGCCTCTTCGGCCACCACGTTAGGGCGCGGATAAGGCCCGTTGCCTGGCGGTACAAAGGGACCCTGGCCGATATAGATGAATGAATCAGGCTGCAGGCGCACCGACAGCGACCGACGGGTATCGCTGTGATCGAGCAGGCCGGCATCACTCATGTGATAGCGGACGCCCTCGCCCATATCGCTGACATTCATACAGCCACCCAGCGCCGTCAGCGCCAGCAGCAAAACCAGGCTACGCATCTATCCTCCAATGGCCGGTGACGGAAAACCGGCGAACGGCTGACAGATGCAGCTTTTGCGCCAGTCTTACCCGCCGATGATCTTCATCACCGTGGCGCCACCAGAAAACGCCACGGGCTGCTTGTCGCCCAAGGCTTTGACCAGCAACCCCTGCAAGGCGGGTAACGCCTGGTGACGGGGCTTGTCGAGCAGATCGCCGATATAGTGACGGTTACTCGACGACAGACAGCCATGCAGCCAGCCGGTCGACGACAGGCGTAAGCGCGAGCAGGTACGGCAGAAGGGTACGCTTTCGTTGGCAATCACGCCGAAGTAGCCCTGGCCGGGAATCTGATAGCGCAGCGCAGTTGCATCCACCGGTGCATTGGCTTGCAGGTACTCATAGCGCTCTGCGATCAGCTGCAGCAAATGCTCAAGGCTGACGAACTGCTGCAAAAAGGCATTACTGTCGCGCGCCAGATGCCCCATGCGCATCAGCTCGATGAAGCGCAACTCAAAACCACGGGAAAGGCAGTACTCCAGCAACGGCAGCACCTGATCGAAGTTCTGCCCACGCAAGGGCACCATGTTGACTTTGATCTTCATTCCGGCCGCACTGGCCTGCTCCATGCCGTCGAGCACAGTAGCCAGATCGCCTCCCCGAGCAATACGGCGGAAGGCATCAGGGTCGAGCGTATCGAGAGAGACATTGAGCCGGCGAATACCCGCCGCGCGCAGCAGTGGCAGCTTGCGTGCCAGCAACTGGCCGTTTGTGGTCAGACTGATTTCGTCCAGGCCCAAGCCGGCAACTGAGGTTAAAAACGACTCAAGCTTGGGGCTGACCAGCGGCTCACCGCCGGTCACCCGTAAACGCTCAATACCCGCCGCCTCGATCAGGTAGGCCACGCCACGGGCCATGGCCTCGGCGGAAAGCTCATCCTGGGCCGCCACCAGACGCTTGCCGTCCGGTACGCAATAGGTGCAGGCGTAATTGCAGGCAGCGGTAAGGCTGACACGCAAGTTGCGAAAACGCCTGCCTTGGCGGTCGACGATCATGGGTGGCTCCAGGATAGATGAATCGGGCCTGCAAAACCTGACTCAAAAATCAGGTTTTTGCAAGCCTCTTCAATCAGTATAGGCCTCAGGCCTTATCGCAGGAGTGTTGGCACCCGGCCGCGCCGCTCAGTTACCCGCTACATCCGGGTCGCGTTTACGCTTGTTACCCATGCGCACGCCAATGTCCATCAGGAACTGGAAGAAGCCCTCCTGATCTTCCAGCACGTTGCTCCAGAACGGCGAGTGATAGAGCGCCACAGCACCGTGCACCAGCGCCCAGGCCGCGCAGTAGTGGAAGTACGGCGGTACGTCTTCAAGCTTGCCTTCGCTGATGCGACCTTTGATCAGCAAGGTCAAGCGATCGAAGTTGGAGGCACGGATCTTGTGCAACTCCTCAACCATCTCCGGCACCTGATTGCCCTTTACCACCTTTTCTTCAAGGCGGTCGAACAACCGGTAGCGCTGCGGATCGCGCATGCGGAATTCAAAGTAAGCACGCGACAGGGCTTCCTTGTCGCGATCAACATCGGCAGAGTGCAACAGTTCGTTCAAATCGCGCTCGTAGTCGAGCATCAGGCGCAGGTAGATCTCCGCCTTGGATTTGAAATGCTTGTAGATCGTGCCTTTGCCGATACCCACTGCATCAGCGATCATCTCGACGGTGACGCTGTCTTCACCCTGTTCGAGAAACAGCTTGAGTGCGGTATCGAGAATTTCTTGCTCACGGCGACGAAACTCACGGACCTTACGAGGTTCTTTCTGCATAAGAAGGACTGGATCAAAATCGAAGCCGGTTATTATGCCTAACTTGCGCCAAAATGCACGGATCATCCGACCATGTCTATGTTTCTTGATGAGTTTGAACAAGCTCCAGGCCTTCGCTACCTGAACCACGCCGCCGTCGCCCCCTGGCCGAAACGGGCCAGCTTGGCGGTTGCGCGCTTTGCCAACGAAAACGTTTGGCACGGTGCAAGGGATTACCCGGACTGGATGGTCATGGAGCAGCGCCTGCGCGAGCGCCTGATGCGCCTGACCAACGCGCCCTCGAGCGACGACATCGCTTTGGTCAAAAACACCTCCGAAGCGCTGTCGTTCGTCGCCTTCGGGCTACCCTGGCAAGCAGGCGACCAGATCGTCATCAGCGATGAAGAATTCCCCTCCAACCGCATCGTCTGGGAAGCCTTGGCCGACCAGGGTGTAGAGGTCATCCAGGTGAGCCTCAAGGGCCAGGACCCGGAAGCCAGCCTGTTGGCGGCTTGCGGGCCGCGCGTGCGCCTGCTGGCCATCAGCGCCGTGCAGTTTGCCAGCGGCTTGCGCCTGGACCTGGCGCGGCTCGGCCAGGGCTGCCGCGAACGCAATGTGCTGTTCTGCATCGATGCCATTCAGCAACTGGGCGCCCTGCCTTTCGACGTTCAGGCCTACCAGTGTGACTTCGCTATGGCCGATGGCCACAAGTGGATGCTCGGCCCGGAAGGTCTCGGCGTATTCTATTGCCGCGCCGAAGTTCGCCCGCGCTTGAAGCTCAGCGAATACGGCTGGCACATGCTCGAGCATATGGGTGATTACACCCGTACTACCTGGGAGCCCGCCCACAGCGCCCGGCGCTTTGAATGCGGCAGCCCGAACATGCTCGGCGCCGCCGCGCTGGACGCCAGCCTGTCATTGCTTGAAGAGGTGGGCATAACACAAGTTGCCGAGCTGTTGGCAGAGCGCGTGGCGTGGCTCTACGACGGACTGGCTGCCATCCCCGGAGTTCGCCTGCATAGCCCGGAAGCTGCGCAGCGCCGTTCGGGCATCGTCTCGTTCAGCATTGCCGGGACGGACAATAGTCATGTCTATCAATGCTTGAAACGCGAACAGATCGTTTGCATCACCCGTGGGCCTGGCGTGCGATTTTCACCGCATTTCTACACACCCAAGCGGATAATCGACGAAACCTTGGCGGCTGTCAGACAGATTGCAGAGCGATGAGTGCTCAGCAGCCGCAGCCGTATTCCAAATCTGTTTAAAAAACGACCAGCAAGCGCTGGCAGCCCGCCAATCCTGACCAATACTTCAGGTGTTGGCGCGGCGCATCCCCCCAAGTGGCGCGCCGATAAAGGTGCTCAGGGACCGCGTACCTTTGTTTTACTCCTAATGGTCTTAACCCGGATTCACCCCCCAGAACCCGGGTTTTTTTTGCCCGTAATTCCACCCCAGTGGGAGCGGGCTTGCCCCGCGATGCTACCTGGCTGACACACCGCAATCGCGGGGCAAGCCCGCTCCCACATTGGTTACAGACGTGCCAGCGGGAACAGACGCTTGAAGTTTGCAGTGGTCTGCTCAGCCAACTGCTCATAGTGCTCACCGCGCACCATAGCGACGAACTCTGCAACTTCCCGGACATATTGCGGCAGGTTGGGCTTGCCACGGTAGGGAATCGGCGCCAGATAAGGTGAATCGGTTTCGACCAACAAGCGGTCGGCAGGCACTTGCCGTGCCACGTCGCGCAACGCATCGGCATTGCGGAAGGTAACGATGCCAGACAACGAAATGTAGTAACCCAGATCGAGCGCCGCACGGGCCATATCCCAGTCTTCAGTGAAGCAATGCAGCACCCCGGCCTGACTCAAGTCTGCTTCACGCAACAGCGCCAGGGTATCGGCCCGCGCTGCCCGGGTATGAATGATCACCGGCTTGCCGGTCTCTTGTGCAGCGTGCAGGTGCAGACGGAAGGAATCCTGCTGCACTTGCGCCGCTTCCGGTTCGTAGTGGTAGTCCAGCCCGGTTTCACCAATAGCCACCACATGGGGATGTGCAAGCTCTTTAAGCAACCAGTCCAGCGGCGGCGCACCATCAGGGGTCAGGTCCAAAGGATGGATACCCACTGAACAGTCGACATCGCTGTAACGCTCACTCAGCTCTTTGACCGCCCTGGCATTGTCGGCACTGACACCGATACACAGGAAGTGGCCAACACCACGGGCACGGGCAGCCTCCAGGGCGGCATCCAGCGAGCCCTCGTGGGCGCTGAGGTCTAGACGGTCGAGGTGGCAATGGGAATCTACAAGCATGGGTACATGACAACGCTATAAGGAAAAATAGGAACAGCTCGGCTCAACGCTGGCCAGGCAACATTGCCCAGGAGGCCAGCAGCGCTTCGAGCAGTAGCACGCGATTGAGGTTGGCCTTGCCCAGGACTTTCTGGCGCTGGGCGAGGATCCAGTCCTGAATCTCCAGCACCTTGCCCTGGGCACTTTTCTGCGCCAAGTACTGCACCACCTTGCGCATATCGCTCAAGCCTAAACCTTCCTCGTCCTCGGTCAACTGGTAACGCAGGACAAGATTGGACCAGTCACAGAACCAGTCGAACAGCTGCAGCAGCGGTATGGCACTCCAGGCTTCAGCCAGCTGGCTCGGGGACTGTTGCTGCTTGAGCAATTTTTTCACCCCATCGACCACCAGCGCCCGCTGTTCACGCACACCCTGCGCCTGCAGGCTGACAGCCGCCAGCGGCGAACCGGCGGCCAGGCTGAGCAGCTCAAGCCGCTCCTGCTCGTCGCACTCGGGTAACGCTTTGCTCAGCCACGCCAGGCTTTGCGCCGCGTCGGGCAATGGACAGGCCTGCTGCACACACCGACTCTTGATCGTCGGCAACAGCCGGCTGGGTTGATGACTGACCAGCAACAGCACGGTATCACCGGAAGGCTCCTCCAGGCTCTTGAGCAAGGCGTTGGATGCGTTGATGTTCATCGCCTCGACCGGCTCGATCAACACCACCTTGCGCCCACCCAGTTGCGCGGTCTGAACCACGAAAGAAACCAGATCACGCACCTGATCGACCTTGATTGGCTTATCTGCCTCTTCAGGCTCCAGCACGTAGTTATCCGGGTGACTACCTGCAGCCAGCAACAGACACGACTTGCACTGCCCGCAGGCCTGCAGGTCGGTCGGCCGCTGACAAAGCAGCAAGGCCATCAGGCGCTCGGCCAAGGCACGCTTCCCGATGCCTTGTGGACCGTGCAGCAGGTAAGCGTGCGCATGCTGCGTTCGCCCAGCCAGTTGCCGCCACAACGCTTGCTGCCAAGGGAAGGCCTCAGCCACGGCAACGCTCCAGAATCTGCGGCAGCAAGGCGTCCAGTGCTTGCTGTACCTGCGTCAGCGATTGCGAGGCATCGATGAGTTTGTACTGTTGCGGCGTAGCGTTGGCGCGTGCAAGGTAGGCCTGCCGCACCGCCTCGAAAAACGCTTGGCCTTCTTGCTCGAAACGGTCCAGACGGCCACGGGCCGCGGCGCGCGACAAGCCCACTTCCACCGGCAAATCGAAGACCAGGGTCAAATCAGGCCGCAGCTCGCCTTGAACGAACTGTTCAAGGGTGGCAATACGCGCCACCGACAGACCACGCCCACCACCCTGATAGGCATAGGTGGCATCGGTAAAGCGATCACACAGCACTACTGCGCCCCGGGCCAACGCCGGACGGATCACCTGCGCCAGATGCTGGGCACGCGCCGCGAACACCAGCAACAGCTCAGTGTCAGCGTCCATCAGCTCATCGCTCGGCGCCAACAACAGTTCACGGATGCGTTCGGCCAGCGGCGTGCCGCCTGGCTCTCGGGTCAGCACCACATCCACGCCCTGGGCACGCAGGTGCTCGGCAAGGTATTCACGGTTGGTGCTCTTGCCCGCGCCTTCGGGACCTTCCAGGGTGATAAACAAGCCGCTCACAGGCAGTCCTTACAGTTATTCATTGCGAAGAGGATTCCGTGGCCGGTGCTGACTCTTCAGGCACAGGCTCAGGACTCGCCTCGGTGGGCTCAGGGGTCTGGGGCTCGGCCTCAGACTCTGGCTCAGTTTCTGTCATGGGTGCCGGGCTGGAACGGTAATCGGCCCGGCGTTTGATCTGGTACTCACGGACCGCGGAATTGTGCGCATCCAGGTCGTCAGAGAAGATGTGGCTACCGTCACCACGGGCAACAAAATACAAACTGGTACCCGGTGTCGGGTTCAACGCAGCATGAATGGCTTCGCGACCAACCATGGCTATCGGCGTAGGCGGCAAGCCCGCGTTGGTGTAGGTGTTGTAGGGCGTTGGCTCACGCAGGTCGGCGCGGGTGATTTTGCCGTTGTAGCGTTCACCCATGCCGTAGATCACAGTCGGATCAGTCTGCAGCAACATGCCAATTCGCATGCGGCGCACAAATACCCCGGCGATCTGGCCGCGCTCTTGAGGCACCCCGGTCTCTTTCTCGACCAACGACGCCATGATCAGCGCCTGATACGGGTCACGGTACGGCAGATCTGCCGGGCGTTCAGCCCACTCCTTGGCCAACACCTCGTCAAGGCGCGCATACGCTTGCTGGAGGAACTCCACATCGCTCATCCCGCGCACAAAACGGTAGGTGTCCGGGAAGAAGCGCCCCTCAGGGAATACCCCGGGGTGACCGAGCTTGTCCATCACCTCGGCATCGCTGAGGCCATCAAGGGTCTGTTTGATTTTCTCGTGTTTGGCCAGCGCCGCACGTACCTGACGGAAATTCCAGCCCTCGACCAGGGTCAGGCTGTACTGCACGACGTCGCCACGGCGCCAAACCTCAAACAGTTCGCGCACGGTCATGCCAGGCGTCATGCGGTATTCACCGGTGTGCAACGGTACGCCAGTCATATTGAAACGCCAGTACAGGCGTAACCAGAAAGCGTCGGCCAACAGGCCCTGGCTCTCCATTCGGTAGAACATGCGATTAGGGTTGGTACCGGTGGGCACGTCGAGCAATTGCTCTTGGTTGACGTGCAAGGTCTGCTCAAGTGCCGAGTTCACTTTCCAGGCCGAAAATCCCAACACCAGGCCTGCCAGGATCAGTCCAGTCTCCAGCAGCACCAAGAATTTACGTCTCACAAATCAGGCATCCAGTAACGTACGGGCAATGGCCTGCAGTTTACGGGTGAGCGGGCCCGGCGACCAGTTCAGTGATGTAAATGCACGTACAGGCCACACACCATAGACGCTGTTGCAGACAAACACCTCATCCGCCTGCTCCAGGTCTTGCAGAGACAGGTCGGTAATACGCAGGGCAATGCCGGTTGCAGCGGCCTGCTCGATCAAGGCTGCCCGCATGACACCAGCCACCCCGCAACGGCTCAGGTCGGCGGTCAACAGTTCACCGTCGTGCACCAGGAACAGGTTACTGAAAACGCCTTCGACAATCCGCCCCGAGGTATCGCGCATCAAGCCTTCGGCATGCTCGGCATCTTGCCACTCAGCACGGGCCAGCACCTGCTCAAGACGGTTGAGGTGTTTGAGCCCGGCCAGCAATGGTTGCTCGGCAAGCCGGGTGCTGCAGGCAAACAGACGAATACCCTGCTCGGCATGCTGTGCCGGATAGACGGGCAAGGGGCTGCCCTGAAGAATACGCCGCGGCGGCACATCAGCAGCCGGCGCATAGCCGCGCTGGCTGTCGCCACGTACAAGAATAAGTTTGAGGACACCGTCGCCCAGAGCACTGGCGTACCGGCACAACTCGTCGCGAATCAGGTCGTGATCAACGCTGATCGCCAGGCGCTGGCAACCCAACGCCAGGCGCTCGAGATGGTAGTCGAGCATTGATGGCCGACCGGCCCGAACGGCGATGGTCTCGAATAGGCCATCGCCGTAGGCCAGTGCCCGGCTTCGCAGATTGACTGCATCCGCCGGCTGGCCATCAACCCAACTGTGCATTACTCGGCAAACCGGCGGAACACCAGCGAGCCGTTGGTACCGCCAAAGCCAAAGGAGTTGGACAGCACGACGTCGATTGGCATATTGCGCGCCTCATGCGGCACGAAATCCAGATCGCAGCCGACGTCCGGCTCATCAAGGTTGATGGTCGGCGGTGCCACCTGGCCGTTGATCGACAGCACGCTGAAAATCGCTTCTACTGCGCCAGCGGCGCCCAGCAGGTGACCGGTCATCGACTTGGTCGAGCTGACCGCCAGCTTGTAGGCATGCGCACCGAACACCGACTTGATGGCCGAGGCCTCAGCCAGGTCACCGGCCGGCGTCGAGGTGCCGTGGGCGTTGATGTAGTTGACCTGATCAGCGTTCAGACCCGCATCGCGCAGGGCATTGACCATGCAGCGTGCTGCACCGCTGCCATCTTCTGGCGGCGAGGTCATGTGATAGGCGTCGCCACTCATACCAAAACCAACCAGCTCGGCATAGATGGTCGCTCCACGCGCCTTGGCGTGCTCAAGCTCTTCCAGCACCAGCGCACCGGCACCATCAGACAGCACGAAACCATCACGCCCTTTGTCCCACGGACGGCTGGCGCGAGTCGGTTCGTCATTGCGGGTCGACAGTGCCCGAGAGGCACCAAAGCCGCCCATGCCCAGACCACACGCAGCCATTTCGGCGCCGCCGGCAATCATCACATCGGCTTCGCCGAAGGCGATGTTGCGCGCAGCCATGCCGATACAGTGGGTACCGGTAGTGCATGCCGTGGCAATAGCATAGTTAGGCCCCTGTACACCCAGATGGATCGACAGGAAGCCAGAAATCATGTTGATGATCGAACCTGGCACAAAGAATGGCGAAATGCGCCGCGGGCCTTGCTCATGCAAAGTCCGGCTGGTTTCTTCGATATTGGTCAGACCACCGATACCCGAGCCCATGGCCACGCCAATGCGCTCGCGATTGGCGTCGGTGACTTCCAGGCCGGCGTTACGCACCGCCTGAAAACCGGCCGCCAGGCCATACTGGATGAACAGATCGAGCTTGCGTGCTTCCTTGGCCGATAAGTACTGCTCAACCTCGAAGCCCTTTACCGAGCCGCCAAAACGGGTGGAGTAGGCAGACAGGTCCGTATGTTCAATCAGACCTATGCCACTGCGGCCAGCCAGAATGCCCTGCCAACTGCTCGGCACATCCGTGCCCAGTGGCGATAGCATACCCATACCGGTGACCACGACGCGTCTACGCGACACAGCACTCTCCTTATTCACATTGACTACATGTCTTGCAAAGAAAAAACCGCACGCCGATTAAGGCAGTGCGGCTTTCTCATGACAAGAAGCGACGACTACAACGTCTTAACCCTGGTGGGAGTTGACGTAGTCGATAGCAAGTTGAACAGTAGTGATCTTCTCGGCTTCTTCGTCAGGGATTTCGGTCTCGAATTCCTCTTCCAGAGCCATCACCAGCTCAACGGTGTCAAGGGAATCGGCACCCAGATCTTCAACGAAAGAAGAGTCGTTCTTGACTTCTTCTTCTTTAACGCCCAGTTGCTCGGCGACGATTTTCTTGACGCGTTCTTCGATGGTGCTCATACCTTGTTTTCACTCCTAATGGACATATGTCAGGCAGCTGGCCGGTGTGTAAGTGTATAGAAAGACGTCTGCTTTTCAAGCGTAATACGCCTCGCCAGACCACACCTGCCAACCGACTAGAATCTGGTTGCAGCTTTATAACGGATTTTAGACAGCTCGTATGACATTTTTTTGAAGCAATCCGTCACATTAGTTTTACATGTACATGCCGCCATTGACCGGAATGGTCGCGCCAGTCACATAACCTGCGCCTTCGGAGGCCAGGAATGCCACCACATTGGCAATCTCTTGTGCCTGGCCCAGACGCCCCAGAGGGATCTGGTCCTGCAGGGCTTCACGCTGAGCCTCTGGCAGTTCACGGGTCATGTCGGTGTCAATGAAGCCCGGGGTCACCGAGTTGACGGTGATTGCACGAGAGCCCACTTCACGCGCCAGGGCACGGCTGAAACCTTCCAGGCCGGCTTTGGCCGCTGCGTAGTTGACCTGACCAACGTTGCCCATGGCACCGACAACCGAACCGATGCTGATGATACGACCCCAGCGCGCCTTGGTCATGCCACGCAGCACGCCCTTGGACAGACGGTAGAGGCTGTTCAGGTTGGTATCGATGACATCAAACCACTCGTCGTCTTTCATGCGCAGCATGAGGTTGTCGCGGGTGATGCCAGCATTGTTGACCAGGATGGTCGGGGCACCGAACTGCTCCTGGATCTTGGCCAGGGTGGCGGAAACCGACTCGTCGCTGGTCACGTTCAGCTCCAGACCGGTACCGGTGATGCCGTGCTCCTTAAGAGTGGCAGCGATGCGCTCGGCACCAGAGGCGGAGGTCGCAGTACCGATCACGGTAGCGCCCAGACGGCCCAGCTCCAGGGCGATAGCCTGGCCAATACCACGGCTGGCGCCGGTTACCAGTGCAACTTTACCTTGCAGGCTCATGCAAGTTTCTCCTAATTCAGGCCAGCGCCGCACGGGCAGCGGCGAAAGCATCCGGGGTATTGAGGTTAGAGGTGTTCACGCCGTCAGCGCAGCGTTTGTTCAAGCCGGCCAGGACCTTGCCCGGACCGCACTCAACTAACTGCAGCGCGCCATTGGCGGCCAATGTCTGTACGCACTCGACCCAACGAACAGGCTTGTACAGCTGCTCCAGCAAGTCGCGCTTGAGGGTTTCAAGGTCAGCCGCAACCGCCGCACTGACGTTTTGCACCACTGGGATTTGCGGAGCTTTCCAGTCGATGGCATTGACCGACTCGGCGAAACGCTCAGCAGCAGGACGCATCAGTTCACAGTGCGAAGGCACGCTCACTGGCAGTGGCAGTGCGCGCTTGGCGCCTTTAGCCTTGCAGGCTTCCATGGCGCGCTCGACAGCGGCCTTGGCACCGGCGATCACCACCTGGCCTGGCGAGTTGAAGTTTACCGCGCTGACCACTTCGCCTTGCGCAGCTTCGGCACAGACAGCAACGACGTCAGCGTCATCCAGGCCAAGAATCGCAGCCATAGCGCCCTGCCCGGCCGGTACGGCCTCTTGCATGAGTTCGCCACGACGCTTAACCAGTTTGACCGCGTCAGCCAGGCTGAGACTGCCAGCGGCAACCAGCGCACTGTATTCGCCCAGGCTGTGACCGGAGACAAAAGCTGGACGCGCACCACCTTCAGCCAGCCACAGGCGCCACAGGGCGACCGAGGCGGTGAGAATGGCTGGCTGGGTTTTGTCGGTTTGATTGAGTTGCTCTTCCGGACCGTTCTGGGTCAGCGCCCAAAGGTCATAGCCCAGAGCCTCGGAGGCCTCACGGAAGGTATCGATAATCAGTGGATACTGAGCGCCCAGCTCGGCGAGCATGCCGAGGGACTGCGAACCTTGACCGGGAAAGACGAATGCGAGGGATGCAGACATTGAACAAGCCCCTAATGATCTTGTCGTCGGAAAATGAAGTACCCAGCACCAGGCTGAGCACCAGAAACTGAAAACTTGGATGGCAATGAAGACCAAGCGGTCACATTTAACCACTTCCTGAGGCAGATGCCTAAAGCAACAGATCTTCCAAGCGCCCATGCAGACGCTGCGGCAAGTTCTCCTGAATCTCGATCAAGGCACGCTGAATGGCGCTCTGAAAGCCCTGCACACCTGCCGAGCCGTGACTTTTGATGACGATACCCTGCAACCCCAGGAAACTTGCGCCATTATGTCGCGCTGGCGCCAGATCAGCTTGCAGGCGCTTGAGCAACGGCATAGCCACCGCCCCGGCCAGACGCGAAGCAAGTCCACCTCGGAAAAGCGCTTCAATGCGCGAACCGATCATGGTCGCCAAGCCTTCACTGGACTTGAGCAGAATATTGCCGACAAAACCGTCGCACACCACCACATCCGCTTCGCCACGGTACAGGCCATCGCCTTCGACGAAACCAATGTAGTTAAGCCCACGCGCGTTTTGCAGCAGACTGGCCGCCAGCTTGACCTGCTGATTGCCCTTGATGTCTTCGGTGCCGACATTCAGCAGCGCCACCCGCGGCCGGGAAATCCCCAGCGCCTGAGCCGCCACGGAGCCCATCACCGCAAACTGAAACAAATTTTCCGCGCTGCAATCGACGTTGGCGCCCAGGTCGAGCAACTGGCAATAACCGGTTTGGGTTGGAATGGCCGCCACCATGGCCGGACGATCAATGCCCGGCAGGGTTTTCAGCACATAGCGCGACAACGCCATAAGTGCACCGGTATTTCCGGCACTCACACAGGCCTGAACCTTGCCATCACGCAATAATTCCAGCGCTATTCGCATGGATGAATCCGGCTTGCCGCGCAGCGCCTGGGACGGGCGCTCATCCATGCCGATCACCTCACTGGCCGCAACAATCTGCAGACGCGCGCGATCCGCTGCCGACTGGCCAGCGATAAGCTCTTCAAGGAGGGAGGGTTGACCGACGAGGGCCAGGTGCAACGAGGGAGTAGCCGAAAGGCAAGCAATACTTGCCTGAACAATGCTGCGGGGACCGAAGTCCCCGCCCATTGCGTCAATCGCGATGATCTGAGCGGACAAGGATTACTCGTCAGCGCCCTTGTCGATCACTTTGCGACCACGGTATACGCCTTCTGGCGATACGTGGTGACGCAGGTGTACTTCACCGGTGGTTTTCTCTACGGACAGAGCGTTTTCCGAGAGGGCGTCGTGCGAACGGCGCATGTCACGGGCAGAGCGGGATTTTTTGTTCTGCTGAACAGCCATAATTGATTAACTCCTAAACGTTTGGGTCACGCTTTAACTGCGCCAATACACTGAACGGGTTGGACCGTGTTACCTCGTCCTTGCTCGGTTCGGGCTCATCGGCGCCCGCCGGCTGCTGGCATTCTTCCGGATGATGAGCAGGCACGATGGGCAAGGCGAGCAGAAGCTCTTCCTCGACCAAGGCCTGCAGATCCAAAGGATCTTCGCCCAGTTCCAGCACGTCATAACCTTTCGGCAACGACTGGGTATTCGCACCCTCCTTCACCACGGCGTAAGTACATTCGCTGTGGATCGGCAGGGTGACCAGCTCAAGACAACGCTGGCAAACCATCTTGACCTCGACGCTCAGGTCGGTGTGGATAACCACAGCCTTCTGCTCATCTCGCTCAAAATCGAATTTAGCCTGCACCGTACCGACATTGTCGGAAAGCGGGTCGCAGAGTCTCTCCAAATCGGCGAGCTGCAGTGTTCCTTCGAGAGAAACGCCACGGTCGGCCAATTTGCGCGGGTCAACGTGAGGTGGAATCGGGTCATTCAACATAGGCGCAGCATTCTAGGGATGACCCCCGCCCCTGTCAAAGGAAATTCGGCTCCGTTCAGCATGTTAGAATCGTTTCACTTGCCCAGGAGTCTACCATGCTGCCTTTATTACTGGCTTCCAGCTCACCTTATCGGCGCGAATTGCTTGAGCGCCTGCGCCTACCATTCAACTGGGCGTCCCCCGATATCGATGAACAACGCCTGCCCGAAGAACCGGCGGCCGACCTGGTCAAGCGCCTGGCGCGGGAAAAAGCCCAGGCCCTGGCTGCCAGCCACCCCGACCACTTGATCATCGGCTCCGACCAAGTGGCCGTACTGGGCGAGCAGATTCTCGGCAAGCCGCACACCTTCGACCGCGCCTGCGAGCAACTGCTCGCTGCCAGCGGCAACCACGTGACCTTTCTAACCGGCCTTGCCCTGCTCAACAGTCAGACCGGCCACTGCCAGGTCGACTGCGTGCCGTTCACGGTGTACATGCGCGAGCTGGAACTGGCGCGCATCGAACGCTACCTGCACGCAGAAGAGCCCTACGACTGCGCTGGCAGCTTCAAAGCCGAAGGCCTTGGCGTCAGCCTGTTTCAGAGCACCCACGGCGTCGATGCCACCAGCCTGGTTGGCCTGCCACTAATTCGCCTGGTGGACATGCTGCTGAACGAAGGCGTCGACCTACCCTGAAACCCTCTGTAGGAGCGGGCTTGCCCCGCGAGGCGATGTGCCAGACGAATCGCTATCGCGGGGCAAGCCCGCTCCTACGCAGAAAGCAAAAAGCCGACCCTTAAGGTCGGCTTTTTCATCCAACTTGGAATCAGCGCAACTGCGGCCCCTGAAAGCCCATCCACAGCGCGAGACGCTCGGCAATGCTGGTACCCAGACGCTTGGAAAAGCGATCAAACGGTGACTCTTCAACAGTGAAGTCGACCAACTCTTTTTCACCAACCACTTCACGCGCCACATAACCCGCGCTACCCAGGCCGTCGACCAAGCCCAGCGCCAACGCCTGCTCACCAGACCAGATCAAGCCGCTGAACAACTCAGGATGCTCTTTATCTTTGAGGCGATCGCCACGCCCCTGCTTGACGCTGGCAATGAACTGCTTGTGCGTGGTTTCCAACACGCCCTGCCAGAATGCAGTCTCCTCTGGTTTTTGCGGCTGGAACGGATCAAGGAAGGCCTTGTGCTCGCCCGCCGTATAAGTTCGGCGCTCGACACCCAGCTTTTCCATCGTCCCAACAAAACCGTAGCCGGCAGCCGTCACACCAATGGAGCCCACCAGACTGGCCTTGTCGGCATAAATCTCGTCTGCTGCACTGGCAATGTAATAAGCACCGGAAGCACCCAGATCACTGATCACCGCATACAGCTTGATTTGCGGATACTCGGCCCGCAGGCGGCGAATCTCGTCGTAGATGTAGCCCGATTGCACCGGGCTTCCACCCGGGCTGTTGATACGCAGGATGACAGCCTTGGTCTTCGAATCCTTGAACGCCTCGCGCAGCCCACCGACGATATTATCGGCACTGGCAGGCTCCTGATCGGCAATCATTCCGCGCACCTCAACCAGCGCGGTGTGACTGACACTTCGGGAAGCAGCCTTATCCACATTCATCAATGGCGTGAACAGCGCGAGCATGCCAAACAGATAAGCAAACGTCAGCAGCTTGAAAAAAATGCCCCAACGCCGCGCACGACGCTGCTCTTGCACACCAGCCAGGAGGGTTTTTTCGAGCAGTTTCCAGCTCTTTTGCTCTTCGTTGTCTTCGGCGCGCGGCGCCTTCCATTCATCAGCCATGTTTACCTACCCTGGAATGCCTGCCACAGGCGACCGGCTCAGCCAGGCCTGCAGTTGTGAGAAGTGCTCGATACAGACCTGCGGCCCGAAGGCAGCCAGTGCCTCCAGCGACATCGCCCCATAGCCGACAGCCACTGAATGCATGCCTGCATGGCTGGCCATCAGCAAATCAAACGATGAATCCCCCACCATCAGCGCACGCGCTGGCTCAACCTGACAATGGGCGAGAATTTCTTCCAGCATCTGCGGATGAGGCTTACCGCGGCTTTCGTCCGCAGCCCGGGTGATATCGAAGTAATCCTGCCAGCCATTGGCCCGTAATACGCGATCCAGACCACGACGCGCCTTACCCGTGGCCACAGCTAAACGATACCCCTGAGCACGAAACGCCTCCAGCGATTCCACTACGCCCTCGAACAACGGCGACGGCTGCTCATCCAGAGCCATATACACATCAGCATAATGCTGACGAAACACCGCCACCTGCTCGGCTTCGAGGTGCGGATAGAGCGTGCTGATAGCCTCGCTCAGCGCCAAACCGATGATGCCTTTGACCGCTTCGTCATCGCAGGTCGGCTGACCAGCACGCCCGGCAGCCAGATGCATGGACTCGACGATACGCCCGATCGAATCTGCCAGGGTACCGTCCCAATCAAATATCAGCAGGTCGTAATCACGCCGCACTCAAGCGCTCCACAGTTTTTGCCCACATATCGTCGACGGGCGCCTCAAGCTTCAGCTCTCCCCCATCCGGCAGCGGCACAGTCAAGGCGTAAGCGTGCAGGAACAAACGCTTACCACCCAGCTCACGAATCTCGCGGGTGAAATCTTCATCGCCATACTTGCTGTCGCCGGCTATGCAATGCCCGGCGTGCAAGGCATGCACCCGAATCTGATGGGTGCGACCAGTGATCGGACGCGCCTCGACAATAGTGGCGAACTCACCAAAGCGACGCAGCACTCGGAAGAGGGTCAACGCTTCCTTGCCTTCGTCATTTACTTCAACCATCCGCTCGCCAGAACGCAAATTGCTCTTGAGCAACGGTGCATTGATTTGCTTCTTCGCCGTCGCCCAATGGCCACGGACCAGCGCCATATAGCGCTTATCAACGCCATCGCCGCGCAACGCGGCGTGCAGGTGACGCAACATACTGCGCTTTTTGGCGATCATCAGCAGGCCGGAAGTGTCACGGTCCAGGCGGTGGACCAGCTCCAGCTCCTTGGCGTCCGGACGCATCTGACGAAAGGCTTCGATCACGCCGAAGTTCAAGCCGCTGCCGCCATGCACGGCGATACCGGCCGGTTTATTCAGCACGATCAAGGCTTTGTCTTCGTAGACAATCGCAGCCTCCAGGCGCTCAAGCAAACCCTGGGCCACGGGCACAGGCTCGTCGCGTTCCGGCAGACGAACGGGCGGTACACGCACGATGTCACCGGCCTGCAGCTTGTACTCGGGCTTGATCCGCCCCTTGTTCACCCGCACTTCGCCTTTGCGCAAAATGCGGTAAATCAAGGTCTTGGGAACACCCTTGAGCGCTGTGATGAGAAAATTATCGATTCGTTGGCCGGCAAGTTCCGGCGCGACCTCGATCAGCTGGACGCCGGAGGTCGGAGGGGCATTAGTCGTCATTTGCCAATCATAACAATTTTTTATGGATTTGAAGCACTTAATGATTGCTGCTATAGTCGCGAACGCCGCCAAAAGCGGCTGGCCAGCGGACTCACGGCTTCTAGCCGGCCCTGACCGACGCAAAATCTCGAGGACGCGAGGCCGTCCGACGGGGTTTTCGCCAGTTTACAGAACTGCCTGGAATCGCCACCAGCGCCGTGCAGAGAAGACCGATAAAAACGACAAGAGCGGTGTTTTGCCCTCCCCCGAAGTTTTTTTCGATGCCACTCTGTCAGTGCCGTCAATTTCACGCAGCCACGGCGAAGGCTTCGGAAATACCAGCCTTGGACATACAAAGGCGCGGGCTCCCGTATCGGAGCTGGCGATAAATGCAACCCGTTGCGGATTCAGCGCGCGGCAGCACCCGAATTATCAGGGATACGTGTAGGGTGGAGATGCACAACCGTCGGACCGTGTAGTACTGCGTCCAGTCCACAGGCCTTTTGGCCAGGCGACCGGACCCGGTCTTGATCAAGATGCCCTTGGGGTGTCCACGGCCGAAGGCTGATTCCTCCTCCTGACTGAGTGCATTTGACACCACAGCAAGCAGGACGCGTTGTCGCGACTTCGGCAGTACTGGATTTCCAGTCTGGCTCGACAGTCGCTGGACACGGGGGTGGCCCGCCACCCCTTGCGCACCTGACACCGACCGTGAGAAGTCGTGTGTGCCGAACGCCGTTTCCGGCAGCCCGGAAACCGACGGTATTACATGAAAAGAATGCTGATTAACGCGACTCAACCCGAAGAGTTGCGTGTAGCTCTGGTGGACGGCCAACGTCTCTACGACCTGGACATCGAGTCCGGTGCTCGTGAGCAGAAAAAGGCCAACATCTACAAAGGCCGGATTACCCGGATCGAACCCAGCCTGGAAGCCGCATTCGTCGACTTCGGCTCCGAACGTCACGGCTTTCTGCCGCTGAAAGAAATTTCCCGCGAATACTTCAAGAAGTCCCCGGAAGGCCGGGTGAACATCAAGGAAGTGCTCAGCGAAGGCCAGGAAGTCATCGTCCAGGTCGAGAAAGAAGAGCGCGGCAACAAGGGCGCAGCCCTGACCACCTTCATCAGCCTGGCTGGCCGCTACCTGGTGCTGATGCCGAACAATCCGCGTGCCGGCGGTATTTCCCGTCGCATCGAAGGCGAAGAGCGCAACGAATTGCGCGAAGCCCTGAACGGCCTGGTTGCCCCTGCCGACATGGGCCTGATCGTACGTACTGCTGGCCTTGGCCGTAGCAGCGAAGAAATGCAATGGGACCTCGACTACCTGCTGCAGCTCTGGACCGCGATCAAAGAAGCCTCCCAGGACCGCGCCGCCCCTTTCCTGATCTATCAGGAAAGCAATGTCATCATCCGCGCCATCCGCGACTACCTGCGCCAGGACATCGGCGAAGTACTGATCGACAGCATCGACGCTCAGGAAGAAGCCCTGACCTTCATCCGCCAGGTGATGCCGCAGTACGCCAGCAAGATCAAGCTGTATGAAGACAGCGTTCCGCTGTTCAACCGCTTCCAGATCGAAAGCCAGATCGAAACCGCCTTCCAGCGCGTGGTCGACCTGCCGTCCGGCGGCTCGATCGTCATCGACCCGACCGAAGCCCTGGTGTCTATCGACATCAACTCGGCACGCGCCACCAAAGGCAGCGACATCGAAGAAACCGCCCTGCAGACCAACCTGGAAGCGGCTGAAGAAATCGCCCGCCAGTTGCGCCTGCGTGACATCGGCGGCCTGATCGTCATCGACTTCATCGACATGACGCCGGCCAAGAACCAGCGTGCCGTCGAAGAGAAAGTCCGCGAATGCCTGGAAGCCGACCGCGCCCGCGTACAGGTCGGTCGTATCTCGCGCTTCGGCCTGCTGGAAATGTCCCGTCAGCGCCTGCGTCCATCCCTGGGCGAAAGCAGCGGTATCGTCTGCCCACGCTGCAGCGGCACCGGCATCATCCGTGATGTCGAATCCCTGTCGCTGGCCATCCTGCGCCTGATCGAAGAAGAAGCCCTGAAAGACCGCACCGCTGAAGTGCGTGCTCAAGTGCCAATTCCGGTTGCAGCTTTCCTGCTCAACGAGAAACGCAACTCGATCACCAAGATCGAACTGCGTACTCGCGCACGTATCGTCATTCTGCCGAACGACCACCTGGAAACCCCGCATTTCGAAGTCCAGCGCCTGCGCGACGACAGCCCGGAAGCCCTGAGCAGCCAGTCGAGCTACGAAATTGCTGCCACCGAGGCCGAAGAAGCCCAACCAGCTGCAGCCACCCGCACCCTGGTTCGCCAGGAAGCAGCGGTCAAGACCGCACCGGCTCGCGCCAATGCTCCGGTCCCTACCGCTCCGGAGCAGCCTGCTGCACCGGTGCACGCTGCGCCAGAGCCAAGCCTGTTCAAAGGTCTGGTGAAGTCGCTGGTCAGCCTGTTCGCCGGCAAGGAAGAGCCTGCTGCCGCCCCAGTGGTCGCCGAAAAAGCGGCTACCGAACGCCCGCAGCGTAACGAAGAGCGCCGTAACGGTCGCCAGCAGAGCCGCAACCGCAACGGTCGTCGAGACGAAGACCGCAAGCCTCGCGAAGAGCGCGCACCGCGTGAAGAGCGTCAACCACGCGAAGCCCGTGAAGAAACCCAGGCCCGCGAAGAGCGTGCCCCGCGCCAGCCTCGTGAAGAGCGTCAGCCACGCGCACCGCGTGAAGAACGCCGCTCTCGCGAAGAGCGCCCGGTCCGTGAACTGCGTGAACCGCTGGATGCGACTCCGGCGGTGCGTGAAGAGCGCCCTGAACGCGCTCCACGTGAAGAGCGTCAGCCTCGTGAAGAGCGCGTTGCCCGTGAAGAACGTGCACCACGCGAAGAACGTGCGCCACGTGAAGAACGCGCGCCACGCGAAGAACGTGCACCACGCGAAGAACGCGCCCCACGTGAAGAGCGTCAACCTCGCCCTCCACGCGAAGAGCGTCAGCCTCGCCCGGCCGAAGCTGAAGCTGAAGCTGCTGACGAGCAACTGCCAAACGAAGAACTGCTGCAGGACGAGAACCAGGAAGGCACCGAAGGCGAACGCCCACGTCGCCGCTCCCGCGGTCAACGTCGTCGCAGCAACCGCCGTGAGCGTCAGCGTGATGCCAATGGCAATGTTGTTGAAGGCACCGAAGACGCCGCAGAAGAAGGCAACGAGCCATCGGCTGCTGAATTGGCCGCAGGCCTGGCCGTGACAGCCGCTGTTGCCACCAGCAACATCAGCGCTGAAGCCGAAGCCCAAGCTAACGTCCAGGCCGAACGCGCCACTGCAACCGTTGAGCAGGCTGCCCCAGTAGCTGCTCAAGCCCCTGCTGACGTCGTTGTAGCCGACGCTGTTGAAGCCGTTGCAGAAGCCCAGCCTGTTGCAACCGAGCCTGCCGCAGTTGAAGTACAGCAGCCTGTAATCGCTGAAGAAGTGGCCATCGCCCCTGTGGTCGAGCAGCCGGTCAGCGAACCTGTGGCTGTGGTTGAGGCGAGCATCGAGCCGGTTGTCGAAGTCGCCCCTCAGCCAGCCATTGAAGCGCCGGTTGAAGTTGCCGTGGTTGCCGAGCCAGTAGTTGAAGCCCCACGCGAGCCTGAAGTTGTTCAGGCGCCAGTGGTTGAAGCTGAAGCTGCCCCGGTTGTTGTCGAGCCAGCACCTGTTGTCGCGGCGCCAACCCCGGCAGCCGAGCCTGTTGCGGCCGAAGCCCCGGTAGTCATGCTGCCGAACGGTCGTGCACCTAACGATCCTCGTGAAGTGCGCCGCCGCAAGCGTGAAGCTGAAGCCGCTGCTGCCGCAGCTGCAGCCGCTGAAGCTTCGGAAACGGCAGAAGAGCAAAAGCCGCTCGTCTGACGCCCAGGCAATAAAAAGCCCCGCCAGGTAACTGGCGGGGCTTTTTTTATGGCCACCTGTAGGAGCGGGCTTGCCCCGCGATTGCAACCTGACAGGCACATCGCAGTCGCGGGGCAAGCCCGCTCCTACAGACGCTTAATACAGGTTTGGTTCCATCTCCAGACGGACGCCAAAGCGCTCAAGAATATCGCTTTGGATTTTTTGCGCCAGCTGATGCAACTGCAGACCACTGGCCTGGCCATAGTTGACCAACACCAACGACTGAAGGCGATGCACCCCGGCGTCTCCTTCACGGTAGCCCTTCCACCCCGCCTGCTCAATCAGCCAGCCCGCAGCCAGCTTCACCAACCCGTCAGCCTGTGGATAAGCGACCAGCCCCGGATGCTGCGCACGAATTTGCTCGGCCTGTTCGCTGGCAACCACCGGGTTCTTGAAGAAGCTCCCAGCGTTGCCCAGCTCCGCCGGGTCTGGAAGTTTCTCCCGACGAATACTGCAAATCGCGTCACTGACATTCTGCGCTGTCGGCTGACTAATACCTTGTTCGCTCAGGCGTTGGCGCACGGGGCCGTAATCCAGGTGCGCGTGCATCACGCGACTCAAGGCAAAACGCACCCGCAGAATCAGCCAACGCCCTGGATGCTGTTTGAATACGCTGTCGCGGTAGGCAAACTGGCACTCGTCCAGATCGAAGTCACGCAACTCACCCGTTTGCCGGTCCAGCGCGGTGAGCCCCGCAAATACATCTTTGATCTCGACCCCATAGGCACCAATGTTCTGCATCGGCGCGGCACCAACGGTACCGGGAATCAGGCTGAGGTTCTCCAGCCCCGATAACCCCTGAGCCAGGCTCCACTGAACGAATGGATGCCAGGGCTCCCCAGCCTCGCCTTCGACGATCACCCGCTGGCCATCATCGGCCAGAATGCGTAGGCCACGGCTGGCCATGCGCATCACCAACGCCTGCACATCGCCCGTCAGCAGCAGGTTGCTGCCACCGCCGATGACCAACACCGGTACGTCCTGAGCCTTCGCCTGTGCCAGCGCCTGGCGAACATCGTCATCAGTGTGCGCTTCGGTGAAATACCGTGCCCTGACATCGATACCAAAGGTGTTGTACGGCTTGAGCGATACCTGCTCCTGCCACTGCCCGCTCATAAACGTCCCTTGAGTTCGATGACCAATCGCTGACAAGCGGCTTCGATCAGGTCAAGCACCTGCTCAAAACCTTGCTCGCCGCCGTAGTAAGGGTCCGGGACTTCATCCAGCACTCCTTCATAGCGGCGCAGGAACAAATCCAGCTCGGCTTTAGCACCGGTCGGCTGCATAGCGCGCAAATGACCAAGATTGCTCTTGTCCATTGCCAGGATCAGGTCATAGTCGTTGAAGTGCCCGGCATTTACCTGTTGGGCGCGCTGCTGCGACAGATCGTAGCCGCGCAATTGCGCGGCGCGACGAGTACGGCTGTCAGGCTGCTTGCCGACATGCCAGTCACCGGTACCGGCCGAAGCCACATCGATCAAGGCATCCAGGCCTTCAGCCCGGAGTTGGTGACGCAGCACGCCTTCAGCGGTGGGCGAGCGGCAGATGTTGCCCAGGCACACAAACAGAACCCGCATCAGGCCTCCAGAATGCGCCGTACGCGCTCCAGGTCTTCAGGGGTATCGACCCCCACCGGCGGCGCCTCAATGGCATCGGCGACATGAATACGCACGCCGTGCCAGAGCGCACGCAGTTGCTCCAACGACTCGGTTTGCTCCAACCAGCACGGGCCCCAGCCGACAAAATCCTGGAGAAAGCCGGCACGGTAGGCGTACATGCCGATATGCCGACGGTACGGCACCCCTGCAGGCAGTGTGTCACGCCCCTGCGCGAAGGCATCCCGCGCCCAGGGCAATGGCGCACGGCTGAAGGTCAAGGCCAAGCCATTGCAGTCGCTGACCACTTTGACAGCATTGGGATTGAAAACCGCCGTCACGTCACTGATCGGCTCGGCCAGCGTGGCGATCCCGGCTTCAGGATGTGCCGCCAGGTTGGCTGCCACCTGGTCAATGATAACCGGTGGAATCAGCGGCTCATCACCCTGGACATTGACGACGATGGCATCCGCCGCCAGCCCGAGCTTGGTGGCCACTTCAGCCAGGCGGTCAGTGCCAGAATCATGGTCCTTACGGGTCATCAGCACTTCAGCGCCGAACGCCTCGCATACCTGATGAATACCGGCATCATCGGTCGCAATGACTACCCGACTAGCGCTGCTCTTGCACGCCTGCTCCCAGACATGCTGAATCATTGGCTTGCCAGCGATCGGCAGCAGCGGTTTGCCCGGCAGGCGGGTGGATGCCAACCGTGCAGGAATCACCACAGTGAAAATCAGGCTCATTTTTCCAGGCGCTCTTCATCGCTCAGGGTGCGCGCTTCGCTTTCGAGCATCACCGGAATACCGTCGCGGATCGGATAAGCCAGGCCAGCGCCCTTGCTGATCAGCTCGGTCTTGTCGGCACTGAGTTTGAGCGGGCCTTTGGTAATCGGGCAGGCGAGGATGTCGAGCAATTTGGTGTCCATGAATATTCCTCAGGCCAGGGGCCGGAAAAAGTAAAGAATCAGGGCTTCGATGGCCTCTGCAACAGCCGTTCAAGCTGGCCGTCCAACCAGGCCACAAAAGCCGGTGAAGGCACAGCATCGACTGCCAGGTACCACCAGTCATCCGCTGCAAAGGCACGGCATTTGACGGCGTCCTTTTCGGTCATGATTAGCGGCAGTGCCGGGCTGAAGCTCAGGGCTCGCGCACTGTACTCGGCATGATCGGCAAAAGGATGCGGCACAGGCCGCCATTTTAGCTCCAGCAGGGTGTTGAAGAAACGTTGTGGGTTACCGATGCCGGCCACGGCATGCACCGACTGGTCGGCAGGGAAATGCTCCAGGCTTACACGCTCAGCACTGCGCAGGTTGACCAGTGCGGTAGGTTTGAGGGTAAACGCATAACCGTCGTCACGGTCAGCCACGGCGCCGTTGTACAGCAGCGCATCGACCGCCTGTAAGCGCTCCACCGGCTCACGCAGCGGCCCGGCTGGCAGGCAACGGCGATTACCCAAGCCGCGAGCAGCATCGATCAAGACCAGCTCAAGATCGCGTGCCAGACGATAATGCTGCATACCGTCATCACAGAGAATCAGATCGAGCGTTTCAGAGGCCAACAATGCCTGAACCGCACGAGAGCGGTCGGGGTCAATCATCAATGGCACACCGCTGCGCTGCACGATCAACAGAGGTTCATCACCAGCCTCGGCTGCACTCTGATCAGCGCGAACCCGCCAGGGCAAATGTGGCGGCTTGGCGCCGTAACCACGACTGACCACACCAACACGCAGGCCTTGCTGACGGCAATGCTCGATCAGCCAGAGGATCATCGGCGTCTTGCCAGTCCCCCCCACCGTGATGTTGCCAACCACGATCACCGGCACCGGTGCGCGGTAACTGGCGCTCTCCCCGCTCAGAAAACGCGCGCGCTTGCGCAGCACTACCCGGCGATAGAGGGCTTCGAGCGGGCGTAACAGCGCCAGTGCCGGATGCCCGGTGTACCAGGCCTTGAGCAAACGATCAGCCAAGGCCATCAAGGTGTCCCCTGAGCCGCCTCGACCGTGGTCATGCGCAACTGGCTGAAACCGAGCTTACCGGCCGCATCCATGGCAGTGACCACCGCCTGGTGCGGGGTTTTGCCGTCGGCGCTGATCGACAACGGCAGTTTGGTATCTCCGGCAGATTCTTTCTGCAGGGCTTCGATCAAGGTGGCCAGATCGCTCTTGGGCAACAGGTTGTTGTTCAACGAATAAACGCCATCGGCGCTGATGGTGATTTCCAGTTGCTTGACTTCGCTGTCAGGGGCTGGCGCACCGCTGACCGACTCTGGCAACTCGACCCGCAACTGAGTTTCCCGGGTAAACGTGGTGGTCACCACGAAAAACAGCAGCAGAATGAATACCACGTCGATCAGTGACGCCAGGTTGATGTCCACGGTCTCCCGTGGCTTGCGCCGGAATTTCACGCCTTGCCCTCGGCCAGGTCAACATCACGGTCGCCCTGTACCACTTCAACCAGTTTGATCGCCTCTTGCTCCATACCAACGACCAGCTCGTCGATGCGGCGTTGCAAGAAGCGGTGGAAGAACACCGACGGGATGCCCACCATCAAGCCAGCGGCGGTGGTGATCAGCGCTTTGGAAATACCACCGGCCAATACGGCAGCGTTGGCCGACATGCCGGTGCCCATGAAAGCACTGAAGATATCGATCATACCCAGCACGGTACCGAGCAAACCAAGCAATGGCGCCATCGCCGCGATGGTGCCCAGCGCATTGATATAACGCTCCAGCTCATGAATGACCCGAGCCGCAGCCTCTTCAATGCACTCTTTCATGATCTCGCGGCCATGGCGCGAGTTAGCCAGGCCGGCTGCCAGGATCTCGCCCAGCGGCGAATCGGCGCGCAAGGCCTTGAGCTTGTCACTGGTCAGTTGTTTGTCCTTGATCCACAGCCACACCTGCCCCAGCAGATGCGGTGGGGTGACCCGGCTGGCGCGCAAGGTCCAGAGACGCTCGGCGACGATAGCCATGGCAGCGATGGAGCTCAGAATGATCGGCAGCATCATCCAACCACCGGACTTGACCAATTCCCACACAGTTAGCATCCCCTTGAAAAAGTCCGCCACTCTACCATAGGACCCTTGGGCACTCATCTGCCGAAGGTCGTCAACTGGGGTCACGCCAGAAGCGCTGCAGGCTACGCTGGCCCTGCGGCTCGCCGAAAGCCCCCAGGCGCAGACGCAACGCACCCTGCTCAGCGCTGTCGAACACCTCGATACCATTAGTCCGGTAACGCTCCAGCACCTCGGCGTGCGGATGCCCGAAGGCGTTGTAGCGGCCACGTGAGAGCAGCACACCACGGGGAGCCGTCGCCGTCAGCAACGCCTGGCTGGATGAGGTACGGCTGCCATGGTGCGGGGCTTGTAGCCAGTCCACTTGAGTGGCCTGCCAGTCCTTGAGCCATGCCCGTTCGCCTCTGGCATCCAGGTCACCGGTGAGCAGCAAGCGCTCGCCCGCAGCCTCCACCAGCAACACACAAGAGCCCTGGTTGCTATCGCCAGCCCCCTGCCACTGCCAGACAGAAAAGCCAACGCCATCCCAGTGCCAACGCTCGCCACTGACACACGGTTGCGCTTGCAACGCGGACGCCAGCTTCCCAGCTTCGCCACCACGCACCTGACGCACCGACAAACCACGTTTGAGTGCTAATGCACCGCCTGCGTGGTCGGCGTCCGCATGGCTCAAAAGCATCAGATCGACCTCTTTGACGCCCAGTTTGTGCAAGGTCGGCAGCACCACCCGCTCTCCCAGGTCATGGTCGCCAAGCGCAGGTCCGGTGTCATACAACAGGGTGTGCTGGCGGGTCTGCAACACAAACGCCAGCCCCTGCCCCACATCCAGTTGCCACACCTCCACCTGGCCGTGAGGGATCCGCTCTCGAGGGGCGAATACCGCCAACAGCAACACCGGCCAGCCCAGTGCACGCATCGGCAATCCCGCAGGCAGCAACAGCAAGAAAACCCCCAGGCACAGCATCAGCCAGACGAGCCAGGGCAGCGACGCCGGCGTCCAAGCAGGCTGCCACTGCGCCAGGTACGCCAGCAGGCTGAACAAACCTTCAAGCATCCCGCCCGCCAGCCAGAGTCCCCCTTGTCCGAGCATCGGCACTGGCAGCAACAGCGTGCCCAGCAATGCCAGCGGCAATATCGCCAGGCTCAACCACGGCACTGCAATGAGGTTGGCCAGCGGCGCACTGAGGCTGACAGGCAAACCCAGCGCCATCAGCACCGGTAACAATCCCACGGCAATCAATCCCTGCGCCCGCCCCCACGCCCGCAAGGGGTGCCAGCCACCCAAGCGACCGCTAAAGGCGAACAACAACACCGCAACCGCGCTGAATGACAACCAGAAGCCCGGCAGCAGACTGGCCAACGGCTCCCATACCAGCACCGCAATGAGCGCAAACAGCAAGGGGACCCCTACCCCTAGGTGGCGATAGCGCAAGCGCCACAGCAACACCACCGCCAACATCACGCACGCCCGTTGTACAGGCACCTGAAATCCGGCCAACATGCCGTAAGCCAAGGCAGCCAGGAAGGCTGCTGCGCACGCCCAAGGCAGCCAAGGCAAGGCCTGAGGCCAAACACCCAAGCGTGCCAGGCCTGCAATCAACCCGTACACCAGGCCGGCCAACAGACCGATGTGCTGCCCGGAGATGACCAGCAAATGCACCGTGCCGGTCGCCTGCAGCGCTTGCCAGCTGTCGCGGCTCAGCCCGCCACCATCGCCCAGCACCAGCGCGACCAGCTCGGCCTCCCGCCCCTGCGCATCCACACTCAACACACGTTGACGCACAGCATCGCGCCAGGCGCCCTGAGCAGGCGCTTGCAGCGTGCCGGCCTTGACGCTGCCGGTAGCGCCAATTCGGCGAGCCAGCAAGGCCGCCTCACGGTCCGGGCCATGCGGGTTGAGCAGACCATGCGGACGTTTGAGGGTCACCGCCAGCCGCCAGCGTTCACCGCTGTTAACCGCAGGCCCGCCGAACCAACTGAGCTGCATGCGTTGCGGCAGCTCGGCGCGGCGCGACTGCGGCGCATCGAGTTCAAACTGCACGGATCGGCCATTGTGCCGGGGCAAACCGACCACCCGCCCTTCCAACCACAGGGTGCGCCCATCGAGCGCAGGTGCCAGGCGATCTTCCAGCGCTTGCTGCGCCGACAGGCTCGCCCAGCTCAAACCCAATAGAAACAGACCCAGCACACGGCTGCGCCACAGCAGGCTAATCAACCCGGCAAGGGCCAACAACACGATCATCCCGACCGATGGCAGTACCGGTAAAACACGCAGGCTCAGCAAGCCCAGTGCCAGCGCCAACATCCCTGTGCGCATGGTTTACAGCTCCAGAAGCTTTTCACTCCCTGAGGCTTAGATCAGGACGGGCAGCCCCTCTCTCAATAATTGTCACAAAGTCTGTAATGGGGGCTTTTTAGATTCAGTGCATACTTGCCCCCTTCACCCAGTCGAGAGCCTACATGCCGCGTCGTCTCTTTAAACGCTACATGCCCGATCCGACCAGCATCAGGGAACACAAATCCTTACGCTTTCTCGGCCGGCTGCTGCACGACCCGAACCTCTGGCACCTGAATCGACATTCGGTGGCGCGAGCAATGGCCGTCGGCCTGTTCGCTGCCTTCATTCCGGTGCCGATGCAAATGCTGTTGGCCGCCAGCCTGGCGATCCTGGTGCGCGGCAATATGCCGATTGCCGTCAGCCTGGTGTGGCTGACCAACCCCTTCACCATGCCCCCGGTGTTCTACTGCACGTACCAGATGGGCGCCTGGCTGATGCAAGTCCCACCCAGAACCCTGCCAGAAGAACTGACCTTCGAATGGATCACCGGCGAGCTGGCAACACTGTGGCAGCCCTTTCTGCTCGGCTCGGTGGTGTGCGGCTTGCTGCTCGGTGCCCTGGCCTACTGCCTGACCATGCTCTACTGGCGCTGGTGGGTAGGCCGGCAATGGCACCGGCGCAAGCAAAAGCTGTCAGCTACGCATTCCTCGCCCACTGACCAGTAGGCGCACGCAACCGAAGTACAGCACCGCCGTGGCCACCAGCATGAAGGTGATGGCTACGCCGATGCGAATGTCCGACACGCCCAGAATGCCGTAGCGGAACGAGTTGACCATGTGCAGCACGGGGTTGGCCAACGACACCGTCTGCCAGAACGGCGGCAACAGGGTGATGGAATAGAACACCCCACCCAGGTAGGTCAGCGGCGTCAGGACGAAAGTCGGAATGATCGAAATATCGTCAAAGTTGCGCGCAAACACCGCGTTGATGAAACCCAGCAGCGAGAAGATCGTTGCCGTCAGCAACACCACAAGAACGGTCACCCCCAGGTGATGGACCTGCAAGTGGGTAAAGAACAGTGACAGGATGGTAACGATCACCCCCACTGCCAGCCCGCGCAATACGCCACCCAAGGTGTAGCCAATCAAAATGGTGTGAGGCGAAACCGGCGAAACCATCAATTCTTCGATCGAGCGCTGGAACTTGCTGCCGAAGAAACTCGACACCACGTTGCCGTAGGAGTTGGTGATCACCGACATCATGATCAACCCCGGCACGATGTACTCCATGTAGGTGAACCCGCCCATGTCGCCAATCTGCCGACCGATCAGGTTTCCGAAGATCACGAAATACAGCACCATGGTGATCGCCGGCGGCAGCAAGGTTTGTGGCCAGATCCGGGTGAAACGACGAACTTCGCGATAAACAATGGTATTGAGGGCAACCAGGTTGGCGCTCAGTTCCGAACTCATACCGCCACCTTCGCCAGGTTTTTCTCAACCAATGACACGAACAACTCCTCAAGGCGGTTGGTTTTATTCCGCAGGCTTTGTACTTCGATGTTCTGCAGCGCCAGCTGACTAAACAGCCCGGTGATGCCAGCCTCATTGTCCACGCCTTTATCCACTTGCACTTCCAGCGTATTTGGTGTGATCAAGCGGCACGGATAGCCGATCAGCTGCGGCGCCTGAGCCAGGTCGGCCTTGAGGTCGAGCAGGAAAGTTTCTACATGCAGCTTACCCAGCAATTCACGCATGCTGGTGTTTTCCACAATGGTGCCGTGGTCGATGATGCCGATGTGTCGGCACAACTGTTCGGCTTCTTCCAGGTAGTGGGTGGTCAGGATAATCGTGATGCCCTGCTGGTTCAGCTCAGTGAGAAAGCTCCACATCGAGCGGCGCAGTTCGATATCCACACCGGCAGTCGGCTCATCGAGAATCAGCAAACGTGGCTCGTGGATCAGCGCCCGGGCAATCATCAAGCGGCGCTTCATGCCGCCCGACAGCGAGCGCGACGGCACATCGCGCTTGTCCCACAAGCCCAGCTGAGTCAGGTATTTCTCGGCGCGCTCCTTGGCCACCTTGGCCGGGATACCGTAGTAACCGGCCTGGGTCACGACAATATCGAAGGTCTTTTCAAACTGGTTGAAGTTGAACTCCTGCGGCACCACGCCAATGCTGCGTTTAAGCGCAGCAGGCTGACGATCCAGGTCGTTGCCGAAAATACTCACGGTGCCGCTGGTCTTGTTGACCAGGGTTGAAAGAATGCCAATGGTGGTGGATTTACCGGCGCCATTGGGGCCGAGCAAGGCAAAGAAATCACCCTCGGCTACATCCAGATCAATGCCCTTGAGGGCCTGGAAACCGTTGCCGTAGGTTTTGGTTAGCTGCCTTATGGACAGAGCAGAACTCATAGCGGGTCGCGTACCAGTGTGTGGGGTTCAAGACGCGACCGGGCAGGCCGGTCGCAGTGAATATGTCCATGGTGCTTGCCCAGGCCATACAAGTACAGTCATGTGTATCGATAATAACTATCAGGCTGACCGCAATGATCAAGTCAACGCGGTCATCACCGCTGTCTGATAGGCCGGGCGCTCCTGCAGGCGCTCGTACCAGGCGCGCAGATGACGCATCTGCGGGCGTTCGATGGGCATCTCAAACCAGGCATACGCAAAGCAGCCCAGGGGGATATCGCCCATGCCAAGGGCGTCGCCCGACAGATAAGGTCGTTCAGCCAAGGCCTGATCGGCGATAGACAACAACTGCGCGCAAGTCTTGTGCGCGGCGTTGATCGCGACCCAATCCTGCTGTTCAGCCGGGGTGCGCAGAATGCCCCAGAACAGCGGCCGGAAAGGTGCGGCTAGCGACGATGTCACCCAATCCATCCACTTGTCCGCCTCTGCGCGTTGGCGCGCATCGCTGACATACCAACCCGAGTCGACCCCGTATTTGGCCGACAGGTAGCGCACAATGGCATTGGACTCCCAGAGCACCAGACCGTCGTCCTCGATCATCGGCACCAGGCCATTGGGGTTCAACGCCCGGTACTGCGCTTCGTTGACCAGACCGAAAGCACCACCGGCATTAATTGACTCATACTCAAGCCCCAACTCCTCAGCGCACCACAGTACTTTCCTGACATTGGTCGAATTCTTCCGTCCCCAGATCTTGAGCATAACGTCGTCCTGATGAATGAGCGGCCGCTCAGTCTACCCCAGACACCCGCCCTGACAATCGCCCACAGCCTGCAGCGAACTCCTGCTGCCACAGCCTGTCACTGTTCTGACAGGCCGAATACCGGAGGCCGTCTAAGCTCTGATGGATTGCAAAATGTCCTGAAGTTTCACGGAGGAATGAACATGTTGCTGTTGTGGTTAGTGGTTCTGGTGATTGGTGCAGCCTACCTCGCCCACCGACGCATCGCCGCCATCCCCGCATTGGCCCTGATTGCGGTTTACCTGGTGCTGATGGGAATTTTCAGCCATGCGCCTGGCTGGCTTCTGACACTTTTCTGGTTGGTACTGGCGGCCAAGGCCGCACTGGTCCTGCTGCCAGAACTACGCCGCAAGGTGTTCAGCGCGCCACTGTTCAGTTGGTTTAAACGCACCCTGCCGCCCATGTCACAAACCGAACGCGAAGCAATCGATGCCGGCACCGTCTGGTGGGATGGCGAGCTGTTCAGCGGGCGCCCGAACTGGAACACCTTACTGGGTTATTCCAAAGCTGAACTGACGGAGGAAGAGCAAGCCTTTATCGACGGCCCCACCGAGTCCCTCTGCGCGATGGTCAGTGACTGGCAGATTGGCCAGACACTGGACTTGCCGCCCGCGGCGTGGGAACACATCAAATCCAATGGTTTCTTTGCCCTGATCATTCCCAAGGAATACGGGGGCAAAGGCTTTTCCGCCTACGCCCACTCGCAAGTAGCGATGAAACTGGCCACCCGCAGCGGCGACCTGGCCTCCACGGTCATGGTGCCCAACTCGCTGGGCCCGGCAGAACTGCTGCTGCACTACGGTACGGACGAACAACGCCAGCACTACTTGCCACGCCTGGCGCGCGGTGAAGACATACCGTGCTTCGCCCTCACCGGCCCGCTGGCCGGCTCCGATGCAGGTGCCATGCCCGACACCGGTGTGATCTGCAAAGGCCAATGGCAAGGTGAAGAAGTGATCGGCCTGCGCCTGAACTGGGAAAAACGCTACATCACCCTCGGGCCTGTGGCGACGCTGCTGGGCCTGGCGTTCAAAGCTTACGACCCGGAGCATTTACTGGGTGAAGAAGAGGACTTGGGGATCAGCCTGGCGTTGGTCCCCACCGACACTCCTGGCGTAGACATCGGCAAGCGCCACCTGCCTATGGGCGCGGCTTTCATGAACGGCCCCAACAGCGGTAAAGACGTTTTCATCCCGCTGGACTACCTGATCGGTGGCCAGCCAATGCTGGGTAAAGGCTGGATGATGCTGATGAATTGCCTGTCGGTGGGCCGCTCGATCTCGCTGCCGGCGGTGGGCACCGGCGCAGCCAAATACACCAGCCTCGTCACCGGTCAATATGCGCGGATTCGCGAACAGTTCAACGTGCCCCTGGCCGCGTTCGAAGGTATTCAGGAGGCGCTGGCACGCATGGGCGGCAATGCCTTCCTGATGGACAGCGCGCGCCTGCTCACGACCAAAGCCGTAGACCTGGGGGAAAAGCCTTCGGTGCTTTCGGCGATCCTCAAATACCACCTCACCGAACGTGGCCGCGAATGCATCCAGCACGCCATGGATGTCCACGGCGGCAAGGCAATCATCATGGGCCCGAGCAACTATCTGGGTCGCAACTGGCAAGGTGCGCCGATTTTCATCACGGTTGAGGGCGCCAACATCCTTTCACGCAACCTGATGATCTTCGGTCAGGGCGCGATCCGCTGCCACCCTTTCGTCCTCAAGGAAATGGCCCTGGCCGCGCGCGACGATCATCACCAGGCGCTCAAGGAGTTTGACCAACTGTTGATGCAACACATTGGCTTTGCCGTAGGTAACGCCGCCAGCACATTGATCCTCGGATTGGGCCTGGGGCACTTTGAAAAAGTGCCAGGTGACGCCCTCAGCCAGGGCTACTTCCGCGCGCTCAATCGTCAGGCCGCCGCCTTCGCTCTGCTTGCGGACCTGTGCATGTTGCTACTCGGCGGTGAACTCAAACGCCGCGAACGCCTGTCAGCCCGCCTGGGGGATGCCCTGAGCCATCTCTACCTCAGCTCAGCAGCCCTCAAGCGCTATTACGACCTGAACTCGCCAGAGCACCTGCAACCACTGCTGCGCTGGGCCATGGAAGAAAGCCTGGGGCAGACTGAAAAGGCCCTGGACCGCCTGCTCGACAACTTCCCCAATCGCTTCCTGGGTTGCGCATTGCGCGTAGTGGTGTTTCCGTTCGGCCGCCGGCATACCGGCCCGAGCGACGCACTGGACGCCGAGGTAGCAGCGCTTATCGGGCGCGCCAAAGGCGACCCTGCGCTCGAAGAACTGCTTGCCGGCTGCTATCGCCCACAGGACGCTGATGACCCGGTGGGCGCCCTGCAGCATGCCTGCACCTTGCTCGACGAATGCGCGCCGCTGCATAAAAAACTGCATCAGGCACTCAAGGATGGCAAGGTCAACCCGGCACCAGGCCAATCGAGCATCGATGCGGCGCTGCAAGCAGGCGTGCTTGAGGCTACCGAAGCACAAAACCTGCACGCCGCCGAGGCGGCTCGGCGCAAAGTCATCGATGTCGATGCCTTCAGCAAGGAAGAACTGCTGGCCACCCCCGGCAAAATTCGTTAACGGTCGGGACATCGGGCGCTGGGAGCCGTATACTCCCGCGCCCGTTTTAGCCCAAGAGGATCGCCCCATGGCCACCCCACATCTGGAGTATCACCTCCTTCTGCTCGATCACCTGCGCAGCATTCTGGTTGCCTTGGGCGAAGCCGAGCAGGTTCCAGAAGAGAGCCATGCCTTGTTTCTGGAGCGATTCGACGAACTGCGGGCAGAACTGCCGATCGACCCGCTGCAAAGCCAGTACCTGGGCCAAGACCTGATGTGCCAGGTGATCCAGCGCTACCCACAGATTGCCCACCTGGTGCCACGCGACCTGTTGTGGTTCTTCGGTGGCGACTGCCTGCACTTCATGCCGGACGAGGAACTGGATATGTATCAGGCGCTGGAAGAGCGCCGCTATGAGGCCGAGCAGAACGACGAACCGTTCGACTGGAACCAGGAAAAACAACTGTTGAGCATGTCGGACGACGACAGCAAGCATTGAGCGACCAGATAGAACGGCGGGGCTGAGCGCAGCCCCTCCGGTCTTATCAGCATAAAGTGCAGACGAAAAAAAACGCCGTTCAATTGAACGGCGTTTTTTAATTTGGAGCGGGAAACGAGACTCGAACTCGCGACCCCGACCTTGGCAAGGTCGTGCTCTACCAACTGAGCTATTCCCGCAATGTGAAGCAAACCGCTGTGGTGTGAACTGCCTTGGAGCGATTCACTACCCCTGTACCGTCATGAACGCCACAGTATAAAACTGGAGCGGGAAACGAGACTCGAACTCGCGACCCCGACCTTGGCAAGGTCGTGCTCTACCAACTGAGCTATTCCCGCAATGGCGTCCCCTAGGGGACTCGAACCCCTGTTACCGCCGTGAAAGGGCGGTGTCCTAGGCCACTAGACGAAGGGGACACACTACAACTTCACTGCCTGCTGCGTTTCGCTGTGAGCTTTACGCTGCAAGTGGCGCGCATTCTATGGATGCTGAGGAAGCTCGTCAATACCTTTGTATAAATTTATTTAAATCAATGACTTCCACCGCAGAAAAACGCACAACCCAAGCTTGGTATCCGCATTAAACGGTACCCCCCAATCCGCATACACGGATATGGGGGCCCCACTTACATCTGCAAGCTGAGCCATCTCGCCACTGGGCACATATAGGTTATGAATTTCCCGCAGTTGATGGCCAGTGCATCTGCGCCCCCCTTCACGATGCTTAAGCGCGGGCATAGCTTGGCAGCCGACGGCTACCATTGATTTCGCATCGGAAACAGTTGAAAACTGCACTAAGGCCAGTAGACATGGCCGTATGGAGAGGAATTTCAGGCACAAAAAAAGAGGCGCTAGGCCTCTTTTTTGATCGGCTTGCACCGATAGAATTTGGAGCGGGAAACGAGACTCGAACTCGCGACCCCGACCTTGGCAAGGTCGTGCTCTACCAACTGAGCTATTCCCGCATTGGCGTCCCCTAGGGGACTCGAACCCCTGTTACCGCCGTGAAAGGGCGGTGTCCTAGGCCACTAGACGAAGGGGACACACTACAACATTCACTCCCTGCCGCGTTTCGCTGTGTGCTTTACGCTGCAAGTGGCGCGCATTCTAGGGGGGCTTTTCCAACCCGTCAACCCCTCTCGATAATTTTATTTAAATCAATGACTTCCCGATGCTTTGTGTGGCTCAAGAACATGACCGGCGCCTGGTCCTTGACGTTTATTTTTTGGCACTCGCCCGTGCTGAAACCCAATGACTACGGTGCGATACCAGCAAAAGGCCACCTAACGCCTTCTGGTAACCGCTAAACAGCTCTATCCGGCAAAAAGCTAAGCCACTACACTCAAACGGTAAATCATCCTGTATGAGGCGTTAACGGTGACACCACTAATGATCACCCTGCTTATCGTGGCGGGGATCGCGTTGTTGATTGTGATCGGCTACCTGAACAATGTGGTCGAAAACAACAAGCTCGAGCGTGCCCGGCTGAAGATCGAATTGGCCGACCGCTTGCGTCGCTGTGGCGAGATCACCGAAACCTTCCCCGGCCAATTGATGACCCCAGCCTTGAAGCTGCTGTTAACCCGCCTCGAACTCAACCTCAACCAGCGTCAACTGGCGCTGGATAAGAACAACCGTGATATCCGTGCACGCATTGCCGAGCTTGAAGGCCTGATTGCCCAGGGTGAAGCGCTGCCGGTGAACAACCCGCCTGCACCGATCCAGACCGAAGCCCGGGCCAAGGATGTACGCTTCCTGCTTGAAGGTATGCACAACCAGATCACCCGCGCGGCCCATGAGGGCTTTCTGCCCACTAATGAAGCCAAACACTGGGTCAAAGAGATCCGCCATATTCTGGTACTGCTGCACATCGAGTTTTTCAACAACCTCGGCCAGCAAGCCCTACAGCAAAACCAGCCTGGGCATGCGCGCCTGGCCTTTGAGCGTGGTGTTCAGTACTTGCGCAAACAACAGGACCCAACGGTATACCGCGAGCAGCTTGAGTACCTGGAAAAGCTGCTGGCCCGGGCCAACGCTCAAGTGCTGAGCCAGTTGGAGCCTGCCGAAGACGAGGTCAATGAGCTGACCGAAGGCCTGAAGACCGATGGCAGTGAAGACTGGAAGAAAAAAGTCATTTATGACTGAGGCTGTTTGAGAGTATCGCGGGGCAAGCCCGCTCCCACAGGATTACATCAAACCGGTGGGAGCGGGCTGGCCCCGCGATCGATTTCAGCAGTCAGTCAAACGCAAAAAGATCGCTGCCAAACGTTCCAGGCCTTCCTGATCCGCCTCACTGAAGCGCGCCAGTTTCGGGCTGTCCAAGTCCAGCACACCAATCAATCGCCCCTCCTTGATCAACGGAATTACCAACTCACTGTTCGAGGCGCTGTCGCAAGCAATGTGCCCTGGGAACGCATGCACATCCTCAACACGCTGAGTTTCCCGGCTCGCCGCCGCCGCACCGCACACCCCGCGCCCGAAGGCGATCCGCACACAGGCAACCTGGCCCTGGAACGGGCCCAGCACCAACTCTTCATTGCGGTTCAAGTAAAAGCCCGCCCAGTTCAGGTCTTCGACCTGACTGTAGAGAAACGCCGAAAACTGTGCCGCATTGGCAATGAAATCGCGCTCATCGGCGAACAAAGCTTCCAGCTGTGCCGCCAGCAGGCCGTAGCCCTCAAGGCCTGCGCCAGAAGCGTTAAGGTCGATCATCTTTTTTGCTCCAACAGTTGCAGTCCAACCCAATAGCGGGCGAACTGATAGGCACAACGGCCATTACGGTTGCCGCGACCAGTAGCCCAGCGCACCGCGAGAATATCCAGCGCTTCATCCCGCTGCCAGGCCAGCCCGGCAGTGGCGGCCAACTGACCAATCCAGTGTTCCACGACATTGAGGAAGTGGTCCTGAGTAAAGGGATAAAACGACAGCCACAGGCCGAAACGATCAGACAGGGCAATCTTGTCTTCTACTGCTTCATTGGGGTGCAGTTCACCGTCCACCATTTTCCAGTTTTCGTTGTCGCTCTGTTTTTCCGGCACCAGGTGCCGACGGTTCGAAGTGGCGTATAGCAGTACGTTGTCTGGCGCTTGCTCAAGCGAGCCATCGAGCACACTCTTGAGCACCCGGTAGTCGCCCTCCCCGGCCTCGAACGACAGGTCATCACAAAACAGCACAAAGCGCTGCGGGAGTTTGCTCAGTTGCTCCACCACCCGCGGCAGGTCGGCCAAGTGGTCGCGCTCAATCTCGATCAAACGCAGGCCCGCTGCGGCATGTTCAGCCAGCAACGCGCGCACCAGCGACGACTTGCCGGTACCCCGCGAGCCCCACAGCAGCGCGTGGTTGGCCGGCATGCCATCGAGGAACTGGCGTGTGTTGCGCCCCAGTTGTTCACGCTGCTGGTCAACCCCGATCAGGTCCGACAGGCGCATGTCGAGGCTGACCTCCAGCGGCAACAGAAAGCCACTGCGGCCATCACGTTGCCAGCGCGCAGCAAGGCAGTGGCTCCAGTCGATCTGCGGGCGTGGTGCGGGCAACAGTGGTTCAAGACGAGCGAGCACGGTTTCGGCACGCTCAAGAAAAGCATTCAAACGAGAGTCCACAACGATTCCTCAAGGCAGTTTCAAGGACAACGGCAGTGCTGAATGTGTGACAGGGCGTGCCAGTAGCGGGGCCTGATCGGCTATGCTTGCGCAGCGCACGGAATGTGAAACTGGCTCGGGACTCATGGATATCAAGTTCACCAATCGCCTGTCCTACAAGCAAGCCCGGCTGACGGTCCTGGTCGGCTTCATCCTGGGTACATTGCTCAGTCTCATCCAGATCGGTATCGATTATGCCAGCGAAGACGCCTCTATCAACCGCGAGATGCAGGCCCTGCTGCAAATCAGCCACAATCCGGCGTCGCGCATTGCCTACAACATCGACGCCGAACTGGCCCAGGAACTGACCGGCGGCCTGTTGCAGTCGCCAGCGATCACCCGCGCACGCCTGATCGACAATAACGACACGGTGCTGGCCGATGTTCAACGCCCTCGCAGCGAGAGCAGCTACCGCCTGTTCAGCGATTTTCTGTTCGGTGAAAGCCGGCAGTTTGAGGACTCGTTGTTTCTCAGCCACATGCCCGACGAGTACCTGGGCACCTTGAATCTGGAAGTCGATACCTTTGCCTTTGGCAGCCGATTTCTCAAACGCGCCGAGATCACCCTGCTCAACGGTTTTTTCCGCAGCCTGATCCTGACTGGCATTCTGCTGACGCTGTTCTATTTCATGCTGACCAAGCCCTTGGTACGGGTGATAAGCGCATTAGCCAACCGCGACTCACGCCAACCTGAGCAATCGAAACTGGCGTTCCCGCCCGGCCATGAGCACGATGAAATTGGCGTACTGGTCAAAGTCGCCAATCAGCAGTTCGTCAGCATGGCTACCGAAATTCAACAGCGACGCAACGCCGAGAATCGCCTGACCGAATACCTCAGCGAGCTGGAAAACATCGTTTCGGCACGCACCAATGAACTCAAGACCAGTAACAGCCGCCTGAGCCAATCCAACGAAGAGCTGGAGGTGGCACGCCGAAGGGCACTGGACATGGCCCAGGCACGCGCCGCCTTCCTGGCCAACATGAGCCATGAGATCCGCACCCCGCTCAATGGGCTGCTGGGCATGATTGCACTGTCTCTGGACAGCCCACTTGGCACTGAACAACGCCAACAGTTATCGATCGCCCATGATTCGGGCAAGGTGCTGGTGGAACTGCTCAACGACATCCTCGATCTGTCCAAATTCGACGCAGGTCAACTGGAGCTTGAACGTATTCCCTTCGACCTCGGTGCGCTGGTTGAAGATACGGCCAACCTGCTGTCACAAAACGCCGGCCCCAGTGTCGAGCTGACTTGCCTGATCGACCCGGCATTTCCCGCCATGGTGCTGGGCGACCCCACCCGCGTTCGACAGATTGTCAGCAACCTGCTGTCCAACGCGCTGAAGTTCACGCGTTTTGGTCGCGTCGATGTGCGGCTCAGTGCCACCAACGGCGGCGTCCGCCTGGATGTCTGCGACACCGGCATCGGTATTGCCCAGGACGCCCAGGTGAAAATTTTTCAGCCCTTTACCCAGGCTGGTGCCGGTATCACCCGACAATACGGCGGTACCGGCTTAGGGCTGACACTGACCAACAACCTGTGCGAGGCCATGCAGGGTCGCCTGAGTATCAGTTCTGAAGCCGGTTTCGGCAGCCAGTTCAGCGCCGAACTGCCCTTGCCCTGCCACTCCCCCGCCGTGCCTGCAGAACACCTGCAGGGGCGTGTTGCCGCCCTGACCAACGCCAACAGTGGCCTGGCCGAGCTGCTGCAAAAGCTGCTCCCGGGCTGGGGGGTAGACTACCAGCGCTACGACCTGGTCAATCAACTACACAACGCAAGCCCCGACTTGTTGATTACCGACGATCTGGCAAGCCTTTTCACGCTTCGCCCGCAGATTCAAGCTCCGATCCTGTTGGTGACCGCCTACGGTAACTTCCTCACCGGTGAACAAGCACTCAGCCTGGCTCCTCTGCAGCAGCTGGCCCGGCCACTGGCACGCAACGCCTTGTACCAAAACGTGCGCCGCGCACTGCACGGTACTCACCCAATGAACCCCAACACGCAGCACAGCACGCGTGACAGCCTGAGCCGCGCACGCATACTGTTAGTGGAAGACAATCCGGTGAATCAACTGGTCGCCAAAGGTATGTTGGCCAAGCTTGGCTGTGACGTCAGCATTGCCACTCAGGGAGCAGAGGCCCTGGAGCATTTGGAACATACGCCTTTTGACCTGGTGCTCATGGACTGCAACATGCCGGTCATGGACGGCTATGAGGCCAGCCGCAAAATTCGCCAGAGCGGGCGCTGGCCGCATTTACCCATTGTTGCCCTGACAGCCAACGCCATGCCCGAAGAACGCGAGCGCTGCCGGGTGGCGGGCATGAACGACTACCTGGCCAAGCCGTTTCGACGCGAAGAGCTATTGGCCTTGATCGATCACTGGGTACCGCTAAGCACTACTTGAGCAGCTTCTCGATCGACGCAGTCAAAGCTTCAGGCTTGGTGCTCGGCGCGTAGCGAGTGACGTTGCCACTGGCCGGATCCACCAGGAACTTGGTGAAATTCCATTTGATTTTTTGTGAACCAAACAAGCCGGGAGCGCGTTTTTTCAGTTCAACGAACAACGGGTGGGCGCCATCACCATTCACTTCGATCTTGCGAAACAGCGGAAAGCTGACCCCGAAGTTGGTCTCGCAGAACTGCGCAATTTCCCTGGCATCGCCCGGCTCCTGCTTGCCGAACTGGTTACACGGAAAGCCCACCACCACCAGACCACGCTCGCGGTAGTGCTGCCAAAGCTGCTCAAGCCCTTTGTATTGCGGGGTAAATCCGCACTGGCTGGCGGTATTGACCACCAACAGTGCCTTGCCCTGGAAATCACCCAGGACCTTCTGCTCACCGCTCAGGGTGACGCAGGGAATGCTCAGCAGTGCGTCGGCCATGACCGCTTCTCCTCTGTTAGCGTGGCACCAGGTCCAGGCAGACCGAGTTGATGCAATAGCGTAGCCCGGTCGGAGGTGGGCCGTCAGGAAACACGTGACCCAGGTGAGCGTCGCATTGCGCGCACGTCACCTCGGTACGGATCATGCCGTGAGAGGTGTCGCGAATCTCGATCATCGCGCGGTCCTCGATCGGCTCGTAAAAACTCGGCCAGCCGCAACCAGAGTCGAATTTGGCCTTCGAATCGAACAGCGGCGCCTTGCAGCAGATACAGTGATAGACACCATCAGTTCTGGTGCTGTTGTATTGGCCACTGAATGGCCGCTCGGTACCCTTCAGGCGACAGACGTGGTATTGCTCCGGGTCGAGCATGGCACGCCATTCCTCCAGGGTTTTCTCTATCTTTTGCATGTGCAGGCCTCGGCAGACTAAAAACCCCGCGCTGCGTCTTTTCCACAACGCGGTCGGCACGTATATTATTGCGCCTCATCAGACATCAGTCTGGCACCCGCGTTACACGCATTTCAAACGATTTCACAGCGCAGTGCGCGGCGATCTTTTCTAATCGGGATCACATCATGCAGGTCAGCAAATCGAACAAGCTCGCCAATGTCTGCTACGACATTCGCGGCCCGGTGCTCAAGCACGCCAAACGTCTGGAAGAGGAAGGCCACCGCATCCTCAAGCTGAACATCGGCAACCCGGCACCCTTTGGTTTCGAAGCACCGGACGAAATCCTCCAGGATGTGATCCGCAATCTGCCCACCGCGCAAGGCTACAGTGACTCCAAAGGCCTGTTCAGCGCGCGTAAAGCCGTGATGCAGTACTGCCAGCAAAAGCAGATCGAAGGTGTCGGCATCGAAGACATCTACCTGGGTAACGGCGTTTCCGAGCTGATCGTGATGTCGATGCAGGCGCTGCTCAACAACGGTGACGAGGTGCTGATCCCGGCTCCGGACTACCCACTGTGGACCGCCGCAGTGAGCCTGGCTGGCGGCAATCCGGTGCACTACCTGTGCGATGAGCAGGCCGACTGGTTCCCCGACCTCGACGACATCAAGGCCAAGATCACCCCCAACACCAAAGCGCTGGTGATCATCAACCCGAACAACCCAACTGGTGCGGTGTACTCACGCGAACTGCTGCTGGGCATGCTGGAGCTGGCACGTCAGCACAACCTGGTGGTGTTCTCCGACGAGATCTACGACAAGATCCTCTACGACGAAGCCGTGCATATCAGCACTGCGTCGCTGGCCCCGGACCTGCTCTGCCTGACCTTCAACGGCCTGTCCAAATCCTACCGGGTGGCGGGCTTCCGCTCTGGCTGGCTGATCATCTCGGGCCCCAAGCAGCACGCCCAGAGCTACATCGAAGGCATCGACATGCTGGCCAACATGCGCCTGTGCGCCAACGTACCAAGCCAGCATGCTATACAAACCGCCCTCGGCGGCTATCAGAGCATCAATGACCTGGTACTGCCCAACGGTCGGCTGCTCGAACAGCGCAATCGCACCTGGGAACTGCTCAACAGCATTCCCGGCGTCAGCTGCGTCAAACCCATGGGTGCGCTTTACGCCTTCCCACGGATCGACCCAAAGGTTTGCCCGATCCACAACGACGAGAAGTTCGTCCTTGACCTGCTGCTGTCGGAAAAACTGTTGATCGTTCAAGGCACCGCCTTCAACTGGCCTTGGCCAGATCACTTCCGCGTGGTCACCCTGCCGCGCGTCGACGACCTCGAGCAGGCCATTGGCCGCATCGGGAACTTCCTGAAGACCTATCAGCAGTAACTTACAAACTGTAGAGAATTCCTGCGCCGTTTCCGGCGCAGGTCCTTCAGATCATTTACCTCCTCTGTAAGACCTCGCCTACCTGACGTGCGAGTTGGCGGAATTCGGCTGTAATACAGAGAAGTACACAGTTTGAAATAGTCGCCCGGTTGAATCACTGAAGCCCGCGCCTTATATACCCCCGCATACGTGACATTTTTATCCGTCAGGAGACCGTAACAACCATGATGCGCATCTTACTGTTTGTAGCCACCAACCTTGCGGTTGTGCTGATTGCCAGCATTACCTTGAGCCTGTTCGGCTTCAATGGGTTCATGGCGGCAAACGGGGTTGACCTCAAACTCGACCAGTTGCTGATTTTCTGCGCCGTGTTCGGCTTTGCCGGCTCGCTGATCTCGCTGTTCATCTCCAAGTGGATGGCGAAAATGAGCACCGGTACGCAGATCATCAGCCAGCCGCGCACACGCCACGAGCAGTGGCTGCTGCAAACGGTCGAAGAGCTCTCCCGTGAAGCTGGCATCAAAATGCCCGAAGTGGGCATCTTCCCGGCTTACGAGGCCAACGCCTTTGCCACCGGCTGGAACCGCAACGACGCCCTGGTTGCCGTCAGCCAAGGCCTGCTGGAGCGCTTCTCGCCCGATGAAGTTCGCGCCGTACTGGCCCACGAAATCGGCCACGTCGCCAACGGCGACATGGTCACCCTGGCGCTGGTTCAGGGCGTGGTCAACACCTTCGTGATGTTCTTCGCCCGCATCATCGGCAACTTCGTCGACAAGGTGATTTTCAAGAACGAAGAAGGCCAAGGCATCGCCTACTACATCGCGACCATCGTCGCCGAGTTGGTACTGGGCATTCTGGCCAGCATCATCGTCATGTGGTTCTCGCGTAAACGCGAATACCGTGCCGACGAAGCTGGTGCCCGCCTGGCTGGCACCAATGCCATGATCGGCGCTCTGCAGCGCCTGCGCTCGGAGCAAGGCGTGCCTGTGCATATGCCCGACACGCTGAACGCCTTCGGCATCAACGGTGGCCTCAAGCAGGGCCTGGCTGGCCTGCTGATGAGCCACCCGCCGCTGGAAGACCGCATCGAAGCACTGCGCCGCCGCGGTTAAGCATCACAGCAATGAAAAAGGCGACCTGCGGGTCGCCTTTTTTTTGCGCAACACCCGGTAGGAGCGGGCTTGCCCCGCGATAGCGGTCTTTCAGTCACATCGCATCGCGGGGCAAGCCCGTTCCCACAGCAAGCCCGCTCCCATCGGAGGCCAGGCAGTAGGCCCGCTCAAAAAGATGTGTTGCACCGGCCTGCTGAAACTTTGGGCTCGCCTCCAACACATCGTGCGCCGCGCGCTCAACAGGATGCCAGGCAGCGAGCAGCGCCTGAACTTCCGCATCAGTGACCGCAAAGGGTGGCCCGTCGATTTGCGATTGATCGTAATCCAGTGTGATCAACAGGCCTTTGGCCGATGTGGGCAAAAGTGCCTGCAGGTGTGCAGCATAGCGCTTGCGCATATCCGCCGGCAGTGCAATCAACGCTGCGCGGTCATACAAGGCCGTACAACCACGGACGTCCTCGGTGCTCAACGCGAAAAAATCACCGCAATAGATTTCAATAGCCTCGCAACGAAAGACCTTGAAGGCTCCCTCTTGCGTCACCAGAGGCTGCAATTGATGCTCACTGAAGAAGTCTTCTACCGCCTTCTCGGAGAGCTCCACGCCCATCACCTGAAGGCCCTGCCCTGCCAACCAGAGCATGTCGAGGCTTTTTCCACACAGCGGCACCAGTACCCGCTCGCCCGCCACCACGCCTAACGCTGGCCAGTACTGCTGCAGGTACGCATTGACCTGAGGCTGATGAAAGCCGATCTGATTACTGTTCCAGCGTGAATGCCAAAATTCCGCCTGCATGCCTCACCTCAATAAATTCGATCAAATGCTGCGAAAACTTATATTAGATTTAGATCAATGTTGTGCCTGAAGATAGCCTCATCTTAACGTCAGGAACGCCGCTATGCTGCCCAGTCTGTTTATTTCCCATGGCTCTCCCATGCTCGCGCTGCAGCCAGGCGCCAGCGGCCCAGCCCTGAAACGTCTGGCCGCAACGCTGGAGCGTCCGAAAGCAATCGTTGTCGTTTCAGCGCACTGGGAAAGCCGCGAACTGCTGGTGTCCAGCAGCCCGCAGCCACAAACCTGGCACGACTTCGGTGGCTTCCCGGCAGCACTGTACGCCGTGCAATACCCGGCGCCAGGCGAGCCTGCCCTGGCGCAGCGCGTCAGTGAACTGCTCTGCGCTGCCGGTATGCCAGCCCGCCTCGACCCGCAGCGCCCGTTTGACCATGGCACTTGGGTGCCGCTGTCACTGATGTACCCCAAGGCCGATATTCCCGTGGTGCAGGTTTCCTTGCCTACCCAGCTCGGCCCGCAACTGCAAGAACTGGTGGGCCGTGCGCTGGTCGGCTTGCGTGAGCAAGGTGTTCTGCTGATCGGCTCTGGCAGCATTACCCACAACCTCGGCGAACTGGACTGGCACGCCGGCCCGGAGAGTATCGAGCCTTGGGCATTGGCATTTCGCGATTGGATGATCGAGAAATTAGAGGCAGGCGACACCGCCGCCCTGCATGATTACCGGCATCAGGCACCGTTTGCCGTGCGCAGCCATCCGAGCGATGAGCATTTGCTGCCCCTGTACTTTGCCCGCGGCGCTGGCGAACGATTCGGGATCGTCCACCAAGGCTTCACGATGGGGGCGTTGGGGATGGATATTTATCGCTTTGATTGACATTTCGCGGGGCAAGCCCGCTTGTGTCTCAAGAGCAGCTGGCTTGAATGTGCTTCGCTAGCAGCAGGGTAGGCCCGGTGGGAGCGGGCCTTGCCCCGCGACCGGCTGCGCAGCGGCCGTAAACACAGCTGCTTGCAAGGCAGCTGACATACCGAGGCGACTGAATTGCTACCGCTTCGCGCCAGATCGCAGGGCAAGCCAGCTCCCACCGGGTGCTGGCTTCATGGTCAATGGTCACTTCGGGCAAAGCCCTGCAAGACGGTATCTCCCACCGGAGATGTGCAAGCCCCGCGATTGCAGCCTGTCAGGCAAAAAAAATCCCCGACTCAGTCGGGGATTTTTTTAGCGCTCGCGGATCAGTCTTCGCGGTAGCGGCGCAGCTTCAGCTGCTTACCGGCAACACGGGTATCCTTGAGCTTGGCCAGCAGACGCTCCAGACCTTCTTCCGGCAGCTCGACCAGGCTGAAGCTGTCGCGCACCTGGATGCGACCGATGGCTTCGCGGGCCAGGCCACCTTCGTTGAGGATGGCGCCGAGCAGGTTCTTGGCCGCGATGCCATCACGCGCACCCAGCGCGGTACGGCAGCGGGCACGGCCTTCAGCCAGCGGCATTGGCGCACGACGCTCACGCTCACCACGCTCTGGACGGTCACCGCCAGTGCGCTCACGCGGGGTGTAGGTCGGAACCAGCGGCTGCTCTTTCTCGACCGCTTCCAGGGTCAGGGCTTGACCGTTGGTAGCCTTGCGCAGCAGTGCTGCGGCCAGCGCACGCGGGCTGCAGCCGATGTCGGCAGTCAGACGATCCAGCAGATCACCGTGGGTGGACTCAGCTTCGGCCACCAGCGGCGCCAGGCTGTTGGTCAGCTTCTTGATACGTGCATCAAGAACGGCCTGGGCATTTGGCAGACGAACTTCGGCAACCTTCTGGCCAGTAACACGCTCGATCACTTGCAGCATGCGGCGCTCACGCGGGGTGACCAGCAGCAGTGCACGACCTTCACGACCGGCACGACCGGTACGGCCGATACGGTGAACGTAGGACTCCGGGTCGTACGGCATGTCAACGTTGAACACGTGAGTGATGCGCGGTACGTCCAGACCACGGGCAGCAACGTCGGTAGCGACGACGATGTCCAGACGGCCATCCTTGAGCGAGTCGATGACGCGCTCACGCTGGTTCTGGGCAATGTCACCGTTCAGCGCAGCAGCTTTGTAGCCTTTGGCTTCCAGGGCGCTGGCCAGATCCAGGGTGGCTTGCTTGGTACGCACGAAGGCGATCAGGGCATCGAACTCTTCCACTTCCAGCAGGCGCAGGACGGCAGAAACCTTCTGGTCGGCGTGGACCATCAGGTGAGCTTGTTCGATAGCGGTTACGGTCTGGGTCTTGCTTTGGATCTTGACGTGCTTCGGCTCACGCAGGTGACGCTCGGCAATTGCGCGGATCGAGGCTGGCAGGGTGGCCGAGAACAGTACAGTCTGACGGCTTTCCGGCATGGCCTTGAAGATCACTTCCAGGTCGTCCATGAAACCCAGCTTGAGCATTTCGTCGGCTTCGTCGAGTACCAGATGGTTGACGGTAGCCAGGACCTTTTCGTCGCGACGCAGGTGGTCGCACAGACGGCCCGGGGTTGCCACGACGATTTGCGCGCCGTTGCGGATTGCTTTCAGTTGTGGGCCCATCGGGGCACCACCGTATACGGCCACCACGGTTACGCCCGGCATTTGCTTGGCGTAGGTTTCAAAAGCGGTGGCTACTTGCAGCGCCAACTCACGGGTTGGCGCCAGGATCAGGGCTTGCGGCTCGCGCTTGCTCGGGTCGATGCGGTTCAGGATAGGCAGTGCGAAGGCAGCGGTTTTACCGGTACCTGTCTGCGCCTGACCGATCATGTCGTGACCGGCGAGAATAATCGGGATCGATTGCTGCTGAATGGCGGACGGCTCTTCGTAGCCGGTAGCCAGTACAGCAGCAACAATGCTCGGATGAAGATCGAGAGCGGCGAAGCCGCCGGTTTCCTGGGTCATGGGTCTGCCTCTAAGTGCATCCGCAAAGACCCATGCTCCAAAGCTGCGCATGCCTTGTAAGACCCGAAGGTCACCCTGGCAGCTTTGTCGGCGGGGATTTGCGAAAACGATTGAAGAAAAAAAGGAACGTCAAGGAGAGCCCGCAGAGCGGACGCGCAGCCGAAGCTGGCTTCGGAGAATTGCACTACCTAAACGAGGTCCGGTAAAAGACCGGCGCGTACTATACCTGAATTCGCAAATCACGGGAGATTTTTTTATCGCAACACGCCAGCGTCAGGCCGCGTTGCCACGGGCCTGGGTGGTTGAGGTTGCAGGCGGCTGAATCGATTTTCTTTCGCCTGCTCTAGGATGCGGCTCAGGTGGCCGGGCGAATCTCGCTGATCAGCGGTTGCAACGAGTAGCCCAAGCGCGGCGCCAAGGCTTCTGCCCGCGCTTTGAGCCCGTCCAGATCAAGCGTTTGATCAAGCTCAGCCGGCACCAACAGGATCACATTGCCCTCTTTGACCGGCAGCTCCCAGTAATGATGGTGATAAAGACCGCGCAACAAGGCGGCGCCCAACGGCTTGCCATCATCACCAGCCCATTGGTTGATGATCAGCCATCCGCCGGGCTGCAAGCGCTTCTGGCAGTCTTCCAGGAAACGCCATGCCAGGTGGGCTGCGTTGGGACCATGATCGGTGTACAAGTCGACGAAGATCAGATCGGCCGGTTCCGCCGTGTTAAGCAGTTCCATGGCATCGCCAATGCGGATGTAAAGACGCGGGTCATCGTCCAGGCCCAGGTACTCGATGGCCAGGCGCGGTACATCGGGGCGTAGCTCAATGGCCTCGACGTCTTCGAGCGGCAGGAACTTCAGGCACGCCTGGGTCAGGGTGCCAGCACCCAAGCCAAGGAACAGCGCACTTTCAGGTGCCTCATGGCACAGCGCACCAATCAACATGGCGCGGGTATAGTCATACTCCAGCCAACTGGGGTCGGCAGTAAATACGCAGCTCTGCTCGATCGCGTCGCCGAACTCGAGAAACCGATAGTCCTCGACTTCCAGCACGCTGATGGTGCCGTATTGGTCTTGCACCCGGGCCAGCACCCGCTCCACCCGTTCCACTGTCATGCTGTCTCCCGGCTCGCGCCGCTGCCTCAAGCAAAAGCCGCCATTGTCCGTCAATGGCGCCAGTGCAACAAGGCGCACTGCAACTGGTAACATGGCAGACAGCCCATTTACGATCAGATCGAGCCTGTGATGAACCAACCCTGGAGCCCTGACAGCTGGCGCGCCTTGCCGATCCAGCAACAACCGACCTACCCCGACGCGGCCCATTTGCTGCGGGTCGAACAGACCCTGGCCAGCTATCCGCCGCTGGTCTTCGCCGGCGAAGCCCGCGAGCTGCGCCGACAGTTTGCCGAAGTCACTCAGGGCCGGGCGTTTCTTCTGCAAGGCGGCGACTGCGCGGAAAGCTTTGCCGAGTTTTCCGCAGCGAAAATTCGCGACACATTCAAAGTACTGCTGCAGATGGCCATTGTGATGACGTTTGCTGCGGGTTGCCCGGTGGTCAAAGTCGGGCGCATGGCCGGGCAATTTGCCAAGCCACGTTCAGCAGGTGATGAAACCATTGCCGGGGTAACACTGCCCGCCTACCGCGGCGATATCGTCAATGGTATCGGCTTTGACGAAAAGAGCCGCGTCCCAGACCCTGAGCGCCTGTTGCAGGCCTATCACCAGTCCACCGCCAGTTTGAACCTGCTGCGCGCCTTCGCCCAGGGCGGCTTTGCCGACCTGCACCAGGTGCACAAATGGAACCTGGACTTCATCGCCAACTCGGCCCTGGCAGAGAAATACAGCCAACTGGCCGACCGTATCGACGAGACGCTGGCCTTCATGCGTGCCTGCGGTATGGACAGCTCGCCACAACTGCGCGAAACCAGTTTCTTTACTGCCCACGAAGCACTGCTGCTGAATTACGAAGAAGCCTTTGTACGCCGCGACAGCCTGACCAACGACTACTACGACTGCTCGGCGCACATGCTCTGGATCGGAGACCGCACCCGTCAGCTCGACGGTGCACACGTGGAATTCCTGCGCGGTGTGAACAATCCGATCGGGGTCAAGGTTGGCCCGAGCATGAACACCGAGGAGCTGATTCGCCTGATCGATGTGCTCAATCCGAGCAACGACCCCGGCCGCCTCAACCTGATTGTGCGCATGGGTGCTGACAAGGTGGGCGAGCATCTGCCTGCACTGATTCAGAGCGTCGAGCGTGAAGGCCGCAAGGTGCTGTGGAGCTCGGACCCGATGCACGGCAACACCATCAAGGCCAGCAGCGGCTACAAAACCCGCGATTTCGCCCAGATCCTCAGCGAGGTCAAGCAGTTCTTCCAGGTGCATCAGGCCGAAGGCAGCCACGCCGGCGGTATTCATATCGAGATGACCGGGCAGAATGTCACCGAATGCATTGGTGGCGCGCGGCCAATCACCGAAGACGCCCTGTCGGACCGCTACCACACCCATTGTGACCCGCGGATGAATGCCGATCAGTCGTTGGAGCTGGCCTTCCTGATCGCCGAGACCCTCAAGCAAGTTCGCCGCTGAACGCACTGTGTGCCAGCGCCAGGCGCAATCGCGCGGCGCTGGCACGCGGGCAGTTGAGCTGCACTCGACTCAGGCCAAGCCACGCAGCCATCCGCCACAGGCTGTCGGCCAAGGCCTGCATCCCGACGTCATCAAGCCCGTATTCTTCCTCATGCAAGGCATAAATGGCCAAGCATTCATTGGCCCGCTCCGCGCGTAGGTCAACTCGCGCCACAATCCGCTCGTTGTGCAGAAACGGCAAAACGTAATAGCCGTATACGCGCTTATGGGCCGGTGTATAAATTTCCAGGCGGTAGTGAAAATCGAATAAGCGCTCGGTGCGCTCGCGCTGCCATACCAACGAATCGAATGGTGACAGCAATGCGCTGCAGGCCACCTTGCGCGGCAATCGCACATCATTCAGGCAGTAGGCCGGTTGCGCCCAGCCTTGTACGGAGCACACCTGCAACTGCCCCGCCTCGACCAGCTCAGCCACCCGTGCCTGGCTGTCTGCCGGGCTCAAGCGATAGTAATCGCGCAGGTCCTTTTCCGTGGCTACCCCCAGCGCCTTGGCGGCCTGCAAGAGCAACCCGCGCTGCGCCTGGGCCTCATCCAGCAGCGGCTGTTGCAGTAACGTTGCCGGCAAGACGCGTTCCGGCAAGTCATACAAGCGCTCAAAACCACGGCGCCCGGCAACCGTCACCAGCCCGGCAGCAAACAGCCACTCCAGCGCATGCTTTTCTGCGCTCCAGTCCCACCAGGGGCCAGCGCGCTCCGCCCGGGTCGACAAGCTGCCCGCTCCCAGCGCGCCTTGACGGGTCACTGCGCCAAGCACGCGTTCGATAGTCGGTTGCTGCTCTCGCCCGAAGCGCGCCAACTGTTGATAGATCCCCTGCCCCTGACGCGCACGCTCCATACGCCAGCGCAGCAAGGGATACAGCTGCAAGGGCAACAACGATGCTTCATGCCCCCAGTATTCAAAGAGTTTGCGCTGGCGCTTATGCCCCCAGGCGATCTGATCCAGCAAGGCCTGTGGATAACTGCCCAACCGGGAAAACAGTGGCAGATAGTGCGAACGCACCAAAGCGTTGACCGAATCGATCTGAACCACGCCAAGGCGCTCGAACAATCGCTGCAGGTGAGCGCCACTTACGCTGGCGCGAGGCCCGGCGCCTGACAGCCCCTGAGCCACCAACGCCAACCGGCGTGCCTGTAACAGGGAAAAGGATTGTGTGGTGGGCATGCCCGACTCCTTCAGAACAAGCCCACTCAAGGTAGTCGCGACACCGGTTGGGCGCGACTCATTTTTTCAGCGGGTCATCCCAGAATGGCCGCTCCACCTCCTGCAAGATATCTACACGGCTCATACCGATATCGTGCAGCGCAGCGTCACTCAAGCGTGCCAGCTCCAAGCGTTGCTGGTGCAACTGCCACCAGCGCGCCAACTGCCGAATAGCGCCCTGGAACAGCTGGGAAAAGCCGCCCTGATGCGGCTGAGGGTACAGCAGGACCAGCGATTTCTGACCTTTCATCGTCTTGCCCTCCGTGTGGGATGACGACAGTGTCAGGTCAGGCCTAAGATCAATCCAACGAATGTTTCTTATGTCATACATCTAGGGGATTGATGCATTGTCCCAGTACCAGAGTATCGACTCCGAAGTCTTGCGTACCTTCGTCGCCATTGCCGAGCACGGCGGTTTTACCCGTGCCGGTGAAGTGGTCAACCGCACCCAGTCGGCGGTGAGCATGCAGATGAAGCGCCTCGAAGAGGACATCATTCAACGCCAGCTGTTTGAACGTGACGGGCGCCAAGTGCGCCTGACCGCCGAAGGCCAGGTATTGCTCAGCTACGCACGGCGCATCCTCAAGTTACACGGCGAGGTGTTCAACACGCTGCGCATGCCGCACATGGTGGGCATGGTGCGAATCGGTACACCGGACGACTACGCCATGCGCTTTCTGCCTGGCATTCTCTCCAGCTTCGCGCAGGCCTATCCCCTGATCCAGGTTGAAGTGCACTGCGAAAGCTCGCGGCAGTTGATGCAGCGTCAGGATCTGGACATGACCATTGTCACCTGCGAACCCGGCCATGAAGTCGGCCAATTGTTACGCCGCGAGCGTGCGGTTTGGGTCCAGGCCCAGGGGTTTTGCCCGCACGAACACAGCCCTTTGCCATTGGCTGTGTTCAACACCGACTGCTGCTGCCGTACCTGGGCCTGCAATGCCCTGGATACGATCGGCAAGGAATACCGCATTGCCTATACCAGCGCCAGCACACCGGCAATCATGGCGGTGGTCAGTGCCGGCCTGGCCGTGACGGCTCAATTGCAGAGCCTGATCACCAGCGATTTGCGCATCATCGGTGAAGCCGAAGGCCTGCCTGAACTGCCAACGGCGAGCATCATGTTGCTGCGCAACCCCAGCACACAATCACCGATGACCGACTGCATGGCAGATTACATTGCCGAAGGCTTCAAATCTTGAACGCCAGCATCACCGCACAGAGCACGAGAAAGCCGCAGAACAGCGAGCGCAGAACTTTTTCCGGCATGGCATGAGCCAGTTTCACCCCCCAACTGATGCTCAGCAGGCCACCAATCGCCAAGGGGATCCCCATACTCCACTGCACATGCTGATGAATGCCATAAGTCAGCAGTGTCACGGCGGTGCTCGGCGCAGCCAGGGCCAGCGAGAGCCCTTGGGCAACCACCTGCGTGGTGCCGAAGACACTGGTCAGAACAGGCGTTGCCACCACCGCCCCACCCACGCCAAACAGACCACCCAGAACGCCGGCACCGCCACCCAACACCCCAAGCCACGGCCAGGGATGACGCAACGTGCTGCTCGGTTGAGCCTTGCGCATGAACATACGCGCCAGGTTCCAGGCGGCCAGCGCTACCAGAAACAACACAAATCCGAAACGCATGGCCTGCGCATCAAGGCCGACAGCCCAGATCGAGCCAAGCCAGGCAAAGACAAAACTGGCAGCCGCCAGGGGCAACGCATGCTGCAACTCGATGCGGTTACGTTGGTGATAGCGCCACAGCGCCAGCAAGACGTTTGGCACCACCATTACCAGCGCCGTGCCCTGCGCCAGTTGCTGGTCGAGGCCGAACAACACGCCAAGGGCTGGAATGGCGATCAACCCGCCGCCAATCCCAAACAAACCACCCACGGTGCCCAGCGCCGCGCCCAGTGCGATGTAGATTACCCACTCAATCATTGCTGCCTCTCACCGAAAACCAATGGCTGCATGCTACCGAGACGGTGCTGGCAGGGAAACGCACAGCAACGCACAATGGCTTTGCCATTTACGCATAAGCAGACCACGCGAAATGAACCCTGACACCCTCACCGAACAACTCAGTCTGTTCCTCGATGTGCTGGAGACCGGCAGCTTTTCTGCGACCGCCCGGCGCCATCCGCTCACGCCTTCCGCCGTGGCCCGGCGCATTGACGCCCTGGAAAGCGCAGTCGGTAGCCGCCTGTTCGTGCGCAGCACCCATGCCGTACGCCCCACTCCAGCCGGCAATGCCTTTGCGGAACGGGCCCGACGCATCGTAGAAGAACTGCGCCTGGCCCGCGCTGAAGCGGTATCGCTGAGCAATGCCCCGGAAGGCTTGATCCGGATTGATGCCCCTGCCGCATTCGGTCGTCGCCATCTGGCCCCGGCGATTGCCGACTTTCTGGTGGCCTACCCAGGGCTTGATGTGCAACTGCGCCTGATCGACAGCTTTGTCGACCTGCATGGCTCACACCTGGGAGAAGTCGACCTGGTGCTACGCGCCGGGCCGTTGGCCGATACCCGCCTGGTGGCCACACCACTGGCCTACATGGTGCGGATTGCCTGTGCCAGCCCTGCCTATCTGGCCGCACGTGGTGTGCCCACCTGCCCCAGCGAACTACCCGAGCATGACGGCCTGGACTGGGACGGCCTGGCACCACCGTTTGCCTGGCGCTTTGCCGTCGACGGTCAGTTACGCCTGTACCGCCCTACGCGAATGCGCATGAGCGCCAACAATGCCGAGACTTTGTTGTTCGGTGCTCTGGCTGGCCTGGGCATCGCCCACCTGCCCACCTGGCTGATAAGCGACTACTTGTTGCGCGGCGAACTGCTGCCGCTGTTTTGCGACAATGGCCTGCCTGCTGCCGAGTCCAGCGGTATTTATGCCTTACGCCTGGAACACGAAACGAACTCTCGCAGCCGTTTGCTACTCGAATTCCTCAAAAGCCGATTCAGTCCCGTGCCGCCTTGGGACCTGGCCCTGCAAAGCGAGCTGCGCTGGTCATCAGCGTGCTAAATTCCAAGGACTCAACGAATGAAAGGATGTGCATGAACGCCCCGAAATCACCTGCTCCCTGCGATGAACTGTTGCTCGATAACCAAGTGTGCTTCGCGCTGTACTCAACGTCGCTGCTGATGACCAAAGTCTACAAGCCCCTGCTGCAACAACTGGGGCTGACTTATCCACAGTACCTGGCGATGCTGGTGCTGTGGGAGCAGGATGGCTTGACCGTCGGTGAGATCAGCCAGCGCCTACTGACGGATCCGGGCTCGCTCACCCCGCTTCTCAAGCGCCTGGAAGCCGAAGGCCTGCTCAAGCGCACCCGCAGCCGTGAAGATGAACGGGTCGTACAGGTGCACCTGAGCGAACAGGGACGTGCCCTGCAAAGCCGCGCCGAGGCCATTCCACAGTGCATTCTGGCCGCCAGCGGCGAAAGCCTTGAGCGCCTGCAACAGCTGCAGGCCGAGTTGCTGGAACTACGCGCCAACCTGCAAAAAAACCTCTGACAGCTATGCTGTGAATGACCGTTTGTAAGCTGGTCGAAATTTATCTTGTGCGCTAAATAATTGCGTACTAAGTTAATGCCCGTACCCACTCAGCGCTGCGGCGCAACACACACGCGAGGCTCAAGATGCAAAAGGTCACTCCGCTGTACATTGCTGAAGCCAAGTCCACCGGCGGTCGCGACGGCAGTTCGCGCTCAAGCGACGGTAAACTTGAAGTCAAATTGAGCACCCCCAAGGAACTGGGCGGCGCTGGGGGTGAAGGTACCAACCCCGAACAATTGTTCGCCGCTGGCTACTCGGCCTGTTTTATCGGTGCCCTGAAGTTTGTTGCCGGCCAGCAGAAAAAAGCCTTGCCTGCCGACAGCTCGATCACTGCCAAAGTCGGCATCGGTCAAATCCCGGGTGGATTTGGTCTGGACATTGATCTGCACATTGCCCTGCCGGGTCTGCAACAGGCTGACGCACAGGCACTGGTGGACGCAGCCCACCAAGTCTGCCCTTACTCCAACGCCACCCGCGGCAATGTCGACGTCCGCCTGCACGTGACGGTCTGAGGGTAAATCCCGGACATAAAAAAACCCGGCCAAGGCCGGGTTTTTTGTAGGCGCCAGGAATTACTTCTTGGAACGGCCTTTGAAGCTGTTGTCGCGAGTGTCGATGTCGATCCACTCGTCGATCTGGATGAAGTCAGCAACGCTGATTTCAGTGCCGTTTTTCAGCTTGGCAGGTTTCATGACCTTGCCCGAGGTGTCGCCGCGAGCAGCGTTCTCGGTGTAGACAACCTGACGGCTGATGGTGGTCGGCAGTTCTACCGATACCAGACGGCCTTCGAAGAAGACTGCTTCGCAGACGTCTTCCATGCCTTCTTCGATGTACGGCAGAACGGCTTCGATGTCTTCAGCGTTCAGTTCGTACATGGTGTAGTCGGTGGTGTCCATGAAGGTGTAGGAGTCACCGCTGATGAACGACAGGGTCGCTTCTTTGCGATCCAGGATCACGTCGTCCAGCTTGTCGTCCGCACCGTAAACGGTTTCGGTCTTGTAGCCAGTCAGCAGGTTCTTCAGCTTGGTCTTCATGATCGCGCTGTTACGGCCCGACTTGGTGAATTCAGCTTTCTGAACCAGCCACGGGTCGTTGTCGATCCGCAGTACGGTACCGGGTTTCAGTTCTTTACCAGTTTTCATCGCGAGATATCCGAATTTGGATGGATTTACAAAAATCGAGGCCGCGTATCATAGCGAATTTCGGTAAAACTGTACCAGCGCCGTGGCGAGGTCCGGCTGAGCGGCCTGTGTAGCGCTCCAACGGCGGGCGTGCTGGTCGAGTTCAGCCCAGTGCTCAAGCACCTGTTGCCAGGCCTGCCCCATGTCGCGATCCATGTTCCAGGCCCGCCACAAATCGACCAGCGCTGCTTTGGCCAACGGCGAAAGCCCGACGACGTAGTGATCGAGGAACGCCTCGAGCTTTTCCCAATGGGCGTATTCCTCCTGCACATAGATGTGCCAGAGCAGCGGCCGCCCCGCCCATTGCGCCCGGACGAACGAATCTTCACCCCGCACTGCGTTGAAATCGCAGCTCCAGAGCAATTGGTCGTAGTCGTCCTGACTGACGAAAGGCAGGATCTGTACCGTCAAGGCGCCCCGCTCGAGTACACGACCCGCATGCAGGTCACTGTCGCCCAGCCACGCTTGCACGTCGCCCAGAATCCGCCCCTCAGGTACCAGCAGATGGTTGCCACGGCTGTCGGCGGCCAAGGCATCGAGCCAACTGGCCAGGCTGGCATTTTCGTAGGCAAACAGGGAAATCAGGCGGGCACCATCGGCTGGGGTGACACCCAAGCGCTGAAGAAAGGCCTGACGCGCTGCTGGGTCTTGCTCGAACGCTTCACGACGTGCCAATAGCGTGGCTTCGCGCAGCAATCCCCCGGTTTTGGCGGTAAAGCCGGGAAAGAAAAACACTTTGCGCAGGCCGTTAGGTTGAGGTGAAGGCAAACCATGACAGCCTTCAACCCAGTGTTCAGCGCTCAGGTACTCCAGGTTCAGCCATAAGGGGCGACGCGGGCAATCGAGCATTGCTTGCACATAAGCGGCCGGCAACTGACAGGCAAACGCGCCGATGACTACGTCAGCTACTGACGTTTCTTGCCAATCCGGCAGCCAACGGCACACCTCCACGCCCTGTTGCCATTGGCGAGGTGCCTGAGCATCAGCGTCCGGGCAGATACGCGCGAAGGCGCTGAGGTCATCCACCCACAGGCGCACTGCCAGCCCGTGCTCGGCTACCAATTGCCGTGCCAGACGCCAAGTCACGCCAATGTCGCCGTAGTTATCAACGACACAACAGAAGATGTCCCAGTCAGCTTTCATCACTGGCCCCTTGGAAAAAGCACCAATTGTCCGGGTAAATCATCGCAGACAAAAGCATGCAGCGAAAAAAACCACCAAGGCCATGCCACAATAAGCACCCGTGCCCTGGCCAGGAGGCCATCATGCCCCGCCCTCGCGAACTGAAGATCACCCTCAAACCCGTACAGCTGGTTTTGTGCATTGCCCTGGGCCTGTGGCTCGGCGCCCTTGCGATTGCCTTGAGCCTTTGGCTGGCCGGGCGCCTGCTGCCTGAAGCGGTCCAACCCTTGAGCCAGGTGATAGTCCCGCCCGCGGCCACCTCAACTCCCGAGACCGCGCAGCAGAGCCAGATGTTCGAGCAGTACAAACAGATCCTGCGCAACCAGGAACTGCAACAGGCCGAGGAGCAGGCTGAAAGCAGCGTGCGTAATCTGTCCAACCCTAAATGCCAGTTCTGGTTGCAACAGAACCGCACAGCGCCGACCGAAAAGAGCCGCGCCCTTGTCCTTGAATTCTGTAAATAGCGCCATGAACAAAGCCGACCTGCTGCAACGCATCATCGACACCTTGAGCGCCGACCTGGACGTAGCCCAGCGCGCCGCGCAGACCGCCTATGAAGCGGCTACAGCCGAAGAAAACATCGCCGAAAACAAGTACGACACGCTGGGCCTGGAAGCGTCGTACCTGGCGACCGGCCAAGCCCGACGCATGGAAGAAATCCGTCAGGCACGCGCGGCTTATCAACAATTGGTGCTGCGTGACTACGATGCTGTCCACGGCATTCAGCTGAGCAATCTGGTGACACTGGAGGCCGAAAACGGTAGTTGCCAGCACCTGTTTCTCGGGCCTGAAGGCGCGGGCCTGAAGATTGGCCAAGGCGATCAACTGGTGACGGTCATTACACCGCGCTCGCCGTTGGGGCAGTGCTTGCTGGGCAAGGTCGAGGATGAAGACGTCAGCCTGGTGTTGGGCGGGGTGCGTCAGAACTACGTGGTAGTGCACGTTCGGTAACCTGTAGGAGCGGGCTTGCCCCGCGATGCAATGTGCCTGACAGAACGCTAGCGCGGGGCAAGCCCGCTCCTACAGGGTTCATCAACCAGCCAAGGCGTTGAACCGCTGCGCCAAGCCCTGAGCGGCAAATTGCTCAATGATGTAGTCGACAAACGCCCGCGTCTTGCCCGGCAACAGCTTGTGTTCGGCGTAATACAAGCAAATGTTGCCATCATCCACATACCAGTCCGGCAACACGCGCACCAGGCTGCCGGCCTGTAGGTAAGGCACAGCAAACGGCATGCTCACCAAGGCCACCCCCAGCCCTTGCTGGGCCACTGCGCAAGCGGCTTCAGAATCGCTCATGGTCATGCGCAGGCGAATGTTCAGCGGGCTTTGCTCCTGCTGGCGGCTGGTCAGCGGCCAGGTGCGCACACGCCCGGTTTGCGGCGAGCGGATCAAAATGCCATCGAGCGCCTGCAAGTCGGCTGGCTGCTGTACCGGTGGGTGCTGAGCCAGGAACGCAGGGGCGGCAACCAGAATCCGGTGCGCCGGGGTCAGTTTGCGCGCAACAACACCCAGGGGCAGGTCAAAACCACCGCCAATCGCTGCATCAAACCCCTGACCGATCAAATCGACCTGCCGGTTATCGAAATGCCAGTCGGGACTGATCGCCGGGTAACGGCTGAGAAACTCAGCCAGCAGCGGCACGATGTACAAACGCCCGAACACCGTGCCCATACTGACTTTCAAGGTCCCGGCTGGCTGCCCTTCGGCGCTGGCGAGGTTGGCCACGGCGTGCTGGATGGTCTGGAAGCTGCTGGCCACTTCGCCGAGAAAGCGCTGCCCGGCCTCGGTCAGGGTCAGGCGCCGGGTACTGCGCTGAAACAAGCGCACCCCCAGGCGCACCTCCAGCCGGGCAACGTTTTTCCCCACCGCCGCTGGCGTCAGGCTCAGGCGCCGTGCCGCTTCAGCAAAACTGCCACCTTCAGCGCTACGCACAAAGCACTCGATACTACTGAACGATTCCACAGCCACGATTCCATACTTTTGGTTTACACAGACTATAGCGATTACCGGCTTATCAGAAGGTAATCCGCCGCCGATACTGATCACCATCCAAGGCATCGGGCCTTGTTCTTTCTGGAGCACAGCATGTCACATCAAGCCCGCCTCATCGGCAAAGTGGCCCTGGTTCAGGGTGGATCACGCGGTATCGGCGCCGCTATCGTCAAACGCCTGGCGGCTGAGGGCGCCCATGTCGCCTTCACCTACGCCAACGCCACCGAGCAGGCTCAAGCCTTGCAACACAGCATCATTGCCGAGGGTGGCAAAGCTCTGGCGATCAAAGCTGACAGCGCTGATGCCAAGGCTGTGCAACAAGCCGTAGAGAGCACCGTGGAAGCGTTTGGCGGTCTCGACATTCTGGTCAACAACGCCGGTGTACTGGCCGTTGCCCCGCTGCTGGAATTCAATCTCGACGACTTCGACCGTACCTTGGCTGTGAATGTGCGCAGCGTGTTCATCGCCAGCCAAGCTGCGGCACGACACATGGGCCAAGGTGGGCGCATTATCAACATCGGTAGCACCAATGCCGAGCGTATGCCCTTCGCCGGCGGTGGCCCGTATGCCATGAGCAAGTCTGCTCTGGTTGGCCTGACCCGTGGCCTGGCCCGCGACCTCGGGCCATTGGGCATCACCATCAATAACGTACAGCCAGGCCCGGTTGATACCGAGATGAACCCCGCGCATGGCGATTTTGCCGAAAGCCTGATGGGCTACATGGCGGTAGGGCGCTACGGCGAAGTCGAGGAAATCGCCAGCTTCGTCGCGTATCTGGCCAGCCCTGAGGCGGCCTACATTACGGGCGCCAGCCTGACCATCGATGGCGGCTTTGCTGCCTGATGTAACGTCCCGGCTGCCCCGTACGTGTTCGATCAGATCGACAGACACAGCGCCGGACAGCCGGGACGGGCATTGATAGATTGGCGTCATGCCCGCGCATTTCCGATACTGTTACGCCTTAACTGCCACTGATCGAGACGGTCCATGACCTCCTCCAGCACTTCTCTGAGCCGCGGCCTGATCCTGCTGATGGCCACCGCCACCGGCCTTGCGGTCGCCAGCAACTACTACGCCCAACCGCTGCTGCACAGCATCGCCGAGCAGTTCGGCCTGAGCACCTCCAGTGCCGGGGCCATCGTCATTGCCGCGCAACTGAGCTATGGCGCCGGTCTTCTGCTGCTGGCACCGTTGGGCGATCTATTCGAACAGCGTCGACTGATTGTTAGCATGATCGCCATCAGTACCTTGGGGCTGTTGATCAGTGCCTTTTCGCCGAGCCTTGTGTGGTTGCTGCTGGGCACTACATTGACCGGCTTGTTTTCCGTTGTGGCTCAGGTGCTGGTGCCGATGGCCGCCGGCTTGAGCGAACCCGGCGAACGAGGCCGGGCGGTCGGGACCTTGATGAGCGGTTTACTGCTGGGCATCTTGCTGGCGCGCACTGCTGCCGGCTTCATGGCCGAATTGGGCGGCTGGCGCAGCATCTATTTGCTGGCCGCCGGGTTGATGGCTGTGTGCGCCGTTGCGTTGTTCCGCGCCCTGCCAGAACGCCACCAGCACGCAGGGCTGCGGTACCCCGCATTGATTGGCTCGGTGTTTCGTCTGTTCGTCGACGAGCCGGTGTTACGCCTGCGTTCATTGCTAGGGCTGCTGTCCTTCAGCCTGTTCGCACTGTTCTGGACGCCACTGGCCTTTCTCCTGGCCGCTGAGCCTTACCATTATTCAGATGCCATTATCGGGCTGTTCGGCCTTGCAGGTGCGGCCGGTGCGCTGTCGGCCAACTGGGCGGGCCGCCTGGCCGATCGTGGCAAGGGATCACTGGGTACCACCGTTGGCTTGCTGGCCCTGCTGCTGTCGTGGATTCCGTTGGGCTTCGCCCAATCGTCGCTGGCCGCCCTGTTGATCGGCGTACTGCTATTGGATCTGGCCGTGCAATTGGTGCATGTGAGTAATCAGAACGCGGTCATTGCCTTGCGCCCGGAAGCGCGCAATCGCCTGAATGCCGGTTACATCACCTGCTACTTCATTGGTGGCGCGCTGGGCTCGCTGCTGGGCACTCAATTGTTCCAGCACTACGGCTGGCACGGCATCGTCATTGCCGGCCTTTCGATCGGCAGCCTGGCCTTGCTGGTCTGGGCCTTGGCTGAACGCCAGCGCAGCGTGCGGATGCGTACGGCCTGACGCCGCCTCAGGCGACCCTCCGTCGCCTGAGGATTGACTTGTGCCAGCCGCTGGCGCTGAGTAGCGATTGCTCAGCAGCCCCTTCTATCTGGATGCCACGATGACAAGACTCACGGTTCAGTCCGGCGATTTCTTGCAAGGTGAAGGCGAGTACCGCAATGGATCGCTCACACTCAAGACCTGCCGCAGCCCTTCTCCCGGGGAAAAAATCGCCCTTTCGCGTATCAGTGAATTGATCGTTGCCAATCAGGAGTCCAGCCGCAGCCTGGGCAGTGCCTTAGGCTGGGGGATGGCCGGCGCCCTGGTTGCAGGGCCGGTTGGCCTGATTGCCGGCCTGTGGCTGGGTGGCAAGGAAGAAGAAATCACCTTCCTCGCCACCTTCAAAGATGGCCGCAAACTGATGGCGATCACCGACCGCAAGACCTGGTCGAAGCTCAATGGCCACTGGCGTCGCCATACCCAACCGGCCGCCAATCGCTGAGTCGATGCGCGTCAGGCTCCTTCCTTGATAAGCCTGCAATAAACAAGGGCACCCGTAGCCGGGTGCCCCTGCTAAGATGCGCGCCCGCTTGCCCGGTGCAATGCCGACAGGCCCGTATTCTTTGCATTTTATTGGACTTACGCCCCCGCCGGCCGTGACGAACCTCTACGGCACGCCTGCTGTACGCCCTCAAGGAGCTTTTTGCATGACCCTGCCTTACCCTCGCCTGCCCTTGAGCCTGGTCGGCTTGAGCCTGGCGCTGCCTGCCTGTCACAGCCTCGCCCAAGACAGCATCACCCTGGCTCCGGTCAACGTGTCGGAGGTTTATAGCGAGGGCTATCGGGTACAAGACGCGTCTGTCGCAGGCTTTGCCCCGGCGCCTTTGCTCGATACCCCGGCATCGGTGGCGGTGTTCAGCGAACAACTACTGGCAGACCGGCAGGTACGCAAGCTCAGTGAGGTGCTGCAAAGCGATGCATCGGTGGGCGAAAGCTATGCGCCGATCGGTTACTACGAAAACTTCAACGTGCGCGGCTTCGAACTCAATGCCGCCAGCAGCTACAAGATCAATGGCCAGACCATCGCGGGCGAACAGAACGTGGCGCTGGAAAACAAGCAGCAAGTTGAATTGCTCAAGGGCTTGTCCGGGTTGCAAAGTGGGGTGGCCGAACCTGGTGGGCTGATCAATTACGTCACTAAGCGTCCGGAGGATGTACGCTCGGTGACCGTGTCGAGCAACGAACAGGGCGAGCGCTACATCGCCACCGACCTGGGCGGCTGGTTCGGCAGTGAACGTCAGTTCGGTGTGCGTGCCAACCTGGCGCATGAAGACATCCGTTCTTATGTTGACCATGCCGATGGCACACGGGACTTTGCCGCGCTGGCCTTCGACTGGCAGATCAACCCCGACGCCCTGTTGCAACTGGATGCTGAATATCAACAGCGTGAACAACGCTCCGTCCCCGGCTACCAACTGCTCGGCGGCAGCCAACTGCCCCATGATATAGACCCGCACGACCGCCTGGCTTACCAACACTGGGCCAACCCGGTGAGCATTGACTCGTTGAACCTTGGTGGGCGCTTCGAGTACCGCTTCAACGATAGCTGGACGGGCACGCTCAGTGCTTCTCGCAGCAAAGTGGTGATCGACGACTACAGCTCATTCGCCTGGGGCTCGAGCGAAGGCGCCTTTTTCAGCAGCGCTGGCGACTACGACATCTACGACTACCGCAGCCCCGACGACACTCGGCGCACCGACGAAGCACAAGCGGCACTGAATGGTCGTTTCGATGCTATGGGCCTGGGCCACGAGTTGACAGTAGGCGCCAGCGCCCAACGCCGCACGCTCGACCAACGCCCCTACTTCAACGAATGGATTGGCACCGGCAACATTTATCAACCGACACCTGCCTTGCCGCCCTCCGATAAAACCGTGGGCCCCAGCACGCGGCGCCTGGACAGTCGCCAATACGGCCTGTTTGCCAGCGACCGCATCAGCTTCAATGAACATTGGCAAACGGTGCTGGGCGCGCGCCTGGTGCGCCTCGACGAGAAGACCTACGACGAAAACGGCGAGCCCGGGCGCCATACCCGCGACTATCAGTTGCTGCCCAACGCCGCCCTGATCTACAAACCGCGTCCGGACATCTCGCTGTATACCAGTTACAGCAAAGGCATCTCCTCCGGTGGCACGGCCCCCTGGTTTGCCACCAACAGCGCTGAAATCCTTGCGCCGACCCTGTCGCACCAATTGGAGGTCGGTATCAAACGCGACTGGCAACGCATGAGTTTGAGCGCGGCGGTGTTTCAGCTGCGTCAGGCCTACCAGTACTCCCGACCAGACGGCACGGGCAACTTCACATACGTGCAGCAAGGTCAGCAAAAGAACATCGGCCTGGAACTAGGCGCCAGCGGCTGGGTGACCGAACGCCTGCAGATCAACGCCAGCGCTGCAGCCATTCGCGCACGGGTGAAAAACAGCGGGACGGCGGACTATGAAGGCCATCAAGCGTTGAACGTACCCAACCTGCGCGCCGCCGTGCAGGCCGATTACAGCCTGCCGATCAGCGGCCTGGCGTTACTCGGCGGGGCTCGCTACAGCGCCAGCAAATACGCCAACCAAGCCGGCAGCGTGGAAGTTGGCAGCTACGCTGTGTTCGACTTGGGGAGCCGCTACAGCACAAAAATCGGCGGTTACGACACGACCCTGCGGCTGGTGGTGGACAACGTTTTCGACAAACGTTACTGGCGTGACGCCGGGGAATACCTGGGGGATGGCTACCTGTTCCAGGGCGCGCCGAGGACGGCGCGGGTGTCGGCTTCTGTGAGTTTTTGAAGGTCTGATCGCGGGGCAAGCCCGCTCCCACTGAGGATCTTCTGTGGGAGCGGGCTTGCCCCGCGATGGTCAGATCACACCACACTTGAGGGTCAGCCGATCCGGGTTTTGCCCCGGCTGCCAACGCACCTTGCCGGAGACCTCATCGGAAACCCGGTAGACCACGCGCACTTTCTGAGCAATCAGTGGATTGATCGGCCCATCTGGAACGCCCATCGGGTCACCCAATACCGGCTCAATGACGTTGTATGTATACGACTTTCCGGCATGGTTCATTAACAAGACGCCCGGAACAATAAACTGCCCGGTGTTGCTGCGATTTTTGAATGTAGCTTGGAGTATCAGAAACCTTGAGCCTGGCTGTGCGCTCACGGACGTTACGCCAAAGTCCGCATTCACGCTGGTTGTGCAACTGTCCACTGTAACGACGAACGGGCCGATTTCAGCGGAGCTTGAAGTCGGGTTCTGACGACGCTGTTCCAGCAGATTTTGCGCTTGGCGTTCGCGATCTTTTCTGGCTGCTTCACTGGCCAGGTACTCAGATTCACGCCGTTGCGCCTGAACCTGAGTTTGCCTTTCCTGTGCTTTGAAACTGACGAGGGTATAGGTTTCATCCAGGGCTTTGCGAGCATCGATGTACGCGTCGGACGTGGGGTCGGCGACACTGTCCAGATAACATTCTGCATACAGGTCGTATTGCGCTTTCTTCTTACCGTCCAACCCTTGATAAGCGGCCTTGTACGCGTCCTGAGCCCGCGCAAGGCGCAGTGCAATGGCCCCATCGAGGAATTCGCTGTATTCAGGACGAGCCAATGCTTTGATGTTGTCACGCAACAGTGGCGGAATCTTTTCATCGGTCTGGTTGGCTGGATCCTTTACGCCTTTTACAACAGCGTACTGAACAATCGCCGTGCGCATGCTATCGAACGGAATGCTATAGGTCGGAACATCCCCCTCCACCGCTTTACACTTGCGCTCCATATTTTCGTTCGCACCGGCAACAGCCTGCACTGACACCAGCACTAACAAACTGCAAAGAATTTTTATTTTCATGGCGCTGACAGACCCAAAATGCAAAAAGCCCCGCAAACCGAAATTTGCGGGGCTTTTCTAAATGTGGCGGTGAAGAAGGGATTCGAACCCTTGATACAGTTTCCTGTATACACACTTTCCAGGCGTGCTCCTTCAGCCACTCGGACACTTCACCGTTTCTCTTCAAGCTGTTCAGCCTGTCGAGGCGCGCTAATGTAGTCGAAACAGGTGCTGATGGCAAAGGTTTTTTTCAGAATTTTCATGCGCTTAAGCCAATCCCCTGAAAAAACCACGGCGCACAGGGCAAAGTCGCCAATCTCTGGTGTGCTTCGGTAGCCCTTTGGCCTTTACCCCCGACTTGCAAGGCAAAGCGGTTAAAGCCTGACTGGCCGGTCAGTCACAGCGCTTTACCTGGTTGCCCAGCCTGAGTAACGTCTGCCTCACTCTCCCTGTAAGGAACTCTGTCATGAGTGAGCTGATTACCTACCACCTCGAAGACGGCATCGCGACCCTGACCCTGAACAACGGCAAGGTCAACGCCATCTCGCCCGATGTCATCGCAGCCTTTAACGCGGCCCTCGACCAGGCCACGCAGGATCGTGCAGTGGTAATCATCACCGGCCAGCCGGGCATTCTTTCCGGCGGCTATGACCTCAAGGTAATGACCTCCGGCCCAAAAGAAGCCGTCAGCCTGGTCACCGCCGGCTCGACCCTCGCCCGCCGCATGCTTGCGCACCCGTTCCCGATCATTGTTGCTTGCCCGGGCCATGCGGTGGCCAAAGGCGCGTTCCTGCTGCTGTCGGCCGATTACCGTATTGGCGTTGAAGGCCCCTTCAGCATCGGCCTGAATGAAGTGCAGATCGGCATGACCATGCACCACGCTGGCATCGAGCTGGCCCGTGATCGCCTGCGCCGCTCCGCCTTCCACCGCTCAGTGATCAACGCCGAGATGTTCGACCCGATCAGCGCTGTCGATGCCGGCTTCCTCGACAAGGTCGTAGCCGCCGACCAACTGCAGGAAACCGCGCTGGCCGCCGCGCGGCAGTTGAAGAAAATCAACATGAATGCGCACAAACACACCAAACTCAAGGTCCGCAAAGCGCTGCTCGACAGTCTCGATGACGCGATCATCCGCGATCAGGAACACCTGGGCTGACCCCTACCAAGGCCTGATTGCGTTTATTTGCGCAATCGGGCCACTACGACCGCATTGAGCGTTTGCCCGCGCCTGTGCACATCCGTACACTGCGCCGCGTTTGCCTGGTGTGAGTCGTACGATGCTTTTCCTTATCCGCATGCTCTTGTTGGGGCTGCACTTTGTTGTTATCGGTGTTGTCGGTGTTCTGATCGGCCTGTGTCGCCCCTTCAACCCGGACAACAGCCGCATATATGCGCGCCTGTATGGGCTGCCCGCTACCTGGCTGATGCGCCTTGACGTCAAAGCCGAAGTGGGCCCGCTGTTCGACCAGCCGCCAGGCTGTGTGATCGTCGCCAACCACCAATCCAACCATGACCTGTTCGTGCTCGGCCATGTGGTGCCACCGCGTACTGTCTGCATCGGCAAGAAGAGCCTGAAATGGGTTCCGTTGTTCGGCCAGCTGTTCTGGCTGGGCGGCAACGTGCTGATTGACCGCGGCAACGCCTACCAGGCACGCCGGGCCATGCAGACCACCACCCGCACCTTGAGCGAAGACGACACGTCGATCTGGGTATTTCCCGAAGGCACACGCAATGCTGGCGAACGCCTGGTACCGTTCAAGAAAGGCGCCTTCCATATGGCGGTCGAGGCCGGCGTGCCGATCGTACCTGTATGTGTCAGCCGCTACGCCCAGCGCCTGCGCCTGAACAGCTGGCGCCGTAGCAAAGTGATCATTCGCTCCCTGCCGCCGATCCCGACCAGCGGCCTGACCCAGCAAGACGTCCCCGCCCTGGCCGAGCAGATCCAGCTGCAGATGCAGCGCTGCATTGACCTGATGGAAGCTGAATTGCCGCACGCTTGAGTGGTTGCTCAATTCTGCGTGTCAGACCAAGCTACTGGCACGGTCATCAGAAGAAGCGAACCACCATGGGACGAGTCGTTGCGGCAGCGGTGTACAGCGCCGGCAGAAAAGTTACCAACATCAGTATCGATGAAGGCAGCCAATGGGCCAGTAAACCCGGACACTTCGTCTGGATTGGCCTTGAAGAGCCCAACGCCGAAGAGCTGGCCAACCTGCAACGCCAGTTCAACCTGCATGAACTGGCCATTGAAGATGCCCTGGAAAAACACAGCCGGCCGAAGCTGGAAACCTTCGGCGACGCGCTGTTTATCGTCACTTACTCGCCGGTGCGCCATGAAGGCAAGTTGGAGTTCATCGAAACCCACATCTTTGCTGGCAATGGCTACATCATCACCTGCCGCAACGGCCAATCGAAATCCTACGCTTTAGTGCGCCAGCGCTGCGAGGCGCGGCCCTTGCTACTGGAGCATGGTGAAGATTTCGTGCTGTACGCCCTGCTCGACTTCGTCACCGAAAACTACCAGCCAATCAGCGAAGCCATCCACGGCGAAATCGAAGAACTGGAACAGAGCGTGCTCAGCAACTCACTCCAGGAAGAAGATATCCAGCGTCTGCACAGCCTGCGCCGCGACATTCTGCGTTTGCGCCGCTATGTGGCACCGATGGTGGAGATCAGCGAAGAACTGCAGCGTCTGACCTTCCCATTCATCGACAAAAACATGCGCCCGTACTTTCGCGACGTCCAGATTCACGTCACCCGGCAGATGGAAGACCTGGCCGGGATCCGCGACATTGCCAGTCAGACCATCGAAATCGGCATGCTGCTGGAGTCTTCACGCCAGAGCATCGTGCAACGCAAGTTCGCCGCCTGGGCGGCGATCCTGGCATTCCCCACTGCGGTGGCGGGCATCTACGGGATGAACTTTCAGAACATGCCGGAGTTGAGCTGGCATTACGGTTACTTCGCCGTGCTCGGTGCGATCACCGTAGGCTGCACGGCGTTGTTTGCCAGCTTCAAGCGCTCAGGCTGGCTTTAGCCACCTGCTGCTGGGCCACGAAGCGCAGCATCCACTCACCGACCATGCCGCCCTGGTGCTCTTCGACCAGGCTGGCAACGGCCTTCTGGTAAACCTCCTGACCGAGGCTGTGCTGGCGCAGGTCCAGCAGCGCACGCGAGTAGTCGCGAACGAATTCCGGGTGCCCCTGGAAGCACAACACCTGATCGGCAATGTGGTAAGCGGCGTAGGGGCAGAAATCGCTGGAGGCAATCACCGTAGCATTTGCCGGCAGTTCGGTGACCTGATCCTGGTGACTGATCAGCAAGGTCAGCTCCGACACGGTCGGGTCCATCCACGGCGCCTTACCGGCCAGTTGGTAGCGATGCACGCCCACACCCCAGCCCTGGGTGGCACGTTCGGTCTTGCCGCCCAGCACCAATGCCAGCACCTGATGGCCAAAACACACGCCCAACAATTTGTCGCCACGGTTGTAACGCTCAAGCAAATAGGCCTTGAGCGTTTCGATCCACGGATCGGTGCCGAACGAGTCGGCTTTGCTACCGGTCACAAGGTAAGCGTCAAACACCTGATCATCGGCGGGGTAGTCGCCATTCATCACGTTGTACACGTCAAACTCGGCGGCGATCGGTTGACTGGCGAACAGCTGCTCGAACATCCGTCCGTAGCCCTGATACTGCTCGACCAGCTCAGGTCGCAGGACGTCGGTTTCCAGGATGCAGATGCGTAACGGCATAAAAATAGTCCTGAACGACAAAGGCGGGATTGCCCCCTAGAGCCTGCCCCGAATAAGGCTTGCAAGCAAGTACGATGCACTGACGAACGGTCACTTTCAGTGGACCCTGCTACAGAACCATTGCAAGCGTCTAGCAAGGGGAATAGTTGCCAGATGGCATAAGGCCTCATAACCATAAATTACAGTTTCGCGCATGCAAATACGAAAGCGTTCTAAAACACCGCTGACGTTAACCCTACTGTTAGTTGTATATCCCTTAGCAAAGGTTCGCGTCTGGACGTCAAACCGCGTTACCCATGTTTGCCAGATCGACGACAAGGAAGCCATTGGGCACTCAGGAATAACAACAAGAAGGCGGTCAGCCATGTTCAAACAACACAAAATACGCCAAGCCGGGCTCATTCTCTTCGCCACGACATTACTGTTGATCTTGCCGAACCTGTCTCGCTTGTTCGGGTAACCCCTATGGCCCTCTACGGCCCTGCGCAGGTACTCTGCCAGCCCTGACTTGCTGGAGATTGCCCATGCGCTACTGCCTCGCCCTGCTGCTGCCCCTGCTCTGCCTGCCCGCGCAGGCAGCACAGCTGACCCTGGAACTGGGCAACGGTAGCCGGCACTGGCAAAGCGCCGAACTGCTGACCCATCCGCAGGCTCAGGAGATTCGAATCGACAACGATGTCTCCTACAAACGCACCATGCATTACCGTGCCGTGCCGCTGGCGGTGTTGCTCGAGGGCATTGCACCTGGCGATCACCTGCAAGCCGTAGCCGATGACGGCTTCGCTGCCGAGATGCCGGCAGCGCCACTGCTCAAGAACGGCCCAGCCAGGGCCTGGTTGGCCATTGAAGACCCGGCCAGCCCCTGGCCACCGCTCGGCACGGGTAAACCCAGCGCCGGCCCGTTCTATTTGGTGTGGACCAACCCCCAGGCCGGACACATCAGCCCGGAGCAATGGCCATTTCAAGTCGCCAGCATTCGCCGTCTTGAGCCGGTTGCTACGCGCTTTCCCGCGCTGCTGCCGGCAGCGCAGCTGGCCAGTGACGACCCCATCAACCTGGGCTTCACCCTGTTCCAGAAAAACTGCCTGGCCTGCCATCGCCTCAATGGCACAGGCGACGCGCAATTCGGCCCGGACCTGAACGTACCGTATAACCCCACCGAGTATTTCCAGCCGGCCTTTCTGCGCCGCTACATTCGCGACCCGCAAAGCCTGCGCCAGTGGCCACAGGCGAAAATGCCCGGATTCAGCCCTGACGTGCTCAGCGATGCAGAACTCGACGCGCTACTCGCTTACCTGGCCCACATGGCTACGCGAAAACAACCTTGAGGCCTGATGCTGGTGATCCTCACTGCTGCTGAGCGCTAACGCTCGGCAACACTACAACCTTGGCATGCATCTGCTCGTAGCCACCACCGCGGCGCATGCCGCGCACCGGGCAGGCGTCCAGATAATCCAGACCGACAGCGAGCTTCAGGTGCCGCTCAGGTCTGGCCAGTTGATTGGTGACGTCAAAACTGTACCAGGCATCGTCCAGCCAGGCTTCGGCCCAGGCATGGCTGGCCATCTGCTGGCTTTGACTGTCGAACAGGTAACCCGACACATACCGCGACGGCACCCCAAGGCTGCGGGCACACGCCAGGAAGGCATGAGTATGGTCTTGGCAGACTCCGGTGCCACCGGCAAAGGCTTGGGCGGCGCTGGTCTCTACCGCGGTGCTGCCGGGTTGATAGGTCATACGCTGATTCAGCGCATTCATCAGGTCGATCAACGCCGAACGATCACGACGCTTACGGCATTGCTGCAAGGCAAAGGCGCGTAAGGCCTCGTCGGCTTCGGTCAGGCGCGTGAAACGCAAAAAAGGCAGCGGAGATTGTGCTTCATGCTCGGCATCACGGCTTTCGTCGATCTCCACCAAGCCACGCGCCGCGATGATCAGATCTGAATGCGGCTCCTCCAGGCTCAATACGTGGAGAATGTTGCCGAACGGGTCGAGCTGCGCCCGCACAGGTCGCGGCAAATCCAGCTGCCAGGCCAGCACCTGCTGGCGCTCGCTGTCATGGGGTGTCAGGCGCAGGTACTGGATGCTGGCACGCACCTGGTCTTCGTAGTGATAGGCCGTTTCATGGCTGATGGTCAGTCTCATATAGCCTCCAGATAGGCCGTGTGGATGGCGTTACCCAACTGGCGCACCAGCGGGATGTAATGGGTTAACCAGGGGTGCAGGCCTTCGGCGAGAATTTCGTCGATGCCGGTGTAGCGCAGCCTTGCGTCGACTTCTGCGGCCAGGCGCTGTGCAGCCCGGCCGTTGCTGCCTGGCAGGCTGGCGAGAATCTGGTCGATCTCTTCGGTACAGGCACGCAGTGAACGTGGCACGTCAGCACGCAGCAGCAACAGTTCGGCAACATGGCGGGCGGCTGGCGCGTCGCGATAGATCTCGGTGTAGGCCTCGAACGACGACAACGCCCGCAACAAGGCACTCCATTGGTAATAACCACGGGCAGAACTGTCACTGACCGCCTCGGCTTCCTCGCCGAGCATTTCGTAGCGCGCATCGAGCAGGCGCAGGGTGTTGTCTGCACGCTCAATGAACGTCCCCAGGCGAATGAAGCGAAACGCATCATTGCGCATGATGGTGCCGTAGGTGGCGCCGCGGAACAGGTGCGAACGCTCCTTGATCCATTCACAGAAGCGGCTCAGGCCATAGCGACTGAGGCCCTGCTCGGCAATGCCGCGGATCTCCAGCCAGGTGGCGTTGATGTTTTCCCACATGTCAGCGGTGATGCGCCCGCGCACGGCGTGCGCGCAGGCACGTGCCGCGCCGAGGCAGCTGTAGATGCTTGCCGGGTTGTCGGGGTCGAGCGCGAAGAAGTGCAACAGGCGCTCGGCATGCAATTGGCCATGACGCTCCAGATAGTCATCCAGCGTGCCGGTAATCAGTAACGGCATGGCCACTTCATCGAGGCCGTCACCACGACCGTCCTGAGGCATCAGCGATAGTGAATAACTGACGTCGAGCATCCGTGCGAGGTTTTCTGCACGCTCCAGATAGCGCGACATCCAGTACAAATCAGAGGCAGTTCTACTCAACATGACTTAATCCTCGACCACCCAGGTGTCCTTGGTACCGCCGCCCTGGGACGAGTTGACCACCAGTGAGCCCTCGCGCAGCGCCACCCGGGTCAGGCCACCGGGCACCACCCGGGTTTCCCGCCCAGAGAGCACAAACGGCCGCAAATCGATGTGTCGCGGGGCAATGCCGTTCTCCACAAAGGTCGGGCAGGTCGATAGTGACAGCGTCGGCTGGGCAATGTACGCCGCCGGACGCGCCTTGATGCGAGCGGCAAAGGCGTCAATTTCAGCACGGGTGGCAGCAGGCCCTACCAACATGCCGTAGCCCCCCGAACCCTGGGTTTCCTTGACCACCAACTCAGGCAGGTGTGCCAGCACATGGGACAGTTCCTCAGGTTTGCGGCACTGCCAGGTGGGTACGTTCTTGAGGATCGGCTCTTCGTCCAGATAGAAACGAATCATGTCGGTGACATAGGGGTAAATCGACTTGTCGTCGGCCACACCGGTGCCGATGGCATTAGCCAGCACCACATTGCCACAGCGATAGGCTGACAGCAGGCCAGGTACGCCCAGCATCGATTCGGGGTTGAATGCCAAAGGGTCGAGGAAGGCGTCGTCCAGGCGCCGGTAGATCACATCCACCGCCTTGGGCCCGTCGGTGGTGCGCATGAATACGCGCTCATCACGTACGAACAAGTCAGCCCCTTCGACCAGCTCAACCCCCATTTCCCTAGCCAGAAAGGCATGCTCGAAGAAAGCACTGTTGAACCGCCCCGGGGTTAACACCACAACACTGGGGTCATCCAGAGGGCTGGCACTTTTCAACGTGTCGAGCAGCAGGCTGGGATAGTGGTCGATCGGCGCGATGCGCTGGGCAGCGAACAGCTCGGGGAACAGGCGCATCATCATCTTGCGGTCTTCAAGCATGTAGCTGACGCCGCTGGGGGTGCGCAAATTGTCTTCGAGCACGTAATAGCTGCCGTCACCGTCACGCACCAGGTCAACCCCGGAGATGTGCGAATAGATGTCGCGGTGCAGGTCCAGGCCCTGCATCGCCAGCTGATACTGCTCGTTGGCCAGCACCTGCTCTGCCGGGATGATCCCGGCGCGAATGATGCGTTGACCATGGTAAAGGTCAGCCAAAAACAGATTCAGGGCCTTGACCCGCTGGATGCAGCCGCGCTCCACCACACGCCACTCGCTGGCCGGAATGCTTCGTGGAATGGTATCGAAAGGAATCAGGCGCTCGGTGCCCTGTTCGTCGCCATACAGGGTGAAGGTAATACCGGCGCGATGGAACAGCAGGTCGGCTTCACGCCGGCGTTGCGCCAGCAATTCTGCCGGGGTGTCAGCCAACCAGCGGGCGAACTCCCGGTAATGCGGACGGACCTGGCCGTCGGCACTGTACATCTCATCGTAAAAAGTGCGGATCATGCCGAACTCCTTGTCACCCGTGCACCAGAGCCATCGCAAGCCCCGTGCCAGCGGCACAATTCCTTTGGTTTCAATAGGTTGTAAATTCAAAGACGAGCAGCTGCACCAGATGTGTGCAACTGCTACGGCTGCTTTGCGCGCTAACGCTTCATTGCGAAGCGTGTTTCAAGCCAGTGGGCGCTCCTGTTTCACGCCCCAGCCCTCTATTTCACCGCCTAACGGTGCGATAACCGCTTCGAAATCCTGCTCGAATTCGCCAATGCCGCCATAGGTGGCATACATCACCTTGCTCAATTCCAGGTTCCAGGCGCCATCATCGCGCTCATGCACCTGAGCGCTGAGCGATTCCCCGCGAAAATGTCCCGCGGCCCTTCTGGCTCGTGCCTCATCAGGAAAAACGGCATAGAACTCGATGGGATGAATCTGGGCAAAGTTAAAACCACCCTCTTTCATCTGCCGTAACACGGTGCTGCTGATGTCCTCGTATTGGCTGCTCATGAATCGTCCTCCTAACTACCGATGGATAGACTTTCAGTGCAAAACGCACCTGCCCGTCACACAGAACGTGCGGGGGCAATTCGAGCTGATGCATGACGTGGATCGGCAAGCCCGGGCAATCACAAAAGAATCGGCCCGACCTTGATTGCAGCGTAGCGCCAAGTTGCCAAGTGCGCCAATTAGAGCACTCAGGGCGCTTCTGTGATGGCGGTAATCTCGACACCGCTGTGTTCTTTCAGCCACTTGGCCGTGGGCATCAACGCACGGTCCTCGTAGTCGGTGAGATCCAGCTCATCCATAACGGGAAAAAGGTGTGCACGTATCCGGCGCGCAGCCTCCTCGACAGTGGGCTCATGCTCGCCAATGTAGGGCAGCGAGGTACGCTCGCCTTTTTGATCAACAAAGGTAATGACCCACGCTTTCATTGGATTCTCCTCTGTAGGGGTATTTCAGGTGGCGCTGGGTTCTCTCTGTTGACCACGTGGTCGTATGGATTGTTCTACCGGACATTGGAAGCCAGAAAAAAAAAGAGGCCCGAAGGCCTCTTTCTATTCACCGCAACGCAAGCAATGCGTTACTCCGGCGTACCGTGAACAACCCCAGCGGTGTTGTCCAGCAGGCTCTTGGTCGCGGTCTGGATGAACGACTCAAGCTTGTGGGTCAGGTCTTTCTGGTCCGGGCTTTCGATCAGCTCGGCCTTGAAATTGGCACCCAGCTCGTAACGGTACATGCGCGGTGCCATGTCTTTGGACTCGATCAGGATGCGATCGCCCTTCACCAGGCCGACGATCTGCTCGCTGCCCGACGGCTTGATCATGCCGAAGCCAGGGTCACCCGCCGGCAGGTTGAGCAAGTCACGGCCCCAGCACTGATGGCGGGTTTCGCCGCCCAGGCGGCCCATGATGGTCGGCACGATGTCAATCTGGGTACCCACGGTATGGTTCACCGCACCGAATTTCTCCTGAATGCCTGGGGCAATCAGCAGCAGCGGTACGTTGAAACGGCCGAGGTCCAGCTCGGTTACCTGCTGGTGGTTACCGAAACCGTGGTCACCGACGATGACGAACAGGGTTTCCTTGAAGTAAGGCTCTTTACGTGCCTTCTCAAAGAACTGGCCCAGCGCCCAGTCGGAGTAACGCATAGCGGTCAGGTGCTGATCGAGGCGGCCCTGGCCGGTGACAGGCTCTACCGGCAACTGGGCTGGCAGGGCGTACGGCGTGTGGTTGGACAAGGTCTGCAGCAAGGCATAGAACGGTTTCTTGCCATAGTTCTTGGCCAGTTCTTCAGCACCACGGTCGAACATGTCCTGGTCAGACACACCCCACGTAGGGTCGGAGAACACCGGATTGACGAAGTCGTTACGGCCAATGAAGGTGGTCATACCCTGGTTGCCGAAGAAGCCCGACTGGTTGTCCCAGGCAAAGTCACCGTTGTAGACATACACATCGTCGTAGTCACGAGCACTGAGCAAGGCCGGCAGGCCGGACAGCTTGTGACCACCTTCCGGGGTCTGCATCAGGTACTCGAAACCTGGCAGGTTCGGGTAGCAGGCCATGGTCGCGAACATACCCTGGTGGGTATGGGTACCATTGGAGAAGAAACGGTCAAACAGCAGGCCTTCTTTGGCCAGCTTGTCGAAGTACGGGGTGATGTTGTTCGGGCTGCCCAGTGCACCTACCGAGTGACCGGCGAAACTCTCCATGAGAATCACCACGACATTCTTGATCGGCAGGGTATTGTCGGCCGGTGGCGTAAAGTCGCGGCGTACCGCAGCTGTATCGGCATCGACCAGCTTGTCGTTCTGCGTCAACAGCATGTCACGCACGGTCTGAGTGGCCAGCGATTGTTCGATGGTCGACTTCCAGATGTTGGCGCGGTCTTCACCGAAACGGCTCTGGGCCGCATCGATCAAGGTCAAGGTGCCATTGAGGCCCAGCTGGTTGACGAAATTCGAGTCGGTAGTGAAAGCATCGCCCCAACGCATAGGTGGCCCCTGGCGCAAGGTGCCACGGGCGGCAGCGACGGCCACCAGCAAAACCATGAAAAACACCACGCCACGCACATACCAAGGCGCAACCGCACGGCTAGCAGAGGTCTGGTCCTGATAGGCGGTACGTGGGCGGGTCAGGCGGTCGATGCCTTTGAACACCAGGCTCAGCAACCAGGTACCGACAATCCACGCCACCAGGTAGCGCACCACCGGGAAACCGTACCAGAGCATGCTCAAGACGGTTTTGGGGTCTTCTTTGATGTACTGGAACACCAGGCCATTGAGGCGTTGGTGAAACTCGCGGTAGAAGTCCAGCTCCATCAAGCCGAGGAACATCACGGTGCTCGAGGCCAGGGTCAGCCACACGCGAAACAGGCCGCGGGCAGCCATGGCTCGGGCGCTGAGGGTAGCCAGCAGCAAAGGAATGCTCAGGTAGACAACAACGCGCAAGTCGAAGCGCAGGCCATTGAGGAAGCCCTCGGCCACGGTCGACATAGGCGTATCGCCAATCATGTCGCTGTTGTAGATCAGCAATGCCAGGCGAACCAGGCTGAGCATCAGCATGATCACCAGACCACACAACAGCGTGTAGGCCAGGTGCGATTTTAGCGTCGGTTGCAGCGGGCGCGACGCAGCCCGCTGATCACTCAAGGCGTCCGTGTTAGCCATGGATTGGAAGATCCCTAGGATTCAGATTCAAGAAGGCGAAAAGCAGTCGGCAAATGTGCACTAAACCCGAGGGCAATGCACGGCCATTCGGCGAACGGATAATTGCGCGCGCGGATTTTCCATAATCGAATGTGAAAATTTCGTTGAGAAACACCCTTGGCAACAGGTTGCGCTATTGTGCTCAGGTAATCATTGCCCAGGCGTTTATCCATGCATTACCGCTATCTACCCAGCCCGCTTGGCCCTCTGCTGCTGGCGGGTGACCAGCAAGGGCTGCACTTGGTCCATATGGACGCCGCACAGCCTTGGGAACTGCCAGCGCACTGGCAGCCTGCGCAGAATCAACTGGATACGGTGGCCCGCCAGTTGGACGAGTATTTTGCGGGGAAACGCGAGGTGTTCGACCTCAGGCTGGCGCCGTTGGGCACGCCGTTTCAGCAGGAAGTCTGGCAGGCCCTGCAGCGCATTCCTTATGGCACGACCTGCAGCTACCGTGATCTGGCGGAAAACATTGGCCGTCCGCGTGCGGTGCGCGCCGTCGGTACCGCCAACGGCGCCAACCCGATCTCGATCATTGTCCCCTGCCATCGAGTGATCGGCAGCAATGGCACCCTGACCGGATATGCCGGTGGTGTAGAGCGCAAGCAGATGCTGCTGGAGCTTGAAGGCGCTTGGCTGATCTGACTCCCTGAGGGAGCGGGCTTGCCCCGCGATTGCGGTGTGTCAGCCAGATAGCATCGCGGGGCAAGCCCGCTCCCACAGCAAGCCCGCTCCCACCTGATAATTGCCATAAGCTAAATACGGCTGGCACCGCCGCGTGGCCCGGCAATCGCCCAGATGATCAAACCAAGCACCGGTAGCAACACAATCAACAGGATCCAGAGAATTTTCGGGCCCATCCCTACCCCGCTTTTGAGCACGTTGATGATCGCCCAGATGTCCAGAACGAGGATAATCAGGCCTACCAGACCATTGAATGTCGAACCCATGCTGTCGCTCCCTTGAAACACGCCTGCTCAAAGGATAGCTGGCTATGACGCTCATAGAAGCGATTGCTTGGCGACAGCCCTGGCGCACTGGTTACACTCGGCGTGTTGATCAGATTCTGTGAGGTACCTATGCCCCCCGCCCAAAGCTCCAGCAGCGTAACGCAAACGTCACTCTGGAACGCCTGGCTACAACAGGCGCAGACCACACCGTGGCTGAGTGCCGGGCTGGGCTTGAGCCTGGTGGTGGTGCTTGGCCTGTTGAGTGCCAGCGCCTGGAACGCCGTGCACGGTGACCATCAGGAAAACCTGCATATGGCCATGCTCGGTGGCTTGGCCGGGTTTGCAGCCACCGCATTAGGGGCGGTGCTGGCGGTGGTGCTACGCGAAGTCAGCGCGCGCAGTCAGGATGTCATGCTCGGCTTTGCTGCCGGGATGATGCTCGCCGCCAGCTCATTCTCACTGATTTTGCCGGGCCTGGAAGCCGCCCGCGAGATCACCGGCAACGGCCCCTATGCGGCGCTGACCGTAGTGGTTGGCATGGGCCTTGGGGTGTTGTTGATGCTCGGGCTGGACCGCTTCACTCCACACGAACACGAAAGCACCGGCCCCTGTGGACCACAGGCCGAACGCATCAACCGGGTGTGGTTGTTCGTTCTGGCGATTACCTTGCATAACCTTCCAGAAGGTATGGCCATTGGTGTCAGCTTTGCCAATGGAGACCTGAATGTCGGCCTGCCGCTGACCAGCGCGATCGCCATTCAAGACATTCCAGAGGGCCTGGCCGTGGCGCTGGCCTTGCGCGCCACCGGGCTTTCAAATGTGAAGGCGGCGCTGGTAGCGATCGGCTCTGGACTGATGGAGCCGATCGGTGCGGTCATTGGCCTGGGCATTTCTACCGGCTTTGCGATTGCCTACCCGGTCAGCATGGGTCTGGCGGCCGGAGCCATGATCTTCGTGGTGTCTCACGAAGTGATTCCGGAAACCCACCGCAACGGCCATCAGACGTCAGCGACACTGGGCCTGATGGGCGGTTTCGCAGTAATGATGTTCCTCGATACTGCTTTGGGTTAAACGTGAACCGCTACCCGCAGCGCTTCCAGTGCCGGCGCTGCGGCAATCCCCACCTCGGCGCACAGCTCCAGCACGCGCTCCAGGTCGTTGTTGCCGACCATGACCATCTGTAGCTCGTCATCGAGCAACTGACTGAAATTAACCAGCACATAGCCGCCGGCCTCTTTGTTCAAGGCGCCCATCTGCACCTGAATGCGATTGAGCGCAGTCAACGGCTCGACCTTGGCCAGTTGCTTGGGCTTGAGGTTGAATGCCACCGACTTGTCGAACGAGTCGGAAATCTGCGCGAACAGGTCCTGATAGGTGTCAGCCTGGAACAGCACGGTGTCGGGCAAGCTGCCCACCACCACCCACTCACCCAAGGGGATCGGGAAGCTGTCGTCGTAGTTGATATCGGCGTTGGCCGCCAGGAAGGCTTGCGGGTCGGCATAGGCCTGGGCGGCCTCGTCGGCGATGCGCTCGATGTCTTCTTCGCGCATGCAGCCGGCGCTGATTTTGCCGATGAGTTCGACCAGTTGGGGTTTCATGAAGGGGCCCTGCGACGCTGAAAAAAGTCGCCAAGGATAGCCGCAAATGGCCCCTGGGGGTTAGCCGATCAGCGCCTGCAATTGCGCGGCGGTATCAGCAGCGCCCATGGCTTGGGCGGCACCCAGTGCCGTCACGCCCTTGGCATCCTGACGTTTGGCATCCGCGCCTTGGGTGAGCAGGTACTCGACCATCGCCGTACGGTTGAACATCGCCGCCATCATCAATGCAGTGCGACCGTCGGCTGACGCCGAGTCAACCGCTACACCTTGCTCTACCAGCAAGCGGACCATCGCCAGATCCCCTTTGAAGGCCGCGCCGGCCATCGGTAGCTGGCCGTTGTCGTTGGCAATCAGCGGATCGGCGCCGTGCTGCAACAGCACCTTAACGGCATCAACATGGCCGTGATAGCTGGCAAGCATCAGCAAGGTGTCGCCTTTATGATTGCGCAGATTGGCGGGTAGGCCTTTCTCCAGCAAGCGCGCCAGCATCGCCGCGTCACCCTGGCGCGCCCGGTCAAAAACCTGTTCAGCGAACGCAGCCGCTTCATCGTCATTCATGGGCGTAGCGTTACGTTGATCGGACATAGGGAACCTCCTGGCATGCGAGAAAGCCCAAGTATTGGTCAGCTACACACTGGGGTCCATTGTGGATAACCGATGGCGCCAACAGAGCAATTCTATTGGCCAGCACACCTTGCAAAATGCACGGCGCAGTACACGCGACCTTGCACAATGCACGGTCAAACGGTTTATTGAACGATCTATCTATTTGATTTTAATAGTGTTTTTAAAAAATATTACCTGGCACAGTCGCTGCAACTATCACGCTATGTCTGCCACAAACAGTCAGGAGCTGATATGGACCTCATCCAGGAAAAATTTGCCTCGGTATTCTCCGCCTACACCGTTACCACACAGGCACGGCCTGATGGTGGGATTCTGCTGACGTTGCGTGCAGCCGATGGCAAACAGGTCAAACGCTCGATTTCTTACGCACAACTGCATAGCGCCGAACAACTGACCTGGGCGATCAGTGCGATACGCCGTGACCTGGCTGAACAAGCCAGTGAGTTGCCGGTGATTTCCCGACTGCAGAGCCAGCAGCGCTTTGCGTTGCCGACATACAGTTGAATTGATCGCGGGGCAAGCCCGCTCCCACGGTAGGAGCGGGCTTGCCCCGCGATCAATAAATCAATCGTCAAGACGCGCAAACACCTCGGCGATCTTCTCACCCGTAAAGTGCGCCACCAGCCCTTCTGGCTTGTTGTACACGCGGATAGCCACAAAGCGTGGATCCTCGCCCATATCCACCCACTGCCGAGTACCCGCCGGAATCCCGATCAGATCCCCTTTCTCACACAGTACGGCGTACAAATAGCCGCCGATGTTCAGGTTGAACAGTCCGCGCCCAGCCGCAAAAAAGCGCAGCTGATCTTCTTCACAGGTGTGTTCGTCCAGCAGTCGGGGATCGGCTTCACGCACCACATCGACATGACTGCAGGCCTTCTCGGCCATCAGTTTGTCGATACTCTGCTGGTAAGCCCCGATTACCTCGTGCTCGGCAGCGCCCGGCTGGATCGGCGCACTGGCCTGCCAGCGCTCAAAACGTACACCCTGCTCAGCCAGCGTCGCAGCGATGTCCTCAAGGTGGGTCAGCACCTTGTTAGGCGTATCCGGGGTGGAGTGGTGATAGACGGTCAGGCTGCTCATCAGCACAAATTCCTATTTTTCGGCTTCGTTCAATCGAGTCGCAATGATAACGGCTGCAGCCAAGGCTGCGACGCTGGCAATACTAAAGGTGGTAGCCGCACCCAGCAGATTCCAGCTGTAACCGGAATACAGGGCACCCAACGCTCCACCGGTTCCGGCCAACGCCGCATACAGCGCTTGGCCCTGACCTTGCTGGCGTGCTGCAAAGCTTCGCTGCACAAAGGCTATGGACGCAGCATGAAAGCTGCCGAATGTAGCGGCGTGCAGTAATTGGGCAAGCAACAATACCAACAGATGTTCGGCAAAATTACCCAGGAGCAACCAACGCAGGGCCGCGAGGATGAAACTGATCATCAACACGCGGCGCAATGAAACCCGCGTCAGAATCCAGCGCATGGCCAGGAACATCACGACTTCGGCAACCACGCCCAATGCCCAGAGCATACCGATCACACCCCGGCTGTAGCCGAGCTGCTCCAGGTGCAGGGTAAGAAAGGTGTAGTAAGGGCCGTGGCTGAGTTGCATCAATGCCACGCAGGCATAAAACGCCACTACTCCTGGGCGGGTCAGCTGCTTGAGGAAACCGCCTTGGCTGCGTTCATGCTGTTCCGGCGGTTGCGCATTGGGCACCCACAGGCTGGCAACGGCAATGCCGGCCATGACCATCACCACCGCCAGTGGGTAGACGTCCAGGCTCAGTGCATCGAACAGGCGACCGAGGCCGACCACCGTGAGGATGAAGCCGATCGAGCCCCACAGGCGAATCTGGCTGTAGCGCGCGGTCTGCCCCTGCAAGTGCGCCAGGGTGATGACCTCGAATTGCGGTAGCACCGCATGCCAGAAGAAGGCGTGCAAGGCCATCACCAGCGCCAGCCAGGCATAGCTCTTGTCGAAGAAAATCAGTGAAAAACTGGCCAGGGTCGCGAGTGCACCCAGGCGCACGATCAGCAAGCGCTGGCCACTGCGATCACCAAGCCAGCCCCACAAATTGGGCGCTACACAACGCATCAGCATGGGAATGGCCACCAGCTCGCCAATCCGTGCACTGGAAAAACCCAGGTGATGAAAATACAGCGCCAGAAAGGGCGCTGTAGCCCCGAGCAAGGCGAAGTAGAACAGGTAGAAGCTGGACAGCCGCCAGTAAGGGATCGGCGCCACGGCTCAGCAGGCCGCGGCGCGTGCGCCGGATGACGCCATTACAGTTGGCCCAGTACCGGCGTGGTGACACGTACGTCAGCGTTTTGCCCGCGATGACGCAGCAAGTGGTCCATCAGCACGATCGCCATCATTGCCTCAGCAATTGGTGTGGCACGGATGCCAACGCACGGGTCATGACGGCCTTTGGTGATCACTTCAACCGGGTTGCCATGAATATCGATGGAACGGCCCGGCGTGGTGATGCTCGAGGTCGGCTTCAACGCCAGGTGCGCGACAATCGGCTGGCCGGAAGAAATCCCGCCGAGAATGCCGCCGGCGTTGTTGCTGAGGAAACCTTCCGGGGTCATCTCGTCACGGTGTTCAGTGCCACGTTGCGCCACGCTGGCGAAACCGGCGCCGATCTCCACACCTTTGACGGCGTTGATGCTCATCAGCGCGTGGGCCAGTTCGGCATCCAGACGATCAAAGATCGGCTCGCCCAGGCCCGGCATGACGCCTTCGGCTACCACGGTGATTTTGGCACCAACCGAGTCCTGGTCACGGCGCAGTTGGTCCATGTACGCCTCGAGTTCCGGGACCTTGTCCGGATCGGGGCTGAAGAATGCGTTTTGCTCCACTGAGTCCCAGGTTTTGAACGGGATCTCGATCGGCCCCAACTGGCTCATGTAGCCGCGAATGCGAATGCCCTGGCTGGCCAGGTATTTCTTGGCAATGGCACCGGCTGCCACACGCATGGCGGTTTCCCGCGCCGAACTGCGGCCACCGCCACGGTAGTCACGCTCGCCGTACTTGTGGTGGTAGGTGTAATCGGCGTGCGCCGGGCGGAACAGGTCTTTGATGGCCGAGTAGTCCTTGGACTTCTGGTCGGTGTTGCGAATCAACAGCCCGATCGAGCACCCAGTGGTGCGCCCCTCGAAAACCCCCGAGAGGATTTCAACTTCATCGGCTTCCTGACGCTGAGTGGTGTGCCGACTGGTGCCGGGTTTACGCCGGTCGAGGTCATGCTGCAGGTCGGCCAGAGAAATTTCCACGCCCGGTGGACAGCCATCGACAATGGCGACCAACGCCGGCCCATGGCTTTCGCCAGCGGTGGTGACAGTGAACAGCTTGCCGTAGGTATTGCCGGACATGCAGGACGCTCCGCGAATCAGCCTGATTTGAACAAGGGCGCCAGTATACGCAGGCTAACCATTCAGTTCATCCCTGACAGCGAACCTTCTGTTCACGACCCGGTCCAACGCCCATCTCGTCAATAGTGGCCTCATGATGTTGCGTGTATTCGCGGTACTCGCCCTGCTCTTCAGCAGTCTCGTGCAAGCGGCTGCCCCCACTGTGCTTCAGCGCCCGATCAGCCTGGATACGGGCAACGGCACACTGTATGGCAGCTTGCTGTTACCGCGTACCGAGCAACCGCCTCCGGTGGTGTTGATCCTTCCCGGCTCCGGGCCGACTGACCGCAACGGCAACAGCCCGGACGGTGCTCATACCGACAACCTCAGGCAACTGGCGCTGGTGCTGGCGAAAAACCGCATTGCCAGCGTGCGCTATGACAAGCGTGGCGTGGCCGCCAGCCGAGCGGCGACACCTGATGAGCGTGACTTGAGTGTTGAAGCCTACGTGGCCGATGCCGTGGCCTGGAGCCACAAACTCAAGGCCGACCCGCGTTTCGGGCCGCTGATCTTGCTGGGGCATAGCGAAGGCGCGCTGATCGCCAGCCTGGCTGCAGCCCCCGCTGGTGCCAGCGCGGTGATCAGCGTGGCCGGCAGCGGTCGGCCTGTCGATGAAGTATTTCGTACGCAATTGGCCGAGCAGATCCCGGCGCGCTACAACGCGCGCGCCATACAGATTCTGGATAACCTCAAGGCCGGCCGTACGTCGACAGACATTCCCCGGCCTTTACAGAATGTCCTGCGCCCAAGCGTGCAGCCCTATCTGATTTCGTTGTTTCGCCAGGACCCTGCCGCCGCATTCGGCAAGCTCCAGGTGCCTGCACTGATCCTTCAGGGCACCCACGACATTCAGGTCGATGTCAGCAACGCCCAACGCCTCAAAGCCGCCAAGCCCGATGCCGAGCTGGTTCTGATCCAAGGCATGAATCACATGTTGCGCATCGCCCCGCAGGCGGCAAGCCAGCAGCGAGACAGTTACGTGAACCCGCAATTGCCACAGGCCAGTGAATTAGGTACGCGTATCGTCGACTTTATCCACAGGCTGCCCGCCGCTTGAACGAACTTCACCGATATTTCGCCTCCAGTCCCGGACGATTCTGCCGATAAGCCGATGCTGGCATCGAGATTGTGTCCAGCTTGCTGTGCACAAGAGGATTGCCGTGATGACTGAAGCTGCCCCCCAGGACGCCCCCGACATCCAGGAGGTTGTACCAGAACCCGCCCCGCTGCCGTGGGCAGAAGTGAGCGCCGAACATTTCCAGATGCTGCGCCTGGCGCCCCTGCCCACCGACCGCAACAGCGGTGCCCGACCGCTACGCTTCGTTCAGTACGGTTATGCCGAGCGCCACAATAAAGACCTCAGCCTGCTGCGCCTGACCATTCAGTTGCCTGGGCAAAAGGTGCGCAAGGAACAGAACCACCTGGACATCTGGGTTGATCATCAGGAAAAACACGTTCGTATTGGCCCGGACAGCGGCTTACAGGTTGAACCCTTGAACCGCGGCCTGGGGCGTTTCCTGCTGGCTCAAGCAATAAGCTGGGCCCAGCGCAAATGGTCGCACTACCGGGTCGAAGGCGCAGCCCTGGCAAGCAAAGACGCCCTTAACGAAGACTCCCGCCTACGCCGCGACCAACTGCTGCGCAGCCATGGCCTGGAAGTCGAATACGCCGATGCCCAGCACCTCAAGGGTCGCTACGTCGACGTGCAGGTCGGGGAACTCAAAGGCGGCTGGAATACTGAAAAGGTGCAGCGCGTCGAAATCCTTGAAGCGGCGCAGATGCTTCAGCAGGCCGAGCAGAACCTGCAGGAAAAAGAAGCACAACTGCGTGAACGCGACGAACGGGTCAGCAAGTACCGCCGCGAAGACAGCGGTTTGCGTTTCACCATTACCTGCCTGGTGGCGTTTGCCGTGTTCCAGGCTGGGTTGTTGATCTGGATTGCGACCCACTGAAAGCATCGCGGGGCAAGCCCGCTCCTACCGTAGGAGCGGGCTTGCCCCGCGATTGATTTACACCTTCGAAGCAAAAAGCGCCTGATGCTGCCGGCACTGCTCGGCCGTCAACATGAACACCCCGTGCCCACCCCGCTCGAAATCGAGCCAGGCGAAGTCTACTTCCGGGTACAGTGCCTCAACGTGCACCTGGCTGTTGCCGACTTCAACGATCAACAAACCCTTCTCGGTCAGGTGATCCGCCGCTTCGGCCAGCATGCGCCGCACCAGGTCCAGACCGTCGTTGCCACAGGCCAGGCCCAGCTCCGGCTCGTGGTGATATTCCTCCGGCATATCGGCGAAGTCTTCGGCATCGACATACGGCGGGTTGGACAGGATCAGGTCGAAACGCTGCCCCGGCAAGCCCTCAAAACCATCACCCTGAACGGTGTAGACACGCTCTTCAAGGCCATGACGCTCGATGTTCTGATTGGCCACTTCCAGCGCTTCGAACGACAGATCGGCCAACACCACTTCGGCGTCAGGAAACACTTCGGCACTGACGATACCAATGCAACCGGAACCGGTGCACAGGTCGAGAATGCGCGCCGGCTCGTTGGCCAGCCACGGTTCGAAGCGTTTTTCAATCAGTTCACCGATGGGCGAACGCGGGATCAGCACGCGCTCATCAACGATGAAGGACAGGCCGCAGAACCACGCCTCGCCCAACAGGTAGGCAGTGGGTACGCGGTCTTCGATACGGCGCTTGAGCAAACGCTGCAGGTGTACCAGCTCGTCATCTTCCAGCTGGCAGTCCAGGTAGCTGTCGGCAACTTCCCAGGGCAAATGCACAGAACCCAGCACCAACAACCGAGCTTCGTCCCAGGCGTTATCGGCGCCATGCCCGAAAAACAGACCATGCTCATGGAAACGGCTGACCGCCCAACGGATATGATCGCGCAGGGTGCGCAGGCGAGAAGTGATCACAACAGACTCCTTGAAAGACGACCTGCGATTCTAACAGCCCGCTCACAGAAAAGGTTCGCCAAAACGGCGTGTAAGTGTTTCGCCGACATGGCTGCAGGCCACTAACGACGCTGCTTGTACGCGAAGCGATTCACATAAACGCTCAGGCAGGGGACAATAGGTGAAAAGCCCTATCCAAAGGAGCCCTTGATGTCTGTTCCAACGACGATGTTCCACCTCAGCGGCCGTGGCTATCCACCCGCCAAGCTGAACAACGCCAGCCTGATCATTATCGACGCACAGAAGGAGTACCTCAGCGGTCCTCTGGCACTGTCGGGCATGGACGAAGCTGTGAAGAACATCGCTAAAATGCTCGAGGCTGCCCGCAAGGCCGGACGCCCGATCATCCACGTGCGCCACCTCGGCACCGTCGGCGGTATGTTCGATCCTCAGGGACCACGCGGTGAATTCATCCCAGGCCTTGAGCCACAGGGCGATGAAGTGATCATTGAAAAGCGCATGCCGAACGCCTTCAAGAACACCACCCTGCATGAAACCCTGCAGAAATACGGCCACCTGGACCTGATCGTCTGCGGTTTCATGAGTCATTCCAGCGTCAGCACCACCGTACGCCGGGCCAAGGACTATGGTTACCGTTGCACCCTGATCGAGGATGCCTGCGCCACCCGTGACCTGCCCTTCCAGGGCGGAGTCATTCCCGCGGCACAGATCCAGCAAAGTGAATTGGCGATCATGGCCGACAACTTCGCTTGTGTGGCTCCAACCAGCAGCCTGATCTGATCGGCAATCTGACGGGCTCGCGGAACCACCTTGCGGTCATTCGGTCATACGCCGGATATCCAGAGAGGGAATCGGCATGAAATTGTCCGACGGTTTCGATGCCAAGCGCTTGCGTCAGCGTGAGCCACGTAATTGGGGCGCACGCCTGGCAGCGGCTTTTTCAGCGCTGCTGGCTACCTTGGGCGTGTTGCTGGCTATGGCTGGCACCGCCAGCCTGCTTGGTAACCTTGAAGCATTGGCCGAACTCAATGCCAACCGGGCGGGTGCCGTAGTGGTACTCGCGGGTGGCCTGTTGTTGCTGTACCTGGGCGTCTGGTTCTGGCGCCGCAGCCGTATACGTCTGCGCCGCAGCCGCGAGCTGAACCTGTCACCGCACCTGATGAAAAAGCACGATTGACTGCAACCTGCGGGGGAGTCGCGTAAACTACGCCGCCCAGGCGGAGGCTTACATGCAAGACGACGATTTTTCCCTGTTCAAAAGCGAAATGCGCGGTGTCAAACCGATCAAGCATGATCGCGCCGATGTCGGTAAACCCAAGGCCGACCGCAAGCAATTGGCCGGCCTGCGCCAAGCGGCAACCGTGCGTAGTGACCAAAGTGTCGTCGACGGCTTGTCGGACCAGTTTGTGATCGACGTGGGCCCTGAAGACGACCTGCACTGGCGCCGTGACGGTGTTCAGGAAAGCCAGATGCGCAAGCTCAAGCTCGGCCAGATCGCTTTTGAAGGCAGCCTTGACCTGCATGGCATGAATGTGGAAAAAGCCCGTGAAACGCTTTGGGCCTTCCTCGCCGAAGCCACTCGCTTTGAAGTACGGTGCGTACGCGTCACCCATGGCAAGGCAGTGCGCCTGGATGGCAAGAAGCCGATGATCAAAAGTCACGTCAACACCTGGCTGCGCCAACACCCGCAGGTACTGGGTTTTACCTCGTGCCAGGCGCGTCACGGCGGCACCGGTGCGGTGTACGTGATGCTTAAAAGAACCATGCTCGAAGGCCGTGACGAGTAACGCCGTGCTTGCAGCGCCGCCACAGCCGCCGTACCCTTCGCGTTTGCGATAAATCCCACAGGTAGATCCATGTCCCTGGAACAGAACTACACCGCTATCCTCGGCCAGATTGGCGAGGACGTCTCCCGCGAGGGCCTGCTCGACACGCCTAAACGGGCTGCGAAGGCCATGCAGTACCTTTGCCGCGGTTATGAACAAACCCTGGAAGAAGTGACCAACGGCGCGCTGTTCAGCTCCGATAACAGTGAAATGGTCCTGGTCAAGGACATCGAGCTGTACTCGCTGTGCGAACACCATATGCTGCCATTCATCGGCAAGGCGCATGTTGCCTACATTCCCGATGGCAAGGTCCTGGGCCTGTCCAAGGTCGCGCGGATCGTTGACATGTATGCCCGTCGCCTGCAGATCCAGGAGAACCTGAGCCGTCAGGTGGCCGAAGCGATTCAGAAGGTCACCGGCGCCCTGGGCGTGGCGGTGGTCATTGAAGCCAAGCACATGTGCATGATGATGCGCGGTGTGGAAAAGCAGAACTCGACCATGATCACTTCGGTAATGCTCGGCGAATTCCGCGAAAATGCCGCGACACGCAGCGAGTTCCTCAGCCTGATCAAGTAATCAGGTACGCCTGCAAGCCGACCATCCGTGGTCGGCTTTTTTATTCTTAGGAGTTGCCATGATCGTCAAAGCACTGCGTGTGGGCTTGGGTCAGTTGATTGTGTTCGGTGACTGGGTCAGCCGCCCGGCCAAACTCAAGCGCGACCCGGCAGCCCAGGCGCTGGTCGAGCAACAGGCCAAAGGCCTGAGCCTGTACCAGTTCCACGCCTGCCCGTTCTGCGTGAAAACCCGCCGCACCCTGCACCGCCTGAACGTGCCGGTGGCCCTGCAGGATGCCAAGAATAACGAGCAGGCACGTCAGGCGTTGCTCAACGAAGGCGGCAAGATCAAAGTGCCGTGCCTGCGCATCGAAGAAGATGGCAAGACCACCTGGATGTATGAATCCAAGGTGATCATCGACTATCTCAACAAGCGCTTTGCTCCGCTCTGACATCCCGTAGGAGCGGGCTTGCCCCGCGATGGCGATCTTTCAATCACATCGCATCGCATCGCGGGGCAAGCCCGCTCCTACCGATTCATCCGAGCATGGTCACGTGGCGAGGATGCTCGGCTACACGTTTCAACCATTCCTGAATCCCCGGATAGGCGTCCAGATCAAAGCCCCCCTGATGGGCGACATGGGTGTAGGCATACAACGCCACATCAGCAATCGAGTAGCGATCGCCAACCATGTACGGCGTCAACTGCAGCTGCTTCTCCATCACACGCAAGGCTTTGTAACCGCCTTTGTGCAAGGTTTTGTATTCCTCGAGGCGCTCTTGCGGCAAGCCCAGGTAAAACTGAATGAAGCGTGCCACGGCAATATAGGGCTCATGGCTGTACTGCTCGAAAAACTGCCATTGCAGCACTTGGGTGCGCAAGCGCGGTTCGCTTGGCAGGTATTCGGTACCATCGGCAAGAAAGTTGAGAATCGCGTTGGATTCCCACAGGTACGTGCCATCTTCCAGCACCAGTACCGGTACTTTGCCGTTGGGGTTCATCTCCAGAAACTCCGGGGTTTCCGTTTCACCCTTGAGGATATCCACTGAGTGCCACTCGTACGGCAGATCAAGCAAGTGCAGCATCAGCTTGACCTTGTAGCAGTTGCCCGACTGGTAATCACCGTAGACCTTGTACATCACTCCCCCCATTCGATAGCTCATCCTGACCGCCGCCCATAGTTGGCGACTGTACGGCTAAATGCAATGCCTGCTGTATGACAAAGCTCAGCGGCCTGCGCGGTAGTCTGCAAAATCTGCTTACACCTAGTACAAGGATTGCCCCATGCCCGATGCCACTTCCGCGCAACTGCGCCCGTTGGCTGACTCCTCCCCTTCGGCTGTCGTCGCAGGCTTTATTGCCATGCTGACCGGCTATACCAGCTCGCTGGTCCTGATGTTCCAGGCAGGCCAAGCTGCGGGGTTGACCAGCGCGCAAATTTCTTCATGGATCTGGGCGCTGTCCATTGGTATGGCAGTGTGCAGTATTGGCCTGTCACTGCGCTACCGCACACCAGTGACGGTAGCCTGGTCAACCCCAGGTGCCGCCCTACTGATTACCAGCCTGGGCGGCGTCAGCTACGGTGAGGCCATCGGCGCCTATATCACCTGCGCTGTGCTGGTGGTGGTCTGCGGCTTGACCGGCAGTTTCGAACGCCTGGTCAAACGCATCCCCGCCTCTTTGGCCTCGGCACTGCTGGCCGGTATTTTGTTCAAGATCGGCAGCGAAATCTTTATTGCCGCCCAGCACCGTACTGCACTGGTGCTGGGGATGTTCTTCAGCTACTTGATCATCAAACGTCTGTCACCGCGTTACGCCGTACTGGCTGCATTGCTGGTGGGCACGGCGCTGTCTGGCGCGATGGGTTTGTTGGATTTCAGTGGTTTCAGCCTGGAAGTGGCAACACCCGTGTGGACGACGCCGAGCTTCTCTCTGGCGGCCACGATCAGTATCGGCATTCCGCTGTTCGTGGTCGCTATGACCTCGCAAAATATGCCTGGCGTTGCGGTATTGCGTGCTGACGGGTATCAAGTGCCCGCCTCACCGCTGATCTCGGTAACCGGGCTGGCCTCGTTGGTGCTGGCACCTTTCGGTTCCCACGGTATCAACCTGGCCGCAATCAGTGCCGCTATCTGCACAGGCCCTCATGCCCATGAAGACCCGAACAAGCGCTATACCGCTGCAGTGTGGTGCGGGATTTTTTATGGCATTGCCGGCGTATTCGGCGCCACCCTTGCCGCCCTGTTCGCCGCCCTGCCCAAAGAACTGGTGCTGTCGATTGCGGCCCTGGCCTTGTTCGGCTCGATCATGAACGGCCTGACCGTGGCCATGAATGAAGCCAAGGAGCGCGAGGCTGCGTTGATCACCTTCATGGTGACAGCTTCGGGCTTCACCCTGTTCTCGATTGGTTCGGCATTCTGGGGAATTGTCGCGGGCGTGCTGACGCTGATGATCCTCAACTGGCGCAAAAGCGCTTGATGCTGCTCGGTAGGAGCGGGCTTGCCCCGCGATAGTGGCTGTATCAGGCACATCGCATCGCGGGGCAAGCCCGCTCCTACCGAGTGCGTTTGAAGAACGCTTGGGCGCGTTGGTCCTGGACATAGGCTACGTTGATCCGTAGCCACTCACTGGCAGCCCCTTGTGGATCGAAGGCGCTACCCGGCGCCAGCAGCACCGAACAGGCCATCGCTTCCCGATTGAGCGCCGCAAAATCCCAACCAGGGCGTCGCGCCCAGACAAACATGCCGCCATACGGTTCGGTAAATACCTCCCAGCCGCTGGCCTCCAACTGGCCTAGCGTCTTGGCCATGTGCTGCGCCAGACGCGGCCGCAGCCGGGCCACACTTTTGCGGTAACTGCCATTGGCGAGCATCTGCGCCACCACCTGCTCGGTGAATCGGCTGGTACCCAGCCCGGCGACCATTTTCAACTCCGCCAGACGGGCGACCAGCTCAGGCTCAGCTACCAGATAACCGCAGCGCAACGAACTGCTGAGGGTCTTGGAAAAACTGGCGAGGTAAATCACTCGCTGCTCCCCGTCCAGCGTGGCCAGCCGCGTCACTGCACCGTCCTGGAAATCGGCGTAAATATCGTCTTCGATGATTTGCACATCATGTTCGCGAGCAAGTTCCAACAGGCGGTAAGCCACTTTGGGTGCCAGGCTGCTGCCAGTAGGGTTGTGGTAGAGGCTGTTGATATACAGGCAACGCGGCTTGTGCTGTTTGAGTAAGCCTTCCAGCACCTGCAGATCCGGACCGGTGCAGGTGCGCGGCATGTACAGCATTTCAATCTGGTGGTGGCGCAGCAAGTTGTAGAGGTTGTAATACCCCGGGCTCTCAACCAGCACTTTGTCGCCGGGTTTGAGTAATGTGCGTACCAACAAGTCGAGCCCATCGCTGGCCCCTTGAGTGGTGAGAATCTGCTGGGGGCTGACCTGTATGCCAATCTGCTCCAGGCGCTTGTGTAACTGGCTGCGTAAGCTGGTTAGCCCCAAGGGTGGGCAGTAGTCCAGCAGGTCTTCCACCGGGCCGCGGCTCACTTGCCGCACGGCTTGGGCAATCGCCTCGCTCGCACGCCAACTGGAAGGCAACCAGCCACAACACAGGTTCAGCAGGTCCGTCTGCTGATCATTGAACTGCTGCCAGCGATTGTCGAAACTCTCATCGCGAAACGGTTGGTCGACTACAGGCGGCCCTTGTCGTTGCTCGGCGACGAAGAAGCCGGCACCGTGCCTGGCCTCCAACAATCCCGTGGCCACCAATCGGTCATACGCCTCGATCACGCAGGACTGGCTGACGTTCAATTCGCGGGCGAGTTGGCGGATCGAAGGCAATCGACTCCCTGGGCGTAAACGCTGCTGTGTGATCCAGCCCTGTAACTGCGCCACCACTTGTTGGGTCAGGGGCGTGGACGATTGGCGATCAAGTGTGAGGTTCATGGGCAAAGTGTTCGGCGATTTTGTTCAAACAGTTAATCACAAATCCTTGTGCAGTGTGCCTTGTGAGCCCCAAGGCACCGCTCGATAGTGACCCCATCAACAAGGAGCCCCCGATGCCTAACCCACGCGCCCCCGCCCAACTGGCCTTTGCCCTGTGCATGATTACCTTCGCGGTGAATCTGCAGGCACCGCTTTACACCGCCTATGCCGAGCTGTCCGGAAAAGGCACAACCGCCACGGCGGTGGCCTTTTCTGCGTATGTACTCGGCGTCATACCCGTGCTGTTGCTACTGGGCGGGCTGGCGGACCGCGTTGGGCGCCGACCGATTGTGCTGGTTGCATTGGGTTTATCGATGCTAGCCACCGTGCTGATGCTGCTGGCACCTGGGCTGGAAACCCTGGGGCTTGCGCGCCTGACGCTGGGAATCGGCACGGCGCTGGCGTCTGCTACCGGTGTTGCGTATATGAGTGAACTGATGCAGCCCGGCGATACCGCTCGCGCCACCACCTGGGTAACTGCCAGCACGTCACTGGGCTTTGGTCTCGGCGCTGCCATGACCAGCCTATGCCTGCTGCGAGCCCCAACCCTGGCACCTGAAAGTTTCTATCTGCAGTTGGTACTGGCCGGGGTCGGGTTATTGCTGGTTTGGCGTCTGCCTGACCAACGCCAAGACAGCCAAAGCACATGGCTGCGCTTGCCCTACTACCCCTCCGGCAGCTTGCCTTATGGCATGGCGATTCTGCTGGCCTGGGCCTGTGTCGGGCTGGTGGGGGCGCTGCTGCCTGCGATGCTCAAAGAACATGGCTTGAGCCGTTGGTCTGGATTTGCAACGTTCTGCGTGATCAGCTGTGGCGTGTTGTTTCAGCCCCTGGCCCGGCGCATAGCACCCGCCAAGGCCACCCTGCTCGGCCTGACAATATTGCCTGCCAGCTACGCAATACTGGCCTGGGGCGCCGACAACGGGCAGCTTCTGGCCGTTTTGATCGGCACGATCGTCGCCAGCAGTGCCTGTTATGGCTTTGTTTACCTGGGCGGTTTGTCGGCAGTGACTCAGCTGGCAGGTGAGCAAAAGAGCCGTGCTAACGCAGGCTTCTTCTTGTTGGCCTATGTCGGCTTCAGCCTGCCGGTTATCCTCACCGGCTTGCTGATCGAGCGACTCGGGACCCGCACGTCATTACTGCTGTTTGGCCTGACACTGCTGGCGGGTTGCCTGATGACCGGCCTGGCGCTGCTGCGCAGCAACCGAACCGTGTCAATAACGGCATTGGCGTCACTCAAATAGCAGTAGCCCCACCATCAACCGCCAATGCATGACCGGTCGTGAATGCCGCACCGTCACTGCACAAGTACAACACTGCACTGGCAATCTCCTCCACCTTGCCGATACGTCCCACCGGGTGCATGGCAGCAGCAAACTCGGCTTTGCGCGGGTCGGCTTCATAAGCGCGTCGGAACATGTCGGTATCGATCACCGCCGGGCATACCGCATTAACCCGGACGTTCTTCTTTGCGTACTCGATAGCGGCCGATTTGGTCAGACCGATCACTGCATGCTTGGACGCACTGTAGATACTCATCTTCGGCGCGGCTCCGAGCCCCGCTACCGAGGCGGTGTTAACAATCGCACCGCCACCTTGAGCCAACAGCAACGGTAACTGGTACTTCATACACAACCACACGCCTTTGACATTGACGCCCATGATCGCGTCGAACTCCGCCTCGCTGCCTTCGGCCAGTCGACCCTGTTCTATTTCAATGCCAGCATTGTTGAACGCATAGTCGAGACGGCCATAGGCCTCGACCGTACGAGCCAGCAAACGCTGCACGTCGGCCTCGCGAGTGACATTGCAAGCAACAAACAACGCCTCGCCTCCCGCTGCCCGGATCAGCTCAACCGTTCCTTCACCACCAGCAGCGTCCAGATCGGCCACTACAACCTTCAAACCCTCGGCGGCAAACGCCAACGCCGTCGCTCGACCGATACCTGCCGCGCCGCCGGTGACCAGGGCTACCTGGCCGGAAAAAGTCATCGTCATCGCTAGCTCCTGCAACGTAGTGAAATCAATGGTCCGCAGTCTATGCAGCTATCGCATTGAAGAGGCAGCATCATCAGACTGCCTGTTGAAAGGTTATGACCGTGAGTGATTATCTGATCACCTCTAAATCACGCTCACGGATTGCGCTGTATTCGCCAAGCGGGTAAACCTTGCCGGAATTCAGTTGAAGGTCTATCAACAACCTTTGACCTTCACCCGAGAGCCCATCATGACCGCCCAGACCAACCGCCGTTTCTTGCTCGCCAAACGCCCGTTCGGGGCGGTAAGCCGTGAGGATTTCAACTTCGAGCATGTGCCCCTCAGCGAACCCGGTGAAGGCCAGGTGCAAGTAAAAAACCTGTACCTGTCGCTGGACCCTGCCATGCGCGGCTGGATGAATGAAGGTAAATCCTACATCCCTCCCGTCGGCCTCGGTCAGGTCATGCGCGCCCTGGGCGTAGGTGAAGTGATTGCCTCGAAACACCCAGGCTTTGCCATAGGCGACTACGTCAACGGCGCACTTGGCGTGCAGGATTACTTCGTGGGCGAACCACAGGGCTTCTACAAAATCGACCCGAAACTGGCACCGCTGCCGCGCTACCTGTCTGCCCTGGGCATGACCGGCATGACCGCCTACTTCGCCCTGCTGGAAGTTGGAGCACCGAAAGCGGGTGAAACCGTCGTGCTCTCGGGGGCTGCCGGCGCAGTGGGCAGCATTGCCGGGCAGATTGCCAAGCTCAAAGGTTGCCGGGTGGTGGGTATCGCAGGTGGTGCAGAAAAATGCAGCTACCTGGTCAACGAACTGGGCTTTGACGGCGGCATCGATTACAAAACCGAAGACGTGCTTGAAGGCCTCAAACGCGAATGCCCGAAAGGCGTGGACGTATTCTTCGACAATGTCGGTGGGGACATTTTGGACGCGGTACTGAGCCGCTTGAACTTCAAGGCAAGGGTGGTGATTTGCGGTGCCATTAGCCAGTACAACAACAAGCAAGCCGTCAAAGGCCCAGCCAATTACCTGTCACTGTTGGTCAATCGTGCACGGATGGAGGGTTTCGTGGTGATGGACCATGCCGCCAACTACAGCAAAGCGGCGCAAGAAATCGCCGGCTGGCTCGCAATGGGCAAGCTGAAGAGCAAAGAGGACGTGGTCGAAGGACTAGAAGCCTTCCCCGAAACGCTGTTGAAGCTATTCAGCGGAGAAAACTTCGGCAAGCTGGTGCTGAAGGTTTAACGGTAGGAGCGGGCTTGCCCCGCGATTGCGATTTATCAGCTACATCGCAATCGCGGGGCAAGCCCGCTCCTACCAAACCCGCGCCTACCGGGTTACGCGCGGATTTGCGCGACCACTGCTGCCAACGCCTGAGCAGGATCAGCCGCCTGACTGATCGGGCGGCCGATCACCAGGTAATCGGAACCAGCATCCAGTGCCTGACGCGGGGTAAGGATACGGCGCTGGTCGTCTTGAGCACTGCCAGCCGGGCGAATACCCGGTGTAACCAGTTGCAGCGACGGGTGCGCAGCCTTCAGCGCCGGTGCTTCCAGCGCCGAACAGACCAAACCGTCCATACCGGCCTTCTCTGCCAGTGCAGCCAAGCGCAGCACCTGCTCTTGCGGCTCAATATCCAGACCGATACCGGCCAGATCTTCGCGCTCCATACTGGTCAGCACGGTGACACCGATCAGCAACGGCTGCGGGCCGCTGCGCTTGGCCAGCACATCACGGCAGGCCGACATCATGCGCAGACCGCCGGAGCAGTGAACGTTCACCATCCACACGCCCATTTCAGCAGCGGCCTGAACAGCCATTGCCGTGGTGTTGGGGATATCGTGGAATTTCAGATCGAGGAACACCTCGAAGCCCTTCTCGACCAGCGTCTCGACAATGCCCGACGCGCTGCTGGTGAACAGCTCTTTACCGACTTTGACCCGGCACAGGGTTGGATCGAGTTGATCCGCCAGTTTCAGGGCGGCGTCACGGGTAGGGAAATCCAGGGCGACGATGATGGGCGTCTGGCAGGCGGACATGGGCTGGTCTCTTGGCAAGTCTTGAACGGCGCGCATTGTAAACGAAGCCGCGGCCTCTGGGGGGCCGATGATCGCGAATTGGCCCATCAGAAGGCGCGCCCCTATAATTGAACCAATAAATGACGCATTCGCTCCAATTTATAGACGCAGCGCCCTACGCCGCGCAAAGGAGGACTCCATGCCTTGGTATGCCTGGTTGATTCTGGTGCTTGCGATAGGCTCCATCGTCGGTGGCCTGATGCTGCTGCGCGATACTGCGAAAAAGCTGCCCCTAACCGAGGAACAGCTCAAACGCATACATGAGCGCAATGCGGAGATGGATGCTAAAGATGCGCAGGACCGTTAAGTCCTGCAGCTTGGTATGAGGTACAGCATCACTTGTAGCGTGACGCTGCGGAATTGCGCGAAAGATTCGGTCCCAAAGCATCGCGCGCCTTGATATAGACCTGCCAATCTGCCGCATCGGGCAACGACGGGATGGTTACCAACTCTTGGCTGTCCAGGCCACTGAGCGCCGCATCCACCATCTCCCCTACGTCCATGACCATCTGCGGATCGATTTGGGCGACATCCAGCCCTGAACGCTCCCAGATCTCCGTGCGCGTCACGCCGGGTAGCACCGCCTGGACCTGCACGCCTTTGTTCTTCAATTCACCTTGAAGGGTTTGGGTCAAACTCAGCACGTAGGCCTTACTGGCGCTGTACACCGCATTGAACATCTCCGGTGCCAGTGCCACCACAGAGGCCAAGTTAATGATGGTCCCGCGACCCGCCGCACCAAACTGCGCGGCCGCCGCAGCGGCCAGGCGCGTTACCGCCACAATGTTGAGCGCCACTAATGAGTCGATTTGCGCTGCAGTCGCCTCCGCCAGAGTGCCATGCATGGCGATACCGGCGTTATTGACCAGCACACTGATTCGTTGATCGTCGCGCAAGCGTTGTTCGACTCGGGTCAGGTCTGCGGCTTGCGCAAGATCTGCCGACAGAACCTCGACATTGACCCCATGACGCGCCTGCAAATCCGCCGCCAAGGCCTCAAGGCGCTGACGGTCACGTGCTACCAGGATCAAGTCGTGACCACGGCCGGCCAGGCGTTCTGCGTACACCGCACCGATTCCAGAAGAAGCGCCAGTGACGAGCGCGGTAGAAGTTTGCGTGGAGCCTGACATAGCGGTGATCTCCGAGGGATTGCCGAGATAGTAATGCTTGGCTCAAGAAAAATATTACTAGCATAATATTTTCACAATACCCTACCGACCAAAGGTATCCCCAAACAAAAAGGCCGGTCAGATGACCGGCCTATACGCGAGGGCTAGTTAACGGTGAGCTTGTCGCGGTTGCGATCCAGCAACGCGTTGCCGATACCCTTGATTTCAAGCAGCTCGTCCACTGAAGCGAAGGCGCCGTGTTCTTCACGGTAGGCAACGATTGCTTCGGCTTTGGTTTTACCGATACCGCTGAGGGTTGATTGCAAGGTGAGCGCGTCGGCGGTGTTGAGGTTTAGCTGGGGGATGGTTTGTTGCGTCGCGACGACTGGAGCAGGGGGGGTGACTGGGGTTGTGGCGGGTGCTGCGCTTAGGGAGAAGGAGATGCTGGTGAACAGGG
>NZ_SMOK01000049.1 GCF_004353925.1 Pseudomonas sp. H9 | reverse complement strand
TTGCTTCGCCAAGTCTACATCTCGCGCCTTCGGCATAGCCGAAGGGTGCTGACGCACCTGGCCCTCCAGGCACCTCCACTCGGCCTCCTGAAGTCGCTAAGTTACGGGCAGCGCCTGTACTGGCGGTATCTTCGATAGCGGCAAGCTTGAAGCTCCAAGCTTGAAGCTTTTGTGGACTCGATAGTCCAGACGCTGCGGTTTGCGACTTCTGCTCTCATCAAACAAGTTATAAGATATTGATATATAAGGTTATTCACGGGGTCAGGGGAAAATAGAAAAACGTCGGTTGGCTTTGGCTTAGAGAGCTTATCCATTGGGTGGGGTGGATTTGCTGGTCCCTTCCGCCCTTACGGCGGGTCCCTTTTGTCTTGGCAAAAGGAACCAAAACCGTTGGCTCCTACATCCGGCCCTACGCTGCGCTCCGGGTCCCCTCGCTCCGGCGCCTTCCAGGCCCGCGCGGCCTACGACTTGCTTCGCCAAGTCTACATCTCGCGCCTTCGGCATAGCCGAAGGGTGCTGACGCACCTGGCCCTC
>NZ_SMOK01000048.1 GCF_004353925.1 Pseudomonas sp. H9 | reverse complement strand
GGGGCAAAGCCCGCTCCCACCCAAGGCGCCAAAATCCATTAAAAACCCGGCGTGGGTGCCGGGTTGAATAGCCGCAACCCTGGCTGGCTGAAACGAATCCGGCTTTTGATGCCTTGCGCGGTGTGCTGCTTTAAGCGGGCCCCCGGTGGGAGCGGGCCTTGCCCCGCGATCGGCTGCGCAGCAGCCGTGAAAACTGCGCATTGCAGGGTAACTGATACACCGAGACAACTGGATTTGCTGGCGCTTCGCGCCAGATCGCGGAGCAAAGCCCGCTCCCACCCGGGGCGCGAAAACTCATTAAAAACCCGGCGTGGGTGCCGGGTTGAATAGCCGCAACCCTGGCTGGCTGAAACGAATCCGGCTTTTGATGCCTTGCGCGGTGTGCTGCTTTAAGCGGGCCCCCGGTGGGAGCGGGCCTTGCCCCGCGATCGGCTGCGCAGCAGCCGTGAAAACTGCGGATTGCAGGGTAACTGACACACCGAGATAACTGGATTTGCTGGCGCTTCGCGCCAGATCGCGGGGCAAAGCCCGCTCCCACCCAAGGCGCCAAAATCCATTAAAAACCCGGCGTGGGTGCCGGGTTGAATAGCCGCAACCCTGGCTGGCTGAAACGAATCCGGCTTTTGATGCCTTGCGCGGTGTGCTGCTTTAAGCGGGCCCCCGGTGGGAGCGGGCCTTGCCCCGCGATCGGCTGCGCA
>NZ_SMOK01000047.1 GCF_004353925.1 Pseudomonas sp. H9 | reverse complement strand
CATCCAGGCGCTGGATGGCAACGTGCTGGTGCCGCTGCTGTTCTCCGAAGCAGTGAGCCTGCACCCGGTGGCGATCATCTGTGCGGTGTTGCTGTTTGGCGGACTGTGGGGCTTTTGGGGGATCTTCTTTGCGATCCCGCTGGCGACGCTGTTCAAGGCCGTACTGGATGCCTGGCCGAGGCGTGATCCGGTGGTTGCGCCGTTGTTGTAAATTTATCGCGGGGCAAGCCCGCTCCCACAGAGGCCGGTGGGAGCGGGCTTGCCCCGCGATAAATTTCGGCATCAAAACAATTACCCCGGATAGCTTTCGGAACTATCCTACGCACGCTGCCGCCTTTTCGCTGTTGTAGGGAAAGTGCATCAGGGCTAATTTCCTCTGGTCGTCTTTTTTGGCGACCGGGCGTGAGAACCCGATGACATAAAGCAGCTATGTTATGGCGGCTGTGCGCGGGCAGATTTCGGTCTGGCCGAGTTTCCTATGTCCTCGGTTTCTCACCCCGCGTACAGCTGCCACCTTAATCTTGTGAGAAGGATTGAGGTGGAGGCTCCTGAATCGACAAGGAGTTACGCCATGAAAAAGTTAGTCCCCGACCCACCACTTTCTCTTGCTACCAGCCCTTACCACTCCACGAAACGGAGGGCGCAGGCATGAACAACGAATCGCGCCCTGAGACGGTTGGTATCGCAACCTTTATCAGCAGCCAGCAGCCACCTATCGATTTGTTTCAAATTGCACCGGGCGTTCCCTGTGACTACGCGCTGGAGCAGGCCTCAACCTTGCTTGGCTGCGTGCACAAATTGATCATGGCTGGTGTTATGGACGAAGACGACAGCTCGGTGTGGGCCGCCTATTACCTCAGCGGGTTCGCCAAGGCGATTATCGATGATGTGCACATGGGGCTGAGGAGAGATTGAGGCCATCGCGGGGCAAGCCCGCTCCCACAGAGTCGGTGGGAGTGGGCTTTACCCGCGATCGATTTCAGGCCTTGTTCAGGGCCTGAGCTTCAGCCAATACCGCATCCACATGCCCCGGTACTTTGACCCCACGCCATTCCTTGCGCAGCACTCCATTCTTGTCGATCAGGAAGGTGCTGCGGTCAACGCCCATGTATTCCTTGCCGTACAGCTTCTTCAGCTTGATCACGTCGAACAGCTGGCACAGGGCTTCGTCCTTGTCGCTGATCAGCTCAAAGGGAAAGGCCTGTTTGGCTTTGAAGTTCTCGTGGGACTTGATGCCGTCACGGGATACGCCAAAGACCTCGGTGTTGGCTGCCTGGAAGGCTGCGTACTGGTCGCGGAAGCCCTGGCCTTCAGTGGTGCAGCCCGGGGTGCTGTCTTTAGGGTAGAAGTAGATCACCACTTGCTTGCCCTTCAGGTCTGCCAGGCTGACGCTCTGGCCACTGGTGGCCTGGGCCTGGAAGTCGGCAACGGCTTGGTCGAGTGCAACGGCCATGTGTAGTTTCCTTACAGTGGGTTCTGTGGGCGCCAGGGTTCGATCAGCGCATCCAGGTTCAAGGCGTCGGCGAAGTCCAGGAACTGATCACGCAACCAGCTGATCTGGGTGCCGGCCGGCAGGGTCACGGTGAAGGTGGCGTTGAGCATGGTGCCGCCGGTCTGCGGTGCCTGATAAGTGTCGCAGGTCAGGTTTTCCAGATCGACGTGGTGGTCGATGAAGAACTGGCATAGCTCGTTGATGATGTCCGGGCGATAGGCCGCGCTGACATAGGCCACATACGGCAGGGCCAGCGGGCGCACTTCCAGTTCGGCGCTTCTGACCACATTCACGGTGAACGTGTGTTTCTTGGCCAGGCCCGGCAAGGCTGCCTCGAAGCGTGCCAGGGCATCCCAGCTGCCGGCCACCTGCAGCACCAACGCACTGCACTCGCCGTGGCGGGTCAGGCGTGAAGTGACCACCGAGCAGCGATTGTCGTTACTGGCCCGGCACAGAATGTTGGTCAGTTCCATGGGGTTGGCGCCCAGGGCACTGATGACAAGGAATTGTTCGCGAATGGTGGGGGTGGACATGCAGCATTCCTAAAGCGATGAGCGGTCGGTACCTGACGGGTCAGAATGGCGGGTGGGCGTGGTCCCGGGGCTCAAGATCGAGGCTTTGGGCACTGCCTGCGCAGGTTGTCGGCAGCCCGGCGGGCCGCTGTGTACCGATCAAAGAGAGAAGGGTAGCGAAAATGGTCGCTGAGGGGAATGCTCAAGCCTCCGGCTTCGCTTGTGCAAGGCCGATGGCGCCAGTACCATTACCGCTCTCTTTTTCCGGCAGGAGCAGTTTCATGATTGCGGGCAGTATGGTGGCATTGGTCACACCCATGGATGCACAAGGGCGTCTTGATTGGGACAGCCTCGACAAACTTGTAGACTTCCACCTGGAAAACGGCACCCATGCGATCGTTGCAGTCGGCACCACTGGTGAGTCCGCGACCCTGGATGTCGAAGAACACATCCTGGTCATCAAACACGTGGTCGAGCGCGTCAAGCACAGCAAGCACCCTATTCCGGTGATCGCTGGTACTGGTGCGAACTCCACCGCTGAAGCCGTGCACCTGACCCGCAACGCCAAGAGCGCTGGCGCCGACGCCTGCCTGCTGGTAGTACCGTACTACAACAAGCCGACCCAGGAAGGCCTGTACCAGCACTTCAAGCACATCGCTGAATCCGTCGACATCCCGCAGATTCTGTACAACGTTCCCGGCCGCACCTCCTGCGACATGCAGGCCGAGACGGTGATCCGTCTGTCGACCGTGCCGAACATCATCGGCATCAAAGAAGCCACCGGCGACCTCAAGCGCGCCAAGGCGATCCTTGACGGCGTGAGCAAGGACTTCATCGTGTTGTCTGGCGATGATCCGACCGCTGTCGAGCTGATCCTGATGGGCGGCAAAGGCAACATCTCTGTTACTGCCAACGTCGCCCCGCGCGAAATGGCCGATCTGTGCGAAGCCGCCCTTGAGGGCAATGCCGAGAAGGCTCGCGCAATCAACGAAAAACTCATGCCGCTGCACAAAGACCTGTTCATTGAAGCCAACCCGATTCCGGTGAAATGGGCTTTGGTTGAAATGGGCCTGATGCACAAAGGCATCCGCCTGCCGCTGACCTGGCTGAGCGAATCCTGTCACGACACGGTACGCCAGGCGATGCGCCAGTGCGGCCTGCAGTTTTAATTGAGGACGTACACCGCATGAAGCGATTGGCTGGACTTTCCGCCCTTGCCTTGATCATCTCCAGCACCAGCGGTTGTGGCTGGCTGTGGGGCGAAGAGGGTTACTTCCGTGACCGCGGCAGCGATTATCTGGAGGCCACTCAAAAGGCTCCGATGCAGCTGCCACCGGACATCAGCAACGCCAAGCGCCTTGATCCGCTGTTGCCGATCCCACGTAACGTCGCCGACGATAACGTCAAAGGCGAGTTCGAGGTTCCACGTCCGCAGCCGTTGAGCGCAGGCGCTGACATCAGCGATTTCAGCCTGCAGAAGAGCGGCAGCAGCCGTTGGGTCCTGGCCCAGCGCGCTCCGGCCGAAGTCTGGCCGGTGGCCCGGCAGTTCTTTGAAGACAACGGCTTCCGCATTGCTGAAGAACGCCCGCAAACCGGTGAGTTCAACACCACCTGGCAGCGTTTTGATGAGCTCTCCGGCGCCATGGCAAACCGCCTGGCAAGTGCTTCGAGCAGCCGTGACAACGAAGTGCGTGCCCGTGTGCGCATCGAGCCAGGTGTTCAGCGCAACACCAGTGAGGTCTATATCGTCAGCATCGAGCGCCCGGCGGGCAGCACGGCTGAGATGGACTTCCCGGCCAGTTCGCAGAACACCGGTGTCGACGCCATGCTGGTCGACGAAATGCTCGCCAGCATGACCCGCAGCGCCGAGAAGGGCGGTTCGGTGTCGTTGCTCGCCGCACGTGACTTCGACGCACCAAGCCGTGTCAGCCTGAGCGAAGACGGCAGCGGCAACCCGGTGCTGAACCTGGGCGCCGACCTTGACCGTGCCTGGTCCAGCGTGGGCCGTGCACTGGAGCAGGGCGAGTGGCGCATTGAAGACATCAACCGCAGCCTGGGCCTGTACTACATCAACCTGGCTGAAAAAGCCGAGGCCAAAGACCAGGAGCCGGGCTTCTTCGGCAAGCTGTTTGGCAGCGCGCCGAGCAAGGAAGAGCGTGAAGCACGTGCCGAGCGCTATCAGGTACGTCTGAGCAAGGTGGGTGACAGCGTCCAGGTAACCGTCGAGAAGAACATCAACACCGTGGCCCCGGCTGACGTCGCTCGCCGCGTGCTGAGCGTGATTCAGGACAACCTGGGTTAAGTGCGCTTCGCCGTACTTGGAAGTGGAAGCCAGGGAAATGGCACGCTGATCGCCAGTGACAATACCCTTGTCCTGGTTGATTGCGGCTTTTCCCTGCGCGAAACCGAGCGGCGCCTGGCGCTGCTCGGCGTTTCTGCCCAGCAGTTGAGCGCTGTGTTGGTGACCCATGAACATGCCGACCACGTGCATGGGGTCGGGTTGCTGGCACGGCGCTACAATGTACCGGTCTACCTTAGCCGTGGCACGTTGCGTGGCATGCGCAAACCGGTGGAGGCTGCAGGGTTCCTGGCGGCCGATGAGCAACTGCAAATCGGTGGCTTGCATATCCAGGCAGTAGGTGTGAGCCATGATGCACTGGAGCCGTTGCAGTATGTGTTTGACGACGGCAGCCGACGTTTCGGCGTACTGACTGACCTCGGCTCCTACGACGCAGCCCTTGTGCAACGTTACCAGGGCCTGGATGCCTTGCTGATCGAGGCCAATCACTGTCGCGACTTGCTCGGACGCGGGCCTTACCCGATGTTTCTCAAGCAGCGGGTGGGTGGCGACTACGGACATTTGAACAACCATCAGGCCGCGCGCCTGGTGTCGGAGTTGGGCTGGCAGAACCTGCAGCATCTGGTGCTGGCCCACCTCAGTAGCAAGAACAACCAGCCACAGCTGGCCCGGCAATGTTTCGTCGACACCCTTGGGTGCGACCCGGACTGGCTACAGGTGGCCAACCAGGATTGCGGGCTCGACTGGCGCGAAATCGCCTAGCCCATCTTATTTAGCAAGCGGAGCCCATCATGGAAAAACGTGAAGAACTCTACCGCGGCAAAGCCAAGTCGGTTTACAAAACTGACGACGCTGACCGCTTGATCCTGCTGTTTCGCAACGACACCTCGGCGTTCGACGGCAAGCGCATCGAACAGCTCGACCGCAAGGGCATGGTGAACAACAAGTTCAACGCCTTCATCATGCAAAAGCTTGAAGAAGCCGGTATTCCAACCCAGTTCGACAAACTGCTGGGCGACAACGAGTGCCTGGTCAAGAAGCTCGACATGATCCCGGTTGAATGCGTCGTGCGTAACTACGCTGCTGGCAGCCTGGTCAAGCGCCTGGGTGTAGAAGAGGGCATCAAGCTGGAGCCTTCGACCTTCGAACTGTTCCTCAAGAACGACGAAAAGGGCGATCCGTTCATCAACGAATCCCACGTTGTTGCCTTCGGCTGGGGCACCGCCGATCAACTGGCAAAAATGAAAGCTCTGTCGCTCAAAGTCAACGAAGTGCTGAGCAAGCTGTTCGACGACGCTGGCCTGCTGCTGGTCGACTTCAAGCTGGAGTTCGGCGTATTCCACGGCGAGATCGTCTTGGGTGACGAGTTCAGCCCGGACGGCTGCCGCCTGTGGGACAAAGAAACCCGCAAGAAAATGGACAAAGACCGCTTCCGTCAGGGGCTGGGCGACGTGATCGAAGCCTACGAAGAAGTTGCCAAACGCCTGGGCGTGCCGCTGTAAGCGGCAAGTTCACGCAAGCGCCTGATACCACGCGAATTTTTTTCGCAAACAGGCTTTGCCTTTAGGCAAACTGCTGGTATCATGCGCGCCACTGGAGAGATGCCGGAGTGGCCGAACGGGACGGATTCGAAATCCGTTGTACTGGCAACAGTACCTAGGGTTCAAATCCCTATCTCTCCGCCATACGATTGCAAAAAAGCCCTGTAAATCAATGATTTACGGGGCTTTTAGCTTGGTGCGAGATTATGCAGCAATGGCAGCATAGCGTGTGCAGGGTACGGGATAAGGTACGTCTTTTCCGTATCGCTCGATCAACCAGGGTCCGACGATCCTTGGGAGAGCAGCCATGCACATCACCTACGTCAAGCTCGAACGCAAATCGGGCACCCGGTACAAGGCCATCATCCGCGATGGCGACCGGGTAATCGCCACCAAAACCTGCAAGCTAAAGACCGATGCCACAACCTGGGCGAAGTCGCTTCTGCGCGACGAGGAACGCCTTGAAGCCCTCGGTAATCCCCACGCCCGCGTCACCCTGGCCACCTTGGCCGACGACTTCCTCAACGACTGGAAAGGCCGTGACCATGCCCTTGTAGGCAGGATCAATGCCCTTGTCGCTCTGCATGGTAAAAAGCGCCTTGTCGATATCTCCGAAGCCATCATCCGTGACGACCTCGACGCCTACGCACCAGGGCACTGTGCAGCCACTATCAATAGGCGCAAAGCCTGCTGGTCGGCATTGCTCCAGTACGCGGTGAAGAAGGGCTTCATTAAGGATAACCCGGCACGCCGTACTCCTACTCGTACCGAAGACAACGAGCGGGTACGTTGGCTGGAAGACGACGAGCGCAAGCGCTTGCTCGTCGCCTGTGATGCCTGCGCTTCACCGCTACTGAAGCCATTGGTGATCTTGGCCATGGCCACCGGTGCTCGCCTGGGCGAACTGCTGGGCCTGCGCTGGGAGCAGATCGACTTTAGCCGTCGCACTGCCGTCATCGCCCGCACCAAGAATGGTGATCCACGTACCCTGGTCTTTCCGGCACCGGCCATCGCAGTGTTGATGACGATCCGCAAGCCTAGCGGGCTGGTGTTTGATCACAACTGGGGGTTCCGCTGGCATTGGGGTCTTGCACTGAAAGCAGCCAAGCTGGACGGCCTGCACTTCCACGATCTGCGCCACGACGCGGCGAGCCAACTGGTCATGGCTGGCGCCAGCATGAAGGAGGTGGCAGAAATCCTTGGCCACAAAACCCTGGAGTCGACCAATCGCTACGCTCACCTCTCCACTGATCATAAAAAGGCGGTGGCTGATCGGGTCATGGGCGAAGTGTTCGGGAGGCTGAAATAAAACACCTGATCTGACCAGCGGTATGATCAGCAAAAATCCACTACATATATCTGGAATATGTAGTGGATTTTCTCATCTAATTGACTGTTTTTAGCAGGGCTAGGCAGAGCTTGACCGAAGTTAGTTTTGTCTAAATCTAAATGAAGTTATGCACGGTTTGCACACATAGCGATGTTTGCCCGACTGCCACGTTCGCGGTATTACGTAGTTGTGTTTTGCTTAAACCAGCGTGGAGTTTCGATGATGAGTACCCCCTGCATTTCCATTGTTTCACGCAAGCAACTGCTTGAAGCGGTCCCGGGACTAGAAGCGAAAACGCTTGCATACGCCCTGCGCAATCGGCACAACAACGGGCTGGCCGCATCCGGCGCAATTTTGCGTCCAGGTAATGCATTTTTATTTGACTTGGAAGTTTTCGTCACCTGGTTGCGTTCGCGCAAGGCGGTGTGACATGCCCACGGCTGTTAGATTGCAATACCGGGGGTATATATGATCGCTGCTACCGAAGTGGTAGAACCGTTTGGTGAACTGGTTAACAAGCCGATCTGGCTTGCCTTCGTTTTGGAATGGAATGAAGAACGCAAGAAGTTCGACAAGATACCGTCCAATGGTTATACCCCGCATGTTTCCACCACGGCCAAAAGTTGGCTGCCGCTGGCACAGGCATTGCGGATCAAGGAACAAGATAACTACCCCGGTGTGACCATGAACATGACAGGCGGTATTCACCAAGGCGACGATACCTTGGTCGGTTTCGACTTCGATAATGTCACCGAGGCCTTCGAACCGCCGTTCAACAGCTATGCCGAACGCTCCCCCTCCGGAAAAGGCGTGCGCATGTTCGCCTGGATGTCCACGGAAGAGGCGGCCACGTTTTGCGACACGACCGACGCGAGGCCGCCGCACTGCGACCACTGTGAAGTCTATTTCGGCACCAGCCCCCGGCATTTGACCGTGACCTTCGACCGGCTTAACGACAAGGCGATTACCCGGTTGAGCGCTGCCGAGCTGGCGTCGTGGAACCTCAAGTTATTCAAGGCCGTCACGCCCATGCCTGCCATCCCGGATATCGAGGTGGGCGAGCCTTTCGACTGGGTCAGCCTCGACCTGAATGCCGACCAGCGCCATCTGGTAGAAGGCACCGGTGATATCGATCGCTCCAACGTGCTGTATGGCCTGATTATAAAGGCTGGCAATGCGGACCGTTCCAGAAACGACACGCTGGCTAGCATGCTGCACACGGACCCCGTGTGGGCCATGTGTCTGGATCATCGAGGCGGTGATCCCGAGCGGGCCATGCAGTACGCCAGGGATCAGATAGACGTGGCATATCCCGAGTCGCTGGCGGGCAAGCGCGAGGCGCTGATCGGGTTCAATGCGGGCTGGGGCGCCCCGGTAGCACTTCAGCCGACCACTGATGCTCCCACAATTACCGGTACGCCTCTGCTTATCGAGCGCCCCATCACGAATGCAGCGCTGACCACACCCATTCCACCCTGGCCGAGCGTGATCGGCGGCTATCTACCGCTGGGCGTGGTCACTGAGTTCGATGGTGCCCACGGCATCGGCAAAAGCACGATAGGGCTGCACATGGCTCTCAGCGTAGCCTGTAATGTGGAGTGCTATGGGATCGCCACCCAGCCGGGCAAGGCCGTTTTCGCATCGAAGGAAGATCCCTACGAAATCATTATGCAACGTATCCAGGCATGGCTCGAAGGCTTTGACCCTGGCGAGCGTCCGGCTTTGCAGGACAAGATTCGTCGAAACCTGATGATCTACGGCTGCGACGAAACCGAGGCGTTGATGCTGACTAGCAGCGACGGGCGCATCTGTTCCATCCGTGAAGATATCGTCGAGTTGCTGGCCGAGCGCTGGCAAGGCGCGGTGCTGGTGGTGCTGGAAACCGCTTCCCTGCTGCATGGTGGTGACGAACTCAACGAGGACCTGCTAGTGCTCGTTGCAGCATTGAAGCGCATTGCCAGTCGGCTCAAGGCGGCGTTAATCCTGATTCGCCACATCAGCAAGAGCGCCGCCCGCGAAGGCATCGAAGATAGCCTGGTTGGCCGTGGTGGCGCTTCGTTTTCCGATGCGGTGCGGAGCGTGATACTGCTGAAAGAATTGACGGCCAAGGAAGCAGCGGATGAAGGCATTGACCTGCACAAGCTGGAGGTTAAATGCACCCTGCTGAAAATGATCCATACGAAAAGCAATTATGGCGAGAAGGACGATCCAATTTTCATCCTGCGCAAACCGGGCCTGTTATTTCAGCGCGTAGAGCCACGCGGGAAAACCATAGTTAACGGCGAACGGCTGCTGTTGTTTATGCGTAAGGAAGGCTTTGCGGAAGAGTGGTCGTACAGCAAGTTGAAAGGTCGGTGCACTGAAATCGCTGTGTCACAGAGCTGTCTTAAGGGGACTCTTGCCCATCTGGAGTTCGAGAAAAAAATCAAGAAAGCACAGAGCACCAAGGGCGGAAACCATGCGGTATGGGTGCTGAACCAGTGAGAGTCGGTAGAGTCGGTAGCAAGTCGGTAGCTAAATCTACTGACTGCTGGGAAAAGGGGCTACCGCCGGGGCAAATAGGCCCCGGTAGCGGTAGTTACCCTACGTACCTACCGACTCAAAAAAGGGATTTTTACCCTGCTGTGAAAAAGCCGATTTTTGCGCGTTCCACGAGCGAGTCGGTAGCAAGTCGGTAGGTAGTGAGGTGCTTTGAAATGAAATCTAAATTGCTGGTTCACCCGAGTCAGGCCCGGACCATCGACAACCCTGTGGAAATCGAACGGTTGCTCAGTCAGGGATGGCTGCTGGCAAAGCCGAAACCCAGAACGGCAACTGCAAAAAGTATGAGGGCACTGCGCACAAAACGCCGGGCAGACGGTTGGGTGAACCTCACTTTATGGTTTGCGGCGCAGGACTTGGCTGCCGTTAGGGCTGCCCGGTTGCCGGGCGAAACTTATGCGGGCCTGCTGGTGCGTTTGCTCAGAGAACAGGGTTGTTACGAAGAAAGAACCCTGGTGGACGCACACGATTAGAAAATCCTGAGGGTAATGAAGACAGCGGTAAAGGCGCTGAAAACACCGCCATTTGGCGGTATTAAGCACCACAAACGGATACCGAATCCGGTTGCGACGCCCGTGTAGCCTGGCCTGGACGGCCATGAGGTACGTTTTTTAGGTACGACAGGGTACGGATCTGGCATCTGACCGCGCAGGAGGTGCACAGAGCGAGACCCAGTATGGTGCATCGCCTGATAGGTGGATCGTCGCTCTGACGCGATTCTAGGAGGTCATGATGTGGAAAACGAGAGCTTCAACGAAGGTGGTGACGCTGTTGGACTGGGAGCGGTTCGAACCGAGCCGCGACCACCCTTACACCCCAGCCGGTACGCGGGTCTTCAATGGATTCCGTCAGCGCGGTGTCAGGGGGATTCGACTGTGAGCAGCACCACACATGAATCATCGGCCGCATACCAGCGCGCCCTGGGCTGGTCGGTGCCAAGCCAGTGGCAGCCACAGCTGCGCGCCGACCTGAACGAACTTCAGGCATACCGGGCCCTCCAGCCTGCCCCCGCACTTGTGCCTGACCCCGACAAGATCGCCGCCATGAAGGCCCGTGCCCTCCATGCGGGCAAGACGAAGGTCGACCGCAAGCGCGCCGCTGTAGCCGCTGTGGTCGAGGATCACATGCCGCAAGTGGTGGCCTGGACTGAGTCCCGGTGCAGCCGTGCCAAGTGGCTCAAGCGGGTGATGGGTGATTCGGGTAAGGGTACAGGTTGGCGTTATATCGACAACTATTTAAAAAGTCAGTCTCTCTAATATTAGACAGACATGGTATCCGCAGAAGCACTATTAACACCGGTACTTCCTGGCGTTATACATGACTCCAACACCCAGCCAGTTGGAGTATTCACAAGTGTCGAAGTCAGATGTTGCAACCGAACGCCGCCAGCCCGTTATTACTCTCGCGCCCAAGGATGTCAGGCTGCGCGAATCTGCCGGTAATGAGTTTCGTATCATTGTCCCCGCCGGTGTGCCGGTAGAACGCCTGAGCGAAAGCTCTTTTTACGCCGTCGTGGCTCACCAGTTCCTGCCGTTTGATGAACTTATCCTCATCGACGCGGGGCGCACATACTGGGCTCGATATCTTGTCCTGCAAGCTGGAATGGGGTATTGCGAAGTGTTCCAGCTGGCATTCGTAAAACTGCCTGCTATGTTGTGTGCCGTCGGTGAGAGGCTACCGTCCAACCACAGGATTGTGTACACCGGCCCTGAGACTCTTTGGTCAGCTGTTAGATGTTCAGACGGAGTCGTTGTTATAGAACGCGCCCAATCGCAAGAGTCCTGCCTTGAGCAACTGCTACAGCACGCGAGTCTGCGGCCATGAACCAAGAGCTCGTTCTTCGGCACGTTCAAGCCACGGCCATTCAGTTCATCAGCTACCGTGGCGATCCCCGTGCAATGGCCAGCTACGTCGCGGCCTCGATGGGCGAAATCGCGCCCGATATTGAACAGCTAGCCCATTACTTGCGCAAGCCGGAAACCCATGAGGAATTACTTAAATGGGACGTTGGCATGTGGCGAAACACCGCCGGTGACTGGTCGCTGGTATCACTTGCCGCGCCATCCTCAATCGAACAGATGCGATACCGGCTGGAACATTTCCCTACATCCAACACGCAATGTCGCTGGTGTTTGCAAGATGCGAAGCGTTTGGCGCATGTCGAGTTGATCCCCGAGAGAGATATCCACGGTAGCCCGGTGGAAAACTCGTGGCTGCATAAATACTGCATGCGGCCGTGGCTGACGATGCGTAATCAAGTTGCGCGTTCAGGTACTGCTAAGGAGTCTTTACTGTGAAACTTCCATTGCCTACTTATCGCCATCCCGGCAATGCGGCCCAGCTTATCGAGGTTATTTCCATGTTCGTTAACAAGATAGACGAAGCTATCAAAAGCCTGATCGCAGAAAAAAACATGCGCTTCCACGGTAAAAATCACATGATTCAGTTAATCATGCGCCGGGCTGGCATGTTTATTTGCGAGGAATCTTTCAGGGACGTGGAAGCCTATCTCGGTAACGAAGGCGCTGATGCGCTCTTGCGTGATTTTGGGTGTGAATCATGAGCGGTGATCTTGAACTCTTCGACGGCGCTGGTGATATCCAGCCCTACGACTCTGGCCAGTCTGTGCTGGCGCCACTTTCACCGACGCCTGACACCTGGGGCCTCACTGATGTCGATGTGCTGACCCCTCGGGAAATCGCCAATTACCCAGGTCAACATAGCAGCCAAACCTTGTTTGGTGCAGCGCTTCCGCCTGGAACTACGTCACAGCAAATTAACGCGATCCTGGGCGAGTTGGGTGGCGTCTACATGACCGATATGGCCAAGCTCAACTATCCATCGCATCTGGTTCAAGGGGCCATTGCGTTCATTACAGCCAACGCCACCAAGGCACCGACCAAAGTACGGCGGCAACATAGCTTTAAATTGCCAATCGACCAGGCCGGTGACTGGTTAGCTGAGTCCTTTGCTAATCATCTACAGACCCTCAGTGGCACAATCCAGCAACGCCAACAATTTCTCAATGCCTCATTGCAATGGCTTGCCCTGGCCAATAAAAAGCTCGGTGCAACACAAGCGCAACCAGTTGGAACGCTGGAAAGTGCACCCCGCTCCACAGAAGCGCTTCTTAATAGTCTAAATGACAAAGACTACGCGGCCGTCGTTAAAATCAACGAGCAGGCGCTTGCTAGTACGTTGCAGATTCTACAGCAGCGCTGGGGTGAGTTCACATATAAACAAAACATTCAGGTCGCGCAAAACTATCTGAACAGTCTACCGGTACATGAACAACGTCACTTCGACCAGTTCACGAACGTGAACGGTCTGAATTGGGTCCACATGCACAATACGGTGGAGTTTATAACCGCAATGTTCGATGCCGCCACCGGGGCGCATAACATCCCCACATCAGGCGGAGCTGTGCAAGCCGAAATAAACCAGATCGAAAGCCTAATGCGCACGCCAGCTACAAGACGCGCCTATATGAATGACCCACAACTGCAGGGTCGTCTGCGTACGCTTTACGATATACGCGACAAGGAGAAATAAAATGGCATATTCATCTACCAACCCAGCCCGTATCGCTGCTGCATTTGGACTCACGGATGCCAAACAAGTTTTTCTGTACGAGTCCACCCACGCACATGCTGCGATCGAATCGACAGCGGGATTTTTCATCGGCTGTGGCTTCGGTTCACCTTCAGCATCCTGTGTCGGCATGAAGGTGGGCGACCTGCTGGTGAATGTAAATCAAAGTGTGTCCGGCACATCGGCTATTACTTGGCACCGGGTCACGTCGCTGACTACTTCTACAGGTTTTAACAGCCCGATCACGCCCGTCTTGTCGGTCGCAAGTAGCTGAGGTCGAAAAGCCATGAACTCGAAACTCAACCTGATCGCCCGGCAAGTAAACCGGCGCGAACAACAGGCCCCGGCACCTGCGCCCGAAGTATCGGGCGTGGGCAGTGCCATCGAGGCCATGATCGAGCAGGCAGTAAACGAACGTGTGCAAGCCCAGCTTGCCGAGCAGAAGCGGATGCTGGAAGCCCAGCAGCCCAAATCGCAATACACCGACTACCGACAACTGCCACCGCTGCCGCAGGCGCGGGCACCCAAGGCCGTCGAAACCCAACTCATGCGCGACGAATTGGGCCGGGTCAATAAAATAACGGTGGGCACCATGGAGTTCTATGTGCAGCGCAACCCACGGGGTCAAGCGGTGCGTGTGGTGCCTGCCGACACCGCGCCACTGCCGCCTGCCGTTCCACCTGCTGATATCAACCGAGGTGCCTGACCATGGCAGTAGTCACGTTCGGCGACGACCCAGTAGGCGAAGCACGGGCCCTCCAGAGCCTGCTTTCCTTGTGGCTGGCAGAGCAAACGCTGCCTGAACGAGCAACACCGGCTCAGGCGCATTGCAAGTACGACGAGGATGGCAACTTGCGCACGCTGACCGTCATATTGGGAGGCGACTGAAATGGCCGCGCGTGGACGCCCGCCAGGGCAGGGCAAAGTGCCGGGCAGTGGTCGAAAAAAGGGCAGCCTTGATCGGACTTCGCGCTTGCTCATATCTGAGCGGCTGGCGTTTGATATTTTAAAAACCTATGAAAAGCTCGGCCCCGACTGGTTGCTAACGGTAGCCAAAGAACGGCCAGATTTGTTTATCAACCAGTGTCTTTCAAAACTGCTACCGCCTGCCTTCAAGGAAGATCTCGACGCAGTGAACAACAACACCCAGAACAACTACTACAATCTCAGCCCATTGGATGCAGCCCGGCGTGTGGCCTTCGCTTTGAATTTGGGTATCCGCGCACAGGACGAACAGGCACTGCAGCGTGAACCCGCGCTGATCGAAGTCACAGGTCGCACTCCAGCGCCCGAGCCTGCTTGGGTGCCGCCCGCCGAGCCAGCGCCCGAGCCGGTGGATGACCTTCAGCGTGATATGGGGCGAGGCTACGACCGGAGCCGCGAGCGCGAACAATGGGCGCAGAATATCCACCTGACCCCCGAGCAGCGCGCCGATAACCAGCTGATCCGCGAAACCGTGGAAGCCGACATTACCAACTATCGCGGCGGATCATCTGCCGAACAGTTCGACGCACTGCGCCGCCCTTCATCCAGCCAACCATCGGCTGGTGATCGGCGCCGGGCCGTCATGAGTCGTCGCGGGCGCGACCTGCTTTAAACCGTTTGTTATGCACCTACTCTTCGGGCTTGCTAGTGGACAGCACATAACCGGCGACAGTGCCGAGCAAGGCTGCCAATGTTTCAGATTGGAAATTAGTAGTTACGGCTAGAATCAATATTGCTGGGATGAAGAGGGTTACACCAATTGCTTTTAGGCTATTCGGACCAAAGCCTTGATTCTTTGCTTTCAAGCGCTTATAGACAATATTCATGCCATATATCATCACAGCTACAGAACCTAGCACCGCCAGAAGGTGAATCCAAGTCGTCTCAGGTATAGGCATAAGCTACTCCATGCTAAGTATCTTAAGGGCGCTCGGAATACGATCCGTAAATAAGGTGAGCGCTTGAGCGGTTTGTTAGTAGTTTGGCTTCGGCACTATGTCGAAGGTATATTCAAGCTGAGTGTTTATGATGCTGTCCAGAACCTTATAGGTTCCGTCATCCAGCTTAACCACAGGAAGCTTGATCGAGATCGGACCGCTTTTACTATTATGTTCGACCTCAAAAAGCCATGCCAATGCGCCATGTTGATCTTGCTCATAGGAGGCGACAGACATCGGGATCTCAGCATGCTCGGATTCCCATTCAAACTCACAATCCAGACCGACACGTATAAGCTCACCATTGTGACAATAGTAGAGGGCATCTTCACCGACAGGCCTGTACGATAATTTCCCTAAATTATCTTTGCTGGTCGCAGGGTTAAGTGAATCCTGGCTGTCATTAATTGAAGACCTGCATAACTCCAGCAATGAAATCATGGTTATTTGGTCTAAAGACCATACCTTGTCGCCAAGCTCATGATTCATTGGCTTAAGACCCAGCTTTGCAATCTCCCCCTTCCCGACATATGGCTTTACACTTCTGACTTTGATGTTCACGCTATTATACAAAAATATAAAATGTATAAAATCAAGCGGAATGCTGTCCGGCGTTAGATCCTTCAAGGTGACAAGAAATATTTTTGAGCCTGATTGAGTGGCTTTCTCTTTAATGCTAGAAGCAAAATCTTTTCTGGAGACACATATAAGATGCTGTGCCCCAACGTCATCAATTTTTCCTAGCCAGCCGCGAAAAGTATTGATATCAACTTTAGAGTTTCGATCCTGAACCTCCACAATCGTAAGCGTCTCTCTATGAGGCGGCCCGTTTCTTATTACAATGTCACATTGAGCAGTGTGACCTTGTGTTGAAGTCAATATCGGAAGAAATACGTTTTGTTCTATACGTGCCGTAGGTGAGGTAGAGCGTTCAATGATCTCTACGATTTTTTCAAGGTCATCACCTGGCTTGCTCATACTTGCTTCTCAAAGATTAACTGTGGGCACGATTTAGCGCAGCGGGTTAACGCTACCTATTTGCCACTATTTTGTCCACCAGCGGTATTTAGCTAATCCTAATCGTGTGCCCAGCCTGAGTTAGTTAGCGCACCCCAGTCCAGGCAGCAGCCGATCCGGCCATCCTTCGTCAACCCCAGCCACAACGCGGGCCACGAGGGCAAGCGTCTAGGTCTGCCCCGGCTTTGACGCCTGGACTGCAACGGCAGTGACCTGCTCTTCCTCTGCGAACAGCTCCTGCTGCCCAGGTGCAGGGCCGGGCGGCAGGTCGAAAAGGTCAGGCTCTTGGTCGTCGGGAATGGGGATGATGGTACGCATGGTAGCGTGCTCCACACTTAGCGAAAGCGCCCCTGCAAATGGGAAATCGGCGCACGTTTGAGTTTAGACTGAGCCTTTGGGGATCAGTAGCGTCATGAATCACACCCCAGCCAAAACGACCAACGGTGATGCTCCGGCGCAGGTGAGCACCTATAGTGTCATCCATAAAAAGGAGACTGATATGAAAGTCCCACTGTCAGAAAATGCAAAGCTCATGCTGGCGGATCCTAAAGCCGTTCGGGAGTTCATGACCGGACTAATTGCCCAAGACGATGCTACCCAGCCTGAGCCTGCCGAAATCCCGGTCATCACAGTGCACACCAGTGAAAAACAAAATTTCAAACTAAAGTTTGAGAAGGTGGATTAGAGCTATCTAATCCACCTGCTCAAATAAAGAAGACTGGAAATGGAAATCGCACTCCCAGCGATTATAATATTTCTCATAGTCTCGCCAGGATTTATTTTCCGTGCGCAGTTCAAAAAGGCGGAGCGTGAGACTTTCGACTACTCACCGTTCGGTAGAGTTGTCGGGCAAGCTTTCCTTTGGACCTTGGTGCTGCATGTGTTATGGCTAACAATAGCGTGGTGTTTTTTTGATTCCACGCTCGACATAAGAATACTAATGAGGCTGCTATCATCAGTGTCCCAAGATGATGCTTCTTTGTTCGATGCTGTATATAAAGACACTGTAAGAATTACATCTTATTTCCTAAGTCTGTATTTTTTCTGCTGGCTTGTCCCTCCATTTCTCCGCACGATGATCGTTAAACATCGCCTAGACCGAAAAGATTATTGGTTTGGCTGGCTGCTACGCATGGATGCCCCTTGGTACTACATGTTACAGGGTGCCGACCTAAAGCAAGAGGCAGATATCATAGCTATTTCAGCCATAGTAAATGTCGGCGATAAACCAATCCTATATTATGGGGTGTTGGTCGATTACGTAGTGGATAGGCATAACGGGGAGCTGAACAGGCTAATTTTAAGTGGCGCATTTCGGTGGGAGCTAGATAAGTTTGACAAGGCCGAGACGACAGTAGAAAGAATGAAAATAGGTGTACCCATAGATGGCAATTATCTTGTAATTAGTTACGACGAAACAATAACGTTAAACATAAAATTCTTTCAAGCGTCCATAGATACAAAGCCGCCGTCCGATCCAGGCAACGCCGACGCCCAGCCTGATCAGTGAGCACACCCAGCCCCAGTCGTGAAAATCCCGCTTTGTGCTCTGTCACAAGGTACGTCACGAGGTACGTAACGTAACTCAACCAAGTGCATTGCAGCTCTACGCAACGACTGCTAGCCTTTGAAATAGCACGCTTTGCGCTGCGTTGTGTTGCGTACCGGAGACCCCAGGGCAGGATTCGAAATCCGTTGTACTGGCAACAGTACCTAGGGTTCAAATCCCTATCTCTCCGCCATACATCGAAAAGCCCCTGAATCTAAAAGTTCAGGGGCTTTTTGTTTTTAAATTGTATTACCCATTTGTACTGCTCTCTCGCCTCACTGCCCTCCATTTGAGGCTTCCTGACCTCGTCCTTTACGCAGCTTACTTTGCCTAGTTGTGATGCGTTATCACTTGTCGGAGGTTGGCTGGGCGAAGGTTATTACCCACCAGACCGTGACAAGCCTTCCAGAACAGACATAGCTTTCTGAGCGTCGGCGACGCCCACAAAAACGTGGTCGTGGTAGTACGCAGCAATCACGTTGCAACTGATTCCGGCATTGCCCAGGGCGGCAGAGAAGGCTGCCGTCAGTCCCACCGCATCCAGCGCCGAGTGGATGGTGAGCGTAATCCACGCCGCCACGAAGTCGTATTTCAAACCCAGTGCTTCGGCGCGACTGCGCTCGACAATCAGCGTGAGGCCTTCCTGCTCTCGAAAGCTACCGATGATCTCGTCGGGGGCAAGCCCTGAAAAGTCGGCAACACTGCAAAAAACATACTCTCCCTCATTGAGGTATGGGCTCATGCCTTGCAGTAGCGCAGATAGGGATTTTTCGCCAGTCATCGATCAATTCCAGTAAAGGTGAGAGGCGCAGTCTGCCGTGTCTGGCGATATTAGTTGAATGAATACTCGTAATGTTTGATTAGATAAAGTGATTATTGATTGAACGGGGATTCACCGATTAGTGCTCAAATAGGCCTCGTTCAGTTTCCTCCTGAAGGCCCTGCCCATGTGTCAGATGGGCTTTTCCAATTTTGAGTACGCCGATAAGCGCAAGTAGACCCAGGCATGGCAAGGCTGTACTACTCGTGGTGCGGTTCACCCAGGAACGTCAGTGAGCTGAACAGGCTCTGTTGCGCCACGGGCGCTCCTTCGGGCATCGGCAGGTTGGTTTGGGCTGCGATGATATTCAAGCCTTCGTTGCGTACAGTTATCTGTGCCCGACCATTCTTGTCGGTTGTGGCGCTGACCTGGTTCGGTGCGCCTCGGTAGTCCCCTTGCAAGGGGATATCCGCTGCTGGCTTGCCATCGAGCAGCACTTGCACTTGCAGTGTCTTGCCGGGTCCTACCTGCAGTGGGTCGTTCAGGGGCACAATCGCCAGGCGCAGCATGTCCAGCTTCGGCAGATGTGCTCCACTCTGGTAGATGGCCAAGCTGTATTTCAGGCTGTGTGTCGAGGCAATCGCGTCCTTGACCTGGGTGCGGTCCTGATTGACCCATTGTTTGTCCGGGCGCTGTGACCAGGCGCCGTTGTCCAGAGCCACGGCCAAGGCCGCAGGCGGAGTGAGCGGCTGCAGAACGGCGTGGTCTGCCAAGCGTTCGACGGTGACCGGGACCATTTCACCCGCGGCGTCGAACGCCCAGGCACGTTTGATCTTTTCAGGCTTGTAGGCGTTATCTTCGGCACCGTGGCCGTACACTGCCTCGATAGTGCCGCGCCGCTGTTCGGTCCACAGGCCGTGGGCAGTGGCGTTGATGCTGACCATCATGGTCAACAAGGTGGCCAGTTTCAGTGATGAATGCATGAGCGTCCTTTGGGTCAGAGGTTTAAGGTCAGGCTTACGCTGACGTTACGTGGCTCACCGGGCAGTACCCAGGAACTGTTGTACGAGCGTTCGTAGTACTTGCGGTCAAACAGGTTGTTGAGGTTCATGCCCACGGTGATCTGTTCGCTGGCCTTGTAGTGCGCCATCAGGTCGACGGTGCTGTAGGCGTCCAGGGTGAAGTCGCTCCCGGCTTGACCGGAGCGCTCGCCGACATAGTTGAACGCTGCGCCCACATCCGAGCCGCGCAGAGCGCCGTTCTGGAATTCGTACACGCCCATCAGGCTGCCGCTGTTGCGGGCGATGCCCAGCAGGTCGCTGCCTTCGGGCAGGGCTGCGTCGCCCTTGGTGACCTCGGCATCGATGTAGGCGTAGGCGCCGATCACCCGCAAGGCGTCGGTGAGCTGGCCGCTGAACTGCAGGTCAAGGCCCTGGCTGCGTGCCTTTCCGGCGGCGATACTGTCACCGAGGGCGTCGGTGGTGATGACGTTTTCCTTGTCGATATGAAACAGGGCGATGGTTGCGCCGAGGCGGCTGTCGAGCAGGTCGAGCTTGAGCCCGGTTTCGTAGCCCAGCCCCTTCTCGGGCTTGTACACCTGTCCTTGGGTACCGATGGTGTTCGGCTTGAACGAAGTCGAGGCGTTGGCGAACACGCCGACCTGCGGCGTCAGCTGGTACAACAGCCCGATGCGCGGCGTCGCAACATCTTTCTCCTGGCTGTTGCTGACTCCGGTCGTGCGGTTTTGCGAGGTCTGTTCGACGTGCTCCAGGCGCACGCCCAGCAGCCCGCGAAGGCGCTCGGTGAAGGCGATCTGGTCCTGCAGGTTGAGGGCGTAGCTCTCGGTATGCTCGAAGAAGTCGTTGGCCCGGGTGATCGCCGGCTTGGGCTTGCCGTACACCGGGTTGTAGATGTCCAGGCCGTAGTCCGCCGACGTGGCGCTTTGCGGGTACTTCTGGCTGTTGCGGTAGTTCTCGTACTCCAGCCCGGCCAGGGTCTGATGCTGCCAGCCGCCCAGTTCGAACTGGCCATGCAGTTCGGCCTGGGTGATGTTGTCGTTCCATTCGAAGTCGCGCTCGCGGTAGAAGCGCTTGATGGTGGTGTCGACCAGGGCCTGGGGTTCGGAACTGTTGCCCTTGAGTGTGCCCTGGGTGTAGTGGTTGGCCAGGCGCAGCTTCCAGCTGTCGTTAAGGAAATGTTCCAGCGCCAGGTCGAGGGTCTGGTTGTCGTTGCGGATCTTGCCGTCATTCGGCTCGCCGAGGAAGGTCGAGCGCTTGACCGAGCCCATCTCGCCGTTGACCGCCGGGATGCCACGGTCGAACACCGACTCGGTGCGGGAAAACTCGGTGTCGATCATCAGCCGGGTATCGGGTGATAGCTGCCAGCTCAGCGATGGGCTGACGATGCGACGTTCGCTGCCAACATAGTCGCGGAAGCTGTCGTTGTCCTCGACCGCCAGGTTGATCCGGCCGAGCAGATTACCTTCGCTGTCCAGCGGCGAGTTGGCATCCAGCGTGGTGCGGTAGCGGTCCCAACTGCCTGCACTCAGGCTCAGCGTGCTGAACGCTTCGGCTTGCGGGCGCTTAGTGACGATGTTGACCAACCCGCCAGGGTCGCCACGGCCGTAGAGGCTGGCGGCCGGGCCTTTGAGCACCTCGATACGCTCGATGTTGGAGGTGTCCGGCGCGCTGTAGCTACCGCGGTTGATCGCGAAACCGTTCTTGTACAGCTCCCCTGTGGTAAAGCCGCGCACACTGTAATTGAGAAAGGTCAGGCCGCCGAAGTTGTTCTGCCGGGACACACCACCGGCAAAGTCCAGGGCGCGGTCGATGCGGGTTATGTTGAGGTCCTTGATCACCTGCGCTGGCACCACGTCGATGCTTTGCGGCGTATCGCGGATGTCGGTATCGGTGCGGGTGGCGGTGGCTGAGCGAGTGGCGCGATAGCCTTTAACCGGCCCGTCGGCGCGTTCTTCGATATAGGCGTCGGTGATCGAGGTCTCGTTCAGCAGCAAGGGTTCTGCCGCTGAGAGCGGCTGGCCGATGATTCCCAGCGTCAGCCCGGCCAGCAGCGGTGTGCGATAGTTCACCTGGAGTCTCCGTTCGTAATGGTATTACATTTCATTTTCCTTGGAGTGCGAATAATGGCTTATGTAATAACATAACGCTATCGAATAAATTAAATTGTACGCGTGGCCTCACAGACAATCAGGGAATTGCGTCAGCGCTCTCTAGAGGGCCCAGCCTGCAAGACTGGGCTCTAGAGGCGTGTTTTGAAGGTAGAGGCGGGCGGTAGTTGTGGTGACCTGGGCGCTTATAGCTTCAGGCTGCTGTGGCGCGTCGGTGCAACGGTCACGTCATGTTGGCCATTATCCGCCAACACCGCCTGGATGAAGCCCTGCGCTTTCATTCGTTCCACGAATTGCTGCACATAGGCCGCACCTGCTTCACGCCCCTGAGGCACTGCCATCGCCTGACGGATCGAAGTGAAGGCGTCTTGCAACACGCGATAGCGGCTGTCGACTTCAGCAATTTTTTGCAGCGGCTGCCTGACACCAGCGGCTGCATCCAGGCCCGATTGACAGAACAGATCCACTGCCGAGGCTGAAGTTTGTGCGCGCTCCAACTGTGCATGTTTCAAGGTGCGTGTCAGGAACAGATCGTAAGCGGCGCCTTGCCCGACTGCGAGTCTCAAGCCGGGCTTATCGAGATCGACAACACTTGTATACGCAGAGTCGGTAGCGACGAGATAAGTGCCTTCAATGATTACGTAGGGCTCGCTGAAGGCGATCTGCTCCTCTCGCAGCGGATCGATGGCCAAGAACGCAATGTTCCAGGCCCCGGTTTCCAGCGCGGAGAATACTTTGCCTGCGGCATCGAATGTGAGCATCTCCAGCACCACCCCGAGTTCGCTAGCCAGCGCCTTTGCCAAAGCTACGGATACGCCTTGTGGCGACCCGTCCGGCCCTTGCTGGGCCAATACCGGGTTACCGTAATTGATTGCCGCACGAAGTCTGCCGGTTGGGGCCAAATCATTCATGACCTGTGGTGTAACGGATAGATTGCGCGTGTTCATGACAACATCACTGGAGGCCGGTGGAAGATTATTTTCATTTAGTTGGCCGTGCGCAGGTGCGCTCCACCACTTTGCGAACGACGAAGGGCAGTACACCGCCGTTGTTCAGGTAACGAATCTCCTGAAGCGAATCGATGCGAGCAATCAACTCGATGCGCTGCTGTTCGCCTGTCGTTCTGTTGATGATCAAGGTCACAGTGTTTTCACCGACCATAAGCTCATCCAACCCCATGAAATCGAGCTGCTCATCACCTTGCAAGTTCAGGCTCTCAACACGCAGGGTAGATTTGAACAGCAACGGGATCACCCCCATTCCGATCAAATTGCTGCGATGGATGCGCTCGATACTTCGAGCGATAACTGCTTTAACGCCTAGCAACGCCTGGGCCTTGGCAGCCCAGTCACGGCTTGAACCGGCGCCATAGTTGATGCCAGCGAATATCACCATCGGCGTCTGCCGGTCCGCATAGCTTTTCGCTGCCTGGTACAAGGGCAAACATTCACTACGGTCAGCATTCCAGGCCCAGGCACCTTGACCGGCTTGCTCATCACCCAGGAGCAGGTTCTTGACGCTTTTGTTGGTGAACGCACCACGCAGCATCACTTCATGGTTGCTGCGCCGCGTGGAATATTGGTTGAGGTCTTGAGGTGCCTCTGCGCGCTCCAACAGCCACTGCCCCGCCATGCTGTTAGCCGGGATGGCACCGGCTGGGGAAATATGGTCGGTGGTAATGTTGTCGCCCAACACCATTAATACGTGTGCGCCCTTGATTGCCAGGCTGGTTTTCGGTTCGGCCTGGATCCCGGCGAGGTAGGCAGGGCGGCGCAGGTAGGTCGAGTCAGGGTTCCAGGGAAATTGCACACTGCCATTGGCAGTTAACGCTTGCCACTGGCGTGGCCCGTCCCAGATCGTCGCGAGGCGTTGCTGGAAAAACACAGGCTTGACCACTTCGGCGACTTGGGCGGCGACTTCGGCATCGCTGGGCATCAGGTCTCGCAGATAAACCGGTTTGCCACTGCAACTTTGGCCCAGGCTCTGCGATTCAAGGTCGATGTCGATGGTCCCGGCGATGGCATAGACCACGCACAGTGCTGGAGAGGCAAGATAACCAGCCGGCACTTTCGGGTTGACCCGGCCTTCGAAGTTTCGGTTACCGGACAGTACTACAACTCCCTTCAGGCCTTGATCGGCGAAGGCTTCGACGTGTTCTTCAAGCTTCCCCGAGTTGCCGATGCAGGTCATGCAACCGAACCCCACGAGGTCGAATCCGAGGGCCGAGAAGTCTTCGAGTAGCCGAGCCTCGGCCAGATAGTCGGCCACCACTTGTGAGCCAGGTGACAATGAGGTCTTGACCCACGGTTTGCGCGTGAGTCCCAGTTCGCGGGCTTTGCGTGCGAGCAGGCCGGCCTGGATCATTTGCGAGGGGTTTGCGGTGTTGGTGCAACTGGTGATGGCTGCCATGACCACGGCGCCGTGGCTGATCGCCTGCTCAAACGAGGGCTCGAAAAACTGTTGTCCAGCGATCAGACTTTCCCCGCCCATGACTTCACTGCGAAACGACGCCCCGGCATTCGCCAGACTGCGCCGCTGATGAGGCTGATGCGGCCCGGCGACACAGGGCTCGACAGCGGCGAGATCGAGCTCGATCAACTCGTCGAACTGTGGTTCGGCGAGATGCTCATGCCGCCATAACGGTTGTGCCCTCATGTAACTCACGATTTTTTCGCGCAATGCCGCAGATCGTCCGCTCAACTGCAGGTACGACAGGGTTTCGGCGTCGAACGGGAAGAACACCACCGTGGCGCCATATTCAGGCGCCATATTGGCAACAGTGCCGCGAGCCGCCCAGTTCAGTGTGCAAAGCCCAGGCCCGGTAAATTCGACAAATTTGCCCACGACCGAGCGCTTGCGCAAAATTTCGGCAACATGCAATGAAAGGTCAGTGGCGGTTACACCCGCTCGCAGCCTATTGCTCACACGAATACCGATCACCTGGGGAAAGCTGATCGGAACAGGTTCTCCGACCATTGCCGCCTGACCTTCGAGACCACCCACGCCCCACCCTAATACACCGATGGCGTTGATCATCGGCGTATGGCTGTCAGTGGCGACCATATCATCCGGATGGAGCATCCGCTGACCGTCTGCCATTTCGGTTTCCCATACCACCTGAGCCAGTGCTTCCATGTTCATCTGATGGATGATGCCGGTGCCCGGAGGGATGACATCGAAGTTGTCGAGGCTCTTCTGCGCCCACTTGATGAAGCGATAGCGTTCACTGTTGCGGCGAAAGTCGATGTCCAGGTTCTGCTCCAACGCATCCGCTTGCGCATAACGCTCGACAATCATCGAGTGGTCGATGGTCAGTACGGCGGGAATCAATGGATTCATCGCTTGCGGGTCGCCACCCAGCTCCGCCACCACATCACGCATGCCCGCGAAGTCAGCCAGTGCTGGCAGGCACGTAGTGTCATGGAACATCAGGCGGTTGGGCTGGAATGGCACCTCGCAGTCAGGGCCCTGGCCGATGGCACGCATCAGTACCGAGGGCAGCGCTTGGGGCGAGCAACGCGCAACGTTCTCCAGGAGGATGCGTATCGAGTAAGGCAGCTTCGACACCTGTGAGGGAGAAAGTAGTTTGTGCAAATCGACATAAGCGAATGTCTGGTTGTCGATGACCAGATGGTTGAGCACGTCATGGGTAGATCCGGTCATGTCTCGCAAAGCTCCTGGCGGGTGAAGAGGTAGCGCACTGAGATGAGGTGTTGAGTCACGTGTGTCGTTCAGACATGCCGCCAACGGCCACGCAGCAGTGGCTGAGCAAGCGCTCCGCTGTTCACATTGACCGTGCGTTCCCAAGTCAGTCCCTCTTCTGTAAAGGCGCAGCGGACGGTGTCACGGAAGGCACTGGCGACATAGATCCATTGCATTTCCAGAGTGCTCGGGTCGAGCCAACGGGCACCGGCAACCACGGCTTCGTCGGTGAGGGTGTAACCATGGTGCAGCTCGCTGCCAGGCATATCGGTGGTGCCCTGATGCCAGCGGTTCAGGCCGTTGACGATACGGTGTGTGCCGGTGCTGTCGGTCAGCTCGATGGCTAGCGTGTCTGCTGTAAAGGCAAACGTCAGTCGAGTGACGCCAAGGTCGTTGTCTTCCACCTCGGCCTCGACAGTGGCCGTTGTGCTAAACGGTGAGGCCGCCAGGGAGTCGAGCGCTGGAACCTGGCGCATTGCATCGAGGCGTTGCTGCAGACGTTTGTCCGCTTCACCTGCCGGTTGGCGGGTGTCGAGAAATGCCGCCGGGAAGTGCCGCTCTATGTGCGGAATAATCTGCGCTGAGTTCTTCATCGCACCGACCAGCGCCAGAGTTGCGCCGGAGCTCGGGAAAACGATCGCCATTTGTACGAAAACGCCGACGGCGCAGTAGGCCCCCTGGGGTTTGATAGCCCAGTGGTAGCCATACTTGCTGTCCTGCCCGCCTTGTGGGCGAGTCGCGGCTTGCACCCAATCGCTCGACAAGATACGACGCCCCTCCCAAACCCCGTCCTGCGCATGCAGGATGCCGAGCTTGAGCATGGATGCTGGCGTGGCGGTCAGCCCATTGCCACCTGGGTTGATCCCGTCGGGGCCGATGGCCCAGTGTTCGTCGGTGATGCCCAGCGGTTCGAACAGGCGCGGGCGCAGGTAATCATGCAGGGTCTGGCCACTGACCTTGCTGACGATAGCCGACAGCATGTAGCTGGCAGCACTGGTGTAGACGTACTGAGTGCCGGGCTCGTTGACCAGCGGGATCTTGAAGAATTCGGTAATCCAGCTGCTGTCGATAGAGCGCCACACTGATCCTGAGGTGTTGGACTGATGACCTGTGCGCATGGTCAGCAGGTGTTCGACGGTCATGCTCGGCAAGCGAGGGTCGGTGTGCTTCGGCAAATGCTCTGGAAAAAACGAGACGACGGTGTCGCTGAGTTGTAGCAGGCCTTCGTCGACCGCCAGGCCAATGGCGCATGCGGTAAAGCTCTTCGCGACTGAATGAAGGATTCGAGGGCGGTCTGCGGTGTAGGGCCACTTCCAGCCTTCGGCCGCGACGTTGCCGTGGCGGTGCAGGATCATGCCATGCAGATCCAGCCCGGCATCCGCGACGTCGTCGAGAAAGGCGATGAGCCGATCGGGATCGACTCCGGTCTCGCTGGCCGTCGCGCGGAGCAGTCCGTCATGGGCTGTTGGAACAGAGTCGGGCAACGCGTCACGCAGTGCAGGCATGAGTGCAGGTCTCTTTGGCGTTAAGTGAGTTGATAAGTGGGCGCAGGCGTTGGTTCAGCCTTTGGTTCGATGGACCAGACGCGAATAGGAAATCAGCATGCTGGTCAGTTCCTGCGTGACCTGGGTGAACGGTGAAGAGCGGCGGCTGATCATGCAGACATCACGCGAGGCCAGTGGCTCGTGGATCGGGATGGTGATCAGTGACGAAGAAAACAGCTTCATTGTGGGCAGCATGCGCGGTTCAATGGTCAGGTAATCTGACTCGGAGACGATATGGAGGATCTCCAGCAATGAGTCAGCGGTGATGGCGATCTTCGGCGGTGGCAAGCCTTGCGCCCTGAACAACTCGATCAAGCGGTTCTCGGCCCCGCCCACCACACCAGCGGGCCGTACGCTGATCCATTGGCAGTCGGTTAACTCACGCACCGAACGGGCCTGCGCTTGTGGATGGCCCTTGCGCGCAATGATGCTGGCATCCGAGCTGTAGAGTCGCTCGATGGTCAGGTCGATGTCGGTGACATTGGGGGCCAATGGGCACAGGGCGAAGTCGAGGCGGCCATCGCGGATTTTCTCGATCAGCATCTTCGTCGAACCACTGGCAACGTGAACCTGCACTTTGGGAAACTTACGTGTGAAGCTGCTGAAGACCGGCATCAGTAGCTCGGCCAACGGCTCTGCGGTGACGCCCAGGGCAATCTGCCCTTCAGGTTCACCTTTCCAATGCTGAACGTCTTGCAAGGCACGATCGCAGTCCAGGGTGATCGAGCGGGCGCGGATCAGGAAACTTTCGCCGGCCGGGGTCAGGTTGATGCCCTGATTGGAGCGGGCCAGCAGGATGACCCCCAGTTCTTTTTCAAGGGTCTGTATCGATTGCGTCAAGGTACTCTGGGCAACACCCAATTGCCGTGCTGCCGAACGAAAGCTGCCTTTGTCGACGACCGAACAGAAGGCACGAAGGTGAGTCAGCGTCATGGGGCATTAGCCTCCGGAGAAGTGGGCAAGGCGATGATCGATTTGCCCGAAGCTTATCCGAACCGATGCCCGTAAGGCGTACCGCTCCAGGTGATCGTGATCGAAAAAAGTGATCGTTCACGGACGACCCGGGCATTGTCTTGATTGGCCATCAGACCAGTGAACGGTGGGTGCAGCCCTGCTGTAGGAGCGGGCTTGCCCCGCGATGCAATGTGCCAGACAAACCGCAGTCGCAGGGCAAGCCCGCTCCTACAGCAAGCGCGCTCTTATCGAGGGACAGTGGGTGGCCGGAAATACCGAACACGATCATCCGATACGTTCTTCTCAACCACCTCATCACCCCCCTAAGATCCGCCCCATCAACGTGAACCACTTCGGATCGACTCATCGCAGCGCTGGACACACACGAAAACAACAACGACAGCAAAAAAGAAACCTCCACCGGACAGGCGTCCGGCAGAGCCAAAACAAGAAAAACAACATGTGCCCGGCCGTACCTTTGTTTTGAGGTCCTGCCAGCGTCCGGGCCGACAGCCAAAGGTTCCTGATATGAACAAAGCTTTTCTTCTGGCCGGTGGCCTCTCAGCAGCACTGACAGCCAACGCCTGGGCAGACAACACGCTGACGGTGGCGTTGAACGCTGATATCCGCAGCACTAACCCGGGTGTTAACCGTGACACCAACTCGGATGCGGTGATCCTGCATCTGACCGAAGGGCTGGTGGCCTTTCGCGAAGATGTCAGCGTCGGACCGCTGCTGGCCAAGGATGTACAGGTATCCGAAGACGGTTTGCGCTACACCTTCCATTTGCGTGAAGGCGTGAAGTTTCAGAATGGTGCGCCGTTGACGTCCGCCGAAGTGTTGTGGACCTGGCGCCGCTACCTGGACCCGAAAACGCAATGGCGTTGCCTCGGCGCGTTCGATGGCAGTAGCGGCACCAAAGTGGTCGATATTGCCGCTCCCGATCCCCTGACCGTGGTGTTCACCCTCGAAAAACCCAGCGGCCTGTTCCTGGCCAACTCGGCCTTGCCGGAGTGTGGCGGCAGCGGCATCCTGCACCCCGACTCGGTCGTGAATGGTGCCTGGAATGCACCGATCGGCACCGGGCCTTTCAAGCTGGGTGAGTGGAAACCGGCGCAGTCGGTCGAGCTGCTGCGCTTCGACGGTTACACCCCGCGTGACGAAGCTGGTCCCGATGGCTACACCGGCAACAAGTCAACCACGGTCGATCGCATCAAGTTCATGGTCATTCCCGATGCGGCGGCGGCCAAGGCTGCGCTGTTGTCGAAGAACGTCGACATGCTGGTAGACGTCACGCCACTGGACGCCAACGAGTTGGCCCAGATACCGGGCGTGAAGATCTCGTCCAGCGGCACCATGTCGATCAATGCCTTGTTGTTTCAAACGCGTGATCCGATGCTCAAGGATGTGCGTTTACGTGAGGCCATCGCCTATTCACTGGACACCTCGCAAATCGTCGCTGCTCTGACCAACAGTCGCTCCAAGGCCAATGCCTCGATGGTGGCGGTGGGTAGCGAATACCATCAGGCCGTACAGGACCAGGGCTATGGCTTTGACCCTGTGAAGGCCCGTCGCCTGCTGGCCGAAGCCGGTTATAAAGGCCAGCCGATCAAACTCCTGGTGAACAAGCGTTATCCCGCGATTTTTGACATGGGCGTGTTTACCCAAGCCATGGCCAAGGAGAGCGGAATCAACCTTGAGCTGGAAACCCTGGAGTGGGGCACTCAGTTGGAGCGTTATCAGACGGGTAACTACCAGATGATGGCCTTCCCGTACTCCGAGCGCCTGGATCCGGCGCTGAGTTTCGACTCGGTCACCGGCGACAAGGACAAGGAACCGCGCAAAGTCTGGGACAACCCGCAAGCCCGGGGATGGCTGGCCGAGGCCATGCGTGAGTCTGACCCAAGCAAGCGCCAGGCGCTGTTCGATCGCCTTCATCAACAGATGATCCAGGATGTTCCGATGATCGTGATGTACAACGGCAACTCGATTTCGGCGCATCGCCAATATGTGCAAGGGCTTCGTCCGTGGCCGGTGTCCAAGCCTCGGCTGTGGACGGTCAATCTGCAAGCCGAGAGGTCCTGAGCATGATGCGCTTCATCCTGCAACGTCTGGCGATGTCGTTGCCGACGTTGTTACTGATTGCCTTGATGGTGTTTGCCATCATCCGCATGGTGCCGGGTGATCCGGCACTGCTGATGCTCGGCGATATGGCCGACGCTCAGAGCCTGGCGGCAACCCGTGAGGCGCTCGGTCTGGATCAGCCGATGGTCATACAGTTCATGATCTGGTTGAAAGCAGTGCTTGGTGGTGATCTGGGTTTTTCCATCACCACCAATCAGGCAGTGCTGCCATTGCTCCTCGACCGTTTCAGCGTTAGCGCGAGCATCGTTCTGGTCTCGGTGTTGATCGCGGCGCTGATCGCTGTCCCTCTGGGTTTGCTCGCAGCCTGGAAACAGAACAGTGGTCTGGACTTCAGTGTGGTTGCTGGTGCGACGTTGTTGCTGTCGATCCCCAGCTTCTGGTTGGGACTGCTACTGCTGTACGGCTTCGGGATCAAGCTGGGCTGGGTGCCGGTGGTGGGGTATGTCGCGTTCAACGATGCCCCTTGGCAGGCGCTCACCTACATCATCCTGCCGATTGTCACCCTGACCCTGGTCGAACTCGGCGCGATCACCCGCATGGCGCGTGCCAGTGCGGTCGAAGTGCTGCGTCTGGAGTACATCACCCATGCGCGGGCCAAGGGTCTGTCGGAGCGCGCGGTGTTGTGGCGTCACGCCTTGCGCAATGCCTTTGCACCCACGCTGACACTGATCGGTTTGATTCTCGGCAACCTGCTCGGCGGCATTGCGGTGCTGGAAACCGTGTTCACCTTGCCGGGCCTGGGGCGCCTGATGGTCGACTCGATCTATGCACGAGACTACCCGGTGTTGCAGGGCTGCCTGCTGCTGGTGACCTTTGTCTACGTGCTGGTCAACTTGTTGGTTGATCTTCTTTATCCGCTCTTCGATCCCAGGGTCAAGCTATGAACAAGCCGGTCTTTCCTCCCACCAGCACCGTTGCCGTTCCACCGGTTGCTGCACCGCGCCAGCGCTCACGCAGGCGGATGCCGTTGAACGGCATGGTCGGAAGCGGTCTGCTGGTACTGTTGATGGCCATGGCGCTGCTGGGGCTGGTGTGGACACCGTCCGATCCGCTGGCGTTGAACCTGATGGCACGTTTGCAAGCGCCTTCGTTCGAGCATTGGCTGGGCACGGACGAATACGGACGTGACGTGCTCAGTCGTCTAATGATCGGTGCGCATACCAGTCTGTGGATCAGCTGGCTGACCGTCAGCCTGGCGGTCATCGCCGGTACTTTCCTGGGGTTGCTCGCCGGCTTCCTGCGCGGCTGGGTCGATCGCATCCTGATGATGATCAACGACGCCTTGCTGGCATTCCCCGGCATCCTGCTGGCGCTCGGCTTGATGGCGATTATCGGGCCGAGTCTGTATGGCATCGTCCTCGCATTGAGCCTGGCGTATACCCCATCGGTGGTGCGAGTGGTGCGCGGCACAGTGTTGTCGCTGCGTGAGAAAGAGTTTGTCGAGGCGTCGCGGGTGATCGGCAACTCGGAGCTGTACACCATGCTGCGTCACATTGCACCTAACTGTGTGGCGCCGATTTGCGTGCTCGCCACAAGCATGTTCGGTTGGGCCATTCTCGCGGAAAGCTCCCTGAGTTTCCTCGGACTCGGTGTGCCGCCACCAGCAGCAACCTGGGGCAACATGCTTGCCGCGAGCCGCCCGTACATTGCCACTGCCAGCTGGCTCGGGTTGTTTCCTGGTGTGTTGATCGCCCTGTCGTTGTTGGCCTTTAACCTTTCCGGCGATGCGCTGCGCGATCGCCTCGACCCTCGGATGAAGAAATGATCATGGCAGCATCGGATAGTTTGTTGGCCGTGGAAAACCTGAAGATTCGGGTCGGTCAGGACGGCGCGTTGGCGGTGAACGATCTGAGTTTCACCATCGCGCCTGGTGAAATCGTCGCGCTGGTGGGGGAGTCAGGTAGCGGCAAAACCATGGCGGCGCGTGCTGCCATCGGGTTGCTGCCGCCTCCGTTGGAGCAGTGTGGTGGCGCGGTGCGTTTTCAGGGGCAAGACCTCGATGCCTTGACGCCCGAAGCGATGCGCAAGATCCGTGGCGCAAAGATCGGCATGGTGTTCCAGGAACCGATGGTGTCGCTGAACCCGTCGCTGACCATCGGCCAGCAGATGGCTGAAGGTCTGCGCTTGCACACCGACTTGAGCGAGGAAGAGATTCGCCAGCGTTCGCTGAAAATGCTTGGCCACATCGGCATCGCCGACGCCGAGCGTTGCCTGGCGGCTTACCCTCATGAGTTCTCCGGGGGCATGCGCCAGCGCATCATGTTGGCCTCGGTGATGTTGCTGCGCCCGGCGCTGTTGATTGCCGATGAGCCGACCACGGCACTGGATTGTCTGGCGCAGCTGGATGTACTCAAGTTGATGCTGGAACTGACCCGTGAGGAAAACACGGCCATCCTGTTCATCAGTCACGATCTGTCGCTGGTAGCGCGCTATGCCCATAAGGTAGTAGTGATGCGTGATGGCCGGGCAGTGGAGCAAGGCAGCATCGAACGCATTCTGCTGGCCCCGCAGGCTGAGTACACCCGGCAGTTGCTGGAGGCTTTGCCTCGACGTGGCGACCTGGTGCCGTTGCCAGCGAGCGAGCGCCCGCTGCTGGAGGTGGAAGGGGTGTGCATCGAACATCCCGGCCCGCGCAATTTCTGGGGCCGTAGCCAGTACAAACGGGTCGTGCATTCGGCCAGCCTGACCATCGCACCGGGTGAAACCCTGGCCTTGGTGGGCGGCAGCGGTTCGGGTAAAACCACGCTCGGGCGCGCGGTGGTCGGCCTGGTGAAGCCCTGCGAAGGAGCGATTCGCTTCGAAGGCGTCGACATCCTCAAGGCCGGTAATCGTGAGCATCGTCTGCACTGCCAGATGATTTTCCAGGACCCGTTTTCCTCCCTGGATCCGCGGATGAAAATCGGCGAAATCCTCGCTGAGCCGCTGCGTCATGAACACAGCCTCAATGCGCAGCAACGGCGCGAGCGTGTGCGCAAAACCTTGATCGATGTTGGTCTGGCCGAGCACTTCGTTGAACGCTTCCCACATCAACTTTCGGGCGGTCAACGCCAGCGTGTAGCGATCGGTCGCGCGTTAGTGCGTCACCCGCGACTGGTGATCGCTGACGAGCCGATCTCGGCGTTGGACATGACCATCCAGAAACAGATTCTGGAGTTGTTCGAGCGGCTGCAGGCGCAGTATGGCTTCGCCTGTCTGTTCATCTCCCACGATCTGGCGGCCGTCGAGCGGATTGCCCATCGGGTCGCGGTCATGAGCCAGGGCAAGGTGGTGGAGATCGGCGCGCGTGAAGACGTCTTCGATCGGCCGCAACACCCCTACACGCGAAAACTGCTGGCTGCTGCCAGCCCTCTGGAAAAACTTGAAGGCGGCGGCTATCGCATACGGCCCAACCCCATGCCCGCAGTGATGTAACCCGACAACCGCAACACCGACGCGCAAATCGATGATTTGCGCGAACGGCGAAGCCATGTCCAAAAAAAACAAAAACCACCCTTAACCATTGATCTGCCAGGAGCCAACAATATGAACAAATCCCTGACTCAATTAATGACCGGCCTGAGCGTTGTCGGTAGCGGCTGTCTGCCGGGTATGGCTCAGGCCGAATTCATCAAGGACAGCAGCGCATCACTGGACATGAAGAACTACTACTTCAACCGTGATTATCGCGAAGAGTCCACGCAGTCCAAGCGTGAGGAGTGGGCACAAGGTTTTATCCTCGACGTAAAGTCCGGGTATACCGAAGGTGTTGTCGGTTTCGGTGTGGACACCGTCGGCATGCTGGGGATAAAGCTCGATTCCAGTCCTGATCGCTCCGGTACCGGCTTGCTGAACCGCGGCAGCGACAAACGCGCATACGATGAGTATTCCAAGCTTGGTGTGACCGGCAAGGCACGCCTGGCCAAAAGTGAACTGCGTGTGGGGTATCTGGTGCCCAATCTGCCGACCCTGCAGCCCAACACCAGCCGACTGTTTCCGCAGTCGTTCAACGGTGCTCAACTCATTTCCAGTGACATCAAGGATCTGACGCTGAGCCTTGGTCAGCTCAATCAGGCCAAGGATCGGGACTCGACGGACTACGAAGACATGCGCCTGACAGCGCAGAACAAAGCCTACAAAAGTAGCGCGGCCAGTGATCGGTTTCGCTACGCCGGTGGCGACTACAAACTCACCCCCGACACCCTCGTGAGCTACCACTACGCTCAGCTGGAAGACATTTACGGCCAGCACTATGTCGGCCTGAAAAACAGCTTCGCTCTGGGTGTCGGTACGTTGAAGTCCGACGTGCGCTATTTCGATGCCGATAAAGACGGCGCCGGGTTGGCCGGTAAGGTCGATAACCGCGCCCTGACTACCCGGCTGAACTGGACCTGGAACGGCCATAGCATCGGCGGCGGCTATCAGAAGCAACTGGGCAGTACGCCGTTCACCTATATCGACGGCGCGGTTACCTACCTGTTTACCGAATACCAGTTAAGTAACTTTTCGCAAACCAGCGAGCGGGCCTGGCATGCACGTTATGACTACGACTTCGCCGCGCTGGGTGTACCGGGCTTGCTCTTCTCCACGCGTTACGCCAAAGGCGATCAGGCCGAAATCATCGGCTTCGATGGTGAGGGGCGAGAGTGGGAACGTGATCTGGATATCTCCTACCTGGTGCAGAGCGGACCTTTGAAGGGTGTTTCGGTGCGTTGGCGTAACGCGCAAAACAAAGGCAACTACTACAACGACACCAACGAAAACCGCTTCATCCTCGGTTACACCCTAGCCCTCTGGTAGTCGCTGTGGTGTGCACCGTCAGCCTGGTGTTCAAGCCTGGCTGACGGTGCTGACGGCCGGGGTGAAAAGGCCGTTTTTCTGGCCGATCGATTTGACCGATCAGGATAGCCGGGACTGCCCTTACGGCGATTTAGAGCCGCTCTTTATGATTGACCCAGTGGTTGTCCCACATCTGAATTTGAGAGTTTTACTTTATGGAACATCGCGAACACGTATTGCTTCAGGCGACTCATGGCAGCAATCGGCATATCGACAGCGAGCATTACGGCGCGATAGGGCAGGGCCGCAAGATTTATATCCAGGCTGCGCTGCACGCCGATGAGACGCCCGGCATGCTGGTGGCGACGCGCCTGCGCCAACACCTGGTCGCTATGGAAAAAGCGGGTCGGCTGAAGGCTGAAATCGTGCTGGTGGCCGTGGCCAATCCGGCAGGGCTGAGCCAGTACATCATGGGCGCGGCGAACGGACGTTTCGAGTTGGGCAGTGGCCGTAATTACAACCGCAATTTCCCGGTTCATCATCAACAGATTGCGCAGAAAGTCGAAGGTACGCTGGGGCAGGACATCAACCGCAATCGCGACGTCATTCGTGTCGCCTGGCATGAGTGCCTGCAGGCCTGGGAACCGGTGGATGAATACACCTCGTTGCAACGTACGCTGATGTTGCTGGCCCACGACGCGGAGGTAGTGCTTGATCTGCATTGCTCCCGTGAGGCTGCCATGCACCTGTACACCGGCGAAGAAGTCTGGAGTGAAGTGGAACCGCTGTCGCGTTACCTGGGGGCACAGGTATCACTGTTGGCCAACGACTCTCAGGCTTACTCTTTCGATGAAGCGTTGTGCTTGTTGTGGACCAACCTGCAAAAACGCTTCGCTGACCAGTTCCCGATTCCCAATGGCTCCGTCGCCGTGACCATCGAGCACCGCGGGCAACGGGATGTCTGCTTCGAGGTTGCCGAGCAGGATGCCGTTGCGATCATCGATTACCTGACCTATCGCGGTGCGATCGAGGGTTCGCCGTCACCCCTGCCACCCTTGCTTAATCCCGCTACGCCGCTGTCCGGTAGTGAGCAGTTCATTGCCCCTTCGGCCGGCATTCTGGTGCACCGGGTGCCCGTGGGTAGCCGGGTGCAGATTGGCCAGGCGCTGTTCGACATCGTCGACCCTTCGAGCGGCGAAACAACCACGCTCAGCAGCCACACCGCCGGTGTGCTGTATATGCGCCGCGAAATTCGCTACGTCAAACCAGGTGATCCCCTCGGACGGGTATCCGGCGTGGTGCCGATCCGTACCGGCAAGCTGTTGAGTGCCTGAAGGCACTGCATCCTCTTTTAATGTTTCAGGACGTCAACGATGAACTCTGTAGATACGATCGAGCTGGAAAACCGCTTCTGCGCCCATAACTACTCACCGCTGCCGGTGGTATTGGTTGAAGGGGAAGGGGTTTGGGCAACCGATGACAATGGCATGCGCTACCTGGACATGATGTCGGCGTACTCGGCGGTCAGCCATGGTCACGTTCATCCGCGTATCCGTCAGGCAGCCGTAGACCAGATCGACAAGATCAGCGTGGTTTCCCGGGCATTTTACAGCCAGCCATTGGGGGCTTTTCTGCAAGCACTGTCGCGGGTTACCGGGTTTGCCGGAGCATTGCCGATGAACAGTGGCGCAGAGGCCGTCGAGACGGCGATCAAAGCGGCGCGCCGCTGGGGTTACCGGGTTAAGGGTATCGATGCCAATCGCGCTGAAATCGTGGTGGCCGATAACAACTTTCATGGGCGTACCTCCACCATCGTCGGCTTCTCTTCCGAGGCGTCCTACAAGGCTGACTTCGGTCCGTTCTGTGAGGGATTCAAGCAGGCGAAGTTTGGCGATATCGCCAGTTTTCGCGATGCCATCAACGAACGCACCTGCGCAGTACTGATCGAACCCATCCAGGGCGAAGCGGGCATTCGTGTGCCGCCCGCAGGTTTTCTGCGTGAGTTGCGCAAGCTATGTGATGAAACCAATACCCTGCTGATCCTCGACGAGATTCAATCGGGCCTGGGTCGCACTGGAAAATGGTTCGCCTTCGAGCACGAAGAAATTCGCCCTGATGCTTTGATTCTTGGTAAGGCGCTGGGTGGAGGGATCATGCCGGTGTCGGCGTTTGTCGCCGGGCGAGAGATTCTCGATCAATTCGATCCCGGCAGCCATGGTTCGACCTTCGGCGGCAATCCACTGGCGGCGGCTATCGGACTTGAGGCGTTGAAGGTGTTGGACGAAGAGGGTCTGATTGAAAACAGCGCACGCCTGGGCGAGCACCTGAAAAACCGTCTGCAAGCCCTCAACACGCCAGTGATCCGAGAAGTGCGTGGCCGTGGTTTGTGGGTCGGCATCGAGTTGAATTGCCCGGCGAAACCTTACTGCGAGGCATTGTTGCGCGAGGGCGTGCTGACCCGTGAAACCCACGAGAACGTTTTGCGTGTCGCTCCCCCGCTTTGCATCACACTGGATGAACTGGAGTGGGGCCTGAGCCGTATCGAGCGTGTGTTCAATCAGCTGGGTTGACGGGGCGTAGCATGAGTAAACGTCAGATTGCCTTCATTGGTGCCGGAAATATGGCCTCCAGCCTGATTGCCGGCTTGCTCGCCCAGGGGATGGAAGCTTCCTTGATTCGGGCGAGTTGCCCACGATCAGAGCAGCGCGCGCGGATCCGTGCCGAACATGGCATCAAAACGTTTGCTGACAATGCCAGCGCCATCGAAGGTGCCGATGTGGTGGTGCTGGCGGTCAAGCCGCAAGTGATGAAGACCGTTTGCGATGCGTTGCGGCCGCACGTTTTGCCTCGGCAATTGGTGGTATCGGTCGCGGCTGGCATCACCTGTGCCAGCCTTGCCGGGTGGCTGGGTGACCAAGCCATTGTGCGCTGCATGCCGAACACGCCCGTGCTGTTGCGCCAGGGTGCCAGTGGGCTGTATGCCAATGCCCGGGTGACAGCCGGGCAACGTGCAGACGCTGAGCGATTGCTGTCGAGCGTCGGTATGACGGCATGGCTCGACCAGGAACATCAACTCGATGCTGTAACGGCCGTATCGGGGAGTGGCCCAGCCTACTTCTTCCTGCTGATCGAAGCCATGGCCCGTTCCGGAGAAAAGCTCGGACTACCTCGTCAGACAGCAATGCAACTGAGCCTGCAAACGGCGCTGGGAGCGGCTCACATGGCTATGCACAGCGATATTGAGGTTGCTGAGTTGCGCCGTCGGGTGACCTCGCCTGGCGGGACCACAGAGGCTGCTATCTCGTCATTTCAGGCGGGTGATTTTGCAACGTTAGTGGAGCGGGCACTGGTGGCGGCTGCGCAGCGCTCGGGCATACTCGCTGAGCAATCAGGTGCATGAATGAACACCGCACAGATTAGCCAGTCGGCTCCCGATACGTCTGTCGAAACTCTCCCGGCGGCATGCCACGCCAGCTTTTGAATGTTCGGTGAAACGAGCGCGGTTCGGTAAAGCCCAGGTACTGGGCGATGTCCTGGATCGGCAAGGTGCTGTGTAGCAAGTAGTGTTCGGCCAGTTCCTGGCGCAGGCCGTCGAGGATCTGCTGGTACGAGGTATTGGCCTGATGCAGTTGGCGTTGCAGGGTGCGTACCGATACGGCGAAATGCTCCGCCACTTGTTCTTTGCGCGGCAGGCCTTCTTTGAGCAGTTGGCGCAGGACGCTCTTCACGCGTTGTTCCAGCGACGCATCTTCAAGCGTGGCCATCAAGCTCAAGGCGTGTTCTTCCAAGGTGCGCAGCAAGTGCGCATCAGCCTGACGCAAGGGCAGTTGCAAATAAGGCACGGGCACAATGAGCGCCGAGTAGGGCTGCTCGAACAGCACTGGGCAATCGAAGAACTGCTCATAGTGAGCCCGTTCGGTGCCTGCCGGCTGCGCATGTTCGAGCCACACCGCTGCGGGAGACAGGTGGGTGTCGGCGATCCAGCGCGCATATTGCAGCCAGGAACCCAGCACGTTTTCCACCAGGTGGCGGCGGATGCGCGGGCGTTGGTGGCGGCAGGCCCAGATCAGGTGCACCTCTTCGCCTTGCAGTTCAGCGCGGCTGACACCCATATCGCCCACCAGTTTTTCGAATGGCATGATGCGATTCATTGCATCACCAAGCGTTGCGCAGTTCATGGTGATGTAGCCCAGCACGCTCCAGGAGTTGGGCAGCACGAAACGCGACGAGTTAAGGCCAAACAACGGGTCGCCGGAATGTTCGCAGAAGTAGTCGAGCAGGTGTTCATGGACTTCACTTGGCAGGCGCAGGCTGTTGTCGCTCAACTGTTGCGCCTGCAAGCCGGCCACCGCTAACGCCGGTTCAATGGCCAGGCCCAGTTGTTCTGCTTGGCGCACATACTTGAGCAGGGGCGGCACTGAGGTGTAGCCAAGGGATTGCATGATCGGGTTCCTTTGATCGAGGCAGGCTGGCGCAGGTGAAGGCCCTGAAAGGTAAGGTGAAACCACCCACAAAGTAAATGCCATGCAATCGCGTGCGGGTTGGCTCAATTGGCTACTTCGGCTGGCCGGATGCGACCGTGACAGCTCGAAGCAACTGGCTACTATAGGCGCCATAACTGTAACCAAATAAGAACCGTAAAAGGACACAGGCATGCGACGCTGGAACGGCTGGGGGGATGCAACTACGGTGGTCGAACTGCCGGCCCAGGGCGCGGGGTTTCTCGCCGCGCGGGTGGGGGCAGGTAGTGCGCTGCCCGATGCTTCGCTGGACGAGGCGCTAGCGCGGGTTCCGGCGTCGCGGCTGGCGCAGCACCCGCTGTACAGCGTGGATACCCATGACCGTTTGCTGCATGCGCGCGGGCAGAGTTTGCCTGACTGGCTCGCGCTGCGTGAAGGGCGGCTGGGGAATTACCCCGATGCGGTGGCGTTTCCGCAGACGGCCGAACAGATCCGTCAGTTGCTGGCGCTCGCCCACGACAATGACCTGTGCCTGATTCCTTACGGCGGTGGCACCTCGGTGGCCGGGCACATTAACCCGCCGACCTCTACGCGTCCGGTGGTTACCGTCTCCCTGGCCCATATGAACCGCTTGCTCGACCTCGACGAGCAGAGTTTGCTGGCCACCTTCGGCCCCGGCGCCACCGGTCCGCAAGTGGAAAGCCAGTTGCGGGCCCGAGGCTACACCCTTGGGCATTTCCCGCAGTCCTGGGAGCTGTCGACGCTGGGCGGTTGGGTAGCCAGCCGTTCCAGTGGGCAGCAGTCGTTGCGCTATGGGCGCATCGAGCAGTTGTTCGCCGGTGGCACCCTGGAGACATTCGCTGGCCCGCTGGAGATCGCTACCTTTCCGGCGTCGGCTGCCGGGCCGGACTTGCGCGAAGTGGTGTTGGGCAGTGAAGGGCGCTTCGGGATCATTTCCGAGGTCAAGGTCCGGGTCAGTGCACTGCCTGCAGATGAGCGTTTCTATGGGGTGTTCCTGCCTGACTGGAACCGTGCCCTGCAGGCCATCCGCCAGTTGGCCCAGGCCCGCGTACCGCTGTCGATGCTGCGCCTGTCGAACGCCGTGGAAACTGAAACGCAACTGGCCCTGGCCGGGCATCCACAGCAGATTGCCTGGCTGGAGAAATACCTGGCCCTGCGCGGTGCGGGCAGTGGCAAGTGCCTGCTGACCTTCGGTGTCACTGGCAACCGTCAACAGAACGCGCTGTCGCTGCGCCAGGCGCGCAAGCACCTGAAGGCCTTTGGCGGTGTGTTCACCGGCACCCTGTTGGGCAAGAAATGGGCACAGAACCGTTTTCGTTTTCCTTATCTGCGCGAAAATCTGTGGAATGCCGGTTATGTGGTCGACACACTGGAAACCGCCACCGACTGGAGCAATGTCGACAACCTGCTCAACCGCATCGAAAGCAGCCTGCGCGACGGCCTGGCAGCGGAAGGCGAGCAGGTGCATGTGTTCACCCACCTGTCTCACGTTTACGGTGAAGGGTCGAGCATCTACACCACCTACGTGTTCCGCCCGGCAGCCAGTTATGCCGCCACGCTGGCACGCTGGCAGGCACTCAAGCACGCGGCCAGCCAGGCCATCGTCGACAACCACGGCACTATCAGTCACCAGCATGGCGTGGGCAAAGACCACGCGCCGTATTTGCTGCGCGAGAAAGGCGCGTTGACGCTGCAAACCTTACAGGTGCTGAGCCAGCACTTCGACCCCGCCGGGCGCCTCAATCCCGGCACCCTGTTGCAGGAGTGACGGCATGGGCCAAGACTGGAATGCCGCATGGCGCCAGCAGGTACTGCTAACCTTGGCAGGCGAAACCTGGGACCTGATCGTCATCGGCGGCGGTATCAGTGGTGCCGGGATCCTGCGTGAAGCCGCCCGTCGTGGCTGGCGCTGCTTGTTGCTGGAGCAGCGCGATTTTGCCTGGGGTACCTCCAGCCGCTCGTCGAAGATGGTCCATGGTGGCTTGCGCTATATCGCCAAGGGGCAGTGGCGCCTGACCCGCGACTCGGTGCACGAACGCCAGCGCCTGCTCGATGAAGCGCCGGGGCTGGTGGAACCTGCGAGTTTCATGATGCCGCACTACCGTGGCGGTTTTCCCGGGCCCCGTGTCTTCGGTGGGCTGTTGACGCTGTACGACGCGCTTGCCGGGCGCCGCAACCACCGATTTCATAGTGCGCAACAGTTGGGTTTCATGGCGCCGGGGTTGAAGCAGGACAAGCTGCTGGGCGGTACCTGCTTTGTCGATGCTCTGACCGATGACGCGCGGCTGGTGATGCGCGTGTTGGCTGAGGCCCGCGCAGACGGCGCACTGGCGATCAATGGTGTGCGCGTTCAGCAGCTGTTGCGTGAGAGTGGTCGGGTCTGTGGCGTAACGATTGAAGACGTCGAGCGCGGCGAGTGCTTGCAACTGCAGTGTCGCACGCTGGCGGTAGCCACCGGCGCTTGGGCCGAACGCCTGCGCCCGAACGACGGGCACCATCAATTGCGGCCTTTGCGTGGTAGTCACCTATTGTTGCCGGGCTGGCGCTTACCGGTGGCACAGGCCTTCACCTTTTTGCATGCGCGCGATCGTCGACCGGTGTTCGTGTTTCCCTGGGAAGGCGCCACGGTGGTGGGCACCACGGACCTGGACCACACGGAAGATCTGGACCACAGCGCAAGTATCAGCAGCGAAGAGCTCGATTACCTGCTGGCCGCCTGCGCCCAACAGTTTCCTCAGGCCGAAGTAGTGGCCAGCGATGTGCTGTCGACCTGGTCGGGGGTTCGCCCGGTGGTGGGCAGTGCTGATGAGGCACGGCAGGGCACGCCGTCCAATGAAACCCGTGAGCATGTGCTGTGGATCGAGCCGGGTTGCGTGACGTTGGCCGGTGGCAAGCTCACCACCTTCCGGCCTCAGGCGTTGGAAGTCCTCAAGGCCTGTGCGCAGATGCTTGGCCGTGACGTCAGTGACGACGGTGCGCCGGTGTTTGCTGCCGCGCCGATGCTGCCGATTGCCGGGCTCAGCAGCAGTCAATGGCGCCGCCTTGCCGGGCGCCACGGTCGAGACTTGCCACGCCTGGCACAGTTGCTGGAGCAGTTGGGCTGCGCAACGGTTGGTGCCAGCGACGCTTTGTGGGCAGAGCTGGCGTTTGCCTGTGAAGCAGAACTGGTGCTGCATCTGGATGACTTGCTGTTGCGCCGCAGCCGTATCGGCCTGGTATTAGCCCGAGGGGCAGAAGACTACCTGCCAGCCATCCGTGAGCTGTGCCAGCCACGCCTTGGTTGGGACGACCTACGCTGGGAAACCGAAGAACAGCGCTATCGGGACTTGTGGCAACGCCACCACGGATTGCCGGACGCCACGCACTAATGCCCATTGAAGAGAGCTCCATGGATAACGACAAGAATAAGCGCTATGTGTTGGCAATCGACAATGGCACCCAAAGCGTGCGCGCCTTGCTGTTCGATTTGCAGGGCAACCTGTTGGGCAAGGGCAAAGTCGAGTTGCAGGCCTACACGTCGCCTCATCCCGGCTGGGCCGAGCAAGATCCGGACTATTACTGGGCCAAGCTGGGGGAAGCTTGCCAGCTGTTGTGGCAACAAACCGACATTGATCGTTCGCAGATCGTAGGCGTGTCACTGACCACCCAGCGCGGCACGGTGATCAACGTCGATGCCCAGGGCAAAGCACTGCGTCCAGCCATTCTTTGGCTCGATCAGCGTCAGGCCGAAGTTGAGGGTGGGATCAAAGGGCCATGGGGATGGTTGTTCAAACTGGTTGGTGCGCAGGGCACCGTGGATTACTTTCGCGCTCAGGCCGAAGCCAACTGGATCGCCCAACACCAGCCCGAAGTGTGGGCCGCGACCGACAAGTTTTTGCTGCTCTCGGGTTTTCTCACCCATCGCCTGTGCGGGCGTTTCGTTGATTCGGTGGGTTGTTGCGTGGGCTACCTGCCATTCGATTTCAAACGACTACGCTGGGCCGCACCTAAAGACTGGAAATGGCAAGCGCTGGCGGTGCGCCCGGAGCAATTGCCGACACTGCTCAAACCCGGCGAAACCCTGGGCCATATCAGCGCCGAAGCGAGCCGGGCTACTGGCATTCCCGAGGGGATTGCGCTGATCGCTGCAGGGGCCGACAAGGCGTGTGAGGTGCTGGGCGCAGGTGTGGTTGACCCGTCCACAGTGTGCCTGTCATACGGCACCACGGCGACGATTACCACGACACGTTCGCGTTACCTGGAAATCGTGCCGTTGATTCCTCCCTATCCAGCGTCGATACCGGACCAATACAACTGCGAAGTGATGATCTACCGCGGCTACTGGATGGTCAGTTGGTTCAAGCATGAGTTCGGCCTGCGGGAAATGCAGCAAGCCAAGGAGCAGGGGCTGGAACCGGAGCAATTGTTTGATGAGTTGGTCAATGCGGTGCCCCCAGGTTCCATGGGACTGATGCTGCAGCCGTACTGGTCACCGGGCATTCGTGAGCCGGGTGTGGAGGCCAAGGGGGCGATGATCGGCTTTGGTGACGTGCATACCCGAGCGCATATTTACCGGGCGATTCTCGAAGGGCTGGCCTACGCCTTGCGTCAGGGCAAGGAGAAGCTGGAGAAACGCTCGAAACAGTCGATTACGCGTTTACGTGTTGCAGGGGGTGGCTCACAGAGCGATGCGGCGATGCAACTGACGGCCGATATCTTCGGCCTGCCGGCAGAGCGCCCGCATGTGTATGAGGCCTCAGGCTTGGGCGCGGCGATTTGTTGCGCGGTGGGGCTTGGCCTGCATCCCGACTTTTCTACCGCGATTGCGGCGATGACACGGGTGGGGGCAGTGTTCAAGCCCCAGCCTGAGGCGCAGCAAGTGTATGAGCGGTTGTACAGCGAGGTGTACTTGCGCATGTACCGTCGGCTCAAGCCGCTGTACCAGAGCATTCGGCAAATCACCGGCTACCCAGCGTAGCAGCAGGCCCTGTAGGAGCGGGCTTGCCCCGTGATATGGCGGTTTGTCAGTTGCATCGTATTCCCCAAAAGAGCAGCGGCGTGGCGCTATTGGAGAGTTTTTTTGGCGACATTGGACAGTGTCAGGGGCAGGGCCGGTTGTTAGGCTCAGCCCTCAAGGACATCCAATAAGAACAAAAGCATGAAGCTGAAAACTCTCCTCCTGCTGCTCTGTAGCGTCGCACCTGCTGCCTGGGGTTGGTCGAACCATACGGTAGGCAGCTACCTCGCCTTGCAAAACCTGCCAGCCTTGCACGAAGCGGCGTTGGTTGAAGTCGAACCGCTGGAGCGTTTTCTTTCGCAGCAATACCCTGCCATCGTGCAATTACTGGACGAGCAGGAGCGCTTCGCCCGCCAGCACTTTGCCCAATACCCACCACGGCCCGACAACCTGAAACTGCCTGCCATGCCAGGTGACAATCCGCGCCAGGCTTTCCTCATGGCTTTGCGGGTCAATCCAGAGATCCATTTGGCGATGGCCATTCAGCCGCTGCCAGGGCAAGACCTGCCGCAACGCAAACACCTCAAGGCCGAACAGGTGATGGTCGAGCAGACCCTCTCGCCGTGGAATCGCCAGCGTTTTATTCAGTTGGCTGAGGGCGAGAAAGTCGCGCCGCTGGCGGTACTGGCCAGCGCCGCCGATGAACCGGATTACGGTCACGACATCAATTTGTTCAGTGACAACGCCGGTGAGGTGGCGGCGCTCTATGGCTTTGGCCCGCAGCCTTTTGGCGATGAGCGCTTTCAGTACAGCTCGCAGGCGCCGTTCCATATGGGCTTTTTTCATGAAAACCCGGTGGTCTATGCCGCCGCCGGTTTTCTCGAGCGCAGCTGGCCAGACTGGCGTGCCTACCAATACCTGGGCCTGGCACGGCTGGCGTTTGCCACCGGCCATTCCTACTGGGGCTACCGTTTTCTCGGCTGGGGCCTGCATCACGTTCAGGACCTGACCCAGCCGTATCACGCCAAGCCACTGCCAGGGGTGGGCCTGTTGAGTATGTTGCTGATGGAAGCCAAAGCCCTGGCCGGCTTTGCCAGCAGCAAGCACGAAGCCATTGAGCGGGTCGCCACGCGGCATATGGAAGTGGAGAAGTATCAGGCCGCCTGGCTCTATCGCCTGTTGCGCAGCGGGCAGCAGGTGCATCCGATGATCCAGGCCTACGCCGATACCGCGCAAGACGCCAGCTATCCACCGTATTCAGTGGACTACCTGCGCGAAGTGGTCAGCGCTCAGTCTGCCGACGCCGGTGCGGCGTTTGATGACGTCATCGGTCAGTGGTTGGCCAGCGCACCTGCCAGCAGCAGTTTCAGCGCGGGAAATCAGGTACAGCGCGAAGACTACGACCACCCACAACTCAACCAGCAGCTGTTCGAGTTGCTGGAGCATTTTGGTGCGCACAGCCGGATCTATGTCCGGGCAGGGCTGGCGCCATCCGCTGCAGGCAAGGCCGCACCCTAGCCGCTGACCAGACACAAAAAACAACAAGATCCGCAAAGGGAGGACACACCATGGGGATTCGAACACGCCAATCCGGCGCGATGATATCCGGGGTTGGGCTGGCTGGGGCGTTGCAGCTTTTCACACTAGAGGGGGCTCACGCCGTCGAGTTCAGTGTGCTCGACAATCAGGTCACCGGCTCATTCGACAGTACCTTGTCTTATGGCCGTTTGTGGCGGGTGCAGGGGCGGGACAAAAGCAACGATGACATCAACACCAACGATGGCAATCGTAACTTCGACACCGGGTTGGTTTCGGAGGTGTTCAAGATCACCTCGGAGCTGGAAGCCAACTACAAAAACTACGGTGTGTTCATGCGCGGCAGCGCGTTCTATGACACCCAGTTGATGGACAAGCGCAACGATTACTACAGCAACAACAACCCGTCGCAACCGAGCCAGAACTACCCCAAGGACGACCGTTTCACCGACGAAACCCGCGACATTGCCGGCAGCCGGATCGAGATGCTCGACGCCTATGTCTATGGCAGCTGGGACGTGGCGAAAATGCCGGTGACGGCACGCCTGGGGCGCCAGGTGTTCAACTGGGGTGAGGGTATGTTCTATCGCGGTGGTATCAACACCACCAACCCGGTGGACGCGGCCAGGTTCCGCTTGCCGGGCGCTGAGGTCAAGGAAGTGCTGCTGCCAGTGGAGGCGGTGAGCTTCAACATCGGCCTGACTGACAACCTGACGATGGAGAGTTTCTACCAGACCAACTGGAAGGAAACCCGTATCGACCCGGTCGGTACCTTCTACTCCCAAACCGACCTGTTCGCCGATGGCGGCAACACCGCCTACAACAACTTCAGTGGCACCGCCCTGGACACACCGGTGCCTGGTTTTGGCAACGTTATCGACCTGTATGGCGCGCTGGGTAACGATCCGTTCTTCCGGCAGGTGCTAGGCAGTACCGGCCTTTATGCCAACGGTGTGACACCAGCGTTCGGCACTACGCTGAAGGTGGCGACCATCGGCAAAGACATCAATGCCCGCAACGACGGGCAGTTCGGCTTCGCCTTCCGCTACATTGCCGAAGAACTCAACAGCACCGAGTTCGGCCTGTACATGGTCAACTACCACGCCAAGGAGCCGACCATCGCCGCTGACCTGGGCGGTTATCAGGGTATCGACATGAACGCGCTGGCCAACCTGCTGGCCGGTGTGGCCGGTAGCCAGGCCGGGGCGCTGGCGGGTGGTCTGGCGACCGCTGATGTGATGGGCAACATTCAGGCCCATCGCCGTTACGCTGAAGACATCCGCATGTACGGCTTCAGCTTCAACACCACGGTAGGGCAGGCGTCTGTGTTTGGTGAGCTGGCTTACCGGCCCAACTTGCCCATCGGAGTCGCCGCGACCAACGACCTGATCGGCGACCTAGCCAATGGCGCTGCCGCCGCCGCAGCCGGCCAGACCATCAACGTCGGTGGGCAGATGGTTCAGCTCGACAGCCAGATCAACAACGCTGAACGAGTGGAAGCCTTCAACGCCTCGTTGGGCAGCATCTACAACTTTGGCTCCGGCCTGTCGTTCGACTCGATCTTCGGCGTGTTCGAGGTAGCGTCCGAGCATTTGCGCGGCAGCAGCTTGCAATACACCGCCTATGACGGCAGCAACCGTTATTACGCCGGTAGCGGTAACTATTCCTATGTGTCTGGCGGTGAGCGTGGCGACCAGGTCAATCGCAACTCCTACAGCTATACGGCGATGTTCAACGGTACCTGGAACGACGTGTATGCCGGGGTCAACGTCTCGCCCTATGTTGTCTACAAGGAAGACTTTGAAGGTAACAGCTATCAGGCGGGCAACATCATTGAGGGGCGCAAGGCCTACACCCTGGGGGTCAAGGCCAACTACCAGAACAAGCTGGAGGCCGAGTTGCAGTACACCGAGTTCTTCGGTGGTGGCCAGAACAACACCATACGTGACCGTGACAACGTTGGCTTCAACCTCAAGTACTTCCTGTGAGCGCCGGCTTTAAGGCCTGCGGTCCGGTTTCAATTCGGAGAACGTTCATGCTTCACACACCACGACTGCTCAAGACCGGCCTGGCGCTGGTCCTGAGCCTGGCGGCTGGCGGGGCGCTGGCGGCGGTTTCGCCCCAGCAGGCCGAGCAACTGAAAACCACCCTGACGCCATTGGGCGCCGAGCGTGCGGGTAACGCTGCCGGTACCATCCCAGCCTGGGACGGCGGTATCACCCAGGCGCCGGCAGGTTATGTGCCGGGCAAACACCATATCGACCCCTTTGCCGCCGACAAGCCGTTGTTCACGATTACCAAGGCCAATCTGGAGCAGTACAAAGACCAGTTGAGTGCCGGGCAGATTGCGCTGTTCAACAGCTACCCCGACACCTTCCAGATGCCGGTATACCCTAGCCGCCGTTCCGGCTCGGCCCCGCAGTGGTTGTACGACAACACCTTCAAGAACGCCACGTCGGCCAAGCTGCTGGAGGGGGGTAACGGCTTCAGCGACGCTTATGGCGGCGTACCGTTCCCGATCCCTAAAGATGGCGTCGAAGCGTTGTGGAACCACATCACCCGTTATCGTGGCATCTATGTCGTGCGGCGAGCTTCCGAAGCGCCGGTGCAGCGCAACGGCAGTTTTGCGCTGGTGACCGCGCAACAGGAAGGGATGTTCAATTACTATCGCCCGGGTGGGCAGTACGCTGACCTGAAAAACATCCTGTTCTACTACCTGACCTTCGTGAAGAGCCCGGCGCGGCTGGCCGGAGGTGCAACGCTGGTGCATGAAACCCTGGACCAGATCGCCGAGCCACGTCAGGCCTGGATCTACGATGCCGGTCAGCGTCGTGTGCGACGCGCGCCGAACCTGGCGTACGACACGCCGATTGCCTCGTCAGACGGTTTGCGTACAGCAGACGATACTGACCTGTTCAACGGCTCACCGGACCGTTACGACTGGAAGCTGGTGGGTAAAAAAGAGATTTACATTCCGTACAACAACTACAAAGTTTCAAGCCCTGAGGTGAAGTACGCCGATCTGCTGATGCCGGGGCACCTCAATCCCAAGCACACCCGCTATGAGCTGCATCGGGTATGGGTAGTCGAAGGCACGCTGAAAGCCGGATCGCGGCACATCTATTCCAAGCGCGTGCTGTTTCTCGACGAAGACAGCTGGGGCGCAGCACTGGTAGACCAGTATGACGGTCGTGGGCAGTTGTGGCGGGTGTCGATGGGCTACCTGAAGAACTTCTACGACTTGCCGACTACCTGGAGTTCGCTGGACGTCTTCCATGATCTGCAGGCACGTCGTTACTACGTGCAGAACCTGGATAACGAAGAACAGCAGACGGTGGATTTCTCCCAGCCGATCCCTGAAGACGCCTACTTCATGCCTTCGGCGTTGCGCCAGCGTGGTACGCGGTAACACCGTCGAGTCAGGCATGTTTGCGATGGACTCTAGTGCTAGCGGGTGATGGAAAATCACCCTAAGCGTTTGGGTTCATCGCAAGTTCCTACGCAATGATCAGTTTAAGCTTACATACCCTGTGCCATTCCCCGGCCACTATCGCGTTGAGCCTGTGGGATTCTGCAACAAGCCCCGTCAGGAAGGTGGCGGCGAGTTCTGCTACTATGCCCACCTACAGCGTACGACCCATACATGCCCTTATGTGAGTTGGTCGTACAGCGCTTGGTAAAATCGACCTCATTCATCACCCAGCCGGTGGTGCCGTAATGCTTTGCTGAAACAGTGGGCGTCTCCCGTTGTGACAGGCCTTCCACATTGAAAAAGGCACGGATCGTCTGCTGACGCCGGTGCTTTACAGACTGAGCAGGGCCTTTTACCGGCCCTGCGCTTGATTTGGGAACAGACAATGACCGCCGTGATCAACGCACTCAATACCTTCTTCTGGGGGTATGTCCTGATCTATGGCCTGCTGGCTGCAGGTATCTACTTCACAGTTCGTTTGGGCTTTATTCAGTTTCGCCATTTGCCCGAGTTCTTCCGCTCGGTACTGCGCGCTCCGGCCAATGATGCGAGTGGCATCACGCCGTTCCAGGCGTTGTGTACCAGCCTGGCGTCGCGGGTCGGCACCGGTAACCTTGCGGGTGTAGCCGTAGCCATTACCCTCGGTGGACCGGGTGCAGTGTTCTGGATGTGGGTGGTGGCTTCGTTAGGTATGGCAACTGCCTATGCCGAAAGCACCCTGGCGCAGTTGTACAAAGTACGCAACAGCAATGGGGAATATCGTGGTGGCCCGGCGTTCTACATCGCCAGAGGATTAAACGCGCCTTGGGCTGCGGTGATCTTTTCGGTGTGCTTGATCATCGCTTTTGGCCTGGTGTTTGGTGCGGTGCAAGCCAACTCCATTGCCGATGCGACCCTGGGCGCGTTTGGCGTGCCCAAGCTGACCACCGGTGTGGTTGTGGCCGTGCTGGCCGGGTTGGTGATTTTCGGCGGCATCAAGAAGATCGCGCGTATTGCTGAGTGGATCGTGCCGTTCATGGCCGGAGCTTACTTGCTGGTAGCGGTCTATGTGATTATCACCAATATCAGTGAAGTGCCTGGGGTGCTGATGCTGATTGTCAAAAGTGCCTTCGGCTTGGAGTCGGCGGTCGGCGGTGTAGCCGGGGCGTTGCTTAACGGCGTCAAGCGCGGATTGTTCTCCAACGAGGCGGGCATGGGTTCGGCGCCGAACATTGCGGCTGTGGCAACCCCCAATCCGCATCACCCATCTTCGCAAGGGTTCGTGCAAGCGCTGGGCGTGTTCATCGATACCTTGCTGATCTGTACTGCTACCGCTGTCATGATTCTGCTGTCCGGCGTTGTGCCAGGGCCTGAGATGACCGGCACGCCACTGACGCAAGCGGCCATGAACGAGCACATCGGCTGGGCTGGGCAGTATTTCATTGCCATCGCGATTTTCTTCTTTGCCTTTACCTCCATCATTGGTAACTACACCTACGCCGAAAACGCCATGGTGTACCTGAAACTGAACACGCGCCTGGGCCTGACTGTGCTGCGCAGTGCTGCGTTGTTGATGGTGGTCTGGGGCGCTTACGAAAGTGTGGCCACCGTGTTCGATGCAGCTGATGCGGCAATGGGCCTGATGGCGACCATCAACCTGATTGCCATCTGCTTGCTGTCGGGTGTGGTGATCAAGCTGACCCGCGATTACTTCGCCCAGAACGCGGTGGGTACGCCGGAATTCAACGCCAAGGATTACCCGGAGCTTGAGGGGAAGATCGATGCAGAGATCTGGGGCAGTGCCCAAGGCAATGAGCCTCCGGCGGAGGCGGTGAAGGATCGGTAATCCGCTGATCGCGGGGCAAGCCCGCTCCCACAGGCACAGGCTTTTGTGGGAGCGGGCTTGCCCCGCGAATGTCCAACCTGCTGTCGGGGCTTTGCGATGATTGGCTTTACCTTGCGTCAGTTGGAGTACTTCGTAGCCGCCGCCGAGCAAGGTAGCGTCAGCGCTGCGGCGCGTGCCAAACACATCTCTCAGCCATCGGTGTCGCTGGCGTTGTCGCAGTTGGAAGCGACTCTGGGTGAAAAGCTCTTTCACCGTCAGGTCAGCCGTGGCCTGGAACTGACACCGGCCGGGCGCAAACTGCTGGAGCAGGCGCGCGACATGCTCAACCTGGCGACTGCCATCAGCGGTAACAGCCAGGAGCAGGCGCCGGTGCGTGGAGCCTTGAGCCTGATCTGTTTCCAGGACCTCGGCCCGTATTACGCACCACGTTTGTTGAGCGGCTTTCGTCAGCGTCATCCAGACGTCACCATCACCCTGTTCGAAGCCGACCTGGCCGAAGTCAATCGCCGCCTGAGCGACGGCAAGGCAGAGCTGGCGCTGACTTACGATGTGGGGCTCGACTCGCCGATTGAAAAACGCGTGCTGGCGCAGTTGGCGCCTTATGCGTTACTGCCGGCCGATCATCCGTTGGCATTGCAAGAGAAGGTTTCGCTGGTCGATCTGGCTGGCGAATGCCTGATTCTCGAAGACATCGCCAGAACCCGGGAGTACTTCCTGTCGCTGTTCTGGGCTCACGACTTACAGCCGGCAACGACGCAGTTGACCCAAACCTTCGAGATGCAGCGTGGGCTGGTCGCCCATGGTTATGGCGTGGCGTTGTCGTGCACGCGACCGGTGGGGGATTGCAGCTATGACGGCAAACCACTGGCCTGTCGGCCGTTGCTCGAAAGCGTAAGCCCACAGCCAGTGGTGTTGGCCCAGTCCAGTGCCATGCGCCCGTCTGCTGCGGCGCAGGCATTTCTCGACTGGGCAAGCGAGCAGTTTGCGGTGTGACTCAGCTTGCCGGATCAGCTGCAGGCAGCAGTGCTTTGCCTTTGCGTGCAATGCACATCCAGTAGCCCACCGACAGCAGCACCAACCAACCGATGCCAACGTACAGGGCCATGCGGGTATCGGGGAACCAGGCCAGCACACCGAAGATGAACAGCATGAACAGTGCCGCGCAGGCAGGGCCTACTGGCCAGAAGGGCACTGGGAAGTGCAGTTTGGCCACTTCGTCAGTACTCATGCCACGGCGCATGACCATTTGCGACAGCAAGATCATCAACCACACCCAGACAATCGAGAAAGTCACCACCGCTGCGAGGATCAAGAACAGGTTCTGGGGCGCCAGGTAATTGAGCAACACACCGAACAGCAGCGCGATCGCCATCACCACCACGGTCATCCACGGTACGCCAAAGCGCGACAGGCGCGAGAAACCGGCCGGTGCCTGACCGTTCTGGGCCATGCCGTACATCATGCGCCCAGCACTGAATATATCGCTGTTGATCGCCGACACTGCCGCCGAAATCACCACGATGTTCAACAAAGTGGCCGCCGATTCGATGCCCAGGCCGCTGAAGATTTGCACGAAGGGGCTGCCTTCGCTGCCGATGCGGGTCCAGGGGTAGATCGACATCAGCACGAACAAGGTGAACACGTAGAACAACAGAATGCGCAGTGGCACCGAGTTGATGGCTTTCGGAATGACGCGTTGCGGGTCTTTGGCTTCACCAGCGGTGATGCCGATCATCTCGACCCCACCGAAGGCAAACATCACCACCGTGAACGAGGCAATCATGCCGCTCAAGCCATTGGGGAAGAAACCACCGTTGCTCCACAGGTTGCTGACCGTGGCCAGTGTCTCGCCAGAGCCACCCAACTGGATGCCGAACATCAGCACGGCGGCCCCAGCCAGAATCATCGACACAATCGCGGTAACCTTCAGCAGCGACAGCCAGAATTCCATCTCGCCGAACACTTTGACGCTGCATAGATTCAAGGCGCCGATGAAAAACACGATGCCCAGTACCCAGATCCAGCGTGGCGTCTCTGGGAACCAGAAGCCCATGTAAACACCGAAGGCGGTGACGTCTGCCAGGCACACCACCAGCATGGAGAAGGCATAACTCCAGCCGGTTAAAAAGCCTGGAAAGCGTCCCAGGTACTGACTTGCATATTGGCCGAAGGAACCTGATACCGGATTGCGCACAGCCATCTCGCCCAAGGCGCGCATCATCATGTAAATGGCCGCACCACCAATCAAGTAAGCCAGCAGTACCGAAGGCCCTGCCAGTTTGATCGCCGAGGCGGAGCCATAGAAAAGCCCGGTACCAATCGCAGAACCGAGTGCCATAAAGCGGATATGACGGGTGCTCAAACCCCGCCGCAGGACGGTGTTGTTATCGTTCATCCCAGGTAACTCCTCATTGTTCTTATTGTTCAGTGGCAAGGCGCCGAAGGAGACAGGCAGGGCTATTAACCGGCCAATTGCCGGGCCTGACAATAAGGGTGGCCATACAGAATGCTGATAGTGGTGAATAGGCAAAGTGTCGTTTACCGGGCAAAGGCCGGCGTCCAATACTTTTGTTCACTACAACAAGAGAGGACTGCCCCCCGATGAAAGCCGATATCGAACAGTTTCAACGTGATGGAGCCATCGTATTACGCGGCGTTTTCAGCGATTGGATCGAGCGTTTGCGCGAAGGCTTCGAACAGAACCTGGCCGCGCCCAGCGCCTTTGCCATCGAGAACGTCGGTAGCGGGGAAGGCGGGCGTTTCTTTGAAGACTACTGCAACTGGCAGCGTATTCCGGCATTCACCGACTTTGTGCTCAATTCTCCGGCGGCGGCGATTGCCGGTGAGCTGATGCAATCGCGTGAAGTGCAGGTGTTCCATGAACATATTCTGGTCAAGGAGCCTGGCACCTCCAAGCCGACGCCCTGGCACCAGGATTTGCCTTACTACTGTGTCGATGGCTTGCAGACGGCCAGTTACTGGATTCCGCTGGATCCGGTGACTCGCCACAACACCTTGAGTGTGGTGCTGGGTTCGCATCGCTGGCCCAAGCCGGTGCGGCCGAAAAGTTGGGCCAGTAACAAGGATTTTTACGGTGCGACGGATGCCGGCTCCGGTGAAAGCGTGTTCATGGACATGCCAGACGTGGAGAACGGCGAGTATGAGATTCTCTCGCCTGAGCTTGAACCGGGTGATGCGGTGGTCTTCGATTTCCGTACCGTACACGGCGCGGCTGGTAATACCGGTGGCAACCGTCGGCGAGCGTTTTCAACACGCTTTATGGGTGATGACGTGCGTTACATTCAGCGACCGGGTCGTACCTCGCCGCCATTTCCGGGAATCGGCCTGAACACCGGTGACCGGATGCGTGAAGACTGGTTCCCGGTGGTCTGGGCCAGGTCGTAAGCCATTGTGGGAGCGGACTTGCCCCGCGACGCGGTGTGCCAGACAAACCGTGTCGCGGGGCAAGCCCGCTCCTACAGAGAACAGGGGTGTCAGGGTTTTACGTGGGCGACAATCTCGTCTTTGATCAGCAAGCGTTTTTTTCGCAGCACCGTAATCTCATCATCACTGGCACTGCTTGATTCTGCCTTGAGTACTTCGGCATCGATGGTGTTGTACTTGTCACACAACTCGCTCAACCGTGAGTCGGATTTCTTCTTGGCGTCGAACGCATCCTTGGTGATGCCCAGGTCTGCGAGTAGATCGTGCTTGGCCGGCATTTCTTCACCTCTCGGGGTTTGGGGTGGAAGTCGTGAACTATGAGAATAGCCGTGTTTGTCGGGTTTCGTGGTTGAGGTAGTCTGTTGCAACATTTCTGAGCCCAAGGCCCCTGCAATGCCTCATCTACACGTGGAATACAGTGAAAACCTGCCTGCACTGAACGTCGAGCGCCTGCTGTTACGCCTGAACCATGCCTTGGTTGGCAGCGGTCAATTTGCCGATGAACTGGATATCAAAAGCCGCGCCGTGGCGTTGGCCAGTTACCGGGTGGGCACGGCGATGAGCGAGCGGGCTTTTGCCCATATCAAACTGGCGATCCTCAGTGGCCGTTCTCCTGAAGTGAAGCGGCAATTGTCGGCCAGCCTGTTGGCGGTGCTCAACGAGGAGGTTCCAGGCACAGCGGGGGTGGATATTCAGCTGTGTGTCGAGGTGCTGGATATTGATCGGGATGCTTATTCGAAACTGCACTTGCCTGGTTAGTGTTGTAGGCATAACTAATGTGAAAAAAATGTAATGAAGAAATAGGCGTCAGCCCACTAAATGTTGGCGTCTTTTTCACAAAAAATTGATGCAAGTCTAATTAACGTTCGCTGGGTAAAAGAAGTGTGCCGCAACGGTGCGCTCAACGAATAATTACCAAGCGAGCATCATCTTGAAGATCAAACCACTGCGGGCCGAATGGGTTACGTTGTTTGCCAGTTTGTATCTGCTGGTTGCGTATAACTCGGTACTTTGGAATCACTTGTCTGGCATTGTCGAGCCCGGTTTCTCAGGCCTTTTGCTACGCTTGGCATTTGCTGTGCTGATCTTCTGCGCCTTCAACCTGGTGTTGACCTTTGTAGCGTTCCGTCGAGTGCTCAAGCCGGTATTGGTGGTGTTGTTTGTAGCCGGTGCTGGTGCTGCTTACTTCATGAATCAATACGGTGTTTTGATAGATGTGGGTATGTTGCGCAATACCGCCGAGACTAACCCGGCTGAAGTGCGTGATTTGCTCTCTCTGAAACTGGGTATCTATGTTTTATTATTAGGTGTTGTTCCGTCTTTTTTGCTCTATAAGGCACCGATTAACTTTCGCGTATGGCACCGCGAATTACTCGGTAAATTGATTGCCAGTGTTGCCTGTATCGCCTTACTTGGTGCGGTGGCATTGCTCAATTACCAGGGCCTGGCTTCGCTGTTTCGCAACCACCATGAGATTCGCCTGATGTTGGTGCCGAGTAACGTGGTGGGTGCCTCAATTGGTTATGTCGGTGAACAGCTTGGCACTGCGGCCAAGCCCTTTACCAAGATCGGTGAAGACGCCCAACGTGACCCGGCCTGGCAGCAGCACACACGTAAGTCACTCACCGTGCTGGTGGTGGGCGAGAGTGCCCGGGCACAGAACTTCGGGTTGTTGGGCTACAGCCGTGACACCACACCGCAATTGAGCAAAGAACAAGGCCTGATCGCATTCAGTGATGTTCACTCCTGTGGCACTGAAACAGCAGTATCGGTGCCCTGCATGTTCTCGGGTTTCACCCGCAAGGATTATCAGGCCAGCAAAGCCAGGAGTCAGGAAGGGCTGCTGGATGTGTTGCAGCATGCGGGCTTGAGTGTTCACTGGCGTGACAATCAATCAGGCTGCAAGGGCACTTGCGACCGTGTGCAATTTGAAGATGTCAGTAATACAAAGGATTCGGCGCTGTGTACCAACAGCGAGTGTCATGACGAGATCTTGCTGCAAGGCCTGGCCTCGATGATTGATAACCTGCAACAAGACACGGTGTTGGTTCTGCACCAGATGGGCAGCCACGGCCCGGAATACTTCAAGCGCTATCCGATGCAATATGAGCGCTTCACCCCCGTGTGCCCGAGCAATGCGCTGAACCAGTGCAGTGAGCAAAGTATTATCAATGCCTACGACAACACCCTGGTTTATACCGACCATGTGCTGGCCTCGCTGATTGATATCCTGCGCAGCAAGCAGGACAAGGTCGACACCGCCATGCTGTACCTCTCTGACCACGGCGAGTCGTTGGGTGAGTACAACCTGTTCCTGCATGGCACGCCGTATATGCTGGCGCCGGAGCAACAGAAACACGTTCCGATGCTGGCATGGTTCTCCGACAGCTATCGCCAGGAGTTCGGGGTCGACACTGATTGTTTGAACCTGGTCCGTGACAAACCGCTGAGCCAGGACAACCTGTTCCATTCCATGCTCGGCCTGTTGCAGGTGCGTACAGCGGTCTACGATCAACAATTAGACATGTTCGCCCGTTGCCGGCCGACGTTAGCAAAGCGGGCCTGAACCGCGCTGCGAGGTGGTTGAGAGCGTCTCCCACAGATTTACCGGCAACGGCCTACGCCGTATATACTGCGCGCCATTGTTTGTGGGAGAGCCTTGTGGCCATCGATATTCACTGGATTTGCGACGACAGCAGCCTGGCCGAACACTGCCTGCAATGGCGCCAACTGCCCTTCGTGGCCGTCGACACCGAGTTCATGCGGGTTGAAACCTTTTATCCGATTGCCGGGTTGATCCAGATCGGCGACGGAGCGCGTGCTTTCCTGATCGACCCCCTTCGCATCGGCAACTGGCAGCCATTGGCTGAGTTGCTGGAAGACACTCAGGTGATCAAGGTGCTGCACGCCTGCAGCGAAGACCTTGAAGTCTTGTCGCGCCTGACTGGTAGTTTGCCAGCGCCGCTGTTCGACACACAGTTGGCTGCCGGCTACCTGAACCTGGGCTTCTCCATGGGCTATTCGCGCCTGGTTCAGGAAGTGCTCGGTATCGAGCTGCCCAAGGGTGAAACCCGTTCTGACTGGCTGCAGCGCCCACTGTCGGAAACTCAGGTCAGTTACGCGGCAGAAGATGCCGTGCACCTGGCCGAGCTTTACGAACGCCTGCGTCCGCAACTGTCGGACGATAAAAACGCCTGGGTGCTCGAAGATGGCGCCGAACTGGTCGCTCAGTTGCGTCGGGAAACCGATCCCTACGAGCTGTACCGTGACGCCAAGCTGGCCTGGAAGCTCTCCCGTGCGCAGTTGGCGGTGTTGCGTGAATTGTGCGCCTGGCGTGAGCGCGAAGCCCGTTCCCGCAACCTGCCGCGCAACCGGATCCTGCGCGAAAACGCCTTGTGGCCGATGGCCAGAACCCAGCCGGACTCTTTGTCAGCGCTGGCGAAAATCGAAGACATGCACCCGCGTACCATTCGTCAGGACGGTGAGTTCCTGTTGGAACTGATCAAGCAGGCCGCCAGTCTGCCACCAGCACAATGGCCACCGGCTGTGCCCGAGCCGCTGCCGATTGAAGCCTCGGCTGTGCTCAAACAACTGCGTGCCATTGGTCAAGCCGAGGCCGAGCGCCTGGGCATTGCGCCTGAGCTGATGCTGCGCAAGAAGATCCTTGAGTCGCTGCTCAAGAGTGGTTATCCCTCTGGGCCTTATCAACTACCCGATTCGTTGCGCGGCTGGCGCCGTGAACGTATGGGGCAAGCGCTGCTCGACTGCCTGGACAGCGCTGGAGAACCGCAATGAAACGCATCTGCTCGATCTATAAGAGCCCCCGCAAGAACGAAATGTACCTTTACGTGCTCAAGGCTGACGGCCTGGAGCGCGTACCAGAAGGGTTGCTGCCATTTTTCGGCAAGCCCGTGCATGCCTTTGATCTGGTCCTCACCCCTGAGCGCCAACTGGCCCGTGAAGACATCACCAAGGTGCTGGAAAACCTTGAGCAGCAGGGTTACCACCTGCAAATGCCGCCAGCCGAGGACGAGTACATCGAGCACCTGCCCGAAGAGCTGCTGCGTCGCAACGACCCGGTCTAAGCCCGGCCTGCTTGCTGTGATACCGTCAGGGCTTTGCCTCTGGCGGCCTTCAGTGTTTCTGCCAAGGTTGTAAACAACATGCGTGTTTTGATCGCTGAACAGGATCATGCTCTTTACGCTCGCCTGCTGCGCGAGGCCGCCCCGGACCTGGAAGTGCTTACCAGTGGAGATTCGGCCGAGCTGGCTGATCAGGCGGCTCAATGTCCGGTGTGGCTGGGCCAGCCCGATTTGCTGGCAACTTTGTTGCGCCAAGGTCACCAGCCACAATGGCTGCAATCGACCTGGGCCGGAATCACCCCGCTGCTGGCTAAAGGCTTGCAGCGTGACTACCGGCTGACCCGTGCGGTCGGCATCTTCGGCCAGGTCATGGCCGAGTATGTGCTGACCTATATGCTCGGACACGAGCGCGAGGTGTTAGCCCGTCTGGTCAGCCAAGTCGAGCGCAAGTGGGATGGCCGTCTTGGGCGTAGCCTGGAAGGGCGCCGAGTGTTGATTGTCGGCACCGGCGACATCGGCCAAAGCGTTGCCGAGTTTCTGCTGCCGTTTGGCGTCAAGCTGTACGGTATCGCCAGCGAGGCCCGTGAGCAGGCGCCGTTTATCGAAGTAGCGGCGCTCAGCGAGTTGGGGCGTCTGGTAGGCGAAGTCGATTACGTGGTCAACCTGTTGCCGGATACACCAGCCACGCATGACCTGTACGATGCGGCGCTGTTTGCCCGCTTCAACCCTGAAGCGTTGTTTATCAACGCTGGGCGCGGTGTTGCCGTGGTAGACGGTGACTTGGTCGAGGCCCTGAAGCTTGGCCATTTGGCGGGAGCGGTGATTGATGTCTGCCGTCAGGAGCCGTTGCCGGCGCGCCATCCGTTCTGGACTGCCTTGGGGTTACTGTTGACCGGGCACAGTTCGGCACCGACTTCGCCAGCGGCGATGGTACGGCTGTTTGTCGAGAATCTGCGGGCGTACGAGACGGGGCAGGGGTTGCGTGGGGAAGTGGACTTTCAGCGGGGTTATTAGCTGAAAGCATCGCGGGGCAAGCCCGCTCCCACAGGTTTTTGTGGGAGCGGGCTTGCCCCGCGATCAATTTTACAAGGTGAAGTCACCCTCAGCCGCCAGTTCGCTCAGCGAACGGCGTGGGCTAGGCACTTCACGGGCCTGCAGGGCTTCTGCCAGGCTGGCTTTGTCGCCCAGTTTGCCTACGGCGACGACGGCATGCAGGGCATAGCCTTCAGGAATTTTCAGCTCTTTGCGTGTCAGTTCCTGGTCGAAGCCCGCCATGCCATGGGTGTGCCAGCCACTGATACTCGCTTGCAAGGCCAGGTGGCCCCAGGCAGAACCGGTGTCGAAGGTGTGCCACAGGGCCGGCTTTTCCTCGCTGGAACCAGGGGCAGCGAAAGTGGTCTTGGAGATCACGATCACCAGCGCCGAGGCGTGTTGCGCCCAGCTGCGGTTGAACTCATTGAGCAGGCCCAGGTAGCGCTCCCAGTTCGGCGTGTCGCGGCGTGCATAGAGGAAGCGCCATGGCTGCGAGTTGTACGCAGACGGCGCCCAGCGCGCGGCTTCAAGGAAACTCAGCAGGGTGGCTTCGCTGATCGGCTCGGCCGTGAAGGCGCGTGGCGACCAGCGCTGGATGAACTGATCGTCGATGGCATGGTCGGCAACGCGAGGGTTAGCACTCATGGTGAGTTCCTGAACGGTTGAAAAGGGGTAAGCAATCGTCGGCCAAACTACTGTGTCGTGTCGGCCCTGACAAGCGGTCTGGCATTGACGCAAGACTCGCCCTAGACTGGCGCCGCCGCACTGCGGCGCCTCTTTTGAAACAGGACACCCGTTACATGATTGCCAGCGCCGATTCCTTCTGGAAGCGTAAAACCCTCGAACAGCTCGACCGTCAGGAATGGGAGTCGCTGTGCGATGGCTGTGGCCTGTGCTGCCTGCAAAAACTGGAAGATGAAGACGACAACAGCGTCTATTACACGCGTATCGCCTGCAAACTGCTGGACCTGAAAACCTGCCAGTGCAGCGACTACCCGAATCGACTCAAGGTGGTACCCGACTGCATCCAGCTGACGCCGGGCAAGGCGGATCAGTTCAAATGGCTGCCGACCACCTGCGGTTACCGCCTGATCAGCGAAGGCAAGGATCTGCCTGACTGGCACCATTTGGTGTGTGGCGACCGCAAACAGGTACACAAACAGCGTATTTCCCAGTCCGGGCGCATGTTGAGCGAGAACAGCGTCGACGAAGACGACTGGGAAGACTATCTGATTTTTCGCGCCGGCTGAGTCGCTCTGACTCGCTGGAAATCGCGTTGGGGAACAAGGAGTTTCTGTATGCGTGTGCAGTGCCATTGGCTATTGGCTCTGGGCCTGTTGGCCAGTTCGTCGGCCTGGGCAAAGAAGGTCAATCTGGATTATCACGTCCGTCTGCTACCTGAAAGCCAGCAGGCTGAGGTCCGTGTGACCCTGGCTGAAGGCTCGGCGGTGCGCAGCCTGGATTTCGATCTGGGCAAGCAGCGTGCTTACAGCGACTTTAAAGCCGACGGTCAATGGCAGGTGCAGGACGATGGCTTGCGTGGGCAGTGGCACCCCTCACCGGGCAAGAGCCAGCTGAGCTACCGTGTGCATTTGGCGCATCCCCTGAGTAACGGCAGCTACGAAACCCGGATCACCCCTGAGTGGGCGCTGTTTCGCGGTGATGAGCTGGTTCCCCCGGCGCACCTCGATCAGCAAGATGGCACCGAATTAATCGCCCGCCTGAGTTTCGAACTGCCCAGCGGCTGGAAGAGCGTCGAGACGCCCTGGCCCCGGATTGGCAAACAACGATTTCGTATCGACAACGTCTCGCGCTTGTTCGACCGACCCACTGGCTGGATGGTCGCTGGCACCATCGGCACCCGACGTGCGCGCCTGGGCGAGACTGAGGTCAGTGTGGCCGCCCCCCAAGGGCAGGGTATGCGCCGGCTGGATAACCTGACCCTGCTGACTTTCGTCTGGCCGCAATTGCAGGCCGTGTTCCCGCGCAATCCGCCGAAACTGCTGCTGGTTGGTGCGCGGGATCAACTCTGGCGTGGCACGCGGGCCGGTCACCACTCGATCTACCTGCACAGTAGTCGGCCACTGGTCAGTGAAAACGGTTCAAGCCCGTTGTTGCGGGAACTGGTGCATGTGTTTGCCCAGATCAATGATCGTCAGGCCAGTGACTGGATCGGCGAAAGCATCAATGAGTATTACGCCATTGAATTGCTGCGCCGTGCGGGGGGCGTCTCTGAAGATCGGTACCAGGCGCTGCTGGCTGCTCTTGAGCGCCGCAGCGCCAAGGTCAGCAGTTTGCGCGGCGATCAAGTTGACAGTGCAGTGACCGCGCGCGGGGTATTGCTGTTGCAGGCGCTGGACCGGGAAATCCGCCTGCACTCTCACAACCAGCGCTCACTGGACGACGTTACCCGAGCGCTGATGCGCCTGAGCACGGTGAGCACCGAAGAGTTTATCCAGCTCAGCGAAAACGTGCTGGGGCGCCAGTCGGAAGTGCTGTCGAGCAAACTGTTGCGCTGATTATTTGAACTTTGGCCCGGAACGCGTGTTCAGGCCCTTGGCCAGGCGGTCGTAGAGCACCACGTTGACGGTGGCCGCAAGGTTCATGCACCCCTGAGTCGGGATGTAGATGGTTTCTTCGCACCAGGCTCGGACGCTTGGGTCGAGGGAGCCATCTTCGGGGCCAAAGATGTAAATGGCGCGGTCTGGGTGGGTGTATTCAGGCAGCGGCCGGGCGCCGTCGACCAACTCCACCGCCACTGGGGTGCACCCCAGGGGAATGATTTTTTGCAGATCGTCGATGCCGATCAGCGGAATGTCGTAGTGCACGCGCTTGGTGTCGGTGACGAAGTCGCGCGCACGTTCATAGCGCTTACCGGTGTAGAACACCGAGTTGACGCCATAGCAACCCGCAGCGCGCATCACTGAACCGACGTTCTCCGCTGACTTGGGGTTGAACAGACCAATGCAGCTATACCGTTTGTTCGCCACGTGCCGGGGCCCTTCGCAAAAAAGAACGCGATTATACGGGCTTGCCGGCCAGCGTGGGGCAGGGGATTTTGCTCAGTCTTTTTTCAGCAGGCTGGCCAGCCCGGCGAACGGGTTGTGTGTGGCCTTGGCGGTGGTCGGGCTGCTGGTGGAGCCTTCGCTGAAGTACTGCTGGTCGGTATAGCGCGAGTGTTCGTTGTCGTGGCAGTACAGGCACAGCAGCTCCCAGTTGGAGCCATCCTGGGGGTTGTTGTCGTGGTTGTGGTCACGGTGGTGCACGGTCAACTCGCTCAGGCGCTTGCCGGAGAACTCACGGGCGCAACGGCCGCAGACATGCGGGTACATTTTCAGGGCTTTGTCGCGATAGCCCATCTCCTTGTCGCGCTTGGCGTCGGCGAGGATACGGTCGAGCCGTGCGGTGGCGGCGGCAGAGGATGAGGAACTCATGGGATTACCTTTTATCGGGCTTGTTACGGTTATACCGTGAAGTTTAGCGTGCTGGTGGTCTGTTCGGACAGGCAAAGCGCTGTGCTTGAGAGTAGCCTGTCAGAAGGTGTTTCAAGGAGACTGCGCATGCGCTGCCCGACCACTGCCATCCTGTTCCTGGCCTGCCTGCAACCGGCGCTGGCCGCTGACTTGCAGCCGCGACCGATTGCGCCGGTACCGGGAGCACCGGGGACCGCGACACCGACACCGTACCCGCAGATCACCCCCAGCAGCATTCCGCGTGCGGGTGATGCGCGTCCGGGCTCACCACTGCTGCCACAAATCAAAGTGCCGGCCCCGCCCAGAGACGAGCCTTTGCCGGGGCTGACGCCGCAGGACAGCAAAAGCAAAGCCACTTCAGACTAGTTTCAGCTTCTGTGGGAGCGGGCTTGCCCCGCGATGCGATATGACAGATAAACCGCAATCGCGGGGCAAGCCCGCTCCTACTGTGCGGTGTTATGCGATACCGAGCACTTTGAAGACGAAACTGTATTCCAGCGCTACATCCCGCAGGCCCTGATAGCGCCCGCTCATGCCGCCGTGCCCGGCATCCATTTCGGTTTTGAGCAGCAGCAGGTTGTTGTCGGTCTTGGTGACCCGCAACCGGGCTACCCATTTGGCCGCCTCCCAGTACTGCACACGGCTGTCGTTGTAGCCCGCCACCACCAGCAAGGCCGGGTAGGCCTGGGCCTTGACGTTCTCGTAAGGAGCATAAGCCTTGATCCGCGCATACACGTCGGGATCTTCCGGGTTGCCCCACTCGTCATACTCGGTCACGGTCAGCGGCAGGTCTGGATCGAGCATGGTGTTGAGCACATCGACAAACGGCACTTCGGCAATGGCTGCCTTGAACAGTTCAGGGCGTTGGTTGAGCACTGCGCCGATTAACAGGCCGCCAGCGCTGCCGCCGCTGATGACCAACTGGTCGGCGCGGGTCACGCCTTGCGCGATCAGGTGTTCAGCGCAAGCGATGAAGTCGCTGAAGGTGTTGTGTTTGTGTTCCTGCTTGCCCGCGCGGTACCAGGCTTCGCCCAGCTCACCACCGCCGCGTACATGGGCAATGGCAAAGGCCACGCCGCGTTCGAGCAAGCTCAGGCGGGCATGGGAAAACCACGGGTCGAGGCTTTCGCCGTAGGCGCCATAACCATAAAGATAGAGCGGCACGGGCTTGCCCAGGTCACTGCGCCGCTGCACCAGGCTGATCGGTACCTGAGTGCCGTCACTGGCCGTGGCCCACAGGCGCTGGCTGACGTAGGCGTCCGGGTCGAAGGGGCCCAGTACCGGGGTTTCCTTGAGTACCTGCTGGGCGCCATCGGCCAGCTCCAGCTGACGTACTTGCGCAGGGCGGTTCAGGGCCTGATAGCGCAAACGGATGCGCGTGCTGGCAAACTCCAGGCTGTCCTGCACGTACAGGCTGTAGGCGGCATCGGGCAATTCCACCCGGTACGGCGCCAGCCCTTGTGGGTGCACCTCGATGATCGGCAAACCGCCTTCACGCAGGCTCAGGCTCAGGGCACTGGCGTTCAGGCTTACACCTTCAAGCATCACTGTGTCGCGGTGCGGTACCAGCAGTTGCCACTGCGCACGGGTCGGGACTTGTTCGCTGTCGGCCTGGTACAGGGCGAAGTTGATGCCATCCTGGTTGGTACGGATGAACCAGCGCCATTGGCCGTCGAGCTGACCGTGGTCGGGGAAGTATTCGTGGCCTTCTTCACGGGCGGCCAGGCAGGTGAAGGCGTTGTCCGGCTGTTCAGCGTCGAGCACCCAGGCCTCGCTGGTGGTCTTGCTGTTGAGCAGCAGGATCAATTGACGTTCGGAGCTGGCGCGGTAGCAATGCAGGAAGAAGCGCCCGTCGGTTTCCTCGAAAACCAGTTCGCAGCCTTCGCGGCCGAGGCGATGACGCAACAATTTGTGTGGGCGGTGGGTGTCGTCCAGGGTGGCGAAGAACAGCGTCTGGCTGTCGTTGGCCCATGTCATGCTGCCGTCGCACTCCTCGAACGGCAGTTGCTCGATGGCGCCGCTGGTCAGGTCTTTGACGTACAGGGTGTAGACCTCATCGCCGCTGGTGTCGAGGCTGTAGGCCAGGCGCTGGTGGTCGGGGCTGACATTGAAGGCACCGAGTGAGAGAAAACCACCGTTGGCCAGTTGATTGGGGTCTAGCAGCAGCTCTTCCTGGCTTTCATCGACGTCATTCGAGTCGTCTGCCGGGCGCGGGCAGCGGTAATGACGCGGGTACTCTTCGCCGGCAGTGGTGCGGCTGTAGTACAGGTAAGGGCCCCAGGGCGACGGTAGCGACAGGTCGGTTTCCAGGATCCGCCCTTTGATCTCTTCGAACAGTTGTTCACGCAACTCGGCCTGGTCGGCCAGTTGCGCTTGCTGATAGGTGTTCTCGGCGTTCAGGTAGTCGATGACTTGCGGGCTGTCGCGTTCCTGAAGCCAAGCATAGGGATCAGCGCCTTCGGCCTTGTGGGCAATCGGGGCGAGGAGGGCGGTGGCGTCTGCGGACATGCGGTGATCTCTTGGCTGGGGGGCGCCTGCGCGCTGAAATGTGTTTATCATAAGCGTCTATTTGCCTAGCTTGCCACGGACACCATGACCGAGAACGACTATCTGCTCGCCTGGGGCCTCTACGCCCTGGCCGCCCTGGGTTGCCTGGCGGTGGGCTTTCGCCTGACCCGCTGGATGTGGCGCTGGTTGCGTGAACCGCTACGGGTACTGATGGCAGTCTTGCTGTTTACCCCGACCATCATCGACCCGGTCAAAGACAAGTTCGCCCCTGCTATTGCCATTACCGCGCTCGACCTGCTGTTCAAGGTCGGCAACAACGCCTTGCGCGCCGCCGCTGACCTGGCCATGTACGGCATGATCGCCTTTGCCTTGTATGGCCTCTTCGTGGTGCTGCGTTGGCCGCTGGAAAAACGTGCCAAAGCGCGCCGCGAACAGGCCGAGGCTGCCGCCCAGCGTGACAACGAGCACGCCGTGGCCGGCGAATCCTTCGGCGCTGACAGCCGCGACCGCTATCGCGACCCGCCTCCTGCGTCGCAGGGTGGCAACCGTCCGCGGGTTGAGCCGCGCTTGTAGTTTTTGCTCGGGAGCAGCCAAGCATGTGTGAACTATTGGGCATGAGTGCCAACGTGCCGACCGACATTGTCTTCAGCTTCACCGGGCTGATGCAGCGTGGCGGACGCACCGGGCCGCACCGTGATGGCTGGGGTATCGGCTTCTATGAGGGCCGCGGCCTGCGCCTGTTTCAGGATCCGGCGGCCAGCTGTGAGTCGGAAGTGGCCAACCTGGTGCAGCGTTATCCGATCAAGAGTGAAGTGGTGATCGGCCACATTCGCCAAGCCAATGTCGGCAAAGTCTGCCTGTCGAACACCCACCCCTTTGTGCGTGAACTGTGGGGGCGCAACTGGTGTTTTGCCCACAACGGTCAGCTGGGCGAGTTCAAGGGCCAGGCCAGCTTCTACCGGCCGATTGGTGACACCGACAGCGAAGCGGCGTTTTGCGACCTGCTCAACCGCGTGCGTGAGGCCTTCCCCGAGCCGGTGGCGGTTGAAGAACTGCTACCGGTGTTGGTTGAGGCCTGTGCCGAGTACCGTGCAAAGGGCGTGTTCAATTGTCTGCTCAGCGATGGTGACTGGCTGTTTTGCTTCTGCTCGACCAAGCTGGTGCATATCACCCGTCGGGCGCCGTTCGGGCCGGCGCGCCTTAAGGATGTCGACATGATCGTCGACTTTCAGGCCGAAACCACACCCAATGACGTGGTCACGGTGATCGCCACCGAAGCGTTGACCGAGAACGAAACCTGGCAGCGCTACGAGCCGGGCCAGTGGGCGTTGTGGCGCCGTGGTGAGTGCATCGCTCAAGGACAACGCTAAGGAATAGCCCATGTTCAGAAGTTACCTGCGGTTGCTGCTGTTCACCTTCGGGTTGTTGGTAGGGGTGCAGGTACCGGGCCTGATCAATGACTATGGTCAGCGGGTCGAGGCGCATCTGCTGGAATCCCGTGAGGGCCTGAAAGGTTTCGAGGCTACTGCCCGACGCTTCTTCAACGGTGACCTGCAGGCGTTGGTGCGCCATTACCGCAGTAGCGACGATCCGGTGTTCAACAGCGACGCCAACAGCATTGAAAGCCTGTTGATCCGCAATCGCCTGTTCGAGCGCGAATGGCAGATCCTTCAGGGGCCCTGGTGGCAGCGCACCTGGCATGTGTTGGTGAATGCCGACAGCCAGCTGCGTGAAGAAACCCTCAAGGGGTACAACTACCAGATTCTGCTTGCCCCCGAGGCCCTGGCCTGGGGCTTGAGTTGTGCGCTGTTGCTGGCCCTGCTGGTGGAAAGCCTGCTGTTGCTGGTTGCCTGGGTGGTGTTGGGCGGGCGGCGTAAACCGGTAGCCGAGAGCTGGCGCTAAACCAGCCTGATGCGCTCAGGCCCGGCGTTGGCGGCGTATCGTTCAAGCACGTTGCGACACAGCGCCACCACTTCATCGACCAGCTCGACCCCGGTCTGCCAGGCCACCACCAGTTCCAGGCTTGGCGGTTGCTGGGGCAATGGCAGCAGGGTCAGTTCACCCCGGGCCAGTTCTTCGCTGACCAGCGCTGGCGGCAGGGCACCGATGCCGAAACCGTCGCGCAGCAAGCGGGTAATCGCGGCCACCGAATTCACACAGTTCAAACGCGGCGCACTGACGCCTTCGGCCTGTAGCAGGCTGAGGACTTCCTGGTGCGGTCGGGAGTTTTTTGAAAAAGTTACGATGCGCTCGCGCGCCAGCTCGGACAGCGAAGCGTAATCGCGGTTGTAGATCGACTGGCTGGCGACAATCCAGCCCATGGGGTAGCGCGCCAAGTCGAGGCTGCGGATCGATTCCTGGCGCAGCAGATCGGTTTGCAGAATTACATCAAGAAAGCCTTTTTGCAGCTGTTCGCGCAAGTTGAGCGCGGTATCGGCGACTAGTTCGATTTCAACCTGCGGGTAGCGCTCCATCAATTCCGAGACCAACGGGCTCATCCAGGTGTGGATGACCGTGTCCATCACCCCCAGGCGCACACGCCCGACCTTGGCGCGGTCGCTGTCCAGCGATTGCTTGAGCGCCTTGGCGGTGTCGAGCATCTGCTCAGCGTATTCCAGCACCTTGCTGCCCTCAGGTGTCAGGCTCACCCCGCGTGAATCGCGCAGCAGCAGCTTGACCCCAAGGTCGGCTTCCAGCGCGGCGATACGGCTGGAGATCGACGCTTGGGTGGTAAAGAGCTTTTCGGCGGTCAGGCGAAAACTCTTGAGCCGGGCGACCCAGACGAAGGTTTCGAGGAACTTGAGGTTCATGGCACGCTCACTGATCAATTTTTTCTTATCCCAGACCGCTGGTTTTTCTCGTTGGACGGCAATCGGCGCCCATCGAAAAATGACAGTCAGGTTGCGACAAAGATCGCCGCCTTTAAAACAATACCAACAAGCTGAGGCAACCATGAACCCATCGGGCGTGCAGCAACAGGTCGAATCCAGGTCAGTGGCCGGTCCCTTTGACTGGTACCGCAATATCAACAAGCAGGAACGACGGACCTTCTGGAGCTGCAAGATCGGCTACGGCCTCGATGGCATGGACACCCAGATGCTCAGCTTCGTCATCCCCACCTTGATCATGCTGTGGGGCATCACCACCGCTGAAGCGGGCTTGATTCACACCAGCACCCTGATTGCCTCGGCGCTGGGTGGCTGGATCGCCGGCATCCTCTCCGACCGCATCGGCCGCGTACGCACGCTGCAACTGACGGTGCTGTGGTTTGCGTTTTTCACCTTCCTTTGTGGCTTTGCCCAGAACTACGAGCAACTGCTGATCGCGCGTACCTTGATGGGCTTTGGCTTCGGCGGTGAATGGACCGCAGGCGCTGTGCTGATCGGTGAAGTCATTCGCGCCAAGGACCGCGGCAAGGCCGTGGGTATGGTGCAGTCGGGCTGGGCCATTGGTTGGGGCCTGACCGCGATTCTGTACGCCGTGTTGTTCTCCTTGTTGCCGCCCGAAGATGCCTGGCGCGCCCTGTTCCTGCTGGGCATTGTGCCAGCGGTGTTTGTGATCTTCGTTCGTCGTCTGGTTAAAGACCCGGAAATCTACCAACAGACCAAGGCCGCGGAAAAAACCGAAGCGCCGTCGCATTTCTACGAGATTTTCGCACCGGGCATGCTGTTCACCACAATCCGTGCCTCGCTGCTGACCACCGGTGCCCTGGGTGGTTACTACGCGATCACCTCCTGGTTGCCGACCTTCCTCAAGAACGAGCGTGGCTTGAGCGTGCTGGGTACGGGTGGTTACCTGGCCATGGTCATCGTCGGTTCTTACGTCGGCTACGTGATCAGTGCCTACCTCACCGACCTGCTGGGTCGTAAAAAGAACTTCATTCTGTTCGCCGTGGGCTCGTTCATCATCGTCTTGCTGTACACCCAGATGCAGGTAAGCAACGGCGTGATGCTGTGGCTCGGCTTCCCGTTGGGCTTCTTCGCCTCGGGTATTTTCAGCGGCATGGGGTCATTTCTCACCGAATTGTTCCCAACCCGTATTCGCGGTTCAGGGCAGGGCTTTTGCTACAACATTGGCCGTGCACTGGCAGCATTCTTCCCGCTGCTGATCGGTATGCTCAGCCAGAAAATTCCCCTGGGCCTGGGTATCGGTGCATTTGCCGCAGTGTCGTACGGGGTGGTAATTCTGGCAGCGTTGAGCTTGCCGGAAACCCGCGGCAAAGAACTTGAAGCCCACTGAGGCCGAGCCTGAAGGAGTCACAGACGTGAGCCGCCTATTACTGAATTGCGATATGGGTGAGAGTTTCGGCAGCTGGACCATGGGCCTGGACGCCCAGGTCATGCCCTTTGTCGATTGTGCCAATATCGCCTGCGGTTTCCATGCCGGCGACCCGGGCATCATGCGCAAGACCGTGGCCCTGGCCACGGCCAACCAAGTGCGCATCGGTGCTCATCCGGCCTATCAGGACCTGGCGGGTTTCGGCCGCCGCTCCATGGCCTGCAGTGCCGAGGAAATTCGTGACCTGCTGCATTACCAGATCGGTGCGCTGGACGGCATCTGCCGCACCCAGGGCACCCGTGTGGCCTACGTCAAACCCCATGGCGCGTTGTACAACGACATGATGGCCGAGCCGTTGAAGCTGCGGGCAGTGCTCGAAGCGGTGGCCAGCTACGACCGGCAGATGCCGTTGATGCTCATGGCGACGGCGGATAACAGCGCTGCGCAGGCGTTGGGCGATGAATACGGCGTGACCTTGTGGTTCGAGGCGTTTGCCGATCGTGCCTACAATGCGGCTGGTCGTCTGGTGTCTCGGCGCCTGCCGGGTGCGGTGCATCATGACCCGGCACGTATTGTCGATCAGGCCTTGCGTCTGGCCCGGGGCGAGCCTTTGATCGCCGCAGACGGCAGTGAGCTGTACCTGCAGGCACAGACGCTGTGCGTGCACGGAGATAACGAAAGTTCGGTGGCAGCAGTTCAGCAGATTCGTCAGGCCCTTGATGCGCTGGTGGCGTCATGAACTACCGCATTGAGACGGTGGCCATCGACTGCCTGATGGTGCGCCTGTTCGACGCCATTGATGAGGCCAACATGCCGTGGATGCTGGCTGTCAGTCAGCGTCTGCGGGTGGTGCTCGGCGAGCGGCTGATTGATCTGGTGCCGTCGTACACCACGGTGATGGTGCATTTCGACTTGCTGCACCTGTCGCCGGAGCAAGCCCGGGTACTGGTTCGCGAAGCGCTGGAGAATCTGCAGCCAGACAATGGCAGCGGTGGGCGGCAGCACGAAGTGCCGGTGTGGTACGACCTGAGTGTCGGCCCGGAGCTGAGCCTGCTGGCCGAGCGCTGTCGCACCTCGGTGGCCGATATTGTCCGTCGCCACAGCGAACGTGAGTATCAGGTATTTGCCCTCGGTTTTGCTCCCGGCTTTGCCTTTATGGGGTTGGTGGAAGAAGCCTTGGCCACGCCTCGTCTGGCCACCCCACGTAAGCGCGTGGCGGCAGGTAGCGTGGGCATTGCCGAGCGCCAGACGGCCGCATACCCGGCCGTGTCGCCTGGTGGCTGGAACCTGATTGGCCGTACACCGAGCAAACTGTTCGACCGCGAGCGTGACGGTTACAGCTTGCTGCAGCCGGGCGATCGGGTGCGCTTCGTTGCGGTGGATCACGCTACCTTCATCAACCTGGGCGGCGACGATACTCCGCTGGAGGCTTCGGCATGAGCCGCTTGTCGATTGAGGCCAGCACCCCGCTGTGCCTGTTGCAGGACGCTGGACGCTTTGGTGTACGCCACTTGGGCGTGACTCAGGGCGGGGCGCTGGACTGGGTCTCGATGCGCTGGGCCAACTGGTTGCTGGGCAACCCTGCCGATGCGGCGGTGGTGGAAGTCACCCTCGGTGGTTTCAGCCTGGTCGCTGAACAAGATTGCTGCCTGGCCCTGGCGGGGGCTGATCTGGATGCGCGCATTGACGGTGAACCACTCAAGCCTTGGGGCAGTTTTACCCTCAAGCAAGGTCAGCGTTTGCGCCTGAATCAACCGTTGCAGGGCGCGCGCGCTTACCTGGCGGCGCCGGGTGGTTTCGATGCGCCGCAGGTGTTGGGCAGTTGTGCCAGCGTGGTGCGTGAGGAGCTGGGTGGCCTTGATGGTCTGGGTTCAGCCTTGGCCAAAGGCCAGGAACTGGCGTATCACGGGGTCGCCCCAGCCTTGAAGGCAGTGCCCGACGCCTTGCGGCCAGACCTGAGCGACAACAGCCCGCTCGACCTGGTGCTGGGTGCGCAGATCGGCGACTTCAGCGGTACCAGCCTATTTGAAGCGTTCAACCGTGACTGGACCCTCGACAGCCGTGCCGACCGCATGGGCATGCGTTTGCTGGGGCCGGCTTTGCAGTATCAGGGCGCGCCGATGATTTCCGAGGGAATTCCCTTGGGGGCGGTGCAGGTGCCGCCGGACGGGCAGCCGATTGTATTGCTCAATGATCGCCAGACCATTGGCGGCTATCCGCGCCTGGGAGCGTTGACGCCACTGGCCTTGGCCAGGCTGGCGCAGTTGTTACCGGGAAGTGTGGTCAGGTTCAGGCCGGTGGTGCAGGAACTGGCTTGGCAACAACAGCGGGATTTTTTGCTGCAGTTTGAAGACTGAGTCGCAGTCCGGTGGGAGCGGGCTTGCCCCGCGATAGCGGTGTGTCAGTCACATCGTAATCGCGGGGCAAGCCCGCTCCCACAGAGGGTGCTTTATTTGGACAGGAAACGCATGCCTTCTTCCAGGCCGCTCAAGGTCAGTGGGAACATCCGGTCTTCGACCAGCTCGCGCACGATGTTGGTCGAGGCGGTGTAACCCCAGGTGTCTTTGGGGTACGGGTTGATCCAGATAAGCTTCTTGTACTTCTCCATGAAGCGCTGCATCCACACATAACCGGCTTCTTCGTTCCAGTGCTCGACGCTACCCCCCGGTTGGGTGATTTCGTAGGGCGCCATGGCCGCGTCGCCGACGAATACCACTTTGTAGTCGGCACCGTATTTATGCAGCAAATCCATGGTCGAGGTGCGTTCTGAAGTACGGCGCATGTTGTTCTTCCACACCGACTCGTACACGAAGTTGTGGAAGTAGTAGTACTCCAGGTGCTTGAACTCGGTCTTGCAGGCCGAGAACAATTCCTCGCAGATTCTCACGTGCGCATCCATCGAACCGCCGATATCGAACAACAGCAGCAATTTGACGCTGTTGCGTCGCTCTGGGCGCATCTGAATGTTCAGCAGGCCGGCATCGCGGGCGGTGTGGTCGATGGTGCCATCGATGTCCAGTTCTTCAGCGGCGCCCTGACGGGCGAATTTGCGCAAGCGGCGCAGCGCGAGCTTGATGTTGCGCGTGCCCAGCTCAACCTGATCATCCAGGTTTTTGTATTCGCGCTGATCCCAGACTTTGACGGCCTTGCCCTGGCGCTTGCCAGCATCGCCCACACGAATGCCTTCGGGGTTGAAACCACCTGAGCCGAACGGGCTGGTACCGCCAGTGCCGATCCATTTGTTGCCGCCGGCATGGCGTTCCTTCTGTTCTTCCAGGCGCTTTTTGAACTCTTCGATGAGCTTGTCCAGGCCGCCGAGAGACTGGATTTGCGCGCGCTCTTCGTCAGTCAGTGAGCGTTCGAACTCCTTGCGCAACCAATCTTCGGGAATCAGGGCTTCCAGGTGCCGGTCGAGGTTCTCCAGGCCTTTGAAGTAGGCGGAGAAGGCACGGTCGAACTTGTCGAAGTGACGCTCGTCCTTGACCAGGATGGCCCGCGACAGGAAGTAGAACTCGTCCATGTCGGCAAAGGTCACCCGCTGCTTGAGTGCATTGAGCAGATCAAGCAGTTCTCGCACCGACACAGGCACCTTGGCCGCGCGCATTTCATTGAACAGATTGAGCAGCATGGCAATTGCCTCCCGACTCAGCGGTTACCGCGACGGCTCATGAACGCCAGGCGTTCCAGCAGTTGCACGTCCTGTTCGTTCTTCACCAGGGCGCCAGCCAGTGGCGGGATAGCTTTGGTCGGATCGCGTTCACGCAGCACGGCTTCGCCGATGTTGTCGGCCATCAGCAGTTTGAGCCAGTCGACCAGTTCGGAAGTGGACGGCTTTTTCTTCAGGCCCGGGACTTTGCGTACATCAAAGAACACGTCCAGCGCTTCGCTGACCAGGTCTTTCTTGATGTTGGGGTAGTGCACATCGACAATCTGCTGCAGGGTGTCGCGATCCGGGAAGGCGATGTAGTGGAAGAAGCAGCGGCGTAGGAAGGCGTCTGGCAGTTCTTTTTCGTTGTTCGAGGTAATGATGATGATCGGGCGCTGTTTGGCTTTGATCGTCTCGTCGGTCTCGTAAACGTAGAACTCCATCTTGTCCAGTTCCTGCAACAGGTCGTTGGGGAACTCGATATCGGCCTTGTCGATTTCGTCGATCAGCAGGATCACCCGCTCTTCGGATTCGAACGCCTCCCAGAGCTTGCCTTTCTTCAGGTAGTTGCGCACGTCATGGACTTTGTCGACGCCCAGTTGCGAATCGCGCAGGCGGCTCACCGCATCGTATTCGTAGAGGCCCTGATGCGCCTTGGTGGTCGATTTGATGTGCCAGGTGATCAGCTTGGCGCCAAAGGATTCGGCCAACTGTTCGGCGAGCATGGTTTTACCGGTGCCGGGTTCACCCTTGACCAGCAAAGGCCGCTCCAGGGTGATCGCCGCGTTGACGGCCAGTTTCAGGTCGTCTGTGGCGACGTATGAGCGGGTGCCTTCGAACTTCATGAACCGATCCTCTACCGTAGCGCCGGGGTACGCAGCCCCTGGCGGAAAAATTGTTATGCACGACTATAACGCGGGGCCCGTGCGACTGGGAACGCAAACGCTCTATTCAGTCTCTGAATGGAGCGTCACTTGATGACTTGGTCAGCCCCAGAACGTTGCAGAAGGTGTCAGGGGTGGACTCGCCCAAGAGGCAGGCTTACCCTTGAAGTTTTCTGCTCCGGTGCTAAAAGGACCCCCGTCATGAGCCGTATCTTTGCTGACAATGCGCACTCCATCGGCAACACGCCGTTGGTTCAGATCAACCGCATCGCCCCGCGTGGGGTTACCATCCTGGCCAAGATTGAAGGGCGCAACCCGGGTTATTCAGTCAAATGCCGGATTGGCGCGAACATGATCTGGGACGCGGAAGGCAGCGGTAAGCTCAAGACCGGTATGACCATCGTTGAACCTACCTCGGGTAACACCGGTATTGGCCTGGCGTTCGTCGCCGCAGCCCGTGGATACAAGCTGATGCTGACCATGCCGGCGTCGATGAGCATCGAACGTCGCAAGGTGCTGAAGGCGCTGGGCGCGGAGCTGGTGCTTACCGAACCGGCCAAGGGCATGAAAGGTGCCATCGAGAAAGCCGCTGAAATCGTTGCCAGCGACCCGTCCACCTATTTCATGCCTGCCCAGTTCGATAACCCGGCCAACCCGGCGATTCATGAGAAGACTACCGGTCCGGAGATCTGGAACGACACCGATGGCGCGGTGGATGTGCTGGTGGCCGGCGTGGGTACAGGCGGCACCATTACAGGTGTATCGCGCTATATCAAACAGACCCAGGGCAAAGCCATCCTCTCGGTGGCGGTCGAGCCCTTGGTGTCGCCAGTGATCACCCAGGCGCTGGCCGGTGAAGAGATCAAGCCCAGCCCGCACAAAATCCAGGGTATCGGTGCCGGTTTTGTACCCAATAACCTTGACCTGAGCATGGTCGACCAAGTCGAACTGGTCAGTGACGAAGAGTCCAAGGCGATGGCCCTGCGTTTGATGCAGGAAGAGGGGATCCTTTGCGGAATTTCCTGCGGTGCGGCAATGGCAGCGGCAGTGCGCCTGGCAGAGAAGCCGGAAATGCAGGGCAAGACCATTGTGGTGATCCTGCCTGACTCTGGTGAGCGTTACCTGTCGAGCATGCTCTTCAGCGACCTGTTCACCGACCAGGAAAACCTGCAGTAACGGGCTTTGCGGCTGACCCGGCGCAAAAAAATGCGCCGGTGTTTATTGCACAATCCTTAATACTGAATGCTGGCAGCGGTTATTTTTACCGGGGCCGGATCGGTTTATGATGCTCGATTAATCTGGCAGCGATAGCCGGGTCGAAATTCCAAGGAGTGATGCATGACTTTTTCCTTTGTCGCCAAGGCAGGTGTATTGCTGCTGTTTTTCGGCAGCACGCTGTACGTACACCTGCGCGGCAAGGCACGCTTGCCAATGCTGCGCCAGTTCGTCAACCATTCGGCGCTGTTCGCCCCTTATAACGCCTTGATGTATCTGTTCTCTGGCGTGCCCTCCAAACCTTACCTGGACCGCAACCGTTTTCCAGAGCTGGATGTGCTCAAGGAGAATTGGGAAGTCATTCGCGAAGAGGCCATGCACCTGTTCGACGAGGGCTACATCCGTGCGGCGGAGAAAGACAACGACGCCGGCTTCGGTTCCTTCTTCAAGAAGGGTTGGAAGCGTTTTTACCTGAAGTGGTACGACAAACCGTTGCCATCGGCTGAGGTGTTGTGCCCGAAAACCGTCGAGCTGGTCAACAGCATTCCAAACGTCAAGGGCGCGATGTTTGCGCTGTTGCCCGGCGGCAGTCACCTGAACCCGCACCGTGATCCGTTCGCAGGTTCCTTGCGTTATCACCTGGGCCTGTCGACGCCAAACTCTGACAACTGCCGTATTTACGTCGATGGTCAGGCCTACGCTTGGCGCGACGGTGAAGACGTGATGTTCGATGAAACCTACGTGCACTGGGTGAAAAACGAAACCGAAACGACCCGGGTGATCCTTTTCTGTGACGTCGAGCGCCCGCTCAACAGCCCATTGATGACCCGCATCAACCGTAAGGTCAGCGCCTTCCTCGGCCGCGCTACCGCGCCGCAGAACACCGACGATGAGCGTGTGGGTGGAATCAACCAGGCGTATGCCTGGAGCAAGCGCTTCAGCAACGTCATCAGCGGTAAGGTCAAGCAGTTCAAACGTGCCAATCCCAAGGCTTACCGGGTGCTGCGCCCGGTGTTGGCGGTGGTGGTGGCTTATCTGTTGTATCGCTGGTTGTTCTGATACAGCATCGCGGGGCAAGCCCGCTCCCACAGGGATGGTGATAATTCTACTGTGGGAGCGGGCTTGCCCCGCGATAAACTCACCGCTATAGTCAGATCCACTTCATCTCACCGAAGACCTGCTCATGCCAGCTTCTCCTCTCAGCACCGTATTCGCTACCGCGCCCGACGCGGTGGTAGTCGTGTGCGGGAGTCAGCAGCCAGCCATGATCAGTCACTACCCACCACCTGTCAGTAGCGTGGTAGTGCTGGGCTAAGCGGCCATTCGCTGCATCCCGTCACATCTGAACCCTACTGAATACGGTTGGCTGTCCACACTGGGCGGCACCGTTCGGCTTATTTGCCCGAATTACAGGTGGCATTCATGTTTGTTTTTTCGAAAGACTCCGTGGCCTCGGCGGCCACTACCAGCCTGTTTGTCCTGCTTTGGAGTAGCGGGGCGATTGTGTCCAAGCTGGGCCTTGCCCACGCCAGTCCCTTTGCATTCCTGCTGATGCGCTCGGCTTTGGCCTTGTGCGGTTTGTTGTTGCTCGCACCATTGCTCAAGTTGCGCTGGCCGCGCGGGCGGGCGGCAGTGTGGCAGGCGCTGGCGACCGGGGCGGTGCTGCTCGGTGCCTATCAGATCTTCTATTTGCTGGCGCTGAACACGCACGTGACCCCGGGCGTCATGGCCACGGTCATGGGGGTGCAACCGATCCTTACCATCGTCTTGATGGAGCGCCAGCGCTCCTGGAGTCGCTTGTTCGGCCTGGGGCTTGGCTTGAGTGGGCTGATCATGGTGGTCTACCAAAGCATCAACCTGGGTGGGGTTTCCCTGACCGGGATGCTTTTCGCCTTGCTGGCACTGGCGAGCATGACGTGGGGCTCGATCATGCAAAAGCGCATTACCAGTAACCCGATGGGGACGTTGCCGCTGCAATACTTTGCCGGCTTGCTGATGTGTGCGGTGTTTGCGCCGTTCCAGCCGCTGCAGGCCGAGTTCACCGGCAGCTTCATTGGTGCCTTACTGTGGATGGGGCTGGTGGTTTCGCTGTTGGCAACCTTGCTGCTGTACCGGCTGATTGCCCGTGGCAACCTGGTCAATGTCACCAGCCTGTTCTATTTGGTGCCAGCGGTGACGGCATTGATGGATTACCTGATCTTCGGTAATCGTTTGGCGGCATTGAGCCTGCTGGGTATGGGCTTGATTGTGATCGGGTTGTTGTTTGTGTTCCGGAAGCCAGAGACGGTGGCGGTGCGGGCGTAGCATTTTCGCGGGGGCAAGCCCGCTCCTACCTGGTGGGAGCGGGCTTGCCCCCGCGATCAGCTGCGAACCACGGCAGGCTTGAGCACCAGCCACAAGGCCACAGCAATCAACAGCCCGCCATACAAATGTGCCATCGACAGCGGCTCATCCAGCAGCCAGGCGCCCCACAACACGCCGAAGGCCGGGATCATGAAGGTCACGGTGCTGGCCTTCACCGGGCCGATTTCGCTGAGCAGGCGGAAGTAGAGGATGTAGGCATACGCGGTACACACCAGCCCCAACCCCAGCAACGACAACCACACCTGCCAGCCGCCCCAGCTCGCTGGTGGCTGAGTCATCACGCTGTAAGCAAACAAAGGCAGCAGTAACAAGGTCGCACCCATCATGCTGCCCAGCGCCGACAGGCGGCTGTCGAGGCCGCCGCGCTGGTCGAGCCAGCGCCGTGCCAGAAAGCCGGAAAAGCCGTAACAGGTGGTTGCGGCCAGGCACGAAAGAGCGCCCTGCAGCAGTTGCTCGTCAAACGCCACCGGTCCTGCACCGCTGAGTATGCCGACACCGAACAAACCCAGAAAAATGCCGCTGAGCTTGGTAAGGGTCATGGGTTCACGAAAAAACAGCGCGCCAATCAATACGCCCATCAGTGGCGTGGTGGCATTGAAAATCGCCGAGTAGCCGGCTGGCAATACTTGTGCAGCCACTGAATAGAGCGTGGCCGGGATCGCTGAGTTGATCATGCCCAGCACCAGACAGGCCTTGAGCTTGCCATTGAAGTCCCAGCGCACTCGCAACAGAGCAAGTATGACCAGCAGGCCCAGACAGGCAATCGACACCCGAAAAAACGCACTGGGGAGGGTACCGAGCACCGGCGCAATGATGCGCATGAACAGAAAACTGGCCCCCCACACAGCAGCAAGTATCAACAGGCGGGTGATGGCGATGGGGCTCATGGGCTTCTCTGAATCCTACAGGGCGGGGCGCGAGTTTACGCCAGAACCCGCTGTGGGCCTCTCCCTTTCTTGCGCTGGAATTCCTGAGTCGGCGAGTTTGGCCAATACCGCCGTATCGCCAGGTTTTCCCGCAGGCTAAGCCATTACGCTTATGCAGATGTCAAACTCGCGTGGTATGGATTTGCCAAGAATCGTCTCGATTTGCGCAATCTGCGTAGTTGTAAGGTCTACAACACCCTCTTTTACGCCAGCTTGAAGGGACTTCCAGCCGACGACCTCTAACACTGCTTGGTTGAATTCTTGAGCTACATCCAGTTCGAATTGCACGAATTCATCTTCGTGGCCGTCAGGGAAAAAGCCTTCAATACATAGATACATACCGACTCCAGATGTTTATTTAGGTGTTGTTCTACCCGGTTTGGCTGGTTTTGTCTGTTCGCCTGTTTGGGGGTCGAACTCGCCTAAGTGCTTACCTTGTTTGCTGTAGATTTCAACTGCCCCATGCTGACTGTCCCATTCATAAATTTTCCCTGAACTATCCACCCAGCGGTGACGCTTGCCACCGCCTCCTTGGACCATGGTTTTTTGTTTTGCGCGCCTGGCATCCGGAAAGGCTGAAAGCTCCTTGGGGGCTGGGTGATAACTATGGTCACCTGGGACGCTCAGCGAAATGTAGATCGGCTGTATTCCAGTATCGGGAAACCAGATAATCGCGTCTTGGTAGTTTATTGGATGTACAGGATTGATCAGAATTTTATCGGCCTGTTCAGTTGGAGGGTACACCCATGTTCCCGGTTTCAACGAAGCACCTTCCAAGGAAGGAATACCCAATACTGCGTTAGGATCAGTTGCAGGGGTCCATATGACCTCTATGCCGCTTTCAAGGCTTGCAACGAGTTGCTCGCCTCGCGGTTGTGCTGTGATCACAGGCACCAACTGCCACTCTTTTTTTGTTCCGGTGTAATACCCGTACACGCTCACAGCACCGCCTGGCAGATGTTTCATATTGACGCGCACACGGGTGTTCGCTTGAGTCAGATGGGCATATTGCTCAGATGTGTAGAATGCAGTGTCGGTAGAAATGTCGTCAGGTATTAACAGTGTGGCGAAGCCTGCAACTGTGGTACCAGTCAATGCAAGGGTTCCTCGTAGACGGCTTGTAAGGGCTGCTGCGCTCCCTGAGCCACCAATCCAACGTAGCGGCAGGCTTCCTGTGGCCATCGTTGAGCCAGTGCCTAACACTGCGAAGGTACCGTATTGCTTGAGCAATTCGGCGGGTATAAAACCCCGCGGGTTACTGTGGTTGATCACCCCATTTGGTAATGTGCAGGACTTTGCGAAAACATAGCCCTTGGGCAGATGGTTGTGCTTGTCTAGGTCTGCTTCCTGTTGTTTTTTTAAATGCGCCTCCCATCGGAGGTTGGCGTTTACTTCATTCTCCATATTTTTAGCTGCTACTGCGGCGCCAGCGTCCTGTAAGGCTTGGATTTGTTCCTTGGTGGGTTCTCGTCTTAGGGGAGGTAGAAAATCCGGCGTATCCGGAAAGCCGAGTTTCTTCATTAGCGCGCCTTTTTCGATTTGGGAAAATTTCGATCTGCCCCTTTAACCGAATGACTATTACATTAGAGCGCTAGTCGCTGTCTGTCGGACGCTTCCCAAATGCCAAATTTGCGTTGAAGGTATCCGCAATTGCAGTCCTCCTTTCCTTACGTTGAAACTCCCGCGCCGCTGAGTTTGGCCAATACCGCCGTATCGCCAGGCTTTCCCTGCCCACGGCGACTGGCTAAGCTCAGGCTTCGACATTCCCGTAGAGGTTTGATGTATGCCCCAGCACTGGCCGGCCGCCGCTATCGCCCGGATGATCCTCGATGGCTTCGATGATTACCGTGAGCATTTTCGCCAGATCACCATCGGCGCCCGTGCCCGCTTCGAGCAGGCGCAGTGGCAGCAGACGCAGAGCGCGTCGGCAGCGCGTATCAATCTGTATGAGGAAAAGGTCAGCGAAGTCAGTGGCTGGTTACATGAGGCGTTTGACGCTGAAGTGCTGCTGGAGGTGACACAGTGGCCGTTGGTTAAAAGCGCTTACATCGGCCTGATTGATCCACGGCTGGACGATGAGTTGTCGGAGACGTGGTACAACTCGATCTTCTGCAGCCTGTTCAGCCATGACCTGATCAGCGACGGCTGTATGTTCATTCACACTACCCGGCCTTCGTTGCGCAGCCACGAGCGGGCAGCGCAAACGCGTACGTACCGCCCTCGCAGCGGCCTGGCCAGTGTGTTGACGCAAATCTTCAACGACTATTGTTTCGACGTTGCCTATGGGGACCTTGAGGGCGACCTGGCCCGGCTTGAAGGGCAGTTGCGCGAAAACTTGCCGGACTGGGTCTGCAAGGACCCGGCGTTGGCCGTGGAGTTGTTTTCGCCAGTGCTGTATCGCAATAAAGGGGCTTATCTGGTCGGGCGTATTTACACCCAGGATGAGCAGTGGCCACTGGTGATCCCTTTGTTGCATCGCGAGGGGCATGGTATCGAGATTGATGCGCTGATTACCGACGAAGCCGAAGTGTCGATTATCTTCTCTTTCACCCGTTCCTATTTCATGGTGGATGTGCCGGTGCCGGCTGATTTTGTCAGCTTTCTCAAGCGCATTCTGCCGGGCAAGCATATCGCCGAGCTGTACACCTCTATTGGCTTCTATAAGCATGGCAAATCGGAGTTCTACCGCGCGCTGATCAATCATCTGGCCAACACGGATGACCGCTTCATCATGGCTCCAGGTGTGCGTGGCATGGTCATGAGCGTGTTTACCCTGCCGGGTTTCAACACCGTGTTCAAAATCATCAAAGACCGCTTCTCGCCGTCCAAAAGCGTTGATCGGGCCACGGTAATCGAGAAGTACCGCCTGGTGAAAAGCGTTGATCGGGTCGGGCGTATGGCCGATACCCAGGAGTTTTCCGATTTCCGCTTCCCGTTGAGCAAGTTTGAACCCGAGTGCCTGGCTGAGCTGTTGGAAGTGGCGCCTTCGACGGTCGCCGTGGAAGGTGACACCGTGCTGGTGCGCCACTGCTGGACCGAGCGGCGCATGACCCCGCTCAACCTGTATCTGGAGCACGCCAACGACGCTCAGGTGCGTGAAGCGCTGGAAGACTATGGCCTGGCCATCAAACAACTGGCAGCGGCCAATATCTTCCCGGGCGATATGTTGCTGAAGAACTTCGGTGTCACCCGCCATGGTCGGATTGTGTTCTACGACTACGACGAAATCTGCTTTCTCACCGAAGTGAACTTCCGTTACATCCCGCCGCCACGCTACCCCGAAGACGAAATGTCTGGCGAGCCGTGGTATTCGATCGGCCCGCACGACGTGTTCCCTGAAGAGTTTCCCCCGTTCCTGTTTGCCGACAGTGGGCAGCGTCGGCTGTTCAGCCAGTTACATGGTGAGTTGTACGATGCGGATTACTGGAAAGGCCTGCAGGAGGCGATTCGCGGCGGCAAGGTGATCGACGTATTCCCGTATCGGCGCAAACCAAGGTAGGAGCGGGCTTGCCCCGCGATGCGATGTGACAGATAACCGCAATCGCGGGGCAAGCCTGCTCCTACAGGTCAGTTAGCCTTTCATGCACTTGAGTTCGCTGAAGTCTTTGCGCACCTGGCTGAGCTTCAACTCCAGGTGCTGACGTTGCTGCTCGCTGCTCTGCGCCATCAGGTCAACCAGCAGGTGGCGGGCTGCCAGTTCGGTGCGCTGATAAGCCTGGCGGTACTCCGGGGTCCACAGGCTATCGCGGTTTTTCAGCAGTTGTTCGAGGCGAGGCTCGAAAGCGGTGCTGTTGCGCTGATCCATGGCAGCACTGAATTGCGCCTGCCAGTTGGCCCGATTGGCGATCCATTGACGGTTCTGTTCGCCCAGGCTTTGTGACCAGAGCATGATCCGCACCTGTTGCTGTGTGCTCAGCTCACCCAACCAAGGCGTCAGGCGCTTTTCCATACGTTCTGCTCGCGCCTCGATCTGCCGGGCCAGGGGTGTTTTGACAAACTTGGCCTGACGCTCGCGAATGTCTTCAGCAAAGGCCTGGCGCATCTCGCGCACCTGCTGATCATCCATCGCCTTGAGCAACTGCGCTGCAGAGGGGGTGACCTGGTCCGCCACTTTAGCGATCGCCTGCTTTGCCTCCTGGGTACGGGCTTGTACCTGCTGATCGGTCACCTGGCCGTTGGCAACCATTTGTCGGACTTCGTCGATCCAGGTCAGGTACCCCGGCAATTGTGTACGGCAATGCCAGGCCAGATGTTGCTTCAAGCGCTGATTGAGCCAGGCCTTTTGCTGGCGGCTCATGTTCAGGTAATCATCGAGTGTCCAGGGCACCAGCACATCGAGGTTGCGGTAGGCCAGGTCAATACGGCTACAGGCCACGGCCAGCAGGGCCGTGACAAGCAGGAGCAGGCAGAGGCGCAGGTACTTGGACAGGCAGGCGTGCATGGCGAGTCCTTGCAGTGACGTGCTTGTGTGTATAGATCAGCATGGCTCATTGCGGTTCCTTTTGCCGGTTGGGTGTAGAATGCCGGGCTCGCAATGAGGATTTCCGGAAATGGCTTTAGTTGGGCGTTACAACAGTTTGCAAATCGTGAAACACACGGACTTCGGCCTGTACCTGGACGGCGGCGCGGATGGCGAAATCCTCCTGCCTAACCGTTACATCCCCAAGGACACGCCCACCGAGGTCGATGACTGGTTGAATGTCTTCGTCTACCTGGACAGTGAAGACAAGCTGATCGCCACCACTGAAAAGACCAAACTGCAGGTCGGCGAGTTCGCCAGCCTCAAGGTCAAGGAAATCAACAGCATCGGTATTTTCCTCGACTGGGGCCTGCCCAAGGACCTGTTGATGCCGTACTCCGAAGAAAAGCGCCAGATGCGCCAGGGCGAGTACTGTGTGGTGCATGCCTACCTGGACAAACGCACGCGGCGGATCACCGCCACCGCGCGTCTGGACCGGTATCTGGACAAAGTGCCGGCCAACTACACCACGGGCCAGGAAGTCGACTTGCTGGTGGTCGAAGAAACCCCGATGGGTTTCAAAGCGATCATCAACAACAAGCACTGGGGCTTGATCCACAAGAACGAGGTGTTCAAGTTCCTGCGTTCGGGCAAGCAGGAGAAGGGCTACATCAAAGAGCTGCGTAGCGACGGCAAGATTGCCTTAAGCCTGCAGCCGGTGGGGCAGGCCCTGGCCAGCAGCTTGAACGAGAAGATTCTGAGCAAGCTCAAGGATGCCAATGGCGTGCTGCCGGTCAGCGACAAGAGCGACCCTCAGCTCATCAGCGACATGTTCGGGGTCAGCAAGGGTAACTTCAAGAAGGCGATCGGTGCCTTGTACAAGGAAGGCCACATCGTCATCCACGCTGACCGCATCGAACTGGTCTGATCAGGCCTGGCGAAAGCCTGCAAAGTTCAGGTTTTCGCCACCTGGGCGTACGTCCTGAAGCCATGCATCGCGGTCGGCGCTCAGGGCCAGACTGATGGTGGAGCGACGCTTGCCAGGGTGGCGAACTTCCATCTTTTCCAGATGCGCCTTCAGGAAATTCACCGGCACTTTCAAGTGCTGCAACTCGTCGGTTTCAGGCGTGTGCAGCAGCAGGTTGACCCAGTCAGCCGCGCCTTTGCGCAATACCAGCTTTACCGGCACATCGAACCACCACAGGCTGCGCTTGGTATCAAGCACGGCAAACAAGGTGTTGTCGCTGGCAAGCACCGGTTTATCCAGCTCCAGATTGCGACGGGCGATAGCGGCGGGTTTGTCGAGTTTCATGCAGGTTCCTACGGGTGACGCTTGAAAGGCCGACTATTGTGCTGGCATCGCGAAGAAACATAAAGCGGCGCGCGCGTGCCGGGAACTTCTCTACAGCTTTGATCTCAATTTGATGGCGCATTTAAGTGCTGTCGTTGTTGACGAGCCCCAAGGAAGATGACCGATGAAAGTAGTGTTGGCCCTGTTGATGTTGCTCAGCAGTTACGCGTATGCCGGTTGCGGCAGTATCCGTGACGCTGACCAGCGCAACTATTGCTATGCCAGAGACGGCGGAAGCGGCTGTGGTTCCATCCGCGATTCTGACCTGCGCAATGCCTGTTACGCCGAAACCCGTGGCAGTGGCTGTGGCTCGATTTCCGACAGCGACCAACGCAACTATTGCTATGCCAAGCAGCGCGGCAGTGGCTGTGGTTCCATCCGCGATTCTGACCTGCGCAATGCCTGCTATGCCGAAACCCGGGGGAGCGGCTGCGGTTCGATTTCCGACAGCGACCAACGCAACTATTGCTATGCCAAGCAAGGCAAGGGTGGTTGCGGGAGCATTCGAGACAATGACCTGCGCAACCAGTGCCAGGCGTTAAAACCTTGATAGACCAGCGATTTCGCCGCCGGGAAAATAATTGAAACTCTGCCAAGCGGCCATGGGTCCACTGACTGTCAATGCTGACAGCCCGTTTTTCCACTTCAGGAGAACACCCATGAGTGGCACTAAAGATAAAGTCAAAGGTATGGCCAACGAAGCGGTTGGTAACATCAAGCAAGGCATCGGCAAGGTCACCGACAATGATCGTCTACGCGCCGAAGGCAAGGCCCAGGAGATTAAAGGCGAAGCCCAGCAAGTGGCCGGCAAGGTCAAGGATGCAGTGAAAAAGCCTTGATTATTGTAGGAAGAAATTGCGCAGCGGCCGCCGAGGGTGGCCGTTGTGTTATCTGCAGCATTCAATAGCAACTTCGCGTCGATCGTCGTTTAGACTTTACTGCAGACGCTAGTAAAGAACCGTGGCCATGACCCTCAATTGGCGAAAGGAGACGCTATGATTTTCCCCGACCTGCGCGGTTTGCCTTTGCATCGCGTGCTGGTGCGTACCGTCAAAGAGTTTCTCGATGACGAGATGTCGACCTATGCCTCGGCATTGGCCTACCAGATGTTGTTTTCGCTGTTTCCCTTCCTGTTGTTCCTCATTGCCCTGATCGGTTTTCTGCACCTGCCAGATTTCTTCTCCTGGTTGCGTTTGCAGTCTGAGCTGGTCTTGCCGCCTCAGGCCCTGGAGCAGGTCAATCCGGTGATCGACCAGTTGCAGCAGTCCAAAGGCGGTTTGCTTTCGGTGGGTATCGTCATTGCCCTGTGGACGGCTTCGGCGGGCGTGCGGCTGATGATGGGGGCTATGAACGCCGCCTATGACGTGGTCGAGGGTCGGCCGGTATGGAAGCGTATTCCGCTGTCGATCATCTACACCGTGGGCATCGCCGGCATGTTGTTGGCAGCGGCTGCGTTAATGGTGCTGGGGCCGCAGGTCATGGAGTGGATTGCCGCTCAGATCGGCATGCAGGAGTTCATCGTGACCGTATGGACGATACTGCGCTGGCCAGCGATCATCATTCTGATGATGGTGGCGGTGGCACTCATCTACTACGTGATGCCCGATGTCAAACAGGAATTTCGCTTTATCACCCCAGGTTCAGTGCTGGCAGTGGTGGTCTGGATTGTCGCGTCGTTAGCCTTTGGCTATTACGTGAAAACCTTCGCTGACTACAACGCGATGTATGGAAGTATCGGGGCAATTATCGTTTTGCTACTGTACTTCTATATTTCTGCTGCCGTGTTGTTGTTAGGCGCTGAGATGAATGCAGTCATTGAGCATATGTCTACGGAAGGTAAGAATCCGGGTGATAAACAAGTAGGCGACTCAACCGTCGAACATGATAAAAAGCATGTTTCCGGGTTGGGCCGCGATCACTCGCTCGACCACCCGGCCACGCCGGAAGGTGAACCCTTGAGTCGTACATCCCATGATTCGTGACATTCTGAAAATGGGCGATGAGCGCCTGCTGCGCATCGCGCCACCCGTTCCGCAGCACCTGATCGGCAGCGCCGAGCTGAAACAACTGATTGCCGATATGTTCGAAACCATGCGCCATGTGGGCGGTGTTGGCCTGGCTGCGCCGCAGATTGGTGTCGACTTGCAGTTGGTGATCTTTGGCTTCGAACGCAGCGAACGTTACCCGGACGCGGAGCCAGTACCGCAGACCATTCTGCTCAATCCGCTGATCACACCCTTGGGCAGCGAAGTGGAAGACGGCTGGGAAGGCTGCCTGTCGGTGCCGGGGCTGCGCGGTGTGGTGCCGCGCTTTCGTACCATTCGTTATGAAGGCATCGACCCGCAAGGGCAACTGATCGATCGCATCGCCGAGGGCTTCCATGCGCGGGTTGTGCAGCATGAGTGCGATCACTTGATTGGGCGCTTGTACCCGTCGCGCATCCATGATTTCGGCAAGTTCGGTTACACCGATGTGCTGTTTCCCGGGCTTGATCCTGCCGGTGACGACTGAAGGCGAGCCATCGCCACCAGCGGTTTGCTGCGCTGGTAACGCTCGAAGCGTTCCGCCAGCGTGGCAGGCAAGTCTGTGCAGGGGCTGAAGCCCTGGCGCTGATAGAAGGGCGTCAGGTCCGGGTGGCAGAACAGCCAGACGGCACCTTCGCAGTGCTGTAAGGCCGCTTCGATCAAACGGTGGGCAATGTGTTGCCCTCTGAAGGCTTGCGCCACCCATAACCCCGTCAGCCAGTGGCCACCGGGTACTGCGGTCAGGCATAACGCTGCGATAATTTCCTCTGCCCGTGCCACCCAGAGTTGTCCTTGAGCGGCTGCGCGCATCGGCGAGCCCTGGCTTTTGTAGAATTTATTCAGCAGGGGCCGTTCGGGTTCGGTCAGCAGGCAGTAGCGTAAGGTGGTCATGGCAATGTCGCAGCAGCGGCTCTGGTCCGGGCTTTTACACGCAGATGCACCGGCTGTCGAGGGAGAGAATCCCGGCGGATTGTTGCAGATTCTGTAACAGTGAATGTTAAGTTCAGGGATTTAACCGTCTTTGGCAACTAGTAAACTATGTTTGTCCCCACAAGAAACAACAGCGGGACCGGTACTTCGTGTTATGTCCTAATGTTCGATGTAACAACTTCTCCGCGCCTAAGTTGGCCAATGAAGTCAATCGATTAGTTTGATTGCTTTGCAGGCTTATTATTATGAAAAGTTTACTTGTACTTGCGCTTGTTGGTGTGTCTTCTTTGGCGATGGCTGATGAGGTTAAAACAGCCAGCACGCAACCTGTTTATGAACAGTACGATTACTCGACCAACCTGGATATTGCCAAGGTGATCAGTTTGTCGACGCTTCCCAATGTATGTGAAGTTGTGCCGGCAACCATGGTTTACGAAGATCATCAAGGGCAGCGTCATACCCTTGAATACCGTGCCATGGGCAATGGCTGCACCAACGGCTGATCAGCCGGCACTTTTGTCTGACTGACGTTCACGCTCCAGCAGTTGGCGCTTACGCTCAACGCCCCAACGGTAACCCGAGAGGTTGCCGTCGCTGCGCACCACTCGGTGGCAGGGAATGGCCACGGCCAGGGCGTTGGCAGCGCAGGCCTGAGCCACGGCGCGCACCGCTTTGGGGGAGCCAATCCGTTGGGCAATCTCGGCATAGCTGGCGGTCGTGCCCGCCGGAATGCTGCGCAATGCCTGCCAGACCCGCTCCTGAAAGGCCGTGCCACGCAGGTCTAGCGGTAAATCCAGATCGACCCCCGGCACCTCTATCAAGCCCACCACTCTGGCCACCAGGCTTTCAAACCCGGCGTCGCCGCCGAGCAAGTCGGCCTTGGGAAACTTGTCTTGTAAATCATCCAGTAACGCTTGCGGGTCATCGCCAAGCAGAATCGCGCAGATCCCGCGTTCGCTTTGCGCCACCAGGATTGCACCCAGCGAGCATTGGCCAATGGCAAAGCGGATCGTGGTATTGGTGCCTCCCGCCCGATAAGCCCCCGGCGTCATGCCCAAGCGGGCATTACTCGATTCGTAAAAACGGCTGTTGGAGTTGAAACCCGCTTGATACAGCGCATCGGTAATGGTGCTGGCGCTGTGCAGTTGGGTGCGCACTTTCCGAGCCCGGTGAGCGCAGGCATACGCCTTGGGCGTTACCCCAGTGATGGCCTTGAACACCCGGTGAAAGTGATAAGGGCTCATGCTCAGGTGTTCGGCCAGTTGATTGAGGCTGGGGGCGGATTCGGCACTTTCGATCAACTGGCAGGCTCGGGTGACCTGCGCCCGATGCTGCTCGGCCATCAGCGTCTGGTCGGCTGCACGGCGTTTGCTTGGGCGATAGCCTGCGGCTTCAGCTTCGGCTGCGGTGTCGAAGAACTCGATATTGTCGATACGCGGCAGACGCGAGCTGCTACTGGGTCGACAGTACACACCGGTGGTACGCACGGCGTACACAAACGCCTGGTCGGCTGCCGGGTCGCGGGCCAGGATCGCTTGCCAGCGTGGATCGGTTTCGCTGATGCGGGGTTTGTCGTGGTTCATACCGGGACGCTCTGGGTGAGAAGTGGTAGGCCCAGCGTAAGCGGTTCGGGTGCGATGAAAACTCCGGGTCTTGCGTTCGAACTCGGGGGCTCGGCCTGGCTGAGCAATCTACTCATACTGCCTCCATGGCCTGGGCTACCCGTACCAGGGCCTGTTTCAGTTGTGCCCGGCTGCTGGCGGCCGACAGGCTGATGCGCACGGCCGATTGTTCGCTCGGTTTAACCGCGAAAACATCCACCGGTACCACTTCGACCGCGTTGGCCCGGCAACGCTGCACCAGCGTCTGAGCCGGTACCGGGCAACGCAACCAAACATGCGGTGACGGATGCTGCGCATACAGCCGGTCACTCCCCAACAGCCGACGCGCCAGGCGCCAGCGTTGTTCAATCTCTTCGCGTTGCCAGGCCAAGCGGCGGCTTGCCGTACCGTCGCTGATCCAGCGACAAGCAATCTGCAGATTCAGCGGCGATACCTGCCAGTGAGTGGCCTGGGCATGGGGATCAACTTTGGCCAGCAGCCGTGGGTCGGCAACGATCCAGCCCAAGCGCAGCCCGGCCGCCACGGTTTTCGACAAACTGCTGATCAGTATTCCCTGTTGCCCAAGTAATGGCCACAGCGGCGGCTGATCGCTCAGCGCACCATACACGTCATCCTCGATCAGCAGCAGATCATGTCGCCGCACCACCTCGGCAATGGCGTGCTGACGTTCACGCCCCATACAGGCACCGGTGGGGTTCTGCAGGCTCGGCGTGAGCACCACCACCCGTGCCCCTGTTGCCCGTGCAACCCGGTCAAGGTCATCGGGGAGAATGCCTTGGTCGTCCTGGGCGACACCGTGCAGAGGCAGGCGTAGCTGTCGGCAAGCGGCTTTAATGCCCGGCGCGGTCAGGGCTTCGACCAGTACGGGCTCACCGGCCTGGCACAGCGACAGCAGTAAACTGAACAGTCCCTGCTGGGCACCGCCACACAGCAGCACTTGGCTGGCGCTCAGGTGCAGGCCGCGATTGGCCAGCCAGGCAGCGCCTTGTGCCTGGGCCATCAACAGTGCCTCGGCGCTCAGGTAGTGTTCCAGGCTGCGTAACTCACCTTCCTGCAACAGCGCCTGCACGGTGTGTTCGATGTCGCGATTGTCGGGATCGATCACCGGCACGTTGGTCGACAAATCGATCAGCTGAGCCGACCCGTTGTTCTGTTTGAGGTGAAACAGCGTCGCCTCTTTGCTGCCGGCCAGCACATAAGTACCGCGCCCGACCTCGCCACTGACCAGATGTCGCACCGCCGCTTCACGATAGGCTTGTTGAGTGGTACTGGGGTTGAGCCCCAGCGCCCAGGCCAGGCGCCGCTGTGGTGGCAGGCGTTCCCCCACCTTCAGGTCGCCACGTTCGATGGCATCGGCAATGGCATCGACCAGCGCCAGATAACGCGGTTGTTCGGTGTCGGGAAGGGTGGGGGTCCACATTTATTGTTGGCCATGCAATATAAGGTTTTACCCATACAATGCCCCGGCGCTAGGATCAGGTCAAACCCACTGCGACCGAGGTGTTCCATGTTCGACTTGAGTGCCCTGCGTGAAGCTGCCCGCCTGGTGCATGCCAGCGTGCCCGCTACTGCTCAATATGCCTGGCCAAGGCTGGCCGAGCGGCTGGGGTGCGAGGTGTGGGTCAAACATGAGAACCATGCGCCAACGGGTGCGTTCAAGGTGCGGGGCGGCCTGCTCTATGTGCAGTGGCTGCTTGAGCAGAAGCCGCAGGTGCGAGGCCTGGTTACGGCTACCCGTGGCAACCACGGCCAGAGCATGGCCCTGGCTGCACGTACGGCCGGGTTGCCGATAATCATCGTGGTGCCGCAAGGAAACTCCCGCGAAAAAAACGCGGCCATGCGTGCGCAAGGCGCCGAGCTGATCGAATACGGCGCTGATTTCGATCAGGCCCGCGAAGAGGCCGCACGCCAGGCGCAGTTGCATGACTATGAAATGGTGCCGTCCTTTCACCCGCAACTGGTGCGCGGAGTCGCCACCTATGCGCTGGAACTGTTTGATGCAGTTGCCGACCTGGATTGCGTGTACGTACCGATTGGCATGGGGTCGGGTATTTGCGGGCTGATTCAGGCGCGCAACCTGCTGGGGCTGCGTACCGAAATTGTTGGCGTGGTCTCCAGCGAAGCCGACGCCTTTGCCTTGAGCTTCGAGCAAGGTCGCATCGTCACCACCGCCACGGCCAATACTTTTGCCGACGGCATGGCCTGCCGCATGCCAGTGCCCGAAGCCTTCGACATCATCCACCAGCACGCTGCGCGAATCGTCAGGGTCAGCGACGACGAGATTGCTCAGGCCATGCGCATTTACCACGAAGATACGCACAACACCGCAGAAGGTGCGGGTGCGGCGGGGCTGGCGGCGTTGATGCATGAACGTGAGCGTCAGCGGGGGCGCAAGGTGGCCGTGGTGCTCAGTGGCGCCAATGTTGATCGGCAGCGTTATGCGCAGGTGTTGGCGGGCTGAAGTGCAGGGCAATTTTTTCCAATACAACGCAAGGTGTTTCCCGCTTTAATGGCGCCTGCTTTCAACACCCCCGCCTTTAACGGAACGCCCATGCCTTTCTCCAATGGATTTTTGCTCAGCCTGTCCCTGTGTCTGGATATCGGTATCGCCAATATCGCCATGATTACCCTGGCGATGCAGCGTGGATTTATGCAGGGCTTGTGGCTTGGCTTGGGTACTTGTGTCGGTGATCTGTTGTTTGCGATCGCGGCGCTGGCAGGCATGACCGTGTTGCTGCAGTTTGAGACCGTACGCTGGGTGTTGTGGGTGGGCGGTTCGGTGATGCTGGTGTGGTTCGCGGTGAAGATGTTCCTGGCTGCCTGGCGTGGAGAAGGGCAAGTGCAGCCCGGCCAAGTGGTGGTGGAGTCGTCCTGGCGTGAGTTTTTGCGCGGGATTTTCCTGGCCATGTCGTCGCCTAGCTCGATTCTCTGGTTCGCAGCCGTCGGTGGTGTGCTGATTTCGCGTTCCGGGGGTGGCAGCCTGGCGGACGCCAGTCTGTTCTTGACTGGCTTCTTTGCCGCCGGGGTGCTCTGGTGTATGTCGTTGTGCTTCATAGCCAGTCATGGTGGGCGACTGTTAGGTAACCGCCTGCTGACCTGGTGCTACCTGCTGTCGGCGGCGATTTTCTGCTATTTCGCGGTTTATGTGATTGTGTCGGGTTACCGTGAGTTCATCCTCGCCGTGCCGGCGGCCACAGCGGGACTATAATCAGTCGGGGTACCCGTGTGCAGGTGCCGTCAGGCCGGAGGATCTTTGACATGAAAGGTCTTGATGCGAAAAAAATGGCCAAGAAAAAACCTCTGAAAACCGCTGAAGAAAAACGTGCCGCCAAACGCGCCAAACGCTCGGCCGCTAGTGGTTTTCTTCCATGACAATGACCCGGAGCCCCGCAAGGGGCTCCTTGTTCACATAAGGCAAAGGATATGTCGACCCCGATTGATGCTGCTGTGCACCCCGTACGTTTTGAACACTCCGATGCCTTCACAATTGCGGGTATTGGCGGGCGCTTCACGGCGGCTACGATCAGTAGCATTCCTGAGTTATGGCAGCGTTTCGAACCGCATATAGGCCGGGTGCCTGGGCAGGTTGGCACTTACACTTATGGCGTGTGCTGTAACGCTGACGGTAAAGGTCACTTTGATTACATCGCTGGCGTACAGGTTGCCGATGGCGATGTAGTACCCGCTGACTTCCAGCAGGTTCACCTCAAACCGCAACGCTATGCGGTGTTCGAACATCACGGCAGCCTCGACAATCTCAAGGCAACTTTCCAGGCCATCTGGAACGACTGGTTGCCCGCTTCTGGCGAGCAGGCCGCCCACGCCCCGGAGTTTGAGCGCTATGGCAAGGACTTCGATCCATTTGACAGCCGTAGCGTGATGGAAATCTGGCTGCCACTGCAAACACGGCCGAACTAACGCAAATCCGGTAGGAGCGGGCTTGCCCCGCGATGCGATGTGACTTACAGACCGTGATCGCGGGGCAAGCCTGCTCCTACTGTGAAAAATTCTCACTGCCCCTGTCGATTCCTGGCCTCGTCATTCGACCATCTTTGAACGCGCCGATTACTTCGGCGCCCGAAGCTTGTCGAAGCACTGAGGACATGACCATGAGCAATGCTGCCGAGAGTGAAATCCGCCAACTGATCGAAGGCTGGATCCCCGCCGTCCGCGTGCGGGACATTTCAGCTATCACAGCTCCCTATGCCGATGACATTGTGGCCTTCGACGCCGTCAAAGCCTTGCAGTTCAAGGGCAAGGCCGCCTATCAGGCCCACTGGCAGGCCTGCATGGAGCATTGCCAAGGCGACATGATTTTCGAAATAGAACAGCTGCAGATCCATGCAACTCCAGACCTGGCACTGGCACATTGGCTCAATCTCTGTGGGCCTGCCCGCGAAGAGGGGGGGGAAGACAAGAGCTGCTACATGCGCGTGACGGCCGGGTACAAGCGCATCGATGGGCAATGGAAAGTCATTCACGAGCACTGGTCGGCGCCCTTCGACATGGAGACTGGCGCCGCGCTGTTCTCACTCAAGCCTTGACCTGAGCAGCTTGAGGGTTATGCCGAATTGCACTGTGCCGCTGCGCTGGAGACGACGATGAAATACCTATGCCTGGTCTATTGTGAAGAAGGGCTGTTGCACAGCCTGCCCGACAGTCCCGCCGATGCCGAGTGCATGGCCTATGCCGAATCGATCCAGGGCAGTGGGCGGATGCTGGCGGCCGAAGCGCTCAAGCCGGTGCAAACCGCAACCACCGTGCGGGTGCGTGGCGGGCATATGAGCCTGACCGACGGACCATTTGCCGAGACCAAGGAGCAATTGGCGGGCTTTTACCTGGTAGATGCCCGTGACTTGAACGAAGCCCTGAACATTGCCAAGGGCATTCCTGCCGCCAGGGTGGGCAGCATCGAAGTGAGGCCGATCCGCGAGTTGCAACCCTAAAGTGCAGGAGAACCACAAGATGAGCTTTCAACCACCCGGGGCAGCGCAACATGAGCTGTTTCTTTCCCGTTTGATCGACGCGCCGCGCAGCAAGGTGTTCCGGGCCTGGACCGAACCCGATCTGTTGGCTCGTTGGTGGGGCCCCAACGGCATGACCACGCCCTTGTGCGAAATGCAGTTGTGGGTGGGTGGTTTGTTTCGCACAGTGATGCAGGCGCCCGATGGCGCCGAGTACCCCAATCAGGGCGTGTTTCTGGAAATCGTCAGCCCTGAGCGGATCGTCTTCACCGATGCCTTCGGGCCGGGCTGGGTGCCATCGAACAAGGCCTTCATGACGGCTGTGGTGACCTTTGAAGATGTCAAAGGCAAAACCCAGTACACCGCACGGGCCTGGCACTGGAATGCCACCGATTGCCTGGCCCATGAAGAGATGGGCTTTCATCGCGGCTGGGGTGAAAGCCTGGATCGGCTGGTGACCTTGGTGACCACTCAGATGCCGGGCTGATGACGAATACGGGCCAGGTACGGGCCGAAGTCGAGTCGGTGTACAAGCACGAGTCGCGCCGCATTCTGGCGACCTTGATTCGCTTGCTGGGTGATTTCGACTTGGCCGAGGAGGCCATGCACGAAGCGTTTTTTGTTGCCGTCGAGCGCTGGCAGCGCGATGGCATTCCGGCCAATCCGCGCGCCTGGCTGGTGTCTACCGGGCGCTTCAAAGCCATTGATGGCTTGCGTCGGCGTGCGCGCTTCGACCGCTCTCAGACGCAATTGATCATGGCGCTAGAGGCGCAGCAGGAGGATGAGGTGACAGCCGAGGAGCTGGAGGACGATCGTCTGCGCCTGATTTTCACCTGTTGCCATCCTGCGTTGGCCGACGATGCCCAGGTGCCGTTGACCTTGCGTGAAGTCTGCGACCTGACCACCGAAGAAATCGCCCGGGCCTTTTTGCTCAGCCCGGCAACCATTGCCCAGCGCATCGTGCGGGCCAAGGCCAAGATCCGTGATGCGCAGATTCCGTATCAGGTACCGTCGCTGGCGGAATTGCCTGAGAGACTGGATAACGTCTTGCGCGTTATTTATCTGGTATTCAACGAGGGCTATTCGGCGTCCTCGGGCGACAACTTGATGCGCAACGACCTGAGCGATGAAGCCATCCGCCTGGGGCGGCTGTTGCAGCAATTATTGCCTGACCCGGAAGTCCTCGGCTTGTTGGCATTGATGCTGCTGCAGGCGTCGCGGCAGGCTGCGCGCAGCGATGCCAATGGCGAAATGATCCTGCTGGACCAACAGGATCGCAGCTTGTGGAACCGTCAGTTGATTGCCGAGGGCAGCCAATTGGTGCAGCAGGCGCTGCGCAGCCAGCGTTTCGGGGTGTACACCTTGCAGGCAGCGATAGCCGCCGTGCATGCCGAAGCGGCTAGTGCACAAGAAACCGACTGGGAAGAAATCGTGGGTTTGTATGATGTGTTGTTGCGTGGTTGGCCTTCACCCGTGGTGGAGCTCAACCGTGCTGCGGCACTGGCCAGCCGCGATGGGCCCCAAGCCGGGCTGTTGGCCGTGGAGGCGATTCTGGCGCGAGGCCAGTTGCAGGATTATCACCTGGCCCATGCCGCCCGTGCCGAACTCTGTCGGCAATTAGGGCGGCTGGATCAGGCGCGCGATGCCTACCGCACGGCATTGGGCCTGACGCAGCAGGGGGCCGAGCGGCGCTTTATCGAACGGCGCCTGAGTGAGCTATAGCATCAACCAACGCTGATTGCTGGCGGGCTGACCAGGTCGACGGTTTGTTGCTTGCGCGGCGCCAGGATCTGCGCTTCACCGTCAACCACCAACTCGTCGTGCTGATTGAACACGCGTGTGGCAATGCGCACTTTGAACTTGGGCAGCTTTTCGAGGATTTCCAGGCGGACGGTGAGGGTGTCGCCAATTTTCACCGGTTTCTGGAAGGTCATTTGCTGACCCAGGTAGATGGTGCCCGGGCCAGGCAGCTCGCAGGCCACCGCAGCGCTGATCAGCGCGCCACTGAACATGCCGTGAGCGATGCGCTCCTTGAACATGCTCTTGGCGGCGAACTCGGAATCCAGATGCACCGGGTTGTGGTCACCGGACATGGCAGCGAACAGCTGGATATCACGTTCTTCGACGGTCTTGCTGAAGCTGGCGGTCTGGCCGACTTCGAGGGCTTCGTAAGGCGTGTTGGTGACCTGGGTCATCATTGGTTTCCTGCAGGGGACAAGGGCGCGGTCATCATTCGCTGCGGGCAGGTCGGCACAGGGCCAACGTTTGCTCCAGCCAGGCGATGATGGCGGCCGTGACCTCGTCACGGTTGGTTTCATTGAGCAGTTCATGTCGCGCTTGCGGGTACAGCTGCAACTGCACATGCTGATTGCCAGCCAGGCGCAATGCACCGGCCAGATCTTTGAGACGCTTGCCGGCACTGACCGGATCACATTCACCGCCCATGACCAGAATCGGCAGGTTCGGATCGATCTGTTTGAGGTTGGCCGGCTGGCTGATTTGCTCCAGGCCCATCAGCAAATCGATCCACAAACGGTTGCTGCAGCGAAAGCCGCACAGCGGGTCGTTGACGTAGCGATCGACTTCAGCGCTGTCGCGGCTGAGCCAGTCGAATGCCGTTCGGTTTGGTTTGAACGCTTTGTTGAAGGATCCGAACGACAACCAATCGATCAGCCCACTATGCCCCAACGGCCCCTGGCGCCAGGCTTCCAGGCGGGCAATCAGGCAGGCGGAGCGGTACAGCGCCGGGGGCTGGAAGTTCGAACCGCTGAGAATTGCCCCTTGCAGGCTGGCACCGTGGTGCATCAGGTACGCCTGGGCGATGTAGCTGCCCATACTGTGGCCGAAAAGGAACACCGGTGTACCGGGAAACTGCTGGCCGATGTGCTGGTTGAGCAAACCCAGGTCGTTGACCACCGCGCTCCAGCCATTGTGGCGGGCGAACAGCCCCAACGTACCGAGTTCAGCGGTACGGCCATGACCGCGCTGGTCATGGGCAAGCAAGGCAAAGCCTGCTGCGCTCAGGGCCTGGCCCAGGCGTTGGTAGCGACCGGCATGTTCGGCCATACCATGGGCCAGCAGCACCACCGCCTTGATTGGCGTGCTCGGCAGCCATTGGTAGACATACAGGCTGCAATGATCGCTGGCCGGTAACCAGAACGCATCGTGGTGCATGGCGAGTCCTTGTGCGCACAGATGAGAAAGTCAGCTCAGTGTATAACTCAAGCACGCAATCGAAGAGCAGCGACAAACTAGATTCACAATGTTAATGACAGCGCTTGGCATATTTGCCACCTGCGGCATACCTGTTAACGTCGGCACAACACCCTCTATGCCAAGTAGGCGAGAGGGCAGAAGCGGCTCAGGTATGAGGATAAGAATAAATGCAGGCTGATTTCTGGAATGACAAGCGCCCGGCGGGTGTTCCTTCGAACATTGACATGAATGCTTACAAGTCTGTTGTCGAAGTATTCGAGCGCTCTTGCAAGAAGTTTGCTGACCGTCCGGCGTTCAGCAACCTGGGGGTAACCCTGACGTATGCCGAGCTGGACCGCTACTCGGCGGCCTTTGCCGCGTATCTGCAGCAATACACTGACTTGGTGCCGGGCGACCGCATCGCGGTGCAGATGCCCAATGTGCTGCAGTACCCGATTGCCGTGTTCGGCGCGATGCGTGCCGGGCTGATTGTGGTCAACACCAACCCGTTGTATACCGCGCGTGAAATGCGCCACCAGTTCAAGGACTCCGGCGCCCGAGCCTTGGTGTACCTGAACATGTTCGGCAAACTGGTGCAGGAGGTGCTGCCTGACACCAGCATCGACTTTCTGATTGAAGCGAAGATGGGTGACATGCTGCCTGCCGCCAAAGGCTGGCTGGTCAACACCATTGTGGCCAAAGTCAAAAAGATGGTGCCGGACTACCAATTGCCCCAGGCGATTTCCTTCAAGAGTGCGCTCAGCCAAGGGCGTGGCATGGTGCCGAAACAGGTGGCCCTGAGCCTCGATGATATCGCTGTGCTGCAGTACACCGGCGGCACCACCGGCCTGGCCAAGGGCGCAATGCTGACTCACGGCAACCTGGTGGCCAACATGCTCCAGGTACTGGCGGTGTTCTCTCAGCATGGCGACGACGGTCAGCGCCTGATCAAAGAAGGTCAGGAGGTGATGATTGCGCCACTGCCGCTCTACCATATCTATGCCTTTACCGCGAACTGCATGTGCATGATGGTGACCGGCAACCACAACGTATTGATCACCAACCCACGGGACATTCCCGGCTTTATCAAAGAGCTGAAAAAGTGGAAGTTCTCAGGGTTGTTGGGGCTGAACACCTTGTTCGTGGCGCTGATGAATCATCCGGAGTTCAAGAACCTGGACTTCTCTGCACTTAAAGTCACCAACTCCGGTGGCACCGCGCTGGTTACCGCCACGGCCGAACGCTGGGAAAGCCTTACCGGCTGCCGCATCGTTGAAGGCTATGGACTGACCGAAACCTCACCGGTGGCAAGTACCAACCCCTACGGGAAGCTTGCCCGCCTGGGCACAGTGGGGATTCCGGTGCCGGGGACGGCATTCAAAGTGATCGACGATGCTGGCAACGAGCAGCCCTTGGGCGAGCGGGGCGAGTTGTGCATCAAGGGGCCTCAAGTCATGAAGGGCTACTGGCAGCACCCAGAGGCCACTGCCGAGGCGCTGGACAGTGAAGGTTGGTTCAAGACCGGTGACATCGCGGTGATCGAACCAGATGGTTTTACCCGGATCGTTGACCGTAAAAAAGACATGATTATTGTGTCGGGATTTAACGTGTACCCGAACGAGATCGAAGAAGTGGTCATGGGCCACCCGCAAGTGGCCAATTGCGCAGTTATCGGTATCCCCGACGAACGCTCCGGCGAAGCCGTGAAGTTGTTTGTGGTGCCGCGCGAGGGTGGTGTGAGCATTGAAGAGCTCAAGGCCTACTGCAAGGCCAATTTCACCGGTTACAAAGTGCCCAAACACATCGTGTTACGTGATTCTTTGCCAATGACCGCAGTAGGCAAAATCCTGCGCCGCGAACTGCGCGATATCGCCTAAAGGCCCTGTAGGAGTGGGCTTGCCCCGCGATTGCGGTTTATCAGTCACACCGCATCGCGGGTCAAACCCGCTCCTACAAACGCGGCCTTTAGTCTTTTTACTCTAAAAATGACTACGCATCGATCAAGAGTCATTTTTGTGACTATCCGGGCTGCTTTAGCTCTAGGCGACCCAATTTAAAGCTGCTACTCTCGGCCCGCTTTCTGATGATCTGGTTTGCAATAAACCGTAATCTTATATCAATAATAATCGCATCGACTGCGTTGAAGAATTCGCTGGTGCTGAAGGAGTGGGCTTCCATGATCGAAAATTTTTGGAAGGATAAGTACCCAGTCGGGGTTGCGGCACAGATCAACCCTGACGAGTACCCGAATATCCAGGCAGTATTGAAACAGTCCTGCCAACGCTTTGCTGACAAACCAGCCTTTAGCAGCCTGGGCAAAACCCTTACCTACGGCCAGCTGTACGAGTTGTCTGGGGCATTCGCCGCCTACCTGCAGCACCATACAGACCTGCAACCCGGCGATCGTATCGCTGTGCAGCTGCCCAATGTGTTGCAGTACCCGGTTGCGGTGTTCGGCGCCCTGCGTGCGGGCTTGATCGTGGTGAACACCAACCCGTTGTATACCGCGCGGGAAATGGAACACCAGTTCAATGACTCCGGCGCCAAGGCGCTGGTGTGCCTGGCAAACATGGCACACCTGGCCGAGAAGGTAGTGCCCAAGACTCAGGTCAAGCACGTTATTGTCACCGAAGTGGCCGATTTGCTGCCACCGGTAAAACGCCTGTTGATCAACAGCGTGATCAAGTACGTGAAGAAAATGGTCCCGGCTTATCACTTGCCCAAGGCCCTGAAGTTCAACGATGTGTTGAGCAAAGGTGCAGGCAAACCGGTGAAAGAAGCCAACCCGGCCAGCAACGATGTGGCTGTGTTGCAGTACACCGGTGGCACCACTGGGGTGGCCAAGGGCGCCATGCTGACCCACCGCAACCTGGTGGCCAACATGCTGCAGTGCCGGGCACTGATGGGCTCCAACCTCAACGAAGGTTGCGAGATCCTGATTACGCCGCTGCCGCTCTATCACATCTATGCCTTCACCTTCCATTGCATGGCAATGATGCTGATCGGCAACCACAACATCCTGATCAGCAACCCGCGCGACCTGCCGGCGATGGTCAAGGAACTGTCGAAATGGAAGTTCAGCGGCTTTGTCGGCCTGAACACGTTGTTCGTGGCCCTGTGCAACAACGAAAACTTCCGCAAGCTGGATTTCTCGGGACTGAAGATCACCCTGTCGGGTGGCATGGCCCTGCAGATGAGTGTTGCCGAACGTTGGAAAGCGGTGACCGGTTGCGCCATTTGCGAAGGCTACGGCATGACCGAAACCAGCCCGGTGGCGGCGGTCAATCCGGCCGAGCAGAACCAGATTGGCACCATCGGTATTCCGGTGCCTTCGACCCTGTGCAAAATCATCGATGATGCGGGCGTAGAACTGCCGTTGGGTGAGGTTGGTGAACTGTGCATCAAAGGCCCACAGGTAATGAAGGGCTACTGGCAGCGTCAGGACGCCACCGCCGAGATCCTCGACAGCGAAGGTTGGTTGAAGACCGGTGACATCGCCTTGATTCAGCCTGATGGTTACATGCGCATTGTCGACCGCAAGAAAGACATGATTCTGGTGTCGGGCTTCAACGTTTACCCGAACGAGCTGGAAGACGTGCTGGTGACGCTGCCGGGTGTACTGCAGTGCGCCGCTATCGGTGTACCTGACGAGAAGTCCGGTGAATTGATCAAGGTATTTATCGTTGCCAAGCCGGGTGTAACGCTAACCAAAGAGCAGGTCATGGCGCATATGCGTGCCAACGTGACCGGCTACAAGGTGCCGCGCTTCATCGAGTTCCGTGATGCACTGCCGACCACCAACGTCGGCAAGATCCTGCGTCGTGAGCTGCGTGATGAAGAGCTGAAAAAGCTGGGAATGAAGAAAACCGCTTAAGGCAATGATCGCGGGGCAAGCCCGCTCCCACAGGTACTCACTGTGGAAGCGGGCTTGCCCCGCGCTGCTTTTCTGGCCTTAACGCAATTTCTCAAGCATCTGGTAGTACCACATCCCCGCTGCCAGTATCGGGTTGCCCAATACATCGCCCATCGGCACTTTAATGTGCTTGCAGCCTGCAAAGGTATCGAATTTCTCCAGCGTCCCAGTCAACGCTTCGGCCATGATTTCACCCATGATGTGGCTGGTGGCGATACCGTGCCCGGAGTAACCCTGGCAGTACCAGACGTTGTCTGAAAGCTTGCCCAGCTGCGGGATGCGGTTGACCACGATACCCATGGCGCAGCTCCACTGGAACTCGATCGGCACGCCTTTGAGCGCCGGGAAGGTGCGCTCGATGCAGGGGCGCAGTTCGCCGGCGATATCCCGCGAGTCTCTCCCCGAATAGTTGGCGCCGCCGCCGAACAGCAGACGGCCATCGGCGGTCAGTCGGTAGTAGTCCAGAACAAAGCGGCAGTCATACACCGCCAGGTCATGTGGGTTGATTTGCGCGGCCAGGTCACCCAACGGCGCCGTGGTGACGATACCGCCCATGGCCGGGAAGATCTTGCCCTTGAGTTGGCGCTTTTCCAGCTTGTGGTACACATCGCCGGCCAGCAGGATCTGTTTGGCTTCGACCCGCCCCTGGGCGGTGACCACGGCCGGTTGCGGGCCATGGACAATGTCCAGCACTTCAGAGTTTTCGAAAATCAGCGCGCCTAGGCTATGGGCAGCACGAGCCTCGCCCAGGCACAGGTTGAGCGGATGCAGGTGCAGGTTGCGCAGGTTTTTCAGCGCGCCCATGTACAGCGGGCTTTGCAGGTGTTCGGCTACAGCCTTACGGTCGAGCAACTGCACCTGTTCACCCATTCCGCGGCGCTGAGCTTCGGCTTCGAACGCCTGCAGCTCCTGCATGTGCGAGGCCTTCATGGCCGCATGCAAGTGCCCGCGTTTGAGGTCACAGGCAATGCCGTAGCGTTCGACGCGCTGCTCGATGATCTGGTGGCCGCGCCAGCGCAGGTGCCAGATGAAGTCATCGACATCGTCGCCAAGCTTTTCGCGCATCTGCTTGCGCATCGCCTCATCGCCAGACAGGCTGCCGGTCACCTGACCGCCGTTGCGCCCGCTGGCGCCCCAGCCGATGCGGTTGGTTTCGACAATGGCGACTTTCAGGCCGCGCTCGGCCAGCTCGACCGCGCTGGCTACGCCAGTAAATCCGCCACCGATGATGGCCACATCGACCTTCACTGTGCCTTTGAGTGTCGGGTACTCGGTGGTGTCGTTGAGGCTGGCGGTGTAGTAGGAGGCACTGCGTTGAGCAGTGCCGGTGTTCACGGCTGCGTTCATAACAAATCCTTGGCGCAAAAATAGAAAGGGATCAGGCCTGGGTCAGATACCAGCGCCAGTCCTGCTCGCCGACTTCGGCCATGAACTGCCGGTACTCAGCGCGTTTGACCGCCAGGTAAACACCGAGGAAGGCCTCACCGAACGCTTCGCGCGCCCACTCCGAAGATTCCAGCGCTTTGAGTGAGGTGAGCCAGTCGGTGGGCAGCAGTTCCTTGGCCTGGGCATAGCCATTGCCTTCGACTGGTGCGCCGGGGTCGAGCTGCTGACGGATACCGTGGTGCAAGCTGGCGAGGATCGCGGCGGCAGCCAGGTAGGGGTTGGCGTCGGCGCCACAGATGCGGTGTTCAACATGGCGGCTATTGGCTGGGCCGCCGGGCACTCGCAGGCTCACGGTGCGGTTATCGACGCCCCAGGTCGGGGCCAGCGGTGCATAGCTGTTGGCCTGGAAACGGCGATAAGAGTTGGCGTTGGGGCAGAACAGCAGCAACGAGTCGAGCAAATACTTGAGCATGCCTCCCACCGATTGGCGCAGCAGCGGCGTACCGGCTTTGTCTTCACTGGCGTAGAGGTTGTTGCCTTGGGCGTCGGCCAGGCTGACGTGCATGTGCATGCCAGTACCGGCCAGGTGATCGAAAGGCTTAGCCATAAAGCAGGCTTGCATGCCGTGCTTGTTGGCCACGCCTTTGACCAGGCGCTTGTAACGCACGGCCTGGTCCATGGCTAGCAGTGCATCGCCGTGCTCCAGGGTGATTTCGACCTGGCCGGGGGCGTACTCGGAAATCGCGGTGCGTGCCGGAATGCCCTGGGCCTTGCAGGCGCTGTAGAGGTCAGCGAGAAACGGCTCGATCTGCTCTAGCTCGCGCAGGCCATACACCTGAGTGCTTCGTGGTCGACCACCATCGCCATCGAGTGCGGCCTGAGGGCGGCCGTGACTGTCGCGTTTCTGGTCGAGCAGGTAGAACTCCAATTCGCACGCCATGACCGGATGGTAACCGTCGGCTTTGAGCGCATCGATGACCCTGACCAGCAGGTGACGCGGATCTGCGATGGTCGCCGGCATGCCTTCGGTGGGGTGCATGCTCACCTGGACTGCAGCGGTTGGGATCTGCCGCCAAGGCAGACGTACCAGGCTGTTTTCCAACGGATAGGCGCGGCAGTCGATGTCGCCGACATCCCACACCAGTCCGGAATTTTCCACGTCGTCGCCGTTGAGCGTCAGGCCAAGAATGGTGCTGGGCAACGGTCGGCCGCTTTCATACACCGCCAACAGTTCTTCGCGGTGCAACAGCTTGCCGCGCGGTACGCCATTGGCATCGAGAATGAACAGCTCGATCATGTCGATATCAGGGTTGTTGGCCAGGAACGTTCGGGCGTGCTCAATGGAGGCAAATTGCATGGTGTTCTCGCTCGCGCCATCAGGCGCACAGGACTGTGCTCGCCTGAGGGCGACAGTCATGACAAATAGGTTGGCCGGGAGGTGGCCGTACGGATCAGTCTAGTGCGAGAAAAAGTCTGGTGGGCGGGCATGGCGGCAGTGCCACAAGGCCCAGAAGGCGAGAATGATATGAACGAGAGGGTTTTCCCCGGAGCGAGCCCGTACCTTCGGGAACGAAGGGCGTGAGCGCAGGTGAAGTAAGCATCGGGGCGAAGTCATGCCCGGATACTCCCATGCCGTTGAAGGTTCATTAAATCAGCCTTTGTATACCTTTAGGTTGTTATTGGCTAAACAATGGGGCTTCGTAGATTGGCTTTGGCTTTGGCTTTGGCTTTGGCTTTGAGGGTTGTGGGCTTATCCGTTCGGTGTGGCGGCCTCGCTGGCCCCTTCCGCCCTTACGGCGGCTTACTTTCCTCTTGGGGAAAGTAAGCAAAGCCGCTGGCTCCTACATCCGGCCCTGCGCTGCGCTCCGGGTTCCCTGCGTTCCGGCACCCTCCAGGCCCGCGCGGCCTACGACTTGCTTCGCCAAGTCTACGTCTCGCGCCTTCGGCTCAGCCGAAGGGTGCTGCGCACCTGGCCCTCCAGGTACCTCCTCTCCGGCCTCCTGAAGTCGCGAAGTTACGGGCGGCGCCTGCACTGGCGTTATCTTCGATAGTGAAGGATGTGGTGATCTTGCTTGTTGCTTGTTGCTTGTTGCTTGTTGCTTGTTGCTTGTTGCTTTTTCGTGCGCGATGGATCAAGCGCTTCGGGCCATGGATGGCCAGTTAGTGCGGTCCTCGCGGGAGCAATGCCGGAGGGAAGGAATCCGGAGCGAGCGGTTTTGCTGACTTTTTCCAAGAGGAAAGTCAGCCGCCGTAAAGGCGGAAGGGGCCAGTGCAGCCACCACATCAATTGGATAAGCCCTCAGCGCTCTAAGCCAAAGCCAATCCACCCCAGAAAACATACAAAGAACCAACCAATTGCGCGTTATTGGCAGCCGTGCCGAGCGGGGGCAAATCTGCGACAATCGCAGCCCTTCCTATGCCGATCATGAAAAAGCAGGCTCACCTGCACGATTAAAAAGCCCCCATGACTGACCACGCTATCGATCAACTGCTGAAAAACCTCGATCACGCCATGATTGCCGAGCGCCATCGCCTGCGCCGCCAGTTGCATGAACTGCGCAAGCGCCCGGACGAGGCCAAGCTGGCCCAGTGGGTCGAAAAGGTCCAGGCCTCCTGCGCCCAGGCCACGGCGCGCAAGGCCAGTGTGCCGAGCATTCGTTACGATGACAGTCTGCCGATTGCGGCCAAGCGTGACGAAATCAAAAAGGTGCTGGCCGAGCATCAGGTGCTGATCATCGCTGGCGAAACCGGTTCGGGTAAAACCACCCAGTTGCCGAAGATCTGCCTGGAGTTGGGGCGCGGCCAGCATGGTCTGATTGCCCATACGCAGCCTCGGCGGATCGCCGCCCGTAGCGTTGCCACCCGGGTGGCCGAAGAGATCGGCACACCGCTGGGCGCGTTGGTTGGTTACCAGGTTCGCTTCGAAGACCAGAGCGATGCCAATACCCTGGTCAAGCTGATGACCGACGGTATTCTCCTCGCCGAAACCCAGCACGACCGTTTTCTTGAGCGCTACGACACGATCATCGTCGACGAAGCCCACGAACGCAGCCTGAATATCGATTTTTTGCTCGGCTACCTGAAAACCCTGCTGCCGCGCCGTCCCGACCTCAAGGTGATCATCACCTCGGCGACCATTGACCTGGAGCGCTTCTCCAAGCACTTCAACGATGCACCGATCATTGAAGTTTCGGGTCGCACCTACCCGGTGGAAACCTGGTACCGACCGCTTACCAGCGAGCAGGACGAGGAGGGCAATCAGGTCGAAGACGACTTGACGGTGGACCAGGCGATACTGGCAACCCTTGATGAAATTGCCGCTTTCGAACGCAGCCACGGCAAGAGCCTGGGCGATGTACTGGTGTTCCTGCCTGGTGAACGCGAGATTCGCGATGCCGCCGAGATGCTGCGCAAGGCGCAGTTGCGCCATACCGAAATCCTGCCGTTGTATGCGCGCTTGTCACCGGCAGAGCAGCAGAAGATTTTCCAGTCCCACCCCGGTCGGCGTGTGGTGCTGGCCACTAACGTGGCCGAAACTTCGTTGACGGTGCCGGGCATTCGCTACGTGATCGACAGCGGTACTGCGCGGATCAGCCGCTATAGCTACCGAGCCAAGGTGCAGCGCTTGCCGATCGAAGCGGTGTCCCAGGCCAGCGCTAATCAGCGTAAAGGCCGTTGCGGCCGGGTTGAGCCGGGTATCTGCGTGCGCCTGTACAGCGAAGAAGACTTCAACGCACGCCCTGAGTTCACCGACCCCGAGATCCTGCGGACCAACCTGGCAGCAGTGATCCTGCAGATGCTGCACCTGCGCTTGGGTGCAATCGATGCCTTCCCGTTTATTGAGCCGCCGGATGGTAAGGCCATCAGCGACGGTTTCAACCTGTTGCAGGAGCTGTCGGCGGTCAACCGTGAGAACCAGCTCACGCCGCTGGGGCGACAACTGGCGCGTCTGCCGGTTGATCCGCGCTTGGGGCGCATGCTGCTGGAAGGTGCCAAGCAGGGCAGCCTCAATGAACTGCTGATCGTCGCCAGTGCCTTGTCGGTACAAGACCCTCGTGAGCGGCCGCCGGAGCGTCAGCAGGCAGCCGACCAGGCCCATGCCCAGTGGAAAGATACCGATTCGGATTTCGCCGCCTTGGTCAATCTATGGCGCGGTTTTGAGGAACAGCGTCAGGCCTTGACCGCCAGCCCGCTGCGCAACTGGTGTCGGAAGAACTTCCTCAACTACCTGCGCCTGCGTGAATGGCGCGATGCCCACCGGCAGTTGAGCCTGATCTGCCGTGACTTGCACTTGAGCCTCAACAAAGAGCCGGCAGACTACCCAAAACTGCACAAAGCGATTCTCTCCGGCCTGCTCAGTCAGATCGGCCAGAAGACCGAAGAAGGCGATTACCTCGGTGCGCGTCAACGGCGTTTCTGGGTGCATCCGTCGTCGGGTCTGGGCAAGAAGCGCCCGCAGTGGATCATGACCGCCGAGCTGGTGGAAACCACCAAACTCTATGCGCGCATGGTGGCGAAAATCGAGCCGGACTGGATCGAACCGCTGGCGACGCACCTGATCAAAAAGAACCATTTCGAGCCGCACTGGGAGAAGAAGCGCGGCCAGGTAGTGGCCTACGAACAGGTCACCCTTTACGGCCTGATCGTGGTCGGTCGCCGCCCGGTGCACTTCGGTCCGGTCGATCCGGTGATGTCCCGCGAGCTGTTTATCCGTGAGGCGTTGGTGGGCGGTGAAATCCAGTCGAAAGCCAAGTGCCTGACGGCCAACCGCCGCCTGCTTGAACAGCTTGACGAGCTGGAGGCCAAAGCCCGCCGTCGTGACATTCTGGCCGATGACGAAACCCTGTACGGCTTCTATGAAGCACGCTTGCCGGCCGAGATTCACCAGACTGCGACGTTCGACAGCTGGTACCGGGTAAACAGCCAGAAAGACCCGCAATTGCTGATCATGCGCGAGGAAGACGTACTGGCACGTGAGGCAAGTGAAGTCACCGCCGCGCAGTATCCCGACACCTTGCGCCTGGGTGACTTGAGCCTGCCGCTGAGCTATCACTTTGAGCCCAACCACCCGCGCGACGGTGTCACCGTGCGCGTGCCGGCGCCGTTATTGCCGAGCTTGCCGGGTGAGCGCCTGGAGTGGCTGGTGCCTGGCTTGCTCGAAGCCAAGTGCATTGCCCTGGTGCGCAACCTGCCCAAGGCCTTGCGCAAGAACTTCGTCCCGGTACCAGACTTCGTCAAGGCAGCTTTGCAGCGCATGACCTTCGCCGAGGGTTCATTGCCCCAAGCGTTGGGCCGTGAATTGCTGCGCATGACCGGCGCCCGGGTCAGTGATGAAGCCTGGGCCGAAGCGGCGGAGCAGGTGGACAGCCACCTGAAGATGAACCTGGAAGTGGTCGACGGCCAGGGTAAATTCCTCGGCGAAGGTCGCGACCTGGCCGAGTTGACCGCGCGCTTCGTGGCTGCAAGCCAGGCGGCGCTGGCGGTGCCACAAACCGAGAAAAGCCAGCAGCCGGTGCAGGCCAAAGCCTTTGCCCAGGTCGCCGAGACGGCGCAGCAAAAAATCGCTGGCCTGTCGATGACGGTATACCCGGCGCTGGTTGAAGAAAACGGCACGGTCAAGGAAGGGCGTTTCTCTACCCAGGCCGAAGCCGAGTTCCAACACCGCCGTGCCTTGCAGCGTTTGCTGCTGCAGCAACTGGCGGAGCCGGCCAAATTCCTGCGCGGCAAACTGCCGGGGCTGACCGAGCTGGGCTTGCTGTACCGAGAGCTGGGGCGTGTCGAGGCGCTGGTGGAAGATATCCTGCTGGCCAGCCTCGACAGTTGCATTCTCGACGGTGAAAGCAACCTGCCGCGCGACGGTGCGGGCCTGGCCTCGCTGGCCGAGCGCAAGCGCGGCAGTTGGACCGAACATGCCGAGCGCCTAGCGCGCCTGACCCTGGAGATTCTCAAGCTTTGGCACGGTTTGCAAAAGCGCTTCAAAGGCAAGATCGACCTGGCCCAGGCGGTGGCCCTCAATGACATCAAGCAACAACTGAGCAACCTGGTGTACCCAGGCTTTGTGCGAGAAACGCCAGCGCTGTGGCTCAAGGAATTGCCGCGCTACCTCAAGGCCATCGAGTTGCGCCTGGAGAAACTGGGAAGCCAGGTGCAGAAGGACCGGGTCTGGAGTGGTGAGCTGGGCAATCTGTGGATGCAGTACAAAGCCCGTGCCGACAAGCACGCGCAGGAAGGCAAGCGCGATGAGCAACTGACACTCTACCGGTGGTGGCTTGAGGAGTATCGGGTGTCGCTGTTCGCTCAGCAGCTGGGTACAAAAGTGCCGGTTTCTGACAAAAGACTCAGCAAGCAGTGGAGTCAGGTAGAAGCCTAAACGCCTGTACTTGTGGCACACTTGGCCGATATTCGCTGCTGTCGGGCCGATAATCCCGACATCAGCGTTTACCGAATGAGGAACCCTGCAGCGTACTCGCTTCAGGGGTTATTACACACAAGAGTTGGTACGAAGGTGCCAGCTGACCGAATCGAACAGGCCGTTGCCCGCCGGGCGGCGACCCTTACACAGAGGAACGACCGTGCATAACGTCGTCATCAGCGGCACCGGCCTGTACACCCCGGCCAACAGCATCTCCAACGAAGAGCTGGTGGATTCCTTCAATGCCTATGTACAGCAGTTCAATGCTGACAACGCCGAAGCCATCGAGCGCGGTGAAGTGCAGGCCCTGGCCGAGTCCAGCGCAGCCTTCATCGAAAAGGCCTCGGGCATCAAGAGCCGCTTTGTCATGGACAAAGCCGGAATTCTCGACCCACAACGCATGACGCCACGCTTGCCGGAGCGCTCCAACGACGAGCCGTCGATCCTCTGTCAGATGGCCGTGGCTGCGGCGGAGCAGGCGTTGCAACGTGCAGGTCGTACTGCCGCTGATGTCGATGCGGTGATCGTTGCCTGCTCCAACTTGCAGCGCCCGTATCCGGCGATTGCCATCGAAGTGCAGCAAGCGCTGGGCATCAACGGTTTTGGCTTTGACATGAACGTTGCCTGTTCCTCGGCTACCTTCGGTATCCAGACCGCTTGCAACAGCGTGCAATTGGGCCAGGCCCGCGCGATTCTGGTGATCAGCCCGGAAATCTGCACCGGTCACCTGAACTTCCGCGACCGTGACAGCCATTTCATTTTTGGTGATGCCGCCACAGCCGTGCTGGTGGAACGTGCCGACCTGGCCACCTCGGCGCATCAATTCGACATCGTCAGCACCAAACTGCTGACCCAGTTCTCCAACAACATCCGCAACAACTTCGGCTTCCTCAACCGTGCGGCTGAAGAAGGCATCGGCGCTGCCGACAAGCTCTTCGTCCAGGAAGGCCGCAAGGTATTCCGCGAAGTTTGCCCGATGGTTGCCGAGCTGATCGGTCAGCACCTGGCAGAAAACAATATCAGCGTCAGCGACGTCAAACGCTTCTGGCTGCACCAGGCCAACCTGAGCATGAACCACCTGATCGTCAAGAAACTGCTCGGTCGCGATGCGCTGGAAACTGAAGCACCGGTGATTCTCGACAGCTACGCCAATACCAGCTCGGCGGGCTCGGTGATTGCCCTGCACAAGCATCAGGATGACCTGCCTAAAGGTTCCCTGGGCGTGCTCAGCTCCTTCGGTGCGGGTTATTCGATCGGCAGTGTGATTCTGCGCAAGCGCTGAGCGCGGTTGTAACAAAGCGCCTGCTTCGACGTCCGTTGAACTCGTTCAGGATGAGGTGACCATGTCGGTCGATTTCGAAGCGCGCTTGCTTGAACGCCTGTTGGTCAGCGACCAACAGGCGTTCAAGGAATTAGTCACGACTTACCAGGGCGCCATGCGCGCCGTGGCCTACGCCATTCTCGGCAGTCGTCAGGCCGACGAGGCTGTGCAGGACGCTTGGTTGGCCGTGGTGCGCGGCTTGCCGGGCTTTCAGCGGCGTTCCAGCCTCAAGACCTGGCTGCTGACCATTACCGCCAACGCCGCCAAAACCCGTTACAAGCAGAACCGCCGCGAAGTGCTGCTCGATGACCTGCCAGGCCCGCATGGCACAGTAGGGGACGAGCGCTTTGCCAGCGACGGTCATTGGTTGCTGGCGCCGTCTGCCTGGCACGAAGACTCACCAGAAGCACTGCTCAGCCAGGATGAGCTGCGTGAGTGCCTGGAGCATACCCTGCAGCGCCTGTCACACATGCAAAGTAGCGTGTTGCTGCTGCGCGAGCGTCAGGGTCTGGAGTTGGAGGAGATCTGTAATCTTCTCGATCTTTCGCTCTCCAATGTCCGCGTGCTGCTGCACCGGGCGAGGCTGAAGGTCTTTGCCACCCTTGAACATTTTGAGGAAACCGGCCAATGCTGAGTTGCAAGGAACTGGTCGCCCGCTCAAGCGATTACCTCGATGGGCAACTCACCTTGGGTGAAAAACTGCTGGCCCGCCAGCACTTGTTGTTTTGCAAAAACTGCCGCCGTTTCATCAAGCAGCTGCGTCTGACACAGGCGACGATCCAGGCGTTGCCCGAAGCACCGGTAGACGACGTTGATGAAATCGTCCAGCGCATCACTCGCGCACAACAGCCGCCCAAAACACCGTGAAAACCCGCTGTAAGGCCCTGCAACGGGGCTTTTCGGCTTATTCGCATTCGAAGTAAAAAAGTTCCCTTGTAATAAAACATTTATATAAAAGCCACTGATCTGACATAACCCCCCGCCAAGATTCCTCCCCAGCACAAGTGGCTCAAGCCGCGTGTTTTTCCAACATTATCAAGACCATAAAGTAGGGGAGCTTCTTCGATGATCCGTAAGCACTTCGCAGGTTTCGCAGCCAGCGCTTTGGCCATGGCCGTAACCGCCCAGGCTTTCGCGGGTACCGTGACCACCGACGGCGCCGATATCGTAGTCAAGACCAAAGGTGGCCTCGAGGTCGCTACCACCGACAAGGAATTCAGCTTCAAGCTGGGCGGTCGTGTTCAGGCCGACTACAGCCGTTTTGACGGTTTCTACACCAAGAACGGCAACACCGCCGACGCGGGTTACTTCCGTCGCGCTTACCTGGAATTGGGCGGCGTGATGTACACCGACTGGGCTTACGCCATCGCTTACGACTTCTCGCACAACTCCGGCGGTGACAACCGCTCCGAAGACGGTTACTTCGACGAAGCGTCTCTTGCCTACAACGGCTTCAAGCCAGTGTCGATCAAAGTCGGTCGTTTCGACCCAGAATTCGGTCTGGAAAAAGCCACCAGCTCCAAGTGGGTAACCGCGCAAGAGCGTACTGCTGCCTATGATCTGGTCGACTGGACCAACTCGCACAACGGCGGTATGGGCCTGCAAGCCTCGGGTAACGCCGGTGACTCGCTGTACGGTTCGGTTGGCGTGTTTGCCAAAGATGCCACCAACCAGGACAAGGATGGCGATAGCACCAAGCAGTTCAACCTGCGTGGCGTCTTCGCACTGATGCACGAAGCCGGCAACGTCCTGCACTTCGGTATCAACTACGCCCAGCGTGACCTCTCGGACACCGCGTTCGACGGCCGTATCCGCAGCCGCCTGGGCATGCGCGGCGTAAGCACTGATGGTGGTCAGGATGCCGGTGACAACGGTAACCGTCTGGTACTGGGCGGCGCTAACAACACCCCGGCCGGTGCCTACGACACCGACAAGGCCTGGAACCTGGAAGCGGCCTGGGCCATGGGCCCGTTCTCGGTACAGGGTGAATACATCAAGCGTGACACCCAGGCTGACGACGATGCTTTCTCCGACATCAAGTCCACCGGCTACTACGGTCAACTGGCCTATACCCTGACCGGTGAAGCGCGTGGTTACAAGCTGGGCAAGTTCGATGCGATCAAGCCGCAGAACAAGCAAATCGGTGCCTGGGAAGTGTTCTACCGCTATGACCACCTGAGCACTGATGATGACAACGGTGCATTCGCCGATGTCAGTGACATTGAAGCCAAAGTGCATAACGTGGGTGTGAACTGGTACGCCAACGAGTCGATCAAGCTCAGCGGTGTGTACGTCAAATCCAAAGTCGACAACGCCGAGAACGCTGTTGGCGACGACAGCGGCGACGGCTTCGTCATGCGCGCGCAGTACGTGTTCTAAGCAGTACCGCTCCTCATCCGTTAAATCTTCAGCCCCGCATCTGCGGGGCTTTTTTTTGCCCTCGTGGGAGCGGGCTTGCCCCGCGATGCGATGCATCAGACAGTCCGCAAGCGCGGGGCAAGCCCGCTCCCACTGGATCAGTCCAATAATCCGTGAAGCACCTTTTTTTCGCCGGCGTGACGAGGCAGACTGCGCCAATGCCTATCCTCATCCTGTCACAGCTCGCCGAATGCTCACCTGCCACCTGGGATGCCCTGGTGCCGGGCGAACAACCGTTTTTACGTCATGCCTTCCTCAGCAGCCTGGAGCACAGCGGCAGCGTCAGCCCGCGTACCGGCTGGACGCCAGCGCACCGGCTGCTGACGGATGCTGCGGGGCAGTTGCAGGCCGCACTACCAGCTTATGTAAAAACCCATTCCTTTGGTGAGTACGTGTTCGATCACGGCTGGGCCGATGCCTGTGAACGTGCGGGCATTGCCTATTACCCCAAACTGCTCGGCGCGGTACCGTTTTCGCCGGTCAGCGGCTCGCGGCTGTTGGGCAATGCGCAGGCGGCTGGCGAACTGATCGATCAGCTTAGCCAGGACCTGGCGGGCCAAGGGCTGTCGGGCGCGCATATCAATTTCACCGATGCCGAGGCCGACGCCGTAATGCGTGGCCGTGATGGCTGGATGGAGCGTCTGGGGTGTCAGTTTCACTGGCGCAACCAGGGTTACCGGGATTTCCAGGATTTTCTCGACAGCCTCAGTTCTCGCAAACGCAAGCAGATGCGCAAGGAGCGTGAGCAGGTGGCCGGGCAGGGCATCGAGTTTCGCTGGTACCGAGGGGACGAGCTGAGCGAAGCACAGTGGGATTTTGTTTTTGCCTGTTACGCCAACACCTACGCGGTGCGTCGCCGTGCGCCGTACCTGACCCGCTCATTCTTCAGCCTGCTGGCCGAACGCATGCCAACGGCCATCCGTGTGGTCATGGCCTGTCAGGGTGGGCGTGACGTCGCCATGGCCTTCAGCCTGGTCGGTGGCGACAGCCTGTACGGGCGCTATTGGGGCTGTGTAGGTGCATTCGACCGCCTGCATTTTGAGACCTGCTTCTATCAGGGCATGGACTTTGCCATTGCCGAGGGATTGCAGCGTTTTGATGCCGGTGCGCAGGGCGAGCACAAGCTGATTCGAGGTTTTGAGCCGGTGATTACCCGGTCTTGGCATTACTTGCTGCACCCGGGATTGCGTCGGGCCGTGGACGAATTTCTGCAGCAGGAGCGGGCAGGGGTGTTGGCCTACGCCGAAGAAGCACGCAGCGCCTTGCCCTATCGCCAGGCTTGACCTTCGGTGGGAGCGGGCTTGCCCCGCGAGGCGATGTGACAGAAAGATCGCGATCGCGGGGCAAGCCCGCTCCCACTGGCGGAGTCAGTCGATGCCGACGAAGCCGCCGGTCTGGTGATGCCACAAGCGCGCATACAAACCCTGCTGCGCCAGCAGCTCGGCATGGCTGCCCATCTCGGCTATGCGGCCTTTTTCCAGTACCACCAAGCGGTCCATACGGGCGATGGTCGACAGGCGGTGGGCGATGGCGATCACTGTCTTGCCGTGCATCAGCGTCTCCAGGCTTTCCTGAATGGCCGCTTCCACCTCCGAATCCAGGGCTGAAGTGGCTTCGTCCATGATCAGGATCGGCGCGTTCTTGAGCAGCACCCGGGCAATGGCAACACGTTGACGCTGGCCACCCGAGAGTTTGACCCCGCGCTCACCCACATGGGCATCGAAACCGGTGCGGCCCTGGGCATCGGAAAGCTGCGGGATGAACTCGTCGGCGCGGGCCCGGCGTACGGCTTCCCACAGTGCTTCATCACTGGCGTCAGGTCGCCCGTACAGCAGGTTGTCGCGGATCGAGCGGTGCAGCAGGGAAGTGTCCTGGGTGATCATGCCGATCTGTGCACGCAGGCTGGCCTGGGATACCTGAGCGATGTCCTGACCGTCGATCAGGATGCGCCCGCTTTCCAGGTCGTACAGGCGCAGCAGCAGGTTGACCAGGGTTGACTTGCCGGCACCCGAAGGGCCAATCAGGCCGATCTTTTCACCGGGGCGGATGTCCAGGTTGAGGTCGTCAATGATGCGGCTGCCTTTGCCGTAATGAAAACCGACGTTCTCGAACTTCACTGCACCGCGTTCGACTTTCAGGGCCGGCGCGTTGGGCAGGTCGGTCACGGTCACTGGTTGGGCGATGGTCTGCAGGCCATCCTGGACCATACCGATGTTTTCGAAGATGCCGTTGACCACCCACATGATCCACCCTGACATGTTGACGATGCGGATCACCAGGCCGGTGGCCAGGGCAATGGCGCCGACGCTGATCAGCGATTGGCTCCACAGCCACAAGGCCAGGCCTGTGGTGGTGACAATCAGCAGGCCGTTGAGGCTGGTGATGACCACGTCCATGCTGGTGACCACACGCGCTGCCAGTTGGGTCTTTTCAGTTTGTTCGCTGATGGCTTCGCGCGCGTACTGTTGCTCGAAATCGGTGTGAGCAAACAGCTTGAGGGTGGCGATATTGGTGTAGCCGTCAACGATACGCCCCATGAGTTTGGAGCGGGCATCGGACGACACTACCGCACGGGCTTTGACCCGTGGCACAAAGTAGTAGAGCGCGCCGATGTAACACAGAATCCAGCTGATCAGCGGCAGCATCAGGCGCCAGTCGGCTTCGGCGAACAGCACCAGCGAGCTGATGGCATAGATCAGAACGTGCCACAGGGCATCCACCGCCTGCACCGCCGAATCGCGCAGTGAGTTGCCGGTTTGCATGATGCGCTGGGCGATGCGCCCGGCAAAATCGCTCTGGAAGAAATTCAGGCTCTGTTTGAGCACATAGGTGTGGTTTTGCCAGCGGATCATGCTGGTCATACCGGGGCTGATGGTCTGGTGCACCAACAGGTCGTGCAGGCCAACGAACACCGGGCGCAACAGCAGCGCCACCACCAGCATCCAGATCAGTTCGCCGGCATGTTCGCTGAAGAAGTGGATGTTAGGCGTGCCCTGAGCCAGATCGATGATCCGGCTCAGGTAACTGAACAGTGCCACTTCAATGATTGCGCCAATCAGGCCGACCACCAGCAACGCCGCAAAGCTGGGCCAGACCTGTCGCAGGTAGTACAGGTAGAACGGCAACACCGTACTGGGCGGCGCCGCGCTGGGGGCTTCACGAAAGATATCGATCAGCTTTTCGAACCGGCGAAACAGCATGAAAAAGTAACTCCTGTTCAGCTAGACCCTCAGGCCCTGGCTCACGTCCTTGTGAGGCGCTGGGTCAGTCGATACGTTTGGCCGACTTGATGTACACCGGGTCAGCCGGTACGTCGCGCATGCCGCGCTTGACGGTGGTAGGGGAGTTGACGATCTGGTCGACCACGTCCATGCCTTTGACCACTTTGGCGAATACCGCATAGCCGGCATCGCGGCCCGGGTCGAGGAAGGCGTTATCAGCGACGTTGATAAAGAACTGGCTGGTGGCCGAGTTCGGGTCGGAGGTGCGCGCCATCGACAGGGTGCCACGGGTGTTATGCAGGCCGTTGCTGGCTTCGTTCTTGATCGGAGCGTTGGTGCGTTTTTGCTGCATGTCAGCGGTGAAACCACCGCCCTGGGCCATGAAGCCAGGAATCACACGATGAAAAATGGTGTTGTTGTAGAAGCCGCTGTCCACGTACTCCAGAAAGTTCTTGCTGCTGATCGGTGCCTTGACCGGGTCGAGTTCCACTTCGATCTGACCAAAGCTGGTGTCGAGCATGACGTGGGGTGCTTTGTCGGCAGCCATGACGCTGGCGGCGAAGACGACCGAGCAGGTGGCAAGCAGAAGTTTTTTCAGCATGGGCTCAATGTTCCTTGAGAGGTGGTGGACGCTGCCAGAAAGTTCAGCAGCGTCTGATTGAAAATCTGGGGTTGATCCAGCGGTGTAGCGTGCCGCGAATCTTCGATGACCGCCAGTTGAGCCTGAGGTATCAGGCGCACGTAGCGTTCTTTCAGGGCAACCGGGGTGTAGTCCTGGTCGGCGCTGATGACCAGCGTAGGACAGCGGATCTGCCCCAGGCGTTCGCTGACGCCCCAACCGACAATGGCGTCGAAGCTGGCTAGGTAAGCGCGCTTGTCGTTTTTCGCCCAGCGCTCGGCCATTTTGCGCCTCAGGTCGGCCTGCTGCGGTTTGGGGAACAAGCGCGCGGCCAAGCCCTTGCCGATGGCTTCCAGGCTCAGTACACGGGCCAGGGCCCAGCGCTTGGCCCACCAGATCCAGTCTTGGCGGGTGCGGCGTTTGACTTCCGGCGCACTGTTGATGATGCACAGGCTGCGCAGCCATTGCGGATGATCGACGGCGAACTGAAAGCCGACCATGCCGCCCATCGACAGGCCAGCCAGGTGCACCGGGCCGCACTGCAGGTGCTCAAGCAGTGCCAGCAGGTCGGCGCTGAACGTCGGGATGCTGTAGCGCTCGTGGGGCTTGTCGGAGCGGCCGTGGCCACGGATGTCCATCAGGATCACCCGATAGTGCCGGGCCAGTGTGGGCACTTGCATCTCCCAGTCCTTGCAGCTGGAGCCCAGGCCATGCAGCAGCACCAGCGGATCACCCTGGCCGTATTCCTCATAGTGCAGCGAACAACCTTCATGTTCGAAATAGGCCATGGGCGAGATTCCTGTCAGGCTTGGGCGGGGGCAGCGAAGGGCACGTCCAGCGGCGCGGTATCGAAGTTTCGTAGCAACTCGATGAGGATCTGCGTGGCCGGGCCCAGGGGTTTGTCCTTGTTGGAGTAAAGGTAGAACAGTGGATGGCGACTGCCACCCTGATCCAGCGGCAAGGGCTTGAGCAGGCCTTCACGCAGTTCCCGCTCGATCAGGTGACGGGGCAGCCAGGCAAAGCCCAGGCCACTGCAGACAAAGGTAGCGGCGGTGGCCAGGCTACCGACGGTCCAGCGCTGTTCAGCACCCAGCCAACCGACATCGCGCGGTTGGGCACGGCCTGAATCGCGGATCACCACTTGCAGCTGGCTTTCCAGGTCTTGAAAGTTCAGCTCACGGCCCAAGCGGTGCAGGCTGTGATCCGGGTGAGCAACGGCGACGAACTCCACCGAACTGAGTTCGGTACCCAGATAGCCGGAAATATTGAAGCCGCTGATGGCCAGGTCGGCGATGCCTTCATGCAGCACCTCTTCAACACCGGACAGCACTTCTTCACGCAGGCGCACGCGGCAACCGCGGCTTTGCGGCATGAAGGCGCTCAGGGCGCGGACCAGGCGGGCGTTGGGGTAAGCAGCATCGACCACCAGACGCACCTCGGCTTCCCAGCCCTGTTCCATGTGATGGGCGAGGTCTTCCAGTTGGCTTGCTTGCTTGACCAGTTGCCGGGAGCGGCGCAGCAACACATTGCCGGCGTCGGTCAGCACGGCCTTGCGCCCGTCGATGCGTAGCAGCGGCACGCCCAATTGATCTTGCATACGCGCAACGGTGTAGCTCACCGAAGATTGTGAGCGGTGCAGCGCTTCGGCCGCCTGGGCAAAACCACCGTGGTCGACCACCGCTTGCAAGGTCCGCCACTGATCCAGGGTAACGCGCGGCGCTTTCATCTTCGGCTCCTGTTGTCCTAAGCTGGCGCTCTTTCATGGAGAGCGTCGTATGAAGAAATGTTGTGCTGTATTGCTGGCCCTGCTTCCGCTCACAGCCTTGGCTTATCCCATCGATGTGGAAAAAAACCTTGAAGGCGTCAAGCTCGACTACACCGCCTACGACACCGACCGTGATATCGGTTCGATCACCCTGAACAACTACGGCGAGGTGCCGGCCCAGTGCAAGGTGTTGTTTCGCAACGGCCCGGAAGCACCGCGGGTGCGCCGAGTACAGGTGCAGCCTAAACAAAGCAAAGACGTTACGGCCAAATTCAACCGCGAAATCATCAAGCTGCGCATCAGCCTGGATTGCAAACCGCTATAAACAGCGCACGATGCTGTAGAGGCTAGCGCATCGCCACAATAAAACAAATAAACTGATAGATTGCACCCAGATTTTACGCTTTTTAATCGATCGGTCACTGTTTAATCTCACCTCCATCGACTTACCGCATTTGCCGATGGAGGCAACCCATGTCCCGTGTTCTTGTTATCGAAAGCAGCGCCCGCCAGCAGGATTCGATCTCCCGGCAACTGACCCGCGATTTTGTCAGCCATTGGCAAGCTGCCCATCCTGGCGATCAGATCACCCAGCGTGACCTGGCCGTCAACCCGGTGCCGCACCTGGATGCCAACCTGCTGGGTGGCTGGATGAAACCTGAAGAGCAGCGCAACAGCGACGAACTGCAGGCCCTGGCCCGCTCCAATGAGCTGACCGACGAAGTGTTGGCCGCTGATGTACTGGTGCTGGCGGCGCCGATGTACAACTTCACCATCCCGAGCACCCTGAAAGCCTGGCTGGACCACGTACTGCGTGCCGGTATCACCTTCAAATACACCGAAACCGGCCCACAAGGCCTGTTGACCGGCAAGAAGGCGTACATCCTCACCGCTCGCGGCGGCCTCCACGCTGGCGCCTCCAGCGACCACCAGGAACCGTACCTGCGTCAGGTGATGGCTTTCATCGGTATTCACGATGTCACCTTCATTCACGCCGAAGGCCTGAACCTGGGGGGCGACTTCCATGAAAAGGGCCTGAACCAGGCCAAGGCTAAACTGGCTGCGGTGGCCTGAGTCAGCAACTGAATTTTCCCGCCTGACACCTGTTGCTCCTTTGGGTGTACCTGCCCGGTCTATGACCGGGCTTTTTTGTGCATGAAAATCGCGTGCTGTGGGATCAGGCTGGTGGGAGCGGGCTTGCCCCGCGATTGCGGTTGAACTACCAGACTGCTTCGCGGGGCAAGCCCGCTCCTACCGGAAGAGCTAGCCATTCCTGCGCAATCTGTCGACCTCAGCAGGTTGCCCGGGTAAGCACTCAATGTAATCTTCAGTTGGTCACTGCGTGTTATGGCGACAAAGCGTGGCAGCTCCATCGCTTTAGTCCGCAATTGAACTGAGTCAGGAAATGTCTTCGCGGGGCAAGCCCGCTCCTACCGGTGGGAGCGGGCTTGCCCCGCGATCGGTGAAAAGCTAAGGTCGCCGCCTTCACAGCAAGGGGCAATCATGGGCTATTTATTGATCGTCGCACTGATCCAGGCGTTTTCGTTCAGCCTGATCGGCGAGTATCTGGCAGGACATGTAGACAGCTATTTCGCCGTGCTGGCGCGCGTTGTACTGGCCGGCCTGGTGTTTTTGCCGTTGACCCGCTGGCGTCAGGTCGAGCCGCGCTTCATGCGTTCGATGCTGCTGATCGGCGCGCTGCAGTACGGCATCACTTATGTGTGCCTGTACCTGAGTTTCCGGGTGTTGACGGTGCCTGAGGTGCTGCTGTTCACCATTCTTACTCCCCTGCACGTGACCCTGATCGAAGACGCGCTGAACCGGCGGTTCAATCCTTGGGCGTTGGTGGCAGCACTGGTGGCCGTGGCAGGTGCGGCGGTGATCCGCTTCGACAGCATCAGCCCAGACTTCTTCATGGGCTTCTTGCTGCTGCAACTGGCCAACTTCACCTATGCCGCCGGTCAAGTGTTGTACCGCCATCTGATTGCCCGTAACCCAAGCGACCTGCCGCATTACCGGCGCTTCGGCTATTTCTACCTGGGCGCCTTGCTGGTGGTGTTGCCCGCATTCCTGGCGTTCGGCAACAGCCAGCACCTGCCGAGCACCAATGTGCAGTGGCTGGTGTTGTTGTTCCTGGGGCTGTGCCCGACGGCGTTGGGTTTGTACTGGTGGAACAAAGGCGCCTGCCTGGTTTCAGGCGCGACCCTGGCGGTGATGAACAACCTGCACGTTCCAGTGGGGCTGCTGCTCAACTTGCTGATCTGGAATCAGCACGAGCCGCTGGGCAGGTTGTTCATCGGTGGGGCGGTGATTCTCGCCTCGCTATGGCTCGGTCGTCTCGGCAGTCAGCGTTCGCTGCAGGTTGGGCAGGCTCGACGGTAGCAGGCCAGCGCGCAGGTCGTTGCCGCTGGGTTGCTGGTACAGGCTCAGGCCGAACTCCGGCATCACCGCCAGCAGGTAGTCGAAGATGTCACCCTGGATCCGCTCGTAGTCACCCCAGGCGGTGGTGCGGGTAAAGCAGTAGATTTCCAGCGGCACGCCCTGGGCGGTGGTCTGCATCTGGCGGACCATGCAGGTCATGTTCGGCTGGATGTCCGGGTGGCTCTTCAGGTAAGCCAGGGCATAGGCGCGGAAGGTACCGAGGTTGGTCATGCGCCGACGGTTGGCCGACAGCTCGGCAACGTTGCCTTGCGCTTCGTTCCAGGCTTTGAGCTCACTGCGTTTACGGGTGATGTAGTCAGTCAGCAGGCGCACCTGGCTCAGGCGTTGCTCTTCCTCGGTGCTCAGAAAACGTACACCGCCAGCGTCGATGAACAGGCTGCGCTTGATCCGGCGCCCACCTGACTGCTGCATGCCACGCCAGTTCTTGAACGACTCAGACATCAGGCGCCAAGTGGGGATGGAGACGATCGTTTTATCGAAGTTCTGCACTTTGACGGTGTGCAGGGTGATGTCCACCACATCGCCATCGGCGCCGACCTGCGGCATTTCGATCCAGTCGCCGACCCGCAGCATGTCGTTGCTGGTCAATTGCACGCTGGCGACGAACGACAACAGGGTGTCTTTGTACACCAATAGAATGACCGCCGACATCGCACCCAGACCCGACAGTAGCAATAGCGGTGAGCGGTCGATCAGGGTGGCGACGATGATGATCGCGCCAAACACGTACAACACCATCTTGGCCAGTTGCACGTAGCCTTTGATCGAGCGGGTGCGGGCATGCTCAGTGCGCGCGTAGATGTCGAGCAGGGCATCGAGCAGGGCGCTGATTGCCAGCATCAGGAACAGGATGGTGAAGGCCAGTGCGACGTTGCCGAGGAAGTGCTGGCTGGGGGCGTTGAGCTCCGGCACCAGTTTCAGGCCGAATTGCACCACCAGAGACGGTGTCATCTGCGCCAGGCGATGAAACACCTTGTTTTGCAGCAGGTCGTTGACCCAGTGCAGTGCCGGCTGTCGGGCCAGCAGTTTGATAGCGTGAAGGATCAGAAAGCGTGCCACTCGGCCCAGCACCAGGGCGATTGCCAGCAGAATGCTCAGGCCAAGGCCTGCGTGCAGCACGGGATGTTGATCGAGGGTGCCCCAAAGATCGAGGGCGTTTTGCCAGAACTGTTCAATAGCCATGCGGTTTTTGACGTGTCCGTAGTGAAAATGAGCGGGTATTAGAGCCCGGAAACGACCAACAGTGCCAAAAGAAATTCGGCGTAGGCGCTGGAAAACGTTACCCTATACGGCTGAATTTCTGCACATGCCCGAGGTACACCCGTGTTTTCCCAATTCGCCCTGCACGAACGCCTGCTCAAAGCCGTTGCTGCACTGAACTTCGTAGAGCCGACTCCGGTGCAGGCGGCCGCCATTCCTCTGGCTTTGCAGGGGCGTGACCTGCGGGTAACGGCGAAAACCGGTAGCGGCAAAACCGCAGCGTTCGTGCTGCCGGTGCTCAACCGTCTGGTCGACCTCAAGCAGAAGCGCGTAGAGATCCGCGCCTTGGTGCTGCTGCCAACCCGTGAACTGGCCCAGCAGACCCTCAAGGAAATTGAGCGTTTCTCGCAGTTCACTTTCATCAAGGCCGGCATGATTACCGGCGGTGAAGACTTCAAGGAACAGGCCGCCATGCTGCGCAAGGTGCCGGATATCCTGGTCGGTACCCCGGGCCGTATGCTTGAGCAACTGAACGCTGGCAACCTGAAGCTTGAGCATGTGCAAGTTGTGGTGCTCGACGAAGCCGACCGCATGCTCGACATGGGTTTTGCCGAAGACGTCGAACGCCTGTGCGGCGAGTGCCCGAACCGCGAGCAGACCCTGCTGTTCTCCGCCACCACCGGCGGCGCCGGCCTGCGCGACATGATCGCCAAGGTCCTGAACGAGCCTGAGCACCTGATGCTCAATACCGTCAGCCAGATGAACGAAGGCACCCGCCAGCAGATCATCACCGCCGATCACAACCAGCACAAAGAGCAGATTGTCCAGTGGCTGCTGGCCAACGAGACGTACCAGAAGGCGATCATCTTCACCAACACCCGGGTCATGGCCGACCGCATCTATGGTCACCTGGTGGCCAAAGACTTCAAAGCGTTCGTACTGCACGGCGACAAAGACCAGAAAGACCGCAAACTGGCCATCGAGCGCTTGAAGCAAGGTGGTGCCAAGGTGCTGGTTGCTACCGACGTCGCTGCGCGCGGCCTGGACGTTGACGGCCTGGATCTGGTGATCAACTTCGACATGCCACGCAGTGGTGACGAGTATGTGCACCGTATCGGCCGTACTGGCCGCGCCGGTAACGAAGGCCTGGCGGTTTCGCTGATCTGCCATGGCGACTGGAACCTGATGTCGAGCATTGAGCGCTACCTGAAGCAAAGCTTCGAACGCCGCACCATCAAGGAAGTCAAAGGCACTTACACCGGGCCGAAGAAGGTCAAGGCGTCGGGCAAGGCCGCTGGCGTCAAGAAGAAAAAGACCGACAAGAAAGGCGACAAGAAAGTCGTGGCCAAGCGCAAGCCGACGGCCAAGCCAAAACCTAACGCGCCGTTGGCCAGTGCTGATGGTTTGGCGCCGCTCAAGCGTCGTAAGCCGGCTGCTGAGTAATAGTTGAGTCGCGGGGCAAGCCCGCTCCCACAGGGCCTTGTGGGAGCGGGCTTGCCCCGCGATACGATCACACCTGCTTCTGCGCTTCTCTCAATTCCTGCAGCCGCTTGTTGATCAGCTGGCACTTGTCCGGCAGGTCTTTGCTGGCGCTTTCCAGCTTCATGCCTTTCAGTTCGTCATTGATCTCTTTGGCTTTCTGCGGATTCTGTTCCGTCAGGCGTGAGACTTCCTTGGCCAGCTCTTCGCGTTTTTCCGTCGCTTCTTCAAGGGTGCACGCCCAACTGGGCAGGGCCAGCAACAGGCTGGCGGCGGCAGCAATCTTCACTAAGGTTTTCATCGGCGGTGCTCCGCTAACGGTGTGTTGCGGTTGATGCCCGGGCGGCAGGCAAAGTTCAGCTCGGTTCACAAAGACTGGCAATCCAGCGCTGCCGCCCCCGATAATTGGCGCTGGATCCAAACTGTCGAGATTTTTCCATGCTGTTAGCCATTCGCGGGTGCTGGCAATGAGCACTACCCGCCGCAATACCGATGCCTTTGCCCTGCAAGTGATGGTGGTGCTGTGCCTGATCTGGGGCATTCAGCAGGTGATGATCAAGCTCGCTGCGCCGGATATCGCACCGGTGATGCAGCAGGCCTTGCGCTCCGGCATGGCGGCAGTGCTGGTGGGCTTACTGATCTGCTTTCGCGGCGGCTGGGAGCAGGTTGCCCACACCTGGCGCGGCGGCCTGTTGGCCGGTGCGTTGTTCGGCCTGGAGTTTCTGTTCATCGCTGAAGGCTTGAAGCTGACTTCCGCGGCGCACATGTCGGTATTCCTTTACACCGCCCCGGTATTCACCGCCTTGGGCCTGCACTTGCTGTTGCCCAGCGAACGCCTGCGGCCGTTGCAGTGGCTGGGCATTGTCCTGGCTTTTGCAGGTATCGCCTACGCTTTCGCCGGTGGTGTGTCATGGTCCGACATGGACGGCCGTATGTTGCTGGGTGATGCCTTTGGGGTACTGGCTGGCTTGGCGTGGGGCGCAACTACCGTGGTAGTGCGCGGTTCGCGGCTGTCGGAAGCACCGGCAACCCTGACGCTGTTCTATCAACTGGCAGTGGGCTTTGTCGGGCTGTTGCTGATTGCCGCGCTCAGTGGCCAGGTCACTCAGGTGCACTTCACGACGCTGTCGATTGGCAGCCTGTTGTTCCAGGGCCTGATTGTGTCGTTCTTCAGCTACCTGACCTGGTTCTGGCTGTTGCGCCGCTACCTGGCGTCGAACCTGGCGGTGTTCTCCTTCATCACCCCGTTGTTCGGGGTGACGTTTGGCGTATTGCTGCTGGACGAGCCGCTGAGCCTGAACTTTGTGCTTGGCGCGGTAATGGTCTTGCTCGGGGTTACCCTGGTCAGTGCTGAACAGTGGGTGCGCCGACACTTGCGCAAGCTGCTCGGCTAGGTTGTGCGCGCCACAGCAGTGCACCGGCCAAGAGCTGGCCGCTGCCGGCGATGATCAACGCTGGTTGCAGGCTTGCGGCGAATTGGTTGCTCAACGCGGCCAGCAACGGGCCACTGAGCTGGCCCAAGGCAAAGCAGGCGGTCAGCAACCCGGTGTTGCGCTGATGGACGTGGGGCGCCAGTTCACGTGAACGCTGCATCACCAGTTGCATGCAGGCCAGAAACGGCGTTCCGCACAACAGCACACCCAAGGCCAAGCCCGGGCCATTGCCGAGCAGGCAGGCGAACACCCCAGCAGCCTGCAACCACAATGTCGCCATCAACCAGCGTGAGGTAGTGCCCCAGCGTGCGCGGCGCACACTGACGACGACCACACCCACTGCCGCGGCCAGCCCGAACGCGGGCCAGAACAGGTCGGCCAGCCACTGACCCTGAAAGCGTGCGTTGGCCATTTGTGACATGAAGGTGGCCGGGATGATGTAGCCGATGCCGTACAACGCATAGACCAGCCCCAGGCGTGCGATCCCCGGAGTCGGCCCGTGCGCGATAGCAGGGCTGGCCCCAGGTGTTGTGGCCTGTACACGTGGCAGAAAGGGCAGTACTACCAGCAGCATGAGCAGGGCCGTAGCGGCATAAATCAACCACAGTGGCGCAGAGCCCAGGCCGTGCAGGTTAGAGAACAGTGCCAGCAGGCCGGTGAGCATGATCCCCAGTCCGGGACCTGCGAACACCATCGCGCCGAGCCGTGTGCGGTTGTGCGTCGCGGCCACTTGCTGACTGAGGCTGGTGAGCATCACCAGCACCCAGGCGCTGGCGATCCCGGTACCGAAGCGCAAGGCCAGGTGGCTGTAGAAACCGTTGGCCCAGCACGAGGCCAGCGTCAGCAGCACGCACAGCCACAAGCCCCCGTACAGGCGCGCGCGGACCTGACCGGGGCGGCGCGCGAGCATGGCGTCCAGGGCGCCGAGGAAGTAACCCAAGTAGTTCGCGGCAGCGATCAGGCCGGCGGCAGTCAGAGTGACCTGACCTTCGCTGATCAGCTGTGGCAGTTGTGGGGTGAGGGCGAAACGCCCGATCCCCATGGCCATCATCAGGGCGATGGCGCTGGCGAGCAATTGTATGAGCGGGGACATGACACTGTTCCTGAGGCGAGGGCGATGAGCGTCAGGCTAAGAGGGTTTGACTTTCAGTAAAATTGAATAATCATGATCAACTTGTTCTGTTCTGGAGAATATCCCGTGGAGCTCAGCCAACTGCGTATTTTTCAGGCGGTCGCCGAGGAGGGCTCGATCACCCGTGCCGCCGAGCGCTTGCACCGGGTACCCTCGAACCTGTCTACGCGCCTGCGCCAGCTCGAAGAGCAGCTGGGTGTGGAGTTGTTTCGCCGCGAGCGGCAACGCTTGCAGCTGTCGCCAGCGGGCAAGGTGTTGCTCGATTACGCCGGGCGCATGCTGGCGCTGCGTGATGAAGCCTTCGCCGCTGTGCAGGGCGGGCAACCGGCGGGAGATTTCGCACTCGGCACCATGTACAGCACGGCTGCCATTCATCTGCCGGCGCTGCTGGCGCGTTATCACCAGGCGTATCCGGCGGTGAACCTGCAGGTTCAGGCGGCACCCAGCGGTGAACTGCTTGAAGGCCTGCTCAGTGGTCGCCTGGATGCTGCACTGGTGGATGGCCCGTTGGCCCTGGCCGGGCTGGATGGCGTGCCGCTATGCGATGAAACCCTGGTGCTGATTACCGAGCCCGGGCACAAGCCGGTACGCAGCGCCCTGGATGTGGCCGGGCGTGCGGTATTTACTTTTCGCCAGGGCTGCTCGTACCGCATGCGCCTGGAAGCCTGGTATGCCCATGATCATGCGGTGATGGGGCGAGTCATGGAAATCGAGTCTTACCCCAGCATGCTGGCCTGTGTCATTGCCGGATCGGGGGTGGCGCTGATGGCGCAGTCGATGCTCGACAGCTTGCCGGGACGTGAGCGTGTAGCGGCGCATCGTTTGCAAAAGCCTTTTGATTTGGCCACCACCTGGTTGATGTGGCGCAAAGGCATGTGCGGGGCGAATTTGAGTGCCTGGATCGACTTGCAACAAGGGGAAACAGTTGCAGCGTCGGCTGAACTGGCGGTCAACGCTTGATTAAGGTCAACTTCATCCCAACTTGTAGTCCTAGAGCATGCGTAACGTACGACATAGGACTATGATCTGTATGAAGCATCGCAGGACTGAAATGCCGTGCAGGCTGACCCGTGAGGGGGATTTATGAGAAATAATCTGTTCAACTGGCTTCATGACCTGGCTGCGGCTCTGGGCTTGATTCCACCGCCACTGCAGCCGGTGCCGATCCCTACAGATGAGGAGCAGCGCAAGCGCCAGCCACGTCCACGTCGCTAGGCGCCAGGCTTGGGCCGCCGCATCAGATTGATGCGACGGCCACCGTTGGCCAGTCAGGCCAGGTTTACCGCACCCGCCGGACGGCGAGACATCACACTCACTACCACGAAGCTGACCAGCGCGATCGCCAGGCTGTAGTAGATCGGGGTGTTGGCATCCATACCATCTTTGATCATGAACGCCAGGGCGGTGATAAAGCCCAGCGCCATGCTGGTGATTGCCGCAGCGGTGGTCGCCCGTTTCCAGAAGATCGCACCGATCAGTGGTACCAGCATGCCGCCAACCAACAGGTTGTAGGCCAGGGTCAAGGCGCTGATCACGTCTTCAACTACCAGAGCAATACCCAGCACGGTGATACCGGTGAGCAGAGTGAACAGGCGGTTGATCGCCAGGCTCGATTGCTTGCCGCCGCGCAGTTTAGGCAGCAGGTCTTCGGTCAGCACCGTGGACGCGGCCAGCAAGCCGGCACTGGCGGTGGACATCATCGCAGCCAGCGCAGCGGCGATTACCAGGCCACGGATACCATCCGGCAGGGCGGATTTAACAATCGCAGCAAAGGCGTTGTTGGCGTTGGCAAGGTCTGGCAGCAGCACGTGGGCGGTCATACCGATCAGCGCACACACCAGGCCATAGACCACGCAGTAGACACCCGCAACGGTACCGGCACGCTTGGCGACTTTCTCGTCACGCGCGGTGAACACGCGCTGCCAGATATCCTGGCCGATCAGGATGCCGAAGAAGTAGATCAGGAAGTAGGTGATGATGGTGTCCCAGCCGATGGTGGTCAGGCTGAAGCTTGCGCTTGGCAGCTTGGCGACCAGTTCGTCCCAACCACCTACGCGGTACAGGCAGATTGGCAGCAGCACGAACATCAGGCCGACAGTCTTGATCACGAACTGCACGATGTCGGTCAGGGTCAGCGACCACATACCGCCGATGGTCGAGTACACCACGACCACGCCACCGCCGAGCAGGATGGCGGCCCAGAACTGCATGTCGAACAGCACTTGCAGTACGGTACCGATCGCCAGGGTCGAGGTCACGGCAATCATCAGCGCATAGGCCAACATGATCACCGCACTGGCCTGACGAGCCATCGGGTTGTAACGCTGTTCCAGCACTTGGGTTACGGTGAAGATTTTCAGGCGCAGCAGAGGTTTGGCCAGGAACAGGTTCAGGGCAATGATGCCCAGGCCCAGGGCCGCGCACAGCCAGAAACCGGAAATACCGTGTACGTAACCCAGTTTTACCGTACCAACAGTCGAGGCACCGCCGAGGACGGTCGCGGCCATGGTGCCCATGTACAGGCTAGGGCCGAGGTTACGTCCGGCTACCAGGTAGTCTTCGTGGGTTTTTGCTTTACGCATGCCGTACCAGCCCAGCCCGAGCATGCCGGCCGCGTAGATCAAGACAACGAATAAGTCTAAGGCCATGGGTGTCTCCGATTATCTTTATTATGGTGAGAGCGATCCTGGCGCCAGGCAAGCCGGGCGCCGGTCATTCGTCTACTTCGCCGGCTGCGTGGACGCACCGGCGATCATGGCTCCTGCCTCGTTGTAGCTCCTGGTGCTTGTCGGTCAGCGGTGAGCCACACCCGGCAAGACACAGAGCATTTCGTAGAGCAGGTTGGCACCGAGCAACGAGGTGTTGCCGGTGGTGTCGTAAGGTGGCGAGACTTCCACCAGATCGCAGCCGATCAGGTCCAGCCCTTGGCAGCCACGGATGATTTCCATGCCCTGGATGGTGGTCAGGCCACCGATTTCCGGGGTGCCGGTGCCTGGGGCCCAGGCCGGGTCGATGCCGTCGATGTCGAAACTCAGGTAAACCGGGCCGCCACCGACTTTCTCGCGCACTTCAGCCATCAGCGGCTCCAGCGACTTGTGCCAGCATTCTTCGGCCTGAACCACGCGGAAGCCCTGCTTGCGGCTCCAGTTGAAGTCTTCAGCGGTGTAGCCCTGGGCGCGCAGGCCGATCTGTACCACGCGGTCGCAGTCCAGCAGGCCTTCTTCCACGGCGCGGCGGAAGGTGGTGCCGTGGGCGATTTTCTCGCCGAACATGTGATCGTTGACGTCGGCATGGGCATCAATGTGCACCAGACCGATCTTGCCGTGCTTTTTGTGCAGCGCGCGCAGAATCGGCAGGGTGATGGTGTGGTCGCCGCCCATGGTCATGGGGATGACGTTGTGCTCAAGGATTTCGTCGTAGGCTTCTTCGATGATGCGCACTGCTTCAAGCAGGTTGAAGGTGTTGATCGCAACATCACCGATATCGGCTACCGACAGCGAATCGAACGGCGCAGCACCAGTGGCCATGTTGTATGGGCGGATCATCACCGACTCGGCGCGGATCTGCCGTGGCCCGAAACGGGTGCCGGAGCGCAGCGAAGTACCGATATCCAGAGGAATGCCGATGAAGGCAGCATCCAGGCCTTCGGCGCTTGGCAGGTGAGGGAGACGGAGCATGGTGGCGATGCCGCCGAAGCGCGGCATTTCGTTGCCGCCCAGTGGTTGGTGAAGAATCTTGTCCACGGTCGGGCCTCATCGATTCGATTGTTCTAGTTGTTGGAACCTGTCTTGCGGGGGCTGAAACAACCCCTGAATGCTGGCAAGCAGGTGCATTGCGGCAGAGTCTGCAAAAGGTAGTGGGTAAAAAGAATCGCTACAGGCAAATACTTAGTTCAGATTTTTCTAAACTAATGCGTGGGATCTGGTTAGACTTTGCCCACCTGCCGCCTTTCCGGACCCCGTAAACCATGGCCTCCGCACTGCCTGACCTGAAACTTCTGCGCATCTTTGTCAGCGTCGTGCGCCATCAAGGTTTCGCCAACGCTCAGCGTGAACTCAATCTGTCCACGTCGGCCATCAGTACCTACATGAGCCAGTTGGAAGCGGCGCTGGGCATCGTCCTGTGTCATCGCGGGCGCGGCGGTTTCAGCCTCACCAGCAAGGGTGAGCTGTTCCATCAGGAAACTTTGCGTTTGCTGGCCGAAATGGATGGCTTCGAGCAGTACGCGGCGGCGCTCAAGGGGGAATTGCGCGGCACCCTGAACTTGGGGGTAATCGACTCGACGGTAGGCGACCGCGCCTTGCCACTGGCCGAAGCGATTGGTGCCTACAGTCAGGAGCACCCGGCAGTCCACTTGCACTTGTCGGTCTCCAGCCCCTACGAGTTGCAACTGGGCGTGCAAGACAACCGCCTGGACCTGGCCATCGGCGCGTTCTCGACGCGCATGAGCGGGCTGGTCTATCAGCCGCTATACCGTGAGCAACACTGGTTGTACTGCAGTAATCGCCACCCGTTGTTTCACGAGCGGCGCATTCCCGAGCAGGTGATTACCCAGCAGCGCATGGTCGGGCGGGGCTACTGGAGCCAGGCTGAGCTGGCCCGGCACGGCTTCAAGCACAGCGCGGCGACGGTGGAGAGTATGGAAGCGCAGCTGATTCTGGTGTTGTCCGGGGCTTATATCGGTTACCTGCCTGAACACTATGCCCAGGCCTGGGCCGACAAGGGCGACTTGCGCGTGTTATCGCCTGCCACGTTCGGTTATCAGGCGCCGTTTTCCATGATCATTCGCCGCGGCCGCAGCCGTGAACCTCTGATTCAGACCTTCCGCGATTTGCTCAAGGCGCAGCTGACACCGGCTTGACCGAAATGACACCTGAAAAATGCTGTTACAACCGGAGATTTCTTCGGTAAACGGGCTACTTTCCCGCAATTGCTCTGCTAAACCTGTACTGCGTTGATGTCATTTCCCCATCATCCTTCGGCAGGTATCGCACCTATGCGAATGAATTTACCCGTCACTGAACACGAAAGAACCTTCCCCAGCGAACAACGGTTGATTTCCACCACGGACCTCAACAGCCGCATAACCTATTGCAACGATGCTTTTGTCGCCATCAGTGGCTTCACTTACGAAGAGTTGCTCGGCCAGCCGCATAACCTGGTGCGTCACCCGGACATGCCCCCGGAAGTGTTCGGGCATATGTGGGAAACCATCAAGCAGGGTAAACCCTGGATGGGCGTGGTGAAGAACCGGGCCAAGAACGGTGATTACTATTGGGTCAGCGCCTATGTGACCGCAATCTACGAAAACGGGCGTGTCAGTGGTTACGAGTCGGTGCGTTCAGTGCCGACCCGCGATCAGATTCGTCGCGCAACGGCGCTGTATGCACGCTTGCGCAAGGGGCGGTCGGCGGTGCCTATGGCGGCGCGGGTAGGGGAGGTCATCGAGCATGGCTGGCCGTTGCTCGGCGCGGGTCTGCTGTCGACGGCCAGTTACTTGTGGTTGCCGCAGTACGCCGCCCTGGGGGTGCTGATGACCAGCCTGTTCAGCGCCTGGTACCTGATCGAGTCACGCCAGAACCGCGTTATCAAACGCACACTGGCCGAGCATCCAAAAGCGTTCACCAGCCCAATTGTGGCCCTGACCTACAGTGACAACCGTGGCCTGCAAGGGCAGCTCGACCTGGCCATTCTCAGTGAGGAGGCGCGCTTGCAAACCGCCCTTACGCGGTTGGTGGACGCTGGCGTCGGGGTCAAGTCGCGAGCTGCACAGTCTTCGGATTTGTCAGGTGCCCAGGCGCAGATGCTTGACCGTCAGCGCAGTGAAACCGACCAATCGGCCACCGCCATCGCGCAGATGGCGGCGACGATTCAGGAAGTGACACACAACGTACAGAACACCGCCACCGCAGCTGCCGATGCTGACCAGTTGGCCCAGCAGGGCAGTGACCTGGCGCAGCAGAGTTTGCGGGCCATGGGCAGTATGAGCGACGCGGTCAATGACATCGGCCAGGCGGTCAACGCCCTGGCTGAGCAGACCCAATCGATCGGCAGCGTGGTTGATGTGATCACCTCGATTGCCGAGCAGACCAATCTGCTGGCCCTCAATGCGGCGATTGAAGCAGCGCGGGCCGGTGAACAGGGGCGTGGTTTTGCGGTAGTGGCTGACGAAGTGCGCTCGCTGGCCCAGCGCACCCGCAGCTCCACCGAGGAAATCCATCAGATCATTGCCTCATTGCGCGATGGCGCGCAGCGGGCGGTGTCGACAGCCAGTAAAGGTGAGCAGATTTCCCGGGAAAGTGTGCAACGGGTCGAGGCGGTGCAGTCGGCCTTGGTGGGGATCACTCAAGCGGTCAGCCGCATCACCGGCATGAGTCAGCAAATGGCCACGGCGTCTGAGCAACAAAGTCATGTGGCTGAAGATATCAATCAGCAGATCACCCGCATTGCCCAGTTGTGCGATCACAGTGCCGGGCAGGCCAAGCAGGGCGCTGAGATCAGTCAGGACCTGGAGCGCATGGCCGACTACCTGTACAGCCTGGCTGAACGTTTCAACCGCTGAAGTCTTTCGTTTCCCCCACAGGGAAGTGGGCTTTTTTCGGTGCTTCACGTCGGTGGCGTTGGGCGCTGTGGGCTTATCCGTTCGGTGTGGCGGCCTTACGGGCCCCTTCCGCCCTTACGGCGGCTTACTTTCCTCTTGGGGAAAGTAAGCAAAGCCGCTGGCTCCTACATCCGGCCCTGCGCTGCGCTCCGGGTTCCCTGCGTTCCGGCACCCTCCAGGCCCGCGCGGCCTACGACTTGCTTCGCCAAGTCTACGTCTCGCGCCTTCGGCTCAGCCGAAGGGTGCTGCGCACCTGGCCCTCCAGGTACCTCCTCTCCGGCCTCCTGAAGTCGCGAAGTTACGGGCGGGGCTTGCACTGGCGTTATCTTCGATAGTGAAGGATGTGGTGATCTTGCTTGTTGCTTGTTGCTTGTTGCTTTTTCGTGCGCGATGGATCAAGCGCTTCGGGCCATGGATGGCCAGTTAGCGGGTCCTCGCGGGAGCAATGCCGGAGGGAAGGAACCCGGAGCGAGCGGTTTTGCTGACTTTTTCCAAGAGGAAAGTCAGCCGCCGTAAGGGCGGAAGGGGCCAGCAAGGCCAGCACATCCAATGGATAAGCCCACAGCACCCAATGCCCCCCGCAAATCCGTGATGAACCTTTTTTCGGGTTTGCTGTGGCACACTTCGCCTGCCCAGGAGAACCCGATGTCCAGAATCCAGTGCGAGCGCTGCCTGCGCCCACAATCCCATTGCCTTTGTTCCTTGATCCCGTCGCTCGACAGCCGCACCCGCGTGCTGGTGTTGCAGCACCCCAGTGAAGTTCGCCATGCCCTTAACACCGCAAAGCTGGCGGCGTTGGGTTTGCGCAATTGCGAGCTACGGGTCGGTGAAGTGTTCGAGGATCTGGCCGCGCTGATCGAGGTGCCGGGGTATCGCAGCGCTTTGCTGTTTCCGGGGGAGGGCGCGCAGCCGTTGACGGGCTACAGCAGCGCTGCCGATGAGCGTCCGTGGTTGCTGGTGGTGCCAGATGGTACGTGGCGCAAAGCGAGTAAGTTGCTACATGTAAACCCGTTGCTGGCCAGCTTGCCACGGGTGACCCTGGCCGAAGTGCTGCCTTCGCGCTATCGCTTGCGCAAAGCACCGGCTGATGGGGCGCTATCGACCCTGGAGGCGGTGGTGCAGGCGCTGAATGTGCTGGAGGCGCCGGTGTGTTTCGATGCGCTGCTCAAGCCGTTCGAGGCCTTGATCGAGGGGCAGATTGCGGCCATGGGGAGTGAGACTTTCGAGCGTAATCACCAGCGCTGACGGCTGGTGGGAGCGGGCTTGCTGTGGGAGCGGGCTTGCCCCGCGATGGCGATTTATCAACCAACATCGCATCGCGGGGCAAGCCCGCTCCTACAGGCGATAGATCACCGCTCCCGCATCGCTTCAGTCCGCGCTTTGAGCACTGGTTTGAGCAGGTAATCCAGCACGCTCTTGTGCCCGGTGATGATGTCCACGGTGGCAGTCATGCCGGGGATGATCAGCAGGGGTTTGTTGTCTCCGCCAAGGTGGTTTTTGTCAGTGCGCACCTGGATCAAATAAAACGAGTTGCCCTTGTCGTCGGTCACGGTGTCGGCGCTGATCAACTCCAGCTTGGCTTTCAGTCCGCCGTAGATGGTGTAGTCGTAGGCGCTGAATTTAACCATTGCCGCCTGCCCCGGATGCAGGAACGCCACGTCTTGTGGGCGCACCTTGGCTTCGATCAGCAGGTTGTCTTCCAGCGGTACGATCTCCAGCAGGTCGCTGCCCGGCTGAACCACGCCACCAATAGTGTTGACCTTCATCAGCTTGATGATGCCATGCACTGGCGAGACCACTGTCGTACGCGAAACACGGTCGTCGATGGCAATGCTGGAGGCGGTGATTTTCGACAGGTCGGTACGTTTCTCGTTGAGCTCTTTGGCCGCTTCCGAGCGGAACCCCGCGTCTGTCTCTTCAATCTTGCTTTTGATTTCTGCAATCGCCGCTTCGGCACGGGGAATGGCCAGGGTGGTGGCGTTGAGCGAGCCGCGGGCCTCGACGGTGCTGCGCTTGAGGCGCAAGATCTCCACGGGTGAAATCGCCCCAGTGCCTACAAGCGGGGTCGACATGTTCAGCTCTTCTTGCAGCAGGCCCAAGGCCGAGCGGTACTGTTCGGCCTTGGAGCGGAACTCGGCCAGCTCCTGGGTTTTCTGCCGCAGTTGTTCATTGAGCGTCTGCTTTTCGCTGGTCAGGCGCCGCTGCCGGGATTGATACAGCGACAGCTCGTCTTCAGCCACTTGCGGGGCTTTGCTGCGAACTTCTTCGGACACCTCGAAGGGCCGACCATCTGCCTCGGCTGACAGACGCTCGACCTGAGCCGTGAGCGCATAGCGATCCGCCTCGCTCTCGCCTTTGTTGGATTGAAAGCGGGTGTCGTCCAGGCGCAGCAAGGTATCGCCTTTGTTCACGACTTGCCCTTCGCGAACAAAAATTTCGGTGACGATGCCGCCTTCCAGGTTCTGGATCACCTGCACCTTGCTGGAAGGGATGGCCTTGCCTTCGCCCATGGTCACTTCGTCGAGCACGGCAAACCAGGCCCACGCCAGCGCGACCAGCAACAAGGCCGCCGCCAGCCACACAGTAACGCGAGACAGGCGGGGCGAATCCTGCAGCGTGGCGCCGGCCAGATCCGGCATGTAATCGTGTTCAGCGGTTTTGCCGAAACTCTGGAAGTAACTGCGCAGGCCTTGGCTGATGGACATGACTTGACCCCTTAAATGGCTGACCCGACCCGACCTTTGCGCAGTGCATCGATAACCGCTTCCTTCGGCCCGTCGGCCACCACCTTGCCGTTGTCCAGCACCAGCAGGCGATCGACCAGGCTGAGCATCGATGTACGGTGCGTTACCAGCAGCAGCGTCTTGCCTTGCACCCAGCCATGCAGGCGTTGGCGCAATTGGTCTTCGCTGGCGTTATCCATGTGGCTGGTGGGTTCGTCGAGGATCATGATTGGCGGCTCCAGCAGCATCGCCCGGGCCAGCAGTACGGCTTGGCGCTGGCCGCCGGAGAGCAACTGACCGCGTTCGCCTACCGGGCGGTCGAAACCTTGTGGGTGCTGGCGTGCCAGCTCACTGACGCCGGTCAGCTCTGCCACTTCCAGCATGCGTGCATCGCTGACATAGCGGGCGCCAAGGGTGAGGTTGTCGCGCAGGCTGCCGGCCAACAACGGCAAGTCGTGGGCGACATAGCCAATCTGATTGCGCAGGTCGGCAATGTCGAGTTGGCGCAGGTCGAGGTTGTCGAGGAGGATCTGCCCTTCATCCGGTTCGTAAAAGCCCATCAATAGGCGTGACAGGGTGCTTTTACCCGAACCGCTACGGCCGATGATGCCGATGCGTTCACCGGGTTTGACGCTGAAGCTCACGGCATTGAGCGCCGCGGCATTCTGCCCGGCATAGCGGAAGGTGACATGGCTGACTTCCAGGGCGCCGTGCAGTTGCGTGCGTTCCAGCGGTTGCTGGCCGGCCTGACGCTCTTGCGGCAAGGCCATCAGCGCGTCCGTGCTGCGCATGGTCAGCTGTGCCTGCTGGTAGCGGGTGATCAACCCGGCAATCTGCCCCAGCGGTGCCAGCACCCGGCTGCCGAGCATGTAGCTGGCGACCAGCGCACCGACGCTGAGGTTGCCGGCGATGATGCTGTAAACCCCGGCGACAATGGTGGCCATGCCGCAGAATTGCTGGATGAACAACGTGCCGTTGGTGGCCAGCGCCGACAGGTTGCGGGCATGGGCGTCAAGGCGGGTCATGGCGCCGTGGGTACTTTCCCACTGATACTGGCGTTCGCTCTCGGCACTGCAGGCTTTCAGGGTTTCCAGGCCGCCGAGGGTTTCGATCAACAGCGCCTGACGCACTGCGCCCAGGGCCAGGCTTTTTTGCACGGTATCGCGTAGGCGCACCTGGATCATCAAGGCAAAGATGATGGTGACTGGGAAGGCAATCAGCGGAATGACCACCAGCCAACCGCCGAGCAGGCCAATCACCAGCAGCATCAGGACGACGAACGGCAGGTCGATGACGCTGGTCAGGGTCACGGCGGTCAGAAACTCGCGCAAGCCCTGAAAGTCATGGATGCTTTGCGCGAAGCCGCCGACGGTGGCCGGGCGGGCTTTCATCGACATGCCGGTGATGCGTTCGAACAACGTCGCAGAGAGGATCAGGTCGGTTTTCTTCCCGGCCTGATCCAGCAAATGGGCGCGGACCACGCGCAAAATCAACTCGAACAAGGTGCCGATCAACAGGCCGACTACCAAAACCCATAGGGTTGAGATGGCCTGGTTGGGCACCACCCGGTCGTAGGTTTGCATGACAAACAGCGGCACCATGAGGCCGAGCAGGTTGATCAGCAAGCTGGCCAGTACCGCATCGCTATACAGCCAGCGGGACAGCTTCAGGGTGTCGCGAAACCAGGCGTTGACCCGTGGCATCAACGGCGAGCGCAGGTCTTCGAGTTCATGCCGGGGGCGGGCGAACAACGCCTCACCGCTGTAGGCCTCGGCCAACTCTTCCCGGCTGACCCATTGCTCGCCGCCTTCGGCCTCGCTCGGCAGGATCAACGCTCTGCCGTCTTCGCCCCAACGGCGTAATACGGCGCATTTACCTTCCTTGAGCAGCAGCAGTACCGGCAAGTTCAACGCTGAAATCGCGCCTAATTCCCGGCGCAATACCCGCGCCTGTAAACCGGCGCGGGCTGCGGCCCGGGGCAGCAGGTCGAGGCTCAGGCGCTGATGGGCCAGGGGAAGCCCGGCGCTCAGGCCTGTGCGGCTGACCGTGCAACCGTGCAGCTTGCAGAGAATCAGCAATCCATCGAGTAACGGGTCATCGAAACTCAGGCGCGGATCCGCCGCCGAGCTCGCAGGTTGCATGCTGGTCATAATGGCCTACTCCTGCAGCGAGTCGGGGGTTAGCGCATGTCGGGCAAACGTGCCTCGCTTTTCACTTCGCTCTGGGCAATCGCCTCGGGCGGCAGTGAAATCCGTTGCTTGTTAAGCAACTCACCCATGTTGGCCAATACCCGATACATCGAGAATTCCTCGGTGTAGCGCACCTCGGTGTAGCGGCGGTTGGCGTTGTACAACTCGTTCTCACTGTCGAGCAGGTCGAGCAGGGTGCGTTGGCCGAGGCCGAACTGATCCTGATAGGCCGCACGTACACGGGTGCTGGTGTCGGCGTATTCGCGGGCGGTCGGCGTTTGCTTGCGGGCGTTGGTCATGGCGTTCCACGACAGCGCCAGGTCTTCGTTGAGGGTGCGCAAGGCGTTGTTGCGGATGTCCATGGCCTGGTTGATTTTGTGCGCATCCGACTGCAGGCGGGCCTTGTCGCTGCCGCCGCGGAACAGGTTGTAGCTGAGCTCGACACCGGCTTGCCAGTCGTTATTGTCGTGGCCGACCTGGCCGGCCGTGTTGTTATTGGCACCGGTGGCCAACACCGCATCCAGGCGCGGGTAGAACGGCGACTTGGCCACCTCGTACTGCTGCTCGGCGGCGTTAACGTCAGCCTGGGCCGACTTCAGGTAGGGGTTGTGCTCAAGCATGTCCTGACGGGCATCAAGCAGGCTGGCAGGCATTTCCCCTTTGATGGTGACTGGGGTTTCCAGTTCGTCGGGGTAACGCCCGATGACACTGAAGAAATTCGCTTCGGCATCGGCCAGGTCGACTTCGGCGGTGTACAGGTTGTTTTCCGCCAGTGCACGACGCGCAGTGGACTGGTCAAGGTCAGCGTTGCTGCCGACACCGCGCTCGCTGCGCAAGCCGATCTGGTCGTTGACACGTAGGTGAGCCTGCAGGTTGTTGGTCGCCAGGGTGACTAGCTCGCGACGTTTGAGCACATCCAGGTAAACCTCGATAGCGCGCAGGGCGACGCTCTGTGCGGTTGCCTGGGTGTAATAGGCGCGGGAGTTGACCACCGCTTCGGTACGGCTGACCTCGTTGGAGGTGTTGAAACCGTCGAACAGCATCTGCCGCAGGCGCAGGTCAGACTGGGTGTAGTTCAGGGTTTCCTTGTTGTGATTGCTGGTGCCATCGGGATTGGTGAAGCGAGTGTTGGTGTTGTCTGATTTCTGCCGACCGTAACCGGCCACCAGGTCGACACGAGGGTACCAGCCGCCTTTGGCAAACTTGACGTCCTCGTCTGCAGACAAGCGGCTGTTTCGGCTGGCGTTGATTTCCGGATGTTGGTCCACGGCGCTTTGAACAGCTTCCGTAAGTGACATCGCCTGAGCATTGGCACATGCCATGGCCAATAGGATTGCGCCGGTGATGGGGGTCAAAACGCGCATGGGGTACTACTCCCTGATTTCTAGTTTTGGTGTTGCTGGCGTCATAAAATTGACGAAATTCTTAGTGCAAACCGTTTCAGGCTTGTAACACCAAAGCTAAGAACATTTATAAGGCGAGCTAAGAAGAATTTTTCATAAGGCTTATGCGAAAAAAAACTTATGCGGTCTAAGGAATCCAAGACATTGTTCATATCAGGCGCCCAGCAATTCTGCGCGAGGGTGCGTTTTTTCAGGCGTCAATCAAAAATCAGAAAATTTTGCGGTAAAGGGCACGGATGTAGCGGAGGGGATGGAGGAAGGTCAGTCGTTGGCGACAAAATTTTGGCAGATGCCAAATAGCCAGATTGATTTCCACGTTCAGTGAGCGACTGTTTGGCGAAGGTGTTGATTTCATTGACATCCACCTCGCCTGCAGCGCTTTCCGGGTGTTGGCCCCGTGCAGGTGCAGTGGGCTGACCACGCGAGATTCAACGCGCTTTTCTGCGAAAAACCGTCCCGCAGCGGAGGAGAGCGCTCATGGCCAAGTTAATCGGTGTTGTCAGCAAAGTAGTCGGTGAGGTCTTTGCGGTTGCCAATGACGGAACGCGTCGGCAACTGAGCGAAGGTGACCGGCTGTTTGCCGGCGAGCAGCTGGAGACGGGCGCGGCCGGAGCCGTTGCCGTCCATCTGCAAAATGGCGCCGAATTGACCTTGGGCCGGGACAGCAGCCTGGAACTTTCGCCACAGCTGTTGGCCAATCAAGCGCCGCAGGTGGACACACCTGAAGCCCAGACGCCCAGTCAGGCTCAACTGACCGATGTGGAAAAACTCCAGCAAGCCATTGCTGCCGGTGCTGACCCGAGTCAGGAGGCCGACCCGACGGCTGCCGGTCCTGGTAGCGGCGGATCATCGGGAGCGTTGGGCGGCGGTCACTCTTTTGTGATGCTCAGTGAAGTGGCCGGCCGGGTCGATCCGACCATCGGCTTCCCGACGGCAGGCTTTAACGGTTTTGCCGAATTGGCGGATCGGGAGTTCGGTCTGGTTACCGATAACGACGACATTCCGCCGGTGGTTCCCGACGTGGACAATCCCGTCACCCTCGATGGCCTGGAGGTCGCGGGCGGTGGCTTGACCTTCAACGAAGCCAACCTGGCCCAAGGTTCGGCCAGTGACGCTACGGCGTTGACCCAGACGGGTAGCTTTACCGTGGTGGCGCCGGATGGGGTGTTCAATCTCAATATCGGTGGCATCAACGTGGTCACCGCCGGTGCGGTGACCGGGGTGGGGCAGTCCATTGTCACCGGGCTGGGTAACGTACTGACCATCACAGGTTACAACCCGGCCACCGGCGTGGTCAGCTACAGCTACACCCTGACCGGTGCTGAGACGCATCCGGGCGGCAACGGTAGCCTGGGCGAGAGCATTAGTGTTTCGGTCAGTGATACCGATGGCGATGTGGCCAGTGGTTCGTTGAATATAACCGTGATCGACGATGCACCGCGGGCTGTGGATGACAGCAACCCGGTGAGCGCTACTGAAAACCAGCTGACCCTCACTGGCAACGTGTTGAGCAACGATGTGCAAGGCGCTGACCGGATCGCGAGCGGGCCAATTACCCCGCAAACCATCCAGGGCACTTACGGCACCCTGGTATTAGCTGCCGACGGCTCATACACCTACACGCTCAATACCAACGATCCGGACTTCATCAACCTGCACGGTGGTGGCAGTGGCGTTGAATCCTTCACCTACACCCTCAAGGACGCCGATGGTGATACCAGCACCGCGACCTTGAAGCTCAACGTCAGCAACCTCAACGACCCGGTTACCCTCAACGGTCTGAACCTTGAAGGCGGTGCTCTGACCGTCTTCGAGAAAAATCTCAGCGACGGCAGCAACCCGGATAACGCTGCCTTGACACAGAGCGGTAGCTTCACCGTGACCGCCCCGGATGGCCTGCAAACCCTGACCATCGGCGGCATCACCGTGGTGTCGAGCGGCAGCACGGTTGGCTTCCCGCAGTCGGCTGTTACGCCACAAGGCAACACCCTGACCATTACCGGCTACAACGCCAGCACCGGGGTGGTGACCTACACCTACACACTGCTGGTCACTGAAGCGCATGCCGCAGGCAATGGCATCAGCAATTCAAGTGAGAGCTTCACCGTGGTGGCCACCGACACCGATGGCAGCAGTGCCAGTGGTTCGATCAATGTAAACATCGTTGACGATAAGCCTACAGCGGTTAACGACAGCAACCTTGTGACCGCTACAGAGAACCAACTGACCCTCACTGGCAACGTGCTGAGCAATGATGTGCAAGGCGCCGACCGCATCACCAGCGGGCCAATTACCCCGCAAACCATCCAGGGCACCTACGGCACCTTGGTATTGGCTGCCGACGGTTCCTACACCTACACCCTGAACAGCAACGATCCGGACTTCATCAACCTGCATGGTGGCGGCAACGGCGTCGAAACCTTCACCTACACCCTCAAGGACGCCGATGGCGATACCAGCACCGCGACCTTGCAGCTCAACGTCAGCAACCTCAACGACCCGGTCACCCTCAACGGCCTGAATGTCGAGGGTGGTGAGGTAACGGTTTTCGAGAAAAATCTCAGCGACGGCAGCAGCCCGAACAACGGCGCCCTGACCCAGGGCGGCAGCTTCACCGTGACCGCCCCGGATGGCCTGCAAACCCTGACCGTTGGTGGCATCACCGTGGTGTCGAACGGCAGTGCAGTGGGCTTCCCGCAGTCGACCGTTACACCACAAGGCAATACCCTGACCATCACCGGCTACAACGCCAGCACTGGCGTGGTGACTTACACCTACACCTTGCTGGATAACGAAGCCCATGCCTCGGGCAATGGCGCCAATAACCTGAGTGAAAGTTTCACCGTAGTGGCCACTGATACCGATGGCAGCAGCGCCAGCGGCTCGATTGACGTGAACATCGTCGACGATATGCCGGCGGCGCTGGACGACACCAATGCCAGCACTGCAACTGAGGCGCAACTGACCCTGACCGGTAATGTGCTGACCAATGACGTGCAAGGCGCCGACCGCATCACCAGCGGGCCGATCACGCCACAAACCATCCAGGGCACCTACGGCACCTTGGTATTGGCTGCCGACGGTACCTACACCTACACCCTGAACAGCAACGATCCGGACTTCATCAACCTGCACGGTGGCGGTAACGGCGTCGAAACCTTCACCTACACCCTCAAGGACGCCGATGGCGATACCAGCACCGCGACCTTGCAGCTCAACGTCAGCAACCTCAACGACCCGGTCACCCTCAACGGCCTGAATGTCGAGGGTGGTGAGGTAACGGTTTTCGAGAAAAATCTCAGCGACGGCAGCAGCCCGAATAACGGCGCCCTGACCCAGGGCGGCAGCTTCACCGTGACCGCCCCGGATGGCCTGCAAACCCTGACCGTTGGTGGCATCACCGTGGTGTCGAACGGCAGTGCAGTGGGCTTCCCGCAGTCAACCGTTACACCACAAGGCAATACCCTGACCATCACCGGCTACAACGCCAGCACTGGCGTGGTGACTTACACCTACACCTTGCTGGATAACGAAGCCCATGCCTCGGGCAATGGCGCCAATAACCTGAGTGAAAGCTTCACCGTAGTGGCGACTGATACCGATGGCAGCAGCGCCAGCGGCTCGATTGACGTGAACATCGTCGACGATACGCCGGCGGCGCTGGACGACACCAATGCCAGCACTGCAACTGAGGCGCAACTGACCCTGACCGGTAATGTGCTGACCAATGACGTGCAAGGCGCCGACCGCATCACCAGCGGGCCGATCACGCCACAAACCATCCAGGGCACCTACGGCACTTTGGTATTGGCTGCCGACGGTTCCTACACCTACACCCTGAACAGCAACGATCCGGACTTCATCAACCTGCACGGTGGCGGTAACGGCGTCGAAACCTTCACCTACACCCTCAAGGACGCCGATGGCGATACCAGCACCGCGACCTTGCAGCTCAACGTCAGCAACCTCAACGACCCGGTCACCCTCAACGGCCTGAATGTCGAGGGTGGTGAGGTAACGGTTTTCGAGAAAAATCTCAGTGACGGCAGCAGCCCGAACAACGGCGCCCTGACCCAAGGCGGCAGCTTCACCGTGACTGCGCCGGATGGCCTGCAAACCCTGACCGTTGGTGGCATCACTGTGGTGTCGAACGGCAGTGCAGTGGGCTTCCCGCAGTCGACCGTTACACCACAAGGCAATACCCTGACCATCACCGGCTACAACGCCAGCACTGGCGTGGTGACTTACACCTACACCTTGCTGGATAACGAAGCCCATGCCTCGGGCAATGGCGCCAATAACCTGAGTGAAAGCTTCACCGTAGTGGCCACTGATACCGATGGCAGCAGCGCCAGCGGTTCGATTGATGTGAACATCGTCGATGACATGCCCAAGGCCATCGATGACGTCAACCCTGTGACGGCCACCGAGAACCAGACAGTCTTGACCGGTAACGTGCTGACCAACGACATCCAGGGCGCCGACCGCATCACCAGCGGCCCGATCACCCCGCAAACCATCCAGGGCACCTATGGCACCCTAGTGCTGGCCGCTGACGGTACCTACACCTACACCCTGAACAGCAACGATCCCGACTTCATCAACTTGCACGGTGGCGGCAACGGCATCGAGGTGTTCACCTACACCCTCAAAGACGCCGATGGCGACACTAGCACCGCGAATTTGAAGCTCAACATTAGCAACCTCAACGACCCCGTAGTGATCAACGGACTGGACATCTGCGGTGGCGAGCTGACGTTCTACGAGAAGAACCTCAGCGACGGCAGCAGCCCGGACCAGTGGGCGCTGACCAAAGGCGGTACCTTCACCGTGGTGGCCCCGGATGGCCTGCAATCTCTGACCATCGGCGGCGTGACCATTGTCAGCGGTGGTGTGGCCGTAGGCCTGCCGCTCGACGCAACAACCCCATTGGGCAATACCTTTACCATCCACAGCTACGACCCCGTCACCGGCCTGGTGACCGGTACCTACACCCTGACCGACAACGAAACCCACCCGAACGCCAACGGCACCAACACCCTGGTTGAAAGCTTTGAGGTCGTAGCCGTTGATAAAGACGGTAGTTCGGCCACGGGTTCAATCGACATCAACATCGTCGATGACGTGCCCAAGGCCATCGATGACGTCAACCCTGTGACGGCCACCGAGAACCAGACGGTCCTGACCGGCAACGTGCTGACCAACGACATCCAGGGCGCTGACCGGATTACCAGCGGGCCGATCACCCCGCAAACCATCCAGGGCACCTACGGCACCCTGGTGTTGGCCGCTGACGGTACCTACACCTATACCCTGAACAGCAACGACCCGGACTTCATCAACCTGCACGGTGGCGGCAACGGCATCGAGGTGTTTACCTACACCCTCAAAGACGCCGATGGCGACACCAGCACCGCGAATTTGAAGCTCAACATCAGCAACCTCAACGACCCCGTGGTGATCAACGGGCTGGACATCTGCGGTGGCGAGCTGACGTTCTACGAGAAAAACCTCAGCGACGGCAGCAGCCCGGACCAGTGGGCGCTGACCAAAGGCGGTACCTTCACCGTGGTGGCCCCGGATGGCCTGCAATCCCTGACCATCGGCGGCGTGACCATTGTCAGCGGTGGTGTTGCTGTTGGCCTACCGCTCGACGCGACAACGCCGCTGGGCAACACCTTCACGATCCACAGCTACGACCCCGTCACCGGCCTGGTGACCGGTACATACACCCTGACCGACAACGAAACCCACCCGAACGCCAACGGCACCAACACCCTGGTTGAAAGCTTTGAGGTGGTTGCAGTCGATAAAGACGGCAGTTCGGCCACCGGTTCAATCGACATCAACATCGTCGATGACGTGCCCAAGGCGGTCGATGACGTCAACCCTGTGACGGCCACCGAGAATCAGCTGACCCTGACCGGCAACGTGCTGACCAATGACATCCAGGGCGCTGACCGCATCACCAGCGGCCCGATCACCCCGCAAACCATCCAGGGCACCTACGGCACCTTGGTGCTGGCGGCTGACGGCACGTACACCTACACCCTGAACAGCAACGATCCCGACTTCATTAACCTGCACGGTGGCGGCAACGGCATCGAGGTGTTCACCTACACCCTCAAAGACGCCGATGGCGACACCAGCACCGCGAATTTGAAGCTCAACATCAGCAACCTCAACGACCCCGTGGTGATCAACGGGCTGGACATCTGCGGTGGCGAGCTGACGTTCTACGAGAAAAACCTCAGCGACGGCAGCAGCCCGGACCAGTGGGCGCTGACCAAAGGCGGTACCTTCACCGTGGTGGCCCCGGATGGCCTGCAAACCTTGACCATCGCCGGCGTGACCATCGTCAGCGGTGGTGTGGCCGTGGGCCTGCCGCTCGACGCGACAACGCCGCTGGGCAACACCTTCACGATCCACAGCTACGACCCCGTCACCGGCCTGGTGACCGGCACCTACACCCTGACCGACAACGAAACCCACCCGAACGCCAACGGCACCAACACCCTGGTTGAAAGCTTTGAGGTGGTTGCAGTCGATAAAGATGGCAACTCGGACACCGCCTCGATCGACATCAACATCGTCGATGACGTGCCCAAGGCGGTCGATGACGTCAACCCTGTGACGGCCACCGAGAACCAGACGGTCCTGACCGGCAACGTGCTGACCAACGACATCCAGGGCGCTGACCGGATTACCAGCGGGCCGATCACCCCGCAAACCATCCAGGGCACCTATGGCACCCTGGTGCTGGCCGCTGACGGTACCTACACCTACACCCTGAACAGCAACGATCCCGACTTCATCAACCTGCACGGTGGCGGCAACGGCATCGAGGTGTTTACCTACACCCTCAAAGACGCCGATGGCGACACCAGCACCGCAAATTTGAAGCTCAACATCAGCAACCTCAACGACCCCGTGGTGATCAACGGGCTGGACATCTGCGGTGGCGAGCTGACGTTCTACGAGAAAAACCTCAGCGACGGCAGCAGCCCGGACCAGTGGGCGCTGACCAAAGGCGGTACCTTCACCGTGGTGGCCCCGGATGGCCTGCAATCCCTGACCATCGCTGGCGTGACCATCGTTAGCGGTGGTGTGGCCGTGGGCCTGCCGCTCGACGCGACAACGCCGCTGGGCAACACCTTCACCATCCACAGCTACGACCCCGTCACCGGCCTAGTGACCGGCACCTACACCCTGACCGACAACGAAACCCACCCGAACGCCAACGGTACCAACACCCTGGTTGAAAGCTTTGAGGTGGTTGCAGTCGATAAAGATGGCAACTCGGACACCGCCTCGATCGACATCAACATCGTCGATGATGTGCCCAAGGCCACGGATGACACCAACCCTGTGGCTGCCAGCGAGCATCAACTGACGCTGACTGGCAACGTCCTGACCAATGATATCCAGGGCGCCGACCGCATCAGTACTGGCCCCGGTACTGGCCCGATCACCCCACAAACCATCCAGGGCACCTACGGCACGCTGGTGCTTGCGGCTGACGGTACCTACACCTACACCTTGAACACCAGCGATCCAGACTTTATCAACTTGCACGGAGGCGGCAGCGGGGTCGAAACCTTCACCTACACCCTTAAGGACGCTGACGGTGACACCAGCAAGGCGACCCTGACGCTGAACGTCAGCAATTCGGATCACCCGGTGACGATTGACGGCCTGAACATCAATGGCGGTGAGCTGACGGTTTACGAGAAGAACCTCAGTGACGGAACCAGCCCCGATGAGTCGGCGTTGACGCGCTCTGGCAGTTTCACCGTGACGGCGCCTGATGGCCTGCAAACCTTGACCGTCGGCAGTATCACCTTGGTCAGTGGTGGTGTGGTCAGCGGCATTCCGCAGACGGGGGTTACGCCGTTGGGCAACGCGTTGACCATCACTGGCTACAACCCGAGCACCGGAGTGGTCAGCTACACCTACACCCTGAAGGACAGTGAAGGCCATGCGAATGGCAATGGCATCAACAGCCTTAATGAAGCCATCACGGTGAAGGCGACCGATACCGATGGCAGCACCAAGACGGCCACCATCGATGTGAACATTGTCGATGATGTGCCTTCGGCGGTGGGTGCTGAGCGTTCGGTGACCCCGGGGCAGGTTGATTCGAACCTGCTGCTGACTATCGACGTCTCCGGCAGCATGAACGATGGCTCCGGTGTGTCCGGGTTGAGCCGGTTGCAGCTCGCCAAGCAAGCGATCAGCGTATTGCTCGATAAGTATGACGAGATGGGCGATGTCAAAGTGCAGATCGTCACGTTCAGCTCCGGCTCATCAGTCAAAGCCAGTAGTTGGGTCTCGGTTGCTGACGCCAAGGCAATTGTCGCAGGCCTGAGTGCAGGCGGTGGTACCAACTACGATGAGGCCGTTTCGGGGGCGAAGTCAGCCTTCAATACCGCTGGCAAGCTCACGGGTGCGCAGAATATCGGCTACTTCTTCTCGGACGGTGAGCCTTCCACCTCCTCTCAAGGCATTGACGCAACGGATGAGGCGTCCTGGAAGTCATTCCTCGATAGCAACGGGATCAAGTCGTACGCCATTGGTCTGGGTAACGGGGTGAATGCCGGTAACCTTAACCCACTGGCCTATGACGGCAGCACCCATACCAATACCAACGCCAATGTCGTCACCGACCTCAACCAGCTCAACGAAGTTCTCTCGGGTACTGTGCAGGGCGCGCCGGTTACGGGCAGCCTGATGAGCGGCGGTGAGTTCGGTGCCGATGGTGGTTTCATCAAGTCGCTGCTGATTGACGGTACTACCTATACCTTCGATCCGAAGGGCAATAGCGGTGCTGGCTCTTACGCCACGAGTGGCGCAGCCGACCGTGGCACTTTCGATTCGGGTACCAACAGCATCACCGTGAAAACCGCGCTGGGTGGCAGCATCGTGGTAGACATGGACACCGGTGACTTCACCTACACCCCGCCTAAAGATGTTGGCAGCACCAAGGTCGAGCAGATCGGCTTTGTGGTCAGTGACAATGACGGCGACACCAGCAGCGCTACGCTGGTGGTCAACGTTCACACCAACACCGGCCCGGTGGCAGGTGCCGACCATGTCATCACCAATATTCTGTCGAACAGCATCAGCCTGCCAGGCGAGGCCTTGCTGGCCAACGACAGCGATGCCAACAACGATCCGCTGAGCGCTGCGCAGACCACCTTCAATACCGGTTGGGTGGCGCGAGGCGGTGATTTCACCGTCGGCAGTACGACGCCGACCGTGCTTTTCAACGGCACAAGTAGCAACAATGCCAACAATCAGTTGCTTAACGTCGCACGCGGTTCGTTCACTGGGCCAGCGGCGTCGATGACTGCGGCGGTGGTTGTCAGTGGCTTCCTGGGATCGGTCAGTAACGGTAATGCCAATGATGAGGACCTGATCACGGTCACCCTTAAACAGGGTGAGAAGCTCACCCTCAATCACGACCGCCTGGCCAATGACAACCTGTTGATGGAATGGAAGGAGGCCGGTGGTACCTATCAGGCGATAGGCTCCGGCGACGGCTTTACTGCCAGCCATGACGGGGTTTACACCATTCATCTAGCCAACCGCACCAACCTCAGTGGAGGTAGCGCCAACACGTCTGAGTACTACAAGTTGACCATGAGCATCAATTACGCAGATGCCCAGGACAGTACCCCGACGCACAATGGTAGCTACACCGTGAGCGATGGCCATGGCGGTACCAGCACGGGTGCTGTAGACATCAACTACCAGGCGGGCGATACGCTCAACGGTACCGGTAATGATGATGTGCTGGTGGCCGGTAATACGGCCACCACGCTCAACGGCGGTGACGGTAATGACGTGTTGGTTGGCGGCAGTGGCAATGACACCCTGCATGGCGGTAATGGTAATGACCTGTTGATTGGCGGCCTGGGCAACGACTTGCTTGACGGTGGTGCTGGCATCGACACGGCCAGCTATGCCAGTGCGTCGAGTGCCGTGACGGTCAATCTGAACCTGGCCGGTGGGCAAAACACCCTGGGCGCCGGGACTGATACGCTGGCTTCGATCGAGAACCTTATTGGGTCGGACTATAACGACAGCCTGACGGGTAACAGCGGTGCCAACCTGCTGATTGGTGGCAAAGGCAACGACACCCTGTTAGGTGGTGGCGGTGATGACGTGTTGATCGGTGGTCCGGGCAACAACACCCTGACGGGAGGTTCAGGTGCCGATACCTTCCTCTGGCAACAGGGCAACACTGGGCATGATGTGGTAACCGACTTTACCCCGGGCACTGATCGACTGGACCTGTCGCAATTGTTGCAGGGCGAGAACCCGACCTCGGCGTCGCTGGATGATTACCTGCACTTCAAAGTTACGGGCAGTGGTTCGGGCGTGGTCTCGACCATCGAAGTGAGCGTGGTGGCGGGAGCTGCACCAACCCAGACCATCGATCTGGCCGGGGTCAACCTGGCTCAGCACTATGGTGTGACAGCCGGAGCAGGGGGCGTGGTGGCGGCGGGGCAGGATACCGCGACCATCATCAATGGCATGCTCAATGACCATTCCTTGAAGGTGGATACGGTGTAACGGGCTTGCTATGTGAGTGGGAGCGGGCTTGCCCCGCGATGCGATGTGACTGACACACCGCCATCGCGGGGCAGGCCCGCTCCTACAGATCGCGTCGCAGGGTTTTCTGTCGCAGAATGTAAATGCTGACCAGCACCGCACTGGTCAGCATGAACCCGCGTGCCCAAGGCAGAGGTACCAGGTAACACGACAGGCCAATGCTCAACCACATCAGGCCAATTGCATAGACCTTGCCCTTGAGCGGAATGCCTTGGCCACTGAGGTAATCACGAATCCACGGCCCAAGCTGTGGGTGATTGATCAGCCAATGGTGAAAGCGCGGAGAGCTGCGGGCAAAGCAGGCCGCAGCCAGCAGCAGAAACGGAGTGGTCGGCAATACCGGCAGGAAAATGCCGATCACTCCCAACGCAACACTGAGCCAGCCGACGGCCAGCAGCAGGTAGCGCATTGACGCCAACTCAGTGGTGGCGTGGTTTGAGCAGCGCAGGTGCAGGTTTTTCGTCAGGCGCATGCTGCAGCAGGTACAGCGCAGTCAAGGCCTCAGGGATCTGCACGATCATGTCGTCCATCAGGTTGGCATCGCTGGCGATGTCGGCGAATTCAGGCTGCTCGTCGAACAGACCGGAACCGACCATGATCGGCAGCAGCATTTCGCTGACTTCTTCTTCGGCGGTTTCAAACCAGGCTTCTTCGCGCATGAACACGCCTTCCATGAAGCCGATGCACCAGCCGCGCAGTTCGGAATCGTCCGGATCGTCACCCAGGTCCAGGTCGCATGGCAGCTCGAACTCATCGTCACTGGCCAACTGGCGGGCGATGTGCGCTTTGAGCTGGATCAGCGTGGCTTCGATTTCTTCACGCTGCGCTTCATCTTTGTAGCGCGGCTCTTCGGCAAACAGGGCGTCGATCCATTCGCGCTCCGGAACGGCCTCGGTCCCAATCGACAAAGCGGTCAGGTAGCCGTGGGCGGCAACGTAGTCCAGCGCTTCTTCGTGCAGCTCATCGGCGTCGAGGAAGGCTTGCAGGCGGGTCAATTGCTCGGCGAAGGACATTACAGGGCTACCTTGGGAATAAACGATGATCGAATTCTAGCATCTTGCAGCCCCTGCAAGGCAAAGGATGACGCCTATCGCAGAGGCCCCTGTGCAGGGTGACGCTCGGGTATACTGCCCGCCTTTTGAACCTGGACTGCGCGAAAGGGCATTCTGGTAAAAGCCGCTTACGCATTTTTAGCGGCAGCGGTGAAGGTTTTCATCCAGCCTGTGGCCAGGATGGTTTTGCGATTTATGGAGTGTTTATGCTCGAACAGGCTCAGCGCGTCCTCAAGGACATCTTCGGCTACGACAGCTTTCGAGGGCGCCAGGGGGCGATCATCGAATGCGTAGCCAAAGGCGGCGATGCGCTGGTGTTGATGCCCACCGGGGGCGGCAAGTCCCTGTGTTTCCAGGTGCCGGCACTGTTACGCCCGGGCCTGGCGGTGGTGGTTTCACCCCTGATCGCGCTGATGGAAGACCAGGTGGCTACCCTCGATGAGTTGGGTGTGGCCGCCGCGTCGCTGAACTCGACCCTGAGTCCGGAGCAGCAGCGTGACCTGGCCGGGCGGATTCGCCGTGGCGAGGTGAAAATGCTCTACCTGGCACCGGAACGCCTGGTGCAGCCGCGCATGCTCGATTTTCTGCGCAACCTGGACATCGCCTTGTTTGCCATCGACGAGGCGCACTGCGTCTCGCAATGGGGCCACGACTTCCGCCCCGAGTACTTGCAGTTGGGGCAACTGGCCGAGCTGTTCCCTCATGTGCCACGCATCGCCCTGACGGCCACCGCAGACATGCGGACCCGCGAAGAAATCGTCAACCGCCTGCATTTGCAGAACGCCGAACGCTTTCTGTCGAGCTTCGATCGCCCGAACATCTTTTACCGTATCGTGCCCAAGGAGCAGCCACGCAAGCAGTTACTGGCATTCCTTGGCGATCGGCGCGGTAACGCCGGCATCGTTTACTGCCTGTCGCGCAAGAAGGTCGACGATGTTGCTGCCTACCTGTGCGAGCAGGGCTTTCCAGCGCTGCCGTATCACGCCGGCTTGCCAGCTGAGACCCGAGCAGCGAACCAGCGCCGCTTCCTCAACGAGGAAGGCCTGATCATGGTCGCCACCATTGCCTTCGGCATGGGTATCGATAAACCCAACGTGCGCTTCGTCGCCCACCTGGACCTGCCCAAGTCGCTGGAAGCCTACTATCAGGAAACCGGCCGGGCCGGGCGCGATGGCCTGCCGGCCGATGCCTGGATGGCCTACGGGCTGCAAGACATGGTGATGCTCAAGCAAATGCTGCAGAACTCTGAAGGTGACGAGCGTCATAAGCGCATCGAACAGCACAAGCTCGACGCTATGCTCGCCCTGTGCGAAGAAACCCGTTGCCGCCGTCAGACCTTGCTGAACTACTTCGACGAAGAACTGCCGCAGCCGTGCGGGCACTGTGACAACTGCATCGATGGCGTGCAGACCTGGAACGCCACCGAGCCCGCCCGTCAGGCCTTGTCGGCGGTGTATCGCACCGGGCAGCGTTACGGTGTTGGTCACCTCGTGGATGTGTTGCTGGGGCGCGACAACGAAAAAATCCGCAATTTTGGCCATGAAAAACTGGCGGTGTATGGCGTTGGCAAAGACCGCTCCGAGGGCGAATGGCGCTCCTTGTTCCGCCAGTTGGTGGCACGCGGCTTGGCAGATATCGACCTGGAAGGGTACGGCGGCCTGCGTCTGTCCGACAGCTGCCGGCCTTTGTTGCGTGGCGAGGTGAGTCTGGAATTGCGCCGCGATCTCAAACCGCAGACCACCAGCAAGGGCAGCAGCAGTGGTGCCAGCCCGGCCAGCCAGTTGGTGCGCGCAGACGAGCGCGAGCAGTGGGAAGCCCTGCGTGCGCTACGGCGCAAGCTGGCAGAAGAGCATGGCGTGCCTCCGTACGTGATTTTCCCCGACTCGACCCTGCTGGAAATGCTGCGCAGCCAGCCTGCCAGCCTCAGCGAAATGGCCCGGGTCAGTGGCGTGGGGGCGCGCAAGCTGGAGCGCTACGGCGAGGCGTTTCTTGAAGTGCTGGGTGGTGCGGCCGAGGCGCCGCCGCAGGTGGCCGACCTGCGTCACGAGCTGACCAGCCTGGCCCGTGCCGGTATGACCCCGGCGCAAATTGCCGGGCAACTGAACTGCAGCGAGAAGAATGTCTACAGCATGCTGGCCGAAGCCATTGGCCGTCAGCAGCTGTCGCTGGAGCAAGCGCTGGATCTGCCGCAAGATCTGCTGGAAGAAGTCCAGGATGCTTTTCTGGACGGTGAAGGTGAGTTGCCACCCGTTTCGGCGATTGCCGAACAGTTCGGTGCCCGTGTTCCGGAAGGGGTTCTGTATTGCGTAAGGGCGGCGTTAGCGGCTGAATTTGAGATGTAAGCGGCGTTTTGTCATCTTTTAAAACGATTGTCAGACAGATACAACTGAGCTGAGCCTTGCCTGTTACGCAGGAGCATGGTTAGCTGACTAACAATTAGTTCTGATGATGAGTTCTCTATGCCGTTGACTGATCAACATCGCTTCGGAATGCAGCTAGCCCAGATGTCACGAGGCTGGCGCGCCGAACTGGACCGCCGCCTGGCCGGGCTCAATCTGTCCCAAGCCCGCTGGCTGGTGCTGCTGCATCTGGCCCGATTTGACGAAGCACCCACCCAGCGTGAGCTGGCCCAGAGTGTGGGCGTCGAGGGGCCGACCCTGGCGCGCTTGCTCGATAGTCTGGAGTCCCAGGGCCTGGTACGGCGTCAGGCGGTGCTGGAAGACCGGCGGGCGAAAAAGATTCACCTGTGCCCACCGGCCAAACCGCTGATCGACCAGATCGAAACCATTGCCAACGCATTGCGCGCCGAGTTGTTCAGCGGTGTCGACGAAGAAGACATGCGCGTGTGCATGAAGGTGCACGCGCGCATCCTGGCGAACCTGGAAAAATCCTGACCGGCCTCAGAAGGTGTGACCCAGGTTCAGGTACAACGCCTTCTGATTTTCGCTGTTCGCCCCGTAGCTGAAGTTCAACGGGCCCAGCGGCGTTTCGAAACCAACGAAAACACTGGCAGCATTGATATAGCCACTGTCGAAATCGTTGTCATTGTTCCAGACCCTGCCACGTTCCAGCGACCCGCCCAGATACAGCGGGAAGTCCAGTGGCAGGTAGGCCCGAGGCGTCAGCCGACGGTAATAGACCATACGCATCAGGCTCATGTTCTGCCCGGACACCGAATCCTGGCGGAAGCCTGACAGTTGCCGGGCACCTCCCAATACAAAGCTTGAAGTCACCACTTCGGCGTCATCGATGGTTCGCCCGTACTGGCCGCCCAGCACCCAGGTATTCGGGCCACTGCTCAGGGCTTTGTCCAGTTTGAAGTTCCACTGCCGGTAACGTTGGTCAGAACCAAGGTCAGGATCGAACTGGCGCAGGGTCAGGCTGATGTCTTCACCGCTGTGCGGGAAGTAAACGTTGTCGAGGGTGTCGAACGAATATTTCAGCTCGTAGAAGCCTTCGTTGAAGCTGAAGTGCGGCAGGTCTTGATCGCCAATCCGTACATCGGCATTGCCCCAGGCCTGGCCGACACCGAAGCGCACTTCGCCGCTGTTGCCGATCTGGCGCCCCAGGTTCAGGCCAAATCCGTAGCGCTCCAGGCGGTATTCAGCAATCGGGTCTTCGTCCAGGGTGGCTTCGATGTTTTGCGAGCCGAGGTCAATGTAGGGGGCGATGAAGTAGCGCGAACCGGCATCCAGCGGTTGATAGAACTCGCTGTACAGCTCTTGCTGGTCGCCGATCTGCGCCCGGGTCAGCCACTCGGCGCCGAGGCGGTTGATACCATTGACCCGGTAACTGGCACCTATGTTGAAAGCGCTGTCGCCGCGCAGGTCATCCGACAAGGCAAGGCCCAGGCGCAGGTAATCGGTGCCGCCGCGGCGACCGCGGGCATTGATCACCAGGGTGTTGTCGCTGCCCTTGTGCACCACCCGGTACTGAACCCGGTCGAAGTAGTCCAGGCCGTAGAGGGTGCCCATGTCAGTCTGCAGACGGCCCAGCTCCAGGGGTTCGCCAATCGGTTGGCGAATGTAGAAGCGGATCACATCGTCGCTGACTTTCGAGTCGTTCTCGATCCTGATCGCGGTGATCACCGGCGTGCGTTGACTCGGTGAGCGCGCAGCGTTCAGTTCGGTATCGTTGCTTTCGGTGTGTTTGAGGCTTGCCAGGCGCGCGTCCAAGGCTCGGGCCGCGCGGTAGCCGGCGTCGATCATCTCCTGGGCACGGCCAAAGTCGGTGACGCCGAAGCTGGCCATTGGCGGCTGGATGAGGATGTCGTCACGATGCAGCTGCGCCAGTTGTTCCTCAGAGTTGCGCCGGGTCATCAGGGTGATCGACTGGTTGAGTACATCGACCACGGTGCTCAGTTGCTTGCGATCACGCAGCGGCGAGCCGATATCGACGACTATCGCCAGGTCTACCCCCATCTCGCGGGCAACATCCAGAGGGATGTTATCGACCATGCCGCCGTCTACCAGCAGCCGGCCATCGATATCGACCGGGGCGAACACTGCCGGTATCGACATGCTGGCGCGAATCACTTGCGGCAGGTGCCCGCGCTTGAACACCACTTTCTCACCACTGGCGATATCGGTGGCCACGGCACGGAACGGAATCGGCAGCTTGTCGAAGTCGCGGGTATCACTGGTGTTGGCCAGCAGGCTTTCCAGCAGCAGCGCCAGGTTCTGCCCCTGGATCACCCCCAGTGGCAGGCCGAGGCTGCCATCGTCGCGGAAACTGAGCTTCTGTTTGACCAGGAAGTCGCGGTCATCCTGTTTACGCCGGAAGGGCACGTCCTTGCGCGGTGGTGCATCGGAAAGGGCCTGCTGCCAGTCAATACTCAAGGCGAGCTTCTCCAGCTCTTCGATGCTGTAGCCCGAGGCATACAGGCCGCCGACCACCGCACCCATACTGGTACCGGCAATGGCATCGACTTTGATGCCTTGTTCCTCCAGCGCTTTGAGCACGCCGATATGGGCGAGACCACGGGCCGCTCCGCCCGACAGCACCAGGCCGATTTTCGGCTTTGGCGGTTCAGCGGCCAGGAGCGGGAAGGAAACGACCAACAGCAGCAGGCTCAACAGCAAGCGGTGCATCACGACTCTCGGAGCAAAGGCTAAAGACCGCTAGTATAAGCATCCCCGCCTGTCAGGAGTCTGATTGCTGTGAATGTCCATAAAGCCGAAGTCGTCATTACTTATTGCACTCAATGCCAGTGGTTGCTGCGTGCCGCGTGGTTGGCGCAGGAACTGCTCAGCACCTTCAGTGACGACCTTGCCCGGGTTACCCTGGAACCCGCCACCGGCGGCGTTTTCCGCATCACCTGCGACGGTGTGCAGATCTGGGAGCGCAAGGCCGATGGTGGCTTCCCGGAAGCCAAGGTGCTCAAGCAACGGGTTCGCGACCAGATCGACCCGCAACGTGACCTGGGCCACAACGACCGTTCTTGATTCACGGCGACCTTACGCCGCAGCGGCCTTGGCTGTTTGATTGCCCGCCGCCAGGCGGCTGGATATGACGATGGCCAGGATGATCAGTACGCCGCCGACAAGCATGCGCAGGGTCGGCGCCTCCGCGAAAATCAGCCAGGCCAGGGCAATGCCGTACACCGGTTCCAGTGCAAACACCACCGCTGCCGTGCGTGCCTTGATGACCGCCAGGCTTGCAACGAACAGACTGTGAGCAACGCCGGTACAAAACACACCGAGCAAGGCGATCCACAGCCAGTCCATGGCTGGCACGGTGGTCAGTGCCGGGGCCGCAGCGGGCAGCAGACAGAGTGCAACCACTGCGTTCTGGCACAAGGCTGCCTGTACCGCGGGTACGCGTCCGTTGGAGGCTCGGTTGGTCAGCGACAACAACGAGAACAGCAAGCCGGAAAGTACAGACCACAGCAGGCCACCAGTGGCCTGGCTGGCGAGGTCGAAGTCGGGTGTTACCAGGATCAGGCCGATACTGACCAGCGCCACCAGCATGATTTCGTTGCTGCGGACCCGTTCGCGAAACAGCAGGCTTTCAAGAATGACGGTGAAGGCCGGGAAACTGGCAAAGCCCAAGGTGGCAATCGCCACACCTGCGACTTTTACGGCAATAAAGAAGCTGACCCAGTGCCCAGCCAGTAACACGCCCCCTAGTGCCAGGCGGCGCCAATCTTGACCTTGAAGCGGTTGCCAGCCCTTTCGCGCAACACGGGCAAAGATGCCCAGCGCCAGCACCGCAAAGGCAGCGCGGCCAAACACAATGACCGACGGCGCCGCCTGGGCCAATTTGCCGAAGACGCCAGTCAGGCCGAAGAACAGCGCGCCGATATGCAGGGCGCCGAGGGCGGTGCGGTGGTTCATGATTATCCTTGCAGTCTTGTAGGAGCGGGCTTGCCCCGCGATTGCGATACAACTGACACACCGCAATCGCGGGGCAAGCCCGCTCCTACCGGAAATGTGTCAGGCAGTTTAAAGGTGCAGTGGCGCAGGTGTCTGTCGCGCGCCTCGCGTCAGTTGTCGCCAGGCTCTTGTCGCAGGGCCCGAGGCGAGCAGCCGAAGGCGCGCAGCACGGCAGCGGAGAAAGCGCTTTGCGAGGTGTAGCCCACTTGCTCGGCAATCTCGCCAATCGGTAACACTGTTTCCTGGAGCAAACGGCGAGCTTTCAGCAGGCGGCGCTGGCGGATGTAGTCCATCGGCGTGATCGACGCTTCGGCAATGAAGCGGGCATGCAGACGAGCACTGGAGAGCCCGGCCAGGCGGGCCAGGTCGGCGACCTGCAAGGGGTAAGCGGCGTTTTGCTCAATGTGGGCATCGAACGCGGAAAAGGGCAACTGCTTCGCGATGACGCTTGGTTCTGAAGCAGTGTTGAGGCTGGCCAGCAACAACACAGCACCTTGTTGGGCAATCAATGGGTCGGCCACCGGGCCAGCCGCCAACCAGTCGACCAGCTGCTGTTGGTGGTTGTTCAGCAACAGCGCGCCACGGTGCTCCAGCAACCGCTGGCTGGCCGAGGCCTGGTCGCCCAGACTGTTTTTGACCCAGATATCGCCAGGTACATCGAGCACCAGGCACTGGCTGCCGTTGGCGCTGGCGCAGGTGTGATGGGTACCGCCCGGTACCACGATCAGCCCCTGACGATCAATGCGCGCACCAGAACCGTCAAGTTCGAAATCCAGTTGCCCACGCACGCCGAACACCAGCTGCGGGTGGTCATGGCTGTGGGTAATCAGGGCGTCACTGTAATGGCGTACAGAGAGTATCGAACTGCTGCTCATGGCGGTGTTCTCCAGACAGTGGCAGCAGTGTATCGCGGTGCCCTTATCAGAAGGATACTTTTCCGCGCAGCATGTCGCGGTACATGGCGAAATCGCCAATCAAACTGTATAGCGGGTAAGTGAACGTGGCCGGGCGGTTCTTCTCGAAGAAGAAATGGCCGATCCAGGCGAATCCGTAGCCGGCGAACGGCAACACCAGCAGCAACAGCCATTTGCCGCTGGCCAGGGTAAAGGCGAGCAAGGCGATGACCAGCGTGGTACCGACGAAGTGCAAGCGCCGGCAAGCCGGGTTGCTATGTTCTTGTAAATAATACGGATAGAACTCGGCAAAACTGCGAAATTGCTGAGGACTGCTCATGGCACGGCTCCCAAGGCTCACGATATGGATGAAGATGCACGGCGTGGAGCCTGATCTGAGTCTAGAGTGAGTAAAACCGTTGGACAGTGACAATCGGCGCCAATTAAGTATCCTTTGCGTTCGCCGCAGGAGCGGACAGCCCGAACATAAGAAGCCAGCCATGAGCGAGAGAACCACGTCAGCAAGCTGGGCATCAGGGATCGTCAAGGCACTCGAGCTGGAAGGGCTGGATTGCCGCGCCATGTTCAACCAGCTCGGCCTGGACTTCGCCGCGCTGGATGACCCCGACGCTCGTTTTACCCAAGACTCCATGACCCGTTTGTGGCAACTGGCAGTCGAACTTTCCGGCAACCAGGCTATTGGCCTGAACATGGCCAGGGTGGTACGACCGGCTTCATTCCATGTTGTCGGCTATGCCTTGATGTCCAGCCGAACCCTGGCCGAAGGGTTCGAGCGTCTGGTGCGCTATCAGCGCATTATTGCCGAAAGCTCCGATCTGAGCTTCACCCTGCAGCCGGAAGGCTATGTATTGGTCCTGACCGTGCATGGCGATCATCTCCCGCCCACTCGCCACAGTGCCGAAGCCTCATTGGCCTGTGCGCTGTCGCTGTGCAGTTGGCTCAGTGGCCGGGTGATACAACTGCGGCGCGTGCTGATCCAGGGGCCGCAACCGCTGGACGTAACGCCCTACAAAACGGCCTTTCATGCGCCGCTGGTGTTTGGTGCGGAGCACGACGCGCTGGTGTTCGAGCGCGCTGACATGGAAGCACCGCTGCCGACCGCCAACGAAGCCATGGCCATACTGCATGATCGTTTTGCTGGTGAGTACCTGGCGCGTTTTTCCGAAAGTCGCGTCACTCATCGGGCCCGCCAGGTGTTGTGCCGGGTGTTGCCACAAGGTGAACCCAAGCGCGAGATGGTCGCCCAGGCCTTGCACTTGTCGCAGCGCACCTTGCAGCGGCGGTTGCAGGAGGAGGGCACCAGTTTTCAGACCTTGCTCGACGATACCCGCCGCGAGCTGGCTGAGCAGTACCTGGCACAGCCCAGCATGACCTTGCTGGAAACCGCCTACCTGCTGGGCTTTGCCGATCCGAGCAATTTCTTCCGGGCGTTTCGCCGCTGGTTCGACGTGACGCCGGGCGAGTATCGTGCGCGGATGGGGGAGGGCACTGCCGCGCCAGCGCCCGAGCCGGACGCTGAGGCTGCGGTCAGTGACGCCAGAATGCCGGCATACACAGCACCAGCACCGTAATGATCTCCAGGCGGCCGAGCAGCATGCCGCCTGCCAGAATCCATTTGGCCGCATCAGGCAGCGTGGCGAAGTTACCGGCCGGGCCAATGGTTTCGCCCAGGCCGGGGCCGACACCGGATACCGTACTGGCGGCGCCGGTCAGCGCGGTCATCCAGTCAACCCCGAGCAGCGACAGCAGCAGCGCGATGATGCAGATGGTAATGGCGAAGAAGAACGAGAAGGTCAGAATCGAGCGGACAATCTCTTCGTCCAGGCGGTGACCGTTGTATTTCTGCTTGATCACCGCGCGAGGGTGGATCAGTTGATTAAGGTTGGCCTTCAGCAGGATGTAGGCCACCTGGAAGCGGAAGATTTTGATCCCGCCGGCGGTCGAGCCGGAGCAGCCGCCGACAAAGCCCAAGTAGAAAAACAGCATCAGCGAGAAGTTACCCCACAGGCTGTAGTCGCCCAGGGCAAAACCGGTGGTGGTCACGACCGAGGTAACGTTCAGTGCCACATGGCGCAAGGCTTCAAGCCAATGCAGTTTGGTCGTTGCCCAGTACCAGGTACCCAACACCAGCCAGGTCACCAGCAGCATCAGCAACAGGCCCTGGACCTGTTGGTCCTTGATCAAGGCTTTGCGGTTGCCACGCAAGGTGGAAACGTACAGGGCAAAGGGCAGGCTGCCGAGGATCATCACCACAACGGCGACCCAGTGCACCGCTGGTTGTTGCCATTTGGCCAGCGACTGGTCAGAAGTGGAGAACCCGCCGGTGGAGATCGCCGACATGGCATGGTTGATGGCGTCGAACGCGTTCATCCCTGCCAGCCAGAACGCCAGCCCACCTAGGGCCGTGAAGCCGACGTACACCGCCACGATCGATTTGGCGACCATGTGCGAGCGCGGCATGACCTTTTCAGAGCGGTCCGAGGATTCGGTCTGGAACAGGCGCATACCACCGATGCGCAGCAACGGCAGAATCGCCACGGCCATGGCGATAAAGCCGATACCCCCCAGCCAGTGCAGCAGCGAGCGCCACATCAGGATGCCGGGTGACATGGTGTCCAGGCCGCTGAGTACGGTGGCGCCAGTGGCGGTGATACCGGACATGCTTTCGAAGAAGGCGTCGGTGTAGCTGATGTGTTGCGTGAGCAGGAACGGCAAAGCAGCAAAGATACACACCACCAGCCAGCTGCTGACCGTCAACAGGTACATGTCCCGCGGGCGCAGGTGGACATGCTCGGGGCGCCCTTGCAGTACCAGGGCCAGCCCGGCAACGAAAGTGATCATGCTGGCCCACAGGAACGACGGCAGATCGCCCGTGCGGTCGAAGATCACCAGGGTGGCCATGGGCACGACCATGCTGATCGCCAGGGTGATCAGGAAGATGCCGATGATGAAACCAATCGTCCTTAGGGTCGGCAACGCCATGTGATCTGCTCTGACTCGTTACGGAAGGGCGCCATTCTACCTATGGACCTTTTTAAGTAAACGCTAGAATAGCCGCACATTTCTCTTTAGGGGGTAGCCGATGGAGGCTCTCGACGCATTGCTCAACCGTGTTTCCGTCCCACGCCTGGTGGAACCTGCGCCGAATGCGGCACAGCGCGAGGGGCTGTTCCAGGCTGCCCTGAGGGCGCCCGACCACGGTCAGCTACGGCCTTGGCGCTTTTTGACGATCGAAGGTGAGGGGCGGGTCAAGTTGGGTGAACTGTTTGCCGAGGCGGTCAAGGCCAAAGGCGATGCCAGTGCCGCTGACCTGGACAAAGCCCGGGCCATGCCGTTGCGCGCACCGTTGATGGTGGTGGTGATTGCGCGTTTGCAGGATCACTTCAAAGTGCCCGAGTCGGAGCAGCGTCTGGCGGCGGGCTGCGCGGCTCACGGAATCCTGTTGGCGGCCCATGCTCAGGGTATTGGAGCCGTTTGGCGTACTGGCGATATGGCGTATAACAAGCAAGTTGCTGCGGGCTTGGGGCTGAGTGATAAAGAAGAGATCGTAGCTTTCCTCTACCTGGGTACGCCACAGACCGAGCCGCGCACGGCGCCGATGCTGGCCACGGCAGACTTCGTCACTGCCTGGGGCTGATGGGCCCAATCGCGGGGCAAGCCCGCTCCTACCGGCTCGGTGGGAGCGGGCTTGCCCCACGATACGCTCTCAGATCAGCCACGCAATTCCAGGCGGGCCACAAACCCACCCTGCGGATGATTCTCCAGCGTCAGGCTACCGCCATGACGCTCTGCTGCTTTGCGTGCAATCGCCAGGCCCAGGCCATGACCTGCCGAACTTTGCCCCGGCGCGCGAAAGAACGGTTCGCCCAGCTGCGCCAGGTGTTCTGCAGCCACCCCCGGCCCATGGTCGCGCACCGTCAGCACGATACGCTCGTTGTCTTGCACGGCTGTGATTTCAATCGGCTGTCCGGGCGGGTTGAAGCGCAGGGCATTGCGCAGCAGGTTGTCCACGGCCCGTTCGATCAAGGTTGGCCAGCCTTGCAAGGTCAGGCCGCTTTGCGTGTGCAGTTGTATGTGCTGGTCAGGGGCATTGAGTTGGGTTTCTTTTTGAACAGCCTGCAAAAGCGCATCCAGGTCCACTGTTTCAGCCCGCGCCTGCTCGGCATCGACCCGCGCCAATACCAGAATTTCGCTGATCAGCGCTTCCAGGCGATCACATTCGCGGGTCAGGCGTGGCCAGAGTGCCTGGCGCTGTTCCGGTTCAGCCCGCTCGGCCAGGGCCAGGGCAATTCGCAAGCGCGCCAACGGTGAGCGCAGTTCATGGGAAACGTCGCGCAGCAGTTGGCGCTGGCTGCCGATCAGGCTCTGCAGGCGCGAACCCATACGGTTGAAGTCGTTGGCCAGTACACCGAATTCATCACGCCGGTTGGCCAGGCGCGCCAGGCTGTTTTGCTGGTAACTGGTTTGTCCAAGGTCGTGCACTGCACCGCGCAGACGGCTGAGCGGGCGGGTGATGGACAGCGTGACAAACAGGCTGAACAAGGTCAGCACCACCAGGGCAATCCCCAAGGCACTTAGCGGCCAGAGCAGGCTGTCGCGGTGCCAGGCGTCCAGCTCCGGGTGCGGAATGCGGTAGATCAGCAGGTAGGTGTCGCCGCTGTCGGGGCTGGTGTACTCCTCGGTCAGGCGGCGCCAGGGCAGGCGGCGTTCGTCATTGTGCCGGCGGGCCTCGAAGACTGCTGCCCGTCGTGGAAAGGTGCCGGGCACGACAGCTTCGCCACTGTCGTTGAGCACTTGCACGTCGATGTTGTAGTGGTGTTTGCGCCGCTCCAGAAAACGCTGGGCCGACTCCGGCCCTTGCTGTTCGTAACGCTGGGTCCACTTCGATGCCAGGGTGTTGAGGCCCGGGTGGCGACTGAGAATCCAGGCATCTTGGTTCAACATGTGCCCGAGCAGGATCGACAGGCCCGCGACCAGGGCGATGGCCAGCCAGAAACTGGCAAGGATGCGCCAGAACAATGAACGCAAGGCAGGCTCCTTCAACGACAAAAAGCCCGGCCTGCACAAAGGCAGGCCGGGTGGGTGGCTGACAGCTTACTGGGCCTTGGTGGCTTTTTCAGCTTTCCAGGTTTTGAACTCATCCCATTCGGCACGGCGTTGGTCTTGCTCTTTCTTCAGCTCATCGAACTTCTTCTGCTGATCAGGCTTGAGCAGGGCGCGGATATCGGCCTGGGTTTTGTCCTTCTTGGCTTTCAGCTCTTCTTTCAGGGCTTTCTGGTCGGCTGCCGGGAGCTTTTCCAGGTAGCGCTTGGTGATTTCCTGACGGCTTTTCATCTGCTCGCCCATCAGTTTGCCGATTTGCTGACGCTGTTCGCGGGTCAGGTCCAGCTGGGCGAAAGGCGCTCCACCGCGGTGGTGATCGCCGTGGTGCGGGCCGTCTCCTGGCATGGCCATGGCGACAGTCGGCAGTGCGGCAGCGAACATCAGGGCGATAAGGGTCTTGCGCATGGTCTCTCTCCTTTCAAAGGCCGGTGATAACCGGATGTGCCCAGTGTAGGGAGATCAAGGTCAATGGCGGTCAGGCAAGGGTAAAGCTTGCGTAAAGATGCCCAAGCGCCTTGCTGACATTACAGGCTGTAGTAGTAGCCACGGCTGCGTAGGGCCACGATGCGCGGGCGGCCGTCCGGGTGTGGGCCGATTTTCTTGCGCAGGTTGCTGACGTGCATGTCCAGACTGCGGTCATACAGGGTCAATTTGCGGCCCAGGGCGATTTGCGCCAGTTCTTGTTTATCCAGCGGCTCGCCCGGCTGCTTGAGCAGGGCTTCAAGAATTCGACTCTCGGAGAGGGTCAGGGTCATCTCATGTTCATCGAGGCTGACCACGCCGCGGGCTGGGCTGAACGACAGGTCGCCCACTTCGATCTGGCTCGGCGTGGCGCTGGGGTGGCTACGGCGCAGCACAGCGCGCAGACGCGCGGTCAGCTCGCGCGGATCGCACGGTTTGGCCAGGTAGTCATCGGCGCCCAGTTCAAGGCCCAGAATACGGTCGAGCGGTTCGCCGCGCGCCGACAGCATTACCACCGGCAATTCGGCGTGTTCGTGGCGCAGTTGCTTGAGCAGCTCCAGGCCGCTGCCGTCGGGCAGCATCACATCCAGCACCACCGCCGACGGCGCCTGTTCGGCCAGTGCCTTGCGGGCGCTCTGGCCATCGTGGCAGGCGCGCACCACAAAACCTTCCTGGGTTAGCCAGCTGCCGAGCAGCTCGCACAGTTCCTGGTCATCATCAATCAGTAACAGCTCGCTCATGACTCACTCAATTCAACCATTGCCGACGCTTTCTGTGTCCGCCGCTGGCAAAGATACCGCAGAGTGCGGCCAAGAGGGCAACTGCACCACCAATCAGGAACCATTGTTGCTGGTCGGTGATCAGGCGTTCCGGGGCGTTGGCCTGGAGTTCCTTGAGTGCCAGTTTCAAACGCTGGTTTTCCTGACGCAGGCGAGTGAGCTGGGCGCTTTCACGCTCGCTGTCGGCATTGTGCAGTTGTTGGGTCAGCGCTTCGCGCAGGCGCTCGCTTTCCTGCAGTCGTTGCTGCAATTCAGTGATCTGGCTACCCGCACTGAGTGACAACGGGGTGCTGGCAACGGCAGGTTCTTCGGCCTGGGCAAGCGGGGTCAGCAACAACAGGCACAGCAGCAGGGACAACGGACCTTGACGCATTGGAACTCCTGATTCTTGTCGATTCAGCAGGTTGTCGGCTGGCAGGCGAGAATAATGAGCAGTTGCGTCGGTAAATGCGGGGGGAGCGCGGTGCGCACAGAGGCGCACCGCGTGGAGCGGGTTACGGCAGGACTTGCTTGAACGGCTTGACCACAACCTTGTCGTAAACGCCGGCGGCGATGTACGGGTCGGCATCGGCCCACGCTTGTGCCGCGGCCAACGAGTCGAATTCGGCGACGATCAGGCTGCCCGAAAAACCGGCTGCACCTGGATCATTGCTGTCGATGGCCGGGTGTGGGCCGGCCAGCACTACACGGCCTTGTTCTTTGAGCTGTTGCAGGCGTTCGATATGCGCAGGGCGAGCGGCCAGGCGTTTTTCCAGGGAGTCGGCAACGTCGCTGGCGATGATGGCGTAGAGCATGTCAGTCCTCATGCTTCGGGGTGGAGGGCGGGGTTGTCGGGTCGCTGTCGTGCAGGTGGCGGGACAGGTAGACGCCCTGGCCCACGAGGAACAGTACGGTCATGCCCAGGCTGCCGAACACCTTGAAGTCCACCCAGATCTCCTGGAAGGTGAAGGCGACGAACAGGTTGGCGGCGCCGCAGAACAGGAAAAACCCGATCCACGCCAGGTTCAGACGGGTCCAGACGGCGTCCGGCAGGCTGATGGCGTGGCCCATGATGCGCTTGATCAGCACGCGGTCGCCGATGAAGTGGCTACCGGCGAAGGCGACAGCGAACAACCAGTTGACCACCGGTGCTTTCCACTTAAGGAAGGTTTCGCTGTGGAAGGCCAGGGTCAGGCCGCCGAACACCAGGCAGGCGACCAAAGTCAGCCATTGGCCCTTTTCCAGCTTGCGCTGGCGGATGAACAGCGCGCCGTAGACCACCACCGAGCTGATGATCAGCATCGCTGTGGCACTGAAGATGCCTCCCAGTTCGAAGCTGTGACCGGCGAATTCGACGGCGCGAGGTTCGAGTTTGAAGACAATGAAAAACAGGAGCAGCGGGATGAAATCGATGAATTGTTTCACAGTGGCAGCCAGAAGCAGGATGTGACGGCATAATAACAAACATCAATGACAGCGAAAGCGCCACCTATGAATGTTGATCTGCACTGCCACAGTACGGCCTCCGACGGCGCCTTGTCGCCGACGGCACTGGTTGCCCGGGCCCATGAGCACGGCGTGCGGATGCTCTCGCTGACCGACCACGACACCCTCGAAGGGCAACTGGAGGCCCGCGCAGCGGCCCAGGCCCTGGGAATGCAGTGGGTCAGCGGGATCGAGCTGTCGTGCACCTGGGGTGGGGCAACCATCCATGTGCTGGGCTACAACTTTGCCCTCGATGCTGCACCGTTGCTTGAGGCGGTTGAGGCGTTGCACCGCGGGCGCTGGTTGCGCGCCGAAGAAATCGACCGACGGTTGGCGCTCAAAGGCATGCCCGGCGCGCTGGAGGGCGCGCGGCTCATCCAACAGGAGCTGGGCGACAGCGGAAATGCTCCGGCGCGCCCGCATTTTGCCGAGTTTCTGGTGCGTGCAGGCCACGTGAAAGACCGCTCCGAGGCGTTTCGCAAGTGGTTGGGCGCCGGCAAGCTGGGCGACGTCAAACTGCACTGGCCTACCCTTGATGAAACCGTACAAACCCTGCGCAATGCCGATGCTTGGGTCAGTCTGGCGCACCCGATGCACTACGAATTAACGCGAAGCAAGCGCCGACGCCTGATTGCCGACTATATTCAAGCAGGCGGCCAGGCACTGGAAGTGGTTAATGGGATGATGCCGGCCGAGCAGGTGGGGACAATGTCGATCCTCACCCGTGAGTTCGGTCTGCTGGCCAGTGCTGGCAGTGACTTCCATGGCCCCGGCACCTGGGGCGAGATCGGTGCCTACCGGCCACTGCCAGAGGATCTGCCACCGTTGTGGCGTCGATTCAAACATGAGCAGCCTATCGCGGCCGACTGAACAGGAAGAGCATGTGAGTCAATTTTTCCAGATTCATGCGGAGAATCCGCAACCGCGCCTGATCAAACAGGCCGTGGAAATCATCCGCAAGGGTGGGGTGGTGGTGTATCCCACTGACTCGGCCTATGCCCTGGGGTGTCAGATCGGCGACAAGAACGCCGTGGAGAGAGTGCGTCGCCTGCGCCAGCTGGACAAGACCCACAACTTCACCCTGATGTGCTGTGACATGTCGCAGTTGGGTGTGTTCGCCAAGATCGATACCGGTATTTTCCGTATCCTCAAAGCGCATGTGCCCGGCCCCTACACGTTCATCCTCAACGGTACCCGTGAAGTGCCACGCCTGTTGTTGCACGAAAAGCGCCGCACCATCGGCTTGCGTGTACCGCAGAATCCCATTCTGCTGGCGTTGTTGGCCGAGCTGGGTGAACCCTTGATGAGCGTCAGCCTGATCCTGCCAGGCCACGAAGAGCCGATGACCGACCCTTATGAGATCCGTGAGCAACTTGAGCGTCAGGTCGACCTGATCATCGATGGCGGCTTCGGCGACCTCAAGGCGTCCACGGTGATCGACCTGACCGGCGATGAGCCGGAGGTGATCCGCGTCGGCTGTGGCGATCCAGCACCGTTCATGGTTGAAGCGTGAGCCAGGCTTCAACCACCGAACCCGGTATCGATCCGCAAGCAGGCGCCCAGCAGGAACTGCCGCTGGTATTGGTTTATGGCGAAGCCATGACCGAAATGCCGGTGGACTTGTATATCCCGCCAGACGCCCTCGAAGTGTTTCTGGAGGCCTTTGAAGGCCCGCTGGACCTGCTGCTTTACCTGATCCGCAAGCAGAACATCGACATTCTCGATATCCCGGTGGCGGAAATCACTCGTCAGTACATGGGCTATGTCGAGCTGATGAAGTCGGTGCGTCTGGAGCTGGCGGCCGAGTATCTGGTCATGGCGGCCATGCTGGCAGAGATCAAATCGCGCATGCTGTTGCCGCGTTCAGCTGAGGTCGAGGAAGAAGAGGGTGATCCGCGTGCCGAGTTGATTCGCCGGTTGCAGGAGTACGAGCGCTTCAAAGCCGCCGCCGAGGGCATCGACGGGCTGAGCCGGGTGGGGCGCGAGATCATAGTGCCGCGCCTGGATGCGCCTCAGGCCAAGGCGCGTAAGCTGTTGCCAGAAGTCAGCCTGGAAGAGTTGCTGCTGTCGATGGCCGAGGTCATGCGTCGCGGTGACCTGTTCGAAAGCCATCAGGTCAGCCGCGAGGCGCTATCGACCCGTGAACGCATGAGCGAGGTGCTTGAACGGCTCAAGGGCGGCGGTTTTGTACCGTTCGTCGAGTTGTTCAGCGCAGAAGAGGGCAAGTTGGGCGTTGTGGTCACTTTCATGGCCGTTCTTGAACTGGTGAAGGAATCCTTGATCGAACTGGTGCAAAATGAGCCTTTTGCGCCGATCCACGTCCGCGCCCGGGCCGAGTGACAACGAGCAACGCCATGAACCTGAACGAACCGCGCGACCTGGCGCCCCTGCTTGAGGCCTTTTTGCTGGCCTCGGGAAAACCACAATCGCTGGAGCGGCTGTTCGAACTCTTTGAGGAGGCCGAACGCCCAGAGCCTGCGGTGTTCAAGAAAGCCCTGGAAGTGCTGCGCAAGTCCTGCAATGGTCGTGCGTTCGAACTCAAAGAAGTGGCGTCGGGTTATCGCCTGCAGATTCGTGAAGATTACGCCCCCTGGGTCGGGCGCTTGTGGGAAGAGCGTCCGCAACGTTACTCACGTGCGCTGCTGGAGACCATGGCACTGATTGCCTATCGCCAACCCATTACCCGCGGCGAAATCGAAGATGTGCGGGGTGTGGCGGTGAACAGCAATATCGTCAAAACCCTGCTGGAGCGAGAGTGGATTCGTATTGTCGGCTACCGTGAAGTCCCGGGCCGGCCAGCGATGTTCGCCACCACCAAGGCTTTTCTCGATCACTTCAACCTGAAGAACCTCGACGACCTGCCGGCCTTGGCCGAGTTGCGTGAGATGGAACCAGAGCCGGTCCCCGGGCTTGACGATGATGCGCCGGTACCGGCTCATCTGCAGGCCTTGGCCGATGAAAGCGCCGAACCGCCAGCACCTGCAGAAGAAACCAGTTTCCGCAGCCTGCTGGTCGAGCTCGACGCGATGGAAGAAGGGCTCAAGACCGACTTTGACGACCTGCTTGAAGAAGAGACCGACGCCGAAGACGCCCAGGTGCTCGACCCGGAAGCCGAATCCGCCGCCAGCCTGAAGAATTTAAGCTAGTCTCAGGTGCGCTCGGGGCGTGATCAGCGTATGATTCGCGACCTTTTTGGCGCATGTTCGCCCAATCAGTTTTCAACCATTACACCGGGAGGTGCCCAGATGAGTGATAAAGACCTGCAAGAAACCCAACCCGTGCCACCCTCAGGCGAGAAGCTGCAAAAGGTTCTCGCGCGTATCGGCGTGGGTTCGCGCCGTGATGTCGAGGCCTGGATCAGCCAGGGCCGGATCAAGGTCAACGGTGTAGACGCCACCTTGGGTCAGCGCGTCGACCTGCATGATGCCATTTCTGTCGATGGCCGCCTGATCAAGCGTGAAGAGGCAGCCGAGACTGTACGCCGGGTGATCATGTACAACAAACCCGATGGCGAAATCTGCACCCGTGACGACCCGGAGGGCCGCCCGACGGTGTTCGACCGCCTGCCACGGCCAAAAGAAGGCCGCTGGATCAACATCGGCCGCCTGGACATCAACACCACCGGCTTGCTGATGTTCACCACCGATGGTGAATTGGCCAACCGCCTGATGCACCCGTCTTACGAGATGGACCGTGAGTACGCCGTGCGTGTGCGTGGTGAAGTCGACGAAGACATGATTGCCCGCCTCAAGGCTGGTGTCGTGCTCGAAGACGGCCCGGCACGTTTCACCGATATCCAGGAAGCCCCTGGCGGTGAAGGCTTCAACCACTGGTACCACTGCGTGGTCATGGAAGGTCGCAACCGTGAGGTGCGTCGCTTGTGGGAATCCCAGGGCCTGGTGGTCAGCCGCCTGAAGCGTGTGCGTTTTGGTCCGGTGTTCCTCAACTCCGACCTGCCGATGGGCCGCTGGCGCGAAATGAGCCAGCAGGAAGTGGACATTCTCGCGGCTGAAGTGGGCCTGACGCCGGTTGCGATGCCTGCGTTGAACCACAAGACCAAGGACAAGCTGGAGCGCCTGCAGCGCAAATCCACCCGTCCATTGGGCCGTGGTGAGCGCGTGCGTACCCTGCGCCCGGCGCACGAAGGTGCTGCTGCAACTGAACGTCCGGCTCGCCAGCCGCGTGAAGAAGCACCGCGCAAAGAGGGGGGCCGTGGTCGTAGCACCGTGGCTGAGCGCCCGAGCGAGATGAACAAGCGCGGCAAGCCAGCGCCCAAGCGCCCAGGCAGCACCCGCAACAAGCCTCGCCCCTAACGCTGTAGGAGCGGGCTTGCCCCGCGATGCGATTCTGCAGATAGATCGCCGTCGCGGGGCAAGCACGCTCCCACAGGTGAAAAAGCCAACCTTCGGGTTGGCTTTTTTTGCCTGTAATTTCATTGCCTTACAGCGCTAGCTGTCAGTCATGGAAACTATTTGAACCGCCTTGTAAATAAATCGTTACAAGTTGCCCCGATGTTTATTGGCGTTTTCATCGACTGGCGCAGCTGTAAACAGAACTTGCCGGAAAAATCCGCCAAGCGGCATTTACGCACACGTCAAGTGCTTGCCCGCAAGGCGTTGGGGCGGTGAGATGTGCCCATTGCCGTGTGCAAAGCCGGGCCGGAGAGCCGGGCATTCAATAAGAACAAATGGAGGCGCCATGTACGCCGATTACCTCCCCAGGCTTCACTCTTTCCTCAGGAACGGTGCGTTTTGTCATCAGACATTCACGCAACGTGTTGACCCCTGCGCGTCTGCAGGGGTATACAATGCGCCGCGTTTTACCTGTGACCCCAATGCGTACCGCGCACTCTTGCTGACACCCGGCTGATTCACCCACGGCTTATGCCCTGGAAGGGCAGCAGTTGTCCAAGATCTTCAAGGTAACCACCTTGTTAATTCCGCTGCGCCACGAGCGCGGTGGGTCCGATTCCGTCACAGATAAAAACAACGTAGGTGACTTCGTTCATGAGTGGACAAAACTCGCATTCAGGCGAGCTGAAGCGCGGCCTGAAAAATCGCCATATCCAGTTGATTGCCCTGGGCGGCGCAATTGGTACGGGGCTGTTTCTGGGATCGGCAGGCGTGATGAAGTCGGCGGGCCCGTCGATGATTCTCGGCTACGCGATCTGTGGTTTCATCGCCTTCATGATCATGCGCCAGCTCGGCGAAATGATCGTCGAAGAGCCAGTGGCCGGTTCGTTCAGCCACTTCGCGCATAAATACTGGGGTGGTTTTGCCGGCTTCCTGTCCGGGTGGAACTGCTGGGTGTTGTACATCCTGGTCGGTATGTCGGAACTGACCGCCGTTGGTAAATATGTGCACTACTGGTGGCCGGAGATCCCGACCTGGGCCTCGGCAGCGGCGTTCTTCATCCTCATCAACGCGATCAACCTGGCCAACGTCAAGGTGTTCGGCGAGGCTGAGTTCTGGTTCGCAATCATCAAAGTGGCGGCTATTGTTGGCATGATTGCCCTGGGCAGCTACCTGCTGGTCAGTGGCAGCGGTGGCCCGCAGGCGTCGGTGAGCAACCTGTGGGAGCACGGTGGTTTCTTCCCTAACGGTGTGAGTGGCCTGGTCATGGCGCTGGCCATCATCATGTTCTCGTTCGGTGGCCTGGAAATGCTCGGCTTCACGGCAGCAGAGGCTGACAAGCCGAAAACCGTGATCCCGAAAGCGATCAATCAGGTGATCTACCGCATTCTGATTTTCTACATCGGTGCCCTGGTTGTGCTGCTGTCGCTGACCCCATGGGATAGCCTGGTGAGCAGCCTCGATGCGTCCGGTGGTACCTACGGTGCCAGCCCGTTCGTTCAAGTGTTCTCGCTGCTGGGTAGCGATGTCGCCGCACACATCCTCAACTTCGTGGTACTGACCGCGGCGCTGTCGGTGTACAACAGCGGCACCTATTGCAACGCGCGCATGCTCTACGGCATGGCCGAGCAGGGCGATGCGCCGGCAGGCCTGGCGAAGATCGACAAGCGCGGCGTACCGGTGCGTTCGATTCTGGCGTCGGCGGCTGTAACCCTGGTAGCCGTGCTGCTGAACTACTTCATCCCGCAGCACGCTCTGGAGTTGCTGATGTCGCTGGTGGTCGCGGCGCTGGTAATCAACTGGGCGATGATCAGCTACTCGCACCTCAAGTTCCGCCAGCACTTGAACAAGACCGGCCAGAAGCCGCTGTTCAAGGCGCTGTGGTACCCCTATGGCAACTACATCTGCCTGGCCTTCGTAGTGCTGATCCTGGGCATCATGCTGCAGATCCCGGGCATCCAGGTATCGGTGTATGCGATTCCGGTGTGGCTGGTGGTGATGTATGCCTGCTACGCGCTCAAGGGTAATCGCGCTGCCCGTCGCCTCCCTGAGGCAAACACTGCAACCAAGTAAGCTGCAGTGCGTTGAACAAGCCCGGCCTTGCGCCGGGCTTTTTGTTTTTACGGTATTCTCATGGCCTTATCAGGTCTGTGACGTATGTTGATCATTTCCAATACTGTGCATCTTAGCGATCAGGAGATCGAATTGACGGCTATCCGTGCCCAGGGCGCGGGTGGGCAGAACGTCAACAAGGTTTCCAGTGCCGTGCACCTGCGCTTCGACAGCCAGGCGTCGTCCTTGCCGCCGTTTTACAAAGAGCGTTTGCTGGCCCTGCGTGACAGTCGCATTACCCGTGACGGGGTCATCGTTATCAAGGCTCAGCAGTACCGCACCCAGGAACAGAACCGCGCCGACGCGCTGGAGCGCCTGCGTGAGTTGATTGTGGCGGCAGTGAAGGTCGAGAAGGCGCGCCGACCGACCCGCCCGACCCTCGGCTCGAAAACCCGGCGCCTGGATACCAAGAGCAAGCGTGGGGCGATCAAGGCCGGGCGTGGCAAGGTCGATTACTGAGGGTGTTGTGAGGCGTGGGCGGGGCGTAAGCGTGCCTGACGGTACAGGTAAAGGCTCAGCAGCAGCCCACACAGGGCGGCAATGGCGGCAAACAAAAAGATCGAGGCAAACCCGAAACCTGCAGCAATGGCGCCGGCCAGTGGCCCGGTGATGCCCAGCGACAGGTCGATAAACAGCGAATAGGCTCCCACGGCGGCACCGCGGTTGGCGGCCGGTACCAGGTTCACTGCTTCTACACCCAAAGCAGGGAACACCAGAGAAAAGCCGAAGCCGCTGAGCGCTGCACCAGCCAGCGCCAGTTCGGCGGTAGGGGCCTGCCAGAGCAGGATCAAACCTGCGGTTTCCACCGACAGGCAGGCGATGGCCACCCGGTAGCCGCCAATGCGATTGATCAGGTTGCCGAACAGCAAGCGCGCGCCGATGAAGCAGGCGCCGAACAATGTCAGGCACAGGGCCGCGTTGTTCCAGGCGTGGCTGGCGTAGTACAGGGTGATGAAGGTGGCGATGGTGCCAAAACCGATCGAGCCCAGGGCCAGGCCGGCACCGTGACCGAATACCCGCCCAAGCACATGCAGGAATGGCAGGCGTACGCCCGACACAATAGGTGCGGCGGTCTTGGGCCAAGCCAGTGCCAGGCCAAGCAGGCACAGCAGGATAATACTGGCGCCCATGCTCCATAGCCCCAGCTGCTGCACCAGTACTACGCCTAGCGGTGCGCCAATGGCCAAGGCGCCGTAGCTGGCAATGCCGTTCCAGGAGATTACCTTGGCGGTATGTTCTGCGCCCACCCGGCCGATACCCCAACCAATCGAGCCTGAACCCACCAGGCTTTCAGCGCTGCCCAGTACCAGGCGACCGATCAACAGGCTACCCAGACTCAGCCATGGAGCCTGCTGCAGCCAGGCGGAAAGCAACATGAATACGCCACTCAGGCCGCATCCCGCCAAGCCGTACAGCACTGCGCGCTTGCTGCCGAGGTTGTCGATGATGCGGCTGGCGTATGGGCGGCTGAGTAGAGTGGCCAGGTATTGCACGCTGATGACCAGGCCGGCGACTACAGCGCCAAAGCCCAGATCGTTATGCACATAGCCAGGTAGCACGGCCAAGGGGATGCCGATGTTCAGGTAGCCAATGAAGGTGAAGAGGACGATGGAGACAACTTGCAGGGTAACCGCAAGGGGGCGCGGTGCGTGAGGCATGGGCGGGGTTTCGTCAGTGAGGATTCTTGACGGTGTGAAAACGTGTTAACGGGGTAGTCCCTGCATCAGTCGTTTTCACACAGTCTGACTGTTGCGCAGTTATTCCTGGTCGGCGCTGGAGTTTTCGTCGCCGTCGTGATCAGCCTGGGCTGCTTCGGCGCTGTGAGTGGCAGGTGTCTGCTCTTCTGGGTTCAGGCTTGGGAAGGGAAGATTCGGGATTTCATGCATCTCGTCGTTCCTCGCAAGTGGTGTGGAAAGGCTGCGCAAGGCGCGCGTGGCTTTAAAAAAGCCTGTGCAGGATACAGGAGTCTGGATGACAGAATGAATTTTCCTGCTTAATGGCAGTCTCGGGGCAAGCTCACCCCGCAGGTTGCAGTCAACCTGTGGGGTGAGCGGTGGGGGCGGGCTTGCCCCGCGATTGCGATGTGTCAGATAAACCGCATCGCGGGGCAAGCCCGTTCCTACCGGCAGACGTCAGCGATAGCGGCTGCCAGTGCGCCCAGGCGAGTGGCATCGGCGCCAGCGATGTTCGCCCGGCCTGTGCCGACCATGTACACGCTGTGCCGGTCACGCAGTTGCTTGACCTGCTCCGGCGACAGGCCGGTGTAGGAGAACATGCCACGTTGCGCGGCAATGTGTGCGAAGCGTTCGCTCAAGTCATGAGGTGCCAATGCCTCGACCAAGCCTGTACGCAGCTCGGCAATGCGTTGGCGCATGGCCTCGACTTCTTCAACCCACAGCTGTTTGAGCGCAGCATCGCCGAGAATCAGGGCAACCACCGCTGCACCGTGATCCGGTGGGGTCGACCACAGGTTGCGTGCCAGCAAGGCCAGTTGGCTGCGTACATCCAGCAGCTTCTCGGCATCGTGGCTGCACACCAGCAGCGCACCGGTGCGGTCGCGGTACAGGCCGAAGTTCTTCGAGCAAGAGCTGGTGATCAATAGCTCGGGCAGTTCGGCCGCAAATAGCCGGACGGCCCAGGCGTCTTGTTCCAAACCGTCGCCAAAGCCCTGGTAGGCGAAGTCGATCAGCGGCAGCAGCTCACGGCGGCGAACCACGTCCAGCACCGCGCGCCAGTCATCCTGAGACAGATCGAAGCCGGTCGGGTTGTGGCAGCAGGCATGCAGCAGCACCACGTCGCCCTTGGGGGCGGCTTCCAGAGCGGCCAGCATGCCGCTGACGTCGAGGCGGTTGTCCGCGCCGACGTAAGGGTAGTGGCTGACCTTGAGGCCGGCACCGGCGAAGATGGTTTCGTGAATTGGCCAGGTCGGGTTGCTCAACCAGATACCACGGCCCGGCAGGCAGTGTTCGATGAACTCTGCGGCCAGGCGCAAGGCGCCGGTGCCGCCCGGTGTCTGGGTGGCGCCTGCACGGCGGCTGGTCAGCAATGGCGATTGGCTGCCAAGCACCAGCTCACTGATCAGGCGACCGAAGTCGGCATCGCCATGACCACCGACATAGCTCTTGCTCGACTGTTGGTCGAGCAGGCGCTGTTCGGCGAGTTTGACCGCTGCCGGCACTGGCGTCAGGCCCTGGGCGTCTTTGAATACACCCACGCCCAGGTCGAACTTGTTTGGGTTGCTGTCGTTGGCGTAAGCCTCCATCAGTCCCAGAATCGGATCACCCGGTACGCGCCCAATCGCGTCAAAGTGCATTACTTGCGACCTTCGGCGGTTTTGGCGACCTCGTCGGTGCGGGCGGCCATGATGAAGTCGTTGCGGTGCAGGCCTTTGATCGAGTGGCTCCACCAGGTCACGGTGACTTTGCCCCATTCGGTCAGCAGGCCTGGGTGGTGGCCTTCAGCTTCAGAAATGTCGCCAACAGCGTTGGTGAAGGCCAGGGCGTGCTTGAAATTCTTGAACAGGAAGACTTTTTCCAGCTGCATGATGCCGTCACGGACTTCGATGTTCCAATCCGGGATCTGCTTGATCAGTACCGGCAGTTCTTCGTCGCTGACCTGTGGAGCATCGGCACGGCAGGCTTCGCAGTGGGCTTGGTTCAAGGCGTTCATAAGGTTTTCCGCAAGTGGTTTGTTATTGGTGTGCAAAGGGTGCTCAGGCAGCAACCTTAGGTGGAAATTTCGGTGCGTGCAGGCCCATCTTCATGGCTGTGTGAACCATGCCCATGATGTCTTCGTGGGCCAGGTCGAACAGGCGCTTAAGGTTCGGAAGGGCAAAGTACAGCGGCTGCAGGATGTCGATGCGATACGGCGTGCGCATGGCTTCCAGTGGGTCGAAGGCCTGGTGTTCCGGCTCGTCAGACAGGCAGTAGACCGTTTCTTTTGGCGAAGAAAGAATGCCGCCGCCGTAGATCTTGCGACCGTGCGGGGTATCGACCAGGCCGAACTCGATGGTCATCCAGTAGAGGCGAGCCAGGTACACGCGCTCTTCTTTGGTGGCTTGCAGGCCGAGTTTGCCGTAGGTGTGGGTGAATTCAGCGAACCACGGGTTGGTCAGCAGCGGGCAGTGGCCGAAGATCTCGTGGAAAATATCCGGTTCTTGCAGGTAGTCGAGCTCTTCGCGGGTACGAATGAAGGTCGCCACCGGAAAGCGCTTGCTGGCCAGCAGTTCGAAAAAGGTCTGGAAAGGAATCAGTGCAGGCACGCGGGCGACTTGCCAGCCGGTGGTGGCGCCCAGCACTTTGTTGATTTCGCCCAACTGTGGGATGCGGTCGTGGGGCAGGCCCAGTTGTTCGATGCCGTCCAGGTATTCCTGGCATGCACGGCCCTCGATCACTTTCAGTTGGCGGGTAATCAGGGTATTCCACACCGCGTGTTCTTCTTGCGGGTAGTCGATAAACCCTTGCGCATCGGGCTCGCGGGCCACGTATTGCGTCTGTTTCATACTGCTCTCCTGCTGAGGGCCATTCTTGTTATGTGTTCAAGCCGTTGCTTAAGAGATAACCCGCAGCGTTGCACTTTGCATCGCTACGGCAGGGGGTAGGACTGGCGAAGTGGGGTGTTTTCTGTAACGATTATTTTACGAATTCGGCAGAGGGCTGAAATATCGAGGGGTAATCACCCTCGGCATTAGGCTTTTTGTCACGTAATCTTTACGAAAATTCTGCCGGGTTGGTAAAAAACTGCCAGTCCGGCAGCTGCCACGCCGCGTTCCAGACCTATTTGTAGGACATTTCATGCGTATCAAAGTGCATTGCCAAAACCGCATCGGCATCTTGCGCGACATCCTCAACCTGCTGGTGGAGTACGGTATCAACGTCGCTCGCGGCGAGGTCGGCGGGGAGCACGGCAATGCCATTTATCTGCACTGCCCGAACCTGATCAATCTGCAGTTCCAGGCTTTACGGCCCAAGTTCGAATCCATTGCCGGGGTATTTGGGGTCAAGCGTGTGGGGCTGATGCCCAGCGAGCGACGGCACATGGAGCTCAATGCTTTGCTCGGAGCGCTGGATTTTCCGGTGTTGTCGATTGACATGGGCGGCTCCATCGTCGCGGCCAACCGCGCGGCGGCGCAGTTGCTTGGGGTGAGGGTGGATGAGGTGCCGGGTATTCCGCTGTCGCGCTATGCCGAAGATTTCGACCTGCCGGAGCTGGTGCGCGCCAACAAGTCGCGCATCAATGGCCTGCGGGTCAAGGTCAAGGGGGATGTGTTTCTGGCCGATATTGCGCCACTACAATCCGAACACGACGACAGCGAAGCGCTGGCGGGCGCCGTGTTGACCCTGCACCGTGCCGACCGTATTGGCGAGCGTATCTATAACGTGCGAAAGCAGGAGCTGCGGGGCTTTGACAGCATCTTCCAGAGTTCGCGGGTGATGGCGGCGGTGGTGCGCGAGGCGCGGCGCATGGCGCCGCTGGATGCGCCGTTGTTGATTGAGGGAGAGACCGGCACCGGCAAGGAGTTGCTGGCGCGAGCCTGTCACCTGGCCAGCCCGCGTGGGCAGGCGCCGTTGATGGCGCTCAATTGCGCCGGCCTGCCTGAATCCATGGCCGAGACTGAGTTGTTTGGCTATGGCCCGGGTGCTTTCGAGGGGGCGCGGGCCGAAGGCAAGTTGGGGCTGCTGGAGCTGACGGCCGGAGGCACGCTGTTTCTTGATGGCGTTGGTGAGATGAGCCCGCGCTTGCAGGTCAAGTTGTTGCGCTTTCTGCAAGATGGCTGCTTCCGTCGGGTGGGCAGCGATGAAGAAGTGTATCTGGACGTGCGGGTGATCTGCGCAACCCAGGTCGACCTGTCGGAGCTGTGCGCGCGGGGGGAGTTCCGTCAGGACCTTTACCATCGCCTGAACGTCCTTTCTCTGCATATTCCACCGCTGCGCGAGTGCCTGGATGGCTTGCCGCCGCTGGTTGAGCACTTTCTCGATCAGGCCAGCCGCCAGATCGGCTGCTCATTGCCGCGCCTGGCACCGGCGGCCATGGAGCGTCTGAGCCAGTATCACTGGCCGGGCAATGTGCGTCAGTTGGAAAACGTGTTGTTCCAGGCGGTGTCGCTGTGTGATGGCGGGGTAGTCAAGGCAGAGCATATTCGCTTGCCGGATTATGGTGCGCGTCAACCTTTGGGCGAGTTTTCCCTGGAGGGTGATTTGAGCGAGATTGTCGGGCGCTTCGAAAAGGCGGTGCTGGAACAACTGACGAGTGAATTCCCGAGCAGTCGGGCGTTAGGAAAGCGGCTCGGTGTTTCACATACCACGATCGCCAACAAGTTACGCGAACATGGTGTCGGCAAGTCGGCAGAATAACAGGGATAAAGTTTCAGGCTTATCGGCGGAAGTTGTTGCGGATAACGAGGGGATTCTGATTATTTGAACCGCGCGCCTCGGTCAGAGCGATCGAGGCGCGGCGAGCGGTAATCGTTTGATTATCCGTTGGAGCAACCGTTGCCCATCACACGGTACTCAAGAATATGCCGTTGGCCCTGCGAGTCTTCATAGGTCATGCGCGCAGGCACCACTTCGCAGACGTTCGGGACTTCGCTCATGGAGATGACTTTGGCGATGTCCAGATGTTGCGAGTAACTGTACTGTTCAACCGGAATCTGCTCGGCGTCGCCATTTGCAACTTCGTCGGCCAACGCCACGCTGCAAACACTGCCAAGTGCCAATGCCAGTAAAGCTTTCATTTTCATTTTACCTGTCTAAGGTCGTAAGGGGGTGCGCGGCACTTGTGGCGCCGCGTGTACTACTAAAGTTCAACTATCAGGGGAATCTCGGGATTAACGGCCTTCGTGGGGGCTGTATAACTAGTTAATCGCGATGCCGTTGCTGGCGAAGTGGATTTTAGAGAGGGGCGTGTGTCTTAAACAGATGACGTTTTGATAAACACTTTTAGCAAAAACTGTAACAATCGCTTTCTTGACAATAGGGAAATATATTTTTTGGTGCTGATGCCCGGTCTTGAGCCTGCGGTCAATTGCGCAGGCGCAAATGAGTCTGGTGTTACTACCAACGTCGAATGGTCGACGAGGTCTGGTACAGTTACAACGAGGTCATACAAAAACAACTATTACACCGAGGTAGATAAAGATGAGTGCGGCTCCCCTGTATCCCGTTCGTCCCGAGGTTGCGGCCACCACGCTGACTGATGAGGCGACCTACAAGGCCATGTACCAGCAGTCGGTGATCAACCCGGACGGCTTCTGGCGTGAGCAGGCTCAGCGCCTTGACTGGATCAAGCCTTTTACCAAGGTCAAGCAAACCTCCTTCGACGACCACCATGTCGATATCAAGTGGTTTGCCGACGGCACTCTGAACGTCTCCTACAACTGCCTGGATCGCCACTTGGCCGAGCGTGGTGATCAGGTTGCAATTATCTGGGAAGGTGATGACCCTTCCGAACACCGCAACATTACCTACCGCGAATTGCACGAACAGGTGTGCAAGTTTGCCAACGCCCTGCGTGGTCAGGATGTACACCGTGGTGATGTGGTCACCATTTATATGCCGATGATTCCCGAAGCGGTCGTGGCCATGCTGGCCTGTGCTCGTATCGGTGCGATTCACTCGGTGGTATTCGGTGGTTTCTCCCCTGAAGCACTGGCCGGACGCATCATCGACTGTAAGTCGAAAGTGGTAATCACCGCTGATGAAGGTCTGCGTGGAGGCCGCCGTACGCCGCTCAAGGCCAATGTCGACCTGGCCCTGACCAACCCGGAAACCGCCAGCGTGCAAAAGATCATCGTGTGCAAGCGCACCGGTGGCGACATTGCCTGGCACCAGCATCGCGATATCTGGTACGAAGACCTGATGAAGGTCGCCTCCAGCCATTGCGCACCGAAAGAAATGGGCGCCGAAGAAGCACTGTTCATCCTCTACACCTCGGGTTCTACCGGCAAGCCCAAGGGCGTGTTGCACACCACGGGTGGCTACCTGGTGTATGCCGCGCTGACCCATGAGCGTGTATTCGATTACCGTCCGGGTGAAGTCTACTGGTGCACCGCTGACGTCGGCTGGGTCACCGGTCACAGCTACATTGTCTATGGCCCGCTGGCCAATGGCGCGACTACGGTGCTGTTCGAGGGTGTGCCGAACTATCCGGACATCACTCGTGTGTCGAAGATCATCGACAAGCATAAGGTCAATATTCTCTACACCGCACCAACGGCGATCCGCGCGATGATGGCTGAAGGTCAAGCGGCGGTGGCCGGTGCTGATGGCTCCAGCCTGCGTCTGTTGGGTTCGGTGGGTGAGCCGATCAACCCGGAAGCCTGGAACTGGTACTACCAGACTGTCGGTAAAGAGCGCTGCCCGATCGTCGATACCTGGTGGCAGACTGAAACCGGTGGCGTGCTGATCAGCCCGCTGCCAGGTGCTACCGCGCTGAAGCCAGGTTCGGCGACCCGCCCGTTCTTTGGCGTAGTGCCTGCGTTGGTCGACAACCTGGGGAACCTGATCGATGGCGCTGCCGAAGGTAACCTGGTGATTCTGGATTCCTGGCCGGGCCAGTCGCGTTCGCTGTATGGCGACCACGACCGTTTCGTCGACACCTACTTCAAGACCTTCCGTGGCATGTACTTCACTGGTGACGGTGCGCGTCGCGACGAAGACGGCTACTACTGGATCACCGGTCGCGTGGATGACGTGCTCAACGTTTCCGGGCACCGTATGGGGACCGCTGAAATTGAAAGCGCCATGGTTGCCCATCCGAAGGTGGCCGAAGCTGCAGTGGTTGGTGTGCCGCACGACATCAAGGGGCAGGGCATCTATGTGTACGTCACCCTCAACGGTGGCGAAGAGCCGAGCGAAGCGCTGCGCCTGGAGCTGAAGAATTGGGTGCGCAAGGAAATTGGCCCGATTGCCTCGCCGGACGTCATTCAGTGGGCGCCAGGCCTGCCGAAGACGCGCTCGGGCAAGATCATGCGCCGCATCCTGCGCAAGATTGCCACCGCTGAGTACGATGCGCTGGGTGATATTTCGACCCTGGCTGATCCGAGTGTGGTGCAGCATTTGATTGATACGCACAAGTCGATGAACTTGGCTTCGGCCTAAGCAAGCGTCGCGGGGCAAGCCCGCTCCCACAGTCTGTAGGAGCGGGCTTGCCCCGCGATCAGGTTCAATTGACAAGCCCCGCCTGGCGGGGCTTTGTGCTTTCTGTTACTTCGACAATCATCGGTAACCCTAATTGTCACCGACGATGCCCTGCAACGGGGCCCTGGGAAACGTTTCGCCCGCAAGTGGTGCGTGCGCTCGCCCATTTTAAATCTGCTGAAACGCTACGCTTGCCGGATTAGAAGGCTTTGCCAATAATAGGCCCGCTTATTGCTTCAGTTATTGGTTATTTGTCTTTTTGCTTTTGCATATTCCGTGAAATCTGTCAATATCCCCGCCCCCGCGTTCCTGCGCTTCTGTAACTAGTTGTCGCATTGAAGAAATATCGGCTTCGGAGCTGTCGCTAAAATGCCGATCACTCACTCGTCGTGTTGTCAGAGCTTTCGACTACGCTACGCAGTTCGCGTTGTACCCATTCGCATGTCAGGCAATTGATACCCATTGCCTGGTATTGCCCTTTAACGATGGAGTTCCAGATGAAGAAACTCGCACTGCTTGGCGCACTGGCGCTGTCCGTGTTTTCCCTGGCATCGCTGGCTGATGAGAAACCGCTGAAAATCGGTATCGAGGCCGCCTACCCACCGTTCGCCTCGAAAGCGCCAGACGGCAGTATCGTCGGCTTCGACTACGACATCGGCAACGCCCTGTGTGAAGAGATGAAAGTCAAATGTACCTGGGTTGAGCAAGAGTTCGACGGCCTGATCCCGGCACTGAAAGTTCGCAAGATCGACGCCATCCTGTCGTCCATGTCGATCACTGAAGATCGCAAGAAGTCGGTGGACTTCACCGGCAAGTACTACCTGACCCCAGCGCGTCTGGTGATGAAGGAAGGTACTACTGTCAGCGACAGCCTGGCTGAACTCAGTGGCAAGAAAATCGGCGTGCAGCGCGGTTCGATCCACGACCGCTTTGCCAAGGAAGTGCTGGCTCCTCAAGGCGCCACCATCGTTCCTTACGGCACCCAGAACGAGATCTACCTGGACGTCGCAGCCGGCCGCCTGGATGGCACCGTGGCCGATGCTACGCTGCTTGAAGATGGCTTCCTCAAGACAGACGCCGGCAAAGGCTTTGCCTTCGTTGGCCCTTCGTTCACCGACGTGAAGTACTTCGGTGACGGCGTCGGTATTGCCGTGCGCAAGGGCGACAAAGCCAACCTGGATCGTCTGAATGCTGCCATCGCGGCCATCCGCGCCAATGGCAAGTACAAGCAGATTCAGGACAAGTACTTCAACTTCGACATCTACGGCCCTGAAGCCAAGTAAATCGTCGACGTTTCACCTGTGTAATGGTGCAAGCAGCAGAGACTCTGAGGTTTGCACCATTTTTTCATCCCTAAGGTCGAGGACCTCATCATGTTGAAAGGCTACGGGGCAGTTATCCTCGACGGCGTGTGGCTTACGCTGCAGCTTGCCTTGTCGTCCATGGCCCTGGCCATTGTACTCGGCCTTATCGGTGTGGCCTTGCGCCTGTCGCCAGTGCGCTGGCTGGCCTGGCTGGGCGATCTGTACTCCACGGTAATCCGCGGAATTCCCGATCTGGTGTTGATCCTGCTGATTTTCTACGGCGGTCAAGACTTGCTCAATCGTGTGGCACCGCTGCTCGGTTACGACGATTACATCGATCTCAATCCGCTGATGGCGGGGATCGGTACCCTGGGCTTCATTTTTGGTGCCTACCTTTCGGAAACCTTCCGTGGCGCGTTCATGGCCATTCCCAAGGGGCAGGCCGAAGCCGGTGTGGCCTACGGCATGAGCAACCTGCAGGTGTTCTTCCGGGTCATGGTGCCGCAAATGATTCGCCTGGCGATTCCAGGCTTCACCAACAACTGGCTGGTCCTGACCAAGGCTACGGCACTGATTTCGGTGGTCGGCCTGCAGGACATGATGTTCAAGGCCAAGCAGGCGGCAGATGCCACCCGTGAGCCTTTCACCTTCTTCCTGGCGGTCGCGGCCCTGTACCTGGTCATTACCAGTGTCTCGCTGCTGGCCCTGCGTTACCTTGAGAAGCGCTACTCGGTTGGCGTAAGGGCGGCTGAACTATGATTTTTGACTACAACGTCGTCTGGGAGGCAATGCCGCTGTACCTGAGCGGTTTGCTGACCACGCTCAAGTTGCTGGCGCTGTCGCTGTTCTTCGGATTGCTGACGGCCATTCCGCTGGGGTTGATGCGAGTGTCGAAGCAGCCACTGGTCAACCTGATCGCCTGGCTCTACACCTATGTGATCCGCGGTACACCGATGTTGGTGCAGCTGTTCCTGATCTACTACGGCCTGGCACAGTTCGAGGCGGTGCGGGATAGCTTCCTGTGGCCATGGTTGTCGAGTGCAACCTTCTGTGCGTGCCTGGCCTTTGCCATCAACACCAGTGCCTACACTGCAGAAATCATCGCCGGTAGCCTCAAGGCCACTCCGCATGGCGAGATCGAGGCGGCCAAGGCGGTGGGTATGTCGCGGGTCAAGATGTACCGTCGCATTCTGTTGCCATCGGCGCTGCGCCGCGCGCTGCCGCAGTACAGCAACGAAGTGATCATGATGCTGCAGACCACCAGTCTGGCGTCGATCGTTACCTTGATCGACATCACTGGTGCGGCACGTACGGTCAACGCCCAGTACTACCTGCCGTTCGAAGCCTACATCACCGCCGGCGTGTTCTACCTGTGCCTGACGTTCATTCTGGTGCGCCTGTTCAAGTTGGCCGAGCGTCGCTGGCTCGGCTACATGGCGCCGCGCAAGGCCTGAGGCCTGCGGTAACTTTTTTGCCCTGGGCGTGAGCTCAAGACTGACAGCTTTGTGAGAACCGACAGCATGTACAAACTTCAAGTCCAAGACCTGCATAAACGCTATGGCAGCCACGAAGTGCTCAAGGGCGTGTCCCTGGCGGCGAAAGCGGGCGACGTGATCAGCATCATCGGCTCCAGCGGTTCGGGCAAGAGTACTTTCCTGCGCTGCATCAACCTGCTTGAGCAGCCGCATGCTGGCAAGATTCTGCTCAACAATGAAGAACTCAAGCTGGTGGCAAACAAGGATGGCGCGCTCAAGGCTGCCGATCCCAAGCAGTTGCAGCGCATGCGCTCGCGCCTGTCGATGGTATTCCAGCACTTCAACCTGTGGTCGCACATGACGGCGCTGGAAAACATCATCGAAGCACCGGTTCACGTGCTGGGCATGTCGAAGAAGGATGCGCTGGAAAAAGCCGAGCATTACCTGGCCAAGGTTGGTGTTGCGCATCGTAAAGATGCCTATCCTGGACACATGTCCGGTGGTGAGCAGCAGCGTGTGGCGATTGCCCGCGCACTGGCCATGGAGCCGGAAGTCATGCTGTTCGACGAGCCAACTTCAGCGCTGGACCCCGAACTGGTGGGCGACGTGCTCAAGGTCATGCAGTCGCTGGCTCAGGAAGGTCGGACCATGGTGGTGGTGACCCACGAGATGGGCTTTGCCCGTGAGGTGTCGAACCAGTTGGTGTTCCTGCACAAAGGTCTGGTGGAAGAGAGCGGCAATCCGCGTGAGGTGCTGGTCAATCCGCAATCCGAGCGTCTGCAGCAGTTCCTGTCGGGCAGCCTGAAGTAAGATTGCTGTTTTGCACCAAAATGGGTCATGCTGCGAATCATTCGCAGCATGACCAGGCTTTGTCTTCTTGACTTCTCTCAGGTTCCGGACCGCACCCCATGACCACCCAACGCATCGGTTTTCTCATCTGGCCTAGTACCAAAGCGCTGACCCTGGCGCTGGCCGAAGAGGTCCTGCGGGTAGCCCAGCGCGTGCACCCGGACGTGGTCTACGAGTTGTCGTTCCTGCAGGCCGAGCCTCCGCTCGAGGGTGCCTGGCGCCTGCCGGGTGAGCCATGGGCCGGGCGCCTGGAGGGTTGCCAGAAGCTGCTTTTGCTCGCTGATGAACCGCCGCAGGCCGTGGCGCCAGGGCTGGCCAGTGCGCTCAAGCAATTGGCGCGTGCCGGTTGTGTGGTCGGCGGCCTGTCGGCAGGTGTCTATCCGCTGGCTCAGCTGGGCTTGCTCGACGGTTATCGCGCAGCGGTGCACTGGCGCTGGCAGGATGACTTTGCCGAGCGTTTCCCCAAGGTAATTGCCACCAGTCATCTGTTTGACTGGGATCGTGATCGCCTGACCGCTTGCGGTGGCATGTCGGTGATCGATTTGTTGCTGGCGGTATTGGCCCGCGATCATGGTGCGGAGCTGGCCGGGGCGGTGTCGGAAGAGTTGGTGGTCGAGCGTATTCGTGAAGGCGGCGAGCGTCAGCGCATTCCGCTGCAGAATCGTCTGGGCTCTAGCCACCCGAAACTGACCCAGGCTGTACTGTTGATGGAGGCCAACATTGAAGAGCCGTTGACCACCGATGAAATTGCCCAGCATGTGTGCGTTTCGCGGCGTCAGTTGGAGCGGATCTTCAAGCAGTACCTCAATCGCGTGCCAAGCCAGTATTACCTTGAGCTGCGCTTGAACAAAGCGCGGCAGATGCTGATGCAAACCAGCAAGTCGATCATTCAGATCGGTTTGTCCTGCGGCTTCTCGTCGGGCCCGCATTTCTCCAGTGCCTATCGCAACTTCTTTGGCGCAACGCCACGGGAAGATCGTAATCAGCGACGAAGCAGCAGCCCCTTCGAATTGTCATCGGTGCCTGCCGAGCGCGGTTAATCAGTTGGCGGCACTTCTGTAGGAGCGGGCTTGCCCCGCGATACCGGTGTAATAGATAGATCCCGATCGTGGGGCAAGCCCGCTCCTACAGATAGTTCTGTGCTCGTCTCCCGCACCGTTTAAACTGCGCCTTTGCGACCCTATTTGTCGCATTGCCGAAAGCCTTGGTAAAACAGGGTTGGGCGCTATAACAAGTTGTCGCTTGGCGACAATGTCAGGCGCCGATCTGTCCTTACAATCCCCCCATCGCTCGCCAGTTCCAGGCAGGCGTTCCTCTTCAGGAGACTCCGATGTCCGTTGAGCAAGCTCCGGTGCAACGCGCCGATTTCGACCAGGTAATGGTTCCCAATTACGCACCGGCGGCTTTTATCCCCGTTCGTGGTGCGGGCTCCCGAGTCTGGGATCAGTCGGGCCGCGAGCTGATCGACTTCGCGGGCGGGATTGCCGTGAACGTATTGGGTCATGCACACCCGGCGCTGGTCGGCGCACTGACCGAGCAGGCCAATAAGCTGTGGCACGTGTCGAACGTGTTCACCAACGAGCCGGCCCTGCGCCTGGCCCACAAGCTGGTCGATGCGACCTTCGCTGAGCGTGCATTTTTCTGTAACTCCGGCGCTGAAGCGAACGAAGCTGCTTTCAAGCTGGCCCGTCGTGTTGCCCATGACCGTTTCGGCCCTGAAAAGCACGAGATCATCGCCACCGTTAACAGCTTCCACGGTCGTACCCTGTTCACCGTGAGCGTCGGCGGCCAGCCGAAGTATTCCGATGGTTTCGGCCCGAAGATCACCGGTATCAGCCATGTGCCGTACAACGATCTGGAAGCGCTGAAGGCGCAGATTTCCGACAAGACCTGCGCCGTGGTGATCGAGCCGATTCAGGGCGAGAGCGGTGTGGTTCCGGCCGATGTCGCTTACCTGCAAGGCGCTCGTGAACTGTGCGACAAGCACAACGCGCTGCTGATTTTTGACGAAGTGCAAACCGGCGTAGGCCGTACCGGCGAGCTGTTCGCCTACATGCATTACGGCGTGACCCCAGACATCCTCTCCAGCGCCAAGAGCCTGGGCGGCGGCTTCCCGATTGGCGCGATGCTGACCACCGAAGCCCTGGCCAAGCACCTGACCGTTGGCACCCACGGCACCACCTACGGCGGTAACCCGCTGGCGTGCGCCGTGGCCAATGCGGTCATGGATGTGGTCAACACCCCTGAGGTGCTGGAGGGCGTCAAGGCCAAGCACCAGAAGTTCAAAGCCCGCCTGGAACAGATCGGCGAGAAATACGGCTTGTTCACCCAGGTGCGTGGTATTGGCTTGCTGATTGGTTGCGTGCTGAGCGATGCCTGGAAAGGCAAGGCCAAAGACGTGTTCAACGCCGCCGAGAAAGAAGGCTTGATGGTCCTGCAGGCCGGCCCGGACGTGGTGCGTTTCGCTCCGAGCCTGGTGGTCGAAGATGCCGACATCGACGAAGGCCTGGATCGCTTCGAGCGTGCTGCCGCAACACTGACCCAGGCCTGATTGGCGCCTGTGGTCCTTTCATCGGCCCTGCGGGGCCGGTGAATCCGAATTTCAGAGCACGTGCCCAGCGGGCGCTTGCTGTTTTTTTCTGTGCCAGCAGTGGCTGGCCTGTTTTCCCGAAAGGAGTGACACCATGCTGGTGATGCGCCCCGCGCAAATGGCTGATCTGGGCGAAGTACAGCGTCTGGCAGCGGACAGCCCCATCGGTGTCACGTCCTTGCCGGATGATGCCGGTCGTCTGAGCGACAAGATCGCCGCCTCGGAGACGTCGTTTGCGGCCGAGGTCAGTTTCAATGGTGAAGAAAGCTATTTCTTCGTCCTTGAAGACAGCGACACCGGCAAGTTGGTCGGCTGTTCGGCCATCGTTGCCTCGGCCGGTTATTCCGAGCCGTTCTACAGCTTTCGTAACGAAACCTTTGTGCATGCTTCACGCGAGCTGAAGATCCACAACAAGATCCATGTGCTCTCGCAGTGCCATGACCTGACCGGCAACAGCTTGCTGACCAGTTTCTACGTGCTGCCAGAGCTGGTTGGCACTGGTTGGTCGGAGCTTAACTCCCGTGGTCGCTTGCTGTTTATGGCGGCGCACCCTGAGCGTTTCGCCGATTCGGTGGTCACCGAAATCGTCGGTTACAGCGATGAAAGCGGCGACTCGCCGTTTTGGGATGCTATCGGGCGCAACTTCTTCGACCTCAACTATGCCGAGGCCGAGCGCCTGTGTGGCCTGAAGAGCCGGACCTTCCTGGCCGAGTTGATGCCGCATTACCCGATCTACGTGCCATTGCTGCCGGATGCCGCACAAGAGGCCATGGGCCAGGTTCACCCGCGCGCGCAGATCACCTTCGACATCCTGATGCGCGAAGGCTTCGAGACTGATCATTACATCGATATTTTCGACGGTGGCCCGACCTTGCATGCACGGGTGTCGAGTATCCGCTCCATTGCCCAGAGCCGCGTGGTGCCGGTCAAGCTCGACAGCACGGTGGTCAAGGGCGGGCGGCCTTACCTGGTTTGCAATGGCCAGTTGCAGGACTACCGCGCGGTACTGCTGGAGCTGGACTGGGTGCCGGGTAAGCCGGTAACCCTGAGTCTTGAAGCAGCCGAAGCCCTTGGCGTCGGTGAAGGCGCCAGTGTGCGTCTGGTAGCGGTTTGATCCCTGCGGTTCGATAACCGAGCACCCAGGTCGAGTTTTGCGGCAGGCCAAAGGCCGCCGCCCGAGGAGATAGCATGATCGTTCGTCCCGTACGCAGCAGCGATTTACCTGCGCTGATCGAGTTGGCGCGCAGCACCGGCACCGGCCTGACCACCTTGCCGGCCAACGAGGAGCGCCTGTCGCACCGGGTCGGCTGGGCTGAGAAGACGTTCCGTGGCGAAGCTGAGCGCGGTGACGCAGACTACTTGTTCGTGCTGGAAAACGACGAAGGTGTGGTGGTCGGTATTTCTGCCATCGCCGGTGCCGTCGGCTTGCGTGAGCCTTGGTACAACTACCGGGTGGGCCTGACGGTCAGTGCCTCTCAAGAGTTGAACATCTATCGCGAGATCCCCACGCTGTTTCTGGCCAACGACCTGACCGGCAACTCCGAACTGTGCTCGTTGTTCCTGCGTAGCGACTACCGCACCGGGCTCAATGGTCGCCTGCTGGCCAAGGCACGCCTGTTGTTCATCGCCGAGTTTGCCGAGCTGTTCGGCAACAAGATCATCGCCGAAATGCGGGGCATGTCGGATGAGCAAGGACGCTCGCCGTTCTGGGAAAGCCTGGGGCGACATTTCTTCAAGATGGAATTCAGCCAGGCGGATTACCTGACTGGTGTTGGTAACAAGGCGTTCATCGCTGAGCTGATGCCCAAGTTTCCGCTTTACACCTGCTTCCTTTCCGAAGCCGCGCGCGGCGTGATCGGTCGTGTGCATACCGACACCGAGCCAGCCTTGGCGATGCTCAAAAGCGAAGGCTTCAGCTATCAGGGCTATGTCGACATTTTCGACGCAGGCCCAGCGGTAGAGTGCGAAACCAGCAAGATTCGTGCGGTGCACGACAGCCAGGCGCTGGTGCTGGCGGTCGGCACGCCTGGTGACGATGCCACGCCGTTCATCATTCATAACCGTAAGCGCGAAGAGTGCCGCATTACTGCAGCACCAGCGCGTCTGGCGGCCGGTACCCTGGTGGTTGATCCGTTGACCGCAAAACGCCTGCGCCTCAGTGCTGGTGATCAGGTGCGTGCTGTGCCGCTGTCTGCCGCCCGGGAGGCCAAGTAATGACGACTCACTATATCGCCGGCAATTGGCAGGCAGGGCAGGGCGAAGCGCTGCAGTCGCTGGATCCGGTCAGCCAGAACGTCATCTGGGAAGGCCAGGGTGCTAATGCCGCTCAAGTCGACACCGCCGTTCAGGCAGCGCGTCAGGCCTTTGCTGGTTGGGCCCTGCAATCGCTGGAGGCGCGCATCAGTGTGCTTGAAGCCTTTGCGGCAGCGCTCAAGGCCAACGCTGATGCCTTGGCTCATTGCATCGGTGAAGAGACCGGTAAGCCGCTGTGGGAAGCCGCTACCGAAGTAACCAGCATGGTCAACAAGGTAGCCATCTCGGTGCAGAGCTACCGTGAGCGCACCGGTGAGAAAAGCGGCCCGCTGGCCGATGCCACTGCAGTGCTGCGGCACAAACCGCATGGCGTGGTAGCCGTATTTGGCCCTTACAACTTCCCGGGGCACCTGCCAAACGGCCACATCGTTCCGGCCCTGCTGGCCGGTAACACGGTAGTGTTCAAGCCGAGCGAGCTGACCCCGAAAGTCGCCGAGCTGACCGTCAAGTGCTGGATTGAGGCTGGCCTGCCAGCGGGCGTACTGAACCTGGTTCAGGGGGCACGGGAAACCGGTGTGGCGCTGGCCGCCAACCCGGGTATCGACGGTTTGTTCTTCACCGGCTCCAGCCGTACCGGCAACTTGTTGCATCAACAGTTTGCCGGCCGTCCGGACAAGATCCTGGCGCTGGAAATGGGCGGCAACAACCCGCTGGTGGTTGATGAAGTCAAAGATTTGGATGCCGCGGTCTACACCATCATTCAGTCGGCTTTCATTTCCGCCGGGCAGCGTTGTACCTGTGCCCGTCGTCTGTTGGTGCCGCAAGGTGCCTGGGGCGATGCGCTGCTCAAGCGCCTGGTAGAGGTGTGCAATAACATTTCTGTGGGCGCCTTCAATCAACAGCCTGCACCCTTCATGGGTTCGGTGATTTCGTTGGCAGCGGCCAAGGCCCTGCTGGATGCGCAGGCGCAGTTGCTGGCCAACGGCGGCGTGTCGTTGCTGGCAATGACCCAGCCGCAAGCCACTGCAGCATTGCTGACGCCAGGTATCGTTGATGTAACGGCAGTAGCCGATCGCCCGGACGAAGAGTTCTTTGGCCCACTGCTGCAGGTCATTCGTTACAGCGATTTCGATGCGGCCATCGCCGAAGCCAACAATACCCAGTACGGCCTGGCTGCCGGCCTGTTGTCGGACTCGCATGCTCGCTACCAGTACTTCTGGCTGCAAAGCCGTGCCGGCATCGTCAACTGGAACAAACAGCTGACCGGCGCTGCCAGCAGTGCGCCCTTTGGCGGTGTGGGTGCCAGCGGCAACCACCGTGCCAGCGCCTATTACGCGGCCGACTATTGCGCTTACCCGGTAGCCTCGCTGGAGACCGCCAGCCTGACCCTGCCTGCCACGCTGACGCCAGGCGTCGCCCTATAACAAAAGGTCCACGGAGCCTTGCCGATGAAATCGTTTGAAGTGAATTTTGATGGTCTGGTGGGACCGACGCATAACTACGGCGGGCTGTCCTACGGCAACGTTGCGTCGCAAAGCAACAGCCAGCAGGGGTCCAACCCGCGCGAAGCTGCGCGTCAGGGCCTGGCGAAGATGAAAGCGTTGATGGAAATGGGCTTTCAGCAAGGCGTGCTGGCGCCGCAGGAGCGCCCGGATGTAGGCGCGTTGCGCCGCCTGGGCTTCTCCGGCAGCGATGCCGAGGTGATTCAGCGCGCGGCCAAAGAAGCCATGCCGTTGCTGGTCGCCAGTTGCTCGGCGTCGAGCATGTGGGTGGCCAACGCCGCGACGGTCAGCCCAAGTGCCGATACCGCCGACGGCCGTGTGCATTTCACCGCTGCCAACCTCAATTGCAAGTATCACCGCAGCATCGAGCATCCCACCACCAGCCGCGTGCTGGGCGCGATGTTCGCTGACAACAAGCACTTTGCCCATCACGCGGCGTTGCCTGCGGTGGCGCAGTTCGGTGATGAAGGTGCGGCCAACCACACACGTTTCTGCCGTAGTTACGGCGAGGCGGGGGTAGAGTTCTTCGTCTATGGCCGCAGTGCCTTCGACACCCGTTATCCGGCGCCGCAGAAGTACCCGGCGCGCCAGACCCTTGAGGCTTCCCAAGCCGTCGCTCGCTTGCATGGCCTGAGCGAAGAGGGCGTGGTCTATGCTCAGCAGAACCCTGCGGTAATTGACCAAGGAGTGTTTCACAACGATGTGATCGCAGTGGGCAATGGCGAAGTGCTGTTCTACCACGAAGATGCCTTCCTTGAGACCGAGGCGATGCTTGGCCAACTGCAAGCTAAACTGGCTAAACGGGGCGGCAACTTCAAGGCGATCTGTGTGCCGCGCTCGGCTGTCACGGTAGAGGATGCGGTGCGTTCTTACCTGTTCAACAGCCAACTGTTGTCCCGTGCCGATAGTTCGATGCTGCTGATCGTGCCGGAAGAGTGCCGCAACAACGAGCGGGTCTGGGCCTATCTGTCGACCTTGACCGCTTCGGGCGGCCCGGTCGCTGAGGTTAAAGTCTTCGACCTCAAGCAGAGCATGCAGAACGGTGGTGGCCCGGCGTGCCTGCGGTTGCGCGTCGCACTCAATGAAACTGAACTGGCAGCGGTCAATCCAGGGGTTATCATGACGGCGTCGCTGTACGACACCCTGACCCAGTGGGTCGACAAGCACTACCGCGACCGCCTGAGCGAATCCGACCTGGCGGATCCGCAATTGTTGCTGGAGTGTCGCACGGCACTGGATGAACTGACCCAGATCCTCAAACTGGGTTCGGTCTATCCGTTCCAACTCCAACCTTGAGAGAGAATTCGACTATGTCCGACGCCCTGCAGCTGATCCTTGAAGATGACGATGGTACCCAGCTGGAAACTTCCTGCACCCGCTTTGCGGTGGTCTGGCAAGGCAAGGAGGTATGGATTCAGCAGGATGGCCGTGGTCAGCTGTTGATCGGCGTCGACGTCGAAGAAGACGACACCGAATACGCCAACCTCTTGCTGCGCCCGCTGGCCACTAACCTGGTCAGCCTGCAGCTGGAAATGGAACCGGCCGATGCCGGCGACGATGACGATCACGTCCATGGTCCTGACTGCGGCCACCATCACTAAGGAATAGCCTATGCTCGCCCTCGGCAAACTGCTCGAACTGACCCTGGCCGGTCGTGAACCGGCAGAGAAGACCCAGTTGACTGTCGAAGGCGTGCGCATGCGCTGGCTGGGTGAGGGCGCACTTGAAGTGCGTCCTCCTGAAGCGCGCGACAATGGCATGGACCTGCTGCTGTCGGCGGGTATTCACGGCAATGAAACCGCGCCCATCGAGCTGCTCGATGAGTTGCTGCATGGCATTGCCAACCGGGAAATTAAACCGCGGGCGCGGATCCTGTTTCTGTTTGGCAATCCCGAGGCCATCCGCAAGGGAGAGCGTTACGTCGAGCAGGACGTCAACCGCCTGTTCAACGGTCGGCATGAGCTGTCCAGTGGCTCGGAAGCGTTGCGCGCTTGTGAGCTGGAGCGTTTGGCCACCACCTTTTTCAGTGTTGCCGGGCGTACCCGGTTGCACTATGACCTGCATACCGCCATTCGTGGTTCGAAGATCGAGCAGTTCGCTTTGTATCCGTTCAAGGAAGGCCGCCAGCATTCGCGCCGTGAACTAGCGCGCCTGCGCGCAGCAGGAATGGAAGCGGTACTGTTGCAGAGCAAACCCTCGGTGACCTTCACCGCATTCACCTATGAACAGCTGGAAGCTGAAGCCTTTACCCTGGAACTGGGTAAGGCGCGGCCTTTCGGGCAGAACGCGCAGGTAAACCTTGATCGCCTGAAAGAGCGTCTGACACAAATCATCGAAGGTGCCGAGCCTGACGAACCCGAGGCGCTGGATGGCTTGCAGCTGTTTAGCGTCGCCCGCGAGATCATCAAGCACAGTGACAGCTTCCACCTGCACTTGCCGGCGGACATCGAGAACTTTTCCGAGTTGTCCAAGGGCTATCTGCTCGCCGAAGACCTGAGCAGCACGCGCTGGATTGTCGAGGAAGAGGGCGCGCGCATCATTTTCCCAAACCCTAAGGTCAAGAACGGCTTGCGCGCGGGTATTCTGGTCGTACCAACCACACCAGACCAACTGGCCTGAATCAATTCTGTGGGAGCGGGCTTGCCCCGCGATCGCGATCTGTCAGTTACACCGTATCGCGGGGCAAGCCCGTTCCCACAGCAAGCCTTAGCCTACGCGCTTCTGCGGCAGCTCGTTGCGACGCAGGGCGCGCAGTTTCTGCAGGGTATCGGCACAGGTTTTCGCAGCCTCGGCACCTTTGACCAGGAAGTGCTCAAAGTAGAAGTTCTGATGTTCATCACCGGCGTGGAAATGGTGCGGGGTCAGCACCGCCGAGAACACCGGCACTTCGGTTTCCAGTTGCACCTGCATCAGGCCGCTGATCACTGACTGGGCAACAAACTCATGGCGGTACAGGCCGCCATCGACCACCAGGCCTGCGGCAACAATGCCGGCATAGCGACCGCTGCGAGCCAGCAGCTTGGCGTGCAAAGGGATTTCGAAGGCGCCACCGACTTCAAAGAAGTCGATATCGCTGGCCTGATAGCCCAACACTTCCATTTCCTCGACGAAGGCTTTGCGTGCTTGATCGACAATATCCTTGTGCCAGCAGGCCTGGATAAAAGCGATGCGCTCGTGGGAAGGGTTTTTGCTATCGATAGCGGTAGGTTGCATTGAAACGGACTCCTGTTTGTATGAGAAACAGGGCATCTGGATCGAAAGGGATTTCGCTGCGCAGGTGCGCAACGACAGGCACAGGCGTGCCTATCCCGTTCTCTCTTTATCCGGACTATGACCGTCGGCCCCGGAATCACACCGGGTCTGCTGACCTTGCAAGGCAGGCTTGCAAGCGCTCGCGGGCTATGCGCACTGTGCGCAATTACCGCCGGTGGGGAATTGCACCCCGCCCTGAGAACGTTGCCACCGTAGGTCGGCGGCGGAGAATTATTAGCACATATGTGGAACAAACGTATAGGCTGCTAACGATTTTTTTGCGGATGAATGGCATTTCATCCGGGAGGCCTTGCCAATTTGACGCTGGAACCTCAGTAATAGTGCATCGGCCAAATGTCGAAGACCGTCCAATTGACGGTTTCTATAGCATAAACACACTGCATCCAAGCCTAAGGCCCGATATAATGCGGCCCTTTGCCGTCGTTTCGTCAATTTGACGCAGCATTTGCCTTCAGGCCGCCGTTTCCGTGGAAGAACCTATGAAAAGCGCAGAAATCCGTGAAGCCTTCCTTCGCTTCTTCGAAGAGCAGGGACACACCCGAGTTGCCTCCAGCTCCTTGATTCCGGGCAACGACCCGACCCTGCTGTTCACTAACGCGGGGATGAACCAGTTCAAAGATTGCTTCCTTGGCCAGGAAAAGCGCGCCTACACCCGTGCGACCAGCAGCCAGAAGTGTGTGCGCGCCGGTGGCAAGAACAGCGACCTGGAAAACGTCGGCTACACCGCCCGCCACCACACGTTCTTCGAAATGCTGGGCAACTTCAGCTTCGGTGACTACTTCAAGAAAGACGCCATCACCTACGCCTGGACCTTCCTGACCAAGGTGCTGAACCTGCCAGAAGAAAAGCTCTGGGTTACTGTCTATGCCAGCGATGACGAGGCTTACGACATCTGGACCCAGGAAATCGGCGTTCCGGCCGAGCGTATGGTGCGTATCGGCGACAACAAGGGCGCGCCTTACGCTTCCGACAACTTCTGGACCATGGGTGATACCGGTCCGTGCGGTCCTTGCACCGAGATCTTCTACGACCACGGCCCGGACATCTGGGGCGGCCCGCCCGGCTCGCCGGAAGAAGACGGTGACCGTTACATCGAGATCTGGAACAACGTATTCATGCAGTTCAACCGCACCGCTGATGGTGTGCTGCACCCGCTGCCAGCGCCGTCGGTCGATACCGGTATGGGCCTGGAGCGCATCAGTGCGGTCATGCAGCACGTGCACTCGAACTACGAGATCGATCTGTTCCGCAGCCTGCTCGACGCTTCTGCCGCCGCTATCGGCTGCAAGAACGAAGAGCAGTCCTCGCTCAAAGTGGTGTCTGACCACATCCGTTCCTGTGGCTTCCTGATTGCCGACGGCGTGCTGCCGTCCAACGAAGGCCGCGGTTATGTACTGCGCCGCATCATTCGTCGTGCCTGCCGTCACGGCAACAAGCTGGGCGCTACCGGCAGTTTCTTCTACAAGATCGTCGCGGCGCTGGTCGCCGAGATGGGCGAAGCCTTCCCGGAACTGACCCAACAGCAGGCCAACATCGAGCGCGTGCTCAAGGCCGAAGAAGAGCAGTTCGCCAAGACCCTGGAGCAGGGCCTGAAGATCCTCGAGCAAGACCTGGCCGAGCTCAAGGGCACCGTGGTGCCGGGTGACGTGGTGTTCAAGTTGTACGACACCTACGGCTTCCCGATGGACCTGACTGCCGACATCGCCCGTGAACGTGAGTTGACCATCGACGAAGCAGGCTTCGAGCGTGAAATGGAAGCGCAGCGTGAGCGCGCCCGTTCCGCCAGCGCTTTCGGCCTGGACTACAACACCCTGGTCAAGGTCGATGTGGCCACCGAGTTCACCGGTTACACCAGCACCGAAGGCGAAGCGAGCATCGTTGCGCTGTACAAAGACGGCAAAGTCGTCGAGCAGCTGGCTGAAGGCGAGCAGGGCGTTGTGATCCTTGATCGCACACCGTTCTACGCCGAATCCGGTGGCCAGGTGGGTGACACTGGTTACCTGCAGGCTGGCAACGTGCGTTTCGACGTGCGTGACACCACTAAAACCGGTGGCGCATTCCTGCACCACGGCGTGGTCGCCAGTGGCACCCTGGTGGTCGGTTCCAAGGTGAATGCCAAGGTCGATGCTGATGTCCAGCACGCCACGTCGCTGAACCACTCCGCCACTCACCTGCTGCACGCTGCGTTGCGTCAGGTGCTGGGCGATCACGTACAACAGAAAGGCTCGCTGGTCGATAGCCAGCGTCTGCGTTTCGACTTCAGTCACTTCGAAGCGGTCAAGCCGGAGCAGCTCAAGGCTCTGGAAGACATCGTCAACCGCGAAGTGCGCAAGAACTCCGAGGTGCAAACCGAAGAGACCGATATCGACACCGCCAAGCAGAAGGGCGCGATGGCGCTGTTCGGCGAGAAATACGGCGACAGCGTGCGCGTGCTGAGCATGGGCGGTGACTTCTCCGTCGAGCTGTGCGGTGGTATCCACGCCAAGCGTACCGGTGATATCGGCCTGCTCAAGATCATCAGCGAGGGTGGTGTGGCTTCCGGCGTGCGCCGTATCGAAGCGGTCACTGGTGAAGCAGCACTGGCTTACCTCAACGCTGCCGAAGAGCAACTTAAAGAGGCGGCGCAGCTGGTCAAGGGCAGTCGCGACAACCTGATCGACAAACTGTCGGCCGTGCTGGAGCGCAACCGTCAGCTGGAAAAACAGCTGGAGCAATTGCAGGCCAAGGCTGCCAGTGCCGCCGGTGACGACCTGTCCAACGCGGCGGTTGACGTCAAAGGCGTCAAGGTCCTGGCTGCACGCCTGGACGGCCAGGATGGCAAGGCGCTGCTGGCGCTGGTCGATCAACTGAAGAACAAACTCGGCCGCGCAGTGATCCTGCTCGGCAGTGTCCATGAGGAAAAGGTCGTGCTGGTTGCCGGTGTGACCAAAGACCTGACTGGCCAACTCAAAGCCGGTGATTTGATGAAGCAAGCCGCTGCCGCAGTGGGTGGTAAAGGTGGTGGTCGTCCAGACATGGCGCAAGGTGGTGGCGTTGACACCGCTGCGCTGGACAACGCACTGGCCCTGACCGTGCCATTCGTGGAGCAGGGCGTTTAAGGCGCCATTTGGCCCGTCGTCTAGTGGCGGGCCATGGTGTCGTTTGAATGTTTATTGGGTGCCCTTCATGGGCTGAGGCGGCTTTGAAATGGCGTTGATCGTACAGAAATTTGGCGGCACTTCAGTCGGCACGGTCGAGCGAATCGAACAGGTTGCCGACAAGGTCAAGAAATTCCGCGAGGCCGGCGATGACCTGGTGGTTGTGCTGTCGGCGATGAGTGGCGAAACCAATCGCCTGATCGATCTGGCCAAGCAGATCAGCGATCAGCCAGTTCCGCGTGAGCTGGATGTGATCGTGTCCACTGGTGAGCAGGTAACCATTGCCTTGCTGGCCATGGCGCTGATGAAGCGCGGCATTCCTGCGGTGTCCTACACCGGTAACCAGGTTCGTATCCTCACAGATAGCGCGCACAACAAGGCGCGTATTCTGCAGATCGACGATCAGAAGATCCGTGCTGATATCAAGGCCGGGCGTGTGGTTGTAGTAGCTGGCTTCCAGGGTGTTGACGAGCACGGCAACATCACCACGCTTGGTCGTGGTGGTTCCGACACCACCGGTGTTGCCCTGGCGGCCGCATTGAAGGCTGACGAATGCCAGATATACACCGACGTCGATGGGGTCTATACCACCGATCCGCGCGTGGTATCGCAGGCACAGCGCCTGGACAAGATCACCTTCGAAGAGATGCTGGAAATGGCCAGCCTCGGTTCCAAGGTATTGCAGATCCGTGCCGTCGAGTTCGCCGGCAAGTACAACGTTCCGCTGCGCGTGCTGCACAGCTTCCAGGAGGGTCCGGGTACCCTCATTACTATTGATGAAGAGGAATCCATGGAACAGCCGATCATTTCCGGCATCGCCTTCAATCGCGATGAAGCCAAGCTGACCATTCGTGGCGTACCGGATACTCCGGGCGTTGCCTTCAAGATCCTCGGCCCGATCAGCGCCGCGAACATTGAAGTCGATATGATCGTGCAGAACGTTTCGCACGATAACACCACCGACTTCACCTTCACCGTGCATCGCAACGACTACGACAAGGCCCACAAGGTCCTGGGCAAAACCGCTGAAGAGCTCAATGCTCGCGAAGTGGTTGGTGACACCAACATCGCCAAGGTCTCGATCGTTGGCGTCGGCATGCGTTCGCACGCTGGTGTTGCCAGCCGCATGTTCGAAGCACTGGCTAAAGAAAGCATCAACATCCAGATGATCTCTACCTCCGAAATCAAGGTTTCGGTGGTGATCGAAGAGAAGTACCTGGAGCTTGCGGTGCGCGCCCTGCACACTGCGTTCGAACTGGACGCCCCTGCCCGTCAAGGCGAGTAAGGCGTTGCCTCAAGGGCGCGGCTAAGCCGCGCCCTTCGCGTTTCTGGCTGGTGTGAGAAAGCTGTCGTTTTGCCCGCGCTAGTCAATACTTAGGCATAGGTCGATAGCCGTCATGGGCTAAAGGCTCAAGCCCTTATTTTTGCAGACTGTTATCCCTGAACTGAATTTCGTGAGGAGAAAGATATGTTGATTCTGACTCGCCGGAGCACCGAGAGCCTGATTATTGGCGACGGCGAAATCACTGTGACTGTGCTCGGCGTCAAAGGAAACCAGGTGCGAATCGGCGTAAATGCCCCTAAAGAAGTGGCCGTTCACCGTGAGGAAATCTACCGTCGAATCCAGAAAGAGAAGGACGAAGAACCAAGCCATTAATTTTTATCGATTTTTTTTCAAAAAAGAGTTTGCAAACGGGGAAAGCTCTGGTTATTATACGCCCCGTGTTGCGGAGAGGTGGCCGAGTGGCCGAAGGCGCTCCCCTGCTAAGGGAGTATACCTCACAAGGGTATCGGGGGTTCGAATCCCCCCTTCTCCGCCATTATTCATGTAGGACGCTGTAATCTGCCTGAATCGCGTAAGTCGTTGAAATTAAACGAAAAAGTGGTTGGCAAAAAGATTTAGCGGTCTATAATGCGCGGCAACAAATGCACTCATAGCTCAGCTGGATAGAGTACTCGGCTACGAACCGAGCGGTCGGAGGTTCGAATCCTCCTGAGTGCACCATACGACGAGGCGGTTTTCTTAAAGAAAGTTGCTTCAGCTTCAACCAGAGGTGATCTGGTCCATCAAGCGCCAACCCTGCACTCATAGCTCAGCTGGATAGAGTACTCGGCTACGAACCGAGCGGTCGGAGGTTCGAATCCTCCTGAGTGCACCATACGACGAAGCAGTTTTCTTAATGAAAGTTGCTTCAGCTTCAACCAGAGGTGACCTGGTCCATCAAGCGCCAACCCTGCACTCATAGCTCAGCTGGATAGAGTACTCGGCTACGAACCGAGCGGTCGGAGGTTCGAATCCTCCTGAGTGCACCATACAACAGAAAGCCCGCCTATTAAGGCGGGCTTTTTGCTTTCCGGCGTTCTATCTTTTTCTTACTGACATGTGTTTTTTTTACCGTGGTAACCGTCGCACTGATAGCGGCAGAGGTTGTCATAACAATGTCGCGCAAACGATTGTTCTAACCACGATTTTTTCAGCACCCTGACAGCTCAAGCGGTGTATGATTGCGCCCGTCAGCCCCGCCGGGGCTTGTGGAATACCACCATGGACTTACCCAGTAGTTACTCAATAGCAAGTTTTGCCAATCAAGATCTGACTGATTGATTCTCCCGGCGTGCTCCGCTGCTGGGAGTGGAGTTCGCCTATGACTGAAATCGAAGCAAAAAAGACGCAAGAGAGCTTGCAGGATCGCCTGGCTCAGGTGGTCGAGCTGCTGCAGCGTCAGCGTGTGGTCGAAGACCTGACCCACCGCCAGGAAGGTCACCACCACGACCTGGTTGAAAACCTCGTTCACCGCCAGAACCTCGTCGAGCTGCAGCGCAAGCTTGATGATCTGCACTCTGCCGACGTTGCCTACATTCTCGAGGCCTTGCCGCTGGATGATCGTCTGACCGTCTGGCAGTTGGTCAAGGCCGAGCGCGACGGCGACATCCTCCTGGAAGTATCCGACTCAGTTCGGGAAACCTTGATCGCCGACATGGACGATCACGAGCTGCTTGCCGCCGCCAAGGAGATGGACGCTGACGAGCTGGCCGACCTGGCACCTGAGTTGCCGCGTGACGTTGTCCATGAGTTGATGGAAACCCTCGATGCCCAGCAGCGTGAGCGTGTTCGCTCCGCACTGAGCTATGACGAGGAGCAAGTCGGTGCGCTGATGGACTTCGAGATGGTGACCATCCGTGAAGACGTCAGCCTGGAAGTGGTTCTGCGCTACCTGCGTCGTCTCAAAGAGCTACCAGGCCATACCGACAAGCTGTTCGTAGTCGATTACGACGGCATTCTCAAGGGCGTATTGCCGATCAAGCGCCTGCTGGTCAATGACCCGGAGAAGAAAGTCGCTGAAGTCATGGCTGATGACCCGGTAGTGTTCCACCCGGAAGAAGACGCTTACGACGCTGCTCAGGCCTTTGAGCGTTATGACTTGGTTTCGGCGCCAGTGATCGACAAGAACGATCGCTTGATCGGTCGTTTGACCATCGACGAGATGGTCGACCTGATTCGTGAAGAAAGCGAGACCGAAGTGCTGAACATGGCCGGTCTGCGCGAAGAGGAAGACATCTTTGCTTCGGTCTGGCGTTCGTTGCGCAACCGTTGGGCGTGGCTGGCAATCAACCTGATTACCGCCTTCGTGGCGTCCCGGGTGATCGGCCTGTTCGAGGGCTCGATCGAGAAGTTGGTAGCGCTGGCGGCGCTGATGCCTATCGTGGCGGGTATTGGGGGCAACTCCGGTAACCAGACCATCACCATGATCGTTCGTGCCATGGCGCTCGATCAGGTCAGCCCTGGTAATACCTCACGGCTGATGCGCAAGGAGCTAGCAGTCGCCTTGATCAACGGCCTGGTGTGGGGTGGTGTAATCGGTGCGGTGGCGTATCTGCTGTATGGCAGTTGGTCGCTGGGTGTGGTGATGACCGCAGCAATGACCCTTAACCTGTTGCTCGCAGCGTTGATGGGGGTATTGATTCCCATGACCTTGGCGCGCCTGGGGCGTGATCCGGCCATGGGTGCCAGCGTGATGATCACCGCCATGACCGACAGTGGCGGGTTTTTCATCTTCCTGGGCCTGGCGACCATCTTCCTGTTGTAAGTGCCAGGGTCCAAACGCAAAAAAAGCCAGCGAAAGCTGGCTTTTTTATTCGGGCGGGCAGGGCTCAGGAAGCGTCTGCGGCCATCTCGACATCGTGAGCGATCAGAGCCACCAAGGCGTTCTGCTGGCGGTGTGAAAGTTGGCGAAAGCGTTGCAACAGTTCGCGCTCGTGCAGCGACAGCTCCGGGCTGTCGAGGCGCATGCTCAGCTCATCACCCAGAGCTCCTTCCTGGATCAGGCTCTGTTCCAGGCGGGCGATGATTTCCGAGTTCATGCTGCGGTGATGATGGCGCGCTACCTCGGCGATGCGCTCACGCATTCCGTCGGGGAGGCGGACGACGAATTTGTCAGCGGTGCGGCTTGAGTAAACAGCCTGTTTCATTGGGCGCATATAATTGACCGGTTGTAGTTCAGGGGAAGCGGTTCTCGAAATTGGCCGCACGATCTCAGTACGACCATCACGGCGACAAAATGTTCAACCTGAATTGTGAATGAGGTGTACATCATGCCTCATTGTCGCCGGTTCCTTGGCGTCAATTCTGTGACAAATATTGAGCCGTGTGAAGGCTTTTTGCCAGTACCAATTATCAGAAATGAGCACTGGTTGGAAATTTTTCATTTTTTCATTTAACGCTCCATCGGAGGTTTTACCGCCACCTGTAAGTGGCAGGCGAAAACGCCGCGGAAAGCGCCTAGAATGCGCAGGCTTCCTTACTGATGAGCATAGTGGCTATGCAGCATGACGCAAGAACCGCGCGCCGTACAGTTCTGCCTGGGCGCCTGGTTTATTTGATGGGGCCTTCCGGTGCTGGCAAGGACTCATTGATCGACGCTGCCCGGCCTGCACTCCAGGCGCACAATGTCGCCGTCGCCAGGCGGGTCATCACCCGCTCGGCAGAGGCCAAGGGAGAAGATGCCCTGGGGGTTTCCCATGAGCGCTTTGAGCAGATGTGTGCGGCGGGTGAGTTTGCCTTGCATTGGCAGGCCAATGGCCTGTCTTACGGCATTCCGGTGCAGATTGATCGCTGGCTGGAACAGGGGCGAACAGTACTGATCAACGGCTCGCGCGGGTATTTGCCGTTGGCTCGGCAGCGTTATCCGGATCTACTGCCGGTGTTGCTCAGCGTCGAGCCACAGGTATTGCGCCAACGCTTGCTGGCCCGAGGGCGTGAGAGCCTGGACGATATAGAAAAGCGCCTGGCGCGCAGCCAGCAACTGAGCTTGCCCGAGCAAGGCATCTTCCTGCTGGATAACTCAACCCGCCTTGAAGACGCAGTGGCGCGATTACTCGACTTGCTGCGTGAGCAGGGGCTTCTGATTAGCGGCTGAGTGCTCAGAAAATCAGCCGCTGCTCGCTGCCGGCTTGCTCGCTGGGCGCCGGCGTCGACCCGGCACGGTTACCAAAATCAACCAGCCGTGGGCTCATCACAGAGGGTGTTTGGGCTTGGGCCGATACCTCGGAATTGTCTGGCTGCAGAATCAGGCCGACCAGTACGGCCAATGCCAGCGCATTGAGCAAAAGCAGTGTGCGGTTCATCAGGCATACTCCACAGAGGCAGGGCGGTTGCCGGGCACTTGTGGGTGAAGGTTGCACGCTGCATGCCAGCGGAAAAACGACGTTTAGTCTTTTAAAATCAAATAAATAGGCTGATTTTACAAAGGCTGCCCCGTGCATTCTGCAATAATGGCCCTCTGCCTTGTTGCAAAATGCACGATCTGCGCTGACGCTTGCATAAAAGCTACAGGCAAAAAGCCCCATGGATGACATGACAAATGCCAGCGTGCTGGTTAACATGCACGCCGTCCTCTGTCGCGCAGCGATCGTTGCCGGCTCTATGTCTCAGTAGCTCAATTGGATAGAGCATCCCCCTCCTAAGGGGAAGGTTGGCAGTTCGAACCTGCCCTGGGACACCATCCAACTCCAGTGTTCCTGTGTTTAATTGTCGATTGGCTGCCCCTGCGTTCGCCAGCCTGCATGCATTTCGGCTTGCCTTTTACATATGGAAATCCGTATATTCGTATTTCCATATGTTTTAGGTGTCTTCCATGCTCACTCCCCCAGAGATTTTCAAAAGCCTGGCTGACGAGACGCGAGTCCGAGCCACCTTGCTGATTGCCGACCAAGGAGAGCTCTGTGTGTGCGAGTTGATGTGTGCTCTGGATGACAGTCAGCCCAAGGTAAGCCGCCACCTCGCCCAACTGCGCAGCAGCGGCTTGCTGTTGGATCGCCGCCAAGGTCAATGGGTTTACTACCGCCTCAACCCGAACCTGCCCGACTGGGTAACCGAGATTCTGCAGGTGACGCTTCGGGCCAATGCCGATTGGCTCCACAACAATGCTTCGCGCCTGCAGCACATGGACGGACGCCCTGTTCGTGACACCGCCTGTTGTTGATCCCACTACGACCGAGCTTAAGCCCTAACGTCCGCCCGCAGCGCCAGGAGCCAATCATGCGAGTCTTGTTTATGTGCACGGCCAATAGCTGTCGCAGCATCCTTTCAGAAGCCATGTTCAACCACTTGGCGCCGGAAGGATTCGAAGCTGTGAGTGCCGGGAGTTTTCCCAAAGGCCAGGTGCTGCCACTGAGTTTGAGCACACTTCAGCAGGCCGGTATTTCTATCGAAGGTTTGAGCAGCAAGGGCAACGACGCCTTCAGGGATAACCTGCCAGATATCGTCATTACCGTGTGCGACAAAGCGGCGGGCGAAAGCTGCCCGATTTACTTCGGCCAAGCGCTGAAAGCGCATTGGGGCTTGGAAGATCCCTCTGAGGTGAGCGGAGACGAGGCTGCAATTGAAGCAGCCTTTCACAGCACACTGGCGCGTATTGAGCGGCGCTGTAATGCCTTCTTCAAACTGCCCTTCAACAGCCTTAATCGTGATCAGCTCAAGCGCGAGCTGGATCGAGTCGGCGCACTCTGATCAGGAGGACATATGTCTGCTCAGCTTCCCAACCTTGATACCTCTCTGTTTGAGGGCTCGTCAGCCCTGATTCGGCCGGGTACCCATAAGCCACGTATTTTGCTGTTGTACGGATCAACCCGCGAGCGTTCGTTCAGTCGTTTGTTGGTAGAAGAAGCCGCGCGCCTGTTGGAGCACTTTGGTGCCGAAACCCGAATTTTCGATCCTAGTGCAATGCCACTGCCAGACGATGCTCCCGTAGAGCATCCCAAAGTGCAGGAGTTACGTGAACTGGTGCTGTGGTCGGAGGGGCAGGTCTGGTGTTCGCCTGAACGGCACGGGGCGATGTCGGCAGTCTTCAAAGCGCAAATCGACTGGATTCCCCTGGCACTTGGTGCCATTCGCCCGACGCAAGGCAAGACCTTGGCAGTGATGCAGGTCTGTGGCGGTTCGCAATCGTTCAATGTGGTCAATCAACTGCGGGTGTTGGGTCGCTGGATGCGGATGTTCACCATCCCCAATCAAGCCTCGGTGCCCAAGGCCTACATGGAATTTGACGAAGCAGGTCGCATGAAACCGTCGGCGTACTACGACCGGGTCGTTGACGTAATGGAGGAGCTGGTGAAGTTCACTGTGCTGCTACGTGATCATCAAGAAACACTGGTCGATCGTTATTCGGAGCGCAAGGAGACTGCCGAGCAACTCATGGCCCGGGTCAATCAGCGTTCAATTTGAGGTTTTCGAACGGTTTGACCTGCCGCTCTCTTGAATACCTTCGACAAGGTAGATCGCCAGCAGGCCAAATGCCACTTACGTCAGTTTTGCATCCCGCTCCGCTACCAGGGAAGGTCTTTGAAGGTGAGTGCTCAGGGTCGCCAGGCTGTCGAGCTCCGTCTCTTCCTTCATCTGCTCGGCAATTTTACGTTCGATCTTGTCCTTCTCTTCAGGTGGCAAAGCATCGAATTCTTCTTTGGTCATGCCAAGTTCGTTCAGCAGTTTTTCTTTGATCTTCTCGGCAGGTGACAAGGCCATGTAATCGCGAAACTCCTGCACGGCACTGCTGGCAGGGGTGTCGGCCTCAGTGCCGGTGAACTGCTTGAGTGTTTGCAGCTGCACCTTGAGCTTGGCCATGGCTTCTTCGTATGACTGATCGGTGTTCTGCTGAGCGGTGTTGCCGCGGCTTTGCTGCTGAGGTGCGGCACCACTGCTGGCAACCGGGACGTGGAACTGCGCTTGTCGTTCCGTTATTGCATCTGCGGTGTAGCGTATAGGGTTGCTTGCTAACTGCTGCCAGCCAGCGCTGTTGATGATGTTCACTGGATCGTTCTCCTTGAGCAAATACCAGCCTGCAGTGTCGCAGCCGCAATTCCTGTGCCAGCTGGTTAAAAGCGCTCAAGGTTCTAGTATGTAAAGGCGCGCACGAGTGTGAGACGGCGTACCTTCGGTGCGCTTTTGCCCTGAAAGGGAAATCTTTTGCCGTCGACGGCAACGCCATCCGCATGACAGCGCCAATACAAGGAGGGACGTAGCCGTCCGGGACAAGGGAGAGACCCATGAGCAAAGCATCTGAATCGGCAGCACCGAAAGCGCCATTCATCGCGTTCGAGGACGCTCAACTGCAAACCCTGCTGGATCTGATCAGTGACGGTATCTGGGATTGGAATGCCAACAGTGGTTATGTCTATCGCAACCCAGGCTGGTACAAGATGCTCGGTTATGCCAGCCATTCGCTGGACAACTCGGTATTTACCTGGGAAAGCATTATTCACCCGGAGGATTACCCGCGGGTGATGGCGCACTTTGAAGCCTACATCACCGGGCAGTCTGATCAGTACCGGGTGCAATACCGCTGCAAATGTCAGGATGGCAGCTACCTGTGGATTGAAGACAGCGGTCATATCATCGCGCGCAACCCGGATGGCGCTGTGGCGCGGATGTTGGGTGCGCACCGTAACATCGATGCCAGTAAGCGCTTGCTGCAGCAATTGCAGCAACAAAATTCGTCGCTGGAAGCACTGGTGGCCGAGCGCACGCAGGAACTCTCATGGGTCAATCAACAATTGCAGCGGCAGTTGGATGAGAACCGAGACCTTACAGAGCGCGATACCTTGACGTTGATCGCCAACCGGTACCGTCTGGAAAAAGTCCTGCAGCAAGAATGTGAACGCGCCCGGCGCTTTCGTCAGTCGTTGTCGCTGATTGTGATGGATCTGGATGACTTCAAGCCGATCAATGATCGCTACGGCCATGCCCGGGGTGACAGCGCCCTGATCGACTTGGTGGCGCGGATCAGAAGCTGCCTGCGTGACACCGAGCTGCTTGCTCGTTGGGGAGGTGATGAATTTGTAGTGGTCCTGGTCGACGCATCACTAGCCGATGCTCATCGATTGGCAATCACAATCCGTCAGGCGCTGGAGCAAGCGCCGGCGATTGGCGAGCATCAGTTGACGATGAGCTACGGTGTGGTCGAGCGTCAGGAGGGGGAAGATCAGCAACATTTGCTGGCGCGCGCTGATCAAGCGTTGTATCGGGCCAAAGCGGCAGGCAAGGATCGTATCGCTGAATGAACGCCCACTGCCCTACAGCGTAAGGAAGTGGGCTGGCCTCTGGTTACCAGTGTTGCGCTAGCGGTTGTGGCCCTTCGTGGGCGGGGAACAAGGGCAGGACGTCTTCGCCGAGTTCTTGAATGATCTCGCGTGTTGGGCGGCGGGCCAGATGAATACCGAGCGCGGCGTGATTGACACCGACATCGCGCCACTCGCCGAGGAGATCAATCAGGCCTTTGCGGCCGGTCCTCAATACATAGCCGCCACGCAATGGAGTGCGCGGGTAGTTGGGGTTTTCGTCGAGGTCGATCCATTCATTGGTGACGTGGGGGCGAAAGCCTTGATCTGGAATAAGCTGGCGCCAGGCCCGGATTTTTTCCCCGAGCTGTGCCGGGCCGCTGCTGGTGTGCGTGGCGTGCGGGAAGGTCAGCCAGCCATCGGCCTGTTCGCCGAGCCACTGCATCGATTGGCGTGACGAGCCCGTAACCAACAAGGGAATTTTGCCGGTGACAGGCCTGGGCAATAGCTGCGCGCCGCTGAATTGTCCGAGTGTTGAGCGGATCGCGGGCTCAGGGTCCTGCAGCAGTTGGCGGAAATAATCCACCGCGTTGGCAAAGCGTTCACCGCGTTCACTGTGCTCCAGGCCGTAGGCGGGGAATTCGATGGGGCGGTCGCCGGAAGCGATGCCCATGACCAGACGCCCGCCGGACAATTGATCGATGGTTGTAGCTGCTTTGGCCAGATCAATTGGGTGGCGCAGTGAAAAGATCGCGCTGCCAGTGGCCAGGGCAATGCGTTGGGTTCTGGCCGCCAGATAAGCCAGATAGGTGAAGGGGTCAAACACCTGCCCGGCATCACCAAAGCCCGGGTCAAACAGGGGGACGTCACGTACCCAGGTGGCCGCGAATCCTAGGCGATCAATCTCGCCAACCAGCTCAGTTTGCCCAGCCAGAACGCTCATGTCGCCTTCATAAAAACGCAATGGCAAGAAAATGCCCAGCGTCAGTTGGTTTGCCGCAAACATTCGGTTGTAGCCTGGGTGTCCGATAAACGCTGGCGCGCTGGCGCCACAAGTGATGGCGGAGCGGGTGGGTATCGCTATCTGATTCATGCCAATTCTCTTTTTACGATGGGTGTCACGGGCCGGTTGCAGGCTGCGGCAGGCTGATGCCCCGCTGTACTGCGGGGCGCTGATTAACGCGTTCGTACCAATTGCTCAGATGGTTGAAACGGCTGAAGTCGAAATCAATGATGCGAGCAATGTGTAACCAGCCGAAGTTGGCAATGTCGGCGACGCTGAAAGTGGCGCCGGCCAGCCAGAGGTTGTCTTTGAGCTGGTTATCCAGCGTGCTGAAGGTTTCTTCGGTGAGGCGTCGATAGCGCTCGACTACGGCGTGATCTGCTGAATCTTCGAACAGCTCGTAGTGCACGCGTTGGCCAAGAATCGGGCCCATGCTCGAGGTGTGAAACATCAACCATTTGATCGCTGACCAGCGCGTGGCGGGGTCGCTTGGTAGCAGGCGCCCGGTTTTCTCGGCTAGGTACAGCAAAATTGCCGCTGATTCGAACAGGGTGACACTGGTCGCCGTGTCGACCAGTACGGGGATGCGTCCATGTGGGTTGAGCGCAAGAAATTGCGTACTGCGCTGTTCCCCCAACTCGATGTTCACATGCTTGAGGGTGTAAGGCAGGCCTAGTTCCTCAAGGGCAATGGTGATCTTGAATCCATTAGGTGAGCTATCGCTGTAAAGGATCAGTTCAGGGGTATCCATCTATCGCTTCCCGCCTTGAGTTTGTCTGGCTATCCTAGAAAACCAGTGCAGGCCTGAGAAACGATGATTTCTGGCTTGTATGTTTAGAATTTCTAACTTGAGGTTGCAGCCTGTGGGCGCAGTTTTACCGTTGCTGGCGTTGCGGGCTTTTACCGAGACGGGGCGGCTGGGCAGTTTGAAGGCAGCGGCCGAGCGTCTGGGAGTGACGCCGGGTGCAGTCAGTCAGCAGATTCGTGTGCTGGAAGAGCGCCTGGGGGTTGCGCTATTTGTGCGTGCTCACCATGGGGTGTACCTGACCGAAGCCGGTGCGCGGGTGCACGCCAACCTCATGCGTGGTTTTGAGCTGATCGAAAATGCCTATGCGACGTTGGAAAACCTGAGCGTCGAAAAAAGCCTCACTATCAGCACGGTGCCTTCGTTCGCGGCGACATGGTTGGTGCCAAGAATTGGGCGCTTCAGTGCTTTGCACCCGCAGATCGAAGTGCGTATCGAGGCGGCAGCGACGCTGGTGGATTTCAAGCACGACCGTATTGATGTCGCCCTGCGTCATGGCTTGGGTCATTACCCGGGGCTGGAGTCGATTCGGCTGATGGCGCCAGTGTTGTTGCCGGTGGCTAGTCCACAGCTGCTGGCTCAGGGTGCGGTGATCAGCGAGCCGACCGATTGCCTCAAGTATCCGTTGTTGCAAGACGGCGACCGTGCTGACTGGACGCTCTGGTTACAGGCCCACGGTGTTCAAGTGGGGGATGAGGCGCGGCGTGGAATGAGCTTTGAAGAGGACCTGCTGCTCTTGCGTGCTGCCGCTGCGGGGCAGGGTATTGCTCTGGTGCAGGACACCCATGCGCAAGAGGATATTGAGGCTGGAAAGCTGGTCGTCGCCTTGGACAAGCCCTGGCCGTCGCGATTTGCCTACTACCTGGTCAGCCGTGCCGACACCCTGCAGCGTCCTGAAGTGCGGGCGTTCGTGGACTGGATCAAGGCGGAGGCCGGTAGGAGCGGCGGTGCGGCGACCCGACTTGCCCCGCGATGCGATGAGCCTGAATGACAGCAATCGCGGGGCAAGCCCGCTCCCACTGGCGGCTGGGCAAAAAAATACCCGCTGTGCGTGAGCGCAGCGGGTCAAATCGGCCGTAGCCGCTTCAGTGTGTTACAGGTGCAGCGCGTGACCCAGGGCGCGCAAGGCCGCTTCCTGAACGGCTTCGCCAAGGGTCGGGTGAGCATGGATGGTGCCCGCCACGTCTTCCAGGCAAGCGCCCATTTCCAGTGACTGGGCAAACGCTGTCGACAGTTCCGAGACACCCACGCCGACAGCTTGCCAACCGAGGATCAGGTGATTGTCACGGCGCGCGACCACGCGTACGAAACCGCTTTTCGATTCCAGGGTCATGGCCCGGCCGTTAGCTGCGAACGGGAACTGCGCAACGATGCAGTCCAGGCCTTCTTGCTCGACGTGCTCCGGGGTTTTGCCGACCACCACCAGTTCCGGGTCGGTGAAGCACACTGCGGCAATGGCATTGGGTTCGAAACGACGGGTTTTGCCGGCAATGATTTCCGCGACCATTTCGCCTTGGGCCATGGCCCGGTGGGCGAGCATCGGTTCGCCGCTGAGGTCGCCGATTGCCCAGACGTTGCGCATGCTGGTTTGGCAGCGCTCATCGATGGCGATGGCGGCACCGTTCATTTGCAGCGCCAGGCTTTCCAGATTGAAACCCTGGGTGCGCGGTTTGCGGCCCACAGCGACCAACACTTGATCGGTCGACAGTTGCAGCAGCTCACCGGCAGGGTCACGGACTTGCAGGCGCTGAGCCTCGGTATCGAAACCTTCGACGCTATGCTTGAGGTAAAGCTTGATCCCCAGCTTCTTGATCGACTCGGCCACCGGCGCGGTCAATTCGCTGTCGTAGGTCGGCAGGATGCGTTCGCGTGCTTCAACCACGCTGACTTCGACACCGAGCTTGCGGTAGGCAATGCCCAGTTCCAAGCCAATGTAACCGCCACCAACCACCGTCAGGTGTTTGGGCAGGGCTTTGGGGGCCAAGGCCTCAGTGGAGGAAATCACCGCACCGCCCAATGGCAACATCGGTAGTTCGACGCTGCTGGAACCGGTGGCCAGCAGCAAGTGCTCGCACTGAATGCGCTGGCCATCGACGTCGACACTTTTGCCATCGAGGATCTTTGCCCAGCCGTGGATCACCTTCACCCCATGCTTTTTCAGCAGGGCGGCGACACCACTGGTCAAACGGTCGACGATACCGTCTTTCCAGGCCACGCTCTGGCCGATGTCCAGGCTCGGCGGCGAGACCTTGATGCCGAGATTCGACTGCTGGCTGTGCTGCTGAGTCTGATGGAACTGCTCAGCGACATGAATCAGTGCCTTGGACGGAATGCAGCCGATGTTCAGGCAGGTGCCGCCCAGCGCCTGGCCTTCGACCAGGATAGTGGGAATGCCCAGTTGGCCAGCACGGATGGCTGCAACGTAACCGCCAGGGCCGCCACCGATGATCAGCAGGGTGGTGTTGAGGGTCGCTTGCATGGTCACTCCACAAACAGGCTGGCAGGTTGTTCGAGCAGGCCGCGCACGGCCTGGATGAAGCGTGCGGCGTCCATACCGTCAACCACGCGGTGATCGAACGAGCTGGACAGGTTCATCATCTTGCGAATGACGATTTGCCCATTGATCACCATGGGCCGTTCAACCATGCGGTTGACGCCGACAATCGCCACTTCCGGGGTATTCACCACCGGGGTGGAGACGATGCCGCCCAACGCGCCGAGGCTGGTCAGGGTAATGGTCGAGCCCGACAGTTCTTCACGGCTGGCCTTGTTGCCTCGCGCGGCATTGGCCAGGCGCACGATCTCGCCAGCGTTGCTCCAGAGGCTGCCGGCTTCGGCATGACGCAGTACCGGGACCATCAGGCCGTTGTCGCCTTGGGTGGCGATGCCGACATGCACCGCGCCATGACGGGTGATGACTTGGGCTTCATCGTCGTAGGTGGCGTTGATCTGCGGGAACTCGCGCAAGGCGACGACCATGGCGCGCACCAGGAACGGCAGCAGCGTCAGCTTGCCGCGGCTGTCGCCCCACTTGTTGTTCAGGTGCAGGCGCAGTTCTTCCAGGGCGGTGACGTCGATTTCTTCGACATAGCTGAAATGCGCGACGCGGCGTTTGGCATCTTGCATGCGTTGGGCGATTTTGCGGCGCAGGCCGATGACCGGGATTTGTTCGCTGTCGCTGCGTTTGGCGTAACCGCCTGGTGCGCTTTGCGTGCTGCGGGTCGGCTGGGTGAGGAAGGCATCCAGGTCTTCGTGGAGGATGCGTCCGGCCGGGCCGCTGCCGTGTACGTAACGCAGTTCGATGCCGGCATCCAGGGCGCGTTTGCGCACGGCTGGGGAAGCCAGGGGGCGGTCGCTGGCTTCGCGGGGCGTGATGGCCGCTGGTTGGTGGGTAGAGGGAGTAGGTGTGGCGGGCTTGGTGGCCTCTTCGCGGGGCAAGCCCGCTCCCACTGGTGCTGCAGCTGCAGTTGGAGCCGGGGTAGCGGGTTCGGCGGGTTTTTCCGGGCTGGCCTGGAGGTTGCCGGCGCCTTCGACTTCGATGCGAATCAGTTCGCTGCCCACGGCCATGACTTCGCCGGGCTGGCCGCCCAGAGCGAGGACTTTGCCGCTGACCGGCGAGGGGATTTCGACAGTGGCTTTGTCGGTCATGACATCAGCCACCACTTGGTCTTCAGTGACGGTGTCGCCGACTTTGACGAACCATTCCACCAGTTCTACTTGTGCGATGCCTTCGCCGATGTCTGGCATCTTGATGACGTGCGTGCCCATTCAGACCTCCATAACCCGTTTCAAAGCCGCGCCCACGCGTGAAGGGCCGGGGAAGTACGCCCACTCTTGCGCGTGAGGGTAGGGGGTGTCCCAACCGGTGACGCGTTCGATCGGCGCTTCGAGGTGATGGAAGCAGTGCTCTTGAACCAGCGAGATCAGCTCGGCGCCGAAACCGCAGGTGCGGGTGGCTTCGTGAACCACCACACAGCGACCGGTCTTTTTCACCGAGGCAACGATGGTTTTCAGGTCCAGCGGCCAAAGGCTGCGCAGGTCGATGACTTCGGCGTCGACCCCGGTTTCCTCTGCCGCCACTTGCGACACGTACACGGTAGTGCCGTAGGTGAGTACGGTCACATCATTGCCGGGGCGGGTGATGGCAGCTTTGTCCAGTGGCACGGTGTAGTAACCATCAGGCACGGCGCTGGCCGGGTGTTTCGACCACGGCGTTACCGGGCGGTCGTGGTGGCCGTCGAACGGGCCGTTGTACAGGCGCTTGGGCTCAAGGAAGATCACCGGGTCGTCATTTTCGATCGAGGCAATCAGCAGGCCTTTGGCGTCATAGGGGTTGGACGGCATCACTGTGCGCAAGCCGCAGACCTGGGTGAACATCGCTTCGGGGCTCTGGCTGTGGGTCTGGCCACCGTAGATGCCACCGCCGCAGGGCATGCGCAGGGTCAGTGGGGCGACAAACTCACCGGCCGAGCGGTAACGCAAGCGCGCCATTTCCGAAACGATCTGGTCGGAGGCCGGGTAGAAGTAGTCGGCAAACTGAATCTCGACCACCGGACGCAAGCCGTAGGCGCCCATGCCCACAGCGGTGCCGACGATGCCGCTTTCCGAGATCGGCGCATCGAATACTCGTGACTTGCCGTACTTGGCCTGCAGGCCTTCGGTGCAGCGGAACACGCCGCCAAAGTAGCCGACGTCCTGGCCATAGACGACCACGTTGTCATCGCGCTCAAGCATGATGTCCATGGCCGAGCGCAGGGCCTGGATCATGGTCATGGTGGTAGTCGCCATGGCGGTTTCCAACTGGATAGAGTTGTTGTGATCGTTCATGTCAGATCCCCAGTTCCTGGCGCTGCCGACGCAGGTGCTCCGGCATTTCCTTGTAGACATCCTCGAACATGGACGCGGGGCTTGGCATCTGGCCGCCGGCCAGGGTGCCGTACTGCTCAGCTTCTTTCTGCGCGGAAATGATCTCGGCCTCAAGTTCGGCAGTGACCGCCTGGTGCTCTTCCTCGGACCAGTGGCCGATGGCGATCAGGTGCTGTTTGAGGCGGACAATCGGATCACCCAGCGGGAAGTGGCTCCAGTCATCGGCCGGGCGGTACTTGGACGGGTCATCGGAGGTCGAGTGCGGGCCTGCACGGTAAGTGACCCATTCGATCAGGCTTGGGCCCAAGCCACGGCGGGCGCGTTCAGCGGCCCAGCGCGAGGCGGCATACACGGCGATGAAGTCGTTGCCGTCGACCCGCAACGAAGCGATACCGCAACCCACACCGCGACCGGCGAAGGTGGTCGATTCACCACCAGCGATGGCTTGGAAGGTAGAAATCGCCCACTGGTTGTTAACCACGTTGAGGATCACCGGCGCACGGTAGACGTGAGCGAAGGTCAGGGCGGTGTGGAAGTCGGATTCGGCGGTGGCGCCATCACCGATCCAGGCCGAGGCGATCTTGGTATCGCCCTTGATGGCCGAGGCCATGGCCCAACCCACGGCCTGGACGAACTGGGTCGCCAGGTTGCCGCTGATGGTGAAGAAGCCGGCTTCGCGTACTGAGTACATGATCGGCAATTGGCGGCCCTTGAGCGGGTCGCGCTCGTTGGACAGCAACTGGCAGATCATCTCGACCAGCGACACATTGCGGGCCATCAGGATGCTTTGCTGGCGGTAGGTGGGGAAGCACATGTCGGTGCGGTTCAAGGCCATGGCCTGGCCGCTGCCGATGGCTTCTTCACCCAGGCTCTGCATGTAGAACGACATCTTTTTCTGGCGCTGGGCAACCACCATGCGGCTGTCGAACAGCCGGGTCTTGAGCATGGTGCGCATGCCTTCGCGCAGGATCTCAGGGCTGATGTCTTCGGCCCACGGGCCCAGGGCATTGCCTTTGTCGTCCAGTACACGAATCAAGCTGTAGGCGATATCCGCGGTATCAGCGGCTTCTACATCGACGGGAGGTTTACGGACCGTACCGGCATCGTTCAGACGCAAGTAGGAAAAATCAGTCTGGCAGCCTGGCCGGCCGGTAGGCTCGGGCACATGCAGACGCAGGGGGGCGTACTCGTTCATGCTTTTTTACGCTCGCTCTGTCTTGTGTTTTTGTTGAGCTTTGAAGCGGTCGCTGCTGAAACCCCGGCTTGTGACCAGGAAGTCAGTCTTGTCCTACATGATATGCAAGCACCTGAAGAATATTTCTCTCAAGTTCGTTGCCTTTGTTGGGGGTTGCGGATAAACATTCCCTATAAATAAAAAAAACAGGTGAAATTCTCTCATGCGCAAACTGGATCGTACCGACATCGGTATTCTCAACAGTCTTCAGGAAAATGCCCGGATCACCAATGCCGAGCTGGCACGCTCGGTCAACCTGTCGCCGACACCGTGTTTCAACCGGGTCAAAGCCATGGAAGAGCTGGGGGTGATTCGCCAGCAGGTGACCTTGCTGGCGCCCGAGGTGCTGGGCCTGGATGTCAATGTGTTCATTCATGTCAGCCTCGAAAAGCAGGTTGAACAGTCACTGCACCGTTTTGAAGAGGAGATCGCCGAACGCCCGGAAGTCATGGAATGCTACTTGATGACCGGTGATCCGGATTACCTGTTGCGCGTGCTGCTGCCGAGTATTCAGGCGCTGGAACGCTTTCTCGATTACCTCACGCGTCTGCCGGGCGTGGCCAATATCCGCTCCAGTTTTGCCTTGAAGCAGGTGCGCTATAAAACTGCGTTGCCGTTGCCGGCTAATGGCATGACCTTGCGGGGTGATTGATATCGCCATCGCGGGGCAAGCCCGCTCCCACAAAAGCCCTGGCCTGCGGGAGCGGGCTTGCCCCGCGATCGGTCCTACAGACTGCTTGATATTCTGAACACTCGGTGCCTATTTTGTAGGTATCTTCTTACACGGTTTGGCAAAACAATAAGGATAGTGTCATGACGACCAGTGGCCAGTGCGCGCTCGCAGAGCGATTGTCCGGCATCGATGAGATCGAGTGTGTTACCCCCGACCTCAACGGCGTACCGCGCGGCAAGGTAATGACCGCTGCCGGATTTCTTGAAGGCCGTCGCTTGCAGATGGCCCGGGGTGTGCTGTTGCAATGCATCATGGGCGGCTACCCACCGGCACGCTTCTACGGCAGCGATGACGGCGACCTGGCGCTGGTAGCGGACCCTGAGCAAATCCACCGCCTGCCCTGGAGTGATGAACCGCGCGCGCTGGCGATTTGTGACGCGGTTGAGCTCTCAGGTGCGAGTTCTGGTCTATCCACGCGCGGCCTGCTCAAGGCGGTCATTGCACGCTACGCCGCCCGCGGCCTGGCGCCAGTGGTGGCGACTGAACTGGAGTTCTTTGTCTTCGCCCCGAACACCGATCCGCACCAGCCGTTCTTGCCACCAGTGGGCAAGGATGGCCGGCGGGAAGAAGGGCACTCAGCGTTCAGTGTCAGTTCCAACAATGGCCTGCGCCCATTCTTCAATGAAGTCTATCGCTGCATGGAGGCCTTGGGTCTGCCGCGTGACACCTTCATGCATGAAATGGGTGTCAGCCAATTTGAGATCAACCTGTTGCATGGTGATCCGTTACTGCTGGCCGACCAGACGCTGCTGTTCAAGCATCTGCTCAAGGAAGTGGCGCTCAAACATGGCCTGACCGTGGTGTGCATGGCCAAGCCTCTGGCGCACACGCCGGGCAGTTCCATGCACATTCACCAAAGCCTGGTGGACATCACTACCCAGCGCAACGTGTTCAGCGATGCCGACGGCAAACCGACGCCGACCTTCTACCACTTCATCGGTGGTTTGCAGGCATGCATGGCTGATTTCACTGCGCTGTTCGCGCCGAACGTCAATTCCTACCAGCGCCTGTGTCACCCGTATGCATCGCCAAACAATGCCTGCTGGTCGCAAGACAACCGCGCGGCCGGTCTGCGCATTCCCGCCAGCTCACCGGTGGCGCGGCGCGTCGAGAACCGTTTGCCCGGCGCCGACACCAACCCCTACCTGGCCATTGCTGCCAGCCTTGCTGCCGGCTTGCACGGCATTGAGCAGCAGCTTGAACCGACGGCGGCGATCCAGGGTGAGTTCGAAGTGCCCGAGCACTTGAGCTTGCCGTGTACCTTGCACGCAGCCCTTGAACGCCTGAAACGCAGCGCGCTGGCGCGGGAGTTGTTTGGCAATGAATTCATCGACGGCTACCTCGCTACCAAGACGATGGAGCTGACCAGCTTCTTTGATGAAATCACCCCGTGGGAGCGTCGTGTCCTGGCGGCTCAGGCCTAGCCTTTTTTTGACCGCTGTACCTGCAGTACCGCTTTTTTCACTTATGCTTTCAAGCAGTTTTTCCACCTGCTCAAGGGGCCGTTCGGGACGCTGATGCGACAGATCTGGAAGTCTTTTCGCGCGTTGTATTTTGCCGCGCTGATGATGTTGATTGGCTCCGGCTTGTTGAGTACCTACCTGGCCCTGCGGCTGGCGGCCGATCATGTCGACAGCCTGTGGGTCGGTGCACTGATGGCGGCCAACTATTTCGGTCTGGCCCTGGGCGGCAAGATCGGTCACCGGCTGATCGCCCGCGTCGGGCACATCCGTGCCTATGCCACCTGTGCCGGTATTGTCGGTGCGGCGGTGCTGGGCCATGGTCTGGTCAGTTGGTTGCCGGCGTGGGTGGTGCTGCGGGTGATCGTCGGCCTGGGCATGATGTGCCAGTACATGGTCATTGAAAGCTGGCTCAACGAGCAGGCCGATGCCAAGCAACGCGGTGCGGTGTTCAGCGGTTACATGATCGCCTCGTACCTGGGGCTGGTGCTCGGTCAGTTGATCCTGGTGGCTCATCCGCAACTGGGCCCTGAACTGTTGATGCTGGTGGCCATGTGTTTTGCCTTGTGCCTGGTGCCAGTGGCCATGACCCGACGCATTCACCCGGCGCCCTTGCGACCGGCACCGATGGAACCACGCTTCTTTATCAAGCGCGTGCCGCAATCGTTGAGTACGGTGTTGGGCTCGGGGCTGATTGTTGGTTCTTTCTACGGCCTGGCACCGGTGTATGCGGCCAAGCAAGGCTTGAGCACCGAGTACGTAGGCTTGTTCATGGGCTGCTGTATCTTCGCAGGCTTGCTGGTGCAGTGGCCGTTGGGTTGGCTTTCGGATCGCTATGATCGAGCGGTATTGATCCGCAGTGCCGCCGTGGGCCTGGCCCTTGCCGCCTTACCTTTGGCGATCATGCCGACCGTACCCTTGGTGGTGTTGTTCGCTGCCGGGTTTGTGGTGTCGTTGCTGCAGTTCTGTCTGTACCCGTTGGCCGTGGCATTTTCCAACGACCATGTGGAGAGTGAGCGGCGTGTTTCGCTCACCGCCATGTTGTTGGTGACCTATGGCGTTGGCGCCAGTATCGGGCCGTTGGTGTCTGGGGTGCTGATGAAGTCATTCGGCCCTCAGATGCTCTATGCCTTCTTCGTATTCTTTGCCCTGGTGCTGGTCTGGCGGATTCGTCCGAAAGCGGTTACCGGTCTGCACCAGGTCGACGATGCACCGCTCAACCACGTGGCCATGCCGGCGGCGGGCTCGCCATTGTCGGCAGCACTCGACCCACGGGTGGATGAACAGGTGGTGCAAGATCAGATGCAGGCGCCGGTGGCGGCTGAAGACACTGAAGAGGAAGAGGGTGAAGGCGAAGAGGAGAAGCCGGCGCCAGTTTGAGGTTTATCGCGGGGCAAGCCCGCTCCCACAGTGGATCACACCAAACCTGTGGGAGCGGGCTTGCCCCGCGATGCTTTGAAACTCAGTAATCGTCTTTGTCGAAGCGCCGCGCTTCACGCTGCAGCTGGTACACAAAGGTTTCAACCTTGCGCTGCATCTGCCCGCTGAGGTTGTGAAAACGTACGCCGGCAAAGGTGGTGTTGAAGCGCTCTTCGAAATGCAGGTGGCGCAGTTCAACTTCAACCTGGCTCAAGCCCAGCGGTGCGCCCGCCGCGAACTTCTCGTACACCTGACCCAGTTGCAGACGTTCTTCGACATTGCCGTCGAAACGCAGCTTGCAGCCGGTGGCAGAGATGTCCAGCAACTTGCCGCGCAGTTCGCCATTGCCTTTGATCTTGTCGCCGTCGAGTTTGATGTCGACCAGTTGCGACAGCTTCAGTGCTGCGCGGAAGGCATTGCGACGCTGGTGATAAGCCACTTCGTTCGGCAATGCACCGCGGTAGCAGCGATGGCCGTCAATCTCATGGATGCTCAGCGCGGTGTTGCATTCCCAGGCAATGCGCACACCGTCATGAAAGCCCTCGACCCGGAACGGTTCGCCGTTTTCCAGGTAGCGTTCGCCGTCGCGGGGGATCATTTCATCGAACGTCAGGCGATTGTTTTCGCGGTCGACTTCAACCACATAACTCTGGAATCGCTGGCTGCGTTCGTGAAAGGTAATGATCAGCGGGTCATGGCTCTCTTGTAGCGATCGCAAGTTAGCGGCGATTTCCAAAGGGGTCGTCAACACCTTTGGCGGCTGCGGAGCTTCTGCTTCATTGAACACGGGTAATCAATCTCCAGGCAAAAACGGCACACGCAAGTAACGGCATTCTGCCAGTATGTTCCGTGCCTTGATACAGGGAATCAAACCTGGCTGAGCGTCCGAGGCTTGGCAAGAGGGGAGGTCGATCCGCGCGCGTCATAGAGCGACGGCGATTCGCCGCCCATGAGAATTCTGATCTGGTTGGCGGTGCTGTTTTGCTGAAGCTGGATCGAGCGGCCGTTGCGCTCGTTGATCGCTTGGCAGTCGGCGAGCAGCTTGCTTAGCGCGTCGAGTTGTTGCATGAGGCGTTCGCCCAGTTGCGATTGGCTGGCCAATTGCTGAACGCCCTCGCGGTCCTGGCTCAAGCCAAGACTGGCAAGCAGTTGGCTGCGGCGCTGACCTTGCTGTTCGAGAAGGATCACCAGCGATTGCTTGCGTGCCAGAAGGTTTTCCAGCAACGGCATGTCGCGGCCGAGCAGGGCGATGGCTTCGGTCTGCAGCAATTCAAGCATTTGTTGCGCTGGCGCAAAATCGTCTTCGATCAATTGCAGCAAGGTAGTGTCGTGCATGGCTGGCTCTTTGGTTCAAGCGTCCTGAAGTCAGCGCGCCAGGGGGCTAGCGCTGGGCTTCGAAATTAAGCAGTTTGCTGGCGACACGATTGCTGTCGACCTGGTAGCTACCGTCGGCAATCGCTTTTTTCAACTCCGCCACGCGGGCGCTGTTGACTACCGGCTGATCGCGCAGCTGATCGCTGACCTTTTGCAACTGCTGGGCCTCGTGGCTCAGGTGTACGGTTTCCCCGCTGGTGCCAGCCTGGCTGACCGTGTCGGCCTTGGCGGCGGTATTGCTGGCGGTGCTTTCCTGGCTATTGCCAGTGCGCACGCCGGCAACCGACGGAGAGTTATTCAAACGACTAAAGTCGATGACCATGATCAGAAAACCTCTGGGTATAGGGACGCTTGCCTTGTTTTCGGCCACACCGAGAGAAACTTTAGGCGCAATTCTTTACAAACTGCGCGCTACGTTCCGGGCACCCAATGGACACAGTTTAGGAAAAGCAGTTCCTGATCGCTAGCGTTGTTCTCGGTTTCCTCGTTTACATGGCCACTTCGACCTGGCCTGGGCCGGTGACCCTGGCCTTGACCACCCGTTTGGAATTGAGGTTGCGCACCCGGATCTGCTCGCTCTGGCCGCCTTTGCTCAAGGCTTCGCCAGGCATGCGCACACTGAGCGTGCCGCTGCGCGCGGTGATCACCACCTGATCGCCCTTGCGGATCACCTCAGCTTGTTCCAGGTGTTGCGGGGTCAGCACCTGATCCATCACGGTCGGGCGCACGACTTTGAAGCCGATTGCCTGATCAAGACTGCTGAGAAACCCCTGGTTGAGCAAGCCGACATCGCGTTCGCGCAACATGACATCTTGCTCACCCACAATGCTTTCGCGCTTGAGTGGTCGCGCCACGGTGACGACATTGCGGAACAGGCGGACCTGGGCTGGAACAAATACCGTCCATGGCGACGTGCCTTCACAGCGTACTCGCACCGTCACACGGCCCAGCGGTTGTGCCGGGCTTTCCAGGCTGGCGTCCAATTGTTGGTCGCACAGCGGCATGCGCAGGCGCGGGTCAAGGTTGTTGACCTGGATCTCGTAACGCCCTTCGGTCTGGCTGCTGGCCAGGTAGTCTTCCACGGTGAATTCAAGAAACCCCTGGGTGACACCGATAAGCTGTTCAGGCAAGGTAAAAGCGTCAGCCAGCGGGCGAACGCCAGGGACCAGCAGGCACAGCGCAGCAAGGAAGCCGGGCAGCGGGCAGGTCAGGCGTCGGAAAAATGTCGTTTTCGTGTTCATACGATTAAAAAAAGCAAAGCGCGTGCCGACACTGGGTACAAAGCTTGAAGCGTTTGGTGAAGGAGTCTGGCATGGCGGGTGTAATGGATTCGGTGAACCAGCGCACGCAACTGGTGGGGCAGAATCGTCTGGAGCTGTTGCTGTTTCGCCTCAATGGCGAGCAGCTCTACGGGATCAACGTGTTCAAGGTGCGGGAAGTGCTGCAATGCCCACCCCTGACCGTGATGCCCAAGTCCAACCCGGTAGTGCGCGGTGTCGCGAATATTCGTGGGGCAACCATCCCGATCCTCGATCTGGCGATGGCGACCGGTATGCCCGGTCTGAGTGAAGATGTCAGCAAGAGCTTTGTGATCATCACCGAGTACAACACCAAGACCCAGGGCTTTCTGGTCCATTCGGTGGAGCGCATCGTCAACATGAACTGGGAAGAGATCCATCCGCCACCCAAGGGCACCGGGCGCGATCACTACCTGACCGCGGTGACCCGGGTCGACAACAAGATGGTCGAGATCATCGACGTGGAGAAAATCCTCGCCGAAGTTGCGCCGACCTCCGAGTCGATCTCAGATGGTGTCGTCGATGCCGAGGTGCAGGACAAGGCCGTGTTACTGCGGGTGCTGACAGTCGATGACTCGTCGGTGGCACGTAAGCAGGTTAGCCGTTGCCTGCAGACGGTTGGGGTGGAAGTGGTGGCGCTCAATGATGGTCGTCAGGCACTGGATTACCTGCGCAAGCTGGTCGATGAAGGCAAGCGTCCGGAAGAAGAGTTCCTGATGATGATCTCCGATATCGAGATGCCGGAGATGGACGGCTACACCCTGACCGCCGAGATCCGCAGCGACCCGCGCATGCAAAAGTTGCACATCATCCTGCATACTTCGCTCTCCGGGGTGTTCAACCAGGCGATGGTGAAAAAGGTCGGGGCGGATGATTTCCTGGCCAAGTTCAAGCCGGACGACCTCGCCCAGCGCGTTGTCGACCGCATCAAGGCCACGCACTAACGGCCAGGGGGCAGCCCCTGGCAGTTCACATGATTTAAGAGGCGGCATCAGTGTCTACGGGTAATTTGGATTTCGAACAGTTCCGGGTCTTCCTGGAAAAAGCCTGTGGCATCCTGCTGGGCGAAAATAAGCAGTACCTGGTCTCCAGCCGTCTCAACAAGCTGATGGAGCAGCAGGGCATCAAAACCCTGACCGAACTGGTACAGCGCATTCAAAGCCAGCCGCGCAGTGGATTGCGCGAACAGGTGGTCGATGCCATGACCACCAACGAAACCCTGTGGTTTCGTGATACCTACCCCTTTGAAGTGCTGAAGAACAAAGTCTTGCCTGAGCAGATCAAGGCCAACCCTGGCCAGCGTTTGCGCATCTGGTCGGCCGCCTGTTCCTCGGGGCAGGAGCCGTACTCGATTTCCATGGCCATCGATGAGTTCGAGCGCAGTAACATTGGTCAGCTGAAGATGGGCGCGCAGATTGTCGCCACCGACCTGTCGGGTGCCATGCTCACTAACTGCAAGACGGGCGAGTACGACAGTCTGGCCATTGCCCGTGGCTTATCGCAGGAACGCCTGCAGCGCTATTTCGATGTGAAGGGGCCAGGCCGCTGGGCGGTCAAGGCGCCGATTCGCAGTCGCGTGGAATTTCGTTCGTTCAACCTGCTCGACAGCTACGCCAGCCTGGGCAAGTTCGACATCGTGTTCTGCCGCAACGTACTGATCTACTTCTCGGCCCAGGTGAAGAAAGACATCCTGCTGCGTATCCATAGCACGCTCAAGCCAGGTGGTTACCTGTTCCTTGGCGCCTCTGAAGCGCTCAACGGCCTGCCAGACCATTACCAGATGGTTCAGTGCAGCCCCGGCATCATCTACCAAGCCAAATAACCGGTGGGAGCGGGCTTGCCCCGCGACAGCGACCTACCTGGCACACCGCATCGCGGGGCAAGCCCGCTCCTACCGTAGGTAGTAATTGCCGCTTTGCTGGCGCCAGGCGGAAAGCCTTTGCCGCTTTTCTGGCATTGCCGCCGATGGCAAGACATCCAAAACCCCGTATTTACGGGGTTTTGTTTTTTGGCATGGCTCTTGCTCTAGCTCAGTCAACGAAAAACCTTCGAAGGTTTCCCCGACATGAGCATCAGCTTCGACAAAGCGCTTGGTATTCACGAAAAGGCATTGGGCTTTCGCGCTCAGCGCGCTGAAGTGCTGGCCAATAACATCGCTAACGCCGACACGCCTAACTACAAGGCGCGTGACATGAGCTTCGCTTCAGTGCTGGCCGCACAGGCTGAGCAAACCAGCAAGGGCCATTTCGCGCTGGACCGTACCAATGCCCGGCACATCGAAGCCGAGGGCGTGAGTCTCAGTGATGAAGCCTTGCAGTACCGCACGCCAATGCAGCCGTCGATCGACCAGAACACCGTCGATGCCCAGCTCGAGCAGTCGAGCTACGCGGAAAACGCCGTGGGTTTCCAAGCCAGCTTCACGCTGCTCAACAGTAAATTCAAAGGGCTGGTATCGGCCCTGCGCGGAGAGTAAGTCATGTCCCTCGCCAGTGTCTTCAACATTGCCGGTAGCGGCATGAGTGCCCAGACCACGCGTCTGAATACCGTCGCCTCGAACATCGCTAACGCTGAAACGGTGTCGTCGAGCATCGACCAGACTTACCGTGCCCGTCACCCGGTCTTTGCCACCACCTTCCAGCAAGCTCAGGGCGGTGTAAGTCAATCCTTGTTCCAGGATCAGGATGCCGCCGGGCAGGGCGTTCAGGTGCTCGGCGTGGTCGAGGATCAAAGCAACCTCGAGGCGCGCTACGAGCCGAACCATCCGGCGGCCAATAAAGACGGCTACGTCTACTACCCGAACGTTAACGTGGTCGAAGAAATGGCTGACATGATTTCTGCCAGTCGCTCGTTCCAGACCAACGCCGAGTTGATGAATACGGCCAAGACCATGATGCAGAAGGTCCTGACCCTGGGTCAGTAACAGGAGTAGCTGGATGACCACAACCAACACGACCGCGGGTGTCAGCAACGCAGTGCTGCAGTCGCTACAAAAGCCTGAGACCACGGGTAATAACCCGAATACCGGCAACGCCGGCAGCGCTTTGGGCAAAGATGCGTTCCTGCAGCTGCTGGTCACGCAGATGAAGAACCAGAACCCGCTCGATCCTCAGGAAAACGGCGAGTTTGTGGCGCAACTGGCGCAGTTCAGCAGCCTGGAAAGCATGCAGACGCTCAACGAGTCGGTTGCCACCATTGGTGGTGCATTCCTGTCGTCGATTGCCCTGCAGGCGTCTTCGCTGGTGGGCCGCAATGTGGTGGTGGAAACCGATAAAGCAGTGGTCGACACCAGCAAGGAAATGAAAGGTTCGATGAACCTGACTTCGTCCAGCACGCTGACCACGGTCGGTATCTACAACAGTGACGGCGATCTGGTGCGAACGCTTGATCTGGGCAGTCAGAAAGGCGGCCAGGTCGACTTTACCTGGGATGGCAAGGACAGCGACGGCGAAGTTGCACCTGCTGGTACCTATACCTTCAAGGCCTCAGGAACCATCGACGGCACGGCGAAAACGATGACGACCAACCTGCCAGCCTCGGTCACCAGCGTAACCATGGGCAGCAACGGTTCGGAAATGATGCTGAATCTGGCTGGGCTCGGCAGCATCGCGCTGTCGAAAATTCAATCCATTGGAATCTAGGGCCGATAAAGCGGCAGGAGTGAGCACATGTCTTTCAATATCGGTCTGAGCGGGCTTTACGCAGCAAACAAAGCACTGGGCGTCACCGGCAACAACATTGCCAACGTCGCCACCACCGGCTTCAAATCGTCGCGTACCGAATTCGCTGACCAGTATGCCTCGTCGATTCGCGGCACCAGTAGCCGCACCACCATCGGCAGTGGCGTGACCACTGCTGCGGTGTCGCAGATGTTCACCCAGGGTAACTTCAGCGGCACCGGCCAGAGCCTGGACCTGGCCATCGACGGCAACGGCTTTTTCGCCATGAGCGATAACGGTACCAAGGTCTACACCCGTGCCGGTGCGTTCTACAGCGACAAGGCAGGCAACATCGTCAACGCCCAGGGCGCCAAGCTGCAGGGCTATGGTGTGGATAGCGATGGCAAGGTCATCAAGGGCGTGCTCACCGATCTGCAGATCGACACCTCCAACCTTGCGCCCAACCCGACCGGTCGGATTACCGAAACGCTGAACCTCAATTCCAGCGCTACCGAGCCTAAGATTGCGCCGTTCGATCCGTCTGAAGTGGGTAGCTACAACTACACCTTCAACACCGACGTCTACGACAGCCAGGGTAATGCCCACCAGATGAACCAGTACTTCGTCAAAGACGCTGGTACTAACTCCTGGACCATGTACACCACCATTGATGGTCGCAACCCGGCTGACCCGTCGCTGACCACCCCGCTGGTCAACAAGCTGCCGTTCAAAACCGACGGTAGCCTGGACACTGCGGCCATGACCGCAGGCCCGGTAACCGGTGGCTTGACCATCACCGACACCAAGACCTTCCAGCTTGCAGGCTGGAAGCCAGCCGAGAAAAACGCGGCAGGTAATTGGGTTGAAAACGGTGCTACGGCCAAAGTCGGCGGCGTGACCCTGGATATGCTGGCAACCACTCAGTACAACGCTGCTTCGGCCACCACCGCGAAAAACCAGGATGGCTACGCCACTGGTGAGCTGAGCGGCCTGACTGTCGACCAGAGCGGTAACCTGTTCGCCAACTTCACCAACGGCCAAGACAAAGTGATCGGCCAGGTGGCGATTGCCAACTTCGCCAACGTTCAGGGCCTGACCCCAGTGGGCGGCACTGCCTGGACCGAATCGTACGCTTCGGGCGTGCCGATCATCGGTGATCCAGGTACCGGTACCATGGGCAAGATCTATGGCGGCCAATTGGAAGACTCCAACGTCGACCTGACTGGTGAACTGGTTAACCTGATCAAGGCGCAGAGTAACTACCAGGCCAACGCCAAAACCATTTCCACTGAAAGCACCATCATGCAAACCATCATTCAAATGACTTGATGCTTTGTGCGGTGCCAAGCCCCTGCCTGCAGGGGCTTTTTTATTTAGCTGCACCCCTGTAGGAGCGGGCTTGCCCCGCGATAGCGGTTTATCTGACATGCCGCTATCGCGGGGCAAGCCCGATCCTACGGGGAGGTTGGGAGGTAGGGGTGAAAACTTGGATCGGTGTGGTGGGGGTGCTGTTGGTCTGTGCCGCGCAGGCAGCGCCAGCGCCCTGGTATCAGTGGCAGAGTCGGGTGACCGGGCGCTTGATGTGTTCGCAAGTCGATCCCGGCGAAGGTTGGGTGCGGCATTCGGGGCCGTACAACAATGCCGGTTGCCGCACCTTGTGAAGCTGTGGTTGCCGCAGGCGGCAACAGTTCGCCGACAAACTGACGGCAGATGCCTGGCGTCATCCCTCAAAGCCCCGGAATACGGGGCTTTTCCCGTGCTGGTTCGATAATTGCTTAATGCTTGCCAAGGTGGCAGCGCGACAAGGGTTCGTGCAGAGGAGATCCTGTGGACAAGATGCTTTACGTGGCCATGACCGGCGCCAGTCAAAACGCGCTGGCGCAAAAGGCCCATGCCAACAACCTGGCGAACATTTCTACCAGCGGTTTTCAGCGTGACCTGGAACAGGCTCGCTCGATGCCGGTGTTCGGTGACAGCTTTCCGGCGCGTGCCTATGCCATGACCGAACGCCCGGCAACCGACTTCACTCCCGGCTCCTTGATGGAAACCGGCCGTGACCTCGACGTTGCCATTGGCGGTGACGGTTTTATTGCCGTGCAGGCCCCGGACGGCAGCGAAGCTTATGTGCGCACCGCCAGCATGAACATCGACGCCCTGGGTGTGCTGCGTGCCGGCAACGGTATGCCGGTGATGGGCAACGGTGGGCCGATTGCCGTGCCGCCGGAGCAGAAAATCGAAGTGGGTGAAGACGGCACCATCTCCATCCGCGCCATGGGCGAAGGCCCGCGGGTGATGGCCGAAGTCGACCGGATCAAGATGGTCAACCCCGACCTCAAGACCATGACCAAAGGTCCGGACGGCCTGATTCACACCACCACCGGCCAACCTGCGCCGGCCGATGCCAACGTCAAGCTGGTGTCGGGCTTCCTTGAGAACAGTAACGTCAATGCGGTTGAGGAAATGACCTCGGTGCTGGCGCTGTCTCGGCAATTCGAACTGCACATCAAGATGATGACCACGGCCAAAGAAGGCGACGAAGCCATGGCTCGGGTTTTGCAGATCGGCTAATCACACAGGCGTAGCGCCGGAATACAGGCGCGCGAGGAGAACGGCATGCTTCCAGCTCTATATGTCAGTAAAACCGGTCTGTCCGCACAGGACAAAAACCTGACCGTCATTTCCAACAACCTGGCCAACGTTTCGACCACCGGCTTCAAACGTGATCGTGCCGAGTTCCAGGATTTGCTCTACCAGACCCAGCGCCAGCCGGGCGCGCAATCGACTCAGGACAGCGAGCTGCCTTCGGGCCTGCAAACCGGTACCGGTGTGCGCATCGTTGGCACCCAGAAAAGCTTCATCGCTGGCAGCCTGCAGACAACCGAGAACCCGCTGGATATGGCCGTTGACGGTCGCGGTTTCTTCCAGATTCTGCAGCCCGATGGCACTGTTTCGTACACCCGTGACGGTACCTTCCACCTGAACTCCGACGGTCAGATCGTCACCGCCAGCGGCTTCGCCCTGGAACCGGCGGTGGTGGTTCCGCCTGAAGCGCAAACCTTCACCGTTGGCCGTGACGGTACTGTGTCGATCACTACCGCCGGTAACCCGGCTGCACAGGTGATCGGCAATATCCAGACCGCCGACTTCATCAACCCGGCCGGCCTGCAGGCGGTGGGCGGCAACCTGTTCCTGGAAACCGCAGCCAGTGGCGCACCGCAAATCGGTACGCCAGGTCTGAACGGTTTTGGTGTGGTGCAGCAGCAGACCCTGGAAAACTCCAACGTCAGCACCGTGGAAGAGCTGGTCAACATGATCACCACCCAACGTGCCTACGAGATGAACTCCAAGGTCATTTCCACTGCCGACCAGATGCTCTCGTTCGTTACCCAGAACCTGTAAGTGAAGCCTTGAAGGTCGCTTGATCGGCGCCTGTTACACCGTGAGGTCAGAGTCATGAGTCGTTTGTTTTCTGTACTAGCCCTGAGTGGGATCGCCGTGCTGGCCGGTTGCGTTGCGCCGACGCCCAAGCCCAATGATCCGTACTACGCGCCGGTATTGCCGCGCACGCCATTACCGGCAGCGGCCAACAACGGCTCGATCTACCAGGCTGGTTTCGACCAGAACCTGTACAGCGACCGCAAGGCGTTCCGGGTCGGTGACATCATCACCATCACCCTGAATGAGCGTACGCAGGCAAGCAAAAACGCCAACTCGCAAATCGCCAAGAACAGTAAGGCCGACATTGGCCTGACCTCGTTGTTCGGTTCGTCCATGACCACCAACAACCCGTTCAGCGATGGCGACCTGAGCCTGAGCGCCGGCTACAGCGGTGACCGTGCGACCAAGGGTGACAGTAAAGCCGGGCAGGGCAACAGCCTGACCGGTTCGATCACCGTCACTGTGGCCGATGTGCTACCCAACGGCATCATTGCCGTGCGCGGTGAGAAGTGGCTGACCCTCAACACCGGCGACGAGCTGGTGCGGATCGCCGGCATGGTGCGTGCCGATGACATTGCCACCGACAACACCGTGCCCTCGACCCGGGTGGCCGATGCGCGCATCACTTACTCGGGAACCGGCTCCTTTGCCGATGCCAGCCAGCCCGGTTGGCTCGACCGTTTCTTCATCAGCCCGCTTTGGCCTTTCTAGGTTCGAATGACCATGTTCAACTTCAAGCAGCTGATTACCGCAGCGCTTTTGATGTCAGTTGCCGTTGTCGCGCAGGCCGAACGCCTGAAGGACATCGCCAGTATTTCCGGCGTGCGTAGTAACCAGTTGATCGGTTATGGCTTGGTCGTGGGCCTCAATGGCACGGGTGACCAGACCACCCAGACGCCGTTCACCCTGCAGACTTTCAACAACATGCTCTCGCAGTTCGGTATCAAGGTGCCGGCAGGCTCGGGCAACGTGCAGCTCAAAAACGTGGCCGCAGTGTCGGTGCATGCCGACCTGCCGCCATTCGCCAAGCCGGGGCAGGTGGTCGATATCACCGTTTCATCGATTGGTAACTCCAAGAGTCTGCGCGGCGGTAGCCTGTTGATGACGCCGCTCAAGGGTATCGACGGCAACGTCTACGCCATTGCCCAAGGCAACCTGGTGGTGGGCGGTTTTGACGCCGAAGGTCGCGACGGCTCAAAGATCACCGTCAACGTACCGTCGGCCGGGCGGATTCCCGGTGGCGCCTCGGTTGAGCGTGCTGTGCCTAGCGGTTTCAACCAGGGCAACAGCCTGACCCTGAACCTTAACCGCCCGGACTTCACCACCGCCAAGCGCATCGTCGACAAGGTCAACGAACTGCTTGGCCCTGGCGTCGCTCAAGCTGTGGACGGTGGTTCGGTGCGAGTCACCGCGCCGCTCGATCCGAGCCAGCGTGTCGATTACCTGTCGATCCTCGAGAACCTGGAAATCGATCCGGGGCAGGCGGTGGCCAAGGTCATCATCAACTCGCGTACCGGCACCATCGTTATTGGTCAGAACGTCAAGGTCTCGCCAGCGGCGGTCACCCACGGCAGCCTGACCGTGACCATCACCGAAGACCCGATTGTCAGCCAGCCGGGGCCGTTCTCCAATGGCCAGACGGCAGTGGTGCCGCGCTCGCGGGTCAATGCCGAGCAGGAAGCCAAGCCGATGTTCAAATTCGGCCCGGGCACCACGCTGGATGAAATCGTTCGCGCTGTGAATCAGGTTGGGGCTGCGCCGAGTGACCTGATGGCGATCCTTGAAGCGTTGAAACAGGCCGGCGCGTTGCAAGCTGACCTGATCGTGATCTGAGGGCTGGCACATGGAAATGCCAAAAAATCCAATGGCGTCGATGTCTGACAGCGGTGCCTACACCGACCTTAATCGGCTCAGCTCGTTGAAGGTTGGTGACCGCGACAGCGAAGCCAACCTGCGCAAGGTGGCGCAGGAATTCGAATCGTTGTTTCTCAACGAGATGCTCAAGTCGATGCGTTCGGCCAGCGATGTGCTGGCCAAGGACAACCCGCTCAATACCGAAACCACCAAGCAATACCAGCAGATGTACGACCAGCAGCTGGCGGTGAGCATGTCGCGCGAAGGCGGCGGTATTGGCTTGCAAGATGTGCTGATGCGTCAGTTGGCCAAGCAGAAAGCATCCTCGGTGAACACCAGCCCGTTCCCGCGCTTTGACGTGCAGCCGCGTGCCCTTGGTGCCACAGCAGTCGGTGTGGCTGATCGCGTCAGCGATGTGAGTACGCGCAACGACGTGGCGGCACTCAACTCGCGTCGCCTGGCCTTGCCGGGCAAGCTCACTGATCGCCTGCTGGCGGGGCTGGTGCCATCTGCCGGTGGCGTTGCGGCTACCACCAACACCGCGCCGATTCCTGGTCGAGCGATCGGTGATGCGGTGGCCAAGGGTGACTGGCAGCCAGCGCAAACTTTTGCCGCACCGAGCGAGATGCGCATTTACGGCCGTGCCGTGGCCCAGCCGCCGTTGGCACCCGCCAAGCGTGCCTTCAGTTCTTCGGATGATTTCGTCGCCACCATGTTGCCGATGGCCGAGCAGGCCGCCAAGCGTATTGGCATCGACCCACGCTATCTGGTGGCGCAGGCCGCACTGGAAACTGGTTGGGGCAAGTCGGTCATGCGTCAGGCTGATGGCAGCAGCAGTCACAACCTGTTTGGCATCAAGGCCACCGGCAATTGGCAAGGCGATCAGGCGCGGGCGATTACCAGCGAGTTCCGTAACGGCCAGTTCGTCAAGGAGACGGCAGCGTTCCGCTCCTACGATTCCTATCAAGACAGCTTCCATGACCTGGTCAGCCTGTTGCAGAACAACGCGCGCTATAAAGATGCCGTGAGTTCGGCCGATAACCCGGAACAGTTTGCCAAAGAGCTGCAAAAGGCCGGCTACGCCACCGACCCTGACTACGCGCGCAAGATCATCAGCATTGCCCGGCAGTTGCAGCCAACCCCGCAATACGCCTTGGCTGGCGGTACCACGAATCTATAAGGACTGAAGAATGTCGAATCTGATCTCGATCGGGCTGAGTGGCCTGAATGCCAGCCAGGCCGCACTTGCGATTACCTCGAACAACATCGCCAACGCGGCGACGTCGGGTTATTCGCGCCAGCAGGCAGTGCAGGTCGCTGGTGGCATGCAGAACATTGGTGTCGGCTTTATCGGCACCGGTACCACGCTGTCGGATGTTCGCCGCATCTACAACAGCTACCTGGATAATCAGCTGCAAACCGCCACGTCGCTGAACACCGATGCACTTGCCTTCCAGGATCAGATCACCAGCGTCGACAAGTTGCTGGCCGACCGCGACACCGGCATCAGCTCGGTGCTCACCTCGTTTTTCTCCGCCTTGCAGACCGCCTCGGCGTCGCCCAGTGATGTTGCCTCGCGCCAGCTGCTGCTGACTCAGGCGCAAACCCTGAGCAACCGTTTCAACGCCATCTCGAAGCAGATGAGCCAGCAGAACGACAACATCAACTCCCAGCTCGACACCATGACCGGGCAGGTCAACAAACTGACCGCCAACATTGCTGAATACAACAAGCAAATCGTGCAGATGTCGGCTTCGGGCAACACCCCCAACAACCTGATCGATGCGCGCAACGAAGCGGTGCGTCAGCTCAATGAACTGGTCGGCGTGACCGTACAGGAGCGTGACGGCAACCTCGACGTCTACCTGGGTACCGGCCAATCGCTGGTCACCGGTTACCAGGCCAACACCTTGTCGGTCGGGCCGAGCCCCACCGACAAGAGCCAGTACAGCATCAGCATCAATTATCAGACCTTCAGTTCTGACGTCACCTCGGTGGTCAGTGGCGGGCAGATCGGTGGCTTGCTGCGCTATCGCGATGAAGTCCTCAACCCGTCGATGAACGAACTGGGGCGTGTGGCGCTGGTAGTTGCCGACACGATCAACAGCCAGTTGGGGCAGGGCCTGGATGCCAATGGCCAGTTCGGCAGCGGGCTGTTCTCCAGCATCAACAGCGCCGCCGCGATCAGCCAACGCAGCTTGGCGTCGTCGGGCAACAGCGCAGGCTCTGGCAACCTCAACGTGACCATCACCAACAGCGGTGCGCTGAGCACGTACGACTATGAGGTCAAGTTCACCAGCGACAAGAACTACACCGTGCGCCGCTCCGATGGCACCGAGATGGGCCCTTTCGCCATCGACCAGGACCCAGCACCGGAAATTGACGGTTTCACCCTGTCGCTCAACGGCGGCACCCTGGCGGCGGGTGACAGCTTCAAGGTCATTCCGACCCGTGCGGCAGCTGGCAGCATCGATACGGTGCTGACCGACGCCAACAAGCTGGCATTTGCCGGCCCGATCAGCGCCACTGCCGGTGGCGGCAATGGCGGTACCGGCACCATCACCCAGCCGAACCTGGGCGAGCGCCTGGATATTTACGGTGGTGCCGAGCAGGCGCAAATGCAGGAGGCGATCAAGCACTCCATGCCGGTGCGCGTGGTGTTCAGCGACGCCAGTGGCGGCACGCAAGGTTACAAGTTGTTCGACTCCAAAGGCGCCGAGATTGGCTCAGGCACCATTGTGCCGGGCCAGGACAACAAACTGTCGATCAATGTGCCGATGCGCGACGCCTCGGGTGCGCCGATCCTCGATGGTAGCGGCAACCCGCGTACCTTCAGTGTCGAAACCACCGTTGGCGGCAGCCCGGCGGGCAATGACAGCTTCACCCTGGCGTTCAACGCCGAGGGTAAATCCGACAACCGCAACGCCCAGTCGCTGCTCGACCTGCAAACCAAGGCCACGGTCGGCACCGGCGCAGGTGCAGGCACCAGCTTCACCTCGGCCTATGCCTCGTTGGTCGAGCGGGTCGGGGCCAAGGCCAACCAGGCCAAGATCGACAGCACCGCCAGCGGTGCCGTGCTGGATTCGGCCAAGGCTGGGCGCGCTTCGGTTTCCGGGGTCAACCTGGATGACGAAGCCGCAAGCCTGGTGAAGTTCCAGCACTACTACACCGCGTCGTCGCAGATCATCAAGACCGCGCAAGAAACCTTCAGCACCTTGATCAACGCCCTGTAAGGAGTAGCCGACCGTGCGTATTTCCACTGCTCAGTTCTATGAGACCAGCGCCAACAGCTACTCGAAGAATTTCTCCGACACTGCCAAAACCTCGGAGCAGGTGTCGTCGGGTATTCGCATCCAGACTGCGGCGGATGATCCGGTCGGTGCTGCGCGTTTGCTGTTGTTGCAGCAGCAAAGCGCCTTGTTGGGTCAATATGACGCCAACATGACCACCGTGAACAACGCGCTGTTGCAGGAAGAAAGCGTGCTTTCGACCATCAACGACGCGCTGCAACGGGCCGTCGAGCTGACCTTGAAGGCCGGTGACGGCAGTCTGAGCGATGCCGACCGGGCCTCGATCAGTGCCGAGATCAAAGAGATCGAAGCCAACGTCTTCGGCCTGCTTAATTCCCGTGATGCCAATGGCAACTACCTGTTTGGCGGCTCCAAGACTTCGCAGCCGCCTTACGTGCGCAACAGCGACGGTACCTACAGCTATCAGGGTGATCAGACCCAGCTCAGCCTGCAGGTCTCCGATACCCTGTTCCTGGCCACCAACGACAGCGGTTACAGCGTTTTCGATCAGGCCATCAACAACAGCCGGACCGAGACCAGCCTGCAGGCGCCACTGCCTAACGACGGCCGTGTCGGCTTGTCTCAGGGCCTGATGACCTCGGTCAACACCTATAACAGTTCGTTTGGTAAAGGTCAGCCGTATACCATCACCTTCACCAGCGCAACGCAGTACAGCATCAAGGATGCCAACGGTAACGACGTCACCAGCGAAACCGCTACCAACGGCACCTTCGACCGCAACGCTGAAGGCGGCAACATGATCTCCTTCCGCGGTGTCGATCTGGAGATCAACATCGCCCTCAAGGACGGTGATGATCCTGACGCCGTCATTGCCGGGCATGAGTTCACCTTCGGTGCGCGCCCCGACACCATCAACGCCTCGCGTGGTGCCGGTAACCCGTCTACGGCGCAGGTCACCGGTACCAGCATCAGCGATAATGATGACTATCGCAGCACCTTCCCCAGTGGCGGGGCGCTGCTCAAGTTCACCAGCGATACTGATTACGAGCTGTATGCCCAGCCTTACACCGCTGACAGCAAGCCGGTGGCCAGCGGCACCATCGGGGCTGGCAACGCCCTGACCGTCGCCGGTGTTACCTATCAGTTCGACGGCCCGCCAAAGGCCGGTGATCAGTTCGGCGTGACGGCCAATACCCACAAGACCCAGAACGTGCTTGATACCCTGGCGCAGTTGCGTACCGCGCTGGACAAGCCAGTGACCGATGGCGAGACATCGATTGCCCTCAAGCAGGCGGTAGATTCGGCGATTTCCAACATCGCCAGTGCCCGTGAGCGCATGGACATCACGCGTGGCTCGATCGGTGCGCGGGGTAACTCGCTGGAAATCCAGAAGCAGGAGAACATCAGCCTGGACCTGGCCAACAAGAGCACCCAGGCGGCTATTGGTAATACCGATATGTCGACGGCGGCGATCACCTTGACCTTGCAGCAGGCGATGCTGGAGGCCTCACAGTTGGCCTTTGCACGCTTGTCGCAGCTGAGCTTGTTCAACAAGCTCTAAGCCGCCCAAAACACCCTCCGGTGGGAGCGGGCTTGCCCCGCGATTGCAATGTGACTGACACACCGCAATCGCGGGGCAAGCCCGCTCCTACCGGTTTTTTTTGCCTGTGAGAATGCCTGTAGCCCTCGACTTATGGTAATTGAGTGTGACCAATGAGTCGGATCGGGCATCTTCCCTGTATCCTGTTGGTGGCATTTGCAAGAATTTGTTGCCGATTTTTAGTGTGTAGCTTCAGGGCAGTGCAGGCCCGGTTTTTGGCGCCCTCAGTTTAGCGAGCGGCGGTCTTTGGCTGTTTTGATTGGGAAGCCAGAATGATTGGCATTAAAAGTATCGCGAGTTACGTGCCCCCCGCTGGCCTGGACAACTATGCCCAGGGTGCGAAGTTCGGCAAGGATGAGACCTTCATCTTTGGCAAGATCGGTTCGACCTTTCTGCCGCGCAAGGACGATGAGCAAGAAACCTCAGACCTCTGCGTAGAGGCCGCCAAGGCGTTGTTTGCCAACAACCCAAGCCTCGACCCGCAATCCATTGATGCGCTGATCGTGGTCACCCAAAACGGTGACGAAGAAGGTTTGCCGCACACCGCCGCCATCGTCCAGGACAAACTCGGCCTGTCGACTCGGGTGGCAGCGTTTGACGTATCGCTGGGCTGCTCGGGGTATGTCTATGGCCTGTATGCAATCAAGGGCTTCATGGAGGCCGCAGGCCTGAAGAACGGCCTGCTGATCACCGCCGACCCGTATTCGAAAATCGTTGATCCGGAAGACCGCAACACCACCATGCTGTTCGGTGATGCCGCCACCGCCACCTGGATGGGCGAAGATGCCACCTGGCAGCTGGGGCAGGCGCGCTTCGGTACCGACGGCTCCGGTGCTGCGCACCTGAAAGTCACTGATGGCAATTTCTTCATGAACGGCCGTCAGGTATTCAACTTTGCCTTGGTCAAAGTGCCTGCGCACCTGAACGAACTGCTTGATGCTTCGGGGCTGACCGCCGCAGATGTCGATGCGTTCTGCATCCACCAGGGCAGCGCCGCGATTGTTGATGCCGTGGCCCGTCGTTTTGACGAAGATCCGGAGTCGACGGTGAAGGACAAGTTCATCAAGGACATGCTCGAAACCGGCAACACCGTGTCGTCCAGCGTGCCGCTGCTGCTGGAGAAACACATGCTCGACGGCAGCTGGAAGCGCGTGGCCATCAGTGGCTTTGGTGTCGGCCTGTCGTGGGGCTCGGCAATCCTCTATCGCTCGTAAGCCTTACGCTAGAGGGCCGGTGGGAGCGGGCTTGCCCCGCGATGCGGTGTGACTGCCAGATCGCGTTCGCGGGGCAAGCCCGCTCCCACCGGATGACTTCGGATTACTGGCGTCAGTTTTTGCGCAATGCCCCGTTTTTATTGGCGTTCAAGCCCTTGAATTACAAAGGGTGGCACGGTGCTAGTAAAAATTTTCAAAAAAACCCTCAAGCAACCTGTTTTCACGACGATAACCATTACGAAGGTTCTCTAGGCCACACCCGGCGGTTGCCAGGGCCGGAAGCCGCAGTATCCATCCAACGAGGATTTCGTAATGGCATTATCCGTAAACACCAACATCACTTCCCTGGGTGTCCAGAAGAACCTGAACAAAGCTTCCGACGCCCTGAGCCAGTCGATGAACCGTCTGTCTTCCGGCCTGAAAATCAACAGCGCCAAAGACGACGCCGCTGGCATGCAGATCGCCAACCGTCTGAACAACCAGGTCAAAGGCCTGAACGTTGCCATCGCTAACGCCAACAACGGTGTTTCGATCGCCCAGACCGCTGAAGGCGCAATGCAGGAATCCACCAACACCCTGCAGCGTCTGCGTGAACTCGCCCTGCAAGCAGCGAACGGTGATAAATCCGACGCTGACCGTGTTTCCCTGCAGCAAGAATTCACCGCTAAAGTCGGCGAACTGAACCGTATCGCCAGCACCACCACCTTCGGTGGTCGTAACCTGCTGGACGGCTCGTTCAGCAACGTTGCGTTCCAGATCGGCGCCAACGCCAACGAAACCATTTCGTTCGGCATGACCGACATCAGCGCCACTGCGCTGAAAGGTACTTACAGCGAAGCTTCGGTTAATGGCGATGCACCCAAAGGCCTGGCTGCTACCACTACCGGTTCGGCATTCGGCGATGTCGCTAAAAAGGTAGGCGGTGCGGCCGCTGGTGCCACCCTTGCTACTGATGAGCTGGTGATCAACGGTGTAACTGTCAAGCTGACTGCTGCTGCCGCTGGTGCTGCCGCTGGCGCCGCTGCAGTCACTGAAATCAACAAAAAGACCGCTGAGACTGGCGTTACTGCAAGTGCCGACGCTGCTGGCATTGTGACCCTGAAGTCGAGCAGTGACATCACGCTGGGTACCAACCCTGGTCCTGCAACCAACGGTTTGGCCTCGCTTGGCCTGGGCGCAGCAGGTACTACAGCAGCCGTACCTGTTACCACTGCTAGCACAATGGATGCTACCGGCTCCATTACTGTCAATGGCAACGCTGTTAGCTGGACTGCAACCAGCACCATTGCCAACGTACTGACCGCCATGGAAACCGCTGCAGGTGGCACGGCTAACGGTGCTAAAGCCGAGCTCGTCGATGGCCGTGTCAAGCTGACTTCGGGCAACGGTGCTGACATCAAGCTGGCTAACACTTCTGCCGGTTCGCTGTCGCAGCTGGGTCTGTCGGCTGGTACTACTCAAGCCAAACTGACTGCTGACACTTCCATCGACCTGAACGGCGTTGAAGTCAAGTTCAAGAAAGGCGACACCATCGATGCCGTTGTTGCTTCGATCAACAGCGCCAGCACCGGCGTTATCGCCAGCAAAAACACCGACGGCACCCTGAACCTGTTCGCTGACAAAGACATCACCGTCAAGGACGGCGCTGCCGGTACCGGTCTGGCTGCTCTGGGTCTGACCGCTGTTGCCGCCGCTGGCACCAAGTCTGCCACCACCATGGAAACCAGCGTTTCCGACCTGAACATCCTGACTGCCGCTTCTTCGCAGCAGGCCATCCAGGCTCTGGACGACGCCATGCAGCAGATCGACAGCCAGCGTTCGCAGCTGGGTGCGGTGCAAAACCGTTTCGCCAGCACCGTCGCCAACCTGCAGAGCATTTCGCAGAACTCCTCGGCTGCTAAAGGCCGTGTAGAAGACGCTGACTTCGCTTCTGAAGCTGCCGAGCTGACCAAGCAACAAACCCTGCAACAGGCTTCCACTGCGATCCTGTCCCAGGCCAACCAGCTGCCATCGTCTGTTCTGAAGCTGCTTCAGTAATAGCGTTTAGCGGTTAGTTAACGGAAGGGCGCGTATACGTGCCCTTTCGTTTTTTTCAGTTTCGAGGTGATGACATGGACATGAGTATCAAGCTGAACACGTCGTACCCGGCCGCTGTCACCCAGGCCCAAGGCGCTCAGGCGGCCCAGGCTAAGCCTGCAGAAAAGACTGAGCCCGCAGCAGCCGAAGAGTCGCAGCGTGCGGCGCTGGAAAAAGCTGTAACCGAGATGCGTGAATTTGTACAGGCTACCCACCGTAACCTGGACTTTTCCATCGATGAAACCACCGGCATTGTGGTGGTCAAAGTGATCGCCACCGACAGTGGTGAAGTAGTTCGCCAGCTTCCATCAGAAACCGCGCTGAAGCTCGCGCAGAATCTGAGCGATGCCAGCAGCCTGTTGTTCAACACCAAGGCTTGAGTTGGCACGAAACCTGTTTCAGATTGCCGCTTAGGCGTTTTTCGCCAAGAAAGCGGCAGCCGCAAGGAGAGTAGCAAATGGCTAGTTCAACGATTTCCGGCCCAGGTTCGGGCTACGACACGCAAGGCATCGTCAAGGCGCTGGTCGGGGCAGAAAAGGCACCCAAACAGGCGCAAATCACCGCTCAGCAAAAAGACGCGACCATCAAACTGTCGGCAGTCGGCTCGGTAAAGACGGCGCTCGAAGCGTTCCAGGCGGCAATCACCAAGTTGAACAATGCCGCCGCCTTCAACGGCCTGGCTGCTACCACCTCCGAAGAAAAGAACGTCAAGGTCACCCTCGGTGAGGGGGCGTCCAGCGGTAAATACACCGTGGTCGTCGACAGCCTGGCGACTTCGTCGAAACTGACCAGCAAGGTGTACGCCGATGGCGCCACCAGCAAGGCCAACAGCACTGACGAAGCACAGACGCTGACCATTACCCAGTCGGGTAAAAGCTATGACGTGATCATTCCTGGCGGTGCGACCCTGCAGGAAACCCGTGAGCAGATCAACACCCAGCTTTCGGCCCAGGGCATCACCGCCAACATTCTCAATGACGCCAGTGGTTCGCGTCTGGTCATCGGTTCGACCACTACTGGCGAAGGCACGGATATCACCCTCAGCGGTGACTCCGAACTGGCCACCGCCTTTACTGCAGGTGCTCCGGCGCAGAACGCCAAGTACAGCATCGACGGCATTGCCATGGAGTCGAAAACCAACAAGATTGACTCCGCCATCAGTGGAGTGACCCTTGATCTGGTCGCTGCGGAAAAAGACAAGCCGATCACCATCACCGTGGCCAGCAACACCGACACCTTGAAGACCTCGGTGCAGTCGTTCGTCACTGCGTACAACGCGCTGATGACCGCGATCAATACCCAGACCAAGGTCACCTCTACCGGTGATGCCTCCACCACCACGGCAGGTGCTTTGACCGGCGATGCATCGATGCGTCAGCTGGTTTCCAGCCTGCGTGGCGAACTGACCAATGGCAAAGGCTCGGGTAGCATTACCAGCCTCGCGGCAATGGGCATCACCACCGACCAGAAAACCGGCCTGCTGAGCCTGGACGATAAGGCGTGGGACAAGGCGGTAGTCAAAGGCGCAGGCGATATCGCCAAGCTGTTTACCGGCGACACTGGCCTGATCACCCGTATGAACAAGGCCACCGCCAGCTACGTGGGTACCACCGGCAGCCTGGCCACCCGTGCCACCGACCTCAACAACAAGTTGACCGACCTGACCACCGAGCAGGCCGATCTGGACCGGCGCATGGAGGCGCTGACAGACTCGCTGACCAAGAAGTACACAGCGATGGACACCATGATCGCGCAGCTCAACGCCAGCGCGTCGAGCATGATGACTACCCTCAACTCGCTGAACAACGCTAAGTCCGAGTGATCGGTTACACGCCCGCGCACCCGGTGAGGGGGCGCGGGTGCTGGATTAAAGTTTTTTGCCACACAGTCGAAACCTTGGTTAGGGTTTGTAAGAAAAGTCTCCGAGCGGCGACTTTTCTACAAACCTTAGAGCCCACTTATTCGCCTGAGGCCTTTAACGAGGTAGCAACATGAACCCAATGAGAGCCCTTCGCCAATACCAGAAGGTCAATTCCCACGCTCAAGTCTCTGAAGCCAGCCCGCACCGTTTGGTGCAAATGCTGATGGAAGGCGGGTTGGATCGCATGGCTCAGGCCAAAGGCGCCATCGCCCGTGACGACATCGCGCAAAAAGGCCTGATGCTGGGCAAGGCAATCGACATCATCACCGGCCTGCGCGACGGCCTGGATGCTGAAAAAGCCGAAGATCCTGCAGCCGTGCATCAACTGGATGCCCTGTACGGCTACATGGCCAACCGCTTGGTGGAAGCCAACAGCACCAACAACGTCGAGATGATCGACGAAGTTGCGCGTCTGCTGATCACGGTTAAATCCGGCTGGGATGCCATCGCTCCCCAATAAAGCCGTTGGCATTGAGGTAAAGATCATGAGCCAAGCACTGCAAAGGATTGAGGAAACACGCGAAGCCTTGCTGGGTGCCCTGAATAGTCGTGACTGGGGGGCAATCAGCGAGCTCGACGTGAGTTGTCGCTCGTGTGTCGACGAAGTGCTGGCCGAAGCATCGGTCAATGAAGAAAGTCTGCGCAGCAGTCTGGAGGAGTTGCTTGGTGTTTACCGGCAACTAATTGCCGTTGCAAGTGACGAGCGTCAATCAATAGTCGATGAGATGTCGCAGATCCGGCATGCCAAAAACGCGGCGAAGGTATACCATTTGTTCAGCTGAAGCTGGGCAAAACCATAAACAGGGCGCCATAAATTTGACTCTGTGCGGTTTTTTGACTTAACTAGTAGCTGTTTTCAAATTTCAGACGTCCGAACACTGACCGTTCAGTCGGAATGATGTCGAGCTTGCCCTGAAAAGGGTGCCGAGATGACTAGGGAAGTTGCTATTGCATGTGGCGTGAAACCAAAATTCTGCTGATCGATGACGATAGCGCCCGCCGCCGCGATTTGGCGGTGGTTTTAAATTTTCTTGGCGAAGAAAATATCACTTGCTCAAGCCATGATTGGCAGCAGGTGGTTGAGTCGTTGTCATCCAGTCGAGAAGTACTGTGTGTCTTGATCGGGACCGTTAACGCTCCAGCAAGTCTTTTGGGCGTGCTTAAGACAGTGGCAGCGTGGGATGAGTTCCTTCCGGTTCTGTTAATTGGTGAAATTTCTTCTGCCGAGTTGCCAGAAGAGCTGCGCCGTCGCGTTCTTTCCAGCATCGAGATGCCGCCGAGCTACAGCAAGTTGCTCGATTCGCTGCACCGTGCCCAGGTTTACCGCGAAATGTACGACCAGGCGCGTGAGCGCGGTCGCCAGCGCGAGCCGAACCTGTTCCGCAGCCTGGTGGGCACCAGCCGTGCCATCCAGCATGTGCGCCAGATGATGCAGCAAGTGGCCGATACCGATGCCAGTGTGCTGATCCTTGGTGAGTCGGGCACAGGCAAGGAAGTGGTTGCGCGTAACCTGCATTACCATTCCAAGCGCCGTGAGGCGCCGTTCGTGCCGGTCAACTGCGGCGCGATCCCGGCTGAGCTGCTGGAAAGCGAACTGTTCGGCCATGAGAAGGGCGCCTTTACCGGGGCGATCACCAGCCGTGCCGGGCGTTTCGAGCTGGCCAATGGCGGTACGCTGTTCCTCGATGAAATCGGTGACATGCCGCTGCCGATGCAGGTCAAGCTGTTGCGTGTGCTGCAAGAGCGGACCTTTGAGCGCGTGGGCAGCAACAAGACCCAGGGCATCGATGTGCGCATCATCGCTGCGACCCACAAGAACCTGGAAAGCATGATCGAGGCGGGCACCTTCCGCGAAGACCTGTACTACCGCCTCAACGTGTTCCCCATCGAGATGGCCCCGCTGCGTGAGCGTGTCGAGGACATCCCGCTGCTGATGAACGAGCTGATCTCGCGCATGGAGCACGAGAAGCGCGGTTCGATCCGCTTCAATTCGGCGGCAATCATGTCGCTGTGCCGACATGGCTGGCCGGGCAACGTCCGTGAGCTGGCCAACCTGGTCGAGCGCATGGCGATCATGCACCCGTATGGGGTGATTGGCGTCTCGGAGCTGCCGAAGAAATTCCGCTACGTCGATGACGAAGACGAGCATCTGGTCGACAGCCTGCGTTCCGACATGGAAGAGCGCGTGGCTATCAACGGTGGCATGCCGACTTTCTCGACGCACGCCATGCTGCCGCCGGAAGGCCTGGACCTCAAAGACTACCTCGGTGGCTTGGAGCAAGGCTTGATCCAGCAGGCGCTGGATGATGCCAACGGCATCGTGGCGCGCGCTGCTGAACGTCTGCGTATCCGCCGTACCACCCTGGTGGAGAAGATGCGCAAGTACGGCATGAGCCGTCGCGACGGTGAAGATCAGGCGGAGGATTGACGCTTGATTGACGACAACGGGGCGCTCAGGCGCCCCGTTGTGTTTTATATCCCTACGAAGTGCAAGGCTGTAACCCCCGTCCTGCCTGCTTTGTGTGGCGTGCAAGGCAACCCGTCGCAACCTTCGGCCAAGTATCCGGCACGTCTATTGCTATATCGCTGGCAACATACCGTTTTATGACGGTCAGCCACGCGAGAGAGCACGATGCCCCAGGCCGCCCCCATCCGCAGTGTCCCTAATCTGAAGGGGGCGAACGCCGCCGAGCAGGAAACTCGCCTGGGTTTGTTCGATCAGGTTTCCAGCCAGCTCAGTGAGTCGTTCAATCTGCTGGAAGCACGGGTCACCGAACTCAAGGGTGAGCTGGCGGTGGTCAGTGCCCAGCGTATGGCTGAGCTGGCCGAAAAAGAACGCCTGGCCAATCGTCTGCAAAACCTGCTCGACCTGCTGCCGGGCGGCGTCATTGTCATTGATGCGCAGGGGCGGGTGCGTGAAGCCAACCCGGCGGCCTGTGATCTGTTGGGTGAGCCGTTGGTGGGTGAGCTGTGGCGTCAGGTGATTGCGCGCAGCTTTGCTCCGCGGGTCGATGACGGTCATGAAGTGTCGCTGCGTGATGGTCGGCGCTTGTCGATTGCCACTCGCTCGTTGGATGCCGAGCCGGGGCAACTGGTGTTGCTCAACGATCTGACTGAAACCCGTCACCTGCAGGGCGAGCTGGCGCGGCATGAACGCCTGTCGTCGTTGGGGCGGATGGTAGCTTCGCTGGCGCATCAGATCCGTACACCGTTGTCGGCGGCGTTGCTTTACGCCAGCCACCTGGCCGAGCAGGCGTTGCCGCAAGACACCCAGCAGCGCTTCGCCGGCCATCTCAAAGAGCGCCTGCACGAGCTGGAGCATCAGGTGCGCGACATGCTGGTGTTTGCCCGCGGCGAGCTACCGTTGACCGACCGTATCACCCCCAAGGCGTTGTTTCAGGCGCTGCAGCAAGCGGCGCAGGTGCATGTTCAGGGGCATGCCGTGCGTTGGCAGTGCGACAGCCATCTGGGTGAGCTGCTGTGCAACCGCGACACTCTGGTCGGTGCCTTGCTCAACCTGATTGAAAATGCCCTGCAAGCCGGTGGCGAGTCGGTGCGCCTTAAAGTGCACCTGTACCGCCGCGGGCAGATGCTGCGCCTGTGCATCAGTGATGCCGGTGCGGGCATTGATAGCGCCTTGCTGGCGCGCTTGGGTGAGCCGTTCCTTACCACCAAAGCCACCGGCACCGGGCTCGGCCTGGCGGTGGTCAAGGCAGTGGCGCGGGCGCATCAGGGCGCCCTGCAATTACGTTCGAAGCCGGGTCGTGGCACCTGTGCGCTGGTTACTTTGCCGTTGATAGACGCGCTGTAAAGGGAGAAATGCAATGAAGGCAATCAAGGTGCTGCTGGTCGAGGATGATCGGGCACTGCGTCAGGCCTTGGGCGATACCCTGGAGCTCGGTGGTTTTGCCTATCGTGCCGTCGGTTCAGCCGAAGAGGCGTTGGAAGCCGTTGCTGAGGAGGCCTTCAGCCTGGTGGTCAGCGACGTCAACATGCCTGGCATGGACGGGCACCAGCTGCTCGCCTTGTTGCGCGCGCGTCAGCCGCAGTTGCCGGTGTTGTTGATGACCGCCCATGCTGCGGTGGAGCGTGCCGTTGAAGCCATGCGCCAGGGCGCGGTGGATTACCTGGTCAAACCCTTCGAGCCGCGCGCGTTGCTTGAGTTGGTGGCGCGTCATGCCCTGGGCGTTGTGGCGGGTGTGGTCGATGAAGGGCCGGTGGCCTGTGAGCCGGCCAGTGCGCAATTGCTTGAGCTGGCTGCGCGGGTAGCGCGCAGCGATTCCACCGTGTTGATTTCCGGTGAGTCGGGTACCGGTAAAGAAGTGCTGGCGCGCTTTATTCACCAGCAATCGAACCGCGCCGATCAACCGTTCGTGGCGATCAACTGCGCAGCGATTCCCGACAACATGCTTGAGGCGACCCTGTTCGGTCACGAGAAGGGCTCGTTCACCGGCGCCATTGCCGCGCAGGCCGGTAAGTTCGAGCAGGCTGATGGCGGCACCTTGTTGCTCGATGAAATCTCCGAAATGCCCCTTGGGCTGCAAGCCAAGCTGCTGCGGGTGTTGCAGGAGCGGGAAGTGGAGCGTGTCGGTGGGCGTAAGCCTATCGCCCTGGACATCCGTGTGGTGGCCACCACCAACCGCGACCTGGCCGGCGAAGTGGCGGCGGGGCGCTTCCGTGAAGACTTGTTCTATCGCTTGTCGGTGTTTCCGCTGGCCTGGCGACCGCTGCGCGAACGAAGCGCCGATATTCTGCCGCTGGCTGAGCGTTTGCTGGCGCGACACGTCAATAAAATGAAGCATGCGCCGGTGCGCCTGTCTTCTGGCGCTCGGGCCTGCCTGCAAGGCTATGCCTGGCCGGGTAATGTGCGCGAACTGGATAACGCCATTCAGCGGGCGTTGATCCTGCAGCAGGGCGGGGTGATCGAGGCGGCGGATTTTTGTCTGGCCGGGGCCGTGCCGATGTTCACTGCGACGCCGCCCAAGGTTGCACCGTCGCCAGCGGTGGCCGAGATATCTGCAGGGCTGGGCGACGACATGCGTCGCCACGAGTTCCAGATGATCATCGATACCTTGCGCGCCGAGCGCGGACGCCGCAAAGAAGCGGCCGAGCGCTTGGGCATCAGCCCGCGCACCCTGCGCTACAAACTGGCGCAAATGCGTGATGCCGGGATGGATGTTGAGGCCAGCTTGTACGCCAGCTGAAGGCTGTGAATAATCGCGGGTTTGCACGGTCTGTGCGCAGAGCTGGCACCTTTGTTGCTAAGTCCTGCGTATCCGCTGCGTGAGTGTCAAAAAAATGCGGGCCGTCGGAGAGAGAAGTCCATGAGCCAAGGTGTTGAATTTAATCGATTGATGTTGGACATGCGGGCCATGCAAATGGACGCCATGTCGATGCCTAAAGCGGCAGCCGCACCTGAGCTCGGTTCGAGCGATTTTGCCGACATGCTGGGGCAGGCCATCAATAAGGTCAGCGCCACTCAGCAGGCTTCCACGCAACTGTCCAACGCCTTCGAAATTGGTACCAGCGGCGTTGACCTGACCGATGTGATGATCGCCTCGCAGAAGGCCTCGGTATCGTTTCAAGCCTTGACCCAAGTGCGTAACAAGCTGGTCCAGGCCTATCAAGACATCATGCAGATGCCGGTATAAGGGCGAGATTGAGTCATGGCCGAAGCAGTCGTCGATAACGTGCCCGCCAAAGGCGGTGCGCCAGCGCCCAAGCCGCCGTTGTTCGGCATGTCGTTTCTGGAAAACATCTCGCAGATGCCCATGCTGCGTCAGGTCGGCCTGCTGGTCGGGTTGGCCGCCAGTGTCGCTATCGGCTTTGCCGTGGTGCTCTGGTCGCAGCAGCCTGATTACCGGCCGCTGTACGGCAGCCTGGCCGGCATGGACACCAAGCAGGTCATGGACACCCTGGCCGCTGCCGATATCCCTTACAACGTTGAACCGAATTCCGGCGCCTTGCTGGTCAAGGCTGAAGACATTTCCCGTGCGCGCCTGAAACTGGCCGCTGCCGGTGTGGCGCCAGGTGATGGCAATGTCGGCTTTGAGATCCTCGACAAGGAACAAGGCCTGGGCACCAGTCAGTTCATGGAAGCCACCCGCTATCGCCGTGGCCTTGAAGGTGAACTGGCGCGCACTGTTTCCAGCCTGAACAACGTCAAGGCTGCACGTGTGCACCTGGCGATCCCGAAAAGCTCGGTGTTCGTTCGCGACGAGCGTCGCCCTAGTGCTTCGGTACTGGTTGAGCTGTATCCGGGCCGCAGCCTGGAAGCCGGTCAGGTGATGGCGATTGTCAACCTGGTGGCCACCAGTGTGCCGGAACTGGACAAGTCTCAGGTCACCGTGGTGGACCAGAAGGGCAACCTGTTGTCCGATCAGGTCGGCAACTCTGAGTTGACCATGGCCGGCAAACAGTTCGACTACAGCCGCCGCATGGAAGGCATGCTCACCCAGCGTGTGCACAACATCCTGCAGCCGGTGCTGGGCAATGATCGCTATAAGGCTGAAGTGTCGGCTGATGTCGATTTCAGCGCGGTCGAATCCACCTCCGAGCAATTCAACCCGGATCAACCGGCACTGCGCAGTGAGCAGTCGGTCAATGAGCAGCGCTCCAGCAGTAGCAGCCCGCAGGGTGTGCCGGGTGCCTTGAGCAACCAGCCGCCAGGGCCGGCCTCTGCGCCGCAAACCACCGGCGGTGCCCAGACGGCAGCTTCGGCCATCCAGCCAGGCCAGCCCCTGGTAGATGCCAACGGTCAGCAGATCATGGACCCGGCCACCGGCCAGCCCATGCTCGCGCCGTACCCGGCCGACAAACGCCTGCAGTCGACCAAGAACTTTGAGCTGGACCGCTCCATCAGCCACACCCGTCAGCAGCAGGGTCGCCTGAATCGCCTGTCGGTAGCGGTGGTGGTCGATGATCAGGTCAAGATCGACCCAGCCACTGGCGATACCACGCGTGCGCCGTGGGCCGCTGAAGATTTGGCGCGCTTTACCCGCCTGGTGCAGGACGCCGTGGGCTTCGATGCCAGCCGTGGCGACAGCGTCAGTGTGATCAACGTACCGTTCGCCGCCGACCGCGGTGAAGTGATCGCCGAAATTCCGTTCTACTCGCAGCCGTGGTTCTGGGACATCATCAAGCAGGTCATGGGCGTACTGTTCATCCTCGTGCTGGTGTTCGGCGTGCTGCGCCCGGTACTCAACAACATCACCGGCCATGGGAAGCAACAAGCCGGTGCCGATGGCGACATGGAACTGGGCGGTATGCTCGGTCTGGATGGCGAACTGGCCAACGACCGCGTGAGCCTGGGTGGTCCGCAAAGCATTCTGCTGCCAAGCCCGAGTGAGGGTTACGATGCGCAGCTCAATGCAATCAAGAGCCTGGTGGCCGAAGACCCGGGTCGTGTGGCCCAGGTCGTGAAAGAGTGGATCAACGCCGATGAGTGATAACCGCGCCCTTACCGCGAAACTGAGCCGGGTCGACAAGGCTGCGATCCTGCTCTTGTCCCTGGGTGAAACCGATGCTGCACAAGTGCTGCGGCACATGGGCCCTAAAGAAGTTCAGCGCGTTGGCGTGGCCATGGCGCAGATGGGCAACGTCCATCGCGAGCAGGTCGAGCAGGTGATGAGCGAGTTCGTCGAGATCGTCGGCGACCAGACCAGCCTGGGCGTCGGCTCCGACGGTTACATTCGCAAAATGCTTACCCAGGCGCTGGGTGAAGACAAAGCCAACGGCTTGATTGACCGCATTCTGCTCGGTGGCAACACCAGCGGTCTGGACAGTCTCAAGTGGATGGAGCCGCGTGCCGTGGCCGACGTCATCCGCTACGAGCACCCGCAAATCCAGGCCATCGTTGTTGCCTACCTGGACCCGGACCAGGCCGGTGAAGTATTGGGTAACTTCGACCACAAGGTGCGCCTGGATATCATCCTGCGCGTGTCGTCGTTGAACACCGTACAACCGGCAGCACTCAAGGAACTCAACCAGATCCTTGAAAAGCAGTTCTCCGGCAACTCCAACGCGGCACGTACCACCCTGGGTGGTATCAAGCGTGCTGCCGACATCATGAACTTCCTCGACAGCTCGGTGGAAGGCCAGCTGATGGACGCGATCCGCGACATCGATGGCGACTTGTCCGAGCAGATCGAAGACCTGATGTTCGTGTTCAACAACCTCGCCGATGTCGACGACCGTGGCATTCAGGCACTGTTGCGCGAAGTCTCCTCCGATGTGCTGGTGGTGTCGCTCAAAGGTGCCGACGAGAAGGTCAAAGACAAGATCTTCAAGAACATGTCCAAGCGAGCCTCGGAACTGCTGCGCGACGACCTCGAGGCCAAGGGGCCGGTACGGGTCAGCGACGTCGAAGCGGCGCAGAAGGAAATCCTCACCATCGCCCGCCGTATGGCCGAAGCCGGAGAAATCGTGCTCGGTGGCAAGGGCGGCGAAGAGATGATCTAAAGCCTGTATCCCCCTGTGGGAGCGGGCTTGCCCCGCGATATTTTGAGTGCGTGCAATCATGTCAACCAACGAGCACCTCAGTGAGCTGATTCGCGCCGACGACGTCGAGGCTTTCGATCGCTGGGCGTTGCCTAGCTTCGATCCGGAACCCGAGTTCGTACCCGAGCCAGAGCCTGAGCCCGAACCTGAAGTGGTGCAGGACGAAGTCGAGGAGGTGCCGCTGGAAGAAGTCCAGCCGCTGACCCTCGAAGAACTCGAAAGCATTCGTCAGGAAGCCTACAACGAAGGCTTTGCCACCGGTGAGCGCGAAGGTTTCCACAGCACCCAACTCAAAGTGCGTCAGGAAGCCGAAACCGCGCTGAAAGCAAAACTGGCCAGCCTTGAAAAGCTCATGAGCCATTTGCTGGAGCCGATTGCCGAGCAAGACAGCCAGATCGAAAGAGCCCTGGTGAGCCTGGTGGCGCACATGACCCGCGAGGTCATTGGTCGTGAGCTGCGCACCGACTCCAGCCAGATCGGCCAGGTGCTGCGTGAAGCCCTCAAGCTGCTGCCGATGGGCGCGGAAAACATCCGTATTCATATCAACCCGCAAGACTTCGAACAGGCCAAGGCCCTGCGCGAGCGCCACGAAGAGCGTTGGAAACTGCTTGAAGACCAGACGTTGCTGCCCGGTGGCTGCCGTATCGAGACTGACCACAGCCGCATCGATGCGAGCATGGAAACGCGCATCGAGAAGGCCCTCGCGCAGTTGTTCGATCAATTGCATGATCAGGGCCTGCATCCCGCCGCGCCCGATCTGAACGTCGATCTGGACGCTGTCGATGCGCCTTGACCGCACCAGCTTCGCCAAACGCCTGGGCGGTTATGCCGGCACCGTGAAGTTGCCGGCTCAGCCTGTGGTTGAAGGCCGCCTGCTGCGCATGGTCGGCTTGACCCTTGAGGCTGAAGGCCTGCGGGCACCGATTGGCAGTCGCTGCGTGGTGATCAACGACGACAGCTACCATCCGGTGCAGGTCGAAGCGGAAGTCATGGGCTTTGCCGGGAGCAAAGTGTTCCTCATGCCGGTCGGCAGTGTCGCCGGAATCGCGCCGGGTGCGCGAGTCGTACCGCTGGCTGATAACGGGCGCTTGCCGATGGGCATGAGCATGCTCGGCCGCGTACTCGACGGCGCCGGGCGAGCGCTGGACGGTAAGGGCGGGATGAAAGCCGAAGACTGGGTGCCGATGGATGGCCCGACCATCAACCCGCTCAACCGTGATCCGATCAGCGTGCCACTGGATGTCGGTATCCGCAGCATCAACGGTTTGCTCACTGTAGGCCGCGGCCAGCGCTTGGGCCTGTTCGCCGGTACCGGCGTGGGTAAGAGTGTGCTGCTGGGGATGATGACCCGCTTCACCGAGGCCGACATCATTGTCGTGGGCCTGATCGGCGAGCGGGGCCGTGAGGTCAAGGAGTTTATCGAGCACATTCTCGGCGAAGAGGGTATCAAGCGCTCAGTGGTGGTCGCTTCACCAGCGGATGATGCGCCGCTGATGCGCCTGCGCGCCGCCATGTATTGCACGCGTATCGCCGAGTACTTTCGCGACAAGGGCAAGAACGTCCTGTTGCTGATGGACTCGCTCACCCGTTTTGCCCAGGCCCAGCGGGAAATTGCCCTGGCCATCGGTGAGCCGCCAGCGACCAAGGGCTATCCGCCTTCGGTGTTTGCCAAGCTGCCCAAGCTGGTGGAGCGCGCCGGTAACGGTGAGGCCGGTGGCGGTTCGATCACCGCGTTCTACACCGTGTTGTCGGAAGGTGACGACCAGCAAGACCCGATTGCCGACTCGGCGCGCGGGGTGCTTGACGGTCACATCGTACTGTCGCGGCGCCTGGCCGAAGAGGGGCATTACCCGGCTATCGATATTGAAGCTTCGATCAGCCGGGTCATGCCGCAGGTGGTCAGCCCCGAGCAGATGCGTGAAGCGCAGCAGTTCAAACAGCTGTGGGCGCGCCTGTCGCAAAGCCGTGACTTGATCAGTGTGGGCGCCTACGTCGCCGGCGGCGATGCCGAAACCGATCTGGCCATTGCGCTGCAACCGAAGCTGGTGCACTACCTGCGCCAGGGCTTGCACGACAATGTCAGCATGCAGCAAAGCCGCGAGCACTTGGCGAGCGTGTTCGCTCAGCCTAACCCTGACGCTGGCGGTTGATAGGTTATGGCCCAGCCAAGCCGTGCGGCGCGTCTGACACCTGTGGTGGAAATGGCTGAAAATGCCGAGCGCCAGGCTGCGCAGCGCCTGGGGCAGTTCCAGCAGCAGGTCAACCTGGCGCAGGCCAAACTGGCGGAGCTGGACCGCTTTCGTGAAGACTACCAGTTGCAATGGATCAACCGTGGCGGGCAAGGTGTGTCCGGCAGTTGGCTGGTGAACTACCAGCGCTTTCTCGGCCAACTGGAAAGCGCCATGACCCAGCAGCGCCAGAGCCTGGCCTGGCATCAGAACAACCTCAACAATGCCCGGGGTACCTGGCAGCAGGCCTACGCTCGGGTTGAAGGGTTGCGCAAACTGGTGCAGCGCTATATCGACGAAGCGCGGATGATCGAAGACAAGCGCGAGCAAAAGCTGCTCGATGAGTTGTCCCAGCGCCTGCCGCGCCTCAATCGTTGACCTGCAACCATTGCGCCTGCTTGCCGCTAAGCCGATGGACTGCTAAACCTTCTGGTTGTCTGTGTTCGTCTTAATCGAAGGAATCGCCTAGATGGCAGTTGAATCCATATCCCAGGACGGGAAGTTGACGATCAAGGTCAAGGGTCGCTTTGACTTTGGCAAGCACCAGGAATTTCGCCACGCCTATGAGGGTGTCGGTCATCCGGATCTGGTCGTTGTCGACCTCAAGGAAACCACCTATCTCGACAGCTCGGCATTGGGCATGTTGCTGATGCTGCGTGATCACGTAGGCGGGGATGATTCGGAGGTTCAGGTCATCAATACCAGTACGGATGTCCGCAAGATCCTCGCCATTTCCAATTTCGACAAGCTGTTCGACATCAGTTGATCCAGGCCATGCCTGAAGCACGCTTGACTGTGCTCATCGCCGAAGACAGTGCGGTGGACCGGCTGTTGCTGGCGCGAATCGTCAACAAGCAGGGGCATGCCGTGCTCACCGCTGAAAACGGTGAGCAGGCGGTGGCGTTGTTTGCCGAGCAGCGTCCGCAACTGGTGCTGCTCGATGCCCTGATGCCAGTGATGGACGGATTCGAGGCGGCGCGACACATCAAGGCGTTGGCCGGTGAGGCGCTGGTGCCGATTATTTTCCTCACTTCGCTGAGTGAGGAAGAGGCGTTGGTGCGCTGCCTGGAAGCCGGGGGCGACGACTTTCTGGCAAAACCGTACAGTCCGGTGATTCTGGCGGCGAAGATCAAGGCGATGGATCGCTTGCGCCGCTTGCAAGCCACGGTGCTGGAGCAGCGTGACCAGATCACCCGCCATCACCACCACTTGCTCAATGAGCAGCGGGTCGCCAAGGCGGTGTTCGACAAGATCGCGCATGCCGGTTGCCTGAGTGCGTCGAACATTCGCTACCTGCAGTCCCCATATGCGCTGTTCAACGGCGACCTGTTGCTGGCAGCGTACGCCCCTTCGGGTGATATGCATGTGTTGCTCGGCGACTTCACCGGGCATGGCTTACCGGCTGCGGTCGGGGCGATGCCGCTGGCAGAAATTTTCTATGGTATGACGGCCAAGGGCTACGGCCTGGCGGAAACACTGCGCGAGATGAACGCCAAGCTCAAGCGTATCCTGCCTGTGGACATGTTTTGCTGCGCACTGTTGCTGAACCTGAGTTTCCAGCGCCGTACGGTCGAGGTGTGGAACGGCGGCATGCCTGACAGCTATCTGTTGTCTGCCAATGGCAGCGCACCGTTGCCGCTGGTTTCCCGGCACTTGCCGCTTGGCGTGCTGGCGGTGGAGCGTTTCGACGATACAACCCAGGTTCTGCCGCTGGCCTTGGGCGAGCGTCTGTTTTTGTTGTCTGACGGAGTGGTCGATACCAGTGATGAAAACGATCAGCTGTTCGGCGTTGAGCGGCTGCTGCAGGTAATCGGCGCCAATCGTCAGCCTGATCGGTTGTTTGAGGAGGTGCTTCAAGCGCTCGAAGCGTTTCGCGGGCGGTGCCGTGATGACGTCAGCCTGCTGGAGGTTACAGTGGTTGAGCCGGAAGCCCTGGCGGCACCAGCGGTGATCTACTCTGACAGCGGGCAATCCGCCCCGCTGGACTGGTCGGTGAACTTCGAGTTTCGTGCAGAAACACTTAAACGCTTTAATCCATTGCCTCATCTGTTGCATCTTCTTCAGGACATTCATGGCCTGCGTACGCAAAGCGGGGCCTTGCATTGTGTTTTGACCGAGTTGTATTCCAACGCCCTGGAACATGGGGTGCTGGCGCTGGATTCCGGGCTCAAGCGCGATGCCCAGGGCTTTGGCGAGTACTACCGTCAGCGTAATGAACGCATGCAAGCGCTGAGCAGCGGCTATATTCGAATAGGCTTGCGGGTTGAACCCCAAGGCTTGGGAGGGCGTCTGATCATTGAGGTTGAAGACAGTGGCAACGGTTTTAACGTGAGTAAAGTGCTTGCACGCCCGCTTGCCGAGCAAGGTTTGTACGGGCGCGGGTTGAACCTGATACGCCGGCTGAGCCGACGTGCCGAGTGGGCTGACGAGGGGCGCCGCGTACACGTGGAGTTCGCTTGGGAGGCTCTGGCATAATTGAACTTGATCAAGGAGTGAACAAGTGTCCGATATCCATATCGATCAAGCGGTGTTGATCAGCCTTCAGGAGGTCATGGAGGATGATTATCTGACGCTGCTGGATACCTTTCTCTGCGACTCCGAAATCCGCCTCAATCAATTGCACGAGGCGACCAGCCCGGAAGCGCTTGGTCGTGCTGCGCACAGCTTCAAAGGCAGTAGCAGCAACATGGGCGCCAAAGCCCTGGCCGAGTTGTGCGGGCGGCTGGAAGAGCGGGTCAAAACCCCTCCGCTGAACAACATCGAAGACCTGATCAATCAGATCGACATCGAGTACCAGGCGGTGCGTCAGCTGTATACCGAAGAGCGCCAGCGCGTCCTGATCGGTTAACACCGTGGGGCGTGGTAGGGGCAACTGTCTTCAGTTTGTGGGAGCGGGCTTGCCCCGCGAAAACGTAGTGACGGGTAGGTCGCTATCGCGGGGCAAGCCCGCTCCTACTGAACAGTCCCTAACTTGGCGCGACTCTTGCTAATCCATTGGCTAGCTAACGTTCAAGCCCTACTGTCGCGGAGAGTTCCTCATGCCGGTCGCTTCCAATCCCTTGCTGCAAGTCGGTACCGCGAGCAACGCCTCCCGTGCTGCCAGCCAGGCGGACAAGTCGCCGCAGCCCGCGAACGACAAGGACTCGGGCTTTTCCAGTGTGTATGCGCAGCAGTCTCGCCAGGCGTCGGCGGCAGCCGAGGTGCCTAAGCGCGACAAGGCGGTAAAAGAAGGCAAGGACCCTGCCGCCAAAGAGGCAAGCGTTGCCGAAAGCGGCAACAACTTGCCAGAAGAGCAGGACGATTCCCTGCCGGCAGCGGGTGATAGCCAAGAGCCGACGCTGCTCGACCCGAACCTGGTAGCCGGTCAGGTGACCGATGCGCAGCCGGGGGCACAATTGATCCAGGCCCAGGCCGAAGCCGTGGCGCCGGTGGTGCAGGCGGCGCAGTTGCAAGCGCAGGTCGCGCCTGCTGCCGTTGTCGAAGAGCCCGCGTTCGATCCCGAAGCTGATCCGCTGGCCGATATGCCAGCCTTGCGCATGGCCCTGGAACAAACGGCGCAGGCCCAGGGCACGACTTCGGCTCACACTGCCAGCAAACCGACGACCGCGCAGCCGGAAGCAACGCCGACGCAACCTGCCGTCAATACGCTGGCGGCTGTGCTCGACAAGGCGGGTGCCGAGGCCGAGCACGGCGAGGCGGGGGAGAAAGCATTTTCCGGCTTGCTGGATGACGGCCTGAAAGACCTCAAAGGCGCCGCCAGCGATACCCGTGTGGATAACTTTGCCGAGCGCCTGAGCGCGCTGACCCAGGCCGCCACGCCGAAAACCGCCAACGCCGTGCCGGTGGCCCCGGCGCCGTTGCATCAGCCATTGGCGATGAATCAGGGTGGTTGGACGGAAGGCCTGGTCAGCCGGGTGATGTTCCTGTCCAGTCAGAACCTCAAGTCTGCTGACATTCAGCTGGAGCCGGCAGAGTTGGGGCGCCTGGATATCCGTGTGCACATGGCGCCGGAGCAGCAGGCGCAGATTACCTTCACCAGCGGTCATGTTGGCGTGCGTGAAGCCTTGGAAAACCAGGTGCACCGCCTTCGGGAAATGTTCGCCCAGCAGGGGCTTGGCCAGCCGGATGTGAACGTGGCCGACCAGTCTCGTGGCCAACAGCAGCAGGGCAATCCTGACGCGCCACGCCTGAGCGGTGTAGCAGCACGGCGCAATGCGGCAGGTGAGGAGGGCGAAGTAGCGGCAAGCACTGCGCCCATCGAACAGCAGACCGTAATCGGCACCAGCGCCGTCGACTACTACGCCTGACCCTCCTGTAGGAGCGGGCTTGCCCCGCGATAGCGTTCAGACTGACACACCGCTATCGCGGGGCAAGCCCGCTCCTACGGCACAGGTTGGCATAACACTTGCTCAAAGCACGCCATGTGACTGAATTCTCCGATGAATGACGGAATATTGGCATGGCGAAGAGCGACGCAGACAAAGACCCCGCCGCTAAAGGCAAACTCAAGCTGATCTTGTTGGCGGTGCTGGCATTGCTGCTGGCTATCGGCCTGTCGGTAGGTGCTACCTGGTTCTTCCTGCACAAGTCCGAAGACAAGCCGGCAGCCGACACGGCACAGGCCAGCAACCTCAAGCCAGCCGCCATCTATGAGCCGCTGACCCCGGCTTTCGTGGTCAACTTCAACCAGAACGGCCGCCAGCGCTACATGCAGGTGAGCATTACCCTGCAAGGGCGTGATCAGGCCGCGCTGGATGCCTTGAAGGTGCACATGCCGGTCATTCGCAACAACCTGGTGATGCTGTTCTCCGGGCAAGGTTTTGACACCCTGGCCAGCCCCGTCGGCCAGGAAATGTTGCGTCAGAAAGCGACGGCCAGCGTTCAGGAAGTCGCCCAGAAAGAAGTTGGCAAACCGGTCGTCGACCAGTTGCTGTTCACCAATTTCGTATTGCAGTAGGAGCCACCGATGGCCGTGCAGGACCTGCTGTCCCAGGATGAAATCGATGCCTTGTTGCATGGTGTCGACGATGGGTTGGTACAAACCGAGAGCAACGCCGAGCCGGGCAGCGTCAAAAGCTATGACCTGACCAGCCAGGACCGCATCGTCCGCGGACGCATGCCGACCCTGGAAATGATCAACGAGCGCTTTGCCCGCTACACCCGTATCAGCATGTTCAACTTGCTGCGTCGCTCGGCGGACGTGGCGGTGGGTGGCGTACAGGTGATGAAGTTTGGCGAGTACGTGCATTCGCTGTACGTGCCGACCAGCCTCAACCTGGTCAAGATCAAACCGCTGCGCGGTACGTCGCTGTTCATCCTTGACGCCAAGCTGGTGTTCAAGCTGGTGGATAACTTCTTCGGTGGTGACGGTCGTCACGCCAAGATCGAAGGGCGTGAATTCACCCCGACCGAACTGCGCGTGGTACGCATGGTGCTGGATCAGGCTTTCGTTGACCTCAAAGAAGCCTGGCAAGCGATCATGCCGGTCAACTTCGAGTACATCAACTCCGAGGTCAACCCGGCCATGGCCAACATTGTCGGGCCAAGCGAAGCGGTGGTGGTGTCGACCTTCCACATCGAACTCGATGGCGGTGGCGGCGACCTGCACGTGACCATGCCGTATTCGATGATCGAGCCCGTGCGCGAAATGCTCGACGCCGGTTTCCAGTCCGATCTGGACGACCAGGACGAGCGCTGGATCAAGGCTCTGCGCGAAGACGTGCTGGATGTCAGCGTGCCGCTGAGCGCCACCGTTGCCCGCCGTCAGCTGAAACTGCGCGACATCCTGCACATGCAGCCCGGTGATGTGATTCCGGTCGAGCTGCCTGATGAGCTGATCCTGCGGGCCAACGGCGTGCCGTCGTTCAAGGCCAAGCTCGGATCGCACAAAGGCACTCTGGCCCTGCAGATTATCGATCCGATCGAACGCCGCTGAGCGGCGTCGGTTGATCCAACCCCGAATTGATTGCCCGTCGAGGACAAAATGGCTAACGAAAACGACATCACCTCCCCGGAAGAGCAGGCGCTGGCCGATGAGTGGGCGGCTGCCCTGGAAGAAACCGGCGACGCCGGTCAGGCCGATATCGACGCCTTGCTGGCGGCCGACAGCGGTAATGGCAGCGGCGGCTCCAATCGTCTGCCGATGGAAGAGTTCGGCAGCTCGCCACGCAGCAACGAGCCTGTCAGCCTGGAAGGCCCGAACCTGGATGTAATTCTGGATATCCCGGTGAGCATTTCCATGGAAGTGGGTAGCACCGAGATCAACATCCGTAACCTGCTGCAGCTCAACCAGGGTTCGGTGATCGAGCTTGATCGCCTGGCCGGTGAGCCGCTCGATGTGTTGGTCAACGGTACGCTGATCGCCCACGGTGAAGTGGTGGTGGTAAACGAAAAATTCGGTATTCGCCTGACTGACGTGATCAGTCCGAGCGAACGCATCAAGAAGCTGCGCTGAGTGAAGCGCTTTGCCTGCCGCAGCCTGGCGTTGCTGGGTGCGCTCTCTGCAAGCATGACGCTGGCTGCGGCCACGGTGCAGCCTGCCGCGGCCGTCGTTGCACCGGCCAGTTCTGGCAGTGCGGTCGGTCAATTGGGGCAGTTGGTGCTGGGCCTGCTGCTGGTGTTGGGGCTGATCTTTCTGCTTGCCTGGTTGTTGCGCCGGGTGCAGAACGCGGCTCCGGGCAATGGTCAGGTCATCGAAATCCTCGGCAGTCGCACCTTGGGGCCGCGGGATCGCCTGTTGCTGATTCAAGTCGGTAAGGAGCAGATCCTGATCGGTCACACGCCGGGCAGCATCGAGGCGTTGCACGTGCTGGCCGAGCCGGTCGAGGTGCCGACCAGTGCGCGTCAGGCCACACCAGAATTCGCCCAGCGCCTGTTGGAGCTGATGGGCAAGGATCAGAAGGGTAAGTCGTAATGGGCGCTTTGCGCATGATGTTGACGCTGCTGTTGCTGTTGGCAGCGCCACTGGCGCTGGCCGCCGATCCGTTGTCGATCCCGGCCATTACTCTGTCCAGCGGTGCGGACGGGCAGCAGGAATATTCGGTCAGCCTGCAGATTCTGCTGATCATGACAGCGCTGAGTTTCATTCCGGCGTTCGTCATTTTGATGACCAGCTTCACCCGCATCATCATTGTCTTCTCCATTCTGCGTCAGGCGCTGGGCCTGCAGCAGACGCCATCGAACCAGATCCTCACCGGTATGGCGCTGTTCCTGACCATGTTCATCATGGCGCCAGTGTTCGACCGGGTGAACAAAGACGCCCTGCAGCCGTACTTGAATGAGCAAATGGTGGCCCAGGAGGCGATTGCCAAGGCGCAGGTGCCGCTCAAGGACTTCATGCTGGCCCAGACCCGGCAAAGCGACCTGGACCTGTTCATGCGCCTGTCCAAGCGCACCGATATCGCCAGCCCTGATCAGGTGCCATTGACCATCCTGGTGCCAGCCTTTGTCACCTCGGAGCTGAAAACGGCATTCCAGATCGGTTTCATGATCTTCATTCCCTTCTTGATCATCGACCTGGTGGTGGCCAGTGTGCTGATGGCCATGGGTATGATGATGCTCTCGCCGCTGATCATCTCGCTGCCGTTCAAGATCATGTTGTTCGTGCTGGTTGATGGCTGGGCGCTGATCATGGGCACCCTGGCCGGCAGTTTTGGCGGCGTCTGACGCCTCAAGGAGATCCCGACATGACCCCTGAAGTTGCCGTCGACCTGTTTCGTGATGCGCTGTGGCTGACCACCTTGATGGTCGCCGTGCTGGTGGTGCCGAGCCTGTTGGTGGGCTTGATCGTGGCGATGTTCCAGGCAGCGACGCAGATCAACGAACAGACCCTGAGCTTTTTGCCGCGCCTGCTGGTGATGCTGCTCACCCTGATTGTGGTGGGGCCGTGGCTGGTGCAGAAGTTCATGGAATACATGCTGTCGTTGTACGGCAGCATCCCGCAACTGATCGGCTGACGGTTCGATGCTTGCGTTGACCGATGCGCAGATCAGCACCTGGGTGGCCAGCTTCATCTTGCCGCTGTTTCGTGTCGCGGCGGTGTTGATGACCATGCCGGTGATCGGTACCACCTTGGTTTCGACGCGCATTCGCCTGTACATGGCAGTGGCGATCACTGTAGTCATCGTGCCCGGTTTGCCACCGATACCCGAGGTCAATGCGCTGGACCTTCGTGCGCTGCTGCTGATCGCCGAGCAGATCATCATCGGTGCGCTGTTCGGTATGGCGCTGCAGCTGTTCTTCCAGATCTTTGTGATTGCCGGGCAGATTGTCGCGATCCAGATGGGTATGGCGTTCGCTTCGATGGTCGACCCGGCCAACGGCGTCAACGTGGCAGTCATCAGCCAGTTCCTGACCATGCTGGTGACCTTGATGTTCCTGGCAATCAACGGCCACCTGGTGGTGTTCGAGGTGTTGACTGAAAGCTTCACCACCTTGCCGGTGGGGGGCGGTTTGCTGGTCAATCACTTCTGGGATCTGGCCGGGCGGCTGAGCTGGGTGCTGGGCGCAGCCTTGCTGCTGGTGCTGCCGGCGATCACCGCCTTGCTGGTGGTTAACATTGCCTTTGGTGTGATGACCCGGGCAGCACCGCAATTGAACATCTTCTCCATCGGTTTCCCGCTGACCCTGGTGCTGGGCCTTGGCATTTTCTGGGTTACCCTGGCTGACCTCGTACCGCATTACCAGGAGCTGGCCTCCGAGGCCTTGCAGTGGTTGCGTGAACTGGCACGGGCGAACTGAGCATGGCTGAGAGCGAAAGCGGTCAGGACAAAACAGAAGACCCCACCGAGAAACGCAAAAAGGACGCCCGGGAAAAGGGTGAGATTGCGCGCTCCAAAGAACTCAATACGGTGGCGGTTACCCTGGCCGGTGCCGGTGCCTTGCTGGCCTTTGGTGGTGGTATTGCTCAGTCCATGATGGAGCTGATGCGCAGCAACTTCGTGCTGTCGCGCGAGGTGATTACCGATGAACGCTTTATGGGGATTTTCCTCATGGCGGCCGGTAAGTCGGCGATGCTCAGCATCCAGCCGGTGTTGCTGGTGTTGCTGGTGGCCTCGATCATCGGCCCGGTCGCCCTTGGCGGTTTCTTGTTTTCTGGCAGCTTGCTGCAGCCCAAGTTCAGTCGCATGAACCCCATGGCTGGGATCAAGCGGATGTTCTCGGTCAATGCCCTGTCTGAGCTGCTCAAGGCGCTGGCCAAGTTCTTCATGATTTTGATCGTGGCGCTGGTGGTGCTCTCGGCTGATCGCGATGACTTGCTGGCCATTGCCAACGAGCCACTGGATCAGGCCATCATCCACGGCGTGCAAGTGGTGGGTTGGAGCGCCCTGTGGATGGCTGCCGGGCTGCTGTTGATTGCGGCAGTGGATGTGCCGATCCAGCTGTGGCAAACGCATCAGAAAATGCTGATGACCAAGCAGGAAGTGCGCGACGAATACAAAGACAGCGAGGGTAAGCCAGAGGTCAAGCAACGCATCCGGCAGTTGCAGCGCGATGCGTCCCAGCGGCGGATGATGGCGGCTATTCCTGATGCCGATGTGATCATTACCAACCCGACCCACTACGCCGTGGCCCTCAAATACGACCCGGAGAAGGGTGCTGCACCGTTGCTGCTGGCCAAAGGTGCGGACTTCCTCGCCCTGAAGATTCGTGAAATCGCCAAAGAGCACAAGATCCAGGTGCTGGAGTCACCGGCGTTGGCGCGTTCGATCTACTACTCCACTGAGCTTGAGCAGGAGATCCCGGCGGGCTTGTACCTGGCCGTGGCCCAGGTGCTGGCCTACGTGTACCAGATCCGTCAGTACCGTGCTGGCAAAGGCAAACCGCCTGAACCGCTCAAAGACCTGCCGATTCCGCCCGACCTGCAGCACGACTGATAAACCGCATCGCGGGGCAAGCCCGCTCCCACCGGCCCGGTGGGAGCGGGCTTGCCCCGCGATGTTCGATTACATGCCAAACTGCTTGGCGTTTAGCTGTCGCTCCTCTATCCCGTCCAGCAGGGCGTCAATCAGTGCCTTGGCCATCTCCACTGAATGCTGAGTTGACCAGGCAAAACCCCGGCCCGGCTCTTGAGTGTATTGCACTGCCTTGGGAATCGTGGCGCTGGCACACTTGAGGTAAAGCGAGGCATGTACCAGAGCGTCTTCTGCGCGAATGCCGGCGCGGACGTTAAACAGGGGAGGGTGTTTAAGAATCCACCACGCTTTCGTCGCCAAACGAAAAGGGTGGCAGCTGTACGCGGGTTGGCGAACCGGTAAGTTAGGAACCCGGCAGGGTCGAAGCCCTCCCGCTCACTGAACATTCAGTGGTCGAGTGAGCCTAGTGTGAAGACCTTCCCTGGGCAAGCTGCTGGAGCCGACAGACTGCATAGGATAGATCTTAGGAAGGGGCACTCGGTAGGAGCGGGCTTGCCCCGCGATGCGCTGTGTCTGATAGGCCTCAATCGCGGGGCAAGCCCGCTCCTACCGGGTATCCGTAGCGGCTAGTGCAAAGTTGGAAGGCTTTTTGCAGAGGCAGCGCTGCGCGCGTCAAACGCGTCAAAGTTTTGCTTGAGCTAGACGAGGAATACCGGTGGATCGCTCTCAGTTAATCAACAGTGCCCGTAACAACCTGGCCGGCTTAGGTCGGGGGAATCTGGGTGTGCCGCTGTTGCTGCTGGTGCTGCTGGCAATGATGATGTTGCCGATCCCGCCGTTCCTGCTCGATGTGTTCTTTACCTTCAACATTGCCTTGTCGATTGTGGTGTTGCTGGTCTGCGTTTATGCCCTGCGGCCACTCGACTTCGCCGCGTTCCCGACGATTCTGCTGGTGGCCACGCTGTTGCGTCTGGCCTTGAACGTGGCTTCCACGCGGGTGGTCATGCTTCACGGCCACGACGGCCATGCGGCGGCCGGTAAGGTGATTCAGGCCTTCGGTGAGGTGGTGATCGGCGGTAACTACGTGGTCGGTATCGTGGTCTTCGCCATCTTGATGATCATTAACTTTGTGGTGGTGACCAAAGGTGCCGGGCGTATTTCCGAGGTGAGCGCGCGCTTCACCCTCGATGCGATGCCGGGCAAGCAAATGGCCATCGACGCCGACCTCAATGCTGGCTTGATCGATCAGGCCCAGGCTAAGGCGCGCCGTACCGAGGTGGCGTCAGAGGCCGAGTTCTACGGTTCGATGGACGGTGCCAGCAAGTTCGTCCGCGGCGATGCCATCGCTGGCCTGTTGATCCTCTTCATCAACCTGATCGGCGGCATTCTGGTCGGTATGTTCCAGCACAACATGAACTTTGCCGACGCAGGCAAGGTGTATGCCTTGCTGGCGATTGGTGACGGTTTGGTGGCGCAATTGCCATCGCTGCTGCTGTCCACCGCCGCAGCGATCATGGTGACCCGTGCTTCTGGCTCCGAAGAGATGGGGCAGCAGATCAATCGGCAGATGTTCGAGTCGCCCAAAGCGCTGGCGGTGTCGGCGGGTGTGATGATCGTCATGGGCCTGGTGCCGGGCATGCCGCATATCGCCTTCCTGAGCCTGGGTGCGCTGGCCGGTGGCGGCGCTTACTTGCTGTGGCGCAAGCAACAGCAGGCCAAGATCAAAGCGCAGGAAGAAGTGCAGCGTCAGCAGGATCTGCTGCCTTCGCCGCAGCGTGCTATCGATACCAAGGAGCTGGGCTGGGACGACGTCACCCCTATCGACATGATCGGCCTGGAAGTCGGCTACCGTTTGATTCCACTGGTGGACCGCAACCAGGGTGGGCAATTGCTGGCACGGATCAAGGGCGTGCGCAAAAAGCTCTCCCAGGACCTGGGCTTTCTCATGCCTACCGTGCACATCCGTGACAACCTTGACCTGGCGCCCAGCGCCTACCGCCTGACCCTGATGGGCGTCATTCTGGCCGAGGCTGAGATTTATCCGGACCGCGAGCTGGCGATTAACCCGGGGCAGGTTTTCGGTACCCTCAATGGAATTGCCGCGCGAGACCCGGCTTTCGGTCTGGAAGCAGTGTGGATCGACGTCAGTCAGCGCAGCCAGGCGCAATCGCTGGGGTACACCGTGGTGGACGCCAGTACCGTGGTTGCCACCCATTTGAACCAGATTCTGCACAAGCACTGCCATGAGCTGATCGGGCACGAAGAAGTGCAGCAGCTGCTACAGGTATTGGCCAAGGCTTCGCCGAAACTTGCCGAAGAGTTGGTGCCGGGCGTCATTACATTGTCAGGCCTGCTCAAGGTCTTGCAGGCGTTGCTCGCCGAGCAAGTGCCGGTGCGTGACATCCGCAGCATTGCCGAGGCTATCGCCAACAACCCGGCCAAGAGTCAAGATACCGCCGCGCTGGTCGCGGTGGTGCGCGTCGGATTGTGTCGCGCAATCGTGCAAAGCATTGTCGGCGTTGAGTCCGAGCTGCCTGTGATCACCCTTGAGCCAAGGTTGGAACAGATTTTGCTCAATAGTCTGCAAAGGGCCGGGCAAGGTCAGGAAGACGGTGTTCTTCTTGAGCCAAGCATGGCTGAAAAACTTCAGCGTTCGTTGATCGAGGCAGCCCAGCGTCAAGAGATGCAGGGGCAACCGGCGATCCTGCTGGTCGCAGGACCAGTACGTGCAATGCTGTCGCGCTTCGGCCGCCTGGCTGTACCGAATTTGCATGTTTTGGCGTATCAGGAAATACCTGACAACAAGCAAGTTACCATCGTTGCCACAGTAGGCCCCAACGGCTGAGGTAGTGGGTTATGCAAGTTAAGCGTTTTTTCGCCGCCGATATGCGTCAGGCCATGAAGCTGGTTCGCGATGAGCTGGGGGCTGATGCCGCCATCATCGGCAACCGACGGATTGCTGGCGGTGTCGAGCTGACGGCCGCGCTCGACTACAAGCTGTCTGCCCTGGCGCCACGGGTTCCGAATGTCGAGCTCGAAGATGAGCTGCGCAAGACCCAGTCGCGGATTGTCACCGCGCAGGCCGAGCTCAGCAGCCGCTCCGAAAGCGAAGAGGGCAACCGTCAACTGTTTGCCGGTTTGCCGCTGACCGCTTCCGAGCCGCTGGTCGAGCCACAGGTCGAAGCGCCTGTTGCCCCGCTGGCCGCTGCAGCGGCGCCGGTAGACCCGCGTCTGTTCGATGCCATGCGCAGCGAGCTGTCGGGCCTGCGCGAATTGCTCGAAGTTCAGCTTGGCTCGTTGGCCTGGAGCCAGCTGCAAGGTAATCAGCCACAGCAAGCCAACCTTTGGCGGCGTTTGCAGCGTATCGGCCTGTCTGGCCCGATCTCGCGTGAACTGCTCGACCTCACCGCTGGCATCGAAGAGCCGCGGCATGCCTGGCGCATGCTGCTCGCACACCTGGCGCGGCGTATTGACGTGCCGGAAATCGAGCCGATCGAAGAAGGCGGCGTGATTGCCATGGTCGGCCCGGCAGGCATGGGTAAAACCACGACCCTGGCCAAGCTGGCGGCGCGTTATGTGCTCAAGTACGGCGCGCAGAACCTGGCGCTGGTGAGCATGGACAGCTTCCGTATCGGTGCCCAGGAGCAACTGAAAACCCTCGGTCGCATCCTCAATGTCTCGGTAACCCATGTCGATCCGGGGCAATCCCTGGCGCAGGCACTGGACCCGTTGCTGCGCAAGCGCGTGGTGCTGATCGATACTGCGGGCCTGCAGGCCAGCGATCCGGCCCTGCGCATGCAGCTGGAAACCCTTGCCGGGCGTGGGATTGCGTCTAAAAATTATCTGGTACTGGCGACGACCAGCCAGAAACAGGTGCTCACTGCCGCCTATCACAGCTACAAGCGCTGTGGGCTGGCCGGGTGCATCCTGACCAAGCTTGATGAAACGGCCAGCCTCGGTGAAGTCTTGAGCCTGGCCATCAGTCACGAACTGCCTGTGGCCTATCTTACCGATGGTCCGCGCATTCCTGACGACCTGCACCTACCGCGTCGCCACCAGTTGGTGAGCCGCGCCGTGAGTGTGCAGATGCAGGACGAGCCCAGCGAAGAGGCGATGGCCGATATGTTCGCTGATCTCTACCACAGCCCCGGCAAGCGAGTTGGCTGAGGTGATTGTGAAGACGTTGCAAAGTATCTGCATTGATGGACTGCCAGGCATTTTTCAGGTGTTCAAAGCGCAGCCGGTCATGTGGCCTCGGTCTAAGCAAGACAAGGTAATAAACAAATATGGGTAGCATGCATCCCGTACAGGTGATCGCCGTAACCGGCGGTAAAGGTGGCGTCGGCAAGACCAATGTGTCGGTGAACTTGTCATTGGCGCTGGCAGAGCTTGGCCGTCGGGTCATGCTGCTTGATGCCGACCTGGGCCTGGCCAACGTTGACGTATTGCTGGGCCTCACGCCCAAACGTACCCTGGCCGACGTCATCGAAGGGCGTTGCGAGCTGCGCGACGTGCTGCTGCAAGGGCCCGGTGGTGTACGCATCGTGCCGGCGGCCTCAGGCACGCAGAGCATGGTGCATCTGGCGCCTGCCCAACACGCTGGCCTGATCCAGGCGTTCAGCGAGATCGGTGACAACCTCGATGTACTCGTGATCGATACCGCTGCGGGTATTGGTGACTCGGTAGTCAGTTTTGTTCGTGCGGCACAAGAAGTGTTGCTGGTGGTGTGCGACGAGCCCACCTCGATCACTGACGCCTACGCGTTGATCAAACTGTTGAACCGCGATTACGGGATGAACCGTTTCCGCGTGCTGGCCAACATGGCGCAGAGCCCGCAGGAAGGGCGCAACCTGTTCGCCAAGTTGACCAAGGTCACAGATCGCTTCCTTGACGTCGCCCTACAATACGTCGGCGCGGTGCCTTACGACGAATGCGTGCGCAAGGCGGTGCAAAAGCAGCGAGCGGTCTATGAAGCCTTTCCGCGTTCCAAGTGCGCGTTGGCCTTCAAGGCCATTGCTCAGAAGGTCGATAGCTGGCCGCTGCCAGCCAATCCGCGTGGTCACCTGGAGTTTTTTGTCGAGCGCCTGGTGCAACCGACAAGCGCGGGACCGGTGCTATGAACGCCAGCGGCTATCGGATGTACAGCAAGGCTTCGCGCGATGGCCAGTACGAGTTGATCGAGCGCTACGCACCGTTGGTCAAGCGTATCGCCTATCACCTGCTGGCGCGTTTGCCGGCCAGTGTGCAGGTGGAGGATCTGATTCAGGCCGGCATGATCGGCTTGCTCGAAGTCAGCAACAAGTACGACGCGAGCAAAGGTGCCAGCTTTGAGACCTACGCCGGTATCCGCATCCGCGGGGCAATGCTTGATGAAGTACGTAAAGGGGACTGGGCACCGCGTTCGGTTCACCGCAACACCCGCATGGTCAGCGACGCGATTCGCGCAATTGAAGCAAAAACCGGCCGTGACGCTAAAGATCACGAGGTTGCTGCCGAACTTCAATTGAGTCTCGATGATTACTACGGGATTTTGAATGACACCTTGGGCAGTCGCCTGTTCAGTTTCGACGACCTGTTGCAGGACGGCGAGCATGAAGGCCTGCACGAGGACGGCGCCAGTGTCCAGCTCGAGCCTTCGCGCGATCTGGAAGACGAGCGTTTTCAGGCAGCCCTGGCCGATGCCATCGCCAACTTGCCTGAACGTGAGCGTCTGGTGCTGGCGCTGTACTACGACGAAGAGCTGAACCTCAAGGAAATCGGTGAGGTCCTGGGGGTTAGTGAATCGCGCGTCAGCCAGTTGCACAGCCAGTGTGCGGCGCGCTTGCGCAGTCGCCTGGGGGAATGGCGGGCGCGTTGAACGCAGGTTCAATGCAGTCGCGAAATGTGGTGCCCGAATTGATTGAATGCGCGTTCAGCGCTGAACGCGTTAAAGACTGCTTGGAGGTCTAATTGAACAAAGACATGAAAATCCTCATCGTCGACGACTTTTCGACGATGCGGCGGATCATCAAGAACCTGTTGCGTGACCTGGGCTTCACCAACACTCAGGAAGCTGACGACGGCAACACGGCGCTGCCGATGCTCGAAAGCGGCCATTTCGACTTCCTCGTGACTGACTGGAACATGCCAGGCATGTCGGGTATCGACCTGCTGCGCAAAGTGCGTGCCGACGAGCGTCTCAAGCACCTGCCGGTGCTGATGGTTACCGCCGAAGCCAAGCGCGAGCAAATCATTGAAGCTGCACAGGCCGGCGTGAACGGCTATGTGGTCAAGCCATTCACTGCGCAAGTGCTGAAAGAAAAGATCGAGAAGATCTTCGAGCGGGTCAATAGCTAAGACACGCCACGGGGGCGCTATGGAGCAAACACATTCATCACTGGACGGCTTCGAGTCGACGCTGAAGAAGCACGCGCTCGAACTGGTCGACAGTCTGGAGCGCGGCAAATTCGGCGACGCGGTGCAACTGATCCATCAGCTGAACCAGACCCGTGACCGTGGCCTGTACCAGGAAGTGGGCAAGCTCACGCGTGAGCTGCACAGCGCGATCGTCAGCTTCCAGATCGACCCGCAGATGCCGCAGGCCGAAGAAGTCTCGCAGATCACCGATGCTACCGAGCGTCTGTCCTATGTGGTCAAGCTGACCGAAGGGGCAGCCAACCGGACCATGGACCTGGTTGAAGAAAGTACGCCGGTGATGCACGCACTGAGCGACGAAGCTCGCGACCTGCGCGCCGATTGGCAGCGCTTCCTGCGTCGCGAAGTGGCGGCGCCGGAGTTCCGCGAGCTGATGCATCGCATCGACCGTTTTCTGGAACGTAGCGAGGAGGGCAGCCGCAAGGTCGCGGGCCACCTCAATGACATTCTTCTGGCTCAGGACTATCAGGACCTGACCGGTCAGGTGATCAAGCGTGTTACGGCACTGGTCACCGAAGTAGAAAGCAATCTGCTCAAGCTTGTGCTGATGGCCAGTCAAGTCGACCGCTTTGCCGGTATCGAACATGACCACCAACAGCTGCGCGCTGAGAAAGATCAAGAAAAACATCCGACTCGGGGTGAAGGTCCGCAGATTCATGCCGATAAGCGTGAAGACGTTGTGTCCGGTCAGGACGATGTCGACGATCTGCTGTCCAGCCTGGGTTTTTAGGGAGCACGTTTAATGAGCTTCGGCGCCGATGAAGAGATCCTTCAGGATTTTCTGGTAGAAGCCGGCGAGATTCTTGAGCAACTGTCCGAACAACTGGTCGAGCTGGAAAGCCGCCCGGATGATGCCGACCTGCTCAATGCAATCTTTCGCGGTTTTCACACTGTAAAAGGGGGCGCCGGCTTCCTCCAGCTCAACGAGCTGGTGGAGTGCTGCCACATCGCCGAAAACGTCTTCGACATTCTGCGCAAGGGTGAGCGTCGGGTCGATGCCGAGTTGATGGACGTGGTCCTGGAAGCCCTGGACACGGTCAACAGCATGTTCGGTCAGGTGCGTGAGCGCACCGATATCACGCCGGCTACGCCTGAACTGCTGGCTGCCTTGTCGCGCCTGGCTGAGCCTGCCGGTGCCGAGCAAATCGCCGCAGCGGCGCCAGCCGCCGAGCCTGAGCCGGCGCCTGAAGCCGAAGCCAGCGCCGACATTACCGACACCGAATTCGAGCAACTGCTGGACTCGCTCAATGCGGTCAAGGCCGAAGCCGAAGCGCAGGTGCAGGCACCGGAAGCGGCCAGTGATGAAATCACTGACGCCGAGTTCGAATCGCTGCTCGATCAGTTGCACGGCAAGGGCCAGTTCGCCCCCGACAGCATCAGTGCACCGGCACCGGTAGCAGAGGCCCCGCAAGGGGCTGCTGACGAAATCACCGATGATGAGTTCGAGGCACTGCTTGATCAACTGCACGGCAAGGGCACCTTTGCCGTCGATGCGTTGCCGGGTGCTGCTGCGCCTGTCGCCCAGGCCCCTGAGGCGGCGTCGGGCGATCATATCTCCGAGCATGAGTTTGAAGCGTTGCTCGATGAGCTGCACGGCAAAGGCAAGTTCACTCCCGACAGCGTTGCTGCGGTTTCGGCTGTGGCCGCAGCGCCAGCAGCAGCGGTTGCCGCCAAGCCCACGCCAGCCCCAGCCCCAGCCGCGGCGCCAGCACCTGCTAAACCGGCTGCGGCAGCGGCCAAACCGGCAGCGCCAGCACGTCAGGCGGCACCTGCGGCTGACAAGCACGCGGTCAGCGAAACAGAAACCACCGTACGGGTCGACACCGCGCGCCTGGATGAGATCATGAACATGGTCGGCGAACTGGTGCTGGTGCGTAACCGCTTGGTGCGCCTGGGCCTGAACAGCGGCGATGAGGCCATGTCCAAGGCGGTGTCGAACCTCGACGTGGTCACCGCCGACCTGCAGACCGCGGTGATGAAAACCCGCATGCAGCCGATCAAGAAGGTCTTCGGGCGTTTCCCGCGCTTGGTTCGTGACCTGGCCCGGCAGCTGAAAAAAGAGATCAACCTGGAGTTGGTCGGTGAAGAAACCGACCTCGACAAAAACCTTGTCGAGGCCTTGGCCGATCCGTTGGTGCACTTGGTGCGCAACGCCGTCGACCACGGTGTTGAAACCCCGGAAGAACGCGAAGCGGCAGGCAAGCCGCGTGGCGGTAAAGTGGTGCTGTCGGCCGAGCAAGAGGGCGATCACATCCTGCTGTCGATCTCCGACGACGGTAAGGGCATGGACGCCAACGTCCTGCGTGCCATCGCGGTCAAGCGCGGGGTAATGGACAAGGACGCTGCCGACCGCCTCAGCGAAACCGAATGCTACAACCTGATTTTCGCCCCCGGCTTCTCGACTAAAACCGAGATTTCCGACGTGTCCGGCCGTGGCGTCGGCATGGACGTGGTGAAAACCAAAATTTCCCAGCTCAACGGCTCGATCAATATCTATTCGACCAAGGGTCTGGGCTCGAAGATCGTCATCAAGGTGCCGTTGACCCTGGCGATCATGCCGACCCTGATGGTCATGCTGGGCAATCAGGCGTTCGCTTTCCCGCTGGTCAACGTCAACGAAATCTTCCACCTCGACCTGTCGCGCACCAACGTGGTCGACGGCCAGGAGGTCGTGATCGTCCGCGACAAAGCCTTGCCGCTGTTCTACCTCAAGCGCTGGCTGGTCAGTTCTGCGGCTCATGAAGAGCAACGCGAAGGGCACGTGGTGATCCTTTCTGTCGGCACTCAACGTATTGGCTTTGTCGTCGATCAGTTGGTGGGCCAGGAAGAAGTGGTCATCAAACCGCTGGGCAAGATGCTCCAGGGCACGCCAGGCATGTCGGGCGCCACCATTACCGGTGACGGGCGCATTGCGCTGATCCTCGACGTTCCGAGCATGCTCAAGCGTTACGCTGCCCGGCGTATTTGATTCCGGTGGCGCGGCCCGCACGCCGCGCCCCCTAATGGAGTGTTTATGGCAGTCAAGGTCCTGGTGGTGGATGATTCCGGTTTCTTCCGCCGCCGTGTCTCGGAAATTCTTTCAGCGGACCCGACTATCCAGGTCGTGGGTACCGCGACCAACGGCAAGGAAGCGATCGACCAGGCACTGTCGCTCAAGCCCGATGTCATCACCATGGACTACGAAATGCCCATGATGGATGGCATCACCGCTGTTCGCCACATCATGCAGCGTTGCCCGACCCCGGTGTTGATGTTCTCCTCGCTGACCCATGAGGGCGCGCGGGTGACCCTCGACGCTCTGGACGCCGGTGCTGTCGATTATCTGCCGAAAAACTTTGAAGACATCTCGCGCAACCCTGAGAAGGTCAAGCAGATGCTGTGCGAAAAGGTGCATACCATTTCGCGCAGTAACCGCCGCTTGGGCAGCTATGCCGCCCCGGCGCCGCAACCGACTACGCCGGCCCAGCCAAGTGTCAGCAGCCTGGGGGCCAGCCCGGCACCTCGTGCTACGGCTCCGGTGCGCGCCGCAGCAGCGGCTTCGACTTCGCCTGCACCTAAGCGCAAGCCCTACAAGTTGGTCGCCATTGGTACTTCGACCGGTGGCCCGGTGGCGCTGCAGCGGGTGCTGACGCAACTGCCCGCCAGTTTTCCGGCGCCGATCGTGCTGATTCAGCACATGCCGGCAGCGTTCACCAAGGCCTTTGCCGAACGCCTCGACAAGCTGTGCAAGATCCGCGTCAAAGAGGCCGAAGACGGTGACATGCTGCGCCCAGGCCTGGCGCTGTTGGCGCCAGGTGGCAAGCAGATGATGGTGGATGGCCGCGGCGCGGTGAAAATTCTGCCGGGCGATGAACGCCTGAACTACAAACCCTGCGTTGACATCACCTTTGGCTCGGCGGCCAAGTCCTACGGCGACAAAGTGTTATCGGTGGTCTTGACCGGTATGGGCGCTGATGGCCGTGAAGGTGCGCGCCTGCTCAAGCAGGGTGGCAGCACGGTCTGGGCCCAGGATGAAGCCAGTTGCGTGATTTACGGTATGCCGATGGCCATCGTCAAAGCCAACCTTGCCGATGCGGTGTACAGCCTCGATGAAATCGGTAAGCACCTGGTTGAGGCGTGCGTCTGATGGATGTCTTGAGCTTAATCGGGATCATCCTGGCCTTTGTTGCCATTGTCGGCGGCAATTACCTTGAGGGTGGTCACCTGTCGGCCCTGATCAACGGCCCTGCGGCCCTGATCGTGCTGGGGGGTACGCTGGCAGCGGCCCTGTTGCAGTCGCCGGTGAGCGCTTTCAAGCGCGCCTTGCAGATTGTGCGCTGGATTATCTTTCCGCCACGGGTCGACCTCGCCGGCGGCATCGACCGAGTGGTCAACTGGAGCCTGACGGCGCGCAAGGAAGGCCTGCTGGGCCTGGAAGGGGTGGCCGACGCCGAGCCTGACCCTTACGCGCGCAAAGGCCTGCAACTGTTGGTCGATGGCGCTGAACCGGAAGCCATTCGCAGCATTCTCGAAGTGGATTTTCTCACCCAGGAAAGCCGCGATATTCAAGCTGCCAAAGTCTTTGAGTGCATGGGCGGGTATGCCCCGACCATCGGCATCATCGGTGCGGTGATGGGTTTGATCCACGTGATGGGCAACCTGGCCGACCCTTCGCAGCTGGGCAACGGTATTGCTGTGGCCTTCGTTGCCACCATCTACGGTGTGGCCAGTGCCAACTTGATCCTGCTGCCGATTGCCAACAAGCTCAAGGCGTTGACCCTGCGCCAGTCGCGTTACCGGGAAATGTTGCTGGAAGGGTTGCTGTCGATTGCCGAAGGTGAAAACCCGCGCTCGATCGAGCTGAAGCTTCAGGGCTTCATGGAGTAACACATGGCCCGTCGTCGACAACCTGAGGAACATGAAAACCACGAACGCTGGCTGGTGTCCTACGCGGACTTCATCACCTTGCTGTTTGCCTTTTTCGTGGTCATGTACTCGATCTCCTCGATCAACGAGGGCAAGTACAAGATCCTCTCCCAAGCTTTGATCGGGGTGTTCAACGACCCTGAAAAAAGCATGCGGCCGATACCCATCGGTGAAGAACGACCCTTGACGGTCAAACCGGCCGAGCCGCTGATCAAGGACAGCGACCAGGTAGACGCCGGCCTTGCGCAAACCAGCAGCGATCCGCTGAAAACCATCACCGATGATGTGCGCGATGCCTTCGGTGACCTGATCAAATCTGATCAGATGACCGTACGCGGTAATGAGCTGTGGGTAGAGATCGAACTGAACTCCTCGCTGCTGTTCGGCAGCGGCGATGCGATGCCCAGCGATGTCGCCTTCAACATCATCGAGAAAGTCGCAAAAATTCTGAAGCCGTTCGCCAACCCGGTGCACGTCGAAGGTTTTACCGATGACTTGCCGATTCGTACCGCGCAGTACCCGACCAACTGGGAGCTGTCGTCGGCGCGGGCAGCCAGCATTGTGCGGTTGTTGGCGATGGAGGGGGTCAACCCGGCGCGCATGGCCTCGGTCGGCTACGGCGAGTTCCAGCCGATTGCCAGCAATGACACGGCTGAAGGGCGTGCGCGTAACCGGCGGGTGGTACTGGTGATTTCCCGAAACCTGGAAGTACGCCGCAGCCTGACCGGTACCGGCAGCGCCAATGCCACGCCGGATGCGGCGATGAAGCGGGCTGGCACACAAACTGCACCGCCAGCGGTATCACCGACGGGGGGCGGCAATCGCGTCAATCCTCCGTCACCGACCCTATAACCGTTCCCGGTGGGCAGGTCGCTTTGCCGGGAGGAAGCAACGTAATGAGAGTCTGGGCAGTAGCCAATCAAAAAGGTGGCGTCGGTAAGACCACCACATCCATCGCCCTGGCCGGCCTGCTGGCCGAAGCGGGCAAGCGCGTGGTTGTGGTTGACCTTGACCCGCATGGCTCGATGACCAGCTACTTCGGGCACAACCCGGATACGCTGGAACACAGCAGCTACGACCTGTTCCTGCACAAAGGTGCGGTGCCTGAAGGCCTGCCCGGGCAATTATTGCTGCCGACCAGTGACGACAACATCTCCTTGCTACCATCGAGCACGGCGTTGGCAGTGCTTGAGCGCCAGTCGCCGGGGCAGAGTGGGTTGGGCCTGGTGATCGCCAAGTCTCTGGCGCAGCTGTGGCAGGATTTCGACTACGCGATTATCGACAGCCCGCCGTTGCTCGGCGTGTTGATGGTCAACGCTTTGGCGGCCAGCCAGCAGTTGGTGATCCCGGTGCAAACCGAATACCTGGCAGTCAAGGGCCTGGAACGCATGGTCAGCACCCTGGCGATGGTCAATCGCTCGCGCAAGCAGGCCTTGCCCTATCACATCGTGCCCACCTTGTTCGACCGCCGTACCCAGGCCTCGATGGGCACCTTGCGGGTGCTGCGTGATGCCTACCCCGAGAACATCTGGCAGGGCTACATTCCGGTCGATACCCGCCTGCGTGATGCCAGCCGTGCCGGGCAGACGCCATCGCAGTTCGATGGCAAGAGCCGTGGTGTGGTGGCGTACCGGGCGCTGCTCAAGCACCTGTTGACGCACAACCTTGCCCAGCAGGTGGCCTGATGAATCGCCCGCAGAAGCTTGCCTCAGCACCACAATTGGCTTTGCAGTCGTACCTTGACGGCTTGCTGCACGAAGCCACTGAAGTGTTTGAGCAGGTCGAGCCTTCGGTCGAGATCGACGACGAGTTCCAGGCCGCCGTGCGAGAAGAGCAGGCACATGACGCTCAGATCGCCCAGGCGCAACGGCCGGTGGTCGTGCAACTGGCGCCGTTGCCGTTTGCCGAACCTGCTCCGGTGGTGCTACCGACGATGATGCCGGTGGTGGCAGCCGAGCCTGCGCCTGAGTCCGCCGTTGTCGAGGTGGTGGCGGAGCAGCCTGAGCCGGTTGAGCCCTTGGTCCAGGTGCACCTGCCTGCGGCTCCCAACCAGCCGTTGCCGCCGCAGACCGTTGACGGTCGCCCGGCCTGGGCCGCTGAGCCGTTCGAATGCCTGCTGTTCGATGTGGCCGGTTTGACCCTCGCGGTGCCCCTGGTGTGCCTGGGCTCGATCTATTCACTGGCCGGGCATGAGCTGACGCCGCTGTTCGGTCAGCCGGACTGGTTCCTCGGCATCCTGCCGAGCCAGAGTGGCAATCTGAAAGTGCTGGATACCGCGCGCTGGGTCATGCCTGACCGCTATCGCGAAGATTTCCGCCAGGGTTTGCAGTACGTCATTTCGGTTCAGGGTTACGAGTGGGGGCTGGCAGTGCATCAGGTCAGCCGTTCGCTGCGCCTGGATCCGAACGAAATCAAATGGCGAAGCCAGCGTGGCCAGCGACCCTGGCTGGCTGGCACGGTCATCGAACACATGTGCGCGTTGCTCGACGTTGCCGAACTGGCCGAGTTGATCGCCAGCGGCGCTGTCAAACAACTGCACGTCAGCCAAAAATAATCGGTCGCGCCTGCGGCCGCACAGAGCACTCCGCCGAAGGCGGTTTTTGAGGGATAGGGGAATGAAAAAGTCGTCTGCGCAAGGTTCCGAAGATCCGATCCTGCAATGGGTAACCTTCAAGCTGGACAATGAGTCCTACGGCATCAATGTGATGCAGGTGCAGGAAGTGCTGCGCTACACCGAGATCGCCCCGGTCCCGGGTGCGCCAAGCTACGTGCTGGGCATCATCAACCTGCGTGGTAACGTGGTGACGGTGATCGACACCCGTCAGCGCTTCGGCCTGATGTCCAGTGAGATCACCGACAACAGCCGGATCGTCATCATCGAGGCCGACAAGCAAGTGGTCGGCATTCTGGTCGATAGCGTTGCTGAAGTGGTGTACCTGCGTCAGTCGGAAATCGAGACGGCGCCGAATGTCGGCAACGAAGAGTCGGCCAAGTTCATCCAGGGTGTGTGCAACAAGAACAACGAACTGTTGATTCTGGTCGAGCTGGACAAAATGATGACCGAAGAAGAGTGGTCCGAGCTGGAGAATATCTGAGTTGATCTTTGAGGTTGCAGTCCTATTGCTGGCGCTGCTCTGGGCGCTGAGCGTGTGGTACTTCCTGAACTACAGCAAGCGTCAGCGCGAGCTGGCTGCTCAGCAAGCCCAGGCTGATGCGCTGCGCGACCAGCGCATCAAAGACCTGGCCAAGCGTCTGGATGACTATCAGAACGGCACCGTGCGTATGGGTGAAGCGCTGCATGAGCTGCGTGCAACGGTGGCGCCGTTACCGGACAAGCTGCTGCAACTGGAACAGCGTGACCCCAACAGCCTGTCGTTCGCCCAGGCGGCGCGGCTGGTGGGCATGGGCGCCAGCGTCGACGAATTGACCCAGACCTGCGGGTTGACGCAGGCCGAGGCCGAGTTGATGAGCAAAGTGCACCGCAGCGAGTAGTAGGAGCGGGCTTGCCCCGCGATTTGCAGTGTGCCAGTCACACCGCATCGCGGGGCAAGCCCGCTCCTACTTCGCCCAGCTTTGCGCAGCTCCGATTTTGGCGATGCGGTCTAGCGGCAGCAGCCTGTTGATCGCATCGAGTAGCGCATCCTTGTCCAGATACGCCAGGGCGTTGATCTGCCGCATCGCAAACAGGTTGTTGACCTGGCGCAGCGTATGCAGGGCTGGCAATTGCTGGTCGACGATGTCAGTGAGTACACCGGGGCCGGTAAGACGGCAGAGTTTGCTGGCATAGCTGTAGAACGCCTGCGGGTCTTGTTCGAGGGACGGCCGGCTGGTGTAAAACTCAGGCTCGTTGCGATAACGCGCAAGAATTTCGTCGGAAATGGCCGTGAGTGTCGGGTTGTTGGCGTGACTGCCTATCAGGCTGTTGTTGTACAACCAGTTCATGTTCATCTTCTGGTTGGACGCAGGTGGGAACAGCAGCAGGCCATCTGGGCTGGTGGCCAGTTCTACCTGATCAATGGCTTCACCTGCCTGACCTCGGGGTTGGCCATCGATGGTGCAGGGGTATTCACCCTCAGCCAGTAGGGTGTCATCGACATCCATGTACAGGCCACCCTGATAATCAAGCAAGCGATACCGCAGGATATCGGCAGCAGAGGCTGGGTTGCCGCCTTCCAGTGCGGCTTGATACTGGGCGTGGTAGGGGCTTTGCTGGAACGCCTCGAAGAGCGCTTGTTGCTCCAGTGGCAACACTTCAAGGGTAGGCGCATGTTCAGCCAGCAAGCGCAGGTTTTCTTCAAACGCTGAAGTATGAGCGTTCGATAAGTACAGCTGAAAGGTGTATTCCGTGTTGCTGAGCTGTTTAGCGTTACGGGCGATATTGGCCAGCAAATCCTCGTTGATGACTTGGTCGCCGACCCAGATGCCCATGAACCGCTTGGGAATCGACTGCAGCGGCTCGGTAGGTGGCGGCGGCAGTTCGACGGGCAAGTGCAGGTCTACCCCCAGGCCGCGCAGGCTGGCCATGCGCATTTCATCTGTCACCACGCGTGAACCAGGGTCTCGCAGCGGCTGCAAGTTGGTGCCCGACTCAGGGGCGAGGTAGTACCTGGGTTCAACATCGTTCAGGGCAGTTGCACGCAAAAAGGCGTCACGTTCCAAGTCGTAGACGACATCTGCGTTATAGCCACCGATACTGGCCGTGAGGCGGTCGGGGGTGCCGTCGTACGTTGGCAGCCGGAGTACGTTGTCAGCGACCGCCGAATTTGCTTCGGGCAGCGGCGCGATGGGATCGGCGTCGACAAAAAACGGTGGCATTTCGCTGCCGGGCAAGCGGGGAGGGCTGTCCGGGCCCATGGGGTAGCCCAGTTGGCCGTTGATGCGGCGTGGCGCGACGAAGTCTTCGTTCTTGAAGCGGAACAGCAGGGGGCGTTCGCTGGCCAGTGCATGCGCCAAAGGCGCCGCATTGAGCAGGCCGAATATGGCGTCACTGACGCCGGCGGCCTGTTGCTCCTGGCTTTTACCATTGATGGCCTGGTCAAGCCCCAGGCCGAACTGGGCGATGCCGCCGAGGGCGAACAACGGGGCAAGCTCCGGCAACACCAGCGCCAGTGGCGAGAGGTAGTTGATCGCCGAGCTGATATAGCCGCGCCATTTGGCTTTGCTCACATCGCTGTCGCTGGTGATGACCGAATCGGCGTCGCTGTCGCTGCGACGGCGCTGGCGCTCGGCCAGAGCGCGAAACACGTCACCGCGCAACGGTGGGCTGTACGTGCCCATTTTGTAATTGACGTAGGTGCGTGGCGTCCAGATGCCCTCGGTGGTGAAGCCTGGCCGATTGCTGTCCAGGTGCAGGCGTTGCGGGTACACCGCCAGCCCTTCCAGCGCGGTGGCCAGGCCGCTGAAACTCAGGCCGTCGGGGTCATCCTTGCGGGGGAAGTGATCCATCAGCGCCTGGCGTTTTTCCGGGTCTTTGCACTGCTCTGCAAACCAGTCTTGCAGCTGGCCTTGGCTGGTAAATTCGTGCAACGGGGACGCATTGCCAGGAATGTAGAGCAGCATCAGCGGGTTGTCTTTGCTCTTGAAACACAGCAGATCGGTCGCAGCGTAGCCATACACATTCAAGGGCCGAACCTGGGTCTGGATGCCATCGGCCAGTATCCCTATGGCACGCCAGGCGAGTTGCACGCCGGCCCGGCTGAGTTTTCCTTCGCTTGCCTGGCGGTTACAGGCGGCCAGAAAGTTCAGCTTTGCGCTGGTGGCGTAGGTCTCCAGATGTGAGGACCAGTAGTCCTTCAATTCGGCTTTGAAAACCGTATGGAAATCCAGGTTCCAGACAAAATCCTCAAATGCACTGATCGGCAGATCTACGTGGTTTTTGTCGCTGTACTGTTCGGGGTGAGTGCGACGGAAGATCCCGCTGTAGACGTAATAGTTCTGAGCACCCGCGTGAGCTGGTGGGCGCAGCGCGGAGACCAGACGAATCTCACGGTCAGTGTTGATCGGCTGTTGGTCTTCAAGAAAGTGCGGGACGGCGTTGTTGTTGGCTTCGGCCTGCCAGTTGCTCAGCAGGGCCTGGGTAAGGCTGATTCGCTGTGCGACGATCCCCGTCCAGCCATAGTCTGAGCCGGTCTGGTAATGCAAGGTCACGACGTCCAGCTCGTTGGGGTCGATGTGTATACCCCGGCCTGTCAACAGGCGCTTGAGCTCATCGGTGGCGGCCCGGTCGGGCCGGGGGAAGTGGACGAGATGATCGCGGACGATCTGGACGCCTGCGGTATTGAGGTGAGTGGCGCTCATGTGAATTACCTTTGCCGTGGAGTGGAGTGGCAAAGGTGAACCCGATATCCCGACGGTTGGGCCTACATAGTTATCCGTCGAAGATAGTCCGGTAGGAGCGCCATAGTTAATGCCTGTCGGTGGTGTGCGCAATCAGCAGGCCGTTTGTGCTGATATCCCTTTCCTGTGGCCCTTCATCGGCGAAGCCCACCGGCACTTTGCCTTTGAGTTGCCAGGCGAAGGCGATGATTTCGGCAATGCTCAGGTACAGCGCCTCGGGAATCTGCTCACCCAGTTCCATGCGGGCCAACAGGCGTACCAGTTCGGCATTTTCGTAGATCGGTACTTCGTGCTCGCGGGCAATGGCGAGGATGGCTTCGGCCAGTGCGTCGTCACCTTTGGCGGTCAAGGTCGGGGCTTGCTGGCCGTCGTAACTCAGGGCAATGGCCTGACGTGGATGCTTCTCGATCATGGATGTTCACCCAGCCTGTAGGAGCGGGCTTGCCCCGCGATGCGATGTGTCTGGCCGAGCGCGATCGCGGGGCAAGCCCGCTCCCACAAGGATTGTTGGCAAGTCTTCATGCGGTTTCATCCACCCAGCGTTGTTCAAGGCGTGTGCGCGGGCCCTGCGGCGGCGTGCCGTGATGGCAATGCAGCTCGGTGACCGTCAAACCGCGCGCCTGCAGCCGCGTGCGCAAGGCGCCGAGCTGGCTGTCGATCAATTGCGCGGTATGCGGCAGTTCAGCCCACAGTTGGCTGCTCAGCGCGCCTTGGCTGAGCTGTGCTTGCACCTGCAGTGGCCCCAGCGGATGCAGGTCGAACGACAATTCGATACGCCAGAGCATTTCCAGCGGGTCACGGCGCTCACGTTCCGGGTCGGTTTGTTGCTCCGGGGTTTCTTCACGCTGCAGCTTGACCTGCAAGGGCATGAAGTCCTGGCCGCTGCGCAGCGGGATTTCCAACTGCCAGGTAGTTTGTAAGTTGCCATCGGCGGTGGTGCCGGTTTGTTCCAGGCTGGCCAGCTGATGGCTTTGCAGGCGCGAAATGGCCGCTGCCGCGAGGCGCAACAGGTGCTCAAGGTCGCCTTCGCCGTCCGCGCTTTGCAGTAAACGCGAGGGCAGGGGAAAGCCGCCAGGGTGCGCACGCGGGCTGACCTGGCCGAGCATGCCCAGGGCCGTGCGGACCATGCCCGGCATTACTTGGGCGAGGGTGCTGGCCGTACTGGCCGGATTGAACGGGGCTGTGCCAGGTGGCCCCGGTAGCAATTGCGCGACCAGGCGGATCACCTGGGCCTTGAGGTCGGGTGCAAGGCTGGCGGGCCCGCCTGCCAGTAGTTTGGCTTCGAGGAACACACCGCTGTTGTGCAGGGCTTGAGCCAGGCCTTTGGGGTCAGTGAGCTGGCGCACGTCCGGCAGGCTGGCCAATAGTTTGTCGACGCTGGTGCGCACTTCAGGGCGCGTATTATCGGCGTCGCGTAGTTGTTGCAGCCCGGCCAGCAAGCCTTGTAACGACGCCTGACGGCTCTGCTGGGCGCTCAGCTGCTGGCTGATTGCCAACTGCTCATGGCGCCCGCTCAGCAGTACGAAGGTCAACGACTGGTCGCCTTGCACCCGTGCGCTGAGCAAACTGCCCACCGGCAGTGGGCGGGGGCTGTCGATAGTCAGGGTGGCGCCTGTCTGGGGGCCGCTGAGCAGGCTGACCAGGGAACGAAACTGCGCCAGTTGCCCGGCGGTCTGGGGCAACGCCTGACTGGTCAGGACCTTGCCTTGCAGCAGGGTACCCACCGGCATTTGGCGGGTGTCGATCTGCGTCAGGCTGGCAACATTGCGGGCAATCGCTTGCTGCACGGTGATGGTCAGATTGGCAGTGCTGCTCTGGCTGACGGCCAGTTGGCTGCCTTGCGCCAAGGGTTGGTTGCTGCTGGTCTGGACGTTGAACTGCTTGCCGTTTTCCTGCGTCAGTCGCAGCAACATCTGAAAATCCTGGCCGATCTGACGCAGGGTCAATACTTCGGCTTTGGCAATCTCTCCAGGTGCAAGTAACCCCGCTTGCGGTTGCAGCAGACGCAACAACTCACCGGTCATCGCTGAACGCAGTTGGGTGGGCGTCGGCATCTGCGCGCCAAGGGTGTTAATTTCGCCTGTCATCTGCTGGCAACCTGTTGAAATAGCCCTCTTTGCAGTAGGACATCGCATGTATAATGCCGCCCGATCTTTCGCGATCAAAGCGGCCGGGCTGTAGCTCCAATGCCAGTATAACGGCAGGGCCAGGGCCGACTTGAGACAGGTATCCCAAGCATAAGGCGAAACTGTGACCCCTCATCTCGAAGCTGTGGGCCTGGCCTGCGAGCGCGACTGGCGCATGCTGTTCGAAAACCTCGAACTGCACCTGGCTGCGGGCGACATGCTGCAAATCAGCGGCCCCAACGGCAGCGGCAAGACCAGCCTGCTACGCTTGCTGGCCGGCCTCATGAGCCCGACCGCCGGGCAGATTCGCCTCGATGGCAAACCCCTGGCCGAACAGCGCAGCGAGCTGGCGCGGATTCTATTGTGGATCGGCCATGCCGCCGGCATCAAAGACTTGCTCAGCCCTGAAGAGAACCTTGCCTGGTTGTGTGCCCTGCACCGGCCCGCCGAACCCAAGGCGATCTGGAAAGCCCTGGAGGCCGTGGGCTTGCGCGGGTTCGAAGACGTTCCTTGTCATACCCTGTCGGCCGGTCAGCAGCGTCGTGTGGCGCTCGCCCGGCTGTATCTGGACAGCCCGCCCCTGTGGATTCTCGATGAGCCCTTCACCGCCCTCGACAAGCAGGGCGTGGCTCAGCTTGAGGCCCACCTGGTGGCCCATTGCGAGCAGGGCGGGATGGTCGTGCTGACCACCCATCACACACTTGAACGCAAACCGTCGGGTTACCGCGAACTGAACTTGGGGCAGTGGGCCGCATGAGTGTTTTTGTTTTGTTGTTGCGTCGCGAAGCGCGCCTGTTGTGCCGACGACCGGCAGAGCTGGCCAACCCGCTGGTGTTCTTTGCCATTGTCATCGCCTTGTTCCCACTGGCGGTCGGCCCTGAGACTCAATTGTTGCAAACCTTGTCTCCGGGACTGGTCTGGGTAGCGGCCCTTTTATCGGTTTTACTCTCGCTGGACGGGCTTTTCCGCAGTGATTTCGAGGATGGATCACTGGAACAGTGGGTCCTTTCGTCGCACCCCCTGCCTCTTCTGGTGCTGGCAAAAGTGCTGGCACACTGGGCCTTTTCCGGCCTGGCACTGGTATTGTTGGCACCGCTGCTGGCTCTGATGCTAGGTTTGCCATCGGCATGCCTGCCGGTGCTGCTGGCATCGTTGTTGCTCGGCACCCCGGTACTGAGCTTGTTGGGCGCCGTGGGGGCCGCCCTGACAGTCGGTCTGAAACGTGGTGGCCTGCTCTTGGCGCTACTGATCTTGCCGTTATATATCCCGGTATTGATCCTTGGCAGTGGCGCCTTGCAGGCGGCGTTGCAAGCTATGCCGGCGACCGGTTATCTGCTCTGGCTTGGCAGCCTGACCGCCTTGGCAGTAACTCTGGCACCCTTTGCAATAGCGGCTGGCCTGAAGATCAGCGTCGGCGAATAATGAGGTCTGGGCCCTGCCCAGCAAAGACCCTGGATGTACCGTGATGAAAAGCAGCGTAATCAGCTGGACGTGGTTTCATAAACTGGGCTCGCCCAAGTGGTTCTATGCCATCAGTGGCCGCATGTTGCCGTGGCTTACGGTGGCGGCGATCCTGTTGATTGGCATCGGTGTGATCTGGGGCCTGGCCTTTGCACCCGAGGATTATCAACAGGGCAACAGCTTTCGCATCATCTACATTCATGTACCGGCCGCCATGCTGGCGCAGTCCTGCTATGTGATGCTGGCTGTAGCCGGTGTGGTGGGGCTGGTGTGGAAAATGAAAATCGCCGACGTCGCCCTGCAGAGTGCCGCGCCAATCGGTGCCTGGATGACCGCCGTAGCGCTGGTTACCGGCGCCATCTGGGGCAAGCCGACCTGGGGTAGCTGGTGGGTCTGGGACGCACGCCTGACCTCGATGCTGATCCTGCTGTTCCTGTACTTCGGCCTTATTGCTTTGGGTCACGCCATTACCAACCGTGAGAGCGCTGCCAAAGCCTGCGCGGTGCTGGCGATTGTCGGTGTGATCAACATCCCGATCATCAAGTACTCCGTGGAATGGTGGAACACCCTGCACCAGGGCGCCACCTTCACCCTCACCGAAAAGCCGGCGATGCCAGCGGAAATGTGGCTGCCGCTGCTGCTCACGGTACTGGGGTTCTACTGTTTCTTCGGCGCTGTGCTGTTGCTGCGTATGCGTCTTGAAGTGCTCAAGCGTGAAGCACGCGCCAGTTGGGTCAGGGAGGAGGTATTGAACAGCCTGGGTCGGGGGGTGGCACGATGAGTTTCGCCTCCTTCAGTGATTTTCTCGCCATGGGCCATCACGGCCTGTATGTCTGGTCGGCCTACGGCATTTGCCTGTTGGCACTGGCCATCAACGTTGCCTTGCCCCTGCTGGCCCGGCGCCGTTACCTGCAAGATGAGGCGCGTCGTCTGCGCCGGGAGAGCAAGCCGTGAATCCGCAACGCAAAAAGCGCCTGTTTATCATCCTCGGCCTGCTGGCCGGGGTCGGCATCGCTGTGGGCCTGGCCTTGAGCGCCCTGCAGCAGAACATCAACCTGTTTTACACCCCGACCCAGATCGCCAACGGCGAAGCACCGCTCGATACCCGTATTCGTGCCGGTGGCATGGTCGAGAAAGGCTCGCTGCAGCGTTCGGGCGATTCGCTCGATGTGCGCTTTGTGGTGACTGACTTCAACAAGTCGGTGCCGATTACCTACCGCGGCATCCTCCCTGACCTGTTCCGTGAAGGCCAGGGCATTGTCGCCCTGGGCAAGCTCAACGCCGACGGCGTGGTGGTGGCCGATGAAGTGCTGGCCAAGCACGACGAGAAGTACATGCCACCGGAAGTGACCAAGGCCCTTAAAGAAAGCGGCCAGGTAGCGACTGACGCGGGAGCCAAGCCATGAACGCGGCGTTGATCATTCCCGAACTCGGCCAACTGGCCATGATTCTGGCCATCTGCTTTGCTGCCGTGCAGGCCACCGTGCCGTTGCTCGGCGCCTGGCGCGGTGACAGCCTGTGGATGAGCCTGGCGCGGCCAGCAGCGTGGGGGCAGTTCGCTTTTCTGGCGTTTTCCTTTGCCTGCCTGACCCACGCCTTCATGACCGACAACTTCTCGGTCGCCTACGTTGCCAACAACTCCAACAGTGCCTTGCCCTGGTACTTCAAGTTCAGCGCCGTGTGGGGCGCCCACGAGGGTTCGCTGCTGCTGTGGGCGATGATCCTCGGCGGCTGGACCTTTGCGGTGTCGGTGTTCTCGCGGCAGTTGCCGCAGGTGATGCTGGCCAGGGTGCTGGCAGTTATGGGCATGATCAGCGTCGGCTTCCTGTCGTTCCTGATCGTTACCTCTAACCCGTTTACCCGTTTGTTGCCGCAAGTGCCGAGCGACGGCGCCGACCTCAACCCACTGTTGCAGGACATCGGCCTGATCGTTCACCCGCCGATGCTGTACATGGGCTATGTAGGCTTCTCGGTAGCCTTTGCCTTCGCCATTGCCGCCTTGCTCGGCGGGCGTCTGGACGCCGCCTGGGCGCGCTGGTCGCGGCCCTGGACTCTGGTTGCCTGGGCCTTCCTCGGCATCGGCATCACCCTCGGCTCCTGGTGGGCGTATTACGAGCTGGGCTGGGGCGGCTGGTGGTTCTGGGACCCGGTAGAAAACGCTTCGTTCATGCCATGGCTGGTGGGCACTGCGCTGATTCACTCGCTGGCCGTGACCGAAAAACGCGGTGTATTCAAGAGCTGGACGGTATTGCTGGCCATTGCCGCGTTTTCCTTGAGCCTGCTCGGCACCTTCCTGGTTCGTTCCGGGGTGCTGACCTCGGTGCATGCGTTCGCCTCGGACCCAGAGCGTGGCGTGTTCATTCTGATTTTCCTGCTGTTTGTCGTCGGTGGTTCGCTGACCCTGTTCGCCCTGCGCGCGCCAGTGGTCAAGAGCCAGGTCGGCTTTGCCTTGTGGTCGCGTGAAACCCTGCTGCTGGCCAACAACATTGTGTTGGTGGTGGCTGCCTCGATGATTCTGCTCGGTACCTTGTACCCGCTGATTCTCGATGCCCTGACCGGCGCCAAGCTGTCGGTGGGGCCGCCGTACTTCGACGCGCTGTTCCTGCCGCTGATGGCCTTGCTGATGGTGGTGATGGCCATTGGTGTGCTGGTGCGCTGGAAAGACACCCCGGGCAAATGGCTGGCAGGCATGCTGACCCCCGTGCTGATCGGCACTGTGGTGTTGGCACCGGTCGGTGGGCTGCTGGTTGACGACTTCGACTGGCCGGTATTGACCACCTTCGCGCTGGCCGCGTGGATCGTGCTGGCCGGCCTGCGCGACATCCTCGACAAAACCCGTCACAAAGGCTTGATCAAGGGCGTGCGCGGCTTGAACCGCAGCTATTGGGGCATGCATGTTGCGCACCTGGGCCTGGCGGTCTGTGCCTTGGGTGTGGTGCTGTCGAGCAACAACAGTGCCGAACGCGATCTGCGCCTGGCGCCGGGCGAGTCGGTTGAGCTGGGTGGTTATCAGTTCATCTTTGAAGGCGCCAAGCACTTCGAAGGGCCGAACTTCACCTCCGACAAAGGTACGGTACGGGTGGTTGAAGATGGCCGCGAAATCAACGTGCTGCATCCGGAAAAACGCCTGTACACCGTGCAGCAGTCAATGATGACCGAAGCCGGTATCGATGCCGGTTTCACCCGCGACCTCTACGTAGCCCTCGGTGAACCGCTGGACAACGGCGCCTGGGCGGTACGCGTGCATGTCAAACCCTTCGTGCGCTGGATCTGGCTGGGCGGTTTGCTGACCGGCCTGGGCGGCCTGCTGGCGGCCATGGATGGGCGTTATCGAGTCAAGGTCAAAGCCCGAGTGCGTGAAGTACTGGGCATGTCGGGAGCAACTGCATGAAGCGTTGGATCATGGTGCTGCCACTGGCGGTGTTTTTGCTGGTGGCGGTGTTTCTCTACCGGGGCCTGTTCCTTGACCCCACCGAGTTGCCTTCGGCAATGATCGGCAAACCGTTCCCGGCGTTCTCGCTCAAGTCGGTGCAAGATGGCAAGACCCTGACCCAGGCCGACCTGATCGGTAAGCCTGCCTTGGTCAACGTCTGGGCCACCTGGTGCCCGTCGTGCAAGGTCGAGCACCCGTACCTGAACAAGCTGGCAGAGCAGGGCGTGGTGATCCATGGGGTCAACTACAAGGATGACAACGCCGCTGCGGTCAAGTGGCTGGCCGAGTTCCACAACCCGTATCAGCTCAACATCGAAGATGACCAAGGCAGCCTCGGGTTGAACCTGGGCGTCTACGGCGCCCCGGAAACCTTCGTGATCGATGCCAAGGGCATCATCCGTTACAAGCACGTCGGCGTGGTGGACGCCACGGTTTGGCGTGAGCAGCTGGCGCCGCTGTATCAGGGCCTGGTCGATGAGGCCAAGCAATGAAGCGCTGGCTGGCAGCCGCCGTTCTCGGCCTGGGGTTGGCCGGGATGACCCAGGCGGCCATCGACACGTACCAGTTCGCCGATGAAGCCGAGCGCGCGCGTTATCACGACCTGACCAACGAGCTGCGTTGCCCCAAGTGCCAGAACCAGGACATCGCCGACTCTAACGCACCGATTGCGGCTGACCTGCGCCGGGAAATTTTCCGCATGCTCGGCGAAGGCAAGAGCAATGAGGAAATCATCGACTTCATGGTCGATCGCTACGGTGATTTCGTGCGCTACAAGCCTGAACTGACGGCACGTACCTGGCTGCTCTGGTTTGGCCCGGGCGTGTTGCTGGTGGGTGGCTTTGGCCTGCTGGCGCTGATTGTGCGCAAGCGTCGGGCACAAGCCGCTGCTGGCAACGCCGACCTTTCCTCCGAGGAGCGTGAGCGCCTCGCCAAATTGCTGGACAAAGAACAGAACCATGACTGATTTCTGGCTTGCTGCAGGCCTGCTGTTGTTGGTAGCCCTGAGCTTTTTGCTGATCCCGGTGTTGCGTGGCCGTCGTGCGCAACTGGAAGAAGACCGTACCGCCCTGAACGTTGCGCTGTACCAGGAGCGGGTCGCTGAACTGACTGCCCAGCACGCGGCCGGTGTGCTGGATGACGCTCAGTTGACCAAAGGCCGCGATGAGGCGGGCCGGGAGCTGCTGGCCGACACCGAAAATGCCGAACCGCAGCGTTTCGGGCGTCTGGGCAAGCCGTTGCCGTTGCTGGCTGCAGTGCTGGTGCCGTTGATGGGCCTGGGCCTGTACCTGCACTTTGGCGCCAGCGAAAAGGTTGAACTGACCCAACAGTTCGCCCAGGCTCCGCAGTCGATGGAAGAGATGACCACACGCCTTGAGCGTGCGGTCGAGGCGCAACCGGATTCGGCCGAAGGCCTGTACTTCCTCGGCCGTGCCTATATGGCCCAGGAGCGTCCAGCCGATGCGGCCAAGGTTTTCGAACGGGCCGCGACCCTTGCCGGGCGCCAGCCAGAATTGCTCGGGCAGTGGGCCCAGGCGTTGTACTTTGCCAACAACAAGCAATGGACAGCGCAACTGCAGGCGCTCACTGACGAAGCGCTCAAGGCCGACCCTAACGAAGTCACCAGCCTCGGTCTGCTGGGGATTGCTGCCTTCGAGAGCGAACGCTATCAGCAAGCCATCGACTACTGGAACCGCCTGTTGGCACAGCTGCCTGAAGGCGACGCCTCGCGAGCGGCCCTGCAAGGCGGTATCGAACGCGCCCAGGAGAAACTCAACGCGGGTGAAGGCAAGGTCGCGGCAACGCCAAGCGCACCGGCTGCACCTGCCGCCACCACTGGCGCTCGCCTGAAAGTACGGGTGGAGCTTGCTGCAGCGCTCAAAGACAAGGTCAAGCCTGACGACACGGTGTTCATTTTCGCCCGTGCCAGCTCCGGCCCACCCATGCCGCTGGCGGCCAAGCGCGTGACGGTGGCGCAGTTGCCGATTGATGTAGAACTCAGCGACAGCGATGCGATGATGCCGGACATGAAACTGTCGAGCTTTCCTGAAGTCCAACTGGTTGCGCGCGTCTCACGCGCTGGCCAGCCGACCCAGGGTGAGTGGATCGGTCACAGCAGCCCGCTGGCCAGCAGCACCACCGCTGCGCAGCACCTGACCATCGACAGCCCGGACCAGTAAGAGAGTTTTTATGAACAGCATCGCACGCCTTGCCCTCCTTTCCCTGGCCGTGGGCCTGAGCGCGTGTACTGTTCATCAGCCTTACGAACCGACAACACCGCCGATTGAATCCTTGCCACCGGGGCCGAGCAGCAAGCCGGCCCCGCGCCCGAGCACGGTGCCGAGCAAACCGGCGGTGGGCACGCCAGCAGCCAAGCCGATGCCGCGTACCTCGGCCAGCTTCGCGCCACCGCCCGGCGGTGCCAGCCACTGGGACCCGCGCTTGGGCGTGTATGTGCTGGAAGGCAAGACCAACACCTTCTACCGCCAGCGTACCTACTACCGCTGGAACAACGGCTGGAGTTGGTCGACCAACCTCAATGGCCCGTGGCAGGAAACCGACAGCAGCGGTGTGCCGGGTGGCCTAGGCCGGGCGTTCGCCCAGTAACGGTGGGAGCGGGCTTGCTGTTGGAGCGGGCTTGCCCCGCGATGCGATGTGTCTGATACACCGCAATCGCGGGGCAAGCCCGCTCCCCCCAGATGCTAGACTCAACGGCTACCTTTCCCCGCAAGGAGCCTTGATCATGTCCCTGGAAAAACACGGCAGTTGTCTGTGTGGCGCCGTCAAACTCAGCGTCCGCCTGGATAACGCCAGCGTTAACACCTGCCATTGCAGCATGTGTCGCCAATGGGGTGGCGGGCCTTTATTTTCTGTGCACTGCGCGGAGCCTGTTACTTTCACTGCCGGGCAGCCGGTGGTGTATGACTCCTCCGCGTGGGCGCAGCGCTGCTTCTGTGGCACCTGCGGTACGCACCTGCTGTACCGCATGAAAGACGGCAGCTTCGATTCGGTGTCGGTGGGGGTGCTGGAAGGGGATACCGATTGGGTCTTCGACCTGCAGGTGTACATCGACGAAAAGCCAACGTATTACTGCTTCGCCAACGATACGCCAACCATGACTCGTGCCGAAGTCGAAGCCCTGTTCAACTGAGCGCCAGCAGCCAGGCGGCGAAGACCTGCGCTGCGGCAGAGCAGGGGGCTTGTTTGTCGTGCACCAGATAGTCGGCTTGCCCGGTGTGCACAACAAACGGCGATATCGGGCGAATTGTGCCTTGCTCAATGCGCTCACGGGCCATGAATTCCCAGCCAAGCCCGACGCCCATCCCTTGCAGCACGGCTTCAAATACCAGGTTGACCTGATTGAAGGTCACTGCATCGGCGGGCGCCTGGTAGCGCAAGCCCTGATGGCTGAACCAATCCTGCCAGTCGAGACAGTTCCAGGCTGAAGCATCCAGCTGAATCAGCGGCAGGCGTTGCAATGCCTCCAGCGAAGTGACGACAGGCAAGCTGCGCTTGACGCTGGCGATTGGGTAGATAGTTTCGTCGAACAGCTTGTCGGCCGACAGCGAACTCCAGCGGCCATGACCGTAGAGGATGCCGAAATCGTAGTGGGCGATGTCACTTTCACTGATCTCGTTACTGGCATGAATGTTCACGGTCAGTTCGGGGTGCTGTTCGTTGAAGCGCAGCAGGCGAGGGAACAGCCAGTATTGCGCTACGGCGTGGGTGCAGATGACGCTGACATTGCGGCTGCTGTGGCCAGCCTTCAGGCGCAATACATTAGCCAGCAGGCTTTCTAGCATGGGTTCGACAATTGCGTTGAAACCTTCGCCGGCTGCCGTCAGGGCAATGCCCCGGGCTCGGCGTTCAAAGAGCACGGCGCCAAGGTGTTCTTCGAGCAGTTTGATCTGTTTACTCACCGCGCTTTGGGTCAGGTACAGCTCACTGGCTGCACGGGTGAAGCTGCCGTTGCGCACCACCGCCTCAAAGGCGATCAAGGTGTCCAGTGGGGGCAAGTGGCGGCTGAAACGACTCATGCGGGTGATCCTTTCTGGGGAATGGCTGCATCATAGGGTTGTTGCTTTCAAGCTGAAAGGCATTCCATAGGGGAATGCCTGCATGCCGAATGATCTTTTGTCCAGACACCGACCAATGGGTAGCCTGCGCTCTTCTTTGAACAGGAGCGGGCACGTGAAACTGGGTGTGGCCTACGCCGGGGTAGCCGGGGCGATGTGGGGGTTGGTGCTGATGGTGCCGCAGTTGTTGCCGGAGTTCAGCCCGGTACTGCTCAGCTGTGCACGCTTTGTGTTGTTCGGGGTGGTTACCCTGATGCTCGCGGTACCGATGCGTCAGGCGCTCAAGCAGCTGACCCTGACCGATGTGTGGATGCTGGGGCGCCTGGCGCTGGTCGGTAACCTGCTGTATTTCATTTGCCTGGTGGCAGCCATTCAGCGTCTGGGTGTGGCACCGGCGTCATTGATTGTCGGCGTATTGCCTCTGACGATCACCTTGTATGGCCGCCATGACAGTGGCGGCGTAGCACTCAAGCAGTTGCTGGCACCGTTGCTACTGATTCTGAGCGGCATGCTGTGCATCAATCTGCAGACCTTTGCGCTGGAGCCAGGGGCAGTGGGCGACAAGGTAGCCGGGGTGCTGTACGCCCTAGCAGCGCTGGGGTGCTGGACTTGGTATGCGGTCAACAACAGCCGTTACCTCAAGCAATGCGGGCATTTCGACAGCCATCAGTGGTCGGTGCTGTGCGGGGTGATGACCGGGGTGTTCAGCCTGGCATTGCTGGCGTTCATCGCGTTGTGGCAGCCGGCACAGTTGCAGGTGGATGCTTCGGCCGAGCGTTGGGGGCTGTTCTGGGTGTACAGCCTGGGTTGCGCCATTTTCGGTTCGTGGCTGGCGGCACTGTTGTGGAACGCGGCTTCCAAGCGTATGCCGTTAACTTTGAGTGGCCAATTGATAGTGTTTGAAACACTGTTTGCCTTGCTCTATGCCTTTATATGGCGGCAAAGCGGGCCGACGCTGCTGGAGGCTGCGGCGATCATCCTGGTGATTGGTGGGGTGTGCTGGTCAATGCGCCAGCACGCGCCGCAGGCAAGCCTTGCCAAACCGGTGCATTCTTGAGAAAAGGCTGGCTCGAAACACCTTTCACGCTTCAACGAGGTCAAGCATGAGCAGCGAACTGCAAATCACCGATATCCAGCTGGGTGAAGGCAAAGAGGCGGTCAAGGGCGCGCTGATTACTACCCAGTACACCGGTTGGCTGGACGACGGCACGAAATTCGACTCGTCTTATGACCGGGGCAAGCCGTTCCAGTGCGTGATTGGCACCGGGCGGGTGATCAAGGGCTGGGATCAGGGCCTGATGGGCATGAAAGTCGGTGGCAAGCGTAAGTTGGTGGTGCCCTCGCACTTGGCCTATGGCGAGCGCAGCATGGGTGCGATTACGCCGCATTCGAACCTGACTTTCGAAATCGAGCTGCTGGAAGTCCTCACGCGCGATGACTGAGTTGCACGTGTCTTAATTCGGCAACATCACAGGGTTACAGTGAATCGTGCTCAGGGTAGAGCACTCAGGGATCGAACCAATCGGGCTCAGCGCACTCTCAGATAGCCCGCGCCACGGAAGGTACGACAGACAGGGAAGACCCGCGGCCTCGGCCGCGGGTGTGTCGCATGCGGGCATGCCTTATCCCTATCGCCGTAAAGAGCCCGCTTCATGAAGTTGTTGACCCTGTTCAAACGCCACCGCCATGCCTGCTGTTCACTGGCGCTGCTCGGCGTTGTCACGCTGTTTGCCGCAGAGGCGCTTGAAAGCCGCGCCGAGCCCGTGGACGGCACCCAGACCCTGGTGTTCCTGCGCCATGCCGAAAAGCCTGGTGAAGGCTTGGGCCAGCTCAATTGCCAAGGGCTCAACCGCGCCCTGGACCTCGCCACGCTGCTCCCGGAAAAATTCGGCAAGGCCGACTATGTGTTTGCCGCCAACCCGTCGCGCCATGTTGAAGAGGGCAGCAAAGACGACGCCTACAGCTACATTCGCCCACTGATGACCATCAGCCCCAGTGCGATCAAGCTGGGCTTGCCGGTGAACATCGACTTTGGTGCCAACGATACCGGTGCACTGGCCGATGAACTGCTGCAAAACAAATACCGCAACGCTACCGTCTACACCGCCTGGTCCCATGGCTATCTGCCCGAGTTGATCAACACTGTGGCCGGCAAGGCGGTGGGCAAAAAGCAGGAAATAACCAAAGACTGGGATGGTGAGGATTTCGACTCACTGTACGTGCTGACCCTGACCTGGCATGACGGCAAGGCCAGCCTGCTTAGCCGGAACTACAAACAAGGGCTGAACAACGGCGAGCACAGTTGCCCGAGTTGATCAGGTGGGATCCGGCCTCTGTGGGAGCGGGCTTGCCCCGCGATGCGATTTGACTGACACGCCGCAATCGCGGGGCAAGCCCGCTTCTACCGGTGGTGTTATGCCATTGGCGGTAAACGGCGTTTGACTGGGGTTTTTTTGACAATGGCGGTGTTGGTTTCGGCATGGCCATTGAGTTTGTCCAGCAGGGTGTCGAGCTGCTCCATCGAGCGCACATGCAGGCGGGCGATGAAGCAGTCATCACCGGTGACTTTGTCGCACTCGGTGAATTCGGGGATGGCGATGATCTGCCGTTCGACCTCGTGCAATTGGCCCGGCAACGGTCGGATGCGCACGATGGCCTGCAGCTGATAGCCAAAACAGCGCGGGTCGATTTCCACCGTATAGCCTTTGAGCACGCCGCGTTCTTCCAGGCGGCGCAGACGCTCGCTGACGCTTGGTGATGACAGGCCGCTGAGTTGCGCCAAGGCCTTGAGTGAGCGGCGGGAGTCTTCCATCAGCGCTTTTATCAATAGCTGGTCGATGTCGTCGGTCATGCAGGCCTCGTTAGGCTAATTTCCAAATTCGCCTTGATAGTAAAGGTGTATTGTCAGTTTAGCCTGTGTAATCCACTGGAGTGGTCAGGTGCAGGCTCGCATACTTTAGCCATCGTCAAGGAGGTGAGTGATGGACAGTTCAATACGCCGTGGTTCGCTGGAGATGGTTGCCGCGATGCTCATATCGGGGACCATCGGTTGGTTTGTGCTGGTTTCCGGGCAACCGGTGCTGGACGTGGTGTTCTGGCGCTGTGTGTTCGGCGCGGCCACCTTGCTGTTGATTTGCCTGGTCATGGGCTTTCTCAAGCCCGGTATCCTGACCCTGACCACCTTCGCCCTGGCAGTGCTCAGCGGCGTGGCAATTGTCGGTAACTGGGTACTGTTGTTCGCCTCCTATTCGCGTGCGTCGATTGCCATCGGCACGGCGGTGTACAACGTCCAGCCGTTTATGCTGGTGGGGCTGGCGGCGGTGTTTCTGGGTGAGAAAATCACCCTGCAAAAGATGGCCTGGCTGGCGGTGTCGTTCGTCGGGATGCTGGCCATTGTCAGCGCCCATGGCAGCCAGAGCGGTAGCGGTACTGACTACCTGTTGGGGATTGCGCTGGCGCTGGGGGCGGCATTTCTGTACGCCGTGGCGGCGTTGATCATCAAGCGCCTGAGTGGCACGCCACCGCACCTGATCGCCCTGATTCAAGTGTGCACCGGCATCCTCTTGCTGGCGCCCTGGGCCAATACGTCGGGCCTGCCCACCGATCTCAGTGCGCTGGCGTCGTTGGTGACACTGGGGATCGTGCACACCGGGGTCATGTATGTGCTGCTGTACGGTGCAATCCAGAAACTGCCAACCGCGTTGACTGGGGCGTTGTCGTTCATCTACCCGATTGCGGCAATCGCAGTCGACTGGGTTGCCTTTGGCCACCGCCTTGAGCCGCTGCAGTGGTTGGGGGTGGCGGCGATCCTGCTGGCCGCCGCCGGGATGCAACAAGGCTGGTGGTTCAAGCCTGCGGCAAAAGCTGCGGCGCTCAAGTCAGACTAAGTGCCGCACGGTCGATCAGGGCTGCCACTTCGGCGGCCCTTGAGGCCAGCGAAGCATGGCTGGCCTCAAGGCGCAGCACTTCCCTGGGGTTCATTCGTTTCGCCATGATTTCCTGATTGGCCGGCGCGATCATCCGGTCGTGACCCGACAGCTGGTACCAGCTCGGTTTGTGCTTCCATGCCGGGTTGCTGATGGTGTCGCCGAAGGTGCTGGCCAGCGGCGCCTTCTGCGTCACACTCATGATCAGGCCTTCGTCTTTGCTCAGGTCCTGGCAGAAGCTTTCGTGCATTCGCTCCGGTTTAATCCACAGGTACCCGTCGTTGTCAGGCTGCAGGTTGGCGGCTGCCTCAGGTGGGTTCCGTGCGGTAATACTGCCTGGGCTTTCGCCATCGTCGGGGGCGAAGGCGGCGATGTAGACCAAACCGACGACATTGGGTTGATTGCCCATCTGGGTAATGACCGCGCCACCATACGAGTGGCCGACCAACAACACGTTGTTGGCAATGGAGGCGACCATCTTGCGCGTACGTTCAGCATCATCGGCCAACGAGGTCAGTGGCATTTCCACCGCATGCAGACTGCGGTGGCCCAGGCGTGACAACTCCAGAATGACGTGGCTCCAGTGCGCGGCACCGCCCCAGAAGCCGTGGACCAGAACTATGGTGGGTTTCGCTCTCATAAAGGGTGTCCTGCATAGAGGGTGGGAGTTGCAGTGTAGATGCTGCAGGTGATTGCTGAGGCAGCAAAGTGGGGCGGTCGGGTTACAATAGTCGGCTTTCCCTGATTGAACCTGCCCATGACTTCTGTGATCGACACCCTTGCCCAGCACCTGCGTGCGTCCCTCGACCCGGCACCGACCGAAACCCGTCGCTTGTTCCATGGTCGCGGGCGCTGCTGGCCTGGGCTTGAGCAGATTACTGTGGACTGGCTGCAGGGTGTGCTGCTGGTGTCGTTGTTTCGCGAGCCGCCGAGCGGTCAGTTGACGGAACTGGAGCAGATGTTGATGGCGTTGGCCCAGACACCCTGCTGGAGTGGCCAGGCCATCTTGATTCAGCATCGTTACCTGCCGGACAGCCCCGGCCAGTGGTTGCTCGGCGAGCCCTGTGAGCACTGGCTGATCGATGAAGATGGCTTGCGCTATCAGCTTGATCTGGGCTTGAAGCAGAACACCGGCCTGTTCCTCGACATGCGCTATGGGCGGCGTTGGGTGCGTGAGCAGGCGGCGGGTAAACGGGTATTGAACCTGTTCGCGTACACCTGCGGGTTTTCGCTGGCTGCGATTGCCGGCGGTGCCGAACAGGTGGTTAACCTCGACATGGCGCGTTCAGCCCTGAGCCGTGGGCGCGACAATCATCGGCTCAATGGCCACGACCTAGGGCGTGTGAGCTTCCTTGGCCATGAGCTGTTCAAGTCATGGGGCAAGGTGCGTAAATCCGGGCCTTACGATTTGATCATCATCGACCCGCCGACCTTCCAGAAGGGTAGCTTTGTCCTGACTCAGGATTACCGCAAGATTCTGCGGCGCTTGCCTGAGTTGTTGACGGCGGGCGGGACGGTGCTGGCGTGCGTCAATGACCCGGCCATCGGCCCGGCCTTCCTGATTGAAGGCATGGCCGAAGAGGCACCGGGGTTGACCTTTGTCGAGCGTCTGGCCAACCCGCCGGAGTTTCCCGACAGTGACCCGGAAGGCGGGCTCAAAGCCCTGGTGTTCCGGTAGCACCGTACTGTGGGAGCGGGCTTGCCCCGCGATAGCGGTGTGCCTGTTAGGTCGCAATCGCGGGGCAAGCCCGCTCCCACAAGTGACCGCCGTTATTTCCGTAAACGTCGCCAGCCTAGCACCGCAGCGCTGATGCTGAGGATCAGGCCGCCCACACTGAGCGCGATCATCCAGGCGTCCCACAATGGTCGCCGTTGCAGCAAGGGCAACCAGTCCCAACTGTGCAACAGCGAGAACAACCAGCGGGAGACGCGTTTAGGCTGATCCAGCGAGCTCAACACCTCGCCGGTGTACAGGTCCAGGTGCAACCAGGTCGCGGCGGGGTCGTCAAAGCGCACGCGCAGCACGGGCAAAGGCTTTTCCAGGTGCCCGAGCATGCTGTGTTCATCCCGGGCGTAGTAGTAAAAGTCGTAGGTGTGCAGCAGTTCAGTGTGTACAGATCCTTGTGGCCACACCGCTTGTGCTGCGCGTTCCAGTAATGCCTGGGGCAAGCGCTTGCGCACTTGCCCGTCAGTCATCGACAGCACTTGGGTGCGACCGCTGCGGTCATGGCCGATGAGGTAGCCCTCACCGGCAATCAGCCGCCACTCCAACTCCCTGACCACCAGGCCGTTATCGGCAAACCGCGCCAATGCCTGCTGCGCGGAGATTGGAAAGGCTTGCGCCTGCAGCGGTCCACCTTGATAGGGTGCTACCGGCAGTGGCACCGAACTGTTGAAGACCCGCCACGGATTCATCGACATCAGGCCACTGAAGATCCAGGTAATGGCCAATACTCCAAACAACAAGCCACCGATGTGGTGCCACCGTGCAAACCCGCGATAGGGGGAGCGCGAGCCGCTGCGGTAAGGCGCCTTGAAACGCCAGCGCAACACACCGATTACCGCCCCCAGCACGGCCATGAAGGTAGCCGCCAGCGACAGGTAGATCACCAGGTTGCTCCACAGGCCATCCAGGCCGATGCCACGCAATGGATACAGCCAGTGCAACCAGGCGCCGACCAGGTTCCAGCCACGCTCCAGGGCCGTGGCATCACGCACCACTTCGCCGCTGTGTCCCGAGATATACAACAGCGTGCCGTCGGCGTCTGCCAGCTGTACGCGGTGCAGGGGACGCTCTGCATCCAGGGCGCGGGAGTGGCTCCACAGGTCTTCCTCCACGGCACCACGGTATTGCGCGAAGGCCGTTGGATCGTACTGCCGGGCTGCGGCCAGGGCCTGTTCATGCTCAATCGGGGCCAGGCGCTCGCCGCTGCGTGCATCGACGGCCACTGTGCTGCGGCCGGGATAACTCAATAGGTAGCGTGGTTCGCCGGCGACCGTACTGAGGCGAATGCTGGCTGGCGCACGTTCGCCATCGGCATTGTGCAAGGCCGTCGCCAGATCGATACAGCAGCCTTGCAGGTCGAGTGCTGGCAGGTGCGCAAGGTGTTCACGGGGTGTCAGCTTGGGGTAGCCGACGTACAACATGACCACGCCCGAGAAAAACCACAGCGCCATGAACAGGCACAGGCCAATGCCCAGCCAGCGGTGCCAGAGGTACAGGTAGCGTTTCATCGACAGTGTCCTAGAAGCGCGTCTGCACGGCCAGCTCTACGGTTCGCGGTGCGCCGAGGTAGAGCATGCTCGAACTGGTCCAGCGGGCGTAGACTTCGTCGGTCAGGTTGCGGACCCGGGCGGTGATGCTGGTGTCGTTATCAACCTTGTAGCCGGCGAAGGCGCCAAACACCGTGTACGACGGCGCATGGCGGGTGTTGGCGGCATCGGCGTACACCGACGACACGTAACGGCTGTCGGCGCCCACCTGCCAATTGGGGTCGATGTCGTAGGTCAGCCAGAAGTTGGCCACCCGTTCCGGGATGTTGGTTGGTGTATTGCCTTTGCGTGAAACGCTGGTGCCGCCGACGTTTTCGTTGAACTCATCGTACTGCGCATCGACGTAAGCAAAGTTGCCTTCGGCCAGCAGCTGTGGGGTGACGCGCAGCGACGCCGCCAGTTCAACACCGTGAGACGACTGCTTGCCCACAGGTTGGGTGAAGCCGGGGTTGTTCGGGTCAGCGGTGGCGAGGTTTTTGCGTTCGATATGATATGCGGCAACGGTGGCAGCGCCGCGACCGTCAAGGAAGTTGAACTTGCTGCCCACTTCAACCTGCTTGCCGGTACTCAGGTCAAAATCGCGCACCTGGGCGAAGGTCGCGGTGGTGAGGATGCCGGCAGGTGGGTCGGCGGCGGTGCTGTATTGCACGTAGACGTTGGCCGCCGGGGTCAGTTCATAGACCAGGCCGATACGCCCGGTGGTCGGTTCGTAGTTGCGTTTGAATTCCAGCGGGTTGCTAGCGGTGACTGTGCGGTAGTTATGCACCTGCAGGTCGATATGGTCGTAACGCAGGCCCGTCAGCAGCGACAGGCGCTCGGTGAGCTGCAGGCGGTTTTCCAGGAATGCCGCCCAGGTGTCGACAGTGTTCTGCCGGTTTTTCTGGTAGCCCGGCACCATGCCGTCGAGGTCGTAGAAATGCCCGGGGTCGAAGTGCGCCGGGTCGACGCTGTCGAACGGCCCGCTGACCGAGCGCGGGTAGTTCATTTGTACGTTGTGGCTGTAGTCCAGGCCGCTCGACCACTGGCTGTTCATGCCGAACAAGGTGCCCTGGTGCAGCAGCTCCAGGCGGTTGCCGTTGAGTTCCTGATCATGGCGCTGCAACAGCGCGTTGGAGCGGATGACCTGGCTGTTGTCGGCGTTATAGGCGTAGGTTTCGAGGTTACGGAAGTTACGTTCGGTGTTGTAGTGGTAGAGGGTATTGCGCAGTGACGTGTCGTCGTTGAAACGGTACTCGGTGATCGAGCGTAGCCAGCGTACGCGCTGTTCGTACCGTCCGTCTTCGACGTTGTAGTTTTCAAAGCGTCGGCTTTCATCGACCTTCATTTCGCCACCCAGTGGATTGAGCACCGGGCTGCCCCAATACGGGCTGTCGACGCTTTCGTTCTGGTACTCCAGCGCCAGGGTGTGTGAAAGCTGGTCGTTGATGTCGGTCAGCAGTGAGAAGGCCACGCTCCAGGCATCGCGTTCTTCGCGGTCGACATAGCCGTTGCTGTGGGTATGGCTGAAGTCGAGGCGGGCGTAGTTGCGAATACCGTCACCGTCGTTGAGGGCGTGGTTGAAGCCGAATGAGGTTTCGCTGCTGTCGTAGGAGCCGTACTTGATCCGGCCTTCGTTGAAGTTTTCGTCGCGGCTGGCCAGTTTGGTGATGTAGTTGATCGAGCCGCCGACCGCGCCTGCGCCGAACAGAAAGCTCGAAGGCCCGCCGATGGCTTCGACGCGGTCATAGATCCAACTGTCTACAGGCCGTGCGGCAATCGAGTCGTATTGCACGCTGATGCCGTTGAACAATTGAGTGATCTGCGGCCCGGAAAAACCCCGGTAGGCTACCGAACCGGCCGAGCCGGGCGGTGAGGCGGCGGTCATGCCGGGCACGCCGGTGAGCATGTCTTGTGTGTTTTGCGCGCCGCGCTGTTCGATTTGCTGGCGGTTGACGATATTCACCGAAGCGGGGGTTTCCCGCGGGGTCAGGCCGAGGCGTGAGCCGGTATTCGACGGCGTGTCGAGCAGCACGCCATCGTCGGATTCTGCGCGTTCGCTGATACGCGTGTCGGGCAGGGTCAGCGGCGCTTCGGCCGAGGCATTCAAGGACAGCGCACACAGCAGCGCCGCGCAACCGGAAAGGCGATAGGAGTAGGGCATGAATCACACTCTGGAATTTGAGCCAGCGGCCAGCCGCGCCTGGCGGGCAGGCGCAGCACAATGGCCGGTTACCGGCAGCCGGGCAGGCTGCCGCAGGGATCAAGCCAGCAGAGGGGAGGCGCGGGGGTTGGCGGCTGGCCAGCAATAGCGTGGTGGTGCCTTGCTGCGCAGTTCACGGTGGTAACGGCGGGTGCGGGCGGCGGCCAGCAGCCAGCCGATGGCCAGCATCAGGCCCAGGCACACCACGGCTGCGGCACATACCGGGCAGGTTTGCATGCTGTCCCAGCCGGACACCGACTGGTCGCTGAAGTCGCTTTTCAGCGTTGGCCCGGCGCTGCCCATGGCCGAGCAGTAAGCACCCCCCAGGCCATTGAGTTTCAGCCCCATCATCTGCCCATGACCGATACCGCAGGCGAACAGATTGAACAGGACGCAGAAATAGAGCGTCCAGGCAATCAGCGGGCGGTGGGCGGAGGATGGATTCATGGTCGCGACTTTATCATTGATGGCCAAAGGCTAGAAAGCCACATCACGCGTTGCCGTCTGTCAGACGTGCAGGCGGTGGATTGTATTGAGCAAAGCTCACATCGTCGGTTTGGTCCACGCGCTTTTTCAGCCGTTCATTGAAGGCGCGGTTGACCGCGTATTGCCCACCGGAAGTGGTGCGAAATTGTGCGGTGAGGGTAATGCCGTTGAGGTTCATGCTATCGACGCCAAACACTTGCAAGGGGCCTTGCAAACTGTGGCGCAGCATGGGGTCTTCAGTGATCGAGTGGCCCACTTCACGAATCAAGCGCAAGGCGCTGTCGACGTCAGTTTCATAACTGAACTGCACGGAAAAAAACGCATAGGCGAACTGCCTGGACTGATTGGTGACGGCCTTGATCTGGCCGAACGGCACCGAGTGCACGAAGCCTTTGCTGTCACGCAGGCGCAAGGTGCGGATGGTCAGGCTCTCGACCGTACCGGCGTGGCCGGAGTCGAGCACTACCCAGTCGCCGATGGCGATGGTGTCCTCGATGAGAATGAACAACCCGGTGATGACGTCTTGCACCAGTTGCTGGGAACCAAAGCCGATGGCCAAGCCAACCACCCCGGCACCGGCCAGAAACGGCGCGACATTAATCCCCAGGTTGGCCATGGTGGTGATGGTGCAGATCACCACCAGCATGACTTTGATTGCGTTGCGTACCATCGGCAGGATGGTGCGCACCCGCGTACTGGGCTGGCGTGCGGCCCGGCGCCCGACGGTGGGCTTGAGTGCTTCCTGAATGGCCGTGTCGATCACCACCCAGAGCAGCCAGGTCACCAGCAGGATCAGGCCGATGCTGCTCAACGAATCGCTGATCGCCCGGCCGAGGCTGTTGCGCAGGGCAAAATCGAGCACGGAGAAGCCCCAGATGCGCCCCAGCAGTTCAATGAATGCCACTGCGATGACGATACGCAGCAGGGCATGGGCGAGGTTGCGCAACAACTCCTTGTAAGGGCGTAGACGGGCCTTGGCCTCTTCTTCGTCCTGATGTTTGAACATGCGCTGCAGCACCGTGCTGATAAACACGGTACCGATCAGCAGGATCGAGGTCAGCAGGGCTTTTTGCAGGGCGCGCTGGCTTTCTTCGCCGGCACCGATCAGGTTGATGATCGACACCAGAATCATCATCAGGATCGGCAGAATCCACATCGCTGAGAAAATCCGCAGGGTTTCCTGCAAGGCATGGTGCTGCAAGCGGTCGCGCAGGGCGCGGTTACGAATCAGGTGGGCCACCGGCCGCCGCAGTTTCAGCACCACGACGGCAAACGCCACAGAGGCCAGCAAGCCGGTCAGGGCGGCGACACTGCTGGTGATATTGCCGCCCAGGTAGCGGGCAATTTGCGGGCTGGTCAGCGCATCGCTCCAGGCGGCCAGAAAGCCGATCATAAACAGCGGGCGCGGTGCTACCTGGCGAATGATGCGCACCGCCGTGCGTTTGTGGCCAGCGTCGAACAGGGTGATCAGGCAGAGAATGATTGAGGTCGAGAAAATCCCACTGCTGGTGGCGTAGGCCAGGCTCATGCCCAGTGCGCGACCGGCCGAGAGCGCCATGAAGTGGCTGACGTAGAGGGTCACGATCAAACTGAGCAGCGCGGGCAGGGTATAGGCCAGCAGGTACTTGATGACTTGCCGGGGCCGAGGCCGGTCGCGCAGCAGGCGCGCGTGGTTGCTCTTGCGTGCCAGCAGGCGGCCGGCGTTGGTGAGTGCGGCAAAGGCCAACAGCCAGGTGACGGTCAGTAACGCGAAGTCACGCCACAGCTGCAGGGGGGTTAGGCCTGAATGGTGAGTGACCAGTTCATCGACTTCTTCGGCGGCGCGATCGGCGCGCAGGCGCCAGTTATCGATGACGTGATTATCGACATCCAGTTGTCCACTGACATTGTCCAGGCCATCGGCAATTGCACCGAGCAGCCCGCCTTGAACCACAGGCTCTGCCGGTTCAGCCGGTTTGGCGGTGGGCACCAGTGCGGCGGCGCTGGCCAGTTGCACGCTCAACAGGCAGGCGAGCAGGAAGATGAACAGGGACCGGATCACTGGATACTCCTTGAGCCGTGGATGACGGAAAGGGTAGTCAATGAACGGATGAGCGGGGGAAACGATCGCGGGGCAAGCCGCTCCCACAGAGGCACCTGTGGGAGCGGGCTTGCCCCGCGATGAGACTGTTACTGCCCGGTATAGATCTGGTCGAACACGCCACCGTCATTGAAGTGGGTCTTCTGCACGGTGCGCCAGTCGCCAAAGGTTTTTTCCACCGAGAGGAAATCCACTTTCGGGAAACGGTCGGTGTACTTGGCCAGCACGGCAGGATCGCGTGGGCGCAGGTAGTTGTTGGCGGCAATTTCCTGGGCCTCTGGCGACCACAGGAACTTCAGGTATTCCTCAGCCGTGGCACGGCTGCCTTTCTTGTCCACCACCTTATCGACCACGCTCACCGGTGGCTCGGCTTCAGCGGAAACGCTTGGGTAGATCACTTCGAACTGATCGCGGCCGAATTCACGGGCAATCATCTCGGCTTCGTTCTCGAAGGTGACCAGGACGTCACCGATCTGGTTGGTCATGAAGGTCGTGGTGGCGGCGCGGCCACCGGTATCGAGTACCGGCGCTTGTTTGAACAGCTTGCCGACAAAGTCCTTGGCCTTGTTCTCGTCACCACCGTTTTTCAGCACATAGCCCCAGGCCGAGAGGTAGGTGTAGCGACCGTTACCGGAGGTTTTCGGGTTCGGCACGATGACCTGGACGCCATCTTTGAGCAGGTCAGGCCAGTCTTTGAGCGCTTTGGGGTTACCCTTGCGGACGATGAACACGGTGGCTGAGGTGAACGGTGCACTGTTGTTCGGCAGGCGGGTTACCCAGTTTTCCGGTACCAGTTTGCCGTTGTCGGCCAGGGCGTTGATGTCGGTGGCCATGTTCATGGTGATGACGTCAGCCGGCAGGCCATCGATCACCGAACGAGCTTGCTTGCTCGAACCGCCGAACGACATCTGTACGGTGATTTTCTCTTTGTGCTCGGCTTCCCAGTGTTTCTGGAACGCGGCGTTGTAGTCTTTGTAGAAGTCGCGCATCACGTCATAAGAGACGTTCAGCAGCGGGGCGGGTGCGGCGTGGGCCAACGAGCCCAGAGCAAGGCCGGCGGCCAGAAGCGAGGCACTAAAGAGTTTTTTCACTGCGCATTCCTTGTTCGAATTAGCGTTAAAAGCATTATGCCAGCGACTATAACGGTTAGGCCTTAGGCGCTAAAAGATTAAAAAGTACTTTGCTTATTCTGTTTTCTTGAACAGTGCATTGCCGCAACGGGAGCAGAAGGCGGCGCCGTGTTCATGGTGACCTTTACGGCACACCGGGCAATCGTGCTTGAGCTGTTCCCCGCGCATGGCATTGGCAAGTTCTGCGGTGAAGATCCCGGTGGGTACAGCAATGATCGAATAACCGGTGATCATCACCAGCGAGGAAATCACCTGGCCGAGTGGGGTCTTGGGCACGATATCGCCGAAGCCGACGGTGGTCAGCGTCACGATTGCCCAGTAAATCCCCTTGGGGATGCTGGTAAAGCCATGCTCGGGGCCTTCGACCACGTACATCAGGGTGCCGAACACCGTGACCAGGGTCGAGACGCTGAGCAGAAATACTATGATCTTCTGTTTGCTGCCTTGTAGCGCCGAGAGCAGGTAATGCGCCTGCTTGAGGTACGGGCTGAGCTTGAGCACGCGAAAGATCCGTAGCATCCGGATGACACGGATGATCAGCAGGTACTGGGCATCGCTGTAGTACAAGGCAATGATCCCCGGCACGATTGCCAGCAGATCGACCAGGCCGTAGAAACTGAAGGCGTAGCGCAAGGGCTTGGGTGAGCAGTACAGGCGCGTCAGGTATTCGGCCAGAAAGATCGCGGTAAAGCCCCATTCGATCGTGGCCAGCAGCCCGGCGTAGTTCTGGTGAACCTCATCGATGCTGTCGAGCACCACGGTGATCAGGCTGGCCAGAATAATTAACAACAGGATGCTGTCAAAGCGTCGGCCCGCGACGGTGTCGGTTTGAAAAACGATAACGTAGAGCCGCTCGCGCCAGCTCGAAGGGGTGTCCATGCTCAACTCCATTTCACAATGGAGCTGAGCCTAGGGGCAGCCTCTCAGCTATGCAAGCGGCTGGCACGACGGGCCAGTGGCTGGCGGCTCAGGCGCTGGCCAATCAGCACCAGCCAGCAGGCGAGGATGAACGGCGCGGTCAAGCCCGGCACCGGCAGCTGTGCGACCACAGGCTGCAGGACGATGGCCAGGAGCATTGCCAGCAGCGGCAGCCAGGGTTGTTTGCGGGTCTGGCTGAAGGCCAAGGCGGCCAGTGCGGCGTTGAAGCCGTAAAGGCCGGCATAGGCGGCACTGGCTTCGCCACCGAGCAGGGCAACGCTGCCACCGAGCGCAGCGCCGAGCAGGGCCCAGGCGGCGGCATAGCGGTTGGCAATCAGCAAGCCGATGGCGATCAGCAGGCCGGCCAGCGGGTTATCCAGCAAGAAGATCTGGCCCAGCCCGCGTGCCAGGGCGTAGAGCGCATTGGGTTCTACTGCGCTGGCGGCACTGGTAGCCGGTTGGCTGACGATCAGCACGGCCCAGCCGATCAGTACGAACGGTGCGGTGTAGGCTGGCAGCAGCAGGTTGGAACTGGCGCGTTTGAGCCACTGGTGCACAAACATGCTGCTCAGGCCAGCGGCGGCGATGATCAGTGGCGGCAGAATTGCTGACCAGGGCAGGGCGTAGCTGAGCAACAGGCCGATCAATACGCCGTTGTAGCTGTACAGGCCAGCCTGGCGGTCGGTGCGGTTGTAACCGCGGCGTTGGGCGGTGAGCAGGCCGGCGAGGGCGCCAAGCAGGGCGCCGCCGATCAGCTCGGGCGCGGTCAGGGTGATGGCCAGCAGGCAGAACAATCCACACAGCGGGCTGCGCTGCAGCAGAACCTGGCTGAAGCCATTGAGCAAGGCCGTGGCCCAGTCGGGGCACGGGTTGACGAAATTCTTGGTGTACATGGGGGCAGTCTGGGTTGATGTGGAGTGGGGCAGCCTCTGTCGGGCCGGGTTTTCCCACGTGGGTGTGGTGGTGATTCTATCGCGGGGCAAGTCCGCTCCCACAGGATTTCTACCATCCCTGTGGGAGCGGGCTTGCCCCGCGAAGTGTTCTACATCAGATCAACGTCTCGATCCGCAGCGTGTTAGTCGACCCCGGCTTGCCAAAAGGCACACCGGCGGTGATCAACAGGGTGTCGCCGCGGCTGGCCATGCCTTGGGCCTGGGCGATTTCCAGTGCCGTGGAGCAGATTTCATCGACCTGACGCAGGCGATCGTTGACCACCGAGTGCACGCCCCAGGCGACGCTCAGGCGACGCGCGGTCGCCAGGTTGGGGGTCAGGTTGAGAATCGGCGCCCGTGGCCGTTCGCGTGCGGCACGCAAGGTAGAGGCACCCGATTCGCTGTAGTTGACCAGCACCGCCACCGGCAGGATGCCGCTGATGCGACGGATCGCGCAGCTGATGGCATCGGACACGGTCGCTTCGGCTTTTGGCCGGCCCACATCCAGTTGTGCCTGGTAGTCCGGACCGTTTTCGACCTGGCGGATGATCTTGCTCATCATCTGCACCGCTTCGAGCGGGTAGTCACCCGAGGCGGTTTCGGCCGAGAGCATGACCGCATCGGCGCCTTCGGCGACAGCGTTGGCGACGTCGGTGACTTCGGCGCGGGTCGGTGCTGGTGAGAAACGCATCGATTCGAGCATCTGTGTGGCAACTACCACCGGCTTGCCCAGCTCGCGGCAGGTATTGATGATGCTTTTCTGGATCTGCGGCACGCTCTCGGCCGGTACTTCCACGCCCAGGTCACCACGGGCCACCATGATCGCATCGCTCAGTTCGGCAATGGCGCGCAGTTGGGTGACCGCCGAAGGCTTCTCGATTTTCGCCATCAGGTAGGCGCGATCACCAATCAATTGGCGAGCTTCAACGATATCTTCCGGGCGCTGCACGAACGACAGGGCCACCCAGTCGACACCTAACTCCAGGCCGAAGGTCAGGTCGCGGCGGTCTTTGGCGGTCAGCGGGCTGAGGTCGAGCACTGCTTGCGGGACGTTGACGCCTTTACGGTCGGACAACTCGCCGCCGTTGAGCACCTCGGTCTCGATCGCATCGCTGTGCTTGGCGGTTACACGCAGGCGCAGCTTGCCGTCATCGAGCAGCAGGTCCATGCCCGGTTCCAGCGCAGCAATGATTTCCGGGTGCGGCAGGTTAACCCGCTCGGCGGTGCCGGGAGTGGTGTCCAGGTCCAGGCGCAGGGCCTGGCCGCGCTGCAGTTGCACCTTGCCTTCGGCGAAGCGGCCAACCCGCAATTTCGGCCCTTGCAGGTCCATGAGAATACCCAGCGGGTAGTTCAGCTGGCTCTCGACTTCACGGATCCACTGGTAGCGCAAGGCGTGGTCTTCGTGTTCGCCGTGGCTGAAGTTGAGGCGGAAGATGTTGACGCCCGACTCGACCAGTTGGCGTATGTCCTCGACGCCTTTGATTGCAGGGCCGAGGGTAGCGAGGATTTTTACTTTTTTATCAGGCGTCATGGTTTGGCACTCTCAAGGATCAGAATGGCGCGAAAATCGTTGACGTTGGTTCGCGTCGGCTCCGTGACGATCAAGGCATCGAGCGCGGCGAAGTAGCCGTAGCCATTGTTGTTGTCCAGTTCATCGCTGGCCGACAGCCCCAGGGCCTCGGCGCGCGCGTAGCTGTCCGGGGTCATCAGGGCGCCGGCGTTGTCTTCCGAGCCGTCGATGCCGTCGGTGTCACCGGCCAGGGCGTAGACCCCAGGCAGACCTTTGAGGCTTTCGGTCAAGCTCAGGAGGAACTCGGCGTTGCGTCCGCCACGGCCATTGCCGCGAACGGTCACGGTGGTTTCACCACCAGACAGAATCACACAGGGTGGCGACAGCGGCTGGCCGTGCAAAACGATCTGCCGGGTGATGCCGGCATGGACTTTGGCCACTTCCCGCGATTCGCCTTCCAGATCACCCAGGATCAGCGGGCTGAAGCCGGCCTGGCGGGCTTTGACCGCTGCTGCTTCCAGCGACTGCTGCGGACGGGCGATCAATTGAAAGTGGCTGCGCGCCAGGGCTGGATCGTCGGCCTTGACGGTTTCCGAGGCCGGATTGTTCAGCCAGGCGGTGACCGCTGCAGGCGCTTCGATGTTGTAGCGCTTGAGGATCGCCAGGGCTTCGGCCGAAGTGCTTGGGTCGGCTACGGTCGGGCCGGAGGCGATGACCGTGGCCAGGTCGCCCGGTACATCGGAAATGGCATAGGTGTAGACCGTGGCAGGCCAGCAGGCCTTGGCCAGGCGGCCACCCTTGATTGCCGAGAGGTGTTTGCGTACGCAGTTCATCTCGCCGATGGTGGCGCCCGACTTGAGCAGCGCCTTGTTGATCTGTTGCTTGTCGGCCAGGGTCAGGCCCTCGGCCGGCAGAGCCAGCAGGGCAGAGCCGCCGCCAGACAGCAGGAAAATCACGCGGTCGTCTTCAGTCAGGTTGCTGACCATCTCCAGCACACGTTTGGCCACAGCCAGGCCAGCGGCATCAGGAACCGGGTGGGCGGCTTCGACCACTTCGATCTTCGAGCAACTGGCGCCGTGCCCGTAACGGGTCACGACCAGGCCAGAGACCGGGCCTTTCCAACTGCGTTCAACCACTTCGGCCATGGCCGCTGCGGCTTTACCGGCGCCAATGACGATCACGCGACCGCTGCGGTCGCTGGGCAGGTGTGCTTCAAGAACCTGGCGAGGGTGCGCGGCGTCAATCGCCGTGGCGAACAGCTCGCGCAGAAAGTGTTGCGGATCGAGCGACATGGCAGGCTCCAATCTTATTATTCTGCAGAATCGAAAACGCCCCTGGATCTGCCTCCGTGCAGGCCGATCCAGGGGCGCTGAAAGCTGCAAGCTTCAAACTACAAGCTGTAAGAGACAGCCGATCGATGCGCGGCCTGCTTTCTCTTGCTGCTTGAAACTTGCTGCTAACTCTTACTCTTCGCCTCTGATCGAGAAGTTGGCCATGTGCTCCAGGCCTTTGATCAGTGCCGAGTGGTCCCAGTTGGCGCCACCGATGGCCGCGCAGGTGCTGAACACTTGCTGGGCATTGGCGGTGTTGGGCAGGTTGATGTTCAGTTCCTTGGCACCTTGCAGGGCCAGGTTCAGGTCTTTCTGGTGCAGGCTGATACGGAAGCCTGGGTCGAAGGTGCCTTTGATCATGCGCTCGCCGTGCACTTCGAGGATCTTCGAGGAGGCGAAGCCGCCCATCAGCGCTTCACGTACCTTGGCCGGATCGGCGCCGTTCTTGGCAGCGAACAGCAGGGCTTCAGCAACAGCCTGGATGTTCAGGGCAACGATGATCTGGTTGGCGACCTTGGCGGTCTGGCCGTCGCCGCTACCACCGACGCGGGTGATGTTCTTGCCCATGGCCTGGAACAGCGGCAGTGCGCGTTCGAAGGCGTTCGGGCAACCACCGACCATGATGCTCAGGGTGGCGGCTTTGGCGCCGACTTCACCGCCGGATACAGGGGCGTCGAGGTAAGTGGCGCCAGTGGCTTTGATCTTCTCGGCGAAGGCCTTGGTGGCAGTCGGGGAGATCGAGCTCATGTCGATCACGACCTTGTTCGGGCCAACGCCCAGGGCTACACCGTTTTCACCGAACAGTACGCTTTCGACCTGTGGGGTGTCTGGCACCATGACGATGATGAATTCAGCTTCCTGAGCCACTTCTTTCGGGTTGGCCAGGGCGACTGCGCCAGCGGCAACCAGGTCGGCCGGGGCAGCATCGTGGTGGGTGGACAGGAACAGGCTGTGGCCGGCTTTTTGCAGGTTCTGCGCCATTGGGTGGCCCATGATGCCGGTGCCGATAAATCCGATTTTAGCCATGAGAAATGCCTCTTGTAATTGTTTGGGTAGGAGCGGGCGTGCCCCGCGATAGCGGCAGTGCGGCCACTATCAAATCGCGGGGCAAGCCCGCTCCTACAGGAGGATGCTTAGATTGCGTTGTGGGTCTTCAGCCAGCCCAGGCCTGCTTCGGTGGTGGTCAGCGGCTTGTATTCACAGCCCACCCAGCCCTGGTAGCCGATGCGGTCCAGGTGTTCGAAGAGGAAGCGGTAGTTGATTTCGCCCGTACCCGGCTCGTTGCGGCCCGGGTTGTCGGCCAGCTGGATGTGGTTGATCTTGGCCAGGTTGCTTTCCATGGTGCGGGCCAGGTCGCCCTCCATGATTTGCATGTGGTAGATGTCGTATTGCAGGAACAGGTTGCTGCTACCCACTTCAGCCTGGATTTCCAGCGCTTGCTTGGTGTTGTTCAGGTAGAAGCCCGGAATGTCACGGGTGTTGATCATTTCCATGACCAGCTTGATCCCGGCAGCTTGCAGCTTGTCGGCGGCATACTTGAGGTTGTCGACGAAGGTTTTGCGAACGGTGGCGCAATCCGGGCCTTGTGGGCGGATACCGGCCAGGCAGTTGACTTGGGTGTTACCCAGTACCTGAGCGTAGGCGATGGCCAGGTCAACACCGGCGCGGAACTGCTCGACACGGGCCGGATCGCACGCGATGCCACGATCACCGTTGGCCCAGTCACCGGCTGGCAGGTTGAACAGCACCTGAGTCAGGCCGTGGGCATCGAGCTGCTGCTTGATTTCAGCCGAGCTGAAATCGTACGGGAACAGGTATTCGACACCGCTGAAGCCAGCGTCGGCTGCAGCCTTGAAACGGGCGAGGAAGTCCTGCTCGGTGAACAGCATGGACAGGTTAGCGGCAAAGCGTGGCATGGTTGTCTCCTTGCAAAAGTGGGCCCTGTGCCTGACGCAACAGGGCCTTTGCTACGTTCAGTCGAGCAGGGAAATCGCGGTTGGCGCGTCGTTGCCGACCAGGGCCAGGTCTTCGAATTCGTTGACCGCGTTGATTTCGGTGCCCATGGAAATGTTGGTCACGCGCTCGAGGATAACCTCGACCACCACCGGAACCTTGAACTCTTCAGCCAGTTTCTGCGCTTTGAGCAGGGCCGGGGCGATTTCGCCTGGCTCGGTAACGCGCAGCGCCTTACAGCCCAAGCCTTCAACCACGGCGACGTGATCGACACCATAACCGTTGAGCTCTGGTGCGTTGACGTTTTCAAAGGCCAGTTGCACGCAGTAGTCCATCTCGAAACCACGCTGAGCCTGACGGATCAGCCCCAGGTAGGAGTTGTTCACCAGCACGTGGACGTACGGCAGGTTGAACTGCGCGCCCACTGCCAGTTCTTCGATCATGAACTGGAAGTCATAGTCGCCCGACAGTGCAACGACTTTGCGAGTTGGGTCAGCTTTGACCACACCCAGTGCAGCAGGGATGGTCCAGCCCAGTGGGCCGGCCTGACCGCAGTTGATCCAGTGACGTGGCTTGTACACGTGCAGGAACTGGGCACCGGCGATTTGCGACAGACCGATGGTGCTGACGTAGCAGGTGTCTTTGCCGAACACCTGGTTCATTTCCTGGTACACGCGCTGTGGCTTGACCGGTACGTTGTCGAAATGGGTCTTGCGCTGCAGGCTGGACTTGCGCTGCTGGCAGTCTTCCAGCCAGGCGCTGCGGTCCTTGAGCTTGCCAGCGGCTTTCCACTCGCGGGCGACTTCCAGGAACACGTCCAGGGCGGCACCTGCGTCGGAAACGATACCCAGGTCTGGGGTAAATACTCGGCCGATCTGGGTCGGTTCGATATCGACGTGGATAAAGCGACGGCCTTCGGTGTAAACGTCGACCGAACCGGTGTGGCGGTTGGCCCAACGGTTACCGATACCCAGCACCACATCGGACTTGAGCATGGTCGCGTTGCCGTAGCGGTGCGAGGTTTGCAGGCCAACCATACCGACCATCAGCGGGTGATCGTCAGGGATGATGCCCCAGCCCATCAGGGTCGGGATGACTGGAATACCGGTCAGCTCTGCGAACTCCACCAGTTTGTCGCAGGCATCGGCGTTGATGATGCCACCACCGGCAACCAGCAGCGGACGCTCAGCGGTGTCGAGCATGGCCAGGGCCTTCTCGACCTGGATGCGGTTGGCGGCAGGCTTTTGTACTGGCAGCGGCTGGTAGGCGTCGATGTCGAATTCGATTTCGGCCATCTGAACGTCGAACGGCAGGTCGATCAGCACAGGGCCTGGACGGCCGGAACGCATTTCATAGAAGGCTTTCTGGAACGCGTACGGTACTTGGCCTGGCTCCAGAACAGTGGTTGCCCACTTGGTCACTGGCTTGACGATGCTGGTGATGTCGACGGCCTGGAAATCTTCTTTGTGCATACGGGCACGCGGCGCTTGGCCGGTGATGCACAGAATCGGGATCGAGTCGGCAGAGGCGCTGTACAGGCCAGTGACCATGTCAGTGCCGGCAGGGCCGGAGGTGCCGATGCACACGCCGATGTTGCCGGCCTTGGTGCGGGTGTAGCCCTCGGCCATGTGCGAGGCGCCTTCAACGTGACGAGCGAGGACGTGATCGATACCGCCGACTTTCTTCAGGGCCGAGTAAAGCGGGTTGATTGCAGCACCCGGAATACCAAACGCGGTTTCAACACCTTCGCGGCGCATCACCAGAACGGCTGCATCAATTGCTCTCATTTTGCTCATGGTTTTGTGCCTCTTTGATTTTGTAATTGTATACAAATGGCTTTTCGTCAGAGTGTATTCACGCCAGGCGACTCTGGTCAATCCATTTTCATCAGCGATGGGTGCTTTCGTCGGGAAGGCCTGAAAAAAGGCGTTTCGTCAGAATTGGTTTATCGCGTTCGAATTATTGTATACAAAAAAATTCGCCATTGTGTTCTATTTGTTCTATTGCTTTCACACCTGCCCTCAGGGCTTCTAACAACAAGAGGACCTTTCCATGAACACATTGACCCTGAAAGTCGCTGTCAGCCTGGTGAACGCCGCGCTGGCTGCGGGCCGCAAGATCTCTGCCGCACCCTTGACGGTGGCGGTGCTCGACAACGGCGGGCACCTGCTGGCCTTGCAACGTGAAGACGGCGCCAGTTTGCTGCGCCCACAAGTAGCCACGGGTAAAGCCTGGGGTGCTATTGCTTTGGGCAAGGGCTCGCGCCTGCTGGCGCTGGACGCACAGCAACGCCCGGCGTTCTTCGCCGCGCTCAATGGTCTGGGCCAGAGTCCAGTGGTGCCGGCGCCGGGTGGGGTGCTGATTCGCGATCAGCAGGGCGTGGTGCTCGGGGCGATCGGTATCAGTGGCGATACCTCTGATATCGATGAGCAGTGCGCGATCAGTGCGATCGAAGAGGCAGGGTTGACGGCGGATGCTGGGGTAGCGGCTTAAGGCCTATCGCGGGGCAAGCCCGCTCCTACAGGCGTAGGAGCGGGCTTGCCCCGCGATCATTACTACGCGTCGGGCTCGCAGCCCTTGAGCACCAGACGAATGATGGTCTGTGCGGCTGCCTCATAGTCGCTGTCTTCCAGCTTGGCTTTGCCGGTAACCACCGATATCTGCCAGTCGAAGTCCGCGTAGGTCTGTGTCGCCGCCCAAATGCTGAACATCAGGTGATGCGGGTCAACTGTGGCGATCTGGCCGCGGTCGATCCAGGCTTGGATGCACTCGATGTTGTGCCGGGCCTGTTCGTTAAGCTGTTCGACCTGGCTGCTGCTCAGGTGCGGTGCACCGTGCATGATCTCGCTGGCAAATACCTTGGAAGCGAAGGGCAAGTCACGGGAAATGCGCACTTTGGAGCGGATATAGGCGCTTAATACCTCTTTCGGGTCGCCATTGGCATTGAACGGCGTGGAGGCCTGCATGATCGGCTCGATGATGCTTTCCAGCACCTCGCGATAGAGGTTTTCCTTGGATTTGAAGTAGTAATAGACGTTCGGCTTGGGTAGCCCGGCCTTGGCCGCGATGTCGCTGGTCTTGGTGGCGGCGAAACCTTTGTCGGCGAATTCTTCACTGGCCGCGCGCAGGATCAGTTCTTTGTTGCGCTCGCGAATGGTGCTCATGGTGCTGGACGGTCCTTTGACGCTGCGAGCGCGGATGGTAGCACCGAAAATCATTCGAGAACATGCAGCCTGGCGCTTTCCCCCGCCGGAAGGGGGCGGATACAAGAGAAAGCGGGCCAGCGCTCAGACACGTCAGGGGCGCGCTTCCACGAAGGCGCAGGCCAGCTCAATGGGGCTGTCGCATTCGTAGTAAGTGATACCGAACGGGCCCGACTTCTGCACCCAGTTTTCAGTGCGTTTCAGTTGCACGCGAACATCCGGTGTCACTTCCGGACGGTAGTGCAGGGCAATGTGCTTGCCTTCTGCGGTTTGGTAGGTGCACTTATTCAGGGTGCCGGTTTCACTGTTGTTGTCGGGAAAGAACAGGGCGCTGTGGAATTTGACCAGCACCCCCGCATCAGGCCCTTGTGCTGCGCCAAACCATTCGCCCTGGCCGCTCACGGTAGACGCCGAGTATTGCCCATCCAAATGGCTGATAGCCGACACTTTGGGGCAGTATTCGACAGTGCTTGCCATCGAGTTGCCTGCGTACAGCGCAAGCACGAGCAGGCCCATTTTTGCGGTCAACATGTTGTAACTCCATTGGTTAGAAAGTGGTTGCCACGTTGAACGTGTGCAGCAAATGGGATGCTAACCAGTGGTAAAACAGTCGAAAGCAGGCGGTTTTTCCGATTGCTGAAGGAATAGACTACTGCGTACGCGGGAATCGGCAGTGAGTGCGATAACCTGTGTTTCGAGATAAACGCCACCTGAAATTTCAGGGTTCAAGGGGAGTCCCATGGCAGGAAGCAGTCTTCTGGTATTGATCGACGACATCGCCACCGTACTGGACGATGTCTCGGTTATGACCAAGGTCGCGGCAAAAAAGACCGCAGGCGTATTGGGTGACGACCTGGCGCTCAATGCCCAGCAGGTCACCGGGGTGCGTGCCGAGCGGGAAATCCCGGTGGTCTGGGCGGTGGCCAAGGGCTCGTTCATCAACAAGCTGATTCTGGTGCCGACCGCGTTGCTGATCAGTGCCTTCATCCCGTGGGCGGTCACACCGTTGCTGATGGTCGGCGGTGCGTTCCTGTGCTTTGAAGGGTTTGAAAAGCTCGCCCACAAGTTTCTTCACAGCAAAGCTGAAGACCAGGCCCAACACGAGGTCAGAAGCGAGGCGCTGGCAGACCCTGCAGTCGATCTGGTGGCGTTCGAGAAAACCAAGATCAAGGGTGCAATTCGCACCGACTTCATCCTCTCGGCAGAGATCATTGCGATCACCCTGGGCACAGTAGCAACTGCACCGCTGACCCAGCAGATCGTCGTGCTGTCGGGCATTGCCATTATCATGACCATCGGTGTTTATGGTTTGGTGGCCGGAATCGTCAAACTCGATGATCTGGGGCTGTGGCTGACCCAGAAAGCCTCGCGTGCCGCGCAGGCACTAGGTAACGGCATTCTGCGCGCTGCGCCGTACATGATGAAGAGCTTGTCGGTGATCGGTACTGCTGCGATGTTTCTGGTCGGTGGCGGGATTCTGGTGCATGGCGTGGCGCCGCTGCATCATGCCATCGAAGCGTTCAGCGAAGGGCGGGGCGGGGCGCTGACTGGTGCCTTGATCAATGGCGGGCTGGGTATTGTTGCCGGTGCCGTGGTGCTGGCGGTCGTGGCTGTTGTCGGTAAGGTTTGGCGTTCAGTTAAAGGGTAAGGATTTGATCGCGGGGCAAGCCCGCTCCCACCGGTTTTGGTGGGAGCGGGCTTGCCCCGCGATCGCTTCAATCAGAAGTGATACTTGAGCAGGAAGCTTGCAGTGTTCTGGTCGGTATCAAACGCATCGCTGTCTTTGATCCCGTACTTGTTCTTCCAGTAGTCGTATTCGAAACCGACGTACAGCTGCTTCTCACCCCAGTTCAGCGCTTTACCCAGGTCGTATTTGACCTGTGGGTTGAAGTGCAGGTTGGCGTGGTAGGTGCCACGACGGCTGGTGGCATCGTTGTCGACCACCCAGTCCATGAAACCATCGATGAGAATGTCGGACTTGCCCACTGGGATGGTGTAGGACCAGACCGGAGTGATCTGCCAGACATTGTCACCGGCACGGCTGCCTTCGGTGTGGCGCTGGTAGAAGTTCAGCTGGAAGTAGTCGAAGCCCGGGATGTTCAGGTCAAAACCAGGACCGATCAGGTAGGACTCGGTGTCGCCCTCACCGAACTCGTAGGTCATGGCCAGCAGCACGTCTTTGATCGGGCCGAATTCCAGCTTCTGGTCGAAGATCTTGCCGAACGACAGGCGTGGGCTGAACTCACCGTAGTAGGTGTTATCGCCGTTATTAAAGTCCTTGTCGCCGTTGTAGAAAATCTTGTCGACGAAGAAGAAGTTGTCGCCGTACTTCCAGCCATCGGCGTGCTCGAAGGTCACGGTTTGCTGAATTTCCGGGTTCACCGCGAAATTCTTGCCCCACAGGTAGGTCAGGCTGTTGTTCTGCCATTGCAGCAGATCACCGGCGGTAGCGGCGGTGCTGGCCGCCAACAGGCCGCCAGCCAGAATCAGGCTATTGGTAATGCGCATCGCTGTGTTGCTCCCTTGATTGAATCTGTTGTCGGCACTCTGAGTGGTGCCGTTGGGGTTAAATACTTGTCTTTTGAGTCAGTTTTTTTCGATTGTCCACAACTGTTTGGCAAGTGTTGCGCCAACTTTTTGGAGGCGGTGCAACAGTCCTGCTCGACGTCTTTCTGAACAAATGAAAAAGGTGTTTCAGGTTGGCGTGACGCCTGCCAACCGCCCGAATTCATTGACTGAGCGGTCAGCAAACGCAGACAGGATCCGTCCTGCCCTGAGCGAGGGGGCGCGCAGATTACTGGCTTGCGCGCGGGGCCTCAAGTGCTCCGTCCTGGAGCAGGTATCACTAAAACTGTGCGTTTGGTCAGGTTTTAGAAGTGAACCTTAACCAGGGCGCTGGTGACGCTCTGGTTGGTGTCCATACGTCCGCTGTTCTCGATACCGTATTTATCTTTCCAGTAGCTGTACTCAATACCCACGTACAACTGCTTGGCGCCCAGGTTCAGGGCCTTGCCCAGGTCGTATTTGACCTGTGGGTTGAACTGCAGGTTGGCGTGGTAGGTGCCGCGTCGGGTCTCGTCGTTGTCGACTACCCAGTCCATGTAGCCATCGATGAGGATGTCGGAGCGGCCCACCGGAATGGTGTAGGAGAAGCTTGGCGTAATTTGCCAGACGCCGTCACCCGGGCGGCTGCCCTCGGTGTTGCGCAGGTAGAAGTTCAGGTTGAAGTAGTTAAAGCCGGGAATGTTCAGGTTGAAACCCGGGCCGATCAGGTAGGCCTCGTTGTCGCCTTCGCCTGACTCATAGGTCATGGCCAGCAGCACGTCTTTGATCGGGCCGAATTGCAGGTTCTGGTCAAAGATCTTGCCAAACGACAGACGCGGGCTGAATTCACCGTAGTAGGTGTTGTTGCCTTTGTTGCGGTCGGTGCCGCCGTTATAGAAGATCTTGTCGACGAACAGGAAGGTGTCGCCGTATTTCCACTGGTTGGCGTGTTCGAAGGTAATCGTCTGCTGGATTGCAGGGTTGACCTGGAAGTCCTTGCCATAGAGGTAGGAGAGGCTGTTGGTGTGCCAAAGCAACAGATCCCCTGCGCTGGCTGGCACGGCGGCCAGCAGACTGCTACCCAACAGAAGGGAAGTGGTGATGCCTTTCATGTTGTGATTCCCGGCTTTGTTATTGTTGGTTTTGGGTTTTTCGGCGCGAAGCGCCCCGGCCAGCCCGCTCCTACGGGCTGACGGTCTTGCGTGTTACCTGGGTGATACTGGGCGGCAGCGCCGCCCCAAAACTCAGTGCTGGTGGGCGGCGTCGTTATGAACGGCGCGTTCGGCGCCACCGAGGATGTTGAACAGCAGGTTGAGGATCAATGCGCTGACCGTGGCCATGGCAATGCCGCTGTGGGTGATCGGTTCCATCCACTGTGGCATTTGTGCGAAGAACTCCGGGCGAACGACTGGGATCAGCCCCATGCCGACGCTGACGGCCACCAGCAGTTGGTTGCGGCGATCGGAAATATCGGCTTCTTGAAGAATCTTGATCCCGGTGGCTGCGACCATGCCGAACATGGCAATCGAGGCGCCACCCAGGACTGCAGGCGGAATCGAGGCGATCAGGAATGCAGCCTTGGGCAGCAGGCTGAGCAGGATCAGAAAGCCCCCGGCAACCACGGTCACGTAGCGGCAACGCACCCCGGTCATTTGCACCAGGCCGATGTTCTGGGCGAAGGAGGAGTGGGTGAAGGTGTTGAAAAATCCGGCCACGAACGAAGCGCCAGCGTCGCACATCAGGCCGCGGCGTAGCATGCCTGGGGTGACTTCACGGTCAGTCACCTTGCCCAGGGCCAGGAACATTCCGGTGGATTCAACAAAGATGATCACCACCACCAGGCACATGGACAGGATCGGCGCCAGGCTAAAGGTCGGCATGCCGAAGTGCAGCGGCGTTACCACCTGAACCCAAGGCGCTTCGTCGAGGCCGGACAGGTCAACCATGCCGATGGAACCGGCCAGGATGTAACCCAGGCCCATGCCGATCAGTACCGAAACATTGACCCAGAAGCCGCGCATGAAGCGGTTGACCAGAAGGATGGTGCCCAGTACCAGCGAGGCGACGAGCAGGTAGATGGGCGAGCCGAAAGTTTCAGCTTCAGCACCGCCGCCGGCCCAGTTCACAGCAACTGGAAACAGCGACAGACCGATGGAGGTAATGACCGTGCCGGTCACCAGCGGAGGGAAGAAACGTACCACTTTGGACATGAAGGGGGCGATCAGCATGCCGAAGAAACCGGCGGCGATGGTTGCACCAAAGATTCCTTGCAGGCCGACGCCGGGCATACCGGCCATGGCCACCATGCTGCCGACGGCAGCAAAGCTTGCACCCATCATTACCGGCATACGGATGCCGACTGCACCAATGCCGAACGACTGGACGATGGTGGCGACACCAGCGACCAGCAGGTCGGCATTGATAAGGAAAGCGACTTCTTCACGAGAAAGGCCGGCGGCCTGGCCGATGATCAGTGGCACGGCAATCGCGCCTCCGTACATCAGCAAGACATGCTGTAGACCCACCAGGAACAGTTGGAGCATTGGCAGTGGCTGTCGTGGCGGCGCAACAGGGATGTACGCCTTGCGTGACTCGGACATGCAACACCTCGGTTTTGTTTTTATTCTTTGAGCTGCAAGCTTCAAGCGCCAAGCTTCAAGAAGAAGCAGGACATCGCGCTTGGCTTGCAGCTTGTAGCTTGCCGCTTGAAACGTATTGCTTAGTTCGTTGGAGCGCCTTTGGCGATCCAGGCACCAATCAGTTCACGTTCTTGCTGGGTCATCTGAGTGATGTTGCCCAACGGCATGATCTGAGTGGTAACCGCTTGTGCCTGAATGCGAGCGGCTTGTTGCTGGATCTGTTGCGGGGTGTCGAGCATGACCCCGGCAGGTGCAGCACTGAACAGTGGGCTGGTCGGCTTGGCCGAATGGCACACGGCGCAACGTTCCTGGATGACGCTGTGAATCTTGTCGAAACCGGCATCGTCGAGTTTGGCAACGGCGGCCGCTGGCGCTTCGGCAGGTGCGGCAGCCTGGGCAGGTTCGGCAGCTTTTTCAGCGGCTTTCTCTGCGGCAGTTTTGCCACCCAGCGCGGTTTCCGGCAGTGGTTGGTATTCAACTTTGGCGGCTGCTTGTTCAGGGGCAGTCGGCATCGGCGCAGGGCCAGTTACGTAAGCCAGGCAGATCATCGACAGCGCGCCGACGGGCAGGGTCCAGGCGTACTTGTTGCTGTCGTGACGGGTGTTGAAGTAGTGACGAACCAATACCGCCGCTACCGCGATGCCCGCCAGGATCAGCCAGTTGTACTGGCTACCGTAGGTGCTCGGGAAGTGGTTGCTGATCATGATGAACAGCACCGGCAGGGTGAAGTAGTTGTTGTGACGCGAACGCAGCAGGCCCTTGGCTGGCAGTACCGGATCAGGAGTCTGGTTGGCTTCGATGGCGGCTACCAGTTGACGCTGAGCCGGCATGATGATGCGAAATACGTTACCGACCATGATGGTGCCGATGATTGCACCAGTGTGCAGGTAGGCACCACGACCGCTGAATACCTGGCTGAAGCCGTAGCAAGCAGCAATAACCAGCACGAACAGCACCAGGCCGAGCAGGGCAGGGCGTTTGCCCAGTGGCGAGTCGCAGAGGAAGTCGTAGATGAACCAGCCAGCGATCAGCGAACCAACGCCGATGGCGATACCTTCACCACCGCTCAGGGTGCTGCCAGGGGCCAGCAGGTAGAGGGTCGGGTTCCAATAGAACACCAGGCACAGCAGGGCAATACCCGACATCCAGGTGAAATAGGCTTCCCATTTAAACCAGTGCAGGTTCTCCGGCATTTTTGGCGGAGCCAGCTTGTACTTCTCCAGGTGGTAGATCCCGCCACCGTGAATCGCCCAGAGATCGCCGGACAAACCATCGCGCGGATTGGCGCGGTTGAGGTTGTTTTCCAGCCAGACGAAGTAGAACGACGCGCCAATCCAGGCAACGCCAGTGATCATGTGAACCCAACGCACGCTCAGGTTCAGCCATTCCAACAGATGTGCTTCCACAGTCTTTACCTCTTACCCTGGCACGCTTGTATCCGCGTGCTCAGTCTTCTCTTATTGGTGGGGGGCGAGGATCAATTGCTCATCCTCATTGAAAAAATGCTCATCGCAGTTGTTGCCAGTACCACTGCGATCAACCACCAGGAAGTCATCCCGCTTTTCGATCGTCAGCACCGGGTGGTGCCAGACGCCGCGATGGTAATTAATGCCCTGCTTGCCATTGCTGACAAAAGCACGGACCAAGCCTGATACAGGTGCATCGCCAACGGGCGCGACCACGATCAGAAAGGGGTTGCCGAGCAGCGGAATAAACGCCTGGCTGCCCAGCGGATGGCGCTCCAGCATGCGAACGGTCAGCGGCATGTCCTGCGCGTCGGCGCGGAAGATGCTGATGATCGCGTTGTCCTCGGGCTGGGCGGTTTGTACCGTCGCCAGCTTGTGGAAGCGCATGGTCGAACCGTTGTTGATCATGAAGTGGTCGCTGCCGTCGGTTTCGATCACGTCACCGAAAGGGGCGAAGGCTTCTTTGGTCAAGGGCTCAATCACTAAAGTGCGCATGCGGATTCTCTTTATTCTGTGTTGTGGAGGGTAAGGCTGGCCTTGCCCTTAAAGTTGCAGCAGGCGGAACAGGGCAATCAGGTTGATCTGCGCCAGCGCTTCCTTGAACTCGGCCTCGACCGAGTTGTGGATGCGCTTCTCGAACGAGGCGAGGATCTGGTGCCGGTTGCTGCCTTTGACCGCCATGATGAACGGAAACTTGAACTTGGCCTTGTAGGCGTCGTTGAGTTCGGTGAAGCGTGCGAACTCTTCGGCGGTGCACTGGTGAATACCGGCGCCGGCTTGTTCGTTGGTGCTCGACTCAGTCAGTTCGCCCTGGATCGCGGCTTTGCCAGCGAGGTCCGGGTGAGCGTTGATCAGCGCCAGCTGAGCGGCGTGATCGGCGCTGAGCAGAATGTCGCTCATGCGCTGATGCAGGGCTTCGATCTGGTCGACTTCCTGCAATTGGCCCAGGTCGTAGGCTTTTTCGGCGACCCACGGCGAGTGCTCGTAGATGTCAGCGAAGGCTTCGACGAACGCGCTGCGCTCCAAGGACGAAGGCGTGAGGGTTTTGAAAGCGGTCATTAGGCGTTCTCGGCTTTGTAAGGGTGGGTGGCATGCCAGTGACGGGCGATGTCCACGCGCCGGGTGAACCAGACTTGATCGTGGCTCTTGGCGTATTCAATGAAGCGCTTGAGTGCGGCCAGGCGTGCTGGGCGACCGATCAGGCGGCAATGCAGGCCAATGGAAAGCATCTTCGGCGCTTCGGCACCTTCTTCGTAGAGTACATCGAAGGCGTCTTTGAGGTACTGGAAGAACTGCTCGCCGCAGTTGAAGCCCTGAACCTGGGTGAAGCGCATGTCGTTGGTGTCCAGGGTGTAAGGGATCACCAGGTGCGGCTTGCCGGTCGGGTTGTTCGGTTCCCAGTAGGGCAGGTCGTCGTCGTAGGTGTCGCTGTCGTAGAGAAAGCCACCTTCCTCCATCACCAGGCGACGGGTGTTCAAGCCGGTGCGGCCGGTGTACCAGCCCAGCGGACGTTCGCCGGTCAGTTCGGTGAGGATGCGGATCGCTTCGAGCATGTGCTCGCGTTCCTGGGCCTCATCCATGTTCTGGTAGTCGATCCAGCGGTAGCCGTGGCTGCAGATCTCGTGACCGGCTTCAACCATGGCGCGGATGACATCGGGGTGACGCTGGGCGGCCATGGCCACGGCGAAGATGGTGAGCGGTACGCCGGTATCCTTGAACAGCTTGAGCAGGCGCCAGACACCGGCGCGGCTGCCATATTCGTAGAGCGATTCCATGCTCATGTTGCGGGCGCCCGGCAGTGGCTGGGCAGCAACCATTTCCGAGAGAAAGGCTTCCGACTCTTTATCCCCGTGAAGAATGTTGCGTTCACCGCCTTCTTCGTAGTTGAGCACGAAAGACAAAGCGATGCGGGCATTCCCCGGCCAGCGCGGATGGGGTGGGGTATTGCCGTAACCGATCAGGTCGCGAGGATAATCAGCGCTCACTGCAGTCTTCCTTCTTATTCGTGTAAACGGATGGCGTGGAGCCCTTGTAGGGAATCGGCCACGTCGATGAGGTGATTGTATACAACTTTGTTTGCGGTTTGTAAGCCTGTTTTTTCGTATTTCTTTCTGTTTTCACCCCGAAATCCCTCTGCAAGAAACCTGCCTGACTGGTCAGCTAATGACGCGTTCGTCGGCCAGTAGCGTGGTTTTGCGACTGATGGTGTATTTACAGGGGGTGGCGGGTGTGCCAGGAAAGAATACCGAATTATTGTGTACAATTTTACAGAAAAATGTCTTAATAATCCGACAGCCGTATGCTGCCGTGTGTTGAGCCGGTTTCGTACGGGATTTTTTGCCCACAGATAGAACAGAGGCGAGCAAGCAATGGGACGTTTGACCACGCATGTACTGGATGCCGCTCACGGCTGCCCTGGCAGCTCGATCAAGGTTGAGCTGTATCGGGTTGAAGGCCAGCAATTGGAGCTGGTGAACACCGCACTGACTAACAGCGATGGCCGTTGCGATGCGCCTTTGTTGCAGGGAGATGATTACCGCAGCGGTGTTTATCAGCTGCAGTTCAATGCTGGCGACTATTACCGCGCCCGTGGCGTGAAGTTGCCTGAGCATGCGTTCCTGGATGTCGTGGTACTGCGTTTCGGCATCAGCGCCGAGCAAGATCACTATCACGTGCCGCTGTTGATCTCGCCGTACAGCTACTCGACCTATCGTGGAAGCTAGTTGGTCGCTAGAAGAATCTTCGTAGGTCCTTGCCCGCTCACACTGGCGGGCTTTTTTTTGGGCGATTGTTTTGTACGGGCTTAAACAACCGGCCGGTAGGAGCGGGCTTGCCCGCGATAGCGATGCATCAGGCTAACCGCTATCGCGGGGCAAGCCCGCTCCTACTGATCGTGAGGAACACCTTCTGGTTCGATTGAGCAGGGCCTGTCTGCGTATGCTCCCGTCTGGATGCATTTATTCAATCAGGCAGTGAGGCGATTCAAATGGATTTGGAGTCGGTAGGTTCATTCCAGGCAAGCTTGCGTTCCTTGGCCCCGGGCTGCACCGGGTTAGTGGTATGCACGCAAAAATTGGTGGAATTTGATTCGGGCGGTTGGCTCGTCGTTGACAAGCACAATAGCGGTGGAGACGTGGTGCGGCTGAATTTTCAATTCATCGAGCGCAAGGGAAATCGTCTGCACTACAACATTGGCTGTAATGCACCGAAGGCTTATCAAGGCGCAAAATTGGGCGTCAGTACCAACGGATTTCTTGGCCTGTATCAGCTGGCGTCTGTAACCGATTTCTGGAAAATCGAGGTGCTGGGGGAGGGGGCAAACGGGCCGCTGATCTACCTGCGCGATCATCTGGGATCAAGAGTTGGCTACAAGGACCGTCGGGAGAATGTCTCTAACACTTCAATGAAGTTGGTAGAGCGCAGCTTTTTGTCGGTGAACGGCAGTGTGGTGCAGTTCTGCCTTGAAGACATCGTCGCGCTGTAAGCCCGGGCGAAGGCCTGCGATTGCTGAAAACGACAGGGCCCCACCTGACGATGGGGCCCTTTGTGATTGCGCGGTGAGTGTTACAGGAACACAAACTTGGCAATGAAGATCGCCGTCAGCACCCACAGGCTGGCCGAGATTTCGCTGAAACGACCGGTACCGGCCTTGAGTACCACGTAAGTGATAAAGCCCAGGGCAATACCGTCAGCGACCGAGAAGGTCAGCGGCATCATGATTGCGGTAACGATCGCCGGAATGCTGTCGGTGGCTTCGTCCCAATGGATGTGGGCCATGCTACCCATCATCAGCATGGCGACATAAATCAGCGCACCAGCGGTAGCGTAAGCCGGGATCATGCCAGCCAGCGGGGCGAAGAACATCGCAGCGACGAAGAACAGGCCGACCACCACCGCCGTCAGGCCAGTACGCCCGCCTGCGGCTACACCGGCAGCACTTTCCACATAGCTGGTCACGGGCGGTACACCGACCACTGCACCGAACACGCTCGACGCACTGTCGGCTTTCAGCGCGCGGGAGAGGTTTTCGATACGCCCGTCGGCATTCACCAGGTTGGCCCGCTGAGCGACGCCCATCAGCGTACCGGCGGTGTCGAACATGTGCACGAAGAGGAAGGCGAACACCACGGCGATCATGCTGACGTTGAACACGCCTGCCACGTCCATGGCCATCCAGGTGGGTGCCAGGCTAGGTGGCAGCGAGAACAGGCCGCCGTATTCAACCAGGCCCAAACCCCAGCCAGCGAGGGTCACGCTGATGATGCTGATCAGGATCGCACCGAACACACGGTGGTAGCTGAGCACTGCGATCATCAAAAAGCAGATGGCCGCCAGCAGCGGGCCAGGCTCGTGCAGGGAGCCGAGCTTGATCAGGGTGGCCGGGCTGTCGACGACAATCCCGGCAGTTTTAAGACCGATCAGTCCGAGGAACAATCCGACGCCGGCACCCATTGCATGACGCAAACTGACAGGGATGCTGTTAAGCAGCCACTCGCGCACCCGCGAAAGCGTCAGCAGCATGAACAGCACCCCGGAAACGAACACCGCGCCCAGCGCGGCTTCCCAGGTGTAGCCCATGGTCCCGACCACGGTGTAGGTAAAGAAGGCGTTGAGCCCCATGCCCGGTGCCAGGCCGACCGGCCAGTTGGCGTACAGGCCCATCAACAGACAGCCCAGGGCGGCGGCGATACAGGTGGCGACAAACGCTGCGCCGTGATCGATACCGGCATCGGCCATGATGTTGGGGTTAACGAAGATGATGTACGCCATGGTGATGAAGGTGGTCAACCCGGCGATCAATTCGGTCTTGACGGTGGTGCCATGTAGCTTGAGTTTGAAAATCCGCTCCAGCCAGCTCGTTTCGAGCGGTGGGGCAAGATCCAGCGTAGGGGCTTCGGATTTGCGGCTTTCCACAGCGAGTACTCCTCAAGTCTTTTCTTGTTGTTCAGAGCCTGTCCTGCGCACGCACTGGGTGGCTCTGTGAGGCGGATGGGATGGCAGGCGTCCAGACCGTTAGTTGACTTCTGGGTCAGGAAGTTGCACGACGGATTATGCGTTTGTATACAAAGAATGCAAATAATGTTTTCGTTGCTGTGCGCAAATAATTTCGCCGCGTCGCTATAAAGGCCATCATCCCCTGCAGAAATCGCTGCGGCTGTGTACAATGTGTCCATACCTTAATCGTTTAATTTTCTTATCAAGACTTGCCTTCGCCCTACTGGCTGGTATTACAGTCAGGGTCCGATAGGCCGATCCCCGTGCTCGAGTGCCCATGAACGAACAGCTGCAACCTCTCAAGAAACCAGTGCGTACCGGCAAGGCCGGGCGCAGCGGAACCCAGGACGACATCGTCTACGCGCACATTTTCGAGGCCATTCTTGAACAGCGTCTGGCGCCGGGTACCAAGTTGAGCGAGGAGGCCCTGGGCGAGATCTTTGGCGTCAGCCGAACCATTATTCGTCGCGCGTTGTCGCGCCTGGCCCATGAAAGCGTGGTGCTGCTACGCCCCAATCGTGGTGCGGTAGTGGCCAGCCCTACCGTCGAAGAAGCTCGCCAGGTGTTCTTCTCCCGGCGCCTGGTCGAGCGTGCAATCACCGAGCTTGCGGTCGAGCACGCCACGGCTGAGCAGCTCAACGAGTTGCGCCAGATGGTGCGTGAGGAGCGCGACAGTTTTTCCCGCGGGGATCGGGGTGCCGGTATTCGCCTGTCTGGCGAGTTCCACTTGAAGTTGGCTGAAGCTGCAGGCAATGCGCCGTTGATCAGCTTCCAGCGCAGTCTGGTCTCGCAGACCTCGTTGATCATTGCCCAATACGAAAGCGGCAACCGCTCGCATTGCTCCTACGATGAGCACATGCAACTGATCGATGCGATCGAAGCCCGTGATGCCCATCAGGCGGTGAGCCTGATGATGCACCACATGGATCACATCGACAGCAAACTCAACCTCGACGAAGACAGCGCCTCTGATGATTTGCATGCGGTGTTCTCGCACCTGCTGCAGACCAAGAAGCGCGGTAGTTCGGTACCGGTCAAAGGCTGACACAATCGCGGGGCAAGCCCGCTCCCACAGCCTGTGGGAGCGGGCTTGCCCCGCGATGCTTTTAACGCTGGTGAACGCAGCGGCCGGCGGCAAAGGTCTGCTTGACGGTACGATCATCGCCCAGGGTCATCAGCACGAACAGCGTCTCATCAATGCTGTTGGACTGCTGAATGCGGTAATCCATCAGCGGCGTCGCCTTGTAGTCGAGCACCACGAAGTCAGCATCGTTGCCTGGCTTGAGGCTGCCGATGCGGTCGTCCAGACACAGCGCTTCGGCGCCGCCGAGGGTCGCCAGGTACAGCGACTTGAACGGGCTCAGGCGCGCGCCTTGCAGCTGCATGACTTTGTAAGCTTCGTTAAGGGTATTGAGCAGCGAGAAGCTGGTGCCTGCACCCACGTCGGTACCCAGGCCAACTTTGACCTTGAACCGCTCGGCCTGCGGCAGGTTGAACAAGCCACTGCCGAGGAACAGGTTGGACGTCGGGCAGAAGGCCACCGCCGAACCTGTTTCAGCCAGACGCTGGCATTCGTCGTCGCACAGGTGCACGCCGTGGGCGAACACCGAGCGCTCGCCAAGCAGCTTGAAGTGGTCGTAAACATCCAGGTAACCCTTGCGCTCCGGGAACAGTTCCTTGACCCAGTCGATCTCCTTGAGGTTTTCGCTCAGGTGGGTGTGCATGTACAGGTCAGGGAACTCGCTGAGCAGTTGCCCGGCCAGGGCCAGTTGTTCCGGTGTGCTGGTCGGGGCGAAACGCGGCGTCACCGCATAGTGCAGGCGCCCCTTGCCGTGCCAGCGCTCGATCAGCGCCTTGCTGTCTACATAGCTTGATTCGGCGGTGTCGGTCAGATAGTCCGGGGCGTTGCGGTCCATCATCACTTTGCCGGCAATCATCCGCAGGTCCAGGCGTTCGGCTTCTTCGAAGAAGGCATTGACCGACGCCGGGTGCACACTGCCGAACACCAGCGCCGTGGTGGTGCCGTTGCGCAGCAGTTCTTCGATGAAGATCTTTGCCACCTTGTCAGCATGTGCCTTGTCGGCAAATTGCTTTTCGCACGGGAAGGTGTAGGTGTTGAGCCAGTCGAGCAGTTGCTCGCCGTACGAACCGACCATGCCGGTTTGCGGGAAGTGGATATGGGTGTCGATGAAGCCCGGGGTGATCAATGCGTCCTGATAGTGCTGTACTTCGATGTCTGCCGGCAGGGTCGGCAGCAGTTCGCTGGCATGGCCCAGGGCGCTGATCTTGCCGTTGTCGATCAGCAACAGGCCGTCTTCGAAATACTGATAGGAAGCTTCGATGCCCACTTCGGCGGGGTCGGCGACACTGTGCAAGATGGCAGCACGATAGGCTTTGCGGGTTGCGCTCATAGGGCTCTCGTCATTGGGCTTGGCTGCGCCGCGAGGGCGGCAGCAATTGGGCAATGGGGCCGGCATTGGCAGCATTGTCGTGCTGGCCGAAGCTGGCGTTGTAGGTGGCAATGATTTCGGCGGCAATGGACACGGCGATTTCAATCGGCAGCTTGCCTTTGACTTCGGCCAGGCCCATCGGGCAGCGCATGCGTTGCAAGCGCTCGTCGCTGTAGCCGCGTTCACGCAGGCGGTGTTCGAATTTGACGCGCTTGGTTTTCGAGCCAATCAGGCCGAACCAGGTGAAGTCATTGCGTTTGAGGATCGCGGCGGTCAGTTCCAGATCGAGCTGGTGGTTGTGGGTCATGACGATGCAATAACTGCCTGCGGGCAGGTCGTCGACTTCATCGACCGGCTCTTCGCTGACAATCTTGCTGACCCCGGCCGGTATCTGCTCGGGAAACTCCTGCTCGCGCGAATCAATCCAGCGCACCCGGCAGGGTAGCGCTGCGAGCAAGGGTACCAGAGCACGGCCAACATGGCCCGCGCCGAACACGGCGATTTGCGCCTGCACCTGGCCCATCGGCTCGAACAGCAGCACAGTGGCACCGCCGCAGCACTGGCCAAGGCTGGCGCCCAGGCTGAAGCGCTCCAGGTGGGGTGACTCGCGGCGTTCGGCAAGCATCTCGCGGGCGATTTTCATTGCTTTGTATTCAAGGTGCCCGCCACCAATGGTGTCGAACAACTGCTCGGCGCTGACCACCATCTTCGAGCCGGCATTGCGTGGCGTCGAGCCGCGCTCCTCGATGATGGTTACCAGTACACAGGCTTCACCGCGGGCTTGCAGGTCGGCGAGGGCGTTGATCCAGGTGTGCATAGTTCACTTGCCTCTTTGATCGCGGGGCAAGCCCGCTCCTACAGGGTCTCTGTGGGAGCGGGCTTGCCCCGCGATGGACACTTCAAGGTGTCACTGTCTCAACTTCGGCAGCCAGCTGTTGCGCCGCCACCGCCTTGCGCATCTGCTCGCACCCCCACAGCACCCGCTCAGGCGTTGCCGGTGCATCGATCTTCGGATGCAGGCGGTAATCGGCGAGGCTGGCGACCGCGTCCTTGATTGCACACCAGGCAGCGATGCCCAGCATGAACGGAGGTTCACCCACGGCTTTGGAGTGAAACACGGTGTCTTCCGGGTTCTTGCGGTTCTCCACCAGCTTCACGCGAAAATCGATTGGCATGTCGGCCACCGCCGGGATCTTGTAGCTGGCCGGGCCGTTGGTCATCAGTTTGCCCTTGGCGTTCCACACCAGCTCCTCGGTGGTCAGCCAACCCATGCCTTGTACGTAGCCGCCTTCGACCTGGCCGATGTCGATGGCCGGGTTCAGTGAGGCACCGACGTCATGCAGGATGTCGGTACGCAGCATCTTGTATTCGCCGGTCAGGGTGTCGACGATCACCTCGGTGCAAGCCGCACCGAAGGCAAAATAATAGAACGGGCGACCACGGGCCTGGCTGCGGTCGTAGTAGATCTTCGGGGTCTTGTAGAAGCCGGTGCTCGACAGCGAAACCTGGGCAAAGTAGGCCTGTTGGATGAGCATGTCGAAGCTGATGATTTCGTCACGGATTCGCACATGGTTATTGCGGAACTCGACGTCTTCTTCGGTCACTTTGTACTGCCGTGCAGCGAACTCCACCAGGCGTTTCTTGATGGTCTCTGCAGCGTTCTGTGCCGCCTTGCCGTTCAGGTCGGCACCGGAAGAAGCGGCCGTCGGCGAGGTGTTGGGCACTTTCTCGGTGTTGGTCGCGGTGATCTGCACGCGCTGGAAATCCACCTGGAAGACTTCGGCCACCACCTGCGCCACCTTGGTGTTCAGGCCCTGGCCCATCTCTGTGCCGCCATGGTTCAGGTGAATGCTGCCGTCGGTGTAGACGTGTACCAGTGCACCGGCCTGGTTGAGGAAGCTGGCGGTGAAGGAGATACCGAACTTCACCGGGGTCAGCGCCAGGCCTTTCTTGAGAATCGGGCTGTGGGCGTTGAAACGGCGGATCGACTCGCGACGTTCGTGGTAGTCGGCGCTGGCTTCCAGCTCGGCGGTCATTTCTTCGAGCATGTTGTGCTCGACGGTTTGGTAGTAATGGGTGACGTTGCGCTCGGTCTTGCCGTAGTAGTTGGCCTTGCGCACCGCCAGCGGGTCGAGTACCAGGTGGCGAGCGATGTGGTCCATCACCTCTTCAATGGCGACCATGCCCTGCGGGCCGCCGAAGCCGCGGTAGGCGGTGTTCGATGCGGTGTTGGTTTTGCAGCGATGGCCGTTGACCGTGGCGTCGCCCAGGTAATAGGCGTTGTCTGAGTGGAACATCGCACGGTCGACGATCGACGCCGACAGGTCCGGTGAGTAGCCGCAGTTGCCGGCCAGTTCCAGGTTGATACCGTGCAGGCGGCCGCTGTCGTCGAAGCCGACGTCATACTCGACGTAGAACGGATGACGTTTGCCGGTCATCAGCATGTCTTCAACGCGTGGCAGGCGCATCTTGGTCGGCTGGCCGGTCAGGCGGGCAATCACCGCGCACAGGCAGGCCGGGCTTGCGGCCTGGGTTTCCTTGCCACCAAAACCACCGCCCATGCGGCGCATGTCGACCTGTACCTTGTTCATCGGTACGTCGAGCACCTCTGCCACCAGCTTCTGCACCTCAGTCGGGTTCTGGGTTGAGCAGTACACGATCATTCCGCCATCTTCGGTAGGCATCACCGAGGAGATTTGGGTCTCCAGGTAAAAGTGCTCCTGACCACCGATGTGCAGGGTGCCTTGCAAGCGATGCGGCGCGCTCGCCAGGGCCGTGGCCGAGTCGCCGCGTTTATGGGTGTGACTTTCCAGTACGAAATGGCGTTTGCGCAGGGCTTCGACCACATCCAGCACCGGCTCCAGGTCTTCGTATTCAATGATCGCGGCCATCGCCGCGCGGCGGGCGGTGTCGAGGTCGCGGGCGGCCACGGCAAGCACCGCCTGGCCAACGTACTCGACCTTGTCGATCGCCAGCAGCGGGTCGCCGGGCATGATCGGGCCGATGTCCTTCAGGCCTGGAATGTCTTCATGGGTGATGGCAATGCGCACACCTTCGAAGGCGTAGCAGGGGCTGGTGTCGATCTTCAGCACCCGCGCATGAGCGCGATCGGACATGCGCGCATACACGTGCAGCTGGTTGGGGAATTCCAGGCGGTCGTCGATGTACTGCGCTTCGCCGCTGACCTGCTTGTCGGCGCTGTCGTGCTTGAGGCTGCGACCCACACCGGTGGTCAAGTCCTGGCTGAACAGCTCGGCCATTTCTGCCTGGCTTTTGGCGACGTGATGATTAGACATAAGCGGTCACCCGAGTCTCGATGTGCGGCGTTTGCAGTTCGATGAAGTATTTGCGCAGCAGGTTTTGTGCGCTGAGCAGGCGGTATTCCTTGCTGGCGCGGAAGTCCGACAGCGGGGTGAAATCTTCCGCCAGAGCCTGACAGGCACGTTCGATGCTGGCCTGGTTCCAGGCTTTGCCCACCAGCGCGGTTTCACAGGCGCGGGCACGTTTCGGAATGGCTGCCATGCCCCCGAAGGCGATGCGCGCGGCCTGCACTACACCGTTCTCGATCTGGAGGTTGAAGGCGGCGCAAACGGCAGAAATGTCGTCGTCCAGACGTTTGGACACTTTATAGGCGCGGAACGTCCAGGCATTGCGCGCCCGCGGCACAATGATTTTCTCGATGAACTCACTTTCCTGGCGGGCAGTGATCCGGTAATCGATGAAATAGTCTTCCAGGGCCAGGGTACGGCTGCTTTCGCCCTTGCGCAGAACAATCTGCGCATCCAGAGCAATCAGCAGGGGCGGGGAGTCGCCGATGGGCGAGGCGTTGCCAATGTTGCCGCCCAAGGTGCCCTGATTGCGGATTTGCAGCGAAGCGAAGCGGTGCAGCAGCTCGCCGAAGTCCGGGTATTCGCGGCTCAGGGCGTCGTAGCAGTCGGTCAATGGGGTAGCAGCGCCGATTTCCAGGTGCTCATCGAAGCTGTCGATACGCTTGAGTTCGGCCACGTTGCCGACGTAGATCATCACCGGCAGGGTTTTGTGGAACTGGGTCACTTCCAGTGCCAGATCGGTGCCACCTGCCAGCAGGCGTGCTTCGGGGTGTGAGCCATACAGATCAGCCAGATCGGCCACGGTCAGCGGTACCAGGCAACGTTTGTCGCCGCTGTTAAGCTCGCCGGTTTCGCTGGGCGCAATGGCTTTAAGGCGGGTGATCGTCTGTTCCTGGCTGTTATCGAACTGGTCGGGTTGGGCGTTGCAGCACGATTGTTCAGCAGCGGCGAGAATCGGCCGGTAGCCAGTGCAGCGGCAGAGGTTGCCAGCCAGTGCTTCCTGAGCTTTGTGCAGATCGGGTGCATCGCTGTTCTTTTGCAGGGCAAACAGCGACATGACAAAGCCTGGGGTACAGAACCCGCATTGCGAGCCGTGACAGTCGGCCATGGCTTGCTGCACGCTGTGCAATTGGCCTTGGTGCTTGAGCCCTTCGACGCTAATCAACTGCTTACCGTGCAATGACGATACAAAGGTCAGGCACGAGTTCAGGCTGCGGTAGCGAATGTGTTCGCGGCCGTTGTCGTCTTCGGCCAGTTCGCCGACCACTACGGTGCAGGCACCGCAATCGCCGCTGGCGCAGCCTTCCTTGGTACCGGACTTGCCCAAGTGCTCGCGCAGGTATTGCAGCACTGTCAGGTTGGGATCCAGGGCATGCTCACTGCGCAGCTCCTGGTTGAGTAGAAACTGGATCACGGAAGGCCTCACACGCGGTTTATTGTTGTTGAGCGGACTGTAAGCAGACTTGATTTTCAGGTCAACAAATTTCTGACCTTTGGGTCAGGAAAATTCACGCAACATAACCCACCTGCTTCAGGCGCTTCTCTATAGAGCATAGTTGGCGCTGGGCCTGGCGAATCTTTTGCGTCATTCGTGCCAACTTCCGCACCTAGGCCCCTGCGCGGCGCAAGGGCAAGTGCGCTACAATTGCGCCCTCTGTACAGATCAATGATTTTGAAGGAAAACCATGACGTTCAAGGCGCCGGACAGCCTCTCCGAGCAAATTGCCCACTACCTGGCCGAACGGATTATCCGCGGCGAGCTCAAGCCTGCTGAGCGCATCCAGGAACAGAAGGTTACCCAGGCCTTGAACGTCAGTCGTGGCTCGGTGCGTGAAGCATTGCTGATCCTTGAACGCCGACACCTGATCACCATCCTGCCGCGCCGTGGCGCCCACGTGACCGAACTCGACGCCCACGGGGTGCGCAGCCTGTGCACCTTGATGGGCGAGCTGTACATCCTGCTCGGCAATGCGGTTGCCCAGCACTGGCGCGTCGAGTCTGACCTGCTGCCTTTTCTGGCCATCCAGCAACGCTTGAATGCCGCCCTGGCGCGCCAGGACATCAAAGCCTTTGTCGAAGAAAGCTTTGCCGTGATGCGCGCCGCGTATCCGTTCGCCAACAATCCTTACCTGCAGGAAACCGTTGAAAACCTGCAGCCGGCCATGAGCCGTGCCTATTACCTGGCACTGGACCAGCGCAAAGCCGAGATGAGCGACTTCCTGGCCTTGTTTGCCAACCTGCTTGAGGCAGTGGTGGCGCGCGATATGGTCCGCATCCGCACGGTGTTGACCGAATACTGCCAGCGCAGCTGTGAGCTGGTGCTGGCGGCGCTGGCGACTGCCTGAGCATGCGCCTCAAGTGCATTCGTCTGGCCGGGTTCAAGTCGTTCGTCGACCCGACCACGGTCAACTTCCCCAGCAACATGGCGGCGGTGGTGGGGCCCAACGGTTGCGGCAAGTCCAACATCATCGATGCGGTGCGCTGGGTAATGGGCGAAAGCTCGGCGAAAAACCTGCGTGGCGAGTCGATGACCGACGTCATCTTCAACGGCTCGACCAGCCGCAAACCTGTGAGCCAGGCCAGCATCGAGCTGGTGTTCGACAACTCCGACAGCACCCTGGTCGGTGAGTATGCTGCCTACGCGGAAATCTCTATCCGCCGCAAAGTGACCCGCGACGCACAGAACACTTACTACCTTAACGGCACCAAATGCCGGCGTCGGGACATTACCGACATTTTCCTCGGTACCGGCCTGGGCCCGCGCAGTTATTCGATCATCGAGCAGGGAATGATCTCCAAGCTGATCGAAGCCAAGCCGGAAGACCTGCGCAACTTCATCGAAGAGGCGGCAGGGATCTCCAAGTACAAGGAGCGCCGGCGCGAGACCGAGAACCGCATTCGCCGCACCCACGAAAACCTCGAGCGTCTGACCGACCTGCGCGAAGAGTTGGAGCGCCAGTTGGAGCGCTTGCATCGCCAGGCCCAGGCGGCGGAGAAGTACAAGGAATATAAAGCCGAGGAGCGTCAGCTCAAGGCGCAACTGGCAGCCTTGCGGTGGCAGGCCCTGGATCAGCAGGTTACGCAACGCGAACTGGTGATCGGTGACCAGGAAGTGGCCTTCGAGGCCCTGGTAGCCGAGCAGCGCAATGCCGATGCCAGTATCGAACGGTTGCGTGATGGCCATCACGAGCTGTCTGAGCGCTTCGGGCAGGTGCAGGGGCGCTTCTATTCGGTTGGCGGCGATATCGCTCGGGTCGAGCAAAGCATTCAGCATGGCCAGCAACGCCTGCGCCAACTTCAGGATGACTTCAAAGAAGCCGAACGTGCGCGCCTGGAAACCGAGTCGCACCTGGGGCACGACCGCACCTTGCTGGCCACCTTGGGTGAAGAGCTGGAAATGCTCGAACCTGAGCAGGAAATGACACTGGCCGCCGCCGAGGAGTCCGCCGCCACCCTGGAAGACGCCGAAAGCACCATGCACGGCTGGCAAGAGCAGTGGGATACGTTCAACACCCGCTCAGCCGAGCCGCGCCGTCAGGCCGAAGTGCAACAAGCGCGTATCCAGCAGTTGGAGCAGGCCCTGGAGCGCCTCGCCGAGCGCCAGCGCAAGCTGACAGAAGAGCGCGACCAGCTCAGCGCCGACCCTGAAGACCTGGCGATTCTGGCTTTGGCCGAGCAAGTGGCCAGCAGCGAACTGGTGCTCGAAGACCTGCAGATGCAGGAGCAACAGGCGGTTGAACAGTTGGAGGCGTTGCGCGAGCAGTTGCAACAGACCACTCAGGCGCAGCAACAAACCCAGGGCGAACTGCAGCGCCTGGGTGGGCGCTTGGCGTCGCTTGAAGCCTTGCAGCAAGCCGCGCTCGATCCGGGCGATGGTGCCGCGCAATGGTTGCGCGAGCAGGGGCTGGAGCAGCGCCCGCGCCTGGCTGAAGGCCTGCGGGTCGAGCCGGGATGGGAGTTGGCGGTCGAAACCGTGTTGGGCGCCGACCTGCAGGCGGTGTTGGTGGATGACTTCAACGGCCTGGACCTGGCGACGTTCAACCAGGGCGATCTGCGTTTGCTGGATGCAAGTGCCGAAAGCGTGCGCGTAGCGGGCAGCTTGCTCGACAAAGTCGAAGGACGTGTCGACCTGGCCCCCTGGTTGGGCCAAGTGTTGCCGGTGGACAGCCTGGAGCAAGCGTTGGCTCAGCGCAGCCGCTTGAGTGATGGCCAGAGCCTGGTCAGCCGTGATGGCTATTGGGTGGGGCGGCACTTTCTGCGGGTCAATCGGGCCAGTGATGCCCAGGGCGGAGTGCTGGCCCGTGGCCAGGAGCTGGAGCGCCTGGGTCTTGAATGTCAGGAACAAGAGGCTGCCCTCGACCTGTTGGACGCCCAACTGCTAGAGCAGCGCGAACAGCAGCAGGTGCTGGAGCAGCAGCGCGAGGCGCTGCGTCGCCGGGCTCAGGACGAAACACGCCAGCAGAGCGAAGCCAACGCACGCTTGTCCGCCGGTAAAGCGCGAGCCGAGCAACTGAACCTGCGGCGTCGGCGTCTGGAAGAAGAACTGGCCGAACTGCTGGAGCAGCGCAGCCTGGAAAGCGAACACCTCGGCGAATCGCGTTTGTTGCTGCAAGAAGCCCTTGATGTGATGGCTCAGGACACCGAGCAGCGCGAAGTGCTGCTGGCCCAGCGCGATAGCTTGCGTGAGCGCCTGGACCGGGTGCGTCAGGAAGCGCGTCAGCACAAAGATCATGGCCATCAGTTGGCGGTGCGTCTGGGTTCGCTGCGAGCCCAGCACGATTCCACCCGTCAGGCCCTGGAGCGCCTGGAGCTGCAATCCGAGCGCCTGACTGAAAAACGTGAACAGCTCACCCTGAATCTGGAGGAGGGCGAAGCGCCACTGGAAGAGCTGCGCCTCAAGCTTGAAGAGTTGCTGGAAAAGCGCATGAGCGTCGACGACGAGATGCGCCAGGCACGCCTGCATATGGATGAAGCAGACCGCGAGTTGCGCGATGCAGAAAAACGCCGTACGCAAGCCGAACAGCAAGCGCAACTGCTGCGCGGCCAGCTGGAGCAGCACCGCCTGGAGTGGCAGGGGCTGAGCGTGCGGCGCAAAACCCTGCAAGAACAGTTGTTGGCCGATGGTTATGACCTGCAAGGCGTGCTCGCCACGTTGAACGAAGCGGCCAGCGAGCAGGAGGCCGAGCAGGAGCTGGAGCGCATCGACGCCCGGATCCAGCGCCTGGGTGCCATCAACCTGGCAGCCATCGACGAGTATCAGCAGCAGTCTGAGCGCAAGCGCTATCTGGATGCGCAGGATGCCGACCTGGTCGAAGCCCTGGACACCCTGGAAAACGTTATTCGCAAAATCGACAAAGAGACCCGCAACCGTTTCAAAGATACCTTTGATCAGATAAATGCCGGATTACAGGCACTTTTCCCAAAAGTTTTCGGTGGCGGCAGTGCTTACCTGGAACTGACGGGCGAAGATTTACTCGATACAGGGGTAACGATTATGGCGAGGCCGCCGGGCAAGAAGAACAGCACCATCCATTTGCTCTCGGGTGGAGAGAAGGCGCTGACTGCACTGGCCCTGGTATTTGCCATTTTCAAATTGAACCCGGCACCGTTCTGCATGCTCGATGAAGTCGATGCGCCACTGGACGATGCCAACGTCGGACGCTACGCCCGGCTGGTCAAGGAGATGAGTGAAACCGTGCAGTTCATCTATATCACCCACAACAAGATCGCGATGGAGATGGCTGATCAGCTAATGGGGGTTACCATGCATGAACCGGGGTGTTCGCGTCTTGTTGCCGTGGATGTGGAGGAGGCAATGGCCATGGTCGACGCTTGAATGGAGGCGAATAAGCGTGAACCTGCGGTAAATGCCCCTGTCAGTTGCGACAGACGGTGTAAAGTTATCTTTGGTCGTGCTAGCTTTATGTCACTTATTTTTCGCGTGGGTAAAACGCCTGTCAGAACATAGAGTTGGCGCCACGTTTTAAAGGGGTTTAAACCCTTTATTTTTCAGCATTTTTTACAGAGGCACAGGATTACATGGAAATCGGTCTGCGCGAGTGGCTGATCGTCATCGGCATTATTGTCATTGCCGGTATTCTTTTCGACGGCTGGCGTCGTATGCGCGGTGGCAAGGGCAAGCTGAAGTTCCGCCTGGATCGCAGCTTCTCCAATGCCCCGGACGACGACAGCAGCCCCGAACTGATCGGTCCGTCGCGGGTATTGGATACCCACAAAGAGCCCGAGCTGGACGAGCACGACCTGCCGTCGCTGAGTGCCGCGCGTGAGCGTGACAGCAGTAGCAGCAAGCCCAAAGCTGGCAAGCGCAAGCGGGGTAATGAGCCGCAGCAAGGCGACTTGAACCTGGCGGCCGAGCCACGTGAGCGTGAGCCTGATCTGTTTGCTAGCGTTGAAGAAGACTTCCCCGATGAAACCCGTGCCAATGGCAACGCCTTCAACGGTGCCGAGAGCCGTGACCTGCCGCCGGTAGAAGAAGTCCTGGTGATCAGCGTGATTTCCCGTGACGAAGGCGGCTTCAAAGGCCCGGCCCTGCTGCAGAACATCCTTGAGAGCGGCCTGCGTTTCGGTGAGATGGATATTTTCCACCGCCACGAAAGCATGGCCGGTAATGGCGAAGTGCTGTTCTCGATGGCCAACGCCGTCAAACCGGGCGTGTTCGATCTGGACGACATCGACCACTTCAGCACCCGTGCCGTGAGCTTCTTCCTTGGCTTGCCAGGGCCGCGTCATCCGAAGCAGGCCTTTGATGTCATGGTGGCTGCTGCGCGCAAGCTTGCCCATGAACTCAATGGCGAGCTCAAAGATGACCAGCGCAGCGTCATGACTGCACAAACCATTGAACACTACCGTCAGCGCATCGTTGAGTTCGAGCGCCGCGCGCTGACTCAGAAGCGCTAACCGCATCGCGGGCTGTGGGAGCGGGCTTGCCCCGCGATGATTCCCTCAACGCCGACCCGAACACGCAAGAGCAGCCCCGGCTGCTCTTTTGCTTTGCAAGAGAATCCGCAAATGACCGCCGAATCCCGAATCCTTGAACTGCGCGCCGAACTCGATCAGCACAACTATCGCTACTACGTGCTCGATGAGCCCAGCGTGCCGGACGCCGAATACGACCGCCTGTTCAACGAGCTCAAGGCCCTGGAAGCCGAGCATCCCGAGCTGGTGACGGCAGACTCGCCGACCCAGCGCGTGGGCGGCGCTGCCTTGTCGGCCTTCAGCCAGGTGCGTCATGAAGTGCCGATGCTGAGCCTGGGCAACGCCTTCGAAGAAAACGACCTGCGTGAATTCGATCGGCGCGTGGTTGAAGGCCTGGACCTGCCAGCCGGCGACCTGTTCGGTGATGGCGCGTCGGTGGATTACAGCTGCGAGCCCAAACTCGATGGTCTGGCAGTCAGCCTGTTGTACCGTGACGGGCAACTGGTACAAGGCGCCACCCGCGGTGACGGCACCACGGGCGAAGACATCAGCGTCAACGTGCGCACCGTGCGCAACATCCCGCTCAAGCTGCAGGGCGAGGGCTGGCCTGCAGTGCTTGAAGTGCGCGGTGAGGTGTACATGTCCAAGGCTGGCTTCGAGCGCCTGAACCAGGCGCAGATCGAGGCGGGCGGCAAAACCTTCGCCAACCCGCGCAACGCGGCAGCCGGCAGCTTGCGTCAACTGGACTCGAAAATCACCGCCAGCCGCCCGTTGGAGTTCTGCTGCTATGGCCTCGGTCAGGTGTCGGCGCCTCTGGCGGACACCCACATCGGTACTCTGGAGCAACTCAAGGCCTGGGGCCTGCCGATCAGCCGCGAACTGCGCCACGCTGCCGGTGTGGCTGAATGTCTGGAGTACTACCGTGATATTGGCGCACGGCGTAACGACCTGCCTTACGAGATCGATGGCGTGGTGTTCAAGGTCAACAGCCTGGCCTCTCAGCGCGAGCTGGGCTTTCGCGCGCGTGAACCGCGCTGGGCCATTGCCCACAAGTTTCCGGCCATGGAAGAACTCACCGAAGTACTGGACGTTGAGTTCCAGGTCGGGCGTACCGGTGCGGTGACCCCGGTAGCGCGCCTGAAGCCTGTGAAGGTGGCGGGGGTGACTGTATCCAATGCCACCCTGCACAACATGGACGAAGTGGCGCGTCTGGGGCTGATGATTGGTGATACGGTGATCATCCGTCGTGCGGGCGATGTGATTCCGCAGGTCATGCAAGTGGTCAGCGAGCGTCGGCCTGCCGACGCCCGGCCGGTGCATATTCCCACCGAGTGCCCGGTGTGTGGCTCGCACGTCGAGCGCACGCAGTTGATCAAGCGCAGCAAAGGCAAGGAAACCGTCAGCGAGGGCGCGGTGTACCGCTGCGTCGGTCGTCTGGCCTGTGCTGCCCAGCTCAAGCAGGCGATCATTCACTACGTCTCGCGTCGGGCAATGGACATCGAAGGGTTGGGCGAAAAAAGCGTCGAGCAACTGGTCGATGAGGGGCTGATTCGCTCTCCGGCCGACTTGTACCAGCTGACCTTCGAGCAGGTCGTGGACCTCGAAGGTTTTGCCGAACTGTCGAGCAAAAACCTGTTGGCGGCCATTGCTGCCAGCAAGCAGCCGGGCCTTGCGCGATTTATCTATGCCCTGGGTATTCCTGATGTGGGCGAAGAGACCGCCAAGGTGCTGGCGCGCTCGCTGGGCTCATTGCAGCGCGTTATGGAGGCTTTGCCACAAGTGCTCACCTACTTGCCGGACATCGGCCTGGAAGTGGCGCACGAGATTCACAGCTTCTTCGAAGACGATCACAACCGCTCGGTGATTGCCCAGCTTCTGGAACATGGCTTGCAGCTTCAGGACGAAGGTGAGCTGGGCGCCGAATTCGCTGCCAGCACCACCCTGGCCGGGCTGATCGCCAAGCTGGACATTCCTTCCGTGGGGCCGACCGGTGCTGAAAAACTGGTGGCCAAGCTCGACAGCCTGGAAAAGATCATCGCCGCCGATGGTATCGACCTGCGCCAGGCGCTGGCGGCCAAGCAGGCCGATGCGGTGCGCAGTTACTTTCAGGTGCCGGAAAACGCGGCGCTGGCGCAGGCCATCGAAGCGCAATTGCGCGCCTTCGGCATGCACTGGACCAGCGAAAAGAAAGTCGCTGCCGGCCTACCGCTGGCGGGTCAGACCTGGGTGCTGACTGGCTCTTTGGAACGCATGAGCCGCGATGTGGCCAAAGACAAACTGGAAAGCCTGGGGGCCAAGGTTGCCGGTTCCGTGTCCGCCAAGACCTATTGCGTGGTGGCAGGGCCGGGCGCCGGATCGAAGCTGGCCAAGGCCAACGAGCTGGGCCTCAAGGTGCTCGATGAAGATACCTTTGTGAGTTTTCTCGGCGAGCAGGGCATCAGCGTCTAATCCAACAACGCGCAGCGGTAGACATGGTCTAGTCTAGGCAAGCAGCCAGGAGGGAGCGCCATGTATCGCTTTTTCGAGCAACTGGGCGCCAGGATTGCGGCGTCCTTTGTCAGTCGAACACAACGCCCGGACCGCGTTTGGCAATGCCGCTGCGGTCAGTCGGTGTTTTTCCGCAACAGCCAGTGCCTGGCCTGTCAGGCGGCGCTGGGTTACTGGCCGCAGGGTAATCAGGTGGCCAGCCTGTCGCCTGGGGCTGCTGAAGGTCTGTGGTTGCTCGATGGTGAGCCAGAGCTGGGCGCCTTGCGTCGGTGCGCCAATCTCGATACCCCGGCAGCCTGCAACTGGCTGCTGGCGGCTGACGCTCCCCATGGCCTGTGCCTGGCCTGCCGCTTGAACCGGACCATCCCCGATCTGTCAATTGCGCAAAACCTGCCACGCTGGCGCAAGCTGGAAACCGCCAAGCGGCGTTTGACCGCTCAGTTACTGCACCTGGGGCTTGCCGTCGAACCGAAAAGCGAAGCACACCCACAAGGCCTGGCTTTCGACTTCATCGGCGTAGACCTCGCCGGCAACGCACCGATCACCGGCCACGCCAACGGTTTGATCACCCTCGATGTGCGTGAAGCCGACGATGACTGGCGCGAACGCGTGCGTGTGCAATTGCACGAGCCGTACCGAACCCTGCTCGGCCACCTGCGCCATGAAGTTGGGCATTACTATTGGGATCAACTGATCGCCGAGTCGACATGGCTGGGCGCGTTTCGCGCACTGTTCGGCGACGAACGCCAAAGCTACGCCGAGGCGCTGGAGCGTCACTACCAGCAGGGTGCCCCCAGTGATTGGGCGCAGCGCCACGTCAGTGCCTACGCCACCATGCACCCTTGGGAAGACTGGGCCGAAAGCTGGGCACACTACCTGCACATGACCGACGCCCTGGACACCGCCCTGGCCCTGGGCATGAACGCCAGCAGCCTTGACCTGGACTATCCACCGTTCCAGCGCCAGGACCTCTACCAACCTGACGACCCGCAAGGCGAGCGCTTCCTGGCATTCGTCAACGCCTGGGTCGAACTGTCGGCCATGCTCAACGAACTGTCGCGCAGCATGGGCCAGGCGGATTTCTACCCCTTCGTTCTCAGCCAACCAGTGGTCGCCAAGCTGCACTTCATCCACCTGTGCATCACCCAGCCGCCACCGCCAGCACCTGAAGAAACCGCGTAGGGCAGCGCCAAGTCATTGAGTGTTGATGGTTTTTTTTGAAATAGAGGTTGTATCTTCACTTGATGCCGGTACAATGGCGCGGCTCATCGCCAGATGAGTTGCGTTATGGTGACCCCATCGGTCCCCCCGCATTGATTACCCGTTAACCTGGTCAGGCCCGGAAGGGAGCAGCCATAGCGGGAACATCGAGTGCCGGGGTGTGGCTGGTGGGGTCGCCACCCAATTTCAAGTCCTTGGATCCTCAAGGCGTTCTCAGTCAAAAATCTCGAAGCGTGGCAGCGTATAGGTTCACCTAAGTGGTGCGCTGAGTTCTGCGTGTTGAATTCTCTGCCTACTTCAAGCTAATCCTGTGTGGCCTAATGTCTTAAAGTAACTAAACCCTGGCAGACAAAGTCTTTGAGCCAGAGTTTAGTCAGGCGCGATATCAGGGCGAACTTCAGTTCATCAACGAAACCTGCTTGGCTTCGATTTTCAGGTCGCTCAAGCGCTTAAGGATAGTTGTGATGTTCGCCCGTGCCGACCCTTCATTGGCCAGACGCAGGCGTTTGATGCCAATCACCGAGTCACCCAGGCCAGCCGTGTAAGGCGCACGGATAATTTCCCGGAAGATGACTTGGTTGGTGGTGGTCTCAGTCAAGGTGTATTCAACTTCGCTGGTGACTTCGAAGTTCAGGCCGAAAATCGGTTGATCGACACGCAGCAGGTTGGCACGCAGTGCATAAGGGGCCGATGTGCTGCCGAGCAATTTGGCGTTGGCAAGCGATTGCTCCAGCGCTGCGCGGAAATCCGGGCCGTCGATTTCCGATGTCCACAGTGGGTTGGTTTTGTCTCCGCCATTTACTTCAGAAAGCTGGACGTTGTTTTGCAGTTTGGCGTCGTAGGTGTTTGCGGTCGCTTGGTCAGTGGTGACTGACATGCCGGAAATTTGAGCCGGCGAAGCACAACCTGTAGCAAGTGCAATGATTGCTGAAGCGAAAAGCAGGCGAAGGTAAGTCACTCGATCAGTCCTTTTGAGGGTGAGGTGCCAAAGGGCGATCGGATGGTAGCACTGTGCCATTCATGCAGCCAGAAGCTGCTCCTGCATGTTGCCGTCCTGCCAGGGGCGTCAGAAGTTGGCATACTTCAACCCCAGGCCCCGAGAGATAACCCACGTGGACGAAATAGACGACCTGACCAAAGAAAAGCTGCGCGAATGGCAGATCCGTCGTTTGGACATCAAAGACCAGATGCAGTCGCATCCGGAAAAGACCCTGGAGCTGTCGCGGGTGCTCGACCTGATGGATGATGAGCATGCGCAAATTCTGGCGGCGGCGGTGAGGGTTGCGGCTAAAGCAGAGGAGCCTGAGGTCGTGACGGCTGAACATTGGCAGCCGCCAATGGCCGCTCGGTTTGCTCTGCAGCTTCAGGTGGCCGCGAACAGCTCGGAAGACTTGCGCAAGCTGCTGGAAATGGCCGTTTATGAGTTGCAAGGGCTGATCGACGCACAAGATGGCGAAGCCCGCACGTGCCCGGGCGGGATGTCTGGCACATTGGGCAGTTATCATTTTGAGCTCGGCGTTAGCGACAAGCCGGCGCCCCAGGCTCCCTCAATTGAATGAAGTGTATGGCCAGGGCCGAACCTGTTTACCCTGGCTGTGAGGTTGTATGCATCCGGAACATGTTGATTTATCCAGCCCGCTGTTTTTGCCAATCACCGATCAAACCTGTGCTGGTTTGTTGGAGGCGGACGGCGTTCAGGCGCTGAGTGGCCTGTCTGACCCCGAGCTGGCTGCGGTGCTGGTTGTCCAGAACCTGGCGCAAGCAGCAGAGCAAGACCTGAACGCCGATGCGCTCGAGAAAATTCTCGCTCGGCTGATTGCCTGGGCGGTTGAGGGGCGGCATTCGGCAGCAGTGGGGCTACTGTCGGAAGCGCAGCGGCTGTTCGACCCGCGCAAGTTGTACTTCGGCCTCAACGCACTGAAAAGTCTGAACGTACGCTTTCTGCTGGCCGATGAAGTGGCGGCACGTGACTACCTGTTGCCGGGTGGCCAGTGGGATGTGGGTTACCGGGTTCGCCATCATCAGCGCAACAACCCGTTCAGTCAGCAGATGGTCACGCCCCGGCACCGTGAGCGCTGGTTGAGCGCCGCGCAAGACAAACTGGTCAGAACCTTTCGCGCCAATCTGGACGAAGACCTGCATGTGCAGGGCTATGCGGGCATTGGCAAGAGCCACCTGCTAGGCACGTTGCTGGAGTGCCTGTCGCCGGAGAAAACGCTGGTGCTGGCGCGCACGCCGGAAAAACTGGTGGCCCTGCGTCAGCGTATGGGGCGTGCGGGCCACGACAACGTCGGGCGCACCTTCATGGCCTTTGCACGGGCGCTGATGCAAGTCGGGCGACCCCAAGCTGCAGGCGCCCAGGCCCGGCAGCCGAGCAAGCAGGCAGTGGCGCAGACGCTGAATATTCTTGGCTTTCGCGGCCATGAGGAGGCTGCGACGCTTGATGTCTGTCTTGAGGTGATCGAGTGCTATTGCCGCTCCCGTGATCACAGCCTGTCGGCCAAGCATCTGCCGCATTTCAAGCAGGCACTGAGCGCTGTGGATACCAAGGTGCTGCTGGAGTATTCGAGCCGCCTGTGGACGTACCTTGAGGCCAATCCGTCCTGGGGCAGTCGCACCGGGTTTGAAGCGTTGCTGATGATCAAACGCGCCAGCCTGGCAGGTTGTGTGGTGCCTGGCCGCTATACCCATGTGCTGATCGATGAGAGCCAGGACATTCCAGCCTCCCTGCTGCAGATCATCGAACGCGGTCGCCAGGTGTTGATTACCCTTGGCGACGAGTATCAGCAAGCCAGTGGCGAGCGGGTCAAGCGTTCACGGCTGGTACGCCAGAGCGATGTCAGCTATTCCGTTCGCTCGGGCCGTAATGTCGAGCGCCTGGTCAATCCACTGATCGACCAGCACACCGAGAAGGGTAAGGTGCCCTTCGAGGGTGCGCGTGATGCCGACGTTGTTATCGAACATTATCCACAGGGCTTTGTGCCGCCCGAGGGCTGCGTAGTACTCACCGCATCGCACTGGGACACGATCAAATGGATGATCGAACTGCACGATGCCAATTGCCCGTTCAGCTTCCCGGATAAAGCGCTACAGGCGGATCTTGAGCGCTTCATGACCACCGCGATCGCCTTGTTCAATCCCCGTCTCTACAGTGTCGAGCACAGCGCAGAAGGGCCGCATGCGTATTTCAGCGAGATGGCCGATTGGCAACAGGTGCGCGATGCCAACCGCTTCGATGAGGCGTTCCTCTGGGTCGAGCACGTGTTGGAGAAAGGCTTCAAAGTGGCCGACCTGACCCACCTGAACCGCATGCTTGGCGCCCCCGGTAAAAGCTGCTTGTTGATGAGGGCGCAGACAGCAGGTGGGATGGAGTTCGACCGGGTGCTGCTGACGCCCGAGCTGCTGACCAATGTGATGTTCAAGGATGCCTACGCCTTCGACGAGCGGATTTGTGCGGTGTACATCGCACTGTCACGTGCCCGGCAACAGCTCTACCTGCCTTACGATGTGGTCGATTGGATCGAATTCCACAAGCAGCAGAAATTCCGCGAGTCGCACGGCTACTGATCACGTCAGGGGTTGTGCCCCATCAGCGGCGCGGTGGCCGGTTGGGTGTAGCGGGCAAAGGCTCGCTCGATTTCCCCACTCTGCTTCATGCGTGCCAGCGTGCGCAGGATCGCCTGCGTCGGAACTGCCGGGTCGTTGCGCACCATGCAGCCCAGCGCCTGCTCTTCAAGCATAACCAGAGGGTGAAGGCGTTGCTCGGGCGGCAACTGGCTGTTGAACCAGTCCAGGCTCCACTGGCTGCTGACCGCGTAGAGGTTGCGCCTGGCTTGTAGCTTTTGCAGCACTTGCAGTTGGTTGCGGGCGTCGTCGCGGTCAAAGTAACCGCTGTCGAACTGCGGCTGCAGGGCCGGGTAGTAAAAACCCAGCACTGTGCCGATGGTCTGACGGGGCAGGCTGGCCAGATTGACAGGCGTGCTTGGTTTCTCGTGAGCTACCAACCAGTCGCGCTGTTGGAACAACGGCGGGCTCCAGGTGTACTGGTTCGACGGGTCGTTGGCCCAGGTGGGTATCACGAAGCAGCGTACATCGATGGTGCCGCGCTCCATGGCTGACTGCAGGCGCAAGCGTGGCAGGACGTGAAAATCTGCGCGCATCCCCAGCTGGCTGGCCAGGCTGTTCATCAGGTCGGGCAGGGCGCCTTCGACCGGGTAGTTGTTCTCGAACTGCGCCAGCGGCATGGCCCAGCTATCCAGAAGGGCAACGCGTAACAAGGGTGGTTGCTTGGCGGGCAGGTAGCCCACGTACAGCATCAATAGACTCAACAACCAACGCATCGACTTCTCCCTGTGCAGCATTCGCATCCTGGCGAGCGAAGCTTACAGGGTTGGACGGTATAGCGGATGCAATTTCGGGCCTGCTCCGCTAGGATTAGCGGTCTTTGGTCTATCTATTTGACGGTTTTCGATGAGTTATCAGGTTCTTGCACGTAAATGGCGTCCGCGCTCGTTCCGCGAAATGGTCGGCCAGACCCATGTGCTCAAGGCATTGATCAACGCCCTGGATAACCAGCGTTTGCATCACGCCTACCTGTTCACCGGCACCCGCGGTGTGGGCAAGACCACCATCGCGCGGATCATCGCCAAATGCCTGAACTGCGAAACCGGTATCACCTCGACGCCATGTGGCACCTGCTCGGTGTGCCGGGAAATCGATGAAGGCCGGTTTGTCGACCTGATCGAGATCGACGCCGCCAGCCGCACCAAAGTCGAAGACACCCGTGAGCTGCTCGACAACGTGCAGTACGCGCCGAGCCGTGGGCGCTTCAAGGTCTACCTGATCGACGAAGTGCACATGCTCTCCAGTCACTCCTTCAACGCCTTGCTCAAGACGCTGGAAGAGCCGCCGCCCTACGTCAAGTTCATCCTGGCGACCACCGACCCGCAGAAGTTGCCTGCCACCATTCTGTCGCGCTGCCTGCAGTTCTCCCTGAAGAACATGACCCCCGAGCGGGTGGTCGAGCACTTGAGCCATGTGCTGGGTGCCGAGAACGTGCCGTTTGAAGACGATGCATTGTGGCTGCTGGGCCGTGCCGCCGATGGTTCGATGCGCGATGCCATGAGCCTTACCGACCAGGCCATTGCCTTTGGTGAGGGCAAGGTCCTGGCCGCTGACGTGCGTGCCATGCTCGGTACGCTTGATCATGGCCAGGTTTACGGCGTGCTGCAGGCGCTGCTCGAAGGCGACGCCCGTGCCCTGCTTGAGGCGGTGCGCCACTTGGCCGAACAAGGGCCGGACTGGAGCGGCGTGCTCGCAGAAATGCTCAACGTGCTGCACCGCGTGGCAATTGCTCAGGCCCTGCCTGAAGCCGTGGACAATGGCCAGGGCGATCGTGAGCGGGTGCTGGCGCTGGCTCAGGCGTTGCCTGCCGAAGACGTGCAGTTCTACTACCAGATGGGCTTGATCGGTCGCCGCGACCTGCCATTGGCACCCGATCCGCGTGGCGGCTTCGAAATGGTCTTGCTGCGCATGCTGGCGTTCCGTCCGGCCGATACCGATGACGCACCGACGCCGGTACTAAAGTCGGTGGGGATCAGCCAGGCCACAGCTGATTCGGCGAGAGCGGTGGCAGCAGCGAATGTCGCTGCGCCAGCCGTGGCGGCTGCGCCGAAGGTCGAGCCCGTAGCTGTTGTGCCTGCACCCGAGCCTAAGCCCGAGCCCGTTGCTGAGCCTGAACCAGCGGCGGTCGAGGTAGCGGTGGAGGTCAAGGCAGAGGAGCCGGTGGTTGATCTGCCGTGGAATGACCCGGTCCCAGCGCCTGCTGAGCCGGCGCCCGAACCCGAACCTGAACCCGTCGCGGTGGCAGCGCAACCAGCTCCGGCGCCGGTTCAAGCGGTGCAACCAGAAGCGCCGCCCTACGATGACTCGATCGGTTACAGCCCGGCGGGCATGGAGCGCGACGACGAGCCGCCGCTGGACGAAGATTACTACGAGCCGGAAATGGATCCGGCCAGCTACAGTTATCTGGACGAACTGGCAATCGAGCATGTGCACGAGGATGCACCGGTGCTGGCGCCGGAGCCTTTGCCGGCAGCCAAGCCGGCTACCGGGCTGGCTTTGCAATGGCTGGAATTATTCCCGCAGTTGCCGATCTCCGGGATGACCGGCAGTATCGCCGCCAACTGTACGCTGATCGCCGCTGACGGCGATGACTGGCTGCTGCACCTGGACCCGGCCCACAGTGCCCTGTTCAATGCCACCCAGCAGCGACGTTTGAACGATGCGTTGAACCAGCACTTCGGTCGCACGCTCAAATTGTCCATTGAATTGATCCGCCCGGAGCAGGAAACCCCGGCTCAGGCGGCAGCCCGCAAGCGTGCTGAGCGCCAGGGCGAAGCGGAAGCGTCGATTGAGGCAGATCCGCTCATCCAGCAGATGATCAAGCAGTTTGGCGCCATGGTTCGACACGATACCATTGAGCCTGTAGATGCCCCGGTAGCCCAGGGCGAATAAACACAAAGCGGCCAGGGCCCGGCCCTCGCCGCACCCCGTAAGTCTAAATTTGAGGTGATCCCCATGATGAAAGGTGGCATGGCCGGCCTGATGAAGCAGGCCCAGCAGATGCAGGAAAAAATGGCCAAGATGCAGGAAGAGCTGGCCAACGCCGAAGTGACCGGCCAATCCGGCGCCGGTCTGGTGAGCGTGGTGATGACCGGTCGTCACGACGTCAAGCGCATCAGCCTGGATGACAGCCTGATGCAGGAAGACAAAGAAGTACTGGAAGACCTGATCGCTGCCGCCGTCAACGATGCCGTGCGCAAGGTTGAGCAGAGCAGCCAGGAGAAAATGGGCGGTATGACCGCTGGCATGCAACTGCCACCAGGTTTCAAGATGCCGTTCTAAGTCATCTGTTGTAGTACCTGCGATGGGAGCGCGGCTGTGTGGTCGTTGCTCCCATCGTCGTTTTTCCCGCTTATTTGAAATTTCAGGCTAATGACCATGAGCTTCAGCCCACTGATCCGCCAACTGATCGATGCCTTGCGCACCTTGCCCGGCGTTGGCCAGAAAACCGCCCAGCGCATGGCCCTGCAACTGCTTGAGCGCGACCGTAGTGGCGGTACTCGCCTGGCGCAGGCGCTGAGCCAGGCCATGGAAGGTGTTGGCCATTGCCGCCAGTGCCGAACCCTGACCGAGCAGGAGCTGTGCCCACAGTGCGCCGATCCGCGCCGTGATGACACGCTGCTGTGCGTGGTCGAAGGGCCGATGGACGTCTATGCCGTGGAGCAGACCGGCTATCGTGGTCGTTACTTCGTGCTCAAGGGGCATTTGTCGCCGCTCGATGGCCTGGGGCCTGAGGCAATTGGTATTCCGCAATTGATGGCGCGAATTGAAGAGCAGGGGACCTTTGCCGAGGTGATCCTGGCGACCAACCCGACGGTGGAAGGTGAAGCGACGGCCCATTACATTGCGCAGTTACTGGCTGACAAAGGCCTGGTGGCTTCGCGCATTGCCCATGGTGTGCCGCTGGGGGGCGAGCTGGAACTGGTGGACGGCGGGACGCTGGCGCATTCGTTTGCCGGACGTAAGCCGATTTCGTTGTAATTCGCGGGGCAAGCCCGCTTGTGTCTTGAGGAAGGAACAGAATCTGGAGTGAGAACGGTGAATGGCAAGTTGATAGCCCGAGGTGCCTAGAGCACGTGTGGGAGCACAAACTGCCATTCACCGTTGCGCTTTTGCCAGAGCTGGGGTGGACGGTCGAAGGTGAGGCGAGTGCTGTACATAGCCTGCTGGGTGGTAATCCGGCACAACCAGGATTTCAGCGCGCGCTACAGTGCGCTGCTCAAAAGTGGAGCGCCTTGGCGAGAGCAGCTGGCTTGAATGTGCTTCGCTAGCAGCAGGGTAGACACGGTGGGAGCGGGCCTTGACCCGCGATCGGCTGCGCAGCGGCCGTAAACACAGCTGCTTGCAAGGCAACTGACATACCGAGGCGACTGAATTGCTGCCGCTTCGCGCCAGATCGCAGGGCAAGCCAGCTCCCACCGGGAGCTGGCTTCAAGATCGATGGTCACTTCGGGCAAAGCCCTGCAAGACAGCTGCTCCCACAATCTGTGGGAGCGGGCTTGCCCCGCGATCAAATCTCAGTACTCGCTCAGCGAGAACTCAGTCAGGCAGAAGGTCGGAACGCCTGCAGCATTCAGGCGCTGGGAGCCGCTGAGCTCCGGCAAGTCGATAATCGCCGCCGCCTCGAACACCTGCGCCCCCATGCGCCGCACCAGATTGGTGGCTGCCAGCAAGGTGCCGCCGGTGGCGATCAGGTCGTCGAAAATCAGCACCGAATCGCCTTCACACAGGCTGTCGGCATGCACTTCCAGGAACGCTTCACCGTATTCGGTCTGGTAGCCTTCGGCGAGCACATCGGCAGGCAGCTTGCCCTGCTTGCGGAACAGGATCAGTGGTTTGTTCAGTTGGTGGGCGATGATCGAGCCGATCAGAAAGCCGCGCGCGTCCATGGCGCCGATGTGGCTGAACTCGGCCTCGACATAACGCTCGATGAAGGCGTCAGCCACGTGGCGCAGGCCACGGGGCGACTGGAACAACGGCGTGATATCGCGAAAGATCACGCCGGCTTTCGGGAAGTCCGGTACGGGGCGGATCAGGGCTTTGAGGTCGAAGGCGTCGCTGTGCATGAGGCGGGTATCCTGAAATCGAATGCCCGCCAGTATACCCTTATCCTGCGGCCTCAGCTCTCCAGCGCACCGCCGGCCAGCGCACACAGCTGAATCGGGTCAAGGATGTGGATTTCCTTGCCTTCAGCGGCGATCAGGCCATTTTGCTGGAAGCGGGTGAAAACCCGTGAAACAGTTTCCACGGCCAGGCCCAGGTAGTTACCGATTTCGTTGCGCGACATGCTCAGGCGGAACTGGTTGGCCGAATAGCCACGAGCCCGGAAGCGCGCGGACAGGTTGACCAAGAAGGTGGCGATCCGCTCATCGGCGGTTTTCTTCGACAGCAGCAACATCATCTGCTGGTCATCTCGAATCTCGCGGCTCATGACGCGCATCAGCTGGCGACGCAGTTGAGGCAGTTGTACCGACAGCTCATCAAGGCGTTCGAAGGGGATTTCACAGACCGACGTAGTTTCCTGAGCCTGGGCCGATACCGGGTAGGTTTCGGTGTCCATGCCGGACAGGCCGACCAGTTCGCTGGGCAGGTGGAAACCGGTGATCTGCTCTTCACCACTGTCGCTCAAGCTGAAGGTTTTCAGAGCGCCGGAGCGCACCGCGTAGACCGAAGCGAAGTCGTCACCCTGGCGGAACAGAAACTCGCCTTTTTTCAGCGGTCGCCCGCGTTTGACGATCTCATCCAGTGCATCCATGTCTTCCATGTTCAACGACAATGGCAGGCACAGAGGCGCCAGGCTGCAATCCTTGCAATGGGCCTGGTTATGGGGGCGCAGTTTAACTGGCTCGGACATTTCTTCATTCCTTGCTGGAAAGCACACATAAGCCGTAAGGGTAACTCAGGGCATGGGGTTTCGGCCAGCCCGTGTCCGGATAGGGTGGGCTGGTAGAGGTGCGGCTTATCGTCCGACCTCTGTTAAACATAGTGTGCTTTACATTTATTACTGTAAACCGTGTCCGAAGCTGGATCAGATGACGCGGGAAAATTTTTGCTGATTGTGTAGGCCAAGGTAGGCATCAAACACCATACATACCGAACGTACCAGCAGGCGGCCAGCGGGCAGTACCTGGATGCCCTGAGTGCTGAGGTTGATCAGGCCGTCATTGTGCATGGCTTGCAAGTCGGGCCAGAGGTCTTTGAAGTAACCGCGAAAGTCGATGGTGAACTCTTCCTCGATGCTGTCGAAGTCCAATTCGAAATGGCAGATCAGCTGTTGGATCACAGCACGGCGCACGCGGTCGTCAGCGGTGCAGATCAGGCCACGGCTGCTGGCCAGTTGGGCGCTGGACAGGGTGTCCTGGTAGGTATTGAGGTCACTGCTGTTCTGGCAATACAGGTCACCGATCTGGCTGATGGCCGATACGCCCAGGCCAATCAGGTCGCAATGACCGTGAGTGGTGTAGCCCTGAAAGTTACGTTGCAGCGTTGATTCTTCCTGGGCGATGGCCAGTTCGTCGTCGGGCAGAGCGAAATGGTCCATACCGATGTAGCGATAACCGGCTGCGGTCAGTTGCTCGATGGTGCGCTGCAGCATTTCCAGCTTGGCCGAAGGGGCTGGCAGGTCGTTGCTGTCGATGCGTCTTTGCGGCATGAAGCGCTCGGGCAGGTGGGCATAGTTGAACACCGACAGGCGGTCGGGTTGCAGCTTGATGACTTCTTCCACGGTACGGGCAAAGCCTTCCGGGGTTTGTTTGGGCAGGCCGTAGATCAGGTCGAGGTTGATCGAGCGAAATTGCAAGGTGCGGGCCGCGTCGATGATTGCCCGGGTCTGCTCCAGGCTTTGCAGGCGATTGATCGCGCGCTGTACGGCCGGATCGAGATCTTGCACGCCGAGGCTGACGCGGTTGAAACCCAGTTCACGCAGCAGGCCCATGGTCGGCCAGTCGGCTTCACGTGGGTCAATTTCGATGCCGTAATCACCGGAGTCATCGTCGAGCAGGTTGAAGTGCTGACGCAAGCTGGCCATCAGCTGACGCAGTTCGACGTGGCTGAGAAAGGTCGGGGTGCCGCCACCAAAATGCAATTGCTCGACGGTCTGCTTGGGGTCAAGGTGACAGGCGATCAGCTGAATTTCCTGCTCCAGGCGCTGTAGGTACGGCTGGGCGCGGGCGCGGTCTTTGGTGATGACTTTGTTGCAGGCGCAGTAGTAGCAAATGTTGGCGCAGAACGGCACGTGCACGTACAGCGACAACGGGCGCACGGCACGGCGGCTGTCGCGCAAGGCGTGCAGGAGGTCAAAGGAGCCGACTTCGCTGTGCAATTGCACCGCAGTGGGGTAGGAGGTGTAACGTGGGCCAGACAGGTCGTAGCGACGGATCAGGTCGGAGTCCCAACGAAGTGCGTCGAGCATGTGGGCAATCCCCAGAATGAGCAGCAGTGTGCAAAATTCTAGGCGGACATCAGATTTTACATCTTGATTTGCATCAACGTGGCTTCAGTGCCCCATGAGCCAGTGCTGGTGCGGGCCGGGCAGGGTCCAGATACCGAACAGGATCACCAGCAAACCACCGGCGACGCGGATCTGCCGTTTGCGCAGCAAGGCACTGGTACGTTCGGCGGCAAGCCCGGTGGCCAGCAGCACCGGCCAGGTGCCGAGGCCGAAGGCCAGCATCAGTAGGGCGCTGTCGACGGCATTACCCTGGCTGGCGGCCCATAGCAGGGTGCTATAGACCAGGCCACACGGCAGCCAACCCCACAGTGCGCCGAGCAGCAGAGCGCGCGGCCAGCTCGACACTGGCAGCAAGCGGTTGGCGACCGGCTGGATATGCCGCCACAAGCCGCGGCCCAGGCCCTCGATGCGGGTCAGGCCGCTCCACCAGCCGGCCAAGTACAGGCCCATGCTGATCAGCAGTAACCCCGCGACCACACGCATGCCAAGGGCCACCGTGCTGTTGGCCACGGCCCAGCCGGCCAGGCCGAGCAGCAGGCCGGCCAGAGCGTAGCTGGCGATACGCCCCAGGTTGTAGGCCAGCAGCAGGCGGAAGCGACGGCTGCGTTGCTCTTGAGGGATGGCCAGGGTCAGCGCGCCCATCAGGCCGCCGCACATCCCCAGGCAATGGCCGCCGCCCAGCAGGCCGAGGATCAGCGCCGAGCTGAGCAGGGGGAGCAGTTCAAGCACGAGGTGGTGCGCCGTCGTCGGGTTTCTTGCCGTCGGCTTCGTCCATCGCCGCAGTGTGTTGTGGGTCCTGGTCGTCGAACAGGATGCTGTGGGCCGGGCCGTCTAGGTCGTCGTACTGGCCGCTGTCTACCGCCCAGAAAAAAATGTACACAGCGATGGCGACGATCAGCAGCGCGGCCGGAATCATGACGTAAAGCGCAGGCATGTGGGCTCCTGATCAGGCCGTGGCAGGGTCAGAGGTGTGGGTTGCCGGGTCGTTGCTGGCCAGTGCGCTGATGCGGGTCAGGCGCAAGGCGTTGAGCACGACGATCAGCGAACTCACCGACATACCGATCGCGGCCCAGACCGGCGTAATCCAGCCCAGTGCAGCGAACGGCAACATGAGGCCATTATACAGCGCTGCCCACAGCAGGTTTTCGATAATGATGCGCCGCGTGCGTCGGGCCAGGCTGAAGGCCTGGATCAAGGCATCCAGGCGATTGGACAGCAGCACGGCGTCGGCGCTGGTCTTGGCCAGGTCGGTGGCCGATCCCATGGCGATACTGATGTCGGCGGCGGCCAGCACCGGTACGTCGTTGACGCCGTCGCCAAGCATCAGCACTTTGCGTCCCTGTTGTTGCAGGGCCTTGAGTTTTTCCAGCTTGTCGTCGGGGCGCAAGCCGCCGATCGCCTGGTCAATCTGCAGTTCGCTGGCCACGCTGTACACCATGGGCGAACTGTCACCGGACAGCAGCAAAGTCTGCCAGCCGCGGGCGCGGCAGGCAGCGAGCAGGTCGGCGGCGTCGTGGCGCAGGCGGTCATCGAGTACCAGCCAGGCCAGCGCGCCCTGGCTATTGCCCAGCAACAGCCATTGGCCGGGCTCGGCGGGCATCGGCGGTGGTGCTGTGCCGCTCAGGGCGCTCACGAAGCCGGGTTCGCCGATGCGCAGGCGCTGCCCTTGCACCACGCCTTCAAGCCCGAGACCGGGTTCGGCGTGTACTTCATCGGCGGGAATGCTGGCACGGCCGAAGGCGCGGGCAATCGGGTGTTCGGAGCGGTTTTCCAAGGCGGCGGCGAGCATCAGGCACTGATCGGCGTCGGCCTCGGCCAGAGGGCGAATAGCGCGTAACGTCAGACGCCCTTCGGTCAGCGTGCCGGTTTTGTCGAAGATCACCGTGTCGATCTGGTTCAGGCCTTCGAGGACATGGCCGCGGGTCAGCAGCAGGCCGAGTTTGTGCAGGGTGCCAGTGGCAGCGGTGAGTGCCGTCGGGGTGGCCAGCGACAGTGCGCAAGGGCAGGTGGCAACCAGCATCGCCAGTACGATCCAGAACGCCCGTGACGGGTCCAGCTGCCACCACAGCAGGCCAATCCCGGCAGCGGCCACCAGCGAGAACAGCAAGAACCATTGCGAGGCACGGTCGGCGATTTCAGCCAGGCGCGGTTTCTCTGACTGCGCGCGCTCCAGCAGGCGGACGATCGCCGACAGGCGCGTGTCTTGCCCCAGGGCCTGTACTTCGACGGTCAGAGCGCTTTCGATGTTCAGCGTGCCGGCGGTCACGGCATCGCCCGCACGGCGCGGTTGCGGCAGGTATTCGCCGGTGAGCAGCGATTCATCGACACTCGACTGGCCGTTGACGATGCGTCCATCGGCCGGCACTACATGGCCGGGTTGGATCAGCACGCAATCACCCAGTTGCAGCTCGCTGAGCAAGATCCGCTCGCTTTGCCCTGCCGCCCCCAGGCGCAGGCACGAGGCAGGCAACAGGTTGACCAGTTGCGCGGTGGCGGCGGCAGTGCGCTCACGCGCGCGGCGTTCCAAGTAGCGGCCCGTCAGTAGAAACAAGGCGAACATGCCCACTGCGTCGAAATACAACTCGCCACTGCCAGTGATAGCGGTCCAGATACCGGCGCCATAGGCCAGGCCGATCGCCAGCGAGACCGAGACATCCATGGTCAGGTGGCGGGTGCGCAGGTCGCGGGCGGCGCCACGGAAGAAGGGGGCGCAGCTATAGAAAACAATAGGGGTAGTGAGGAACAGTGCGACCCAGCGCAGGATGGTGTGCAACTCCGGGCTCAGGTCGATGTTGAATTCGGGCCAGGTGGCCATGGTCGCCATCATCGCCTGGAACCATAGCAGGCCGGCGACGCCTAGTTGGCGCAGGGCGGTACGGTTTTCGTTGGCCAGTTGTTCGGCGGCACGATCGGCCTGATAAGGGTGGGCGGCATAGCCGATATGGCGCAGCTCGGCCAGCAGGGCGGATAGCGGCAACTGACTGTCGGCCCAGTTGACCTGCAGGCGATGGTTGGACAGGTTCAGACGTGCCTCGGCGACGCCGGGCAGGTTGCGCAGGTGCTTTTCGATCAGCCAGCCACAGGCGGCGCAGCTGATGCCTTCAATCAGCAGGGTGGTTTCGGCCAGTTCGCCACTGTGGCGTACGAAGGGTTTTTGCACGTCGGCGCGGTCATACAGCGCCAGTTCGTCGACCAGTTGCTGGGGCAGGGCCTCGGGGTTGGCGCTGGCTTCGCTGCGGTGCTGGTAATAGCTTTCCAGGTTTCCGGCAACAATGGCTTCGGCCACCGCCTGGCAGCCTGGGCAGCAGAACAGCCGGGGCTGGCCGAGTACCACGGCGGTGAAGTGGCTGCCAGCAGGGACGGGCAGGGCGCAGTGATAGCAAGGCGTGGGGCTGGTCATGGCGATCTATCGTAAGGTCTGAGGAACTGATCGCGGGGCAAGCCCGCTCCCACGTGGGAGCGGACTTGCCCCGCGATCAATGACGACTCATTTTTCGAGGTGTTCAGCCCCTTGCAGCGCTTCATCACCCAGCTGCAGGGTGACGTCATGGCCTACCTGTTCTTCTTCGAACAGGCGCCAGACATGCTCGTTCTCACTGCCGAGCAGTTCGACGAAGCGACGCCCTTCGACCCTGTCGGTCAGCTGACCAACATAGCGTCCGGCTTCGCTGGCGCTCTGGGCCAGGATGACCCGGCGGTCCTTCTCTGGCTGCGTTGGCGAGATCAGGTTCAGCTCCAGGGTTTTCGGCTGGCTGTTGCCGCTCAGGCGCAGTTCAACTTCACCGGTCAGCTCGTCAAGGTGCACGCTGGCCTTGAGGTTGAGGTTCTGGGCCAGCAGTTCACGGTCGAGCGAGCGGTTGATGCCTTTGCCCGCCTCGTAGTAGTTGTCGTTGACCAGATTGTCTGGGTTGTTCACCGCAATAGTGACCATAGTCAGGCTCAGGGTCACCGAGGTGGCCAGCACCCCGATGATGATCCACGGCCAGAGGTGCTTGTACCAGGGGCTTGCGGCGGTTGCAGAAGGCATAGGCTCAGTCTCTTATCGAATTTGTGGGCCGATGAAACGGCTCTTGGCTTCAACCTGGGTGGCGCTGTCGTCGGCGTCCTTGAGGATGAAGGTCACTTCGTTGGTGCTCGATGGCAGTTTTTCCGGGGCCATCGACAGTTGTACTGGCAGGCTGACAATGTCGCCGGCCGCGACGCGGATTTCTTTCGCGCCTTCCAGCTTGAGGTCCGGCAGGCCGGCCGCTTCAAGCACGTAAACGTGGTCGCGTTGGTCTTTGTTCATGACCTTCAGGCTGTAGACGTTTTCGATCCGGCCCATCGCGTTTTCGCGGTACAGCACGCGGTCTTTGCTGACATCGAAGCCTACCAGCGGACGCAGGATGAAGGCGCTGGTGAGCAGGGTAATCATGGCCAGCAACACCACCGCATAGCCGATCAGGCGCGGGCGCAGCATATGGGTCTTCTGCCCCGACAGGTTGTGTTCAGTGGTGTAGCTGATCAGGCCTTTGGGGTAGTTCATCTTGTCCATGATCGAATCGCAGGCGTCGATGCAGGCGGCGCAGCCAATGCACTCGATCTGCAAGCCGTCACGGATGTCGATGCCGGTCGGGCACACCTGGACGCACATGGTGCAGTCGATGCAGTCACCGAGCCCTTTGGCTTTGTAGTCGATGTCTTTTTTGCGTGGGCCGCGGGTTTCGCCACGACGCGGATCGTAGGAAACGATCAGGGTGTCTTTGTCGAACATCACGCTCTGGAAACGGGCATAAGGGCACATGTAAATGCACACCTGCTCACGCAACCAACCGGCGTTGCCGTAGGTAGCCAGGGTGAAGAAACCGACCCAGAAATAAGCCCAGCCGTCGGCCTGGCCGGTGAAGAACTCGACGACCAGCTCGCGGATTGGCGAGAAATAGCCGACGAAGGTCATGCCGGTGACAAAGCCGATCACCAGCCACAGGCTGTGCTTGGCCAGCTTGCGCAGGAACTTGTTGGCGCTCATCGGCGCCTTGTCGAGTTTCATGCGTTGGTTACGGTCACCTTCAGTGACCTTCTCGCACCACATGAAAATCCAGGTCCATACACTCTGCGGGCAGGTGTAGCCGCACCAGACCCGGCCTGCGAATACGGTGATGAAGAACAGACCAAAGGCGGCAACGATCAACAGGCCTGAAAGCAGGATGAAATCCTGGGGCCAGATGGTCGCGCCAAAGATGTAGAACTTGCGCTCTGGCAGGTTCCACCAGACCGCCTGGTGATTACCCCAATTCAGCCACACCGTACCGAAGTACAGCAGGAACAGGACAGCGCCACCGACCATGCGCAAATTGCGGAAAATGCCGGTGAAGGCTCGGGTGTAGATTTTTTCCCGAGACGCGTAAAGATCGACGCCGTCTTTATTCTTATTGGCAGGCGGGGTGACATCATGTACAGGAATCTGCTTGCTCATCATTGAGTCCCACGGCAGTGGAAGAGTGCCACGATCAGTACGTGCCGATCGCAGTCAGACGTTTATGCTGCTCTAGGTCGGATAATACGCCTGTAGTGGCAACATGGGGCACGGCTGCGACTTTTAGTCGCGTTGGGTTTGCCTGATGATTAGTGTAGTGGGCGTGTCAATTGATCTGGGTCATGCAGGCAGCTTGCCAGTGGTTTGTGGGAGCGGGCTTGCTGTGGGAGCGGGCTTGCCCCGCGATGCGGTGTGACAGATCAAACCGCAATCGCGGGGCAAGCCCGCTCCTACAGATACAAGTTGTATAAAAAAGCCCCGGCAGTCTGCACTGACGGGGCTTCGCGCTACCGGACGAATTACTTCGCTTCGGTAGCCTTATCTTCTTGGTGCGACAGGCTGTAGACATAGGCGGCCAGCAGGTGGACCTTGTCATTGCCCTGGATCGCTTCCTGAGCAGGCATCTGGCCTTGACGGCCGTAACGGATGGTCTGCTGCAGTTGCGCGAAGCTCGAACCGTAAATGAACGCCTGCGGATGGGTCAGGTTAGGTGCACCCATGGCCGGGGTACCTTTACCTTCAGGACCGTGGCAGGCCACGCAGTTGGCGGCAAACAGCTTCTGGCCATTGGCTGCGTCAGCTTTGGCGCCTTCTGGCAGCTTGCGGCCGTCCAGGTTGGTCAGCACGTAAGCGGCGACGTCGGCAACGCCTTGTTCGCCGATTACTTCCGCCCAGGCCGGCATCACGCCATGGCGACCACCCATGATGGTGGCTTTGATGGTTTGCGGGTCGCCGCCCCAGCGCCAGTCGTTGTCGGTCAGGTTAGGGAAGCCGTAGGAACCCTTGGCATCGGAACCGTGGCACACCGAGCAGTTGGAAGCGAAAAGACGGCCGCCCATTTTCAGGGCTTGCGGGTCTTTGGCGACTTCTTCAATCGGCATGGCTGCAAATTTGGCGAAAATCGGCCCAAATTTGGCATCTGCACGGAGCATTTCCTTTTCCCACTCGTGCACGCCAGTCCAGCCTTCCTGGCCGTTGGCGAACTCGGTTTTCTTCTCGTTATCCAGGTACTGGTAGCCTGGCAACACGCCTTTCCAGTTACCCAGGCCTGGGTACAGCACCAGGTAGCCGAGGGCGAAAACGATGGTGCCGACGAACAGCCAGAACCACCACTGGGGCAGCGGGTTGTCGTACTCTTCGATGCCATCGTAGGCATGGCCTACGGTTTCTTCGGTGATATCGCTGCGTTGTCCCTTGCGGGTGGACAGCAGCAGCCAGGTCAGGGCGAAGATGGTGCCCAGACTCAAAACGGTGACGTACAGACTCCAGAAGGTAGTCATTCGTTGTTACTCCTAGACGCTTTCGCTTGCGCTTGCTCGACGTGCTTGCTGGCTTCGGGATCATCCGCGAAGGGCAGCATGGTCGCTTCGTCGAACTCGGACTTGCGCCGAGAACTGAACACCCACAACGCCAGGCCGATGAAGGCCACCATCACGACGACGGTGCCCAGGCCACGAATCATCCCGATATCCATCAATGTCACCGTTTGCTTTTGATGATGGTGCCCAGGCCTTGCAGGTAGGCAACCAGGGCGTCCATTTCAGTCTTGCCCTTGACTGCGTCGCGGGCACCGGCGATGTCTTCATCGGTGTACGGCGTGCCGAGGGTGCGCAGGACTTCCATCTTCTTGACCGTGTCTTTGCCGTCGAGCTTGTTTTCTACCAGCCATGGGTAGGCCGGCATTTTCGACTCAGGCACGACGTTGCGCGGGTTGTACAGGTGAGCACGGTGCCAGTCGTCGGAGTAACGACCGCCAACACGGGCCAGGTCCGGGCCGGTACGCTTGGAACCCCACAGGAACGGGTGGTCCCAGACGCTTTCACCGGCCACCGAGTAGTGGCCATAGCGCTCGGTTTCAGCACGGAACGGACGAATCATCTGCGAGTGGCACTGAACGCAGCCTTCACGGATGTAAATGTCACGGCCTTCCAGTTCCAGCGCGGTGCGCGGCTTCATGCCTTCGACCGGCTTGTTGGTAACGTCCTGGAAGAACAGCGGGACGATTTGGGTCAGGCCGCCGATACTCACGGCGATGACCATGAAGAAGGCCAGCAGGCCGATATTCTTCTCGACTACTTCATGCTTCATCAGTGGGCTCCCACGACAGCGATCTGAGCGGCGGCTTCAGCTTCGGCCGGCTTCGAGGCGCGGACGGTGCGGAACACGTTGTAGGCCATCAGCAACATGCCGGAGGCGAAGAACGCACCACCCAGGGCGCGGACCATAAAGCCCGGATGGCTGGCTTGCAGCGCTTCAACGAAGGAGTAGGTGAGGGTGCCGTCGTCGTTGATTGCACGCCACATCAGGCCTTGGGTAATGCCGTTGACCCACATCGAGGCGATGTACAGAACGGTACCGATGGTAGCCAGCCAGAAGTGCGCGTTGATCAGGCCGATGCTGTGCATCTGCTCGCGGCCGTAGACTTTCGGGATCAGGTGGTACAGGGCGCCGATCGAGATCATTGCTACCCAGCCCAAGGCGCCGGCGTGTACGTGGCCAACGGTCCAGTCGGTGTAGTGCGACAGCGAGTTGACGGTCTTGATCGCCATCATCGGACCTTCGAAGGTCGACATGCCGTAGAACGCCAGCGATACCACGAGGAAACGCAGGATCGGGTCGGTGCGCAGCTTATGCCAGGCGCCCGACAGGGTCATCATGCCGTTGATCATGCCGCCCCAGCTTGGTGCCAGCAGAATGATCGACATGGCCATGCCCAGCGATTGTGCCCAGTCTGGCAGGGCGGTGTAGTGCAGGTGGTGCGGGCCAGCCCAGATGTACAGAGTGATCAGTGCCCAGAAGTGCACGATCGACAGGCGATACGAGTAGATCGGACGCTCAGCCTGCTTGGGTACGAAGTAGTACATCATGCCCAGGAAGCCGGTGGTCAGGAAGAAGCCCACGGCGTTGTGGCCGTACCACCACTGGATCATCGCGTCGGTTGCACCCGAGTAAGCCGAGTACGACTTGAACAGGCTGACCGGCAGCGACATGTGGTTGACGATGTGCAGCATCGCAGTCACGACAATGAAGGCACCGTAGAACCAGTTACCTACATAGATGTGCTTGGTCTTGCGCTTGACGATGGTGCCGAAGAACACCACACCGTAGGTGACCCAGACAATGGCCAGCAAAATGGCGATCGGCCATTCCAGCTCGGCGTATTCCTTGGTCGTGGTGTAACCCAGTGGCAGGGTAATGAGCGCACCGACGATCACCGCTTGCCAACCCCAGAAGGTGAAGGCCGCGAGGCTATCGGAAATCAGTCGCGTCTGGCAGGTACGCTGCACCACATAATAGGAAGTGGCAAACAGCGCACAACCACCGAAGGCGAAAATCACCAAGTTGGTGTGCAGTGGGCGAAGGCGTCCAAAACTCGTCCATGGCAGGTCCAGGTTCAGCTGGGGCCATACCAATTGCGAGGCGATGAAGACTCCAAGCCCCATGCCAAGGATCCCCCAGACCACCGTCATGATGGCGAACTGGCGGACGACCTTATAGTTATAAGCAGTCGGACTGATTGCTGTGCTCATTCTAAGGTTCCACGGTTTGGGTGTTTTTGTAGGTTAAAAAATCGGCGCAAGTATGTATAAACCGTGTGGTTATTGCAACGCGATGGCTCCCGCGCCGACCCTTGCCAAAGCCCGGTTTACTGCTGTTCCGGGCTCTGTTGGCGGACAAAGTGTACACAATTATCTGATTGATATGTGTACTGTTATTCATCTTTTCTTGTCCAATCGGTCAGGCTTGTTGTGCCCCGTCTCCGTTTCCGGCCACTGGGGTACAAAGAGGTCGAGCCGATCCCATCTGCCTTTGCACGCATTCTTCAACAGTCACGACCGATCAAGGGATTTCACGGTCCCTGGCTGACGGTCGCTGTGGCAACAAGCTTAGTTCCGATCAGGGCGGCTGCAAGGCGGGGCGGCGGGGGAGGTGCGACACTTGGTCGCAAGGGGGAAAGGGAACCGCCGCATCCGGAGGGATGCGGCGGTTTGAGTCAAGGCTCAGTTACGCGGTCGTTTTACTTGGCAGACAGGTTTTCGCTCTGGCCTGCTTCATCCTGCGACAGGCTGTAGACATACGCGGCCAGCAGGTGGACTTTATCGTTGCCTTGGATCGCTTCCTGCGCAGGCATCTGGCCTTGACGGCCGTAACGGATAGTCTGTTGCAGCTGGGCGAAACTCGAACCGTAGATGAACGCTTGCGGGTGAGTCAGGTCCGGTGCGCCCATCGCCGGTGTGCCTTTACCTTCAGGGCCGTGGCAAGCCACACAGTTGGCTGCGAAGAGCTTCTCGCCATTGGCCACATCGGCCTTGGTACCTTCCGGCAGTTTGCGGCCATCGAGGTTGGTCAGAACGAAGCCGGCGACGTCAGCCACACCTTGCTCGCCAATCACTTCGGCCCAAGCTGGCATGACGCCGTGGCGGCCGTTCATGATCGACTGTTTGATGGTGTCCGGGTCACCGCCCCAGCGCCAGTCCTTGTCGGTCAGGTTAGGGAAGCCGTAGGCACCCTTGGCGTCGGAGCCGTGGCACACCGAGCAGTTGGAGGCGAACAGGCGGCCACCCATTTTCAGCGCTTGCGGGTCTTTGGCTACTTCCTCAACCGGCATGGCGGCGAACTTGGCGAAGATCGGACCAAACTTGGCATCAGCCCTGTCCATTTCCTTTTGCCATTCGTTCACCTGAGTCCAGCCGTCCTGATAGCCCGGCAGGATGCCTTTCCAGTTACCCAGGCCCGGGTAGAGGATCAGGTAGCCCACCGAGAACACCAGGGTGCCGACGAACAGCCAGAACCACCATTTGGGCAGCGGGTTGTCGTACTCCTCGATGCCGTCGAAGCTGTGGCCCATGGTCTGGTCGCCGCCGTTGGGCTTTTCGCCCTTGCGCGTGGCCAGCAGCAGCCAGGTCAAGCCGATCAGGCTGCCGATGGTCAGTACGCTGATGTACGTACTCCAGAAGGTGGTCATTGCCCGTTACTCCTCGGTGCGGGTTCGTTGGCGACAGGTGCCAGGCGGTCATCGGCGAATGGCAGCAGGCTTGCCTCGGCAAACTCGCGGTCACGCCGCCGGTTGAACACCCACAGCGACAGGCCGATGAAGGCGATGGCCACCAGGAGGGTGCCCAGGCCGCGCAGCTGGCCGATATCCAGTGTGAAGTCCATGGCCCTTACCTCTTGTTCTTGATCGCGGTGCCGAGCACCTGCAGGTAGGCGACCAGCGCATCCATCTCGGTCTTGCCCTTGATCGATTCCACGGCACCGCTGATATCGGCGTCGGTGTAAGGCACGCCGAGGGTGCGCATGGTGCGCAGCTTGGTTTCGGTATGGCTGCTGTCTACCGGGCTTGCGACCAGCCATGGGTAAGCCGGCATCTTCGACTCAGGCACGACGTTGCGCGGGTTGTACAAGTGAGCGCGGTGCCAGTCATCGGAGTAGCGGCCGCCGACACGGGCCAGGTCCGGGCCGGTACGCTTGGAACCCCACAGGAATGGGTGATCCCAAACGCTCTCACCGGCGACCGAGTAGTGGCCGTAGCGCTCGGTTTCAGCGCGGAACGGACGGATCATCTGCGAGTGGCACTGCACGCAACCTTCACGGATATAGATGTCGCGGCCTTCCAGTTGCAGCGCGGTGTACGGCTTCATGCCTTCGACCGGCTTGTTGGTGACGTCCTGGAAGAACAGCGGGACGATCTGGGTCAGGCCGCCGATGCTCACGGCAAACACCATCAGCAGCACCAGCAGGAAGACGTTCTTCTCGATTACTTCGTGTTTCATCTCGATCTCCTCAGGCCAGTTGCGCGGCGGCAGGGGCAGGCGCAGTCGCGGCCACCGGGGCACGCACAGTGCGCCAGGTGTTGTAGGCCATCAGCAGCATGCCAGCGAGGAAGATCGCCCCGCCGACGAAGCGCACGATGAAGCCAGGGTGGCTGGCCACCAGGGTTTCGACGAAGGAGTAGGTCAGCGTGCCGTCGGCGTTGACTGCGCGCCACATCAGGCCCTGGGCAATACCGTTGACCCACATCGAGGCGATGTAGAGCACGGTGCCGATAGTGGCCAGCCAGAAGTGCGCGTTGATCAGGCCCAGGCTGTACATCTGCTCGCGGCCGAAGACTTTCGGGATCATGTGGTACAGGGCGCCGATCGAAATCATCGCTACCCAGCCCAAGGCGCCAGCGTGTACGTGGCCGATGGTCCAGTCGGTGTAGTGCGACAGGGCGTTGACGGTCTTGATCGCCATCATCGGACCTTCAAAGGTCGACATGCCGTAGAACGCCAGGGAAACCACGAGGAAACGCAGGATCGGGTCGCTGCGCAGCTTATGCCAGGCGCCCGACAAGGTCATCATGCCGTTGATCATGCCGCCCCAGCTCGGAGCCAGGAGGATCAGCGACATGATCATGCCCAGCGACTGCGCCCAGTCTGGCAGAGCGGTGTAGTGCAAGTGGTGCGGGCCGGCCCAGATGTACAGGGTGATCAGCGCCCAGAAGTGCACGATCGACAGGCGATAGGAATACACCGGACGCTCAGCCTGCTTGGGCACGAAGTAGTACATCATCCCCAGGAAGCCGGCGGTCAGGAAGAAGCCCACGGCGTTGTGGCCGTACCACCACTGCACCATGGCGTCAGTGGCGCCGCTGTACAGCGAGTAGGACTTGGTCAGGCTGACCGGTACTTCCAGGTTGTTGACGATATGCAGGATCGCCACGGTGATGATGAACGCACCGAAGAACCAGTTACCGACATAGATGTGCTTGGTGGTGCGCTTGAGCAGGGTGCCGAAGAACACCACGGCGTACGCGACCCAGACGATGGTGATCAGGATATCGATCGGCCATTCCAGTTCGGCGTATTCCTTGGAGCTGGTATAACCCAGTGGCAGAGTGACTGCAGCGAGCACGATCACCAATTGCCAGGCCCAGAAGGTGAACGAGGCAAGGCGTGGTGAGAACAGGGTGGTCTGGCAGGTTCGCTGGACCGAATAGTACGAAGCGGCAAACAGCGCGCAACCGCCAAAGGCGAAGATTACTGCGTTGGTGTGCAGCGGGCGTAGACGTCCGAAGCTGGTCCAGGGGAGGTCGAAGTTGAGCGAAGGCCAGACGAGTTGCGCGGCAAGAAAAACGCCGAGCCCCATCCCGACGATTCCCCACACCACCGTCATAATGGCGAATTGGCGGACCACCTTGTAGTTGTAGGCGGTACTGCTGGTTGTGTTCATGTATGGGTTCCCATCCACGGTTATAGGCAGGCTAAATAGCGAGGCAAGCATGAGTAATGGGCAATTGGCCGGTATTGACGGGGATCAATGGCGGCACTTGATCGAACGGCACGGCTGGCGCTGGAATGCCCCGCAAAATCAGGAGGATGGCGCGCATTTGTGTTGCCTGATCTTGGCCCATGGCGCGGGTGCTCCGATGGACAGCGCGTTCATGGAAGAAATGGCGCAAAGGCTGGCGGCACAAGGGCTGGGGGTGTTGCGCTTTGAGTTTCCTTACATGGCGCAGCGCCGTCTTGATGGTGGCAAAAGGCCTCCAAATCCACAGGCAAAGCTGCTGGAATGCTGGCGTGAGGTGTATCAGCAGGTGCGACCATTGGTCACTGGGACGTTGGCCATTGGTGGCAAGTCAATGGGCGGGCGGATGGCCAGTTTGTTGGCTGATGAGTTGGGGGCAGATGCACTGGTGTGTCTGGGGTATCCCTTCTATGCCGCGGGTAAACCGGAGAAGCCGCGCGTCGCGCATCTGGCCGAGCTGAAAACGCCGACGCTGATCGTTCAGGGCGAGCGGGATGCGTTGGGCAATCGGCAGGCGGTGGAAGGTTATGTGTTATCGCCGGCGATTGAACTGTGTTGGCTGGAGGCGGGGGACCATGACCTGAAGCCATTGAAGGCTTCGGGGTTCAGCCATAGTGATCACCTGCAGACGGCTGCAGATCGAATCATGGCATTTGTGTGCTAATGCATCGCGGGGCAAGCCCGCTCCCACAAAGCCTGTAGGAGCGGGTTTGCCCCGCGATGGGTTTAACTGATCAGCCGCGATACTCGCACAGGTAAGCAGTATCGACCGCCACTTTCAGTTGGAACTTGCTGTTGGCCGGCACATTGAACTGGCTGCCTGCCGAAAAGGTTTCCCAGTTGTCGCTGTCGGGAAGTTTGACGGTCAGGGCGCCAGACACCACGTGCATGATCTCGCGTTGGGCGGTGCCGAATTCGTACTCGCCGGGGGCCATCACGCCGACTGTGGCCGGCCCTTCGGCGGTGCCGAAGGCGATCGACTTGACGGTGCCATCAAAGTACTCGTTGACCTTAAACATGGGCGACTCCTGAAAAGGGGCTGAAAAGGTTGGCCAGTATGCCCAAGGCGCCTGGCGCCGTCATCCGCTTTCAGGTGCCGTTGGCGGGCAGGCTCAGTGGCAGCAAGCGTGCGGTATTGCGGGCATCTTCCAGGGCGCGGTGTTGCTGCCCGCAAAACTGCAGGCCAGCCAGTTGCAAGGCGCCGTTGAGGCCCAGTGGACGTTGGAGTTGGCGGGCTTTGGCAAAACGCTGCTTGAGGTTGATGTGCGGCAGGTCGGCGAGCAGGCTGTGCAGTTGATGCTGTTGCCACTCTTGCAGCAGTTGCTGGCGGTCGTAGTCGCCCCAGCTGACCCAGGCTTGCAGGTGCCCCCGGTGATGGCTGATCCAGCGCTCGAACTGCCCCCAGACTTCGCTGAAGGGGGCTGCGGCGTCGACGCTGGCCTGGCTGATATGCGTCAGTTCCCGGCAGAAGGGGGTAAGTTGCGGGCGCCGCCGCGGTTTGACAAAACGTTGAAAATGATCGACCTCCCGGCCTTGTCGATTGACCAGCGTTGCACCAATTTCGATGACTTCCATATCTGTGACCGGCCAACCCCCATCATCTGTGGTTGCTTCCAGGTCGATCACCAGCCAATGCCCCATAGTTAGTTTCCTTGCAAGACTCGCTAGAGCGTAGCCAAACTTGAGCGCTTGGGGTATCCCTGGCGTATTGCCAGTGGCAATTTGGCATAATCGATAGTTGTGCCGCGTCTTGAAAACGCCTAGCTTAGGCGCAACCCGGTTCAAACCCGCAAAGAGTGTGTAGCTTTGAGTCCAACGCCCACGCCGCAGACTATGCCATTGCTGTTGATGCTCGCCATGCTGTGGCTGGCGCCGATGGCCCAAGCGTTCGACGAAATCGAAGTCAAGATCGGGGCGGCGCATTTCCCTCCTTATACTGTACGTCCCGAAAAGGGTGCCGAGACCGGGCTGTTGCCACAGTTGGTCGAGGCGTTGAACAACTCCCAGCAACACTACCGTTTCGTCCTGGTGCCCACCTCGATCCCGCGGCGCTTTGGTGATTTGCGTCAGGGGCGTACCGACATGGCGATCTTCGAGAATCCGCAGTGGGGTTGGCAGGGGATCGAGCACGAAGCGGTCGACATGGGCCTGGAAGACGCCGAAGTGTTTGTCACCCGAAATCAACCGGACCGTGATGAGCGTTATTTCGCCGACCTTCGTGGCAAGCGCCTGGCCTTGTACAGTGGCTTTCACTACGCCTTCGCCGACTTCAACCCCGACCCGCAGTTTCTGGCCGAGCATTACAACGCCACACTGACCTATTCTCACGACAGCAACCTGCTGATGGTGCAGCGCGGTCGGGCGGATATCGCCTTGGTCACGCGCTCCTACCTCAGCGAATTTTTGGTGCGTAACCCGAAAAGCAGCGGGCAGTTGCTGACCTCTCAACGGATCGATCAGGTTTATCACCATTACGCCTTGTTGCGTCCGGGAGCGCCGATCAGTGCTCAGGCTTTCGCCGACCTGATGCAGCAGCTGCGTGACAACGGCGAACTGCTGCGTATTTTCCAGCCCTATCGCATCAGCGTGATTACCCCACCAGCCCCCTAAATTTCCGGCTCACGGTCACGTTCACAAAGGTGAGCACCTTTCCTTCGTGAGCCAAGTCCATGCCGTTCGACACTGCTTCGCAACCCTTGTCTTTACCCCGCTGGCGCAGCCTTCATGCCGATGAAGGTGATTGCCACCTGAGCCTTGTATTGGAAGGCCGTCCGTTGATTCGCGTACGCCTGACGCGCGGCGAAACCTTGCATGTTCACCTTGAAGAGCTTGCCCAGGAGCGCGCGCAGCAGGCTCTGTGGGCGGCGTGCTATTGGCTGTTCGCCCGAGACCCGGCTTGTCAGCGGCTGACCTGGCACCTGAACACAGCACCGACTGATGTGCTGCTCAGCGGTTTGTTGGTGGCTCAAGCCGAGGCCGGTGTGTATCACTGTGAGCGGACGCAATTCTGGCAATTGCCGCAGCCTTGGTTGGGCCAGGCCTATGCAGGTGTTTATCCACAACAGATGCAAATGACGGAGGGTAAACGCCACCCGCGCCGGGCACCGAAACCGCGTGGGGAGGTCTACCGGCGTTTCGATGCCCGCCTGGGCGCCTGGGTGTCGCTGCGCACCTTGGAAATCGACAGCGACCTGGAGCGCTTCAACCGCTGGCAGAACAACCCGCGGGTGCTGAACTTCTGGCAGGAGGGCGGCAGCCTGGAACAACACCGCGAATACCTGAGCAAGCTGCAGGCCGACCCGCACAGTTTGACCTTGATCGGTTGTTTCGACGACCAGCCCTTTGCCTATTTCGAAGCCTACTGGGCCAAGGAAGATCGCATCGCGCCGTTTTACCCGGTCGACGATTATGACCGTGGCATTCACATGCTGGTCGGCGAAGAGCATCACCGCGGCCCGCACAAAGTCGCCAGTTGGCTGTCAGCCCTGGTGCACTACCTGTTTCTTGATGACCCGCGCACCCAGCGAGTGGTGGCCGAGCCGCGCGCTGACAACAGCAAAATGATCGGCTACATGCACGACCAGTGTTTTCACTGCGAAAAGGAATTCGACTTTCCACACAAGCGAGCGGCCTTGATGCTGCTGGGGCGTGAGCGCTTTTTTGATGGTTGCAAGCTCGCCTAAGGGCGAGCAGTCACAAGTTTAAAGCTGCAAGCTGCAAGCGGAGTACACGCTACTTGCAGCTTGCAGCTCTCAAGCCTTCTGACTTGAGACCTTGCGACAATGAACCATGGCATCGCGGATCATGAAGTTGACCAGTGTGGGCGAAACACCGAGTTCTTTGGCAATGTCTTTTTGTGCAACGCCATGCAGGCGGTACATCTCGAAGGCATAACGGGTGCGCTGTGGCAGCTCGTTCAAGGCGTCGGCGATGTGTTCGAGGGTGGCGAAGTTGATGTGCGCAGCCTCTGGTGAGGCGCCATGAACCACCACGTTCAAGCCTTCTTCTTCGCTGCCTGAGTACTTCAGCTCCATCGACTGCTTGCGGTAGTGATCGATGGCCAGGTTGCGCACGATCTGAAACAAGTAGCTCAGTTGAGCCTTGAACGAGGAGGTGATGTTCGGCGCGGAGCCCAGCCGAAAGAAGGCGTCTTGCACTACATCTTCAGCGCGGGAGCGACAGCCGGTAATGCGGGCAGCGATCTTGACCAGAATGCTGCGGTTGTCGACAAACGCCTTGAGTAACGGTGAATCGCACTTACTTGTGGATAGCTGTTCCGCCATGGAAATCACCTTGTCTCGAAGAGGGAGGGGAAGCGCTCCTGGGCTGGAGGCTGGCTGCGACGAGCGACAAATTATTCGTAATGATAATTATTGTCAAATGTGAAAAGTAATGAGTATCAAGATATTTTGGTTATAAGCCTCAGGCTGTGACGCACTTCAAAAATCACTCGTTTGCGGTAGGAGCGGGCTTGCCCCGCGATGCGGTGTGCCAGGCAACCCGCAATCGCGGGGCAACCCCGCTCCTACAAAAATCCGTCGTTTCCCGGCAATCGGAGAAGCATCTAATTATTTGCGCGGGCCATCCGTTCCTCTGAGTACATCCCCCGGTGCCCGACACGCGCCAGCTGCGACCGAGTACCGGTCCGCGCCCCTGTCGAGCCCTGATTTCACGTACAGACTCTGGCAGGAACCTTCCCATGACGGACGCCTTCGAACTCCCGGTTACGCTGGTCCAGGCACTGGCACAACGTGCGGCGCATACCCCGGAGCGGGTTGCCTTGCGCTTTCTGGCCGACGACCCGCAAGAGCAAGCCGTGCTCACCTACCGGGAGCTGGATCTGCGTGCGCGTACTATCGCTGGTGCTTTGCAGGCGCGTACCGAGTTTGGCGACCGGGCCATTTTGCTATTCCCCAGCGGCCCGGATTACGTCGCGGCGTTTTTTGGCTGCCTGTACGCCGGTGTGATTGCCGTGCCGGCCTATCCGCCGGAGTCTTCGCGTCGACATCACCAGGAGCGTTTGCTATCGATCATCGATGACGCCGAGCCGCGTCTGTTGCTGACCACCCGTGCCTTGCACGACAGCCTGCAGTCCCTTGAAGTGCTGGCCGTGGACACGGCACCGCAATTGCTGGCGGTCGATGGTCTGAACACGACGTTGGCCGATGCCTGGCAACTTCCCACGCTGCACGCCGATGACATTGCCTTCTTGCAGTACACCTCTGGGTCTACCGCGTTGCCCAAAGGCGTGCAGGTCAGCCACGGCAATCTGGTGGCCAATGAGGTGCTGATTCGTCAGGGGTTCGGTATCGACCTGAACCCGGACGATGTCATCGTCAGCTGGTTGCCGCTGTATCACGACATGGGCCTGATCGGTGGTTTGCTGCAGCCAATCTTCAGCGGCGTGCCGTGCGTGCTGATGGCGCCGGCCTACTTCCTCGCCCGTCCGCAACGCTGGTTGCAGGCGATCAGCGAGCATGGCGGTACCATCAGTGGTGGCCCCGACTTCGCCTACCGCCTGTGCACAGAGCGGGTCAGCGAAGCTGCGCTGGGCAACCTCGACCTGAGCCGTTGGCGTGTGGCGTACTCCGGCTCTGAGCCGATTCGCCAAGACAGCTTGCATGCCTTTGCGGAAAAATTTGCTGGCTGTGGCTTTACCGCCGACAGCTTCTTCGCCAGCTATGGCCTGGCCGAGGCGACGCTGTTTGTCAGCGGTAGCCAACGTGGCCAAGGCATTGCTGCGCTGACGCTGGATGCCGGTGCATTGGCCCGCAACAGCGCCGAACCGGGCCGGGACACGGTGCAGATGAGCTGTGGACGCAGCCAGCCCGAGCACGGTGTGCAGATCGTCGACCCACAACAGCTGACGGTACTGGCAGATAATCAGGTCGGTGAGATCTGGGCCTGTGGCCCGAGCATTGCCAAAGGCTACTGGCGTAACCCGCAAGCCACAGCGCGGACTTTTGTCGAACACGGCGGGCAGACCTGGTTGCGCACCGGTGACCTGGGCTTTGTGCGTGAGGGTGAGCTGTTCGTGACCGGTCGGCTCAAGGATATGCTGATTGTCCGCGGCCACAACCTTTACCCGCAGGATCTGGAGAAGACCCTGGAGCGTGAAGTCGAAGGCTTGCGCAAGGGGCGCGTGGCGGTGTTTGCCGTCGATGACCAGGGTGAGGAGGGCATCGGTGTTGCCGTTGAGATCAGCCGCAATGTGCAGAGGGTGCTCGCCCCGGCAACGCTGATCAAAGGCGTGCGTCAGGTGATTGCCGATGCCTGTCAGCAAGCCCCGGCCGTGGTCTTGTTGCTCAATCCGGGGGCGCTGCCGAAAACCTCCAGTGGCAAATTGCAGCGCTCGGCCTGTCGTCTGCGGATGCATGACGGCAGCCTGGATTGCTACGCGCGTTTCCCGGATGCCGTGCCAGCCCAGGCGGTTGTTGCCAGCTCGCAAGACGAGCCGTTGCACCGTCTGGTTTCGCGTTTGTGGTGCGAGCAACTGGGCGTAGCCCAGGTGGCTCTGGATGATCACTTCTTCTTGCTGGGCGGCAACTCGGTGGCCGCCACCCAGCTTACTGCGCGGCTGAACGATGAACTGAGCTTGCACCTGAGCGTGCGGGTGTTGTTTGAAGCGCCGGTGCTGGGCGATTTTTGTGCGGCACTGGCTGCCGCGCAGCGGAGCGGCATTGCCAACCGGGCGATTCAGACCGTTACACGTGCCCAGGCCGTGCCGCAGTCGCTGGCACAGAACCGCCTGTGGCTGCTGTGGCAACTGGAGTCGCACAGTGCGGCCTACAACATTCCGGGGGCGCTGCGTTTGCGCGGCGAGCTGGACGCGGATGCCCTGCAATCCAGCTTCCAGGCTCTGGTTGCACGGCATGAATCGCTGCGCACGGTGTTCTTCGAAGAGCAGGGGCAGGCATTGCAGCGCATCCTGCCTACGCTGGCGTTGGCTGTGCAGCACGTGGACCTGAGCGATGTTGACAGCGCAGAAGTGGAGGCACGACGCGAAGCCGAAGCGCGGCAGCCGTTTGATTTGCAGTTCGGCCCCCTGTTGCGTGTGACGCTGGTTCGACTCGACAGCGAGGAGCATCAGCTGTGGGTGACTTTGCACCACATCATCGCCGATGGCTGGTCGATGAATATCCTCATCGACGAGTTCTCGCGCCTGTATGCCGCCCACAGTCAGGGCCAGCAAGTCGAGTTGCCAGCGTTGACTCTGGGCTATGCCGACTACGGCAGTTGGCAGCGGCAGTGGCTGGCCGACGGCGAAGCCGCGCGGCAATTGCAGTACTGGCAAGCGCAACTGGGGGACGAGCACCCGGTGCTCGACCTGGCCACCGACTACCCGCGCGCCAGCCAGTTGCACAAATCGGCGGCACGCCTGAGCCTGCGCGTGCCGGCAGCGCTTACCGATGCACTGCGCAGCACGGCTCGTCAGCACGACAGCACGCTGTTCATGCTCTTGCTGGCGGGCTTCCAGAGTGTGTTACATCGCTACAGCGGGCAAACCGACATTCGTGTCGGGGTACCGAATGCCAACCGTCCGCGCCTGGAAACCCAAAGCCTGGTCGGCTTCTTTATCAACACCCAGGTACTGCGGGCTCAGCTCAACGCGCGTTTACCGTTTGTTGAACTGCTGGCTCAGGTGCGCCAGGCCACGGTGCAGGCGCAAGCCCATCAGGACCTACCGTTCGAACAGTTGCTCGCAGCTTTCCCAGAGGCCCGTGAGCAGGGGCTGTTCCAGGTCATGTTCAACCACCAGCAACGTGACCTGAGTGCACTGCGCCGCCTGCCGGGGTTGTTGGCTGAAGAACTGCCGTGGCACAGCCGCGAGGCCAAGTTCGACCTGCAACTGCACAGTGAGGAAGATCACCAGGGGCGTTTGACGCTTGCGTTCGATTACGCCAGCGAACTGTTCGACGCGGCGACGGTGCAGCGTCTGGCCGCAGGCTTACTCAGCGTACTGGAGCAGGTCTGCGCAGCACCGACGATGTTGATCGGTGATGTGCAACTGCTCGACGATAAGGCACGTGAACAGCTGCAGCAGTGGGGGCAGGCGCCTGCGCCGCAGGCCCGACAGTGGCTGGTCGAGCAACTCAATGAGCAGGCACGGTTGACGCCGCAGCGCACAGCGCTGCGCTGGGACGGCGGCTCACTCGACTACGCCAGCTTACACCAGCAGGCCAACCGCCTGGCCCATTACCTGCGTGACAAAGGTGTCGGCCCGGACGTGTGTGTGGCGATTGCCGCCGAGCGTTCACCGCAGTTGCTGATTGGCATACTGGCGATTCTCAAGGCCGGCGGGGCTTACGTGCCGCTGGACACCGACTACCCACGCGAGCGCCTTGCCTACATGCTGGCTGACTGTGGCGCGAACCTGTTACTCAGCCACAGCGATGTGCTGGAGCGCTTGCCGCAGGTGGAGGGTGTCAGCGGCATCGCCATGGACCGGCTCAAACTCGACAGCTGGCCGTGCCAGCCGCCGGGCCTGCACCTGCACGGCGATAATCTCGCTTATGTGATCTATACCTCGGGTTCGACCGGGCAACCCAAAGGCGTGGGCAACACCCATGCGGCACTGGCCGAGCGCCTGCAGTGGATGCAGGCGCAGTACGCGTTGGATGAGCACGATGTGCTGATGCAGAAAGCGCCGATCAGTTTCGATGTGTCGGTGTGGGAGTGCTTCTGGCCGCTGGTGACCGGCTGCAGCCTGGTGCTGGCCGGCCCGGGCGAACATCGCGATCCACAACGTATCGCGGCGCTGGTACGCGAGCATGGAGTGACCACTTTGCACTTCGTGCCGGCCCTGTTGCAGGTGTTCATTCAAGAGCCACTGGCAGCACGGTGCAGCAGCCTGCGGCGTTTGTTCAGCGGTGGGGAGGCGTTGTCAGCAGCGCTGCGGGACCGGGTGTTGAGCGTGTTGCCGCAGGTGGCCTTGCACAACCGTTATGGCCCGACCGAAACCGCTATCAACGTGACCCATTGGCAGTGCGCCGAGGCCGATGGCGCGCGCTCGCCGATTGGCCGGCCGTTGGCCAACGTCGAGTGCCAGGTGCTTGATGCTCAGTTGCAGCTCAGCGCGCCTGGTGTACCGGGTGAGTTGTACCTGGGAGGTGTCGGCGTGGCGCGCGGCTACCTGGGGCGCCCCGGGCTGACTGCTGAACGTTTTATCCCGCATCCGCAAGGCAATGGCCAGCGGCTGTACCGCAGTGGCGACCGTGCACGCTGGGTGGCGTCTCTGGGCGCCCTGGAATACCTCGGGCGTCTTGACCAGCAAGTGAAGCTGCGCGGCTTTCGCGTGGAGCCGGAAGAAGTCGAAGCCTGCTTGCTGAGCCAGCCGAGCGTTACCCAGGCGTTGGTAGTGATTCGCCAGACAGTCGCCGGTGCGCAATTGGTCGGCTATTACAGCGGAGTGGAAAACAACGACGGGCTGATGACCGCACTGGGCGAGCAATTACCGGCCTATATGGTGCCAGCACTGTTGATGCACCTGGCGCAGATGCCTTTGGGCCCAAGCGGCAAGATTGATCGCAAGGCGCTACCGGAGCCGGTGTGGGCCACCCGTACGCACATCGAACCGAGCACGGCGTTGCAACAGCAGATCGCCACGATCTGGCGCGAAGTGCTGGGGTTGCAGCAGGTCGGCTTGCAAGATGATTTCTTCGCCCTCGGTGGCCACTCGCTGTTGGCGACCCAGATCATTTCCCGCACGCGCCAGGCATGCAATGTCGAGTTGCCGTTGCGGGTGTTGTTCGAGGCCAGTGAGCTCGGTGCATTTGCCCATGAGGTCGAACGCATTCAACACAGTGGCGCGCATAACCTGCAAGGCGAAATCGCCCGCATCGATCGGCGCCAGGCCGTGCCGTTGTCGTTTTCCCAGCAACGCATGTGGTTCCTCTGGCAGATGGAACCAGACAGCCCGGCCTACAACGTCGGCGGCATGGCGCGCCTGCGCGGGGTGCTGGATGTCAGCCGCTTCGAACAGGCGTTGCAAGCCCTGATCGTGCGCCATGAAACCCTGCGCACCACGTTCCCGAGCATCGACGGTGTGCCGTACCAGTGCGTGAACAGTGACAGCACGCTGCAGATGGACTGGCAGGATTTTTCCGCCGACACCCCCGCTGCACGCGAACAGCGGCTACAGGCTTTTGCCGATGAGCAAGCGCATCAGCCGTTCGACCTGGAGCGCGGCCCATTGCTGCGTGCCTGCCTGGTCAAGGCGGCGGAGCACGAACACTACTTCGTGCTGACGCTGCACCACATCGTCACCGAAGGCTGGGCCATGGACATCTTCGCCCGTGAACTGGGCGAACTCTATGAAGCCTTTGTCGATGAGCGCGACTCTCCGCTGCAACCCTTGCCGGTGCAGTACTTGGATTACAGCGTTTGGCAGCGGCAATGGCTGGAGGGTGGCGAAGGGCAGCGCCAGCTGGCGTACTGGCAGGCCAAACTGGGTGACGAGCATCCGGTGCTGGAACTGCCTGCTGACCGGCCTCGGCCCGCAGTGCAAAGCCACCGTGGCGAACTCTACCGTTTTGACCTGAGTCCACAACTGGCAGCACGGGTGCGGGCGTTCAATGCCGAGCGCGGCCTGACCTTGTTCATGACCATGACCGCGACCCTGGCGGTGCTGCTCTATCGCTACAGCGGCCAACACGACCTGCGCATCGGCGCGCCAGTGGCCAACCGCATCCGCCCGGAAAGCGAAGGGCTGATTGGAGCCTTCCTCAACACCCAGGTATTGCGTTGCCAGCTCGATGGGCAGATGCGCGTTGCCCAGCTGATCGATCAGGTGCGCCAGACTGTGATCGAAGGTCAGTCCCATCAAGACCTGCCGTTCGATCACTTGGTCGAAGCCCTGCAGCCGGCGCGCAGCAGCGCTTACAACCCGCTGTTCCAAGTGATGTGCAACGTACAACGCTGGGAGTTCCAGCAGAGCCGACAACTGTCGGGTATGCAGGTCGACTATCTGGTCAACGATGCCCGCGCGACCAAGTTCGACCTCAACCTTGAGGTCACTGATCTGGACCGCCGACTGGGTTGCTGCCTGACCTACAGCTGCGACTTGTTCGACGAACCGCGAATCGCCCGGATGGCCAAGCATTGGCAGCAATTGCTGGCGGCCATGCTCGACAACCCTGAGCAGCGGTTGTGCGAGCTGCCGATGCTGGCCAGCGATGAACAGCAGCAGTTGCGCAACAGCCTTGTCGGAGAGCGTGAGGTCGATCTGGTGCAGACCATTGAAGGTCTGTTCAGCGCGCAAGCGGCGCGCCAACCGCAGGCGCTGGCGTTGACCTTTGCCGGCCAGCACCTGAGCTACGCCGAGCTGGACGCCCGCGCCAACCAACTGGCGTGGGTTCTGCGTGAACGCGGTGTCGGCCCGCAGGTGCGAGTGGGCCTGGCCCTGGAACGCTCGCTGGAGATGGTGGTGGGGCTGCTGGCGATTCTCAAGGCCGGCGGCGCCTATGTGCCGCTCGACCCGGAATACCCGCTTGAACGCTTGTACTACATGATCGAAGACAGCGGCATCAGCATCTTGTTGGGCCAGCGCAGCTTGTTCGAGGCATTGGGCGAATTGCCCGCTCAGGTGACGCGATGGTGCCTGGAAGACGACGGCCCGGCGCTGGTCGCAGTGAGCCGCGAGCCACTGGCTGACGTGAGCCTGCCAGGGCATCAGGCCTATTTGATCTACACCTCCGGCTCTACCGGCAACCCCAAGGGTGTGGTGGTCAGCCGCGGCGAAATCGCCATGCACTGCCAGGCGGTAATCGAACGCTTCGGTATGCGCAGCGACGACTGTGAGCTGCATTTTTACTCGATCAACTTCGACGCTGCCACCGAGCGCCTATTGGTGCCGTTGCTGTGTGGCGCACGGGTGGTATTGCGTGCGCAGGGGCAATGGGGGGCGGAAGAAATCTGCAGCCTGATTCGCGAGCAACAGGTGTCGATCCTCGGCTTTACCCCAAGCTATGGCAGCCAGCTGGCGCAGTGGCTGGCCAGCCGCAGCGAGACCCTGCCGGTGCGCTTGTGCATCACCGGGGGGGAGGCGTTGACCGGCGAGCACCTGCAACGAATTCGCCAGGCCTTTGCGCCGCAGCAGTTCTTCAATGCCTACGGGCCGACGGAAACCGTGGTCATGCCGCTGGCGTGCCTGGCGCCAGCGCAACTGCCCGCAGGGGCTGCCAGTGTGCCAATTGGCAGTGTCGTCGGCGCGCGGGAGGCTTACATTCTGGATGCCGACCTGGCGCTGTTGCCGCAGGGTGGCGTGGGTGAGTTGTACATCGGCGGTGCAGGGCTGGCTCAGGGTTACCATGAGCGGCCGGGGCTGAGCGCAGAACGTTTCGTCGCCGATCCGTTCAGCCAGAGCGGCGGGCGTCTCTACCGCACCGGCGACCTGGTGCGTCAGCGTGATGACGGCCTGGTCGAGTACGTGGGCCGAATCGACCACCAAGTGAAAATTCGCGGTTTCCGCATTGAACTGGGCGAAATCGAAACGCGCCTGCTGGAGCACCCGGCGATCCGTGAAGCGGTGGTGCTAGCGCTGGACATGCCGGGTGGTAAACAACTGGCCGCCTATCTGGTGTGCGACCAGGCGCAGGCCGAGGCCAGCGTACAGGCTGCGCTGCGAGATGCACTCAAGGCGCAACTGCGCCTGCACCTGCCGGACTACATGGTGCCGACCCACTTGCTGTTGCTTGAGCAGATGCCACTGACTGGCAACGGCAAGCTTGACCGTCGGGCCCTGCCAATGCCGGATCTGGAGCACGGGCGTGAACGCTATGAAGCGCCGCGTAACGACCTGGAGCAGCAACTGGCCGAGCTCTGGCGCGACGTGTTGAACGTGGCGCGGGTTGGTGTACAGGACAACTTCTTCGAGCTGGGTGGCGACTCTATTCTGTCGATCCAAGTGGTCAGCCGTGCGCGTCAGGCGGGGCTGCATTTCACCCCACGCGATCTGTTCCAGCACCAGACCATCCAGACTCTGGCCACTGTGGTGAGCCGCAGTGATAACAGTCAGGTCGATCAAGGGCCGTTAAGCGGTCGCGCCGCGCTGACACCCATTCAGCACTGGTTTTTCGACAGCGATGTCGCGCAACCGCAGCACTGGAACCAGGCGGTATTGCTGGCACCGGTCGAACGGTTGAGCGCCAAGGCGCTGGAGCAGGCTATGCAACAGCTGGTCACGCACCATGATGTGCTGCGCCTGCGCTTTAGCCAGCAGCAAGGGCAGTGGCAGGGCGATTATGTGCAGGGCGACAGCCGTGAGTTGCTCTGGCAGGTGTCGGTCAACAGCTTTGCCGACTGCCAGCCGCTGTTCAGCGATGTGCAGCGTAGCCTCGACCTGCACAACGGCCCGTTGCTGCGAGCCTTGCTCGTCGAAGATGCCGAGGGTCGGCAGCGGTTGTTGCTGGCGATCCATCACTTGGTGGTGGATGGTGTGTCGTGGCGCGTACTGCTCGAAGACCTGCAAGCGCTTTATCGCGGCCAGAGCGTGGCCGCTAAAACCCGCGCGGCCAGTGATTGGGCAACGCGCCTGCAGGCCTATGCCAGCAGCGACTCGTTGCGTGAGGAACAACACTGGTGGCAGGCGCAATTGAGCACCGCGCACCGCGAGCTGCCGTGCGATCACCCGCAAGGGGCGAACTTGCACAAGCAAGCGCAGACCTTCAGCGTGCGCCTGGACAGCGGGCAAACCCGGCAATTGCTCAAGCAAGCCCCGGCGGCCTATCACACCCAGGTCAACGACCTGTTGCTGACCGCCCTGGCGCGCGTGCTGTGCCGCTGGAGTGGCGATACGTCGGTGTTGGTGCAACTGGAAGGTCATGGCCGCGAAAACCTGTTCGACGACATGGACCTGACCCGCAGCGTCGGCTGGTTCACCAGTGCTTACCCACTAAGCCTGAGCCCTGTACTTGATGCCGGTACCGCCGGGCAGGCGGCATCGATCAAGGCGATCAAGGAGCAATTGCGTCAGGTGCCGCACAAAGGTCTGGGTTATGGCGTGTTGCGCTACCTGGCGGATGCTGGCGTGCGTGAACGCATGGCGGCTTTGCCGCAGGCGCGAATCACCTTTAACTACCTGGGCCAGTTCGACCAGCAGTTCCAGGCCGATGCCCTGTTCCAGCCCGTGGACGAGCCGGTAGGCGAGGCCCATGACCAAGACGCGCCGCTGCCCAACTGGTTGAGTGTCGATGGCCAAGTGTTCGCCGGTGAACTGCAACTGCGTTGGACCTTCAGCCGCGAGCGCTACAACGCACGTACCATCGAGCAGTTGGCTGAGGCTTACAAGGCCGAACTGCTGGGGCTGATCGAGCATTGCCTGACGCCGGGCAACGGTAGCTTCACGCCCTCGGATTTCCCGCTGGCGCACCTGACCCAGGAGCAAATCGACAGCCTGCCAGTACCGGCGGCGCAGATCGAAGACGTCTACCCGCTGACACCGATGCAAGAAGGGTTGCTGCTGCATACCTTGCTTGAACCCGGCACCGGCATCTATTACATGCAGGACCGTTACCGTATCAACAGCGCCTTGGATCGGGAGCGCTTTGCCCAGGCATGGCAGACTGTAGTGGCCCGCCATGAGGCATTGCGTGCTTCCTTCAGCTGGAACGCTGGCGAGGCCATGCTGCAGATTATCCATAAGCCGGGCAGCACTGAGCTGGACTACCTCGACTGGGCCGACCTTGCTGAAGACGAGCAAGAGGCGCGCCTGCAGGCCTTGCACAAGCAGGAGCGCGAAGCCGGTTTTGATCTGTTGCAGCAGGCGCCGTTCCACCTGCGTCTGATTCGGGTGGGTGCCGACCGCTACTGGTTCATGATGAGCAACCACCACATCCTCATTGATGCCTGGTGCCGCTCATTGCTGATGAACGATTTCTTCGAACTGTACATGGCCCTCGGCGAAGGCCGCGAAGCGCAGTTGCCGGTGCCGCCGCGTTACCGCGACTACATAAGCTGGCTGCAGCACCAGGACCTGGACGCCGCACGTCAGTGGTGGCGCGACAACTTGCAAGGCTTTGAACGCAGCACCGCAGTGCCCAGCGACCGGCCACTGTTGCGTGACCATGGTGGCGAAAATGCCGGGATGATTGTCGGTGACTGTTACACCCGTCTTGAGGTCAGCGACGGGGCGCGCCTGCGTGAGTTGGCCCAGGCCCATCAGTTGACCATCAACACCTTTGCCCAGGCGGCGTGGGCGTTGGTGTTGAGCCGTTACAGCGGTGAACGCGACGTACTGTTCGGGGTGACCGTTGCCGGTCGGCCGGTGAGTATGCCGCACATGCAGCGCACGGTCGGGCTGTTCATCAACAGTATCGCCTTGCGGGTGAAACTGCCGGCAGCCGGTGAGCGTTGCTCGGTGCAGCAATGGCTCAAAGGTTTGCTCGACCTCAACATGCAACTGCGCGAGTACGAGTACCTGCCGCTGGTGAGCATCCAGGAGTGTAGCGAGCTGCCTAAAGGCCAGCCGCTGTTCGACAGCTTGTTTGTGTTCGAAAACGCGCCGGTAGAAGTGGCGGTACTGGACCGGGCGCAAAGCCTGAATGCCAGCTCCGACTCTGGCCGGACCCACACCAACTTCCCGTTGACTGCGGTCTGCTACCCAGGGGATGACCTGGGGCTGCACCTGTCGTTCGATCAGCGCTATTTCGAGACCGCGACTGTTGAACGCTTGCTAGCCGAGTTCAAGCGCTTGCTGCTGGCCCTGGCCGATGGCTTCCACGGTGACATGAGCGCGCTGCCGCTGTTGGGTGAACAAGAACGCCAATTCCTGCTGCAAGGCTGCAACCACAGTGAGCGGGTGTATCCACTGGAACAGAGTTATGTGCAGCAGTTCGAGGCGCAGGTTGCTGTCCAACCGCAACGCACCGTAGCGCGCTGCCTTGAGCGGTCGCTCAGCTATGCGCAACTTAACGCGCAGGCTAACCGTCTGGGGCATGCCCTGGTGGCTGCCGGGGTGAGCGTCGACCAGCCGGTCGCGCTGCTGGCCGAGCGTGATTTGCCGTTGTTGGGCATGATCATCGGCAGCTTCAAGGCTGGCGCCGGTTACTTGCCGCTCGACCCGGGCCTGCCGACAGCACGTCTGCAACGTATTGTTGAACTCAGCCGCACGCCGGTGCTGGTGTGCAGCCAGGCGTGTGCCGAGCAAGGGCGGGCGCTGCTCGATGAGCTTCCCTGTGCGGGGCGCCCGAAGTTACTGATTTGGGAGCATGTGCAGGGCGGCGAGTGGCCTGAGACCAATCCGGGTATCTACAGCGCGCCTGACAACCTCGCCTACGTGATTTACACCTCTGGTTCCACCGGCTTGCCGAAGGGGGTGATGGTCGAACAGCGCGGCATGCTCAACAACCAGCTGAGCAAGGTGCCGTACCTGCAACTGAGCGAGCAGGATGTGATCGCCCAGACGGCCTCGCAGAGCTTCGATATTTCGGTTTGGCAGTTCCTGGCCGCGCCGTTGTTCGCAGCGCAGGTGGTGATTGTGCCGAATGCGATTGCCCATGATCCGCAGGGCTTGCTTGAGCATGTTCAGGCCTGTGGTATCACGGTGCTGGAGAGCGTGCCGTCACTGATTCAGGGCATGCTTGCCAATGAGCATCAACAACTGGATGGTTTGCGTTGGATGTTGCCTACGGGGGAGGCGATGCCACCGGAACTGGCTTCGCAATGGTTACAACGTTATCCACAGATTGGCCTGGTCAATGCCTATGGGCCGGCTGAGTGCTCCGATGATGTGGCGTTTTTCCGCGTCGATGCGGCCTCGACCCGTGGCAGCTACCTGCCTATCGGTACGCCAACCGACAACAACCGTCTGTACCTGCTCGGTGAAGATCAGGAACTGGTGCCGCTGGGCGCTGTGGGTGAATTGTGTGTGGCTGGCACCGGCGTGGGCCGTGGTTATGTCGGCGATCCGCTGCGCACCGCGCAGGCGTTCATTCCGCATCCGTTCGGGGCGCCGGGCGAGCGGCTGTACCGCACCGGTGACCTGGCACGGCGACGGCTGGACGGGGTGCTCGAGTACGTCGGGCGCATTGACCATCAAGTGAAAATCCGTGGTTACCGCATCGAGCTGGGTGAGATCGAAGCGCGGTTGCACGAGCAGGCTGAGGTGCGCGATGCGGCGGTGGGCGTGCAAGAAGGCGCCAACGGTAAACACCTGGTGGGCTATCTGGTGGCCAGTGATGCAAGCGCGGATACTGATGCCTTGCTCGAACGGATCAAGCAGCGCCTGCGCGCTGAGTTGCCCGAGTACATGGTGCCGTTGCACTGGGCCTGGCTCAAACAATTGCCGCTTAATGCCAACGGCAAACTCGACCGCAAGGCCTTGCCGACAATTGACTTCAGCACTGCGCAACGCCAGGACTACCTGGCGCCGCGCAGCGAGCTGGAGCTGACCCTGGCCACGATCTGGGCCGAGGTGCTCAAGGTCGAGCGGGTTGGGGTGTGCGACAACTTCTTCGAGTTGGGCGGGCATTCGCTGCTGGCCACCCAGATTGCTTCACGGGTGCAGAAGGCGCTGCAACTGAACGTGCCGTTGCGAGCCATGTTCGAGTGCAGCACCGTCGAGGAACTGGCGATTTATGTGGAAGGCTTGAAGGCCAACGTGTTGAGCGACGACAAGGTCGACCGGCTCAGTGACCTGATGGCAGAGCTTGAGGCACTGTAGGGCCTGAGTATCACCGTGCGTGCCGCTGTGGCTGGAGGCACGCACGGTCGCTGAGTCAGCGTTTACCCAGAATTTTCCCGAGCATGTCTGGGCGTGGTGCACCTTGCTGCGTCTGCAGTTGTTGCTGCTCGTCCAGATAGAAAATCGCCGGGGTGGCCGACAAGCCCAATTCCTCCATCAGCGCCAGGTTGCTGTCGAGCTTGGCCTGTACGGCTTCTGGAATCTTGTCCAATGCCTTCAGGGTACTGGCTTTGCCGGCGCTCTCGTGTTTCATCAAGGCCTGGACCGGGTCTTTGCTGGCCAGCAACGCCGCCGATTTGCCTGGGCTGTCTTCACGAATGATGCCAACCATGATGTGGCGCAACTGCACCTTGCCTGACTCGACCCACGGCCGCGCCTGCTGCCAGAACATGTTGCAGTACGGGCAGTTCGGGTCGCTGAACAAGTAGACCACGCGCGGGGCGTCAGCTTTGCCGTCGGCAATCCAGGCGGTTTTTTCCATCTTCGCCCAGACTTCCTTGGACATCGGTGCATACACCAGCTTTTGCAGCGGTGCTTCACTCAAGTCTTCGCCTTTCTCATCGAACAGGCTACCAACCAGCACATGCTTGCCATCAGGTGTCAGGTACAGCGCCATGCCGCGGTTCTGGTATTCGGCGGCATAACCGCGCAAGCCATCGGGCGCATCGAAGGTGCCCTTGATTTTTACCCCCTTGGCTTCGATCTGCTGCACGGCTTTGGGCAGCGCTTCGGCCAGGGCGGCTTGGCTGGCCAGCAGGCCGAGGGTGAGGCTCAGTGGCAGTTTCAACAAAGGGTGCATGCGTCGTTCCTTGCAGTGTTGGTGACGGCGGGCGCTGGGGCGCGCTCGAAGGATTCCAGGGCGTGGGTGAGGCTGGCCCGTGACAACTCGCCCAGGTGGCTGCCGACCAGGCGACCGTCGGCGTTGTAGAACAGCGTAGTCGGCAGGGCCATGGAGCCGACTTTCTGCGCCAGTTGCCCAGCGCCGTCAAACAGCACGTGGGACAGGTTCAGGCCGGTGGTGGCAAGAAAGTTACTGACCGTCTGCGGGGTTTCTCCCTGATTGACGAACAGGAAGGTGATATCCGGGTGGTCGTGCTGCGCTTGCTGCAGCACCGGCATTTCCCGTCGGCACGGTGGGCACCAGGTGGCCCACAGGTTGATCACCAGCGGTCGTCCCTGGTAGTCGGTGAGTTGCACAGCCTGGCCGTTGGCTTTGTACAGGCTCACCTCGGGCAGTTGCGTGCCTTGCTCATACAAGTGGCTGGCCAAGCTGCCGAGCGCCCAGAACAGCACGCCACTGAACAGGCCCCAGCCCAGCGGGCGGCGCAGAGTCGGGCGTCGCCAGCCGCGCCACAGGGCGACAATGGCGACCACCAGCAGCCCCGGCCAGAGCAAGAAGCCGCCATCGCGCAGGTCGACGATCTGGATCGGGTCGTCGCGATACATCGGCCAGTAACTGAGCACAAACCCCAGGCGCGCGCCCAGCAGTCCGAGCAAGAACAGGCCGAACAGCACCGATTCAGGGTTGTCGCCCTCGCGCTTGGCCACCCGCCAGCCCACCAGCGTGGCCAGGGTCAGCGCCCCCAGGAGCAGCAGATGATCGACGGCCATGGTCAGCGGCCCGAGGTCTACAGTCAGCATCAGCCTTGACTCCGGGTTTGGGCCCATTGTTCGAGGAAGTTCTTCGCATCGATTTCACCGGTGATGCGCCGGCTGCGCCGCTCGTTGCCTTCTGGGCCGATCCAGATAATGCTCGGCGGGCCGGGCACCTGGTAGCGTTGCATCAACGCGGTGCTGGAGGGAGCATCGGCGGTGACATCCAGGCGGATCAAGCGCACGCCATCAAGCGCTGCCAGTACATCGGCGCGGCCGAACACCTGCTTTTCCATGACCTTGCACGACACACACCAGTCGGCATAGTAGTCGAGCATTACCCACTGGCCCTGCGCTTTGGCAGTGTCCAGTTCACGCTGCAGTTCAGCCGGTTGGGTGACGGTAATGAACGCATCGCTGTGGGCCACGCTGGCAACCGTGGCAGTGCCGGCGCGGAACGGTTGCAACGGTTGCCAGAGGTCGCTGCCGCCAGCGGCAGCGCCGATCACCAGCAGGCTGCCCCAGAACCCGGCCAGCAACGGCAGCGCGCGGATTGGTCGTAGTGCGTGCAGTGCAGGCCACGCCGCCCAGGCCAAGGCGATCAACCAGGCGCCGCCCAGGCCCAGCCACAGCGACGGCTCCAGCACAGTACGCAAGGTGTACAGGGCCATGGCCAGGAAGACAAAGCCAAACAGACCTTTGACCAGGTTCATCCACGGCCCAGGGCGTGGCAGGTAGCGATTGCCCAGGGTTACCAGCAGCAACAGCGGTAAGCCCATGCCCAGGCCGAGGGTGAACAGCACCAGGGCGCCATGGACCGCATTGCCGCTTTGCGCGATATACAGCAGAGCGCCGGCCAGAGGTGCGGTCATGCACGGGCCCATGAGCAAGCCCGAGAGGGCGCCGAGCAGGGCGGCGCCATACAGGTTGCCTCCGCGGGTACCGTGGCCGGCACGTTCCAGGCGGTCGCGCAGCCAGGCGGGCAGCTGCAACTCGAATGCCCCGAACATCGGCAAGGCCAACAAGACAAACAGGCCGGCCAGGGTGCCGAGCAGCCAAGGCTGCTGCAACCAGGCCTGCAGGCTGCTGCCAAGCAAGGCGGCGATCACCCCGAGCGCGGCGTAGACCAAGGCCATACTCAAGATATAAACGCTGGCCAGAAGCCAACCACGGCGGGCGGTGACGCCGTTACCCAACACCAGCCCGGCCAGAATCGGCAGCATGGGCAGCGAACATGGCGTAAAGGCCAGTAGCAGACCGAGGCCGAAGAAGGCCAGCAGGCTCCAGGCCAGGGTCGACTGTTGCAGGCCGCCGGCCAGGGCTTGATCGGCAGCCTGCACATCGGCGGGTGCAGCGACAGGCATGTCGCTCAGGCTGACCAGGTTGGTTTGCGGCGGGTAGCACAACCCGGCATCGGCACAGCCTTGCCAGCCCATGCGCAGTTGGCCGGTGGCGTCGGCTGGCAGTAGCAGTTCCAGTTCACCGCGGTACACCAGGGTGTCGCCGTAGTATTCATCGTGATGGGGCAGGGCTTGCGGCAATGCAGGATGCTGTTCGGCGGGCAGGCCGTCGAACTTCAGGCGCTTCTGATAGAGGTAGTGGCCTTCGGTGATTTTCCAGTGCAGACGCATCTGCCCGGACGCCAGCCGTTCGCTGCTGAACACGAAGGCTTTGTCCACCGGCAGAAAGTCGGTTTGGGCAAAGGGGTTGGCCTGGGAAAGACCGCTGAACAGAAGCATCAGGGCAATTAATAAAGTGCGCATCTCGAAGCCTTGGTAGTGCAGTAAGCGCCTGATCCTGGCCGAGCGCGATTAACCGAGTGTTAACCAAGACGCGTCGGTTGTCGCCCGAACCGCGACGATCCGGCGCTGGCGCGGCATAATCCTGCGTTAATCCGCTTGCGATTCACTGCCACTTTTAGTTGCGAGACCCACCATGCACGTACTGCTCTGCGAGGATGATGACCTGATTGCCAGCGGCATCGCTGCGGGGCTGACCGCTCAGGGAATGACCGTGGACCGGGTGGCCAGCGCCGGAGCGGCTCAGGCCATGTTGCAGGCTGCCAGTTTCGACGTCATGGTGCTGGACCTGGGCTTACCCGATGAAGATGGGCTCAAATTGCTGCAGCGCCTGCGCCAGCAGGGCGAAGTGCTGCCGGTGTTGGTGCTCACCGCTCGCGACGCGGTCACCGACCGGGTCGATGGCCTGCAGGCCGGGGCCGACGATTACCTGCTCAAACCGTTCGACCTGCGTGAGCTGGCCGCGCGCCTGCACACTTTGTTACGCCGCTCGGCCGGGCGCGCGGTCAACATCATTGAGCACGGCCCGCTCAGCTACGACCCCAGCAGCCGCGAAACCTGTCTGGGGGGCGTGCCGGTCGACCTCTCGCGGCGTGAGCAGGCGTTGTTACAGGCACTGTTGCACAACCGTGGTCGGGTGCTGTCCAGTGAACAGCTCAAAGACAGCGTGTACGGCTTCGGTGACGAGGTCGAGAGCAATGCCTTGAACGTGCATATCCATCACCTGCGGCGCAAGCTGGGTAACGGCATTGTCGAAACCGTACGCGGTCTGGGCTATCGCCTGGGGCCTGCACAGCTGCCCGAGGTTGAGTCTCCATGAGTTTGCGTGTACGCCTGACGCTGATCCTCGGCGCCGCCTTTGTGCTGATCTGGGCCCTGGCCGCAGCCTGGATGCTGCGCGACCTACGCTTCCAGATGATGTTCTCCCTCGACCAGCGCCTGGTGGCGTCGGCGCGCATGGTGGCTGGGTTGATCGATCAACTGCCACAACCGCTGGTGGCCAAGGGTGGCGGCACGCAACTGAGTGCCGACCAGCTCAGCGTGCCGGATGGCATGGCCTGTCAGGTCAGCTCGCTGCGTGGCGAGATCATTGCCCGCAACCACAATCAAGAACACAACCTTGAGGATGATCGCAGCGGTTTTCGCGATCAAACCATTGAGGGCGCACGCTGGCGAACCTTTACCTATTACCGTGGTGACGTACGCATTACCACCGCTGACCGTCATCAGGAACGCGAGGCCCTGAACCGTTCGATTCTGCTGGCCGCGTCGGCACCGGTGCTGGTGGCGTTGCTGGGCAGCCTGGGCTTGTTGTGGATTGGCATCGGCAAAGGCCTGGCACCGCTCAACCGCATGCGTGACGCCTTGCGCAGGCGTCGCCCGGACGCCCTTGAACCCTTGCAGGTGCGTGGTTTGCCCAGCGAACTGCAGCCGTTGCAGGACGCCCAGAATCAGCTATTCCTGCGCATTGCCCAGACCATCGAACGCGAGCGTCGTCTCACCGATGACGCCGCCCATGAGCTGCGTACGCCGTTGACTGCGATCAAGACCCACCTGCAAGTGGCACGTATGACCGAGGGGGCCACCCGTGAACAGGCCCTGGAGTGTGCCGAGCAGGGCGCCGACCGCATGCACAAAACTTTGGAGCAACTGCTGCTGTTGGCGCGTGTTGAAGGCAGCCTGTCGTTCGAGGACGGTGTACAGAGCAGTGCCGAACAGGTCGCGCGCCAGGCCATCCAGGACACCGGCCTTGCCGATGCGCAGCGGATCAATCTGCAGTTGGCACCGGACGCGGCCCAGGCTTATCTCGGCATGCCTTCGCCCCTGGCCGTGACTGCCTTGCGCAACCTGTTGGACAACGCCTTGCGCCATACCCGTGGAACCGAGCCGGTGGAGTTGGCGGTGCAGATGGACAAGGGGCAGGTAGCCTTTCTGGTGCGTGACCACGGCCCGGGCATTGCCGAGCAAGACCTTGAACGCCTTACCGAACGCTTCTGGCGCAATGACCAGAGCGGTGGCTGCGGTCTGGGCCTGGCGATTGTCCAAGCCATCGTACAGCGCTGCGCCGGCTCGTTGCGATTCGACAGCCAGAGCGATGGCCTGCGCGTACTCATGCACATCCCCCTGCGCCGGTAGGAGCGGGCTTGCCCCGCGATTACGATGTCACTGACACACCGCAATCGCGGGGCAAGCCCGCTCCCACCAGAATCAGCAAGACAGCTGCTCCAACAGATTAAAAACGCCGCTTTGGCTAAATCCTCGCAACGCTGAAGCTTTCTTTAGCGATAGCATCCGCTTGCTTGCCTGTTGGACAACGCCTTGCGCCATACCCGTCGGTGGGAGCGGGCTTGCCCCGCGATTGCGATTTCACTGACACACCGCAATCGCGGGGCAAGCCCGCTCCCACCAGAATCAGCAAGACTGCTGCTCACACAGATTAAAAACGCCGCTTTGGCTAAATCCTCGCAACGCTGAAGCGTTTTTCAAGCGATAGCATCCGCTTGCTTGCCTGTCGGACAACGCCTTGCACCATGCCCGTCGGTGGGAGCGGGCTTGCCCCGCGATTGCGA